>CAUROG010000005.1:0-185199 GCA_963526645.1 uncultured Pelosinus sp. | reverse complement strand
ATAGCTGTAAGCTTTTTGGAACCACACGCCTAGCGCGTGGTTTTCAATACACAATAATAAGAGAACTCCTGAAAAAAGGCTATCGCCTATCAGGAGTTTTCTTATTACCACGATGCCATTTTCATAATTTTCCAGAAACTAGGTCACAATTAGTTTATCATCTTTTATGATATGCTCAACAAGCCAATTACATACAAAATCCAATATTCCTAGCAAGTATTCGTTATGACCATTATCAATTTTCTCTAGGTCAATACTATCTATTTTCTCTAAAAAATCATTATGAGCGACCTTTTGGGACAGAAATTTTTTATATCCAATACTTTTCATATATTCTTCTTCTGCCTCAAAGTGATAGACTGTATATTTTTTTAGTTCCTCAATAATTTCAACGATGTGGTCATATTTATCTGTGATCAGTTTATTTTTTAAAAGCTCATAAATCCTATTTGCTATATTGAATAGCTCTTTATGTTGTTCATCAATAGACTCTACGCCCAAGCAATATTCGTCTTGCCATTTCACCATAATCTTAACAATCCTCTCTTTTTTTTATTTTTGTATTTTTTCCATTAAAATAACTATTCTCGTTATAACTACAATTCCCTCTATTATATGACAACTTAATGCTTATAAACTTATTTTTCCATGTTATCCTTTGCGTGAGGTACATGAAGACCATACATGCATAGAATACTATATGGTGTAAATACTTATGGAGAATATCCAATATCCGATTGGGGGACACAAGATGAAATTATACTCACCTTTTAGAGATTTTGTTGTCGGAGTGCAGGAAAAGGTACCTTTGATCAATGGCCAAAGTGTTACTTACATTAATCTTGATAATGCGGCTACGACTCCACCTCTCCATGCCGTCATGGAAGAACTTCAGAATTATGCCCCATGGTATTCTTCCATTCACCGCGGTACTGGCTATAAATCTCTCCTTTCCTCGGATATCTACGAGGAAGGAAGAGAGATCATCCAAAACTTCGTTCACGCTGATAAGAAAAAGGATGTTGTAATTTACACAAAAAATACCACAGAAGCCATCAATTTACTGTCTTATATTCTAGCTGAAAAGGACGAAGAACAAGTTATCCTTTCCACAGATATGGAACATTTAGCAAATGACTTGCCCTGGAGAGACAAGTTTATAATTGATTATGTAAGTATCCAGCAAAATGGTATGCTTTCTTTAGAAGACTTAGAGATGAAATTAAAGAAATATGGTGGGGCTGTAAAAACAGTTACCGTTACGGGTGCTTCCAATGTAACAGGGTATAAAAATCCTATCCATGAAATAGCTAGACTAGTTCATAAATATGGAGCGAAAATTCTTGTAGATGGAGCACAATTAGCACCTCATTGCCCGATTGATATGAAGTCATATGATTCTCCAGAGCACATCGACTACTTAGTATTCTCTGCCCATAAGATGTATGCACCCTTTGGCATTGGGGTTTTAATTGGACCTAAGGAAATTTTTGAACGACAAGAGCCATTTTGTAAGGGTGGCGGTGCTGTAAATTTAGTTTCACACCAATTTATAGATTGGGCCACTACGCCCCATAAAGAAGAAGCAGGCACTCCTAATGTTATGGGGGTGGTAGCATTAATAGCGGCTATCAGAACATTACAATCTATTGGAATGGATGTGATCGATCAATATGAACAAGAGCTGATTGAATATACAATCAGCAAATTGGCATCCGTTCCTGATATAAAGTTATATTGTTGTACAAAAAAGAATGAAGATCGATTAGGTATAATTTCCTTTGATCTTCCTGGTATTCATCACGAATTATTAGCTCAGACACTCTCCTATGAAGGAGGCATTGCTGTACGAAGTGGTCTTTTCTGTGCCCATCCCTATATTGAAAAGCTTCTTGGTTTATCAAATCAAAAATTAGCTTATTATCAGAAACATCCCAAGATACCTTTTCCTGGCTTAGTTCGAGTTAGCTTAGGTTTGTATAATAACAGTAATGAAATTGATCGATTCATTGATTTATTGAATCGAATTGCCCAAAATAAACATGCATACCAAGAAAAATAAAATATACCTATGTTATGATAGTTTAACTGTTCATAACATAGGTATATTTTATCCAGTGAGCAAGTCCTTCTTTCACACGTATTCAAAATACATGAAGTTATACTCTGAAAAACTATTGCCTATGACTTACCAATTCCCATATAATGAAAAAGAATGTGAAGGAGCGATGTATAATGAATGAATTGAAATCCATGAATGATACAAAATTACAAGAATATTATACTGGGCTAACCCATGCTTACGAAAATTTTCAAGCACAAAAACTCAAACTAGATATGTCAAGAGGTAAGCCTTGTACTGACCAATTAAATCTTTCTACAGATCTCTTAGACTGTCTCAGTAAAACAGATTATAAAACAGCCGATGGTACTGACTGCCGAAATTATGGCGGCATGGACGGTATTCCAGAAGCAAAGAAACTTTTCTCCTGGATATTAGAAGCCAATTCAGAAGAGGTTATCATTGGGGGAAACTCTAGTTTAAATATGATGCATGATCTACTCTCTAGAGCCATGTTACATGGATTGCCAGATAGTGAATTTCCATGGTGTAAATTGCCTAGGGTAAAATTTCTCTGTCCTAGTCCTGGCTATGATCGGCATTTTGCTATTTGCCAACACTTGGGAATTGAAATGATCACGGTTAACTACCTGGATGATGGTCCAGACATGGATCAAATAGAAGAATTAGTGGCTGCCGACTCTGCCATTAAAGGTATTTGGTGTGTACCAAAATATAGTAATCCTACTGGTATTACCTATTCAGATGCAGTAGTAAAACGTTTAGCAGCAATGCCTACCAAGGCTCCCGATTTTCGCATATTTTGGGATAATGCTTATGCAGTACACCATCTTACTAACACTCCTGATCAATTACTAGATATTTTGAAGGCCTGCACTATAGCAGGTCATCCTGATCGCGTCTTTGAATTTAGCTCTACATCTAAGATCAGCTTTCCTGGTTCTGGTATTGCCATGCTGGCCAGCAGTATCAAAAATATTAATTGGCTTAAAAAGCAACTTAATATTCAAACAATTGGACCGGATAAGTTAAATCAACTTCGCCACGTCCGCTTCTTTAAAAATCAAGCGGGAATTGAAGCACACATGATTCGCCATGCCGCTATCATTAAACCTAAGTTTGATTTAGTTTTAGAAATTTTAGAATCCGAACTAGGAGGCAAACATCTTGCTTCCTGGAGTAATCCTCAAGGTGGTTACTTTATTAGTCTAGACACTCTGCCAGGCTGCGCCCAAAAGATAGTAGCAAAGGCCGCTGCTGCTGGCGTCATGCTTACACCTGCTGGGGCAACTTATCCCTACGGCAAAGATCCTGAGGATAAAAATATCCGTCTATCTCCTACCTTCCCCCCATTATCCGAGTTAAAGCAAGCTATGCAATTGGTAGTCCTTTGTGTTAAGCTAGTTAGTGCGGAACAAGAATTGGCAAACCGAGGGCTATAGACCTTTTACTTATTAATTTGGGTTAACTTTCTTTACCTATCTTAAAGGTAGCACCAGTCATCTAACCTATATCAAAGCAGCCGTTTCCCATTAAAATTAACGTTTTATTTTTAATGGATCAGGTTTCCCCTCTGCCAAGCATTGCTCATTTACATATACAGAAACGATCTCGCCGAAAAACATCTCAAAACCGTGTATAGAGCGCTTTGAATGACTTTACAATTTAAATGTATATTATGAAATACCAAAGGCTCCGTATTTAAAATACGGAGCCTTTTTATGTCCGATAGTATGATAACTGTGTAGCTTATGTCTTTCTTCACTCACTATCAAATGCATGCAAAGCAACTGGCAATGCCTGAATTACTACATTTCCTGCCGCTGGGAGTCCCACTAAAACGGCACTCACTATTTCTTCTCTGGTAGCGCCAAGGGATTTTGCATGCTTTACATGGAATGGCAATCCACCTTCCAGTCTTAAAACCGCTAACACAGCTATGTATGAAAGGGCTTCTGTTTTAGAGTCCAGTCTGCTAGCCCCACCCAGTTTTTGTACCGTTTCCATCCAAACCTTTTGATGCTCAGGTGCTTCTTTTATAAAGGTTTGAAAAGCATTACTCATTAGTGATTTTTCATTCATAATTTATTTCTCTCCAATACTTTTATCCATTCTTGCTTTTCGAGAAAACTTCCTTTTACATTGGCTTCCATCTCTAAGAACATCTTATAAGGCACAGCAAATGACAATATATCCTTGTCACACTTTGCCCTAACTGTAATGTCGATCAAGCCAATGGTAGCCTTTGGGAATTCTGACTCACTTTCCTTGTAGGGAATGATCCCTATGCTTTGACAGCCAGCACCAAAAGGTACTGTAACATTGTCATTTGTTTCTCGCGGGTAATTTGCCAAAACAACTAAAGCTGAAAGCTGATCAGGATTAACAAGAAAAATAATTACTTTTGGGTTTTCTCCCTCCGTCAATTTCTCCAGTGGCTTAAAAACAATGTACTCTGTAGGTACATCGATGATTGGTAGATCATCAACAAACTTTTTTGCGATCTCTGGGTTTTTCTTATAGCCTTCTCCATGTTGTAAATGCGGCATCTTTTGAGCAATACTTTTACCGATTTCTGTATTACAGAAATCCTCATTTCCTGTAGATAGGAAGTGCTCTATTCCCCCAGGAAAATTTTGATATACATTACCAAAGCCTAAGCCAACACCACCACCTAGACAGCCAAAAGTTTTTCGATTAAACACCGCCGTTTTCCCTTTGGCAGCAGCATTTAACATAGCTATTACGCATCCCCATTTTCCCTCTTGAAATTGCAATGCCCCTTCTGGTCTTTCATCCGTCAACACCACGGCAACTGGGAAGTACTTCATTTGGATAGCTTGTGCTATGTTACTTTCCATATCAAATTCCTCTCTTTCTAATATTGCATTATTTTGTTAACAATAGCAGCTATGTAAGTTACTCTACATTTGTTACACCACTTGGCACATGTCCTGTTGGTACGACTTTGGATGCATTGATACAATAGGTATGTTGATCATCAAAAAAGATATGGGGATTAAAGCTTTCTAAAATAGGCGCCTTATCCAACCCACCTAAAAAGAAGGCCTCGTCTACTCTGATACCCCATGACCGTAAGGTTTTGATTGCTCTTTTATGGGCTGGTGCATTCCGCGCTGTCACTAGTGCCGTTCTTATCGTCTTTTTCTTCTTATCTTTATATGCATTCTGCACATTATTTAATGCTGTCAAGAAGGACATGAAAGGTCCAGGGAGCAGGGGTATTTCACTCTTTTCTGCTTCATGTTTTTTAAACTCTTCCAAACCCATTGCCTGATATATTTTTTCCGCTTCATCACTAAATATAACAGCATCACCATCAAAGGCAATACGAATTTCCTCTGAGTCCTCTTCCTTTTTTAAATAAGTTCCTGCATATATGGTAGCACTAGCATGCCCATTTTGAAGAGCAAGTGCTACATCTTCAGAGTTAGCAGATAAAAATAAATCTGCTTTAAAGGCTTTTAAGTATTTATATGGTGATCTTCCTCTAGTAAATGCGGCCCTAGTAATTTCAAGGCCATGCTGTTCAATGGAATTAAAAACTCGCAAACCAGTATTTGGATCATTTTTAGAAATTAAAATAATCTCTGCCATATTTTCTCCAGTTTCAGGGTTCCTAAGTCCTAATAGCCGTTTTATTAAAGGAAATGCCACTCCATGGTTCAGCAGCTCATTTTCATGCTGAATCTGATATTTAGTATACGCATCCTCCCCATCATCTTCAAAAATTTGATTACTTGCATCTAAATCAAAAAGAGCACGTGATGATATGGCTATTACTAGCTTTCCATCTAAGGTAGTCGACATGACTAGCCCCTCCCACTATTATGATAAGAAACTGATTGCGTTGTCATTGCGAACGGTAGTGAAGCAATCTCTTGCCAGAAGGGGATTGCTTCACTTCGTTCGCAATGACATTAATTTGTTTCCAACATTTTCAATTTAAATCTTTATTAATCTATTTACCATTAAAATAATAAAATCCTGCAAAGCAGTACTTCGCAGGATTTTATTATTTTAATCTTTTGTTATACGGGAATTTTAGCAGACTATCATCATATCTTTCATTTCCTTATGATCAAACTGCTTCCAATGTAATTATCCCTTCGCCCACTGCAAGTTTAACCGTGCTGCCTTCCATAATTTCACCTCGGACAATTTGTTTGCTTAATTCGGTTTCAATCGCCCTACTAATTTGCCGCCTGAGTGGCCGAGCCCCAAATGCAGGATCATAGCCATCCTTCGCTAATAATGTAAGAACAGATTCATCCCAAGTCAAGGTAATATTCATCTGTTTTTGTAATCGCTTATTCAAACTATCTAACAAGATGCCAGCGATTTTACTTACTTGCAGCTTAGTAAGTCCATTAAAAACAATGATGTCATCAATACGATTTAAAAATTCGGGCCTAAAATGAGCTTTAAGCATGCTGAGCACTTTCTCTTTTGCTTTTTCAAACTCATTTTGTAAGATTTCAGCTGATCCTAAGTTTGATGTCATGATGATAACAGTATTTTTAAAATTCACTGTTCGGCCTTTTCCATCCGTCAGCCTGCCATCATCTAAAATTTGCAACAGCACATTAAATACATCACTATGAGCCTTTTCGATCTCGTCCAACAAAATGACACTGTAAGGTCTTCTACGTACCGCTTCTGTCAATTGTCCGCCTTCGTCATGCCCAACATATCCTGGAGGAGCACCAATTAAACGGGCTACTGTATGTTTTTCCATATATTCACTCATATCCACTCGAATCATGCTACGTTCATCATCGAATAATACTTCTGCTAGGGTCTTAGCCAATTCTGTCTTGCCAACCCCTGTTGGGCCTAAGAAAATGAAAGAACCAATTGGCCGGTTGGGATCTTTTACCCCTGCCCGTGCCCTAATAATGGCTTCGCTAACGGCCTGCACTGCATCATCCTGACCGACTACTCGTGTATGCAGGATATTTTCTAAATTGGCCAACTTTTCCCTTTCTCCCGCTAACATGCGACTGACAGGGATACCAGTCCAGCGACTCACAATTTTGGCAATATCATCTTCGCCTACTTCTTCTTTCAACATAACCTTATGATCCTGTTTTTTTGTTAACAATTCATCTTCATTCTTCAAGCGCCCTTCTAATTCTGGCAACTTACCGTATTTTAGCTCCGCTAGATGAGTAAGGTCGTAGGCCCTTTCTGCAGCTTCCATATCAGCTTTGACGGATTCAATTTCTTTTTTCAAACCACGCAGGCGGAGAATTGCCTCCTTTTCTCCCTGCCATTGAGCTTTTAGCACATCCGTTTCTTGGCGGAGATTTTTTAGTTCTTCTTGGATTGTAACCAATTTTTCCGAAGAGGAAGCGTCACTCTCCTTATTCAGGGCTTGTTCTTCAATCTCCAGTTGCATTACTCGACGCAAGATCTCATCTAACTCGCTAGGCATAGAATCAATTTCTGTACGTAATTTAGCAGCTGCCTCATCAATCAAATCAATTGCCTTATCAGGCAAAAAGCGATCTGAAATATACCGATCAGACAATATAGCTGCTGATACTAGCGCTGCATCTTTAATACGAACGCCGTGATGAACCTCATAGCGCTCTTTTAAGCCCCGCAAAATAGAGATGGTATCTTCTACTGTAGGCTGATCCACAAGAACTGGCTGGAAACGCCGTTCCAAAGCAGCATCCTTTTCAATATGCTTGCGATATTCATTCAAAGTGGTAGCACCAATGCAACGAAGTTCACCTCTAGCGAGCATTGGTTTTAAAATGTTACCAGCATCCATGGCACCTTCTGCAGCACCAGCACCTACTACAGTGTGAAGCTCATCAATAAACAGTAGAATTTTACCTTCTGATTTCACAATTTCATTTAATACGTTTTTTAATCGTTCCTCAAACTCACCTCGATATTTGGCACCAGCTACCAAGGAGCTAAGGTCAAGAGAGTATAAGCTTTTATTCTTCAATGTTTCTGGTACATCTCCAGCTACAATACGGCGAGCCAACCCTTCTACAATGGCTGTCTTTCCTACTCCAGGCTCACCAATGAGTACTGGATTATTCTTCGTGCGGCGAGAGAGTATTTCTATCGTTCTGCGAATTTCTTCATCTCGTCCAATAACAGGATCTAATTTTCCCTTTTTAGCCATGTCAGTCAAATCCCGCCCATACTTAGATAAAGCCTGATACCCTTCTTCAGGGTTATCATTGGTAATTCGCTTGCCCTGCCGATATTGGGCTACAATCTGCTTAATACGATTTCGGTGTAAACCAAATTCCTGGCAAATCTCCACTACATCACTATCACCGTCTTCTACAACAGCTAGTAACAAATGCTCTGTACTAATAAATTCATCCTTCATGCCAGATGATATTTTTTCAGCGAGGCCCAGCACCCTTATCATTGCCGTGTTCATTCGTAGATTGCCATCTTGTCCACGAACAGAAGGCTGATTGCTTATCAGCTTTTCCAATTTAACTTTTAGAAGTTTAACATCAATTTGAGATTGAGCTAGAATTTGCTCAATCATTCCGTCCTCTTCTTTTACCAGAGCCAGTAGTAAATGCCTGGTACTCACTTCTTGATGATAATTAAGAGCAGTTAATTGTTGTGCTTCTGAGATGACAGCCAATGCCCTTTGCGTATATTTTTCTTGGCTCATATTTTTTTACCTCCTACCTATATTACAGGCTAAGCAACCTAGCTAATGTATTTATCCGATGATAAGTCTCTGGCTAAGTGCGATTTAAGTCTTCTTTATTGTGCAGTGCAAAGATTTGCTGATAAAGTTCAATTTCTTTAGGCGTCTGCTTCCGTGGAATATCAATCTGAACTTTTATATATAAATCCCCTATTGTCCCATTTTTCTTAAAACCTCTACCTTTTAAGCGAAGTTTCTGACCAGAATAGGTTCCTGGCTGTATTGTTACTTGAATCATATCTGTTGGGGTCTGAATAGATACTTGATCTCCTAAAACAGCTTGTTCTGGATAAATCACCAAGTCACCTTCTAAGTCTACCTGATCGATAACTCGCCATGTAGAGTGGGACTTAGCTTGTACATGTAGATATAAATCGCCATTTAGACCATCATTAGAACCGTTACCGCCCAGTCCTTTGAGCCTTAATACGGTACCTGGATAAGATTTGCTAGGGATTTTTACTTTCAGCTTTTTATGTTCTTCAATAACACCTGTTCCGCGACAGGTACTACAAATACCCTTATTAGAAAAACGACGACCTTCACAAGCAGAACAAAGGGATGGTGAACTAATCTGGATTTCTTTTTCGGTACCTACCATCAAGTCCTCTATTGTGAGGCTGATTTCGACCTCCACATCTTCCCCTTTGCGTGATCTAGACCTTGCTTGATACCCACTTGAGTAACCAGCCTGTTGCCTGGAAAACTCTTGACCAAAGATAGAAGAAAAAAAGTCACTAAAGCCTACGTCATCCATGCCATCCATATGATAGGACTGATACCCGGAATTTCCTGGTGGCGGCTGAAATTCTTGACCCATGCGCCAATTTTGCCCTAATTGATCATATTTGGCTCGATTTTCAGTATCACCTAATACTTCATAAGCTTCGTTGATTTCTTTAAATTTTTCTTCTGCTTCTTTCTTCCCGCTTGCTTTCTGCACATCTGGATGATATTGCCTAGCTAATTTACGATATGCAGTTTTTATTTCTTTATCGGTGGCACTCTTTGGAACACCTAAAACTTCATAATAATCAATAAATTTCATACCCATTCACCTACCTTTTAAGTAGCTCTAAAAATCCTACTCTACAGCCCCATTTATGAGTCATTCAAATTCTGCTTCAATCACGTCATTTTTATGCTTAGAATGTCTTTTTGTCAATTAAGACAGATCGATTCTGATATACTCACGCAAAATGTTATCCTTATTATGTCATTAGTATCAACTATGTTTATTTGTTATTAGTTTACCAAAATGTTTATTTAAAAGTCAATATTTTTATTTGACTTTTTGACTTTATTTATTCTTTGATCTTAGCTTTAATTATATTTCTAATAGTCCTCTTTTTATCTTTTACTGTTAGTAGTAATGATTAACAGAGATTGATTTTATTGGTTAAATTAACTATAATAGTAAACAAGTTGCTTAATTAGAGAAAAATGGCTATTCTCTCTAATTAGTGCTATTTAAACGCATCTTATATGGATTATGTTATTAATCAATATAAATAAACATCGTTAGGAGTAATTGTATGGGAAAAAAAAGATGGTCAATTAAAATTCAATTATTAGGAATCTTTCTAATCTCGGTAATTTTGCTGATAGCATTATCCATATTTTCTTCTTACAAATTCAGCGATATGGGAAAAAGAGTAGAGAAAGTTGAGAAGCACAGCATTCCAGAAGCCTTTCAAATCCGCGCAGCCTTTGCTGAGTTACAAAGGGCTCGCATAGATCGGTTAAAATACACGCAATACAACGATACTCAGTTCGAAAAGGCCTATCGTACGGATATTGATAACGTTATCAATTTATTGTCTACTTATCGTAAAACAGCTACACTGAATACTGCCCAAATAGCAGCAGATCAAACTCTTGCTAATGTAATTCTTTTTCGCGACTACACGGATAAAATTATCAGCGCACAAAAAGCTGGAGATAAGCCAGAGATGGCAAAACAAATCAAGTTTATGGTGAAAACCTCTGAAGATCTTGATAAAGATTTTGATAATCTGTTTACAGTTCAAGACAATATAATTAAAGAACAAACAGATTATATTGATGCAACTATAAAATCCCAAAATTCCTTTGCTATGGTCACAAATATAGGAGTCTTGGTTCTCGTAATCGGACTAATCTTTTGGTACAGTAATAGTATGAGTCGTCGATTGAATAACTTAAAGAAAGCGTTAACTCTTATCTCCCATTTTGATTTAAGTGCTGCCGATATGATCCCAACCTACAATGACGAAATTGGCGACATGAATCATGAGATTATCCTTATGAAAAACAATCTAAAAAAGATGGTTCTAACCCTTCAACAAAGTACAGAAACCTTATCCTCTTCAAGTCAAGAATTAAACGCTACTGTAGAAGAATATACAGCATCTGTTTCAGTCGTTGGCTCTACTGTAGATGAAATTGCAGCAGGCGCAAAAGAAAATTCCCATAGCATTGATGATATTTCTAGTACTCTGGCACAAATCAGCGCAGGAAGTGAAGAAATGAATGCACAGGCGTTAGAAGTAAGCGTTAGTACAAACAATGCTGTAAATGAAGCTCACAAGGGAATGGAATTATTAGATAAGGTCGTCAGTCAAAATAAAAATGTAAGTTCTGCAATGGTAGAGATCACCACCGCAACCGCCAGAATTTCCGATTCATCTGACAAAATTAAAGGTATTGTCGAGGTAATTAACGGCATTGCCGCACAGACCAATCTTCTTGCCCTAAATGCAGCTATTGAGGCGGCACGGGCTGGTGAATCTGGGAGAGGATTTGCAGTAGTCGCTGATGAAGTGCGTAAGCTCGCTGAACAGTCAGCCAATGCAACTACAGATATTGCAGCAATCATAAGTTCTATGAGTCAAGAGATTGCATCTGCAGTAGAAATAGTTGAAAAAGCGAATGAAGAGGTTGCTATAGGAAAAGAATCTGTTGATCAGACACAAGAAGGCTTTCACTTAATTCATGAGAAACTTTCTATTGTGAAATCTGGTATCGAGCAGATCACTCAAGTTGTTGCTGAAACAGCTTCAGGAACTCAGAATGTAGCATCTCATATTCAGCGAATCAGCTCTATTGCTCATCAAACCTCTACTGACACGAGTATGGTAGCGGACACAATTAGTCAGCAAGAAAATAACATAAATGAAATTCACACAAATGCTGAATCATTAGCATCTCTTGCTTCCGAACTTAATGAAGTAGCGTCTACCTTTAAACTATCCTAGTGACACAAATGAAGAGACTTCGTGTATATATACGCGAAGTCTCTTCATTGTTCGTTTCTAACCCTATTTGCATCTAAATAATCACACCCCCAGCGAAAGAACGCAATAAACGTCCTTGAACATAAAAATGTAATCATTATCGTATAAAAACTTGTGAACCAACTCCAATTTAGATACTCAATGAGCTCAGTAAATAATTCAATAGGATATTCTATAGCAGTAATACCCGCACTGAATAGTGCGGCATAATAGATTATTGGCCATAGCCCCTTCTCCCTAGTAACCTGATTGTATAAAACGCACAGCGTAGGAAATACCCATAATTCAAACAGTACACTAGTATTATAATAATAAGGCAGCAGTCGAACAGGATAATCCAACAACTTTAGATTAACAACGGGACTTCCCCAAATAAAGTCAAGATCACATATAAATAAGAAGACAACAATCCAATCCCTAAAATATCGCCAGTCCACAACGAAGATTAACAATAATAACGTAATTATGATGGCTATTAGGGTAATAATGGTCTCTATACTAAAAATCATTTCTCCCCCCGTGTTCATAGAGGCTCATTTAGGTTATTATTTTACACCATTTTTAAATTTTTATTCTCATATACCCTACTTGTTGCCAACTGCTGATTACTCTTGTCTAGATGCTTTGTTATATTTGAGGATTAGGACATAGAGTTTCAACATACAATAAACAATATAGTTACTGAAGAAGGTGGTTGTATATGTTAGATATCTTGTTTTTTAGAATATTTTTCTTATTGACTTTCATAATAGCTCCTTTTTTCTTAGGTGACTGGAAAAATTTAAAAAAATATTACCCAACCATGCTTTTTGTAATGGCTGTATGTTTAAGCTCTAGCCTTTTAACTTATCATCATGCTTTATGGCATTTCCTCCCAGATTATCTAGTAAAAACAAATACCGTAGTTGAAATGCTCACTGCCTATATTGCCTTACCCTCTACAGTATTTATCTTCCTATCTAATTACCCATCATCCAAAAGCATCTTACAGTATGCTTATATCGCTATGTGGGTTTTTATCTATAGTATGATTGAATTGGCCGATTACATAATAGGTGGAATTTCATATCAGAATGGGTGGTCGTGGCAAATCTCAACATTGTTTGATTTTGCTCTTTTTTCATTTACAAGAATTCATTATTTAAGACCTTTGTGGGCCTGGGCACTTACATTTTTATTGGGCTCTATTATACTAATCCTATTCAATTTTAGTTTAGCTGAAATGAAATGACCTAAATAGCAATTATATTTAGATTATTATTAAAGGTTTTTGTAATTATTATAGGAATATATAGTAATTATTGAGTATAAATCAGGAGGAATATTTGAATATTATAGATATAACCAAAGACAATATTCACGAAGAACATATATGCTGTTCTTTATCAGATAAAAAAGAGGAATCGGGTGTACGACTTAAAAAGGAATGGCTTACCTGTCGTTTTGCAGAGGGATTAAAGTTCAAAAGACTCGATGCACGAGGCAAGGTGTTCATCGAATATCTTCCTGCAGAAAAAGCTTAGGTTCCTTTAAGATTTTAAAAATGCTACACAATATAAAAAGGATTCGTGATTTTTCTGGTGAAGTAATTAAATAGTAGCTTACTCGTATCTTCGTGGAAACATTTACAGTACTTTTTAAGCAGCTTTTAAAAAAATCTGCTTTTTAAATATAAGTAAAAATATATAAAGATGAGGTGTTAGCAATGTCAAAAGATTTCTATACTGCGTTAAAAGCAAGACGTTCTATTTATAGCATTAGTAAAGAACAAATTGTATCAAATGAAAAAATACAAGAAGTCATTGAAGCTGCTGTAAAACATACACCATCTGCATTTAATTCACAAAGCGGAAGAGTACTCCTTCTCTTAGGAGAACAGCATGACAAGTTATGGGATATTACAAAAGAGGCTCTTCGAAAAATTGTTCCTGAAGATGCTTTTGCACCCACTGAAGAAAAAATAAATTCTTTTAAAAGTGGATATGGTACTGTATTATTTTTTGAAGACGAAACAATCATTAAAGATCTCCAAAGCCAATTTGCACTCTACAAAGATAACTTTCCTATTTGGTCTCAGCATGCTTCTGGCATATTGCAATTTGTCATTTGGACAGGCCTAGAGGCTGAAGGACTAGGCGCTTCCCTGCAGCATTACGGAGGCCTTATAGAAGAGCAAGTCATTCAAGAATGGAATGTTCCAAATACATGGAAATTAATTGCGCAGCTTCCTTTTGGAAAGCCTACTGCTGAACCTGGTGTAAAGGAATTTAAACCACTGGAAGAACGCATAAAAGTTTTTAAATAATAAGACTAAATCATCTTAAGGAAAGCAGATCCACCCCTCTTTGGGTTTAGATCTGCTTTTTCTTATACCAGTCAACTTTAAATATGTTACTTTCATGAAAGAAAATGCTCATACGTAACTTTGTAACTTTGGCCAAGTGATTACCAAGGAACGTATTATGGAAAAAGTCTGGAGCTATAACTCTGAAACGAATATTGCAAATATTGACCTTTACATTCATTACCTTCGTAAAAAATTGAACTCTTCCACTATTAAGACGGTACGGGGAGTAGGATATTCTCTACAAGAAGATAATAGCGTTTAATGTTGACTGCAATACATGCTACCCCATTAGGATAATGCGACTAAGCCCATGCCTTCCAGGCATGGGCTTAGCTATTTTCAGATACAATCTTTTTAGAACTTTTTAAAATTAATGATAATTTGCTAATCGAATTTTCATTAGACTTTTTCAAGTAAGCTTAGTATGATATACAAATAAGTTCTACCAGAATGACAAAGACTAGTATAGTCCTTGTCAACTACTACATAGGATGTGAGAAAATGAATTGGGACAACTTACCAATCTTAGTTGTTTTAGTTTTATCTGTGATCGGCAATAATCACTCTGTATCCATAGCTGCCTTAATCCTACTATTGATAAAACTCTTAGGTTTTACTACGTGGTTTCCTTATATAGAAAGTCATGGAATCAATATTGGTATTACTATTTTGACTATGGCCGTATTGACACCTATTGCTCAGGGCCTTGTATCCATGGGTAGCATCTTGGAGGCTTTCAAGAATCCAATTGGCTTAGTAGCCATTTTAATTGGCATTCTCGTCGCTTGGATTGCTGCTCAAGGTGTATTTTTTATGCAGGGTTCACCTGAGGCAGTAACAGCTTTAGTGGTTGGCACCATCATTGGTGTATGTTTTTTCCAGGGATTAGCAGTAGGTCCCTTAATTGCTGGTGGCATGGTGTCTTTAATCGTAAGTGCAATGGGGTTATTTAAAAACTAAAAAAACTGCTACATCTCTTTTGCCGGAACTGGCCCACGGGAAACGGCGATTCTGCCAGTACGTACAATTTCAATAATGCCAAAATCCGCTAATACTTCACACAAGGCATCGATCTTGGATTCTTCACCAGAAAGTTCAACAACTAAGGTTTCCCTGTTTACATCTACAATTTTTGCACGAAAAATTTCTACGATATCAACAAGATCTGATCGATTGGCTTTATTTGCACGAACTTTAATCAGGGCTAGCTCACGTTGAATAGAATCAACGTAAGTAAGATTGACAATCTTAATCACATTAATCAGTTTTGACAACTGATTCACTACCTGCTCCAATTCAAATTCATCCTCCACTTCAACACCAATCGTAATCCTCGTAGTATCGGCTTCCTCTGTAGGTCCAGCAGCAATACTTTCAATATTAAAAGCACGCCTGCTAATCAATCCTGATATATGTGTTAGTACACCTGGTCTATTCTCCACTAAAACAGTTAATGTATACTTCATCAAATTCTCCCCCTTAATACCATTTGATCCAAACGGCCACCTGGCGGAACCATGGGCAATACATCCTCTGTCTCTGGCAACAATACATCAACTAGCACTGGTCCCTCCATCTGCAAGGCTTTCTCTAGTATCGTGTTTAACTCCTCTGGTTTTGTCACCCGTAAGCCAGCAACGCCCATAGCCTCAGCAAGCTTTACAAAATCCGTACAGCCCTTCGTACTAGAATGGGAATAACGTTGACCATAAAACATCCGCTGCCATTGGTTTACCATGCCAAGAACTTGATTATTCATGACGATAATTTTCAATGGCAATCCATTATCAGCAGCGGTTGCAAGCTCCTGACAATTCATCATAATACTACCATCACCAGTAAATAATATTACTGCTTTATCTGGTAAGGTAATTTGAGCCCCAATTGCTGCTGGTAAGCCATACCCCATAGTGCCTAAACCACCTGAAGTCAAGAAGGAGCGCTGCTTGCTGAAATTATAGCTTTGTGCAGTCCACATTTGATGCTGACCAACATCTGTCACAATGACGGCATCACCTTGGGTAAGCTCGCTAACCTTCTCAATAACGGCTTGAGGCCTAATTCCTCCCATTGGTAAACTAGATGCCAACGGTTTTTCCTTTTTCCACTCCTGCACTAAATCAGTCCATTCTGACTTTACCCACTGCCCTTTTTCTAGACCACGCCCAGCTACTTTTTCACACAAAAGAGGCAACGACCATCGGAGATCACCGACTACTTTTAAGTCTGCACGAACATTTTTGTTAACTTCTGCTGGGTCAATATCAAAGTGTATGATGGTTGCTTTAGGAGCAAAGTTCTTAACCAAGCTAGTTACCCGATCATCAAATCGCACTCCAATTCCCATTAAAAGATCACAATCCACGGTTGCCATATTGGCTGCGTAGGTTCCGTGCATACCTACCATTCCCAAATGCTCAGGTACATCACTGGGAATACAGCCTAACCCCATCAAACTAGACATCACTGGAATTCCAGTCATCTGGATTAGCTTTCGTACTTCTTCTGACATACCTGAAATATTAACACCGCCACCTACGAAAATTACAGGCTTTTCTGCTTTTTCTAAGGACTGGACTACTAAATCAATCTTGGCAGAATCTCCAGAAAAGGTAGATCGATACCCCCTAAGACAAACAGCATCAGGATATTCAAAATCCAGAGTGTCATTAAATACATCTTTAGAAATATCAATTACAACAGGTCCTGGCCGCCCAGTACGGGCAATATAAAAAGCTTCCTTCATTACACGAGGCAAATCATGAATTTTCTTCACTAAATAGTTGTGCTTAGTAATAGGAGTAGTAATGCCACAAATATCTGCTTCCTGAAAAGAATCCTTGCCTATCAAGGATACCCCTACTTGACCAGTAATCGCCACCAAGGGAATCGAATCCATGTACGCTGTTGCAATGCCAGTGACTAGATTGGTTCCTCCCGGTCCAGAGGTAGCAAAACAGACGCCCGTTTTACCTGTTGCCCTTGCATAACCATCAGCTGCATGCACTGCACCTTGTTCATGGCGAGTTAATATATGGGGGAAATTAGTCTTAAATAATGCGTCATACAGGGTTAAAACCGCTCCTCCAGGATAACCAAATACAATATCTACCTCTTCCGCCTTTAAACATTCAATGACTACTTCCGCTCCCAACATTCTCAAAACAAGCGCCTCCTTATTCTTCTTCCATTTTAAAATTTATACTTCTGTTATAAAATAAAAGACCTCCGCCCCTCAATAAAGGGACGGAGGTTAATCCGCGATACCACCCAAATTACTATGGCCTATTCCATAGTATCTCATAGGTACGGAGCAGGATACTACTCTATACCTCGCACGCAATAACGGGCGGCAATTCCTCAAAAGAGGCCCGGCGTAGCTTACTAAAATTCAGCCCGCAACTCGTGGATGATTTTCATTGTAATTAATAGTACTGGCTTACACCATTTCCAGCTCTCTGTAACTATTAGCAATACAATTACTCTTCCATTCATCGTCATTATAATCTTCTTTTGATTATAATATAAAAAATTCTCTCCACTGTCAACAACAATCTTTATGAAACAGACATCCACTTACATATTTTCTTTAATAATATATAACAAATGTTGTAATCCTATCATTATTACAACATTTTTTCATATTCAAATACCTTACGTAAAAATGTGAGAGGCATATTTCCCGATTTCAGATATATGTTGTGAAAGACTTTATCTAATGCCACCCCTTCTAATTTTCCTTGCTGCGCCCGCCTCATATCCCTCTTTAACTCCCATACTACTTGGTTGCCAGTCAGATAGCAAAGAGGATAAGACCTTTCCTGAGAATACCAGTTTAATTCTGCTTGCACCCTGCCAGCAACAAATCCAGTAACCTTTCGCAGCAGATTTCCAGCATTGATAAAAGGATCATCAGAAGATACATCGACCTCCATACCTACATCCAAATATTTCTTATCCCCTGTCATGAAATATAAATCAATCGCTACCCGCGCACCAATTCTAGAAATATCCCTTTTCCCACAGAAGCGTGCTTCATCAGTTAATTCACCCATATAACCAATATCTAGCATATAATCCTCTAACATGGTCGTCCAGCCTTCAGCATGATCCATGGCATCAAAATGTCTACGAACAACAGATGGATGGTTAGCCGCTGTAGCCAATTGCAAATGATGCCCTGGAATGCCCTCATGTATCATCATGGAAGGAATAGAGAGCTCAGTATGTTCATTCAATAATTCCTGGCTTAAGGTAAGGTAAACCATACTGGTCTTTGTGCCTGGCCTAAAAGGTGGCGGAGAAACCATAGCACCAGCAGGAATGGAAGGAGCCATAAAAGCAGGCGTCTGTATAATCTGCATATCTTGATCTTTGAATATGGGAAATAAATCATTTTCTAATAAATAATTAGTAATTTTATCTCTTTCCTTTTTATAACGCGCAATAACACTAGATAAGGAATTGGGTGCATCTAGCTCAACTTTATATTTCTCATTTAGAAAATCATGTAATTCTTCCAAAGTCAAACTAGATGATAATTTATATTTTTCTAGCAATTTTACTTTTAACATTTCAAGCTCTTTCGCTGTTTCCTGTAAAAAATCAACTGCCATAATATGCAATTCTTCGATTGATTTATCAATACCCCGAAGCTTTATAAACTGTTTCGCCTGTTCACTACCGATAAAGAAATTGGTAGTAGTAGGCATAGCTTTGAGTTGTTCTATATATTGAGATAAAGCTGCTTCAGCTTGCCCTATAGCCGCTTTCAAGTTCTCCAATTGGGGATATTTTTCTTCTTTGGCCCAATTATAAATGGTTGCAAAGAAATCAGACAATCCCTCCACCTTTTCTATATCCATGTCCACCCAGCGTTTTACAGGTGTATCCAAACACTGAATCAATTGTGTTAAGTATTGTGGAACTTTTTCCAGACGTGCTGTAATATTATGTAACCGCTCATCAACAGGCCTTGGATCATTAATAAACATCAGAAATAAACCGTTACTGATATCATCACCAGCCATTGGTTTTTGCTGCACCTCTGTTTTTTCATTAAAAGTGTAGGTATTTTTAAAAACTGCGAACTCTACTACCAATGCTGCTAGATCCAAATCAAGCATCTGATCAAAATCTAAGACCCCGCGAGGAAAACTCATAATATCCGCCAATAATTTTTGTCCTGCAGATACTACTGACTGATTATTTTCTAAGCTAGGGTCGGGTAAATTATCTAAGTTTTTATTTACTCCCAAACTTACACAGGCATTTGGGTCTTGGGTAAAATACTCATGAATTTTTTCAATTAAAATATCATATTCTTTCATTTAAATCGCTCCCTACTTATCAATCTATGTCCTTTCCCTAACTATCAACCTTAGTACCTTTACCTTATGCAAAAAGCAGAAACAATATCCACTTGATGTTAAACTAAATATCCACTTCCATAGGAATATAGTAATTCCCCAACTTTCCATTCCTAGCATGGCCTTAATTTTTTCTCTATAAAAATAAAACACGCACCTCACTTATCAGCGAAGTACGTGTTTAGTAGTACTATCAGTCAGTAGCTATTTATTTTCTAGTTGCCACTGTTTCTAGGTATTCATCATAAGTCATACGCTTATCAATGATACCATCTTCCGTAATTTCAATAATACGGTTGGCAATGGTTTGAACAAACTCATGATCGTGAGCGACAAATAACATGGTCCCTTCAAAGCTAATCAAGCCATTATTCAGGGAAGTGATGGATTCCAAATCCAAGTGATTTGTCGGTTCATCAAAGATCAGTACATTTGCACCGCTTAACATCATTTTCGAAAGCATACACCGTACTTTTTCTCCACCAGATAATACATTGGCTTCTTTCTGGCTTTCCTCACCAGAGAACAGCATACGACCTAAAAATCCTCTAACAAAAGTTTCGTCAGGATCCCGTGAAAACTGTCTGAGCCAATCTACCAGATTTAATTTACTATCAAAGTATTCCGCATTATCCCTAGGGAAATAAGCTCGAGAAGTAGTTACACCCCATTTAAATTCACCACTGTCCGCTTCCATTTCACCCATTAATATCTTGAATAAAGTAGTTTTTGCTAAACTGTTAGGGCCGACAAAAGCTATTTTATCTGCTTTCGTAACAACGAAGCTCACATTATTCAATACTTGTTCACCATCAATTGTCTTGCAAAGATTTTCAACGGTTAACAGTTGATCCCCTGCTTCTCGGTCCGGTTTAAAAGCAATATATGGATATTTACGGGATGATGGTCTAATATCTTCCAGTGTTAATTTGTCTAATTGTTTTCTACGTGATGTTGCTTGCTTGGATTTTGAAGCATTGGCACTAAAGCGTTGAATAAAGGTTTGTAGATCCTTCATTTTTTCTTCCGTTTTCTTATTTGCTTCCTTGGCCATTTTCAATGCCAACTCACTAGATTGCTGCCAAAAATCATAATTGCCCACATACAATTGAATTTGACTAAAATCAATATCGGCAATGTGAGTACATACTTTATTTAAGAAATGACGGTCATGAGATACAACAATGACTGTATTATCAAAATTATAAAGGAAATCTTCCAACCAGCGAATGGACTCTACATCAAGATGATTTGTTGGTTCATCCAATAGCAAAATATCTGGAGTACCAAATAAGGCTTGAGCTAATAGTACTCTAACCTTCTCATTACCACTTAAATCTTTCATCAATTTACTATGTAGTTCTTCACCAATTCCCAAACCTGTTAACATGCGAGCCGCTTCCGTCTCAGCATCCCAACCATTGAGTTCTGCAAATTCGCCTTCTAGTTCGCCAACTTTTATCCCATCTTCATCGGTAAAATCAGCTTTCGCATATAACACTTCTTTTGCTTCCATAATCTCAAAAAGCCTAGCATGTCCCATAATAACTGTTTTCAGAACGTCGATTTCATCAAACTCATAATGATCTTGCTTCAAAACAGCTAGACGTTCTCCAGCTGAAATGATAACTTCACCAGAATTTGGTTCAATTTCACCAGATAATATTTTTAAGAAAGTAGATTTCCCTGTACCATTCGCGCCAATTAAGCCATAACAATTACCTGGCGTGAATTTTATATTGACATCCTCAAATAATGCCCTTTTTCCGTACCGTAAAGTCAAACCACTTGTACTAATCATGTTTTTACCAGCCTTCCTTTTTTAAAATGGTACCTAAAATCTGCTCTAATTTAATTTAACAGAAATAAAGAGCCTATTAGGCTCTTTATTTACTTATTTACTTACTATATGCAAGTGAAAAATTATATGCTAATTTTTCATAATCTTCCAAGACATTAACAACTTTAATTTTCTCAGCAACGGTTGCTGCTTCAACATCATCATTGCCAATAGCAAAGTGTATAATACTTTGCACTTGAAAAGGGTAATACCCCAGATTTAACAACTTTTTATAAAGTTGTTGGATACGCTGTTCAATTCTCATTTGAATCCTCCCTAATAACCTATAAACTATAGCGGTAACATATACAACACACCTTGTAATTTGAACCAACTATGTACTTAATCAACATTACCACCATTCTATAGGATATGCAGAGACAGGATTTATGATTACTCTTTTTTTAAAAAGAAGAACAACTCTAACCTACCAGTCAATTCTTTACAATCGACCTCTTGTATTGCCTTGCCACAACATACTAGATCACTTTTGCAATTTCTATCATATAAATATAAGCCGTCAAACATGACGGCTCTTAGCTTTCGACATTGATCTCTGTTATTATATCATTATATTTTGTTGATGTCAATTTTTTATTTAATATTATGCTTCTGCAGTTTTTGGTAAAATCCAGATCTATGGATACCTAAAAGTTTTGCTGCCTTACTCTTATTACCGCCAGCTTCTTCTAACACTTTTAAAATTGCTTGTTTTTCCGTGTCATCTAGCATTTCAGCTAAATTTTCAGCAACTTCGATTGGTTCTTTTACTTTATTCGTTTTCTTTACTACAGGAGGCAAATGTTCAGGAGCAATTAGCCCTTCATTATCGTCCATTAGATTTAATGCTCTTTCTAAGACATTTTCCAATTCACGAACATTGCCCGGCCATTTATAAGCCATTAATAACTTTAATGTAGCTGGTGATACGCCTTCAACATAATGCTGCACCCGCTTATTAATTTTTTTTAGTAACATATCACATAGCATAGGTATATCTTCAGTGCGCTCCCGTAGTGGAGGAATGGCTAGCGAAATAATATCTAGACGATAATATAAATCTTGACGAAACTGCCCTTGCTCTATCATCTTGGTTAAATCTCGATTGGTAGCAGCAATAACCCGCAGGTCCAATTTAATCGTCTTAGTTCCCCCGACCCGTTCAAATTCTCTTTCCTGCAATACACGCAACAGTTTAACCTGCATGGAAATCGGCATGTCACCAATTTCATCCAAGAATATAGTCCCTCTGTTGGCTAACTCAAACTTCCCTGGTTTCCCCCCCTTTTTCGCTCCTGTAAAGGCTCCTTCATCATAACCGAATAATTCTGTTTCCAGAAGATTTTCAGGTAATGCGGCACAATTCACTTTAATAAAAGGGCCTTTGTTACGTAGACTGCCATTATGAATGGATTGGGCAAATACTTCTTTCCCTGTACCGCTTTCCCCTAATATCAATACTGTAGAATTACCTTTAGAAGCCTTAAACGCAATGGATTTAATCCACTCCATCTTCTCACTATTGCCAATAATACTATCAAAAGTATATTTACCACCATATACTTTTCGCAACTCTTCCTTATAATACTCCAACTCAAACTCCAACTTGGTTAGTTTATTGGATAATATTTTTAAATCTTTCACATCTTTAAACACAACTTTTCCTACAGCCCCAACGGTTTCACCATCTTTCACAATGGGGATACGAGTCACGACACAATTATGTTCATTTATTCTTTGAATTTCTGTAATTTCAGCTTTGCCACCTTGAGCGACAACATGCATACGAGTGTTGGGAATCACGTCTACAACATGCCTGCCAATTACTTTTGTACACTCTACACCGAGAAAATCACAATAAGATTGATTAATCATTGTGACTTTACCACTTCTATCAACAATTACAATACCTTCGTAGAAGCTTTCAATAGCAGATTCTAGGGTACTTTTTAAATCTTTTACATTCTCTAATTCAACAGCGATTGTCTGTAGTTCTGTAATATCTTGAAATACAGCCACTGATCCAATGATTTTATTACCACTTAGGATAGGCGATCGATTGGTGATAATGGTGCAATTGCCAATGGTTTGTTGTTGATTGACTTCTATCACACCTGTTTCTAAAACTCGGCTAAGTCCTGTATTAGGGAACACATTATCCACATGGTGTCCAATTACTGCCTCAGCTGTTAGTCCGGTAATACATTCAGCTGCCTCATTGAATAAAGTCACAATTCCTTCAGCATTTACTACAGTAACGCCATTATACAGGGAATGGATAATGGCTTGCGTTTCTTCTACCAATCGTAATGATCGGTCTGATAAATAGTTCACTACATCCGTTTGGTATAAAATACCCATTGGACAATTTTCTCCATCTACCACAGGAAAAAAGGGATATTCATTCAAGATAACTTCTTCTTTTAATTCTCTAACACTTTTCGTATAAAGCAAGGAAACGACATGATTCGTCATAATATCTTGGACACAATGATTCTTTACATCACCAGTAGCTAACTCCTTGATAAAGCTTTCCTGGCTAATTAAACCGATTAATTTACCATTACTGTCAACAACAAGGGCTTTGTCTACACCTGCATTATTAAGAATTACTGCAGCTTCTCTCAAAGTCATAGTAGGCAACACTGTTACTACCTTCATGTTCATTAAATCTCGTACGCGCATTTCCCACCTCCATACGTCTATATAAAGCCATTAGACACTTTTCCTGTTATTCCTGCTATTTCATGTACTCATTCTTAGACACAATCAAAAAAGAAGATTACTTTGCATTGTGATTAGGGCTAAGTTACCGTATTTACTATCTTTGTCCTATTAATTAAAATATAATGAATACTATAAATTACCAATTTAAGGACAATCATTTCTACCCCACTGGAATAGAAACAGGTCTTATCTCAAACTCCAACATCATTATGTTTTAAAAGTATGTCTCTTTTCATGTACATACTGTCTATATATATGTACATGATTCTATCTTTTAAGCAGCAACTAGTTCATTTCTAAGCTAATTTAAATTGGCACAAAATTTGCATATATTTAAAGATGTAATGAAAGGAGGCTTATCAAATACAATAGCTTACTTTTAGACACACAACTAAAATATAGGAGGTTATGATTTTGGAAGTAGTAGGTATTATCTTAAGTTTATTTCTTTTAATGTTCTTTGCGTATAGAGGTTTTTCAGTTATCTTATTTGCTCCTGTATTTGCTTTATTGGCAGCATCTCTGTCTGGATTACCATTAATGCCAGCTTATACCGAACTATTTATGGCTAAAGCAGTCACGTATATTAAATCCTTTTTTCCCGTGTTCTTATTAGGTGCCGTATTTGGTAAAATCATGGAAGACACTGGCCTTGCTAAAGGTATTGCTCACACCATTATGAAATCCCTAGGAAAAGAACGTGCAATTTTAGCAGTTGTTTTAGCTGGCGCAGCACTTACTTACGGCGGTGTAAGCTTGTTCGTAGTAGTGTTCGCAGTATATCCTTTTGCTTCCGCATTATTTAAAGAAGCTGAAATTCCTAAAAGACTATTACCAGCTACAATTGCTCTAGGAGCTTTTACTGCTACTATGGACTGCTTACCTGGCACTCCACAAATTCAAAATTTGATACCAACTAACTTTTTCGGTACTAACATTTATGCAGCACCAATTTTAGGCCTCATTGGCGGCATTGCTATCTTTACCTTAGGCGTTACTTGGTTGGAGCGTCGCCGCAAACAAGCAGCGGACCGTGGTGAAGGATATGGCGTACACACTTTAAACGAACCTGAGTCTTCTGCTGCAATTGAATTACCATCTTTAAAAGTTGCAATTTTACCATTGGTAACAGTACTAGTTGTAAACTATGTTATGACACAAGTCTTCACATGGGATCCTAATATGCTTGCACCTTTCCAAGCGATGAAACTTCCTCTAACTGCACCAGCGATTAAAAATGTTATTAGCATCTGGTCACTTATTATTGCCCTAGTATGTGGTATCTTGTTAGCAATTGCTCTTGGATTCAACAATCTAGGGAAAGGCACATTGGCAAAATCCTTAAATGCTGGTGCCATTGGTTCCTTATTAGCGATTATGAATACTGCATCTGAAGTTGGATATGGCAATGTAATCTCCTCACTCTCAGGCTTTAAACACATCTCAAATGCTTTAATGAGTATTAAAGTGGGCGGCTCGCCCCTAGTATCAGAAGCAGTAACTGTAAATATCTTAGCTGGTGTTACAGGTTCAGCCTCTGGCGGTATGTCCATCGCTTTGGACTTAATGGCTAAAGATTGGTTAGCTTGGGCAAATTCCATCGGTATGTCCCCTGAAATACTGCACAGAGTAGCATCCATGGCTTCTGGCGGTATGGATACACTACCTCATAATGGTGCCGTAATCACTTTACTTGCTGTTTGCGGACTGACCCATAAAGACTCCTATGGCGATATTTTTGTACTGACTGTACTTAAAACGCTTATGGTATTTGTGATCATTTTACTTCATGCTACAACTGGCATACTATAACAAATTAAGAGAGGGTGCTTTTCATGATACAAGATGTACAATTTGTGGATATTCAAGTTGGCGATAAAGCCAGCATGTCTAAAACCGTAACAGAATATGATGTATATACTTTCGCTGGTTTAACTGGAGATTTCAACCCCGTACATGTGAATGCAGAATTTGCTAAAACCAGCATGTTTAAGGAGCGTATTGCTCATGGTATGCTGTCAGCAGGCTTCATATCTGCTGTACTTGGTACTACCTTACCTGGCGCCAATACCATTTATATGGGACAAGAATTAGCTTTCAAAGCTCCTGTAAAAATTGGTGATACAGTAACTGCTACGGTAGAAGTGATCGAAAAAATTGAAGCAAAAAATCGTTTGATTTTTAGAACGGTAGTTACAAATCAAGAAGGAACAATCGTGATTGATGGTAAAGCTACTGTCATGAAGAAATAGAATACTGATTACAAAATGCCCCCTTAGTATCCTAGGATACTAAGGGGGCATTTTGTAAGTAAGGCAAACTACAGATTCAATGATTTAACCACAGAGGTTATTTATACTTTAAATTTATGTACCGCTTGTTGCAACTCTTCAGCCATATTGGTAAGACTGCGACTAGTAGCTGCGATTTCTTCCATGGATGCCGTTTGTTCCTCCGTAGCTGCCGAAACCGTTTGCGTCTGCGCTGCAGTGTCTTGAGTAACTTCATTGATTCCACGCACAATTCCAACAATCTCCTGGCTACTGGCTAATACATCTTCCCCAGATTTAGCAATTTCCGCTATCTCTGTGGTAATTTCCTTCACAAACTGTATAATGTTCTGAAAGGCTAGCCCAGCATCAGCTACTACTTTACCACCTAGTTGAACTTCTTCTGTGCCGCTATGCATAGCTACAACTGCTTGATCTGTTTCAGATTGAATTTCCCCGATTAATTGGGCAATTATTTTAGCTGCTTCTTCCGATTGTTCTGCCAACTTTCGCACTTCTTCTGCAACTACAGCAAAACCTCGACCTTGCTCCCCCGCACGAGCTGCTTCAATAGCAGCATTTAGTGCAAGAAGATTGGTTTGCCCAGCAATCCCTGTAATCGTATCTACGATTTGCCCAATGTGTTTAGAACGTTCGCCTAATTTTTCCACGATTTGCGCTGAGCTTCCTACTGTTCTTTCAATACTATTCATTTGGCGTTGGGCTAAAGATATAAGTTTTTCACCCTCTACAGCAGCTGTAGTAGTTGCATTGGATGTAGTAACCGTATTTTGCGCATTATTTGCTACCATCTTAGAATCCGTTGCCGATTTCTCCACTAGAGATAAAGTGGTATGTATGGATTTCGCCTGTTTATCAGTGCCTGCAACTACATTCATAATAGAATCAGCTACCTGACCTGAAGCCTGGGCAGACTGCTCCGCACTAACATACAACTCCTCAGAATAATTGGCAAGCAACTCCGTTTTTTCTTGTACATTTAAAATAAGAGCCTTTAGATTCATTTTCATTTTAGATAGGGAGTCTGCTACATGTCCAAATTCATCACTTCTGGCTTTAAGCACAGGATCATCCTTACCTGTAAAGTCACCAGCTGCCATGTGATCTATATCATCGGTAATTTTGCTGATAGGTGAAGTAATTTGCTTGGTTAAATAAATACTTAGTATTACCCCAAAGACTAATGCTACAACGCTTAGTATAATTGCGGTATAAATACCACTGGCTACTTTCTGATTGACTTGACTTACTTCCGCAATGGCATCATTGGAGTTGACCTCTACACTGGCATGAAGAGATTTTTGTATTGCTTGAGCAAAGGGCGTCAATTCACGGGTAATAGTGCCACTGGTTTGGGAAAGCGCATTTGCCTTATCCTGATTTCCAGATATTTTTTCCTTATATTGCTCTCGTAGTACTGGAATCAATCTTGTGACTACACCACTTTTATATTTTTCTGTATCATCAAGCAGTTTTTCTACATCGCTTCTCTTATTTTGGGGTGTCAAACTAAGAAGCTCTTTTTCCAATTCAATAACTGCCCCTAGTTTATCCTCAAAATTCTTACTATACTTTTCATCCCCATCCGCTATATAACGTCTAATCTCCAATACAGCACCCGTATATTCATTTTCAGCCTTTGCGGAGATAATTGCTCTGGCATTGCTAGATTGTATATCACCAACACCATCTTTTATACCATTAGAAGACCATAGAGAATAAATACCCATAATGACTATTAAACTTAAAATCGTTGCTAAAGACAATGTAATCTTTTGACCAATCTTCATTTTCACCCTCCTTTTACCTAATTGATTTATTTTATCAAAAAAGTAATTCCTTTACCTCTATCGAAAGTAATAGCATATGAGCTTTTTTTAAAAAACCTCTTTCAATAAACACATGTATTTTACTGCATGTATCTGAAAGAGGCTTTTAAAGGTCTATCTATATTTTATCCACTGATTAAGTCCCTGGATAAGAGCGAGTTAAACTAACTCCACCTATCTTAATCTTCTTTATTATTTACCAGAAAAGTTTGGTTTTCTTTTTTCCACAAATGCAGTCATACCTTCTTTTTGATCTTCAGTAGCAAAGCATAAACCAAATATTTCTGCCTCGTAAGCAATACCTGAAGCAAGATCCATATTTAAACCTTCATTAATGGCAGCTTTCGATAACTGTACAGCGACAGGAGCCCGAGAAAGTATTTTCTCTGCCAGTACTTGAGCTGCGTTCATCAGTTCTTCTGGCGCTACCACTTTATTAACTAATCCCATACGATAAGCTTCTCCAGCATCAATAATATCACCAGTAAAGATTAGTTCTTTAGCTCTTCCTTTACCAATAAGCCTTGGCAACCGCTGTGTACCACCAAAACCAGGAGCAATCCCTAAAGAAACTTCTGGCTGTCCAAACTTCGCTTTTTCAGAAGCGATGCGAATATCACACGCCATAGCTAATTCACATCCACCACCTAAAGCAAAGCCATTAATAGCAGCAATTACCGGTTGCGGCAAGCTTTCTAACTTATTAAATACATCTTGACCTATTTTACCAAAATTACGGCCTTCTATCGCAGTTAATTTTTGCATTTCAGTAATATCAGCCCCTGCAACAAAAGCTTTTTCACCACTACCAGTAATAATGACAATTTCCAAGGATTTATCTTCTTTAATACGATCTAGCAAGTTACTTAATTCTTGTAAAATTTCTGTATTAAGCGCATTCAAGGCTTTAGGTCTATGTAGAGTAATAATCCCAATACTGTCTTTGGCTTCAAATAAAAGATTAGCATACTGACTCATATTAACACACTCCTATTTTTTTAAAAATTCATTATTAGTAAACACAAGGACTAAGGCTTATGCTAATCCACGATCTATTAGCATAAGCCTGTCTTCTTCTTTTACATGACCAAACTGCTTTAGAGACTCACCTTTTCAGGAAAAGTAAGTGCAGCTAGATTCTACCCGAATCATGTCTTTTATTTTAAACTGTAATCATAGAAACCTTTACCAGATTTACGTCCCAAATATCCTGCTTGTACCATTTTCTTCAATAAGGGGCATGGGCGATACTTAGGATCGCCATAACCTTCATGTAGTACTTCCATGATATAAAGCACAGTATCATTACCAATTAAATCAGAAAGGGCTAATGGTCCCATGGGATGATTAAAGCCCATTTTTGCTACATTATCAATATCTTCAGCGCTAGCTACACCTTCCATCAACGTGAATACAGCCTCGTTAATCATAGGAATCATGATACGGTTACCGATGAAACCTGGGAAATCAGCTACCTTAACTGGTGTTTTACCTAATTGTTCAGCAAGAGCTTTTACGGCAGCAAAAGTTTCTTCACTGGTTGCTAAACCATTAATTACTTCAACCAATTTCATTACTGGTGCTGGATTAAAGAAATGCATACCAATTACTTTGTCTGCACGTTTCGTGGTCGCACCTACAGCAGTAATAGGCAAAGAAGATGTATTTGTTCCCAAAATAGTATGAGCAGGACACAATCTATCTAATGTTTGAAATATATCCCGTTTAATGTCCATATTTTCTACAGCAGCTTCGATTACAAGATCTACATTACAAGATGCAGTATCTAATTCTACAACACCACATATGCGTTTTAAAATCGCCTCTTTATCTTCAGCAGTCATTTTATTTTTTTCCACTGCGCGAGTTAAGTTCTTTTCAATTCCTTTAATACCTTTTTGCACAAACTCTTCTTTAATATCCCGTAATACTACGTCTAAGCCACCTTGTGCCATAACCTGAGCGATACCGCTCCCCATTTGTCCTGCTCCGATAACTAATACGCGTTTAATTTCCATAAAAAAATCCTCCTTAGAATTCAAATATTATAAATACTACTCTTTATTAGATGATGCCGCTATTTAATGTTAGAACTTAGAACTTCTTTAACCACAGAGGGCACAGAGCAATAAATTTAAGTCTATTTATACTATCTCTCGATATTCTCTGTGCCTTTGTGGTTTAATCACTTTTTCCTCATACCAAACTTCTGTGGTGACCTAGCCGGCTGCTTTGATTTTTTTTATTTCATCAATTAAAGCAGGGATTACTTCCATAACATCACCAACAATTCCGTAATTGGCTATTTTGAAAATAGGTGCTTCCGGATCTTTATTAATAGCAATAACAATATCAGAAGATGACATACCAGCTACATGCTGAATGGCACCAGAAATACCACAGGCAAAATATACCTTAGGTCCAACAGTTTTACCTGTCTGACCAACCTGATATAATGCAGGCTTCCAGCCAGCATCCACTACTGCTCGGGAGGCACCCACAGCTCCCCCTAATACATTCGCTAACTCTTCAATTAAAGCGAAGCTTTCAGGCTTGGTAAGACCTCTACCACCAGAGACGATAATTTCAGCTTCTTCCAAATTGACTGACTCTGTACCTACGCGAATGATCTCTAGTAGTGTAGTGCGAATATCTGCAGCCTGAACCTTACTAGCCACTTTAATGATCTCGCCAGTTCGGGAGAAATCTGGTACTGAACGTTTAAAAACATTAGGACGTATTGTGCCCATTTGAGGACGATGATCAGGACATAAAATGGTTGCCATAATATTGCCGCCAAAAGCAGGACGAGTCCAAGCCACAAGACCAGTGGCTGAGTCAATACCAAGACTAGTACAATCAGCAGTCAAGCCAGTGCCTACTCGACAAGCTACCCTTGGCCCTAAATCTCTTCCATCATTTGTTGCCCCCATTAAAATAACAGCAGGCTTATATGTATGAATCAGATCCGTCAGGGTAATTGTATAGGCATCTGTACTGTAATGAGCAAATTCACTGCCTTCTACTAAGTAAACTTTATCAGCACCTCGTGCAAAGACCTCCTTGGTAAGCTCGTCAACTTTATCACCAATGAGTATTCCAGCTAGCTCTTGCCCCATAGCATCAGCCAGTTTACGTCCTTCGCTTAGCAATTCATACCCTACATTACGCGCTTGTCCGCCAACTTGCTCAATATAGACCCAAACCCCTCTATAATCCTCTTTATTCATGATTACTTCTTTTTCTTCTACTTCACGAATAATAGCTCCTACAGGGCAGACATCAATGCAAGCACCACAAGCAGTACAAGCATCTGTAATAAATGCTTTGCCATCTTCCATCACAATCGCCCCAAAGGGACAGGCACCTACACAAGCAGTACAACCAATACATTCTTCTGGTTTCACTTTTACAGCCATTTTTTCACCCCCTACCTAGATAATTTTCACTTCTACTAATCGCTTCACAAGCATTGCTGCCGTTTCTCTTGCTGTATCACCCTGCATGAGTTCTCCCTGTACACGACGTTCAGGAGTAAAAATACGACGCACTTGGGTTGGTGATCCCTTTAGTCCAAGAGCATTCCGATCCACTTTTACATCATCTACTGTCCATATGGGTATTTCTTTGCGGTTAGCTTTCATCGTGCCTTTCACCGTAGGATACCGTGGCTCATTAATAGACTTAACCACCGTCAACAAGACAGGCATTTGCGCCTCGATTACTTCATAACCTTCTTCGTGTTCCCGTTCCACACAAATAACTTCCCCATCTACCTTATTAATTTTGGATACATACGTAACTTGGGTTATACCCAAATGCTCGGCGATTTCAGGCCCTACTTGAGCCGTATCACCATCAATAGCTTGTTTACCACAAAGAATGATGTCAACTTTGCCCATTTTCTGAATACCAGCTGCTAATGCATGACTGGTAGCCAAGGTATCCGAGCCGCCAAAAGCCCGATCACTCATAAGAATCGCTTCATCTGCACCCATGGCCAAACATTCTTTTAATGCTTCTTTTGTCTGCAAGGGACCCATAGAAAGAACAGTAACCTTACCACCATGCTTTTCTCTAAGCTGCAATGCTGCTTCTAATGCATTTTTATCAAAAGGATTCACAATACTTGGAACACCTTGACGAATCAGAGTATTAGTTTCCGGGTCAATTCGTACTTCCGTAGTATCTGGTACTTGCTTGACACAAACTACTATGTCCATAGATAGGCCCTCCTGTTTTATCCACATAAACTTTATATCCTTGAAGGGATCGTACAAAAAAGTTTATATGTAAAATTATTTCAATATAGATCCAGAAATGACCATTCGCTGTACTTGGTTGGTTCCTTCATATATTTGTGTAATTTTCGCATTGCGCATCAAACGTTCTACTGGATATTCTCGGCTATAGCCATATCCACCAAAGACTTGCACTGCATCAGTTGTCACTTCCATGGCGATATCAGAGGCATATAGTTTTGCCATAGCAGCTTCCTTAGAATAAGGTAATCCTTGATCCTTGAGATATGCTGCGCGATAAACTAAAAGACGAGCAGCATCAATTTTTGTCGCCATATCAGCCATCATAAATGCTAAGGCTTGATTTTGTGCAATTGGTTTTCCGAATTGTACTCTTTCCTTAGAGTACTTGATCGCATGATTTAGAGCTCCCTGGGCAATACCCAATGCTTGTGCAGCTACCCCTATACGACCACCATCTAAGGTACTCATGGCAATCTTAAAGCCTTCGCCGACCTTGCCTAACATGTTTTCTTTTGGCAAACGAACATTCTGGAATACTAATTCATTAGTTAAGGACGTATGAATACCCATTTTATGCTCTTTTTTACCAAAGCTAAAACCAGGCATATCCTTCTCGACGATAAATGCCGTGATCCCCTTCGTACCTTTTGATTTGTCGGTCATGGCAAATACCACATAGGTTTCTGCTTCTCCACCATTAGTAATAAAGATTTTACTACCATTTAGAATATAATCATCACCATCAGGCACAGCTACTGTCTGCTGGGCTGCTGCGTCCGTTCCTGCATTAGGTTCAGTCAAGCCAAATGCGCCCAATTTTTCGCCTTCTACCAGTGGAACTAAATATTTTTGTTTTTGTTCTTCTGTACCATAAGCGTAAATTGGCCATGCGCACAAAGATACTGTAGCCGACAAAGTAATGCCAATGCCATCATCTACTTTAGATAATTCTTCCACAGCTAAGATATAACTTAAAACATCCCCTTCAGCACCACCATAGCTTTCTGGAAAACAGATACTAGTTAAGCCCATTTCTCCCATTTCATTGAACAGTTCACGAGAAAATTCTTCTTTCTCATCTCGTTCTGCTACACTTGGTGCTAATCTTTTCTCTGCAAAATCACGTGCCAATTTTTGAACCATTTGTTGATCTTCTGTTAATTGAAATTGCATATTGATAGCCTCCTCTTTTTGTGAAAAATGTCACATATATCTATCAATATAGTGTCAATAGCTTATCTATTGACACTATATTGGGGCTGGATTAAAGCATCTTAAATGCGTTCCACAATAGTTGCCACACCCTGTCCGCCGCCGATGCACAAGGTTGCTAAACCAACTTTGGCATCTCTTGCCTCCATAGCATGGAGCAGAGTAACTAAAATACGAGCTCCACTTGCACCAATGGGATGACCGATAGCAATAGCGCCACCATTTACATTTACTTTTTCCTGATCAAATCCAAGCTCTTTACCTACTGCCAAAAACTGAGCTGCAAAAGCTTCATTAGCCTCAATCAGATCAAGATCAGCAACTGTTAGACCTGCTTTAGCCAATGCTTTACGTGCAGCTGGTACTGGAGCGATTCCCATAATACTTGGATCAACACCTGCTGCAGCAAAACTGCGAATACGTGCCATAGGTTTGATACCTAATTCTTTGGCTTTGTCGGCAGACATTAACACTAGAGCAGCTGCTCCGTCATTAATACCAGAAGCATTACCAGCAGTAACGGTACCTTCTTTTTTGAAAGCAGTCCGTAGTGCTTGCAGTTTTTCAAGCATTGCATCACTCTTAGGATATTCATCTGTAGCAAAAATAGTATCACCTTTTCTGCCTTTGATGGTAACTGGCAATATTTCTTTCGTAAATGCACCACTTTCAATAGCCTTCACAGCTTTTTGCTGGGAGGAGAAAGCTAGCTGATCTTGTGCTTCACGAGTAATTTCGAACTTCTCGGCAACATTTTCAGCCGTGATACCCATATGATAATCATTAAATGCACACCACAAGCCATCTTGAATCATAACATCTTTTACTTCGGAATGCCCCATACGTAAACCTTGACGTGCCTTGCTATCAAGAACATAAGGCGCATTTGTCATACTTTCCATACCACCAGCAACAACAATCTCAGCATCACCAGCCATAATCGCCTGTGCTGCCAAATTCACAGTCTTTAAACCGGAACCACATACCTTATTTACAGTATAAGAAGGCACTTCTACTGGAATACCAGCTTTTATCGCTGCTTGACGTGCTGGATTTTGTCCTAACCCTGCCTGCAGTACATTACCAAAAATAACTTCATCAATATTTTCTTTTTCTACGCCAGCTCTTACGATAGCCTCTTTGATTACCATACTACCTAATTCTACTGCAGAAAAAGGAGATAATGATCCATTAAAACTACCAACCGCAGTTCTTACTGCACTTACTATAACGACTTCTCTCATTATTTACACCATCCTCTTTGAAATTAAAATTATTTTAAACCCATTAATTTTTTATGAAAAATACGTGCATCCATCGTTTTAAGATTTGGTGAGATAATTGGTTTAAAATCCATCAATGCTAAAATATCTTTCTCTAGGTCAATACCTGGTGCAATTTCTGTCAACATCATACCTTCACTGGTCAATTCAAAAACAGCACGTTCCGTAATATACATAACAGTTTGGTGTGTTTCTTGGGCATACTTGCCACTAAACGTAATTTGTTCAACATGATCAATGAATTTTTTAGCTCTTCCCTCATTGACAATGACTAATTTTCCATCGGCTACCGATACTTTTAAACCGCCAGCTGTAAATGTACCGCAGAAAATTACTTGCTTCGCATTTTGTGTAATGTTGATAAAGCCACCACAACCAGCTACACGACCTTTAAACTTACTTACATTAATATTACCATATTTATCTGTTTCTGCTAAGCCAAGATAAGCTAAATCTAAGCCACCACCATCATAAAAATCAAATTGATATGGTTGATCTAAGATGGCTTCTGGATTGGTCGCTGCACCAAAGCTTAATCCACCAGCAGGTACACCACCAATAGGGCCGGCCTCAACGGTTAAGGTCATTTTATGGCCGACTCCTTCTTCATTGGCTACTAGAGCCACCCCTTCAGGCATGCCAATACCAAGATTTACCTTGGAATCGTCAACCAGTTCCATTACCGCCCGGCGGGCAATCACCTTACGCTCATCAAGAGGCAAAGGAGCAAGAGCTGACAAAGGTACCGCAATCTCACCTGAATAAGCAGGATTGTACTGTTCAGCAAATGTCTGCATATGTTGCTTCATATCTTCCGCTACTACAATATAATCCACACTGATTCCAGGAACTTTTACATTCTTCGGTGGCAAGCTGCCATTAGCTACAAGCCGTTCCACTTGTGCAATAACAATACCACCTGACGCTTTAGCTGCCTGAGCGAAGGATAATATCTCTAAAGATGCCCCTTCATGTTCAATGGTGATATTACCTCTTTCATCAGCACTAGTACCTCTAATTAATGCTACATGAATAGGAAAAGGTTTGTACCATAAAAACTCTTCACCACCAAGTTGAATTACTTCCACCAAGTCTTCTGTCGTTATATCACTAATTTTTCCACCCTCTACCCTCGGGTCCACAAAGGTATGCAATCCAACTTTTGTCATTACACCGGGCTTTCTACCAGCAATATTACGAGCCAAATGAGTTAACGTACCTTGGGGAAAGTTATAAGCTTCAATTTTATTCTCTACAGCTAATTTTCCTAATTTAGGAGCTAAGTTCCAGTGACCGCCAACAACGCGTTTCACCATACCCTCATTCCCAAAATGGTTAAGGCCAAGCTCTTTTCCATCGCCCTGCCCAGCACAGTAAAATAGGGTTAAATCATGAGGACCACCCTCTTCTAGAAAACGTTTTTCTAAGGCAACACTCAAAGCTTCAGGGTGACCAATACCAACAAATCCACCAACACCAATTGTATCACCGTCTTTTACTAGCCTTGCAGCTTCAAATGCACTTATCACCTTGGCCATTATTATCAACTCTCCTCACCAAGCTATCTTTATCTATTACTCATGCAATTCTTATGCCAATAGCCAGGAGGAAAAGCAGCTAGATTTAAATCAATGTTCAAACCCTCTGTCCATAGTATCTTATTCATTTTTTCTTTTCTAATTCTTACTATTTTATTCTCGTAATAGACAGTTTATTGTGAAAAATTCGTCCATATATGTATACATACCTGTCTAAAATTGTGTACATGTTTTATTTATATGATAGATACAGCCTCTCTGTAGCAGAGAGGCTGTATCTATCATATATCTTTACTATTGCTTACTCTTTCACTTCTATCCCCATGACAATTCCATCACTATTTTCCAATGTTTTCTCTAAAACTTTCACTTTATTCTCCATATTGGTAATAACAACTGGCGTAATCAACGGTTTACCTTGTTGACTAATATATTCCTTATCAAAGGTAATTAAAGCATCACCTTTCTTTACTATATCACCTGTACCAACATGGGCACAAAATCCTTGCCCATCTAGCATGACAGTATCAATGCCTATATGAATTAATATTTCTACTCCTTGGGTTTCTATAGCTACTGCATGCAAGGTCTTTGCCACCAACATGATTCTGCCATCACATGGTGCTGTAATAACATTTCCTTCTGGCTCAATACACACACCATCTCCTAGCATTTTACTAGAAAAAACAGTATCGGGCATCACCGTGATATCCATAACCTTCCCTTTTATCGGTGCAAATATATATAATTTTTCCTTTTTACGTTGAAATAAATGAAACATGCTTTTACCATCCTAAAATATTCTATTATTTACGCTACTTATGGTGCAACAAGTAAGCCGCGCTCTTTTCCACAATTACCGTAACATCTTGATGAAGCTGTAAAATCGAAGCTGGCAGCTCTGGAGTGATTCCTCCATAGAGGGCATGATAAATTACTTCTGCTTTATTTGTACCACTAACGAGTAACAACACTTTCTTAGCATGCATAATCGTCTTAATTCCCATGCTAATCGCAAAACGCGGTACCTCTTCAATAGTAGCAAAAAATCGGGCATTTGCTTGGATCGTCTCATCATCCAATTTGACTTTATGAGTAGTAGCCTCAAACTTAATATCAGGTTCATTAAAGCCAATATGTCCATTGTTGCCAATTCCAAGTACTTGTAAATCAATGCCGCCCATTCTTTGAATATTTTGCTCATATTCCTTGCATTCCTGCTCAACATTTTGCATTATACCATTTGGAATATGGATACTTTCTTTTTTAATATTAATATGCTTAAAAAAATGATGATACATATAATAATTGTAACTTTGTTCATCTTCTTTTGATAATCCTAAATATTCATCTAAATTAAAAGTTATAATTTCAGAAAAATCTAACCCGACCTCATTATGTACTCGAATCAGCTCTTTATACATGGATAGTGGAGTACTTCCCGTCGCCAATCCTAATACACTATTGGGCTTTAAATAAATTTGGCCAGCTACAATTCTTGCTGCTCGTGCGCTCATATCTTCATAGTCATTCGCTATTACGATTCGCACTACATTACCTCCTGAATAATAGATTTCCTTTTACAAAAGTAGCAAAGATCTCCAGCTCATCATTACACAGTACCATATCAGCGTCTTTGCCAATCTCTATACTTCCTTTAATATGATCCATCTTTATCTGCTTGGCAGGATTAAGGGTGACTAATTGAATGGCACTCACTAAGTCAATACCTGTATTTTCCATAAAATTGTGTACTGCTCTATTAAGAGACAATACACTACCAGCAATCACTCCATTTGGTAAACGTGCTTCCTCTTCTTTTACAATTACATTCTGTCCACCTAAGTCATATTCCCCTTCTCCTAAAAGACTGGCTCGCATAGCATCTGTAATTAAAATGATCTTTTTTAAACCTTTTACTTTTAGCAATATCCGCTGCATTGCTGGATGAACATGGAGATTGTCAACAATCAGTTCACAAGCAATCTCACTATCCATGGCTGCTCCTATAGCACCTGGTAAACGGTGGTGCAAAGGGGGTAATGCATTAAAAGTATGGGTCATTTGAGATGCTCCTGCTTTAATAGCCTCCATAGCTTGTTCATAAGTAGCACTACTATGTCCAATGGATACTACAATTCCTCTTTGGACACATGCTTTAATAAAATCGCTACTCTCTGCCACTTCGGGGGCAATGGTGATTATCTTGATACAATCAAGATATTTTTCCATCTTAGTAATATCAGGGCTAGTAATATATTGTTTGTCTTGGGCTCCCTTATAATCTTCATGAATAAAGGGACCTTCCATATGGCAGCCAAGCACCTCTGCACCGCCGTTTTTCCCCATAGCCTGGCGAATATGTTCCATCGAATCCCAAATTCTATCAAAGGACATGGTCATAGTGGTTGGCAAAAAAGAGGTAACACCTGTCTGTAAAATGCCTTTACTAATAGAAGCAAGGACCTTCTCATCTTCATCCATAGTGTCAAAACCATTACAACCATGTACATGAATATCAATAAATCCAGGAGATAAATATTTACCTCCTGCATCGATCTGTTCATCTATTTGATACCTTTCCAATTGCTCCTTCGGTATAATCCCAAGAATCTTATCCTCAAATATCACTACATGATTATGCAAAATTCCCTGCCAAGTGATAATCTTTGAATTAAGGACAGCTTTCATAATGACTCATCCTTTATGGCTTTTTTTAAATATCCATTATGTTTCTTTAGGAGTGCGCCAGCCACAATGGCATTAACATTCAGAGTTAACATGAGAATAGCCGTTTTGACATCTCCTTTGGCTCCCTTCAAAGCTTGCAGAGCAAAAGCTTCTCCTTTCCCAGTAGCAAGAGTAATCATATCTATAACTCGCTGCTTTAGCTTACGATTAATGGGTCTAACATCTACCATAAGATTGTGATAAGTTTTCCCCAGTTTTATCATAGAGCAAGAGGATAACATATTTAATACCATCTTTTGTGCTGTACCAGCCTTCAGACGAGTAGATCCCATAATCACTTCTGGCCCGACATCGATCACCGCACACATATCGACCAAACTTTCTAGTTCTCCAGATAAGGAACAACAGACCCCAATTGTCTTACTTCCCAGGCTTTTGGCATAACGAGCAGCAGATAATACATAGGGAGTATTGCCACTGGCACTAATCGCTACTAACACATCATTACCGCTAAAACACTTTGCCCTTAAGTCCTTTATTGCTAACTCTTCATCATCTTCTGTGTCTTCACGCCAGCCAGATAAAGCTTCTACTCCTCCTGATATCAGCCCAATAACCGTATTATCATCCGTACCAAAGGTGGGGGGACATTCTGTAGCATCCAAAATCCCTAGTTTACCCCCTGAGCCACTGCCAATATAAAACAGTCGTCCTCCCTTCTTTATACTTTCCACAATCATTTCGATGGCAGTGCTAATTACCTGATTGCATTTTCCTACGGCAATCGCAACCTTGTGATCCTCCTGATTAAACATGTTTACCATTTCAATTGTAGAAACCTCATCAATATGAATGGTTTCTTGATTCCATTGCTCCATAGATACCTCCTCCTACAGGAAGGTATGATTCAGATGGATTGTTACTCCATCTGAATCTTATCCCCTCTATTCCATAAATTGACCATTGGCTAAAAAGACCCTTAACTCAGAGATATTAAACAGCTACAATATTTTTAAAAATTAGGTGCTGAAGTGTTGTTTTGATCTTTTTGAATGTGACTTTTCCCCTCTACCAAAAGCTTTTTCATCTCATCCGCAATCATTTCAGCCTTTGTACCCACAATAATTTGCACGCTATTACCACTCTTAATAACACCAGCTGCCCCTAAGGCTTTAATATCATTTTCATTCATCTGAGCAGCATTTTTCAATGTCAAACGTAAGCGAGTAATGCAAGAATCCACAACTTCTATATTTTGCACCCCTCCTAGTTTTTCCATGAGACTGAGGGAAAAGCTACTAATATCAACCGTATCTAACTTTACATTCTCCACTTCATCATCAAAGCGGCCAGGAGTAGGAATATTAAATTGTTTTATGGCCCAAATAAACACTACATAATATAATGCAGCAAAGCCTAAACCGAGAGGAATAAGCATAGCTGGCTTTGTTGCCAAGCCCCAGTTCAACAAATAATCAATCAATCCAGCAGAAAAACCAAACCCATGTAAAATGCCCATAGAGCTTACCAAAGCCATTGCCAACCCTGTCATAATCGCATGTAATAAGTACAACATAGGCGCTAAAAACATAAACATAAATTCAATAGGTTCCGTAATACCAGTTAAGAATGCAGTAAATGCTACTGATAGTAACGCACCACCAATTTTCTTACGATTTTCAGGTTTAGCACATGTATAAATGGCCAGTGCTGCTCCTGGTAAAGCAAACATAAAGATCAAATAAAATCCGGCCATGAAACCACCTGCAGAAGGATCACCAGCAAAAAAGCGATTCAAATCACCAGTTACCACTTTACCAGTGGCATCTGTATAATTACCAAAAACAAACCAAACAAAGCTATTTAAAATGTGATGAAGACCAAAGGGAATCAGTAAGCGATTGAATATACCAAAAACAAATAATCCGAATGCTCCAGCACCAATAATCCACTCACCAATACTATGGATAGCGCCTTGAATGGGTGCCCAAATAATCCCAAAAATACCTGCCATAACAATGGCTGCCGCTGCCGTCACAATCGGAACAAATCGTCTCCCTGCAAAAAATCCTAGAAAATCAGGAAGTTTGATATTATAAAATTTATTATACATATAGCCTGCTACCAGACCGCTCAAAATACCACCAAGTACACTCATATTTAAATCCGGATTAATTGTCTTTACACCATTCGTAAGTACTAAATAACCGATAGCACCTGATAAGCCTGATGCTCCTCCATTATCATGGGATAAGCCAATAGCAATACCCATAGCAAATAACAACGCTAAGTTGTCAAAAATAGCCGCACCAGCTTTCATAACAAACGGAATGTTAAGAACATCTGGTGCACCAAAGCGCAGCAACAAAGCCGCAGCTGGTAATACTGCCACCGGCAGCATCAGTGCTTTACCGATCTTTTGTAGTTTCCCAAACCAATTCCCCACTATTAGGACCCCCTATTCTTTATTTATATATTACAAACTACAAAATGACCTAACAAATATAATACGGCTATTGTACTTCCTAAAGATAAAGTAGACTTAGCTTCAGGTAGAGTTTAACCCCACTGAAGGTTAGTCGCCCTTATCCAGGGACTTAGCCGTTCTTAACTCCCGCTTGTAGAAGATGGGAGTCTTAGAGCGGGTTAGTCATCGAATAAAGAATAGTGGATCAGTATTGCTAACTATATGTATCATTTTTTAAGTTTGTCTTATATACACACTTCACAAAAATCTGCTAACGCTTTAAGGTGATTTCAAACTTATAACGATAAATTGACTTGGTTGCAATTTAAGTTTTTTCATATAAACCCCTGTTGTTCCGAGCCTTAGTTGCACTGATGGAAATAGGATGGCCCTTCTTGTCTTTCTAATTCCCCTCTTTAGAGGGGTGCCGTAAGGCGGGGTGTGTTCACCACTGAGACATAGAGAACAACTTGTAAGAAGAACATTATTTCTTCCTGTTCCCTTGATATAACATATATTTTTACCATAATGAAAAAAGAACGACACATATTAGTATGTTCGTTCTTTTTGTTAAGTACCATCCATTTTCTTAGTTTAAAGGATCATACAATATTACTTTATTTTGTTTTAAGCTTTCAGGTACATCAATAATACGCTGATTGGCTGAGCCTTTAAATAACAGATCATAGCTTTTCAATGCTAATTCAAATTTTCCATCAATCAGTACGTCAATGTATTGTAAAAAGGCTAGACAATCTGGTCTGCTTAGTAATTCCTCAAAGATAAAACCAGTATAACACCAAATATTGACACCTTTGCTTTTTAGCTTTTGGGCAACAGCAGCACAACTCACTGGCTGCAACATAGGCTCACCCCCTGAAAAGGTTACCCCTGACTGCAACTGCACAACTAAAATAGCCTCCACTAAGTCATCGACTTCTTGCTCAAAGCCACCACTCATAATTTGCGTATCAGGATTATGGCAGCCTTGGCAGTTATGAAAACACCCCTGACACCAAATTACAGTTCTCAAACCTTTTCCATCCACAACAGAATCTGTGGTTATCGGAGATGCTAAACGAATTTTCACAGTAACACACCTATCTCCCTACACCATGTTTTACACTTTTAGATATTAAATGATCTCACTTTTAAATAATCAATTAATTTTCATTCAAAGTATATTATAACATCTTTTATTAGGGATGGTCTCTTTTAATTAAACTTTACCGCTGGATATGTTCAAGCTACTCCATTCCTATATAACCTCATGGCAAGAATATAGGTAGGCCACATCTAAAAGCCGGAAATTCCTGTTCCTGTAGTATTAGGCTTATCTTTACCGTCCGTCTTGTTAAGTTCCGTTGGTTTCCTCACTATATCTCTAAATCCAACCATGTAGATGATTGCTACCACACTGAGTAGAACAAGCAAAGCGGATGATTTTTCTTCTTGTACAGCAATCAGTCTAATACTGGCTGCATCACCGAAATTGAGCTTTTTGGCGTCAAATACTAGTCCCTGGCGATTATCCTCACTGATAAAATAGACTTGAGTGGCCTGGTTTCCCTTGCCCTTAGGTGTTTTTTCCACTACCGAGTGGACTACTTCACCTTCCGGCAACAGCAACTTTAGACTATAATCACTAACCATAGCTTGCCCGCTGTTGAGAAATCGAAAATTTAGTATTTTCTCTTTTACTAGATTAGTCTTACCTTTTGCCTCATCTTTGGGTGCCGGAATATCTAAATAAAATGTCATTCTAAAACTAGAGGGCGCCCCTTGGGGAATCCCAAGCCGAAGATAAGGAGCAACACCTTTAAGCACCGGCTGAACCTGGATTCCCGTTGGTACTTCGTCCCATTTAATTTCCTGCATACCCTTCCATGTTGTCAGTGGCACCTCTACCGTTCCCGGCGCTAAATCTATCAATTCCACCTGAGTGGAAACCTGCCCAGATCCATCAGCAGACATTTTGAATTTTTCATTATAGGATTTGATGCTAGGCCCAGCCCCCATAGTCATCATTCCTACTAACAGTACACAAAGGACAATCATAATCTTTTTCATACCACACCTCACAGTGTTGCAAAAAAGCTTGGCGTGATGCCCATCCAATGAAACCATGTGGCTCCACCGAGCAATAAGAGCCCATAGCCTATAGTACAAGCAGCCAAACCATATTTTAAATTATCTATCACCGAGTATTGCCCAGTAGCAAAAAGTACTACATTAGGCTTGCCGCTGATGGGAAGACCTACAACCCAATCGATGGCAAAGGCGGCGGGCAATGCCAAACTAACTGGGTCCCAGCCAATCTGCCGAGCAAGGGTGATAATTAGTGGAATCATGATTGTGGCCCGAACTGTTTTTGAGGTTAACAATAAATGAGAGTAAATCATTATCGCCATTATAATGGCATATAACACACCAAAAGGAAGTCCCTGCATATTCATATTTCCAAATAATTGCCGAACGGCCCACTCCGCTGCCCCAGTATTATCAAGGGCCAAACCGCCGGCATATGCTCCAGCACTAAATAAAAAGAGGTGCCAGGGAATTTCAGCCTCAGACCACTTAAGAATTCCCCAACGTGGCATTAGTGTGATTGCTACACCTATCATCGCAGCAATGGGAGCCGGAATGTCAACACCGAACCAGGATTGGTGCCAACTGTCAGTAGCCCACAAAAATATAACCAGAAAGAAGATGGCCATGCCTTTTTTCTCCACTTGAGATAGTGGCCCCATCTCCGCTTTCTGTGCTGAAATGATCTCCATACCACCTGACAATTGGGGCACTTGTTGATCTTTCTTAATTGGAAAGATCACTTTCGTACCCAAAATCCAAAGAAGAAGGATGGTGGTAATGCTGATAGGTGCGGCAGCCATAAGCCACTCGTTGTAGTATACCCTATGGCCAGCCATTTGCTGAATGAAGCCTACTGCCTGCATGTCAGCCGGGCTACCCGTCATAGTAGTAGAGGATAGTATACTTATACTAGCTAAGTTCAACAGTAAGAGGTTTCGCCCGAAGTTATTGGGATTCTCAGCACTAGAACCATAAATAGCAGCCACTACGATCATTAGCGGCAGAGTGATAACGCATCGCGCCGTAGTTGAAGGAATAAATGGCGCCAACGCCAGCTGAATAATAACAAATGCAAACAAGGCCCAACTAGCTTTCTTACCAAAATAGAGTATAAGATTAAGGGATAACCTCTTGGCAAGACGAGTTTTTACCAAGATAGAGCTTAGTATGAAGGACATGATATTAAGCCAAATAACATCCATGCCCAGCACATCAAGCACCGGCTTTAATTCCCATGCTTTAGTAACCACTAAGAGAATCATCAATACAAAGGAAGTCACATAAGTAGGCACAGGTTCAGTGATCCACCAGATTAACGCCATTAAAAAGCAAGCAGCTGAAGACTGAGCTGCCGAGGTTAGTCCTGGGCTAGCAGGCATATAATACAGCATCACAAACACACTGATCCCTAATGGAAATCCCAAATACTTCATCCATCGTTCAACACCTGTTCTAGCGACCCGCGTTTCAGAGGATAAAGTCATTTTATCCATATTTAAGAGTTCTTGAATATGGGCTAAAGAACTGCTCGCGCCTTGGGTCACGGTGGTCTGCATTTTTTATCCCTTCCCCCACTTACAATACGGGTTCTGAATTAAATTAGAGTTAAAGTAACGAGGATCGGAGGATACTTCCTCACCTACCCAGATAGGAATTTCAATTTTTTCATTTTCATCAGTTAGCTCTATTTCTGCTACTACCAAGCCTTCATTAGCACCAAAAAATACATCAATCTCCCATTCATGGCCGTTATGTGTTTCTTTGTAACGAGTCTTTTCCACAAGGGGCTGCTCACAAAGGTTAGTTAAAAGCAAATCAGCATCTTCTACCGGAATTTCATATTCAAATTCTGAGCGAGTAATTCCCTTTGTAATTCCTTTTATTGTTATAAATGCCTTAGTACCTTTTGTGCGAACTCGCACGACCCGTTCTTTAAGAGATGATAGGTACCCTTGGCGAATTTTAGTTCCGACAACCTGTGGCTCCCAAGCACCGGGCTTTACAAGAAATTTTCGCTCGATTTCTTTTGCCATTTTCTTTTCCTCCTTACGCCATACCAACTGATTTTTTCATAGCTTTAATGTAATTGATATTTTCAAAATCTACAAGACCTAGTTCTTGCACAGTTGCCATGACCACAGCTGGGTCAATATGTTCAACGCAGGCAGTTTGAGAAGGCACCCCATTAAATTCGGTTTCTGCTAATTCTACAGCACAATCGTTAATCTTATAGATGTAGCGAACCTTCTTAACATTCACAACCTTAAGTGCGGAATTAGGTATAATCACTTCATCTAAAAATTGTTGATAGCTATACTCGTTACGTTTAAATTCAGGAGCAGGTATATTAAAGACTGTAAACAAGCCTTCCAGCTTGGCACTTGCAATTGGAAATCCATCTTTCATGATTGGATCCCACTGTTCCAATTTATCGGTATTAATATTTTTAAGTGACTTGATATCTACCACATCTTCCCTAATTTTAATATTTTCATTGCTAGCGTTGGAAAGAATGTAGAATTCCTCACTTTTTCTTATACTTGGTTCACCATACTTCTTCAAAGTCTCCGCATAAGAAGATAATTCCTCTCTAAAAGTTCTCCATTCCCATCTTGGAATAATAACAGCCATGTTTTTCTCCTCCTTAAAATAAATGCACTCTGTTCCTTGGCACTAATACTTAATAGAGTTTCTGGCATTCCTTTAGATAGCTGAAAGTAGAAAAGAAAAAGCAAAAAAGCGTTAACGCTTTTTTGCTTTGGTATAACAATATTTTTATACATTTACCAAAGCAAAATACCTAAAGATGGCAATCAACTATATGATTGCCTGCCAATAAGGATATTCTGCTTTATAAAAGAACATGTGTTACCATTATTGTAACATAATATAAAAATAATTCAATAACTGTTTTTGAATTATTCATAATTTTTAAAAATTTAATTGTATCACACAGCTCAATTAAGTAATGGACCAGTCTCTCCAGATGTCACAATGAGTTAACCAATATTTTCTAAAATACGGGTTAACTCATATTAAAAGCTTGTTTCATTGCTCTTATGTAATTTACATTTTTAAATCCTTGTAAGCCTAATATTTGGGTGGTACGCAAAACATAATCCGGATTATTGTGCTCAATACAAATAGTTTTAAAAGGTATTCCTTCAAATTCCGTATCGACCAACTCTACAATACACTGGTTAATGACATAGATAAACCTATCTTTTCGCACAGCTATAACTTTAAGCAACTTATTAGGCATAATCAATTCCTGTAAAAACTGGTCGTAGGAGTACTGAGCACGTTTAACGCCAGTTATCTGAATACCCAAAAACTCAAGTAATTCAATTACCTTACTTGCCGAAACTGGAAATTTTTCTTTCATAGCAGGACACCATTGTTCTAGATGATTTTGATCAGTTGCCTGTAACCGCTTGACATCAATCCTATTTCCTTGAATTTTTATATTATTATTTTGTACTTGTGACAAAATATATACTTCGTCGCTTGTTTTTCTATTACCTCGAGGATATCGTTTAATCTCTTCTACTGTTTTCTTAAAATCCATGCTAAATGTACGCCATTCCCAACGCGATGTCATTGTTTTCAGCATGTAAAGCCCCCCTTTCTATAACTTTTCTCACAATTGTCTGTTCTTACTAATACTACTCCGTCAATCTCCATAATTCCTGTAATCACTTCTTCGTAATGGACTTTTTCCGCTAATTTTACATCGATGGACAATATAAGATGATCACCAATTTGTTCCTCAATCTTAATAGCACGAATGCGTAAGCCGATATTCTCAAAAATTCTCCCAATTTCACCAATTTGACCTGGCTTATCAATTGTATCTATCACAAAGCTTATATATGATTCTCCTCTGCAAAATCTTTCTATTCTAGAAAGGATTTCAAGCGTTATAATGACCAGAGCAGTTGTAATTAAAGCTGCCTGAAAATAGCCACTTCCTACAGCCAAGCCTACGCCAGCGACTACCCATAAACTAGCAGCCGTTGTCAACCCCTTGACCGTCGATCCTTCCTTCATGATCGTCCCTGCTCCTAAAAAACCAATCCCACTAACGACTTGCGCCGCCAGTCGAGCTGGATCCGCATTGGTTGACCCTTCAACATTATAATAAATATTAAATGATAATATCATTATTAAACACGATCCCAGACAGACCAAAATATGAGTTCGAAAACCCGCTGCTTTGTGATGTGACTGCCGCTCATAACCAACCATTCCCCCAAGTACAACCGAACAAATCAATCGTAGCCCAGTATCTAAATCCATAATCATTTTTACAACCTCCTAAAAAAAATGCAGAACATTCCTATTTTACACACGAGATAATACAACGTGTTAAATAAGAATATTCTGCATTTTATAGTTACTTGTATTCTAACCCAACCATTCTATACTGTCAAGATAATCAGCTCAAATTCCACACGCCCATGCAGGGCGCGACGATAGTCTTGGTGTTGCAATATCCTTTAAATCACACTCATTTAGAAACGAAAATCGTGAGAAGATAAAAGAATCTGCGAAGAATTATTATCATAAAAATAAAGGATCCATATTAAAAAAACTGAAGCAACGGTACTATGAAATCCACCGTGGCGCTTCACCGCGAGATTTAGAACAATCATTTGAAATTAGGATTTCTACTCAAATTGGACGCGTTCCCCTTAAATGGAGGCATTTTGTAACTAAATGGATTGAGTCCCTTGTGAGCAAAAGAGAGCATTTGCATGCAAGGGGTTCGAATATCCCATGACCTATCAAACAATATGGACTTACTGCAGTCAGCTTGCATCGTTTTTTGAATGGATAAATAGCCAGCATGAAGAATTTAAAGAACTACGTGAATTATTGCCTAATATCATCTCTGAATACTGCGATATAACTCCTTCATATTATTCATCAATAAACTCTTTCTTTGGGTTCTGTGGCCGCAATAAATTAGTATTTAGAAATCCATGTGCAGGTCTAACTATAGCTAGGCGTAGACTCCCAGAGGAAGTGTTGTCCTTCGAAGAACAACAAGAATTATTTAACTATGCTTTAAATCAGCCTTCATTGGCAACCAGCGTACTTATTATGCTAACGCTTGTACATGGATTGACACCAAAAGAATTGCTCACTCTTAGAGTTTGTAACTTTGATTTTGAATATAAGTGCCTGGACATAAATGAAACTCGTCGAGTAATGCTTGATCCTGATACGATTGACAGCCTACAAAATTATCTTATCTGGCGAAAAGGCCTCCTTGATGATAGGACTGACCCTGGATACTTATTTCTTTCGAATTACGCTATATTGCAGTTAAAATCTGTAAGCTATAATTTCTTAAATGAGATGCTTAAAAGGATAAATCCAGGGTTAAGTTTAGGCAAACTACATGATACTCATGTGTTTAATCTCATATTAGAAACAAACTGTAATGTTAGCCTTGTTTCTAGTTGGACCGGTTTGACACCTAATACAGTAGTTCGAAAAGCTGAACTATGGGGAAATCAATTGTGATTAACAATCATAAAGGGAGGCGTGACTTTAAGAATAAATAATGCATTATTTATTCTTCCTATAAGCAAATCTATTCATCTAAGTCATATTTATAAATTGGGTTTATTAATTCCAATATTGAAACAATAGCATTATTATACCCTGACATTTTTTCAATTTTATTCTCTGAAATGTCTTGATTATCAAATTGCCTTTGAATTTTTTTGATTGTTTCAAAGTATTTATTTATAAACGCATCTTCACTCATTAATTTAATGTCTACTAACATTTCATGGTAAGCTAATAATTCACCATCATCATTTTCTTTAAATTCTATTTTATCAAATATAGTGTTGGTGATTGTAAATTGTATTTTTCTCTCAATAATATCTTCTATGGTAATTTGCATTACTTTTTTATCGTTTGACATACTTCTCCTAGTCTTTTCATTGTTTTGTAGCGTCTCTTGAATCATTGGGCTTGCACTTTATACAAAATTCATCATTAATTTTAATAATAATTAATATAAATAATTTAAGAAAAATCATATAATTAAATTTATGAATATCTTCACTCTTATCCCCATTTGGTTGTGTACCATGACTATACATATTACGCAAATCCAAAGCGTTATTAAAACATGATTTATTTAAATGATAATTGAAATAATCCTGTTCTGCTCTTGAAAATAGCATACTTTCAAATTCAACAATACCTTGTCCTTCCATATTATCAATCGTTTCCCTCAAATATAACGGATATCTCCAATAACTAATAACACCGTTAATATTTAAATCTCTCAAAATAAATACACTTTTAGTATCGCAAAATTTAATAAATCTATCACTATCTAACTCAATATATCTATGCTCTATCAACCAGTTTAATTTTTTCTGGTTATAATCAGGGTAATCGTTTAGAGAAACCTTTTCATTTATTAATAAGTCATAGAAGTTATGATATTTACCGCCTATCCTTTCAACATACATTAGCATACATTGATCGGAAAATAAATAATACGAAACTAGATTAAATTCATCTCCCTTACCGTATATATATTTTTTCTTAAGTAAACTTGGTATATCTTTATATATCAAATGTCCAGATGACATCTGTAATAGTTCGTGATCAATTGAATTATCTTCGACGAATAAAGAAAATTGTTTTAGAATTGATTCCATCTCCGGTAAAACTGCTCTACACTTCTCAATATATAATGAATGTTCCGACGGCATTTTAATTCTAAAATCAGTTATTTTAAATTCCTCTAATACATAGCTTTCGAAAAACCACTCAATAATATCTTCTAACCTTATCCCTATACTGGTAAGTTGTTGATAATATGCCACCATTTGCAGCTGTGATAATGCTTCCTTACGCCTATAAACCATACCTACGGAATATGCGTTTTTAGAATGCATAAACATATCCCGTTCCAAAACTTCCATTTCTTGTAACTTATTAACAAGTGTTATTCTTGCTTGAACGTCAGCAAAATTAAATAAGTAGATAAAATTATTCATCAGCGTATTATAATCTTTATTATCTTTAATCCACCTTAAGCTATAAGAAAAGGTCAATTTTTGACCGTCATTTTTTTGTTTCACTGCCTCCTCTTGATTCTCCGAAAAGATTACGATAGTCTCCATACACATCCATGTGTCTTTATCAAAAAGTTTACTTTCCGCTTCCTCCGCACATTTTCTTGCTTTTAAACGAGTGCGATCTGTAATACTAAATTCTTTCGTACTTTGAATGTCTACAATCATTCGAAGGTAATTTAAGTTTGGATTTGTACTCTTAATATAATTAAGTATTATCTTTTCTTTGTCTTCTTGAGTCAGTTCTTTTGGTAAGTGAATTTCATCTTTATTATTAATTCTATTTACTTCATATTTTTCCAACAATAATTCTGCAGCAGCCTCATCAAAAAGCAAATGCATTTTGATAACTTGCCCATAATAGTCAACTATTTTTTTGCATCCTAAAATTTTATATAACATTAGTTTTGATTCTTGAAGCAAGTTATAAAGTATATTTGAAGAAATTCTTTCATACACCTTATACTTTTCTATCAGCTTCCAATAATCATACTTATACTCAATATCTACCACATTAAATACATCTGCAAAGTTATTATCAGAAATCGAACTCAGAAATTTACCAATTAAACTTTTATATTTTTTTATAATAACTTTGAAATTCGCAATATCTTCTGCTAACCAAGATTTTAAAAATATTTCTTCATCGATATACTTACATATATTATAAAACTCAATTATTTCATTAATGTTATAATGTACTTTATCAAGATCATAACTATTCATAATATTTTCTGCCCTAGACAATTGATAACCACACATTAAATCAGTTGTTGAATAAAATTTTACTCTATGCATTTTTGTTTCTACACCTCTATTTTAAAAACAATAAACTATATAATTCTGAAGGTATTAACTAAAAGATAAAGCCAGAATGTTATTAATGATAATATTCTGGCTTTATCAGTATTATTTTATCACCAACTATCATCGTGGCTTTAAGAATATCATTTTATTACTAATACTACGATACCCCATGCTTAATTCGTTCTCTTTCTTCCGCACGTTTGCCGTCATTCCATTTATCCATAGTTCCAACCAAGTATCCAGTAATACGGCGAATACGTTCAAAGCCCATGCCGCCTTCTCCTTCTACTCGTCCACATTTAGGACATTGATCTCCAATCACACCGGTAAAGCCACATTTCGGATCACGATCCACTGGATGATTGATGGAACCATAACCAATACCACTTTCTTTCATCTTACGTACAACCATTTCAAAGGCGTCCAGATTCTTAACCAAATCTCCATCTAACTCAATATACGTAATATGACCTGCATTCGTCATTGCATGATAAGGAGCTTCCAGCTCAATTTTTCTAGCGGCTGGAATACTATAGTATACAGGAACATGGAAACCATTGGTATAATAATCCCGATCTGTTACCCCATCAATCTTTCCATAATTCTTTGCATCAATCTTTACAAAACGACCTGATAAACCTTCTGCTGGTGTAGCGATCAAGGAAAAATTCTGCTGGTATTTAGCTGCCGCTTCATCCATGCGTTTTCTCATATGACCAATAATTCTAAGGCCAGCTTGTTGAGCTGCTTCTGATTCGCCATGATGCTTGCCGTAAAGGGCTGTAAGAGTTTCAGCAAGTCCAATGAAGCCAAGGGTTAAGGTACCATGTTTGATAACATCTTCAAGAGTATCTTCCCAATCTAGCTTTTCAGAGTCAAACCAGATATTCTGCCCCATCAAGAAAGGAAAATTTTTAACTTTTTTGTTTTTCTGTATTTCATAACGATCTAATATCTGCTGAATAACCAAATCAATTAAAGAGTCAAGTTCTTGATAAAAACCTTCAATATCAGGCTGGGTTCTTCTACCTAAGGCAATACCATGTTCAATCCCTAATCTTGGCAGATTAATACTGGTAAAAGAGTTATTACCACGACCAAAAATAATACCATCGGATTCAGGGAAGACAGAACTGATTACCCTTGTTCTACATCCCATCGTCGCAATCTCCGTTTCAGGACGACCTGGTTTGTAATACTGCAAATTAAAAGGTGCGTCAATGAAAACAAAATTAGGAAACAGCCTTTTAGCGGAAACACGGCAAGAAAGTTTGAATAGATCATAATTAGGATCTTCCGTATTGTAATTAATGCCTTCTTTTACCTTGAAAATGCTAATCGGAAAAATAGCAGTCTCTCCATTACCTAAGCCAGCTTCTACTGATAATAAGAATTGTTCTACTACCAAGCGTCCTTCTGGCGTAGTATCCGTACCAAAGTTAATACTGCTAAAAGGAACCTGTGCCCCTGCTCTTGAATGCATAGTATTCAAATTATGTAAAAAACCTTCCATGGCTTGGTATGTTTTTTTCACTGTTTCTTTTTTCGCAAAACGATAAGTAAAGTCCTGAATTCTTTGTACATTCGAATCTGTTACAGGAATACCATGACTTACTAACGCCTCTTTCAAGCGTAGAGCCTCATTTCCATGATATGCTTGGTATTCTTTTTCGCCAATACGAGGATAGTCACCTTGCTCACCACTATACTCATGCACTGTAGCTGCGGTGATATCAGCGATTTTGGCTTCATCCAAGTCTGCGAAATCGATCAATAAAATTTTTCTCATATTTTCCGAATACAATTTTATGAAAGTTTTGGCTACCCCAGCAGCAAGTCCATAATCAAAATTTGGAATGGATTGCCCACCATGTTGATCATTTTGGTTACTCTGAATCGCAATCGCTGCTAAAGCCGCATAACTCATAATGTCTTGTGGCTCGCGCAAGTGGCCGTGACCTGTTGAGAAACCATCTCGGAATAACTTCTTAATATCAATTTGGCAACAAGTCAGAGTACCAATGGCTTCAAAATCCATATCATGAATATGGATATAGCCTGATTGGTGAAATTTTGCATGTTCAGGTTTTAAAATATGATGAATGGCAAATTGTTTCGATCCTGTTGCTCCATACTGCAGCATAGTTCCCATAGCAGTATTACCATCTACATTGGCATTTTCTCTTTTACCATCAACCTGTTCCGCGTCTTTGAAGGTAATATCTTTATAATCTATCATCAAACGCATATTGGCTTCACGCACTTGGGTACGTTTTGCGCGATAGGCAATGTACTTTTTGGCGACAGCAACCTCTTCAGACTGCAGTAGAACATCTTCTACAATATCTTGTATTTCTTCTACTGATAAGCGCTGATTAGGTCTAGATGCAATGCTATTAAACACCTTATCTGTTAATAATTGGAGCTTTTCTTTCTTTACTATACCATCAAAATTTTCAGCGTATGCCTTTTGAATTGCATCATAAATTTTACCTACATTAAATTCCACTTCACGACCATCACGTTTAACAACTTGAAAATTGCTCATAAATACCACCCTGTACCTTTTTAAGAAATTTGTCCGCACTTCGACAACTAAGTCTCATCTCTGGATAAGTGCGCCTAAGGTTCAGATGGCATTAAAACTCCACCTGAATCAACTCTTTTTTATCTCATTTTCTACATAAAGCTGCAAAAAAAACACCTATGCTTGAATGGAATATTTGTTCTTCATAGGTAATTATATCACTATATTTATTTTAACCAAGACTTGACTTTTTTTTATTTATAATATCTACAAAAGTGCCAATACACAATATATAGTATGATGGCATTTTGTATAAACCATATGTTGTATAGGACTTTTAGCATTATGTAAATTTATAGAATAAAAACTCCCTATTTTCTTGCTGAAATTGAAAAGATTAGGCAAATAAAGTTAACTCCTTTTGCCTAATCTTTGTGTTGTATCTGACGGCCAATTCTGCTATGAAATTTGGATCAAGTCTTCTTTATGATTTCACCAAGATCTTCTGCCAATTCTTTTAATGTACCTGTATAATCAGCCGTAAATTTGGTGCCTTTTGTATTAATAAGGCAATCAGTCACTAGATAGGTTTTCATACCAATGGCGGCTGCAGCTAAATCTTCTTCTACATCATTGCCTACCATCAAACACTCATGAGGCTGGCAGCCAACCTTCTTGACAATTTCCTCATAATATTCTTTATTCGGTTTACAGAAATGAGAATTTTCGTAAGTAGTAACCAGTTTAAATTCAATATCCCCTAATCCTGCCCACTCTAAACGCTGTTTAGTAGCAATCAGCGGAAATATAGGATTGGTAGCCACCACCACATCTAAACCAGATTCAAGAACAGTAGTCACTGCTTTACGAGCCGCAACATCCAGTTTGGTTACTTGCTGCAATAAAGAAAAATCTTCCTCGTAAAAATTATCTAAAAGAGGCAGAAGGATTTCTTCTGATATGCCAACCGTGGCAAAAAAATGCTCCAAAAATACTTGCTGATTGGTCTGCTTTGCATCTAAATTAGCTATCATCACCCCAGTTGAAGTTAGCAGTTGTTTCATAAACAGTTTAGGTTCCATCAAATGAGCAACTTTTCCACCCAAGTGTGTAAAATAAACCTTAGTGAATTCATCTACATCAAAAGGAAGTAATGTCCCATCTAAATCAAAAAGTACACTTTTAATCATGAAATCTCCTCACATATAACGATATAAAAACCTTGTACGCAGCAGAGCATATAGATTTAATCTTTAAATACTCCAAACTTACGCAATATAGGAATCAGACGTGATCCAATCATAGGTACTTGCTGCATATCACTCTGACTGATACCACCAATTACTAGCAATACTCCGCCATATACAATAACGCCTAAAGCCATCGCTGTAAGAGTAGATAAAGCAATCTGTGACGTAGCGGTCATGAGCATATCATAACTGATATAAATTACGCCTCCCATAATCCCTGCAGCTATGCTTGGCTTTACTAAGCTTTTTAGATCAAGGGCATAACCTACATAACGATGTACAAAATAAATATTTAATCCTGCAGCTATACCAATATCGGCCACAGTTGCCCATGATGCCCCTTTTATACCAAGAGTCGGCATCGCTGTAAGCACCCAATTCAATATCACTTTAAAGACAGCTGCAAGCCCCATATTGATAACTGGAATCGCGGTACTTCCCATCCCCTGTAATACACCTGTTGTTACTTGATGTATACCTAAAAGAACGATCCCAATGGATATAATATTAATAGAATGGCTGGCTTGAGGCGCGTTGTAAACCATCTGAGAGATCGGTTCTGCCAATATCCACAATGCTACAAAAGCAGGAATGGTCACTAAATTTGCAATACGCATAGCAGCAGCGGTTTGGTGATAAATTCGTTTGATGTTGCCTAATGAAAAGGATTCAGATATAGCAGGAACCAAACTAGTAGCCAGAGCGGCAGTTAGGATCGTTGCTAAATTGAGTAGGGGTACGGCCATCCCTGTTAAATAACCGAATAATTCTGTGGCCTGCTCTACGGTATACCCTGCAACCTCTAGTCTGGCTGGAACAATAAACAAGTCAAAATTTGCAACGATGGGCAGCATCATGCTAGTCAAGGATACGGGCAATGCAAGTTTTATCAGCCGTTTAATGATACTCATACTCGATTCCTGCACTGTTTGAGAAGCTTGTCCCTCGATTTGCTTTTTAGTTTTTTTCTGCAATTTAACATAATAATAAATAAGTACAAGAAGGCCTGCAACTGCTCCCGGAGCTGCCCCAAGACTAGCTCCACCGGCTGCATACTCTAAACCCTTTGGCAATAATAAGCTGGCAAAAACCAGCATAGTTATAACTCTTACCAACTGCTCGGCAATTTGAGAGACAGCGGTAGGTGTCATGATTTGACAACCTTGTAAGTATCCACGATAACTAGATAAAATCGTAACAAAGAAAACTGCAGGTGCTAATGCTAACAAAGAGTAATAGGCCCGAGGATCACGGATAAAGCGATATTCAATCAATAACCCGGCACCAAAATACAATAATAAGCTAAAGAAAAGTCCAGTTAATACTAATACGGTTAACGAAATACGAAAAACACGATTTGCTCCGATAAAATCGTTTAAGGCCCTTTTTTCCGCAGTAATAATAGAAATAGCTACTGGAATTCCTGCTGATGATACACTCAAGGCTAAAAGATAGATGGGAAAAGCCATTTGATACAAACCAATGCCTTCACCGCCTAACACCCTTGACAAGATGATCCAGTTTAAAAATCCAATTACTTTTACAACAAGGCCACCCACTGTTAATATTAAGGTGCCCTTTAAAAAAGAATTGGAATTTCCTTTATTCTTATTGTTTTTTTCATTTTCTTCCGTCATCTTATATCCTTCACTTCTCATAATAAAATGTGACTGTCTTTATATTCAAGTGTTCTTACGCTTTTTTATTACATAATACAATACTAACACAACAAGTACGCCAGCTACAAACAAGCTAGCTTCATGACCAATGGAACGTATACTCTCCCAATTGGCTCCCAGCATCATTCCTGCATAAATAATCGCAATGGTCCATGGAATAGATCCTAAAACAGTATACACTATAAACTTTATAAAATGAACCCTCGCAAAGCCTGCAGGCAAAGAAATAAAGGTACGAATCACAGGTAATAGCCGAGCTAATAGTACCATAATAAGCCCATAACGATCAAACCATTTTTGAGCCATGGCTACTTTTTGCTCAGACAAAAAAATGTATCTTCCATACCGTGTAACAAAAGGTGGCCCCCCATAGTAGCCAATCAAGTACGATACAATTGATCCTGCTAATCCTCCTGCCACACCCGCTACTACAGCTGCCTGAAAATCCATTCTACCTAAAAAGACAAGATAACCAGCAAAACCAAAAATTAGTTCACTAGGGATAGGTACATTCGCACTTTCTAAAGCCATGCCAATAAAAATGGCGGGATAACCCCATATATCAATTAAGTGAATTACATATTGAAAAATTGCTTCCATAATTCCCCCTGAAAATAAATTATATCACAACTACTCCATTAATATAGTGTGAATAGAAAATTACTTACTATACACTATATAGAAATTTTATTCTTTTTAAGGGAATTATGCAAACAATCAAACTAGATTACATCAGAAAAATTACTGCAAACTATTTTGACAGCGAGGGCTTAGTGAATAGAAAAAAGTGAAACACATGGTTGTGGTCCACTTTAAGAATTCAGATATATCAAATTGTCAGATACTAGAGTTCATTATTCTTTAATAGCCAACAGTTCACCATCTACAGGAATAAGAACTCGTTCTAAAAGTCCTTCTTCTTTAAGATATTGTCTAAGTCCTTCCCGCGATAAAAGGCAATGATTGATTGCTTCCATATGAACTGCTATAACGGTAGTCTCATGCTCAAATTTACAAATAGATGCTACATCTTGTGCTGTCATCGTGATAGGATCACCAGCAGAAAATTGAGCCGCTCCTGCATTCACTACCGTAACTTGGGGATGATATTGTTGCAATGCACTCTCGACTTCTGGACAATAAATCGTATCACCGGCAATATAAAGATCTGGTTCCCCTTTAGCTTGCAGTATATAACCAGAAACAGGCGACATTTTCGCGCCAATTTCCCCAGTTCCATGCTGTCCTCTAGTACGAATGATCGTTATACCTTGCCAGTGATATTCAGCATGAATAGGAATAATCTGAGAAAACCCTAAATCCTTCAACTGGACTTCATCCTCTGGCTGACAGAAAATCATCTTTTCTTTAGGTAATTCTTTAGCAGCAGCATCATCAAAATGATCCCTGTGCATATGAGTTAGCAATACAGCATCCATGTGCTGTAAAAATTCCTTAGGTTGCACCATTGGAACGAGAGGATTGCGTCGCTCATTTGTTGAATTGACAATAGGCGGCATGGCTTCTTCTGGGCTTAACATAGGATCAACTAATAGTAATTTTTCATTTATTTTTATTAATAAAGTGGCATGCCGTAGTAACTGAATGTCCATTTAAACTCCTACCTTCCTTTACTTATATTATTCCCTCCTATTATTATGACAAAAACATCTCATGCTAACAATTGTGCCATGAAACGATATGTTTCATCCGACTTACACGATGAAAGGAAATGATAGTATGCTTGACCAAACAGATTGGAAAATATTGAAATGCCTACAAAATAACTCCCGCATGCAATGGCAGGAAATCGGTAAAGTTGTTCATTTGACTGGTCAAGCAGTAGCTGCTCGTATCAAACGAATGCAAGATATGCAAATCATTGAAGGTTTTACGATAACACTCAATCATGACAATTTAGGAAAGCCTATATTAGCATTTATTACCGTATTTATGACATCAACTAATCATGTTGCTTTTCAACAATTTTTATTAAGCCGAGAAGAAATCCTGGAAGCTCATAGAATTAGTGGCGAGGGCTGTTATTGGCTAAAAGCCGTCTTATCAAATCAGCACGATCTAAATCACTTGCTTGACGCTATTTTATTGCATGGTAACTATCGAATCAACCTATCCATTCACAATATAAAAAAGACTAAGGCTCAAATAGAGTTTTAGCTCCATATGAACCTTAGTCTCGCCTATCTAGTTCTCTTTTTACTTCAACTTATGCTTCAATATAAGTAAACCGCTTCACCATCTTTCCTTCAAACTCAACCAATTCGTCGAACATGATTAAAGGACGTACCCACATTCCCATTTCTCCATATAGGGCTTGGTAAACAACAAAATCTTCTAATGTCTCACTATGCTTTGCAATCATTACTACTTTATAAGAATTCCCTTTGAAATGACGATAAGTACCTAATGGAATCATATATACCCTCCTGCATAAAAAACCGATATTTACTATTTTATCATAACTTCAATACATACAGATAAGTATTCACTTCTCAATCAAATAATCTAAAGAAAACTTGGCTTACACCAAGCATCAGCGAAGCTACAGGTCTTAGTTGTGCTTATGTAAATTGATCTACCAAAAAGCCAGCACTCTAAAAAGATGCTAGCTTTCTCCCCATATGAATAAAAACAAAATTAAATAGAGCTATAACATTTACTTCGTGGTTTTAACATGAGTCCTCTGCTTATAATTCTTTGCATATTCTTCTAAAAGTTTTTCTAACTGATTTAGTGCCTCTGTATCAGCACTATTGCTATTATTATTTTTCAAAAGATTGATAAGGTATTCTACCTGTTCATGAAACTCCACCTTAATTCCCCCCTAATAAGAAAACATTAACTAGCATAGGATCAAAGTGAGTTTCTCTGCCACTATCTATAATATTGTAAGCTTCTGCTTGCGTCATGGCTTTGCGATAAATCCGGTCTGAGGTAAGAGCTTCATAAACATCGGCAATGCTTAGTATCTGCGCTACCAATGGTATCTCTTCTCTAGCCTTGCCACCCGGATAACCTCCTCCATTAAATTTTTCATGATGGCAATGAACGACCTCTGCTATATTTTGCAATGGTTTTATCTGTTTTAAAATTTCAAAACCATATTGAGAATGTTTTTTTATAATATCAAATTCACTTTCTGTTAGCCTTTCAGGTTTATTTAAAATATGCCGAGGAATTTTTATTTTACCAACATCATGAAGTAACGCAGCAGTTGAGATATTTTGAATTTTCTGAGAGGATAGATTAAGTTTTTTTGCAAAATTAACTGCTATGTTTGCCACATTACAAGAATGCTTAGCAGTCCCCACATCATGCTTATTTATTAGACTCAATAAATACTGTGATATTTCTAATCTTGATTTAAAAGGATACTGGAATATGGTTTCGTCATCTATAATTAAACTTTGAAGCATATAGAGTTCCTCCTTAGAAAGGCAGCACTAGTAATGTAACACAATATACTTATGTTACATTACTAGTGCTAGAGGGAGAGTGGCTTATTTCAAAGCTAGTCGTAATATTTTTGAGTTTTAAAGTAACATATTGTATACTATACTTCAAATAAGAAACATGCATGGGACGTGATTGAAATAGAATATGTAGAACCAATACGAAGTAAAATTCAAATTAACAATATTAAAAGCTATTTGAGAAATAAGAGTTTACGTGATTACTTACTTTTTGTTTTAGGTATTAATAGTGGTCTTCGCATATCCGATTTATTATTATTAACTGTAGCCGATGTAAAAGACAAAGATCGTATCTTACTCAGAGAAAAAAAAACAGGTAAAAGTAAAGATTTCCCCCTTTCAGATACATGTAAAAAAGCGATACAGGAATATCTTGAAACTATTCAAATTAGTGAAGGATGTTTATTTAAAAGTAAAAAAGGTAATCGGCCCATTACCCGTATACAAGCTTATAGAATTATTAATAATGCAGCAAGAACCATTGGTATTACTGATGCAATTGGAACTCATACGCTGCGTAAGACTTTTGGATATTGGGCTCATAAAAAAGGGGTGGATATAACTAAGATCCAAAAACTTCTAAATCATTCAGCCCCAAATGTAACGTTGGCTTATATTGGAATCACTAAAGATGAGCTAGATGATATTTATATAAACTTAAACTTGTAAAAAAGAAAAAAAGGATAATTAGGAAATATGACGTAATATGTTTTATTATGGTAATTTTTAAAGTAACGTAACACAAGTATATTGTGTTACGTTACTTTAAATAAATGACGTAATAATAAATAATCAGCTACCTATTGATTCTTGATATTGTACAACTTCCCACACCATTTAACTCGAGTTTCGTCTTATGATATCTCATTAGTGTGCTGCGATGACCCACACTAATGATAGCTGTACTCCCCATGGTATCTACAATCATTTGATAAATTGCCTGTTCAGTAGATTCATCCAAAGCTGAAGTGGCTTCATCAAGAAATAGCCAATTAGGCTTTTGCAATAATACTCTAGCGAAGGCTATTCGCTGTTGTTCTCCTAAAGATAGGGTATGCCCCCAATCAGCTACTACATGCAGTTTATCTGTTAAATGAGATAACTTGCACATTATTAAAATCTCTTGCATCATTTTATCCTTATCATCCTTTACTATATCTGGATAAAATAAAATTTCCCGTAAAGAACTAAAAGGCAGATACGACTTTTGAGGAACGAACATTACCTTTTGTTTATCAGGTATCATTATCTTGCCAGAGGCATAAGGCCAAATACCAGCAAAGGTACGCAATAATGTGCTTTTTCCACAACCAGATTGCCCCATAATCAACAACTTATCAGCAGGTTTTATAGAAAGTGTGAAGTCATTTATTAAAGAAGATCCATCTGGCAAAAGAACCTGCAAATTACATGCAGAATATACTGATGAGTTTTCCCGGGAAATATTTAATTTATATGCCTTAGACGATTGATTACGAACCATTTCCATACTGACTAAAAAGTTATTAAGACGATTGACTACCGCTCGCCATTGTGCAAGAAGTGTAAAACTATCGACTACAAAAGAAAATCCTGTCTGTACATGACGATAAGCATCTACAATTTGAAACATTTGACCTAAATGAATTTGACTACTAAAGTAGCGAGGAGATGCTGCTATAGAGGCAAAGATCGACGAAACTTGTGTATACGCAGAGGTTAACCAAGTCAATGACCTACGTACCATCATAATTTTCCGATACGTAGCAACAATCTTACCAAAGCCCTGATGAAAGTTCCACTTTTCTTGTTTTTCTCCTCCATATAAAGCGATACTCTCAGCATTTTCTCTTAACCTCATCAAACTAAAGCGAAAGTCTGCCTCATTACGCTGTTGATCAAAATCTAATTTTACTAAGGGGCGACCTGTCTTAACCGTCCAATATGTACCAAACATCGCATATAGCAAAGCCACCCATACCAAATAACCATGTATGGAAATCTGATACCCACCAAAAGACAATGTAAGTATTCCTGATAAATCCCACAAAATCAAAATAAAAGATAATACCGTTACTAAATCCTGCAATAAATCTAAAGAAAGTCTAAGAGTAAGCCAAACAAACATTTCAATATCTTCACTAATCCGCTGGTCAGGATTATCCATATCCTGATTTTGGGAGAGCTGTAGTAAATAGTAGGTCTTATGGTGCAGCCAATCAGACAAATATCTTTCTGTCATCCAGCAACGCCATTTTATGTGAAGCATCATTCGTGTATAAATCTGATATCCCCGTACCACCACCAGACAAATCGCCAATATCGCATAATGAGCAATGGATTCCATAAATCCCTGATAGTTATGACTTTGTATTACCTCATAGAAATTCACTTGCCAAGTATTAATTAGCACTAACATATATACAATTCCCAGATTCAAGGTAATAACGGTAAGTAGCAATCCCCAAGCAGACCACTTTTCCTCTGAAAACCAATAGGATCTGGCAATTTTCCAGCTAGTTAATAATAAGGCGGCTTTTCCTCTCCCCATATGTTTCTATCACCTCCTTATTTTATATTCAGGTAGCATAGAGGACATCACAAAAAAATATAAAAGTTTGAAACACGAAGATGTAAAGCCGCTTACGCGGACCCGAAGTATACAATGGGATGCAACAAAAGAAAAGACTTGGCTCGCCAAGTCTTTTCTTTTGTTGCATTATTCATATCGTAAGGCTTCAATTGGATCGAGTAACGCAGCTTTGCGAGCAGGGTATATTCCGAAAAACAATCCGATAAAAACGGAAAAACCAAAGGCTGCTATAATAGCTAGGGAGGAAATTACTGTCTTCCACCCCGCAATGGACGAAATGACATAGGATGCACCAATGCCTAGAGCAATACCTAGTAGACCACCAGCAACGCTAATTACAATTGCCTCAATGAGAAATTGCAATAAAATATTATGGTACCTAGCCCCAAGTGCTTTTCGAATACCAATCTCTCTAGTTCTCTCGGTTACTGACACCAGCATGATATTCATTATGCCAATGCCGCCAACCAAAAGAGATAGGGCCGCTACAACAGCTAATAATGCAGTAATCATACTGGTGGTTTCATCGGCGGTAGCCATAATAGCTACCATGTTACGCACGGTAAAGTCATCTGGGGTTGTCGTGGCTAGCTTATGACGAGCCCGCAGCAGTGTTGTAATATCTTCTTGTGCTTGATAAATTACGTCAGTACCAGTAGCTTGTACATTAATATTCTGGACATACGTTATGCCCATCAGACGTTCCTGGGCTGTTTTCAATGGGATGATAACCGTATCATCCTGATTGCCTCCAGACGATTCTCCCTTTGCTTCCAGCACGCCAACTACTCGAAAAGGTGCATTGTTAATCCGAATGGTTTGTCCGATTGGCGTACCTCCATTAAAGAGATTTTCTGCCACTGTTTTACCCAGTACAGCCACTCTTGCCCGCGTTTCTACATCCTGACTAGTGAAAAAAGCTCCTTCTTCTACATTGTAACTGCGTATCCCCTGAATATCAGGAGTTGTGCCCTGGACACTAGTGGTCCAATTCTGATTGCCAAATACAACCTGATAGGAACGACTAACAGCAGGTGCCACTAGATTTATACCAGGCACGTCTTGAGCAATGGCCAGAGCATCCTTCTCATTCAGGGTGATACTCGATCCTGCAGCTTGACGGGAGCCTCCAGCATTAGAGGCACCAGGAGTTACCACAAGTAGATTACTGCCCAGCCCAGCAATAGAGGTCTCTACTTTATCTTTGACGCCCATACCGATGGACACCATGGCAATCACTGCACCCACGCCAATAATAATTCCCAACATGGTGAGCATAGCCCTTAATTTATTGGCCTTAAGTCCAGCTAAGGCAATTAGAACGCTTTCAATAAACATAAGCTCACCTCACTTTCCATTCATCCCGTTCAATCAATCCATCACGAACATAGATAACCCGCCCAGCATACTCGGCAATATCAGGTTCGTGGGTGACCAGAATGATGGTCCGTCCCTGAGCGTTTAGCTCTGAAAAAATATTCATAACTTCATCGCCTGACTTAGTATCAAGGTTACCTGTTGGTTCATCCGCCATGATTATCGTTGGGTCATTTACCAATGCCCTAGCAATAGCAACACGTTGACGCTGACCGCCAGAAAGTTCATTGGGCTGGTGATTCATCCGTCCTTCTAATCCGACCATGGTCAATACTTGCGCTGCCCGCACCAAACGTTCTTTTTTTTCTACCCCGGCATATACCATGGGCAGAGCCACATTTTGCAATGTGGACATCCTTGGCAAAAGATTAAAGCTTTGAAATACAAAACCAATTTTTTGATTCCGTGTAATTGCAAGCTGGTCATCATTTAGCGTAGCGACTTCTTGCCCATCCAGCATATAAGAACCGCTAGTCGGCCTATCTAAGCAGCCTAATATATTCATCAGCGTTGATTTACCCGATCCTGATGGCCCCATGATCGCCGTAAATTCACCAGGGCTTATGCTTAAGGTGAGTCCAGCGAGGGCATTAACCTTTTCTCCGCCTAGTTGGTAGACTTTAGTAACTTCCGAAAGTAAAATTGACAAGATTAGCCCCTCCTTTACATACGACCAGGACCACCAGGGCCACCAGGTATCATACCACCCTTGGTAGATTGTGTTGTTTGCGTTTTAGCCGAAGATGCTATAATTTCATCACCTTCCAACAGTCCGCTTAGTATCTCGATCTTACTATCGCCAGTTATCCCCGTGGTAACAGGCGTATTTTGTGTATTATTATTCTTGACTACCATTACATACTGTCCACCATTATTCGATTTTACAGCAGCTAGCGGAACGGTCAATGTATTTTTACTTTCCGCCACATGGATGGAAACTCTAGCTGTCATGGTTGGTTTTAACAAGTTCTCAGCAGCATCCACGTCGACTAATACCTTATAATAAACTACATTGGATACAACAGTAGCTTTTTGTGAGACATTGGATACAACTCCGCTAAAGGTCTTTGTTGGATATGCATCTACTGTAAACGTAACCTTTTGCCCTACTTGTATTTTTCCAATGTCCGATTCATCTACCTGCGTTTCGATTTGCATTATAGACATATCAGCAACTGTCAGTAATACCATCGGCGTTGATACACCTGGTGCTACCGCCTGACCAGCCGGCGTTGGCTTTCCAATAACCTGTCCATTGATAGGGGAGCGGATAACCGTATCATTCAATTGAGATACCGCATCTTCATAAGCCGCTTGAGCTACACTATAATCGCTGCGGCTCGTATCAAGAGCCTGAGTCGTTACTGCACCAATAGCTTCTAATCGTTGGGTACGCTCATAGATACCAGTCACGTTAGATAAACGAGCCTGAGCCTGGGCTACAAGTGCCTGCAGATGGGTATCATCCAGTACCAACAGCACTTGCCCAACTGATACCTGATCATTTTCTTTAACCTTTACTTCTTTAATCAAGCCTGTAATTTTAGAACTAACATCAACAAGATTAACAGGTGAAATCGTGCCTGTGGCTGAAACCAGGGAGGAAATGTCGCCGCGCTCTACCTTCACCGTTGGTCCCACCTGAACGGGAGCCTTTTTTCCTTTATAGATATAGATAGCTCCCCCTATTACTACAATCAGTATTACTACAAGAATCCATATTTTATTATAAATATTTTTTTTCCATACTAATGACATTCGCTTACCTCCTGCTTATCTCATTAACAGCCGCTAGAGCTGTATTCATTCCACACCTGCTCCAATCGCTTTTTGCAGTTTAGCTTTATTTACATTGTAATCATATAAAGCTTGGGCGGAATTGGTTTCAGCTTGAGTAAGAGCCACTTGCGCATCAATAACATCTAAGTTAGTACCTACACCAGCATAGTATTTGGCTTGAGAAGCTTTAAGATCTTCTGCCGCCTTATCCACTGCAACCTTTGAGGTCTCAATGCGAGCTTCTGCTTCTTTCATGCTCAAATAGGATTGACGAACCTCTAACTCAATTGCAGTACGGGTTTGTTGATCACTTTGACTTACTTTATCCATATTTGCTTGGGCTGCCTTTACTTTCGCATTTGTAACTCCAGCATCAAAAATATTCCAACTAGCGGAAACTCCTACTGTCCAGTTGCTATTATCCCCTGGAAATTTAGAGCCGCTCCAGCCTTGCGTACCACTAGCTGCCACAGTTGGCAATTTTCCGCTATCAGCAACTTTAATACCTGCTTTAGCTGCATTTATCGTATCTTGAGACTGTAGTATTTCTGGTCTTTTTTCTTTTGCCATTTGAATACTATCCTCCAGAGACATATCATATTGGGCATAAGCAAGATCATCTTTCATGGTATTCTGACTATCCAAAGGCATGCCTATAATATTATTAAAACTAGCAATGGATACATCATAAGCATTTTGGGCTTTTGTCAAATTCTGCTGTGCATTTGCTAACTCTACCTCTGAACGCAGAACATCAGATTTAGCGATTGTTCCCACTTGAAATTGAGCCTCAACATTCTTCAAATGTTCAGACAGATTATCAACTGTCTGTTGATTCACTTTTACTAGTTTATTATTTTGTAACACACTAAAATAAGCAGTAGTCGTATCTAACTTGACCTGCTCTTTTACTTTATCTACACCTACAGTAGCGATATTAGCATTATATTTTGCTTGATCAATCAAACCCTCTGTACGTCCTCCAGTATATAGAGGCCAGCTTACACGAAGAGAGGTATTAAAATTATCACTATGTGATGTCCCTTCTGCACCTGATGCCCGGTTATTACTATTAGACAAGGATAGAGTCGGCAATTTACCAGCTTCATTTTCCTTTATGCCCCAAGCAGCTTTATCTTTATCAGCAATCGCCATCTTGATGGATGGATTATTTTGCAATGCCAAAGCAATGCTATCATCTAAAGATAGCTCTGAAGCAGCAGCAAAAGGCATAGCTGTATTTAGAACTAGCAATCCAGCCAGTAAGGAAACAGCAGGCATAATTAAAATCTTTTTCCTCAACATTAGACATATCCTCCTTCAATTTACTACATATAAGTAGCCTTAACCCTTGAATTCATTCTACTTTCCTATTTTTTGATTTTCTTTAGATTTCATCTGGTAAGTACTGTATGGCATAATAAGAAAACGCTGATACCATTTTTAGACCATAGAGAACACACCAATACACTTCAGAAAGCCTCTCTCAGTGTACTGGTGTGTTCTTTGTGTTTAAATCATTCTTTCCTTGCCTTTCTGAAAAAATATATGTTTCCATTATAATAACAAAAACACCCTTTCAGGTGCTTTGTGGTTACTTATGATCTTTCAATAGGGAGGGTCACATAGACTTGTGTACCTGTGCCAACCTCACTCTCCACCCAAATTTTCCCTTTATGCTTGTCAACAATCCATTGCGCAATGGATAGCCCCAGACCAGCTCCACCATTTTTACGAGAGCGAACTTTATCCCCACGGAAAAAACGATCAAAAATATAGGGTAAGTCAGATGCTATAATTCCACAGCCTGTATCTCTTACTTGCATTAAAACAATATTGGACTGCTTTCGGCAGATGACCTGGATACAACCTGATTGACAAGTATATTTTAACGCGTTATCCAGCAATATAACAAATAACTGATGCAATCGCTCCTGATCTGCCACCAGCCATATTGTGTCACTGCATTCTACTTGTAAAGTGATGCCCTGTATCTGGGCTAATGGCTCAAATTGTTCTGCAACAGCTGCAATGACTTCATTTAGGTTAACGGACACTGTCTCAATTTCTATCTGATTTGTATCGGCCCTAGCTAAGGTAAATAAAGTAGAAACTAATTTACTCATGCGCATGGTTTCCCGTATCACATTGGTAATACGAATGGTTTCTAACTCAATTGTATGTTCCGGACGACGCAGTAATAACTCTGCATTACTTTTTATTACAGCAAGGGGTGTGCGTAGTTCATGAGAAGCATCAGCTACAAATTGCTGTTGTTTTTCCCATGCTGCTCTAATCGGCACTAAGGCGCGACGAGCTAAATAATAGCTGCCCAATATAATCGCTGTCATACCAATAACCTGTCCAGTAATAATAATGAACATGAATCGTCTTAACATGGCTAACTCAGAGTCTACAATGCTAATGGCTATGACATCTTTCACCTTAATCTGCTGCTTATCCTTAACCAGTATATTTTCATCATTATATGGATAGGGAACATTTAAAATGCGATACGTATGATCTTCTATTTTCTGTGTTTTCCATTTTTCTCTACCTCCTGCTTCGAGAAAACTCAGCACTTGAGGCGAAAGCCCTTCAATAGGATAGGTATATAAATTTATAATATTCCCCTCTATATCACGTAATAGAATTAATATACGAGAGTCAAAGAAAATAGGCGGAGCCCCCCCAGGTCTTGGACGACTGTTTGGAATATGAAAAGCATCCACCTTATGTTCCATAGACTCATCAATGTCATCAAAAATTTGTGTGGCCACATATCCATACAAGGTCCCGCCAAAGACAATAAAAATGATTAGAAATACCATAGAGTTTACCAACGTCAATCTCCGCAAAGTTTTCTGGAACATGACTACTTCTCCTTCATCATAAAACCTGCTCCGCGAACCGTCTGTATTAGAACCTGGCTTCCATGGGCTGCCATTTTCTTGCGAAGATAATGAATATATAAATCGACAATCCCAATGGTAGTTTCTGATTCAAACCCCCATATGCGATCAAAAATCTGTTCTCTAGTCAAAATATGTCCCTGGTTTAAAATGAGATATTCAAGTAATTCGTACTCCTTACTTGTCAACTGTAGGGCATTCTTTTCGACAAAGCCATCTTTTACCTTTGGGCTTATGGAAATATCACCATAGAAGAATTCTCCTTCTTTTCCCGCCATGCCCGTACGTCTTAATAAAGCTTGCACCCTTGCTAACAATTCAGGAATAGCAAAGGGTTTTACCAGATAATCATCAGCTCCGCTATTTAAGCCTATTACCTTATCTTGCACACTGTCTTTCGCCGTTAAAAGCAAAATAGGCACTAACATGTTCTGAGAACGCAAAGATTTTACAATCTCTAATCCACTAATCTCAGGAAGCATAATATCGAGAATCAGCAAATCATGAACCCCTTGTGATGCCAAATATAATCCTTCCTCACCATTGCCTGTCTCTTGGACCAGATACTCCTCTTCCTTAAGCACAGCGACAACGACTTCTCGCAGCATCTGATCATCTTCCACAACTAAAATTCTCACTGTAGCCTCCCCTTACAACATGCCTTTACTATTAAATGTATTACATATAGCTTACCCAAGTAAAATGTATACATTCGAATAGCATAGCAAAACCCCGATCTCCAGCGTTGAGTGATCGGGGTTTTGCTATCATACATAATAATTCCTATCAATATTTAAAGCTTTGGGTGATTTTTCAAAAAGGCCTTGATAGAATTGGCCATAATTTTCTTACCGGAGATGTCAGGATGTAACCCATCCTGAGCATACTTTACAGGCAATAATCCATTCTCATCTGCTAATAGGGAATAGATTTCAATAGCATTAGGCTGATTTCTAATAAACTCATTTACTTTTTTTAGTTCAATTTGCCAATTATCCGCAGTTGGCTGATTAAATACCCGTTGTATTCTTTCTGGATTCACAGGGGGGAGAGTCAAGAAAATAGGTGTAATTCCATTTTCCTCACACTTATTCTTAATTGTCTGAAGAGAATCAATGACCATCTCACCAGATGCACCACCCCGAATGCTATTGGTCCCACCCAGAATAAATAGATACTTAGGTTGAAAGGGAAGTACGTCATGTTCAAAGCGATCCACCATCATCTCACTAGTATCGCCGCTTCTACCTAAGTTTTTCACAGGAAAAGGCAAATAGGAAACATATTCAAATCGCTCATCTGATGGAGGATTGGAAATGGCTCCTCCTCCATGAGTTATGCTATCACCATATACTGCCCATTTTGTATCACTTATTTTTACAATTAAAGGATTAGCATTAGAATAACGTCCTATAGGATTTTGATTTTCATCAAGAGCAATTACACGCCAGTAGAAAACCCCTGGTTCTACATAAGCATGAGTGTCATAATAATCAAATCCACCTTGTACTGTATAGGAACGTATTCTATATTGAGATGCTTCTATTCCATTAGGATTCTCAGGTAATGCACTCAATATTTCTACTTGATAAGCATTAGCCCCTAATACTGGTATCCACGAATATACAGGATATAAAGGTAGGGGGTGATTCTTTTTTAAGTTAGATGTAATCATAGGCTTGTCTGGATTAAGAACCCCTTTACTTAAAGCAACTGGTGCAGAAAAAGCAGCACGAGGGTTTTTATCTAAATCTAAAGGACGAACACGGTAATATAGTTTTTTTAAATTTTCTCCTTTAAGTAAAGCTATATTCAGCTCAGTACCAGGAGTATAAATATTGGAGTTGCTATAAATAATCTGCTTGGCTGAAGCTTTTTTATTATATTTTATGGGACAATTGGCAACTTCTAATTCATACATCACTGCATCCTCAGCATTCTGCCAGACAAGTTGTATTTTATCTTCTTGGGCATATCCAATTGCCGTTGCCAGAAACATCCCCAAACATAGAAACAAGATCCTTAAAACTCTCAAAAAATTTTCTCCTCTCTTATGTACAAAAATAAGGTTGCCACAAGCATACGCTTGTGACAACAGTATGTATATGCCAAATTTGACTATATATTATCCTGCATATGAACAACAGTAATCTGCAACCGTTTTTACTTTTAAAGCAAAACGAGAGTTAGCAGGAACATGGAAGCAATCTCCGCCTGTATATACATTCCAGGTACTTTCACCTGGTAACAGTACTTCTAGTTCTCCTGCCAAAATCTCCATTACTTCAGCAGCATCAGTACCAAATTCATATTCACCTGGCAGCATAATTCCTAACGTTTTCTTAGTACCATCAGCAAATAAAACTGTCCGGCTTGTTACCTTTCCCTCGAAATATACATTGGCCTGTTTTACAATCGATACATTTTCAAATCGGTCCAAACTGATTTCCTCCTTGCCTTCCCATATCAAATAATCACATCACATACTAAGTTCTCTTTATTTTATCACAATCACTGCAAAATGCAAAAAAAGAATATAATGGTTAACTCCCACTCGTAGATAATTAAAGCCATAGAGCATAGCTTAATCACAATAGTTTTATTCTACTGTACAATCATATTTTGCTTTCATCACAACCAAAAACAATATCAAATCCATTATCATTTTTTAAAACATCGTATCCATAGAACCCTAAACTAATAATAAATTTTTGTGATTCAATATCTGTATATGGTATCCGTACACTGTATCGAGGTTGCTTAAAATTCTTTTTAAAATCCAAATGGAAAATATAGCGAAGTAATTTACTATACTTAATTTTTAGCCGCTTAATAACAAAACCATTAGCCATAGTAGCTTTTATAGATGGATAGTTATTCGGGGCAATTCTCAGACAAATGTGTCTATACCCCATTTCATCCAGTACCTTTAAATGTTTTTCAGCAACTTTAGTTAAAAGACCTTTTTTTCTATGTTCTGGGTGTATAGCAACTGCTGCAAACTGGGCAACTTGTGAAAGTTCTTCTGCTTCAAGGCCAATATCAACGCCTAGGTGATCTTCATGTAACCCTGGATATGATACGATATGAAAACCTATTAAGTCATTCTTGTGAAAAATACCGATTACGCTATTTTTAGCCCTCAAGTGCTTACAGAAAAAATCTAGTTCTACTGGTGCAACATAATAGCTTGATGGATCTAATAAATTCTCCGTAACAATATGCTGCAAATATAGGACTTGATGTAAGTGACTTTCATCTAAGAATTTGATTTCATATTCACTAGTGTCATCAATATCTATTGAATCAACCACGACTACCTTCCTCCTATTAGTATTAAAGATCTTGGACCACTTTAAACTTAATAAAAAACTCCGTCCCTGAAGGCCCAGTTTCCACACTGATTTTAGCATTATGTCTAGCAGCAATACTATAACAAACGGGTAAACCTAATCCTGTACCATTATCCTTCGTCGTCTGAAATGGCATACCAATGTTTTCTAATATTTCCGTTTTAATTCCCGATCCTTGATCGGCAATTGCCATAACCACTACATTGCTTTCGCAGTAAGTCCTTATCCTTACCTCCCCCCTCTCCTTCATGGCTTCCAAGCCATTTCGCACCATATTGAGAATAACTTGCCGTATTTCCTTTTCATCTATAAACAAATCAGGAATCTCGCTTAATTCTAGTATTATATTTTTATTACTTACTCTAGCATCCGCTTCGATAAGGGGTACGATGGCTCTGATAATCTGATTTAAATTTGCATATTTGAGATTAACAGCTTTATTCTTGGCCAAGGACAAAAACTCAGTGATAATGCCATTGGCCCTGTCCAATTCCTCAATCATAATGTCATAAAAAGGTATATTTGGAGTATTATGTTCCTTTTTCGCAAGCATTTGCAAAAATCCTCGTACCGTTGTCATGGGATTGCGTACTTCATGGGCAATACCCGCCGCCATTTCTCCAATAATATTTAATCGATCCAGCCGAGCAATCTGCTTTTCAATTTCCTTTTGCTTAATCGTATTCCATAAAATCATTTCGTTTTGTTGTTGGATTTTCTCAAAATTGGCCTTTAGTTTAGTAGCCATTTCGTTAAAGGCTGCAGCTAAAACTCCAAATTCATCTTTCTTTTCAAGAGTTACTCTAAACCCTAAATCACCATTAGCAAGAGCCGTGACTCCCTCGGTTAAACTATTTATTGGTTTTAGCACATATTTTTGAGTTACAAGTAATATAGATCCTAGAATTAAAGTCAACATAATGAGGCAAGTAATAAAGATCGGTATCATAATATGATTTACTTTTCCTACTAATTCTCTCTCATCAATAATAGCTATAGCCTTCCAACCAGATGTTTGAGATGTATAGACAGAAGCTATATTCCTTTTTCCATCAATGGTAACTTGTTGAAATTTCCCATCATCTACCAAATCAATTAATGCAGGAATTCCGATTTCTTGAGGAGTTTTCATTATCCATTCACTATGTTTAGGGCAAGCAATCACTTTATTATTCTGGCTGAGTAAGATTACATACCCGCTTGTCCCAACTTGAAATTCTCCTATTACTTTCTGTAATTCTCCCACATTCCATCCCGCTACTACAACACCAAGTACATTGCTATCGCGTTCAATAGTTCGCGTAACTGCTATAGTAAATTGTCCCGTTGTTTTCATAATATAAGGATCTGTTAGATATGGTTTTCCTTTATGGTTAAGTGCCTCTTGATACCACATCCTGGATCTAGGATCATATCCTGATTCTGAAAAAAAGCTAGGATACTCAAAATATCCTCCTTGCTCTGTTCCAATCCCAACTCCCGCCATATGAAGAAATATACCTTCATAGTTCGCAATGAACTGATTCATATGAGATGCAACCATATCTGGCTTTGATATTAAGCGATCACCTATAATTTGGGTCATTTCATGAGTTCGATCATCCATTGCTAATAGCGATATAGCCTCATAGGCTGGCTTGATTGATCCATCATTAATCTTATCATGTATTTTGCTTAATATTTCATAGGTATAATATTCAAAGTTCTCATGTATCTGTTTCGTTATCACCCTCTCAATATACAATCCGCCAATAATGAAAGGTAGTGCACAAACTAATAAAGTCCATAATATAAACTGATTTCTGATCGATTGCTTTTTCGCTTTCATCGTAACACCGAAACAAGTTTAGGAATCATTTTTTTTGCCTCTCTTACTTCTTTAAAGAATTATAATATAAATAGCAATGTATGTAACTTTTTGTAGACTTCTCCATTAACTTTCATTTTCCTTGTTTATCCTGTTAATAAAAATTATGGAAATACGTTTAGCAGTCAAAGATAAGCATCATCAAAAGTTATTAAATAGAAAAGGCCAGTACCTTAGCCGGTTACTGACCTTTTCATTCCGGAATCTATTTTAACTTTAATTTTGCAAGTGCTTCTGCCATAGCAGAATTAAATGGCCCGTCATTTCCCTTATTTTGCTCTTTCATATATTTGGCTACTTCTCCCTTTGAGCTTTTTGTACTCTCTTTCTTTTTTCGTTCATTAAAGGCAGAAAGCTTTTCTCGATAACCGCAGCTACAGACAAAAAGCTGCCCTTCGCCCTCACCCCGCAGTTCTAATTTTTTGTGGCAAGTAGAACATCTAGCATTTGTCACTATGGAAAGACTTTTGCGATGACCACATTCCCTGTCTTGGCAGACAAGCATTTTTCCCTTCTTGCCATTAACTTCTAACATGAATTTTCCACATTCCGGACATTTTGTTCTAGTAAGATTATCATGTCTAAATTTATCTTGACTATTTTTAATCTCATTCACAACAACTTGTGCATATTTTTTCATATCATTAATAAAAATGTTCTTATTAAGACTTCCTTTGGAGATATAACTCAACTTTTGTTCCCATTGAGCGGTTAGGGCTGGGGATTTTAGATCCTCAGGAACCAATGCTAGCAGTTGTTTACCTTTAGCAGTAATGAAAATATTTTTACCATTCTTCTCAATCAAGAAGCTGTTAAACAATTTTTCAATCACATCCGCTCTTGTTGCTACCGTTCCTAGGCCACCTGTTTCTCCAATGGTTTTTTTCAAGGCTTCACTTTCGTTACTCATATACTTTACAGGGTTCTCCATGGCAGATAATAAGGTTCCCTCATTAAAAGGTGCGGGCGGCTTCGTCTCTCCTTTTGTAAGACTCACACTATTGATAGATATTACATCCCCTTTATTGATATTAGGAAGTAATTGTTCTACCATATCTTCTTTAGACTCTTCCTCATCACCAGCATGTTCGTAAATGGCCTTCCAACCTTGGGCAATAATCGTTTTACCAGTGGCAACAAACATTTCATTGCCAATCTTAGCTTTCAGAGTAATTTGCTCGTACTCAAAAGGAGGGTATAAAGCTGCTAAAAAGCGTTTCACAACCAAATCATATATTTTTCTTTCCATATCATTCATAGAACTTAGCATAGGCATTTGTTCTGTGGGGATAATGGCATGATGATCAGAAACCTTATTATTATCAACAAAAGCAGCATTTCCTTTAATAGGTTTCTTCAAAATTGCAGAAACCATTTGAGAATAAGGCCCCACACCACAAGCTTTCACCCTGTCTTTTAAGGTATCTACAATATCTGTAGAAATGTATCTGGAATCCGTTCTAGGATAGGTTAGCACCTTATAATTCTCATATAATCTTTGCATAATAGAAGTAGTTTCTTTCGGTGAGTAACCAAACAAGCGGTTACCATCTCTTTGCAGCTCTGTTAAATCGTATAATTGGGGAGAAAATTTCTTTTTATATGCTTTATCTACTTCCACTACTTCAGCATTTTTATTTTTAACTGTATGTAATAGCGCTTCACAATTGTCCTTATCAAACGTCCTAGTATTTTTAGTTTTCTGGTCCTGCCACATTAATTTTAAATGATTATTCCCAATAGCAGTAATCCCATAAAACTCCCTTGGTTTAAAGGTTTTAATTTCCTCTTCTCTGGCCGCAATAATAGCTAAGGTTGGTGTTTGTACTCTGCCGCAAGAAAGTTGAGCATTGTATTTACATGTTAGGGCGCGAGTAGCATTAATACCCACAAGCCAATCCACTTCTGCCCGGGCAACGGCTGAAGCATACAGGTTTTCATATTCTTTGCCAGGTCTTAATTTGTTAAAGCCTTCCTTAATTGCTTTATCCGTAACAGAGGAAATCCACAGACGTTTAATTGGCTTATTTACATGCGCCTTTTCTATAATCCAGCGGGCAACAAGTTCACCTTCTCGTCCTGCATCTGTAGCAATTACAATCTCATTCACATCTTTCCGCGTCATCTGGGTTTTTACCGTATTAAATTGTTTGCCGCTTTGTTTAATGACAACAAGCTTTAATTGAGTGGGCAACATAGGTAAATCTTCTAGTTTCCATGATTTATATTTTTCATCATATACTTCAGGGTCCGCTAAGGTTACTAAATGTCCTAAAGCCCAAGTAACAATATGCTTTTCTCCCTCAAAATAACCATTTTCTTTTCGATTACAATGTAATACCTTCGCTAAGTCTCTACCAACAGAAGGTTTTTCAGCTAACACTAATACTTTACTCATAATACAATCCTTTCGGCATCAATATATTCTAATATTTTTGGATAAATAAAGCTTTCTTGCAGGAGTTTATTTCTTTTTTATAAAATCTATTTCTTATGCTACATCCTGACACCATATAAGTCAAAATGTACCCCAATTATACCTTTATCATTCAAAACAAGTCAACAAATGGGAGTAACCCTATATTATTGACAATGATCACTGAGTATTCCATCGTAAAGTGAGGTGAAATGATGAGCGAAGATGTCAATCAAGAGATTTTGGACAAATTGACGAAGGTATGTTTATGCAAAGCCATTAGTAAAGCTTCTATAAAAAAAATAATTGCCAGTGGTGCCAATACTCTAGAAAAAGTTCAGCACGAATGTGGCGCTGGATCAGGCTCCTGCGGTGGCAGAAGATGTACACCAAAGATAAAGGAACTATTAGAAAATCAAACATAAGCAATATACTGGCTATATGTCAATACTCCTGACAGTTATAAAACTGCCAGGAGTATTATAATGACGCTACTTTTTAAATATATCTGCTAAAGCATCATAAAGATGTGGATATTCAAATGTATAGCCTTGTTCCAGTAAACGCTTTGGATATACCTTCTGCCCTTTTAATAGAACTTCTTCGGCCATATCACCAAAGAGTAGTTTTGCCAAGATGGCTGGAAGACGGGTGCGACTTTTGCTGCCCAATGCATTCCCCAATATTTCCATAAAATTCTGCATGGTGACTGCATTGGGAGTAGAGGCGTTATAAGCGCCCTGCCACTCCTCATGATCCACAGCCTGCATTATGATGTTGACAAGATCTTTACGATGAATCCAAGACATCCACTGTTGTCCATCTCCCAGATAACCACCTACCCCAAAACGAAAGGGCATTGCGATTTGTGGCAGCATACCACCATCTGATTCTAATACATGACCAAATCGTAATCGAACGACACGTACTCCTAGACTTTCAGCTTTTAGGGCTTCCGTTTCCCAAGATCGGCATACATCTGCCAAAAAGCCATGACCATTCCCGCTATTTTCTGTGAATTTTTGCTTAGGATGGGTACCATAATAACCAATTGCCGATGCACTTACTACTACTTTAGGATAAGGCAAACCCAACTTTTGATTGCGAAGAATACTCTTTACAATACATGAAGTAATCTCCACCCGGCTATTTGCTATTTTTTTACGTACATTAACATTCCATCTGCTGCCAGCAATACTTTCACCAGCTAAATTAATAATACAATCTGTACTAGTAATAGTCTCAGCACCAAATAGATGGCCTTGCTCTGGCAATGAAACACTAGAGCCTTCCGGGTTGTTCTTACTACTACGAGAAACGACCTGAACTTTTTTCCCCATTAATAATGCTTGATTGGCAACAGCTCTTCCTATAAAGCCAGTCCCTCCCGTTATCAGTAGATTCACAGAAAATTCACTCCTTCGCCCATCCCTCTGAATCAGATATGTAATCGTTTCAATTTCTATTTTTAAATTAATTTCCATCCTTCAATGTGTAAGGTTTTAATCCCTAAAAAACTTCCAACCTGGATAGTTAAAGGAATACTGGTGCAAAAGTGTCGAGGCAAATACACAGTGATCCCGTTAATTTCTTTTACATTATAATCTTTATCGTCTGGCGGCTTTCCCAAAAATACAGAAGGCCCAAAGTCAATATTCCCACAACATAAACTAGTCCTACCCTCTTGCAGTAAATACACTGACTTCTTTTCAGTCAAAATATATTCTTTCGCTTCATCACTAACAGTTAGCACAATATCCCTCCTCTGATTTACCAATTAGTAATTCTTCTTTCTAGCATTCCCTTTGGCTTTTCCAAGAAGCAAGCAGAATTTATAACTACATTAGATATTTTCCCTGTATTACTATTTTATCCTTACCCCATTGCTCTAGCAACAACTCTTTTATTATGCAATGGGGTAAAGCAGTCGCAACTATATCCTATGCCTCTTCTTACGTACTCTCTAGCAGCCATAATCCAATAAAATAAAGCGCAGCAATAATAATGATAAGGCATATAAAACTGCCAAAATTAAAAAATAATAAACATAGTACTAAAAAAATAATGGTAATGGTAGAATGATCCATTACTAAATTTATCCACTCCATCTGTATACCTCCCACATCATTCTCCTTAGTTATATATTATATGCACTGCAATCCTATTATGTTTTGTTCAATCACCGATAAATATATAGCGCCATTTGCTCTTTGAACAAATGGCGCTATATATTTATTTTTGCAGTTTTTCAGGGGCTAGAACTCCCTGTAGATAGATTTCAACAGCTTGGCTGATATAGTACTCCATTTGATTTTCTCGCGGAGGTAAGATATCTCTTGATAAATGTTGAGTAAAAAAATAAAAATTAATTATACCACTTAAAGATAGAGCTGCATATTCTGGATCCAAATCGGAACGAAATTCTCCTCTAGTAATTGCCTCACGAATACAATCACTAAGAAAATTGCTTAATTCAGATATCTCTTTTTTTACAATGGTACCAAAAGAGGCCGTAGGATTTATAATCTCACCATATATCAAATGACTGGTATAAGGGCTTTTGACATGAGCCTGAGATACTAAGCGCCCAAAACATCGTATTTTTTCAATAGGAGAAAGATGATCTTTGCTGCAAATCTCATTCATGATATCCGCAACAATCACAAATTGAGTTTTCAATGCTGCAACATAGAGACTTTCTTTACCGCCAAAATAATAGGAAATAAGGGCTATATTCACTGCAGCTGCTTCGGCCAATTCTTTTACAGATACAGCGGCATAGCCTTTCATGGCAAACAAGGGAATTGCGGCATCAAGGATTCGATTCATGGTGGATTTTTCTGCAAAATTCTCTTTCTTCACTTTAACTCCTCTTTTATCCGTAAACAAAGGTTTACTTTATTTAAAAAGTTATTTTAATTTAGCATATGGTAACTCTGCTCGTTTGTCCACAGAAATATAGTTTTCTTCATTTTAGATTCCTTCTGCTCTAGATTAATCCGCTAAATTCAACTACGTTTCCACCTAAATTAAACCTTCTTTATGAATGGGCTTTATGCTATTCTATATCTGGAACCAATTTTACACGAGGTGAGATTATGGCTATGTCAAAAAAGATTTTTATTCTAATTATCTTTTTACAATTCTATGCTTTTCTTGCTCCCCTACCTGCTCTTGCTTATAATACCAATCATGTTGCAATTCTCCCTTTAATTAATACCGCTAATTGTAAGGATAAGGAGGTAATGCAACTTATCGAAACCAAAGTTAAAGAAAAATTCAAATTTCCTTTTTATGAAATTATTCCTACAGATTCTGTAATAGCAGCCAAACAAAGTATACATAGGGAAAAATTATGAATCAATCTTCTATGAAAATAATATCAGCAGACCTTCCAGCTGATATTGTTATTGCAATAAAACTTGTCCACGCCCAATCCTTAATGGTGACTCCTTCCCTATGGAGCTACTATTCTGATGATGACACATATCTGGATACAAACGTGTTCATAAAATGTTATACTTATACTGCCAAGAATGATAGCTACCGATCCTTAAAAGCTTCCAACTCTGGATTGGAACCGATGGGAATTGATACAACCCTTTACAACTCCGTCGAAAAGACAATGGACCAAATAATAAAAAAATTACCTTATAAAAGAGTCCCGGATAATGCTCTTTCCAAAAATATTGAGTCTTCTTTATCCGATGACCAAGTCGCTCTAAGACTCCCAGCTTCTACAAGTGGGAGTAAGAGCGACTAAGTCCCTGGATAAGTGCGACTAAGATTCAAATGGAGTTAAAACTCCATTTGAATCAAGTCTTCTTTATAAAAATATTAGAGGTGCTTTATGAATACTTTTACTAGACTAGGTTTATTTTTATTTTTATTTTCATTTTTAATACTTACTTTATTTGCTCACAGTGCTCTGGCTGCCGAAAATCGCCCTCAAGCCGATCATCTCTTCCACCTGACCGGACAGGTAACATCTTCTAATATAGAAGGAGGATTTTATGGCATTATTGGAGATGATGGAAAAAAATATCAACCAACTAACTTGCCGCGAAAATTCAAAAAGGATGGATTAATCATACAATTTGATGCAAAAGTAAAAGCGAACACAATGAGCACATTCCAATGGGGAACTATTGTGGAACTTTCTAATGTAGCACAAATCACAACTTCTATTTCCCAGGAGGAGCGTAAAGCCATTCACCTATTACTGAGAAGATTAGATGCATTTAACAATAAGAATTTAGAAAAACTACAAGATATTGATACTGTATCACGTCAGCTTACAAAAGATCAGTTTGATAGCTGGGTTGCTAAATACAGCAACTTTACTCTTTTATATGTTGACATCTCTGCTGCTACTTCTACTTATATTACTGGTTCTTGTTATTACACCCGAGAATTGAGTAACGGAATGACCCTTCATGGCAATACGGATTTAACTGCTATGACATTTACATTATCCCAAACTTCAACTGGTTGGAAATTAACCGAATCAGGACCTTTAGTAAGTCAAACCATTGGATATAGCACCAATACCCTTGATGACCTCAAGCAAAAATCCTTAGAAAAGTACAATACTGATAATTTAGCAACTCTTTGGCAATAGAATCAATCAAAGGAAATATCTTACATGTTTTTAAAAATACTACGAAATAGTTGACTACGCAACTATTTCGTAGTATTTTATATTTATATTACTAGTGACATAGATTGGAAAGGCGAAAAACATGAGAGATAATATTATTATTTTCCTTTTGTCCTGTGTCGGAGGTATGATTTTCTTTAGTATTCATACTCCTCTTCCATGGACTTTAGGTCCTTTAGTCATGACCCTACTTTGGAAAACAGTTAGAAAAAAATCAGTGTATTGGCCAAAGCCCATTCGCAACACAGGTCTTATTTTTCTAGGATATGCTATGGGTAGCCCCTTTACCATTCTGGTAGGACAACAGATTGTAGAACAGCTTCCTGGCATGTTATTGGCCACCTTCACTACTATGGCATTGAGCCTCTTAGCAGGATGGTTCTCCTGCCGCTTTACAGGTGTGGGAATGGTGAATGGTCTCATTGGAAGCGTACCAGGAGGTCTTTCCCAAATGGCTGTCATCTGTGAAGAAATCGATGGTGCCGATGTCGCTGTCGTTACCCTTATGCAAATTACCAGAGTGCTAACTGTTGTGTTTATTGTACCACTACTGGCGATTTACGGTCTTTCGAATTCCACCCCACTTCCCCTCTTTGCTTCTGCTGCCCCGTTACAATTTGAACAATTTCTTCCCTTTGTGATTGTATGTATTCTGTCTGCCCTATTAGCTAGAATCATCAAGATGCCTACTCCTTATCTGATGGGGCCTGTGATTGGCACCATAGCTCTTATCATCCAAGGCTATAACGCTCCTCACCTTCCACAATATATCACGGCTTTAGCTCAAATAACCATTGGAATACGTATGGGAGCGGATATTAACTTTGCTGGATTAAAAAATTGGAAATCGATTGTCTTATATAGCTTTGGGGGAGTGATTGCCGTAATTACAGGATCGCTGGCCATTGATTACTTCTTAGTAAAAGTCTATTCTCTTCCCTTTTTGACAGCTTTTATCAGCACTGCCCCTGGCGGGATAACAGAAATGGGATTAACAGCTATGACAGTTCATGCTGATGTTTCACTCGTTGTTGCATACCAATTATTTAGATTATTATCCATGCTTATTTTTGGAATTCCTCTCATCAGATGGTGGTTAATAAAAAAAGCAGGCGAAAACGTATTGCAACTCAATCACTAAACAGTACTAATTATAAATAAGTGATTCCATAAAGATAAAAAAGTAGGATTCAGATAGAGTGTAATCTCCACCTGAATCCTACTTTTTTATCTTGTTAGCACCTTACGTAACTTAGGTCCTAAAATAAGAGCCACAATAATTCCTGCACTAGATGTCATCAAGGAACTAGGTATATTTCCAACTGCAATAGTAAAACTACCAGTGACATACCACCAAGCCAGAATATAACCGCATAAGGTCCATAGTGCTGCCAAGATACAGGCAGAAAAAGCACGTATCATCAATTTATTACCGGCTGTATTAGACTCTTCAGGCCATCGCCCCTTAGCAACTGTACCGATTATCAAACCAGCAATTCCTTTGATCACAACAGACCATAGAGTATAAGGAGAAAAGCCCATGATAAGATCATAAAAGCCTGATCCAATAGCACCCGCTAATCCTGCATATACACCACCAAAAACAATACCAGTTGTATATAAAAATGCAGATCCCAGATGTACCATGGCCCCAACCCCAAAAGGTACTTTTATTGTTGTAGCAATGGTACACATAGAAGAAAGAACGCCGATAAATACAATGTCCCTTACATCTAGTTTACGTTTTTGATTCATTTGCTCATCCCCCCTGTATTCTCTTGACTACAGTCTCGACAAAGCCAAGGTAACACTTTTTCTACCAATACACCTTCCCGAGTGGGAGTCTGAGCCGCAAAGGTGCTTTTAATTGCTAATCCTACAAACTCTGATGCCCGCTCCATCGCCACCGACAGACCATCTTTTTGTAAAAGTGAACCAACTAGCACACTCGCAAAAATATCTCCTGTTCCAGGGTATTTAGCTGGAATATAATCACTAAACACTTCCCAGAAAGCATTTTGTTTCTTATCATATCCGATGGTAAGAATTTTTTCATTTATAAAAGGAATCCCTGTAATCACCACAGTGGATGGCCCAAAATCGCCCAAAGAAATAAGCCATTCTTTCATCTTCTTTGTATCATTGACTTTATCCTGGTAGCTTTCTCCTAGTAAAAAGCATGCTTCCGTATAATTAGGTGTAACAATGTCCGCTCTTCTCACTAAGCGTTTCATCTGTTCCTGCATGTGAGGCGTATAAATAGAATATAACTTTCCCTCATCCCCCATTACTGGATCTACTACTACTAATGGATTGTTAGGAGAAAATTCATCAATAAAATGCTGTACTACGTCAATTTGTTCCTCCGATGCCAAAAATCCGCTATAAATACAATCAAATGCAATTCCTTCTTTTTTCCAGTGGTGAAAAAATCCAGGCATATGATTTGTAAAGTCACAAAAAGCCAAGTCTTTAAAACCACCTAAGTGAGTACTTAATACAGCTGTCGGAAGAGGGCACACCTGAACTCCCATAGCTGATAGTATCGGCATAATAACTGTTAATGAGCAACGTCCAAAACAGGAAATATCATGAACAGCCGCTACTCTTGGTACAAAATTTTTCATTATTGACTCCTTATACATAGTCGAAATATCTCTAATACGCTAAAAAATAGTATATCCTATGAAAAACTACTAGTCAACGAATGTATCTTCCTACAAATATTAAGAAAACGCTATAAAAAACAAACTACCGCATATTATCTATGCAAACGGTAGTTTGTAGCATACTGTTGCAGTAAATGCTTTGCCACGTGGTGGCCTTAAGAATTATAAGTTTTGTAATTTATCCCATATTTTATCCCTTTCTATTGGTTTACTTATGAGATATCCCTGAATTTTATCACACTTTTTCTTTCGCAAAAAGAATCGCTGTCCTTCTGTTTCTACCCCTTCTGCCACTACTTTTAACTGAAGACGATGAGATAGTTCAATAATTGTTTCTATAATCGCAGCATGGGTACCTTTCTTCATTGCTCCATTCACAAATGATCGATCAATCTTGACAATATCAATAGGTAATTCCTTCAAATAACTCAATGAGCTATATCCAGTACCAAAATCATCAAGAGAAATTTGCACTCCCATAGCTCGTAAATGGTGAAGTTTTGGAACAGCGATATCAAATTTTTCAATAAGCAGCGTTTCCACAATTTCTAGTTCTAAGCAAAAACTTGGAAAGCCTGTATCATCCAAAATTCTTGCTACCTTCTCTACAAAGTCATTTTGTAAAAGTTCCTTTACTGATACATTTACGGCTATACAAATATCCTGCCCATCATTTCGCAGTTCTTTGCCAAATAAACATGCTGTTCTCATTACCCACTGCCCAATAGGAATGATCAGCCCGCTTTCCTCTGCCACGGACATGAAGTTATCAGGAAAAACAAGACCATGCTCTGGTCTTTGCCAACGAATCAGTGCTTCCAATCCGACGGTCCTACCATCATTTAAGTCCACGATAGGCTGATAATGCAGTACAAATTCTTCATTAACAATAGCCTCTCGCAGCCCTTTCTCAATATGTAATTTCTCTAGCATTTCATGCTCAAATTTGTCTTGGAACCATTCATAACAGCGTTTACCTTCTCGCTTTGCCTGATGAAGAGCCAAATCCGCACTCCTCATTATTTTGTCGGGTTTATTGCCGTCTTTCGGATATAAAGCAATACCAATACTAGAAGTTACTATAAAATAATCCTTATCTGTGCCAAAAGGCTGATCAATCGTTTGGGTAATACATTTGGCTAAATTTTCAATTATAGAACAGTTTATAACCCCTTTGACCATCATGATGAATTCATCACCACCTAAACGAGCAACGAAATTTTTCCCGGCAATTTGCCGTAACTTCTTTGCTACCTGAACTAATAAACGGTCTCCATATTCGTAACCAAAAGAATCATTGACTAACTTGAAATTATCTAAATCAATGAATAAAATGGCACCAACTGCTCCCTTATTTTCTAGTTCTGAGGACAAGCACTCAACAACAGATGCTCTATTGGGTAGGTTAGTCAAAGAATCATAATAAGCCATATGCTGAATTTGCAAGTCACGCATTTTATCCGCTGTAACATCGGTAAAAGAACCAGCCATGCGTACACCAATGCCATTTTCATCAAATAACGCCTTACCACGTGCTAGTATCCAGAGGTATTTACCTGAGCTTTCTTTTACTCGATACTCGCAAAGATATTCCGTCGTCTTACCTGTTAAATGATCCTCTAACATCCCATTGGCCTTCAACTGATCCTCTGGATGAATATTTTTCCTCCAAAGCAATAAAAATTTCATATTGTCTCCATCAGGCCATCCTAACTTCTTCAGCCAGCGCTTCGATGTCACCATTTGGCCAGATTGAATATCCCAGTCCCAAATTGCATCGTTTGCTCCCTCCGTTGCCAAGCGATACCGTTCTTCACTTCTTTCTATTTTTTTTGTTTATCCCATAATTCATCTAATTGCTCACGCAATTCTTCCTCTGTACTCGCTAGCTGTTCATATAAGCTTGCTAATTGCTCATTACCACTTTGCAATTGCATTTGTGCTTGATAGCGACTTTTCTGCATTACATCTACAGCCTGGGCTACTTCTCCTATCTCATCCTTGCGTTTTAATAAAGCTCCTGAAATATCCATGGTCAAGTCTCCATTCGTAATGCATTGCAAATGACGGACGACTTGATCTAAAGGACGAGTTAGATAGAGTGTAATAAAAGATGTCCCTCCAAAGGTAAAAAGTATTAACAATAAAATAAAAACACTAATAACAAGAGCTACATGCTGATTTTTAGCAATCAGTAGGGATTCTTCTATGACTGTGGCTATTTTCCATCCTGTTGTAGGAGAAGTCTTAAAATTTATAAAAACTTTCTTTCCATCTATTTTCGTTTCCAAAAAACCTTCCGGTTCATGCAACAGTCTGTAATAATCACTAAAGTTTATTTTCCCATTGTTTTCCTCTCGGCTCTTTCCCTGTTCTACAGCCAGTGTAGAGATATTTTGAAAATGCATTGATTTATCTGGATGAGCCAAGATGATACCTTCTTTAGTAAACATAAAAAAATAGCTCATATTGTCTTTATTAAAATCCTCAATGATCTTAGAAAGCTGCAACAGACTCACGTCAATCCCCATGACTCCCACAACTTGTCCATTTTCATCTTTAATCGTATTGGTTGTACTGATAATAAAGTTATCACTAAGAAATGCTTGGTATGGCTCTGAAATCAAGACTTGATCCGGGTTTTTAATGGACTGCTGATACCAGGAATGTATTCGTGGATCATACCCTACTTTCCTCACTTTTTCAAGGGGCCATTGGATATATCCACCGGACTCTGTTCCCATATACACATATGCCACATCCGTATGATATTTTGCATATCTCTCGAATTCTGCAAAAATACGGCTATTGATACCATCAATTGGCTCTTGATAAGAAATAGAAATATCCACTTGTTTATCAAAATTAATAGGTGCTGTACCAATTCCTTGAGTAACAACAGGAACCGTGGACAACATCTGATTGTCTTCCTTAATACCTTTTAGTGTAGTAATAATCATATTATCTAATTGAACCATTTCTTTATTCGATGTAAGAATCATTTCATCTTTTAAAGAGTTTACCATTTGTATATATGTACTAATCCCTAAAAGTAACAAGGGAACCATTGCTACTAACAGGAAACTAATAATTAATTTTTCTCGTACTGTACGAAACATGATCTTCTCTCCAGTCATCTGCAATGTGGTTTATCCAAATTAATGAATAAGGGTAATTTCATTTTTTACCAATTAATACAATATGTTACTGTTTTTGAAATAAATTCTATATCGCTATCCAATTTTCCTTTTCTATTTTTTATAATTTTAAATATAAGAAAAGACTTGGCCACAGTTTTACCTGCGCCAAGCCTTTTAGGCTTTTAATTATTTAATGAGCCCTTGAGATTGTAGCCACTCCTTAGCTACTGCCTTAGGATCTTGCTTTTCCAAATCTACTTTTGCATTCAGTCTAGACATCTCTTTATCATCTAATTTTCCTGCTAACCGTTTCAAAGCATCTGCAATTTCAGGATGCTTTTTAAGCACATCCTCTCTGATAATAGGAGCTGCATAGTAAGGAGGGAAAAATTTCTTATCATCCTTTAAAACCTTTAAATTAAATGCTGCAATGCGTCCGTCTGTGGCGAACCCATCGATAACGTTAACCTTTTTATCACGCACTGCTGCATAGGTTAAACCTGGGTCCATCCCGCTAGCAGCAGCAAATTTAAATCCATATTTCTCTTCTAAGCCTTTTTGCCCATCTGCTCGCTCCAGAAACTCTTGTGTACATCCAAGCATAATCGTATCTGCCTTAGATGCCAAATCTGAAATAGTAGTAATACCTAAACGTTCTGCTTCATCACTACGCATGGTTAAGGTGTAGGTATTGTTAAAACCGAAAGGTTCAAGCCAAACAATTTGCTTTTTTTCTTTGTACAATTTCTGTACCTTATCATAAGCAGCCTGAGGATCACTAATAACTTGCTCGCCCAGTAGATTGATCAGTGCTGTACCAGTATATTCAGGATATATATCAATATCACCACGTTCAATGGCTTGGGCTACAACACTAGTTCCTCCAAGAAAGGTTTTGGTTTCTACTTTAAGTTTTGTTTGGTCCTCAATCACATATTTCATCATATAGACTAGAATATCTTGCTCGGTAAAATTCTTTCCACCAATAACAATCCTGTTACTGTCTTTACTTGAGGAGCAACCAGCAAAGACCATTACTACTACTATACTAAGAAGCAAAATAACTATCTTTCTCATATTTTCATCCTCCTTACAATCTTTTTAATCCTTTTGGCTGTGCTTTTAGCTCCAAATATTTTAGTACGAAATCAAAAACAATCGCTAAACATGCCGCAGGTAATGCCCCAGCCAATATTAATGAGGAATTCGCCATAGCAATACCGCGGAAAATTAAATCTCCCAGCCCGCCTGCGCCAATGAGTGCTGCTAATGTAGCTACACCTATAATAAGTACAGTTGCCGTTCGGACTCCTGCCATAATAACCGACAATGCCATAGGTAACTCCACCATGAATAAAACCTGTATGGATGTCATGCCCATGCCTATGCCTGCCTCTACGGCAGCAGGTGCTACACCGATAATTCCTGTGTAGGTATTACGAAGAATAGGCAGTAGACCATATATCGTTAGAGCAATAATGGCAGGCATAGTTCCAATACCAAGAAAGGGGATCATAAAACCAAGTAATGCCAAGCTAGGGATAGTCTGAAATACTGCTGTTACGCCAATTATAGATTCTGCCCACTTCTTATGACGAGTCAGGAAAATACCTAACGGAATGGCAATTAGATTCGCAATAAACAGAGAAATAAATGTTAACTGTAGATGTTCCCAAGAAGCAAAGAGAATATCATCATATCGAGTTTGAAAGACACTAAGTAGATCGATTAACATACAATAGCCTCCTTCTCAATTACGGGGCTATTGTTACTTTCTTGAAACCGCTCAGCCATAACATCCACCAGGCTAGCCCTTGTAATAACACCTAATAATTCATTCCCCTCACTAATGACAGGAAGATAAGCAACGTGATGCTTACTAATCAGTTGTAACGCCTCGGTCAGCGACTGATTTTCTTTAACTTTATAAAGAATTGGACTCAGTACATCCTGTAATAGAATTTCTTCTTGCTGATAGTTACTATGTATATCCCACACACTAACTTTACCAAGTAATTTTTTATTATGATCCACAATAAGCAACGTATCTACTTTTTGTCTTCTCATTTGCACAATTCCCTCAGCCAACCCTTTACTAGCCCTTGCAGTAACAGGTTTTACCATGATTTCCTGGATCGTTGGCAGTACAGCGGCTTTTTGCAGCCTATTTGCACCAATGAACTCTTTGACAAAATCATTTGCTGGATGACGCAATATCTTCTCAGGTGTATCAACCTGAACGATTTTACCATCTTTAATAATACAAATACGGTTCGCAATTTTGATTGCTTCATCAATATCATGAGTAACAAAAATAATTGTTTTGGAAATTACTTCTTGCAATCGAACCAATTCATCCTGCAGCTGTTCACGACTGATAGGATCTAATGCACTAAATGGTTCATCCATTAAGATAATCGGCGGATCAGCAGCCATAGCCCGAATTACTCCAATACGCTGTTGTTGTCCACCACTTAATTCATTGGGATATCGTTTGCTATATAGGTTAGGGTCCAGATTTACCATATGAAGTAATTCAGCAACACGATTCATATAGGTATTCTTATCCCACTTTTTCAACTTTGGAACCAGAGCTACATTTTCAGCAATTGTCATATGAGGTAATAATCCTATGTTTTGAATTACATAACCTATATTCCTTCGAAGCTCTACAGGGTTCAGCTTACTTATGTCCTCACCTTTAATGAAGATTTTCCCTGAAGATGGTTCCACCAAACGATTAATCATTTTCATCGTTGTTGTTTTCCCACAACCACTTGGGCCAATCAGTACTAGTATTTCACCTTCTCTAATATGTAGGTTAATATCATCTACCACTTTACGCCCATGTTCATACGTCTTGTTTATACTTTCGAAACGTATCATCAAATCCCCCCTCTTTCCTGTTATCTTGTAGTAGTACTACAAAATTTTCACAAAACTATAAGAGAATCCTCATAGCATTTTCGAACTTACAACTCAAACTATATCATAAAATTGTTAGTTGCACAAGCGACTAGCAATTTTTACTATTTATTAAGATTGTTAGTTGTGGCGTAAAATTAATTATGCAAAAAGCCCCTATTGGTAACCAACAACTCTTACGTGTTGTTTACCAATAGGGGCTTTTCTCAATTATTTATTCCTTAATTACCGCATTTACTTTTTCTAATATATCACCAGATCCCACTACAACTAAACGATCGCCAGCTTGCAAAATAGCACCAGATCCAGGGGATATAATTACTTCCATCCCTCTTCTAATGGCGATAAGAGTAGCTCCCGTCCGCTGCCAAAGGCCTAGCTGAGCAACAGAGCACCCTACCGCACTAGCATTTTCTGAAACGTACACCTCTACTGGATTAAAAGGTTGCAAATTTCTCAATCGATCTGTATAGCGAGTAATTTGAAATATAATTTCATCAAAACGATGATTGATTTCATTTTTCTTTTCCATTAAAAATTCTAGCTCTTGCTTTAAAGAATATGCTGAATGCATGGATAAGTGATGCCGCAAAAATTCCTCAGCTTGTTCTTGGGACTGCACTAAAATTTCCTTCCCCTGGGATACAGCAACAACATTTGCCTGCCCTAAAAGCCCCATTGCCTTGCGAATGGTTTCAGGAGAAACGTTGTACTGACTAGCTAATAGAGTACGCCCTGAGATCTTGTCACCTATAGAAAATTCGCCATTAACAATCCGTTCTGCCACATCCATTGCAATGGATTCATAAACTGGTATATTACTTTTCATTCTCATTATTCGCCTCTGCTCTTATATATAAGTCCATGTTTATAAGCTAGTGTTCTAAATGTATTCACTAGCAGCTTATACATCAATAAGTTGTAATAATATACTATTCTAATGAGAAAATCAAGATTTTTTGCAATAATACAATAACTATTTTTAAGATAATGATAATCTCTTCCATGATGTCATGTTAGTATTCTTTTTTACCCAAATGTAATATAAGGAATAACTGACCTTTTTTAAAAGATCAGGTTATAAATCAAAAAACATATGACTTTCCAATAAGAAAACTACGATTCAGTTGGAGTTAAAACTCCATATGAATCGTAGTCTTCTTTATTATTTTTCAGGTGTACTCACAACATATACTTTTACAGGTTTTATACCAAATTTCGTAGCATTCCCTCGATCCATCATCGCAATGTCAATACGATTCCCTTTAATTGCACCACCAGTATCTTCAGCCACTGCATATTCACCATGGCCATCTGGATACTTAACATATAAACGTGAACCTAAAGGAATAACGTTGGGATCTACTGCAACCACTCCTGGACGAATGGTTGTGCCCAAGTAGGTTTTATCACCCCATTGGTCGTTATCAAGAGGACCAGGGGCATAAGCGGTTGCTGTAATATCCAGCACTTTTTCATAATTAGCCGGTATATCCCCAGATTCTTTTTTCTCAGTATCCGGCTTAACCGCAACGGAGTCTTCTACTGGTTTTTTATCAGCAGGCTTTGCTTGCTCTTTCTTACCGTCTTCCTTTGCAGATGTATTGGCTTGCTTAGGTTTAGTTTCTTTTTCAGATTTAGGCTTTACTTCATGATCTGCCTTTTTTTCTCTTGAAACTTGTGGAGAGTCATCAGGCTTGTTAATAGGGTCAGATTTCACTGTATGATCCTTGGCAGGTGGTTGAGCAGGTGCCTTTAGCATTTTATTCATATTCTGCCTTATTAAATTCCTCGCCTCGCTATTCCTCACCTTACCTTTTTTCCCCTCCAGAGTGTTCACTCGGTTTTCATGTTCCATTTTTTCCGCACTAGTCTCCCGAGTATTACCTACATTAGACTTGACTGCGGCATGGGCTGCAGCAAAGGGTATGCCAGGTAATAAAGCTGATGACATAAGCATCGCGCCAGCAAATGCAGCTGCTATATGCTTGTATCTTTTCTTAAAATGTAAAATACGTTTATGAGCTGTATGTTTCAAAGGACCGCCTCCTTTACGAGGTTATTATTCATAGTATTTGCACATATTTTTTTTACATTCTAAACATTTTTAGGGAAAAAAATAGATGCTCCATTCATACTTTCTATGGAACATCTATCATGTATTACATACTATTTACATACTGTATGAATCTTCTAAAACCTAGTACTCCTTGCTCATTACGTTTAAAAACACCAGCATCTTCTAAAACTCGCATAAATTTATCTGTTACTTCTTTTTTTATAATTTCTCCGATATTATCTTGGCTTACTTGTTCTTTATATGTTTGGTACAGTTGCTTGGCCCACGGCCTATGGTATTCTGCAATTGCATGTTCCTCACCTAATACATACTTTTCCACTTCTTGCAGTTCTGAAATAAGCCTTGCGGGTAAAACGGCCAATCCCATGACTTCAATTAGACCAATATTTTCTTTTTTAATATGTTGTACATCTTTGTGAGGATGAAAAATTCCAAAGGTATGTTCTTCACTAGTACGATTATTTCGTAATACAAGATCTAATTCAAATAAACCATTTCGCTTTCTTGCTATGGGTGTGATGGTATTATGAGGTGTTTCTTCAGTATAAGCAACAATATCTAGAGTTGGATCATCATAGTGTCTCCAAGAATCTAAAATACGACTAGCGGCAGCTACTAGGTTTTCTGCATTCTCACTTTTTAAACGAATGACAGACATGGGCCACTTCACAACTGCACATTTCACGACTGGAAACTCTGTCAATTCAAATAGATATTCATCTGCTGCTTTCGCCATAGCAAATTCGTATTTACCACCTTGGTAATGATCATGAGATAAAATTGATCCTCCCACAATAGGTAAATCTGCATTCGAACCTACAAAATAATGAGGAAATTGTTCTACAAAGGACATTAAACGCAATAATCCTTGATGATCAATTTTCATATCACGATGTTCTTCGGACAGCACAATACAATGCTCATTATAATACACATAAGGAGAATATTGCAGACGCCAGGGTTCACCGGCTAACGTGATCCGGATCAAACGATGGTTCGAGCGAGCCGGGTACCCTAATCTCCCTGGGTACCCTTCATTTTCGATACATAGTAAACATTTCGGATAGTCTGTACTTTTTAGCCCCTTTTCCATCATAATGTCTTTAGGATTCTTTTCCGGCTTCGATAAGTTGATGGTGATATCTACTTCTCCATATTCAGTAGGAAATTTATAATTAATGTTTTTAGCAATTCTTTTCGTCTGAATGTAATTACTATTTCTACTCAATTGATAAAAATAATCTGTTGCTGCTTGAGCATTTACTTTATATTTTGCATAGAAACACTGATTCACAGACGAAGGCTTTGGCATAAAGCAATTCATAAGATTACTAGTTATTATTTCTTTTTCATCAAATAAATCTTCAATGATGCCACTCTCACAGGCATAATCAACCAGCCTTTCGAGTAAGTCAGGTATCTGGGACTCAGTTTGGCTTTTTTGTGTTGCCACAAAGTCTTGAATACCTAGAAGATATAGGATTTGATTTCTTACATATATCTCATCCTCTTGTTCAATAAATTCCAGTGCCAAAGCACAATCAATTAATTGCTGGATTACTTGATATATATCCATACCAATCTCCCTTAACGCTATCCATTATATCCAAATGGATGATGTTGATGCCAATTCCAAGCATCTGCAATAATTTCATGAACTAAAGTACGTTTTGGCTGCCAGCCTAATATTTTCCCTGCTTTTTGTGAGGAAGCAATTAATGTGCTAGGATCGCCTGCTCTTCTTTCACCCATTCTTACTGGAATAGGATGTTTTGTTACTTCTCTGGCTGCTTCTATGATTTCTTTTACTGAAAATCCTTGATTGCTGCCAAGATTGAAGATATTACTTTTTCCTTGGTTGAGGATATAATCCATTGCCAATATATGGGCTTCTATTAAGTCTTCCACATGAATATAATCGCGAATACAAGTACCATCCTTAGTATTATAATCCTCACCGAAAACAGTAATGTATTCTCGTTGCCCTAATGCAACCTGAAGTACTAGGGGTATTAAATGGGTTTCAGTCGCATGATGTTCACCAATTTGCCCATCCCGTCTCGCCCCTGCTACGTTAAAATAACGTAGCGATACATATTTGATCCCATAAGCAGTATCACACCATTTCATTAATTTTTCCATGGTTAGCTTGCTTTCACCATAAGGATTCGTTGGGTTAGTCGGCATATCTTCTGTAATCGGTACTTGCTTTGGTTCACCATACGTTGCTGCAGTAGAAGAAAAGACAATATTTCTTATCCCAAATTCATTCATCACTTCCAGTAGTATTTGGGTACCATATACGTTATTGTTAAAATATTTAAGAGGGTTCTCCATCGATTCTCCTACCATGGAATTAGCGGCAAAGTGCATCACTGCATGAATTTTTTCTTTTGCAAATACATTTCTTAAAAAACCATTTTCACGGATATCGCCTTTATAAAAGGTTGCTTTGGAATGAATAGCTTGTTCATGACCTGTTTGTAGATTGTCTACGACAACTACCTCATAGCCTTTTTCGATTAACTGATATACTGCATGTGAGCCTATGTAGCCCGCCCCACCTAAGACTAAAATGCTCATGAGTTAGCTCCTTACGTTTTTGTTTTTTGTATATTTTCACCAAGCAAATAATCCTTACTCATCAATTACTTCTGAAAAGTAAATTACGCTTACAATATCATTAGGCGATATTGACTTGCAATATAAGGTTTCAAAAAATTTGATTAGTTCTTCTGTTGTATTAATACTAGGATTCTGATGTACTAAATCATCCGCAGTTAATTGGGAGAATTTTTTTATATGTATCCTATCGATAATCGCCTGATATAATTTTTTCCTAGGGGTTAATTTCTTGCCAAAGGTAATCCAAACAAGAGAGTTTTCGGCATATATATCTCTCAAATCCCCTAGTCGAACAGTACAGTTCTTAACTCGATTTCGTAATAATTCTTCATGATGTGATGACTGAAAATTTAATGCAAACATAATTTTCCTCCTTAATTTAGAAAAGATTAAACTTTATTTTCATTATTGAGTACTTTTCTACTTTTGCAAAATGGCGCTAAAAACTTACGTCTTTAGCGCCATTGCTTGGTTGATGAAACTCTAGTATTATCTCTTCTTTATTTAATGTAAGTATATCATTCCTGTATCTCATCGTCCATATGTATAAATCATAAGTTTCTATTTAGATGTAACAACTGTGTAAACTTACTTTCCTCACTATTGTTTTTTATACTATTCTATAGTAGTATTGTCTTGCTATACAGATATTTTGTACTTGATAAACTTAACTAGTAAATAAGGAGTAACCCTATGAATTTAAAAGAAGAACTTTTTGATTGGTTCTACAGTATTGTAATTGCCTTTACCTGCGCGTTACTCATTAACGCTTTTTTGTTCCACCCCACTAGAGTGCAGGGAAATTCTATGGAACCCACCTTACAAAATGATAATTATTTATTGGTTTCTAAAGTATCTCATACATTAGGGCAATTACCTGAATACGGCGATATTGTTATCATTGACAGTCGAGTACAGCGAGAACGGACTTGGAAAGACGATTTAATCGATCCAATGCACACTTATTTAACCATGACTAAACTGGTTACTGAGCCTGACCACCATGTATGGGTAAAAAGAGTGATTGGCAAACCAGGAGACATTTTAGAGTTTAAAGATAATAAGGTATATCGTAATGGAACGGCCCTAGAAGAACCCTATATTAAAGAGCTCATGCGCTATACCTCAGATAAAAAAGTTATTATTCCCGAAAATCATGTATTCGTTATGGGCGATAATCGTAATAATAGCAGTGATAGTAGATACATCGGTACTGTACCAAAGAACCAAGTGCTAGGCAAGGTAGTTTATAAGAATTAGCCTGTATTCAAAAAACATCATTTATCTATTGATAAATGATGTTTTTTGCATTTCCAGACTCTTTTTGCTTAGGCATTATCCACCACCTACTGCAGGAAAAAGTCCTAGTCGATCACCATTATGCAAGACAACACTCAATGATCTACTGACACCATTTATCATGATAATATGAACTTCTTCCAGCTCAATGCTCATGGTTTTTAACACCTCTAGAGCAGTGCTTCCCTCCTGTACTTCCACGGAGAATACACCTGCGCCAGCGGCAGGAACATATCGCCTTAAAGTAGCATACAAACGAATCTCTACCAACAATTTGATCCCCCGCTCTTTACTCTTTTTTTACACATCCTAATAATACCCGATATGGGCCCGGTGTACCTGGCGGTACTAACGCAACACGATCGCCAGAGTGAATCACAGCATCAGAAGGAAGAAATGCTTTACCATTTATAAAAATGATTTCAACTTGTTTTTTTCAATCTCTAGCATAGTAAGTAATTCATCACCTGTTACGACCTTCTTTATCGTAATAAAATAAGGATTCGACCAGTTGCGTTCTTTAAATACTTTGAAAAGCCCCATAAATCCTCGAAGTTCAATAGGATTGGACATCAGATTTGCCTCCAGAATTCAAATAGGAAAATTTCTTCCCGTTTTTGAAAAACATACAAACTTACATTTTTTCCAAAACCTTATATCTACATCATAACAAGGATATTAAAAGTTAAAAACAGAATCCAGCTCATCTTTTGATACATCAAACACTACATTATGAGGTGGTAACATTTCTTTCCTAAAGAAATCAGGCAAATCATCAGCTCCGTCGCTAATACCAGCAGAATGATTGAAAGTCCTCTCATCTCTTAGCACTTGTTTGCCCATATCCAGATAATCGCCGATGGTCTTATCCCAACCATAACGGGCATTGCACATCTCTACAATGCCTTCTAAGCCTCCAGCAATATCCAAAATGGCAAAGGCTACAAAAAGACAGAGACCTGTACTATCAATAAAAGCGGTAGCAATCTGTAGATTACGAGATAATTCTACCTGTCCTTCTGTTTTTAGCGGATCGACCTTACCACCTACACCAAGGATATTAGCAGTTACAGAATAGCCTGCCGTGTGATCGGCCCCCATAGTCGTTGTTGCGTAAGTGACACCTACACCTTTCACCGCCCTTGGATCATAAGCAGGAATTGCCTGCCCTTTAACTACAGGCACTCTGCGAACGCCAAATACTTTACCAGTCGTTTCTGCACCCGTACCAAGAATGCGCCCTAGAGGAGTCGCTTTACCTATTTCATGTAATAAATGGATCGCTGCCTGACTATCACCAAATTTGGCTATGCCAGCTTCCATTGCTACCCCTAGGGAAACCCCCGTTTCAATACTATCCACACCATAATCATCACATAATCGATTCATCAACGCAATATCATCCAGATTGTCAATCCCTAAATGAGCTCCCAGGGACCAACAACTTTCATATTCAAAACCGCCAGTTACTACTTCACCCTTTTTATCTTTATAAATTTGAGAACAACGAATCACGCACCCTGGCGAACAGCCATGTCCTGTTTTTCCGCCGCGTTCATTTATGGTGGCTGCCAAAGATTCACCGCCAATATTATTAGCACCTTCAAATCGGCCTGAACTGAAGTTTCTTGTAGGCAATCCACCTGCTTCATTCAAAATATTAACTAAAACATCTGTACCATAGGCAGGTAGAGCTTGACTCGTAACAGGATGAGTTAATAAGGCATTGGCTAGTTTTTTTGCTCCCGCCCTAAAAGCAGCTTCATCCACAAAGGATACCATTTTAGTATTACTGTCATCCGCTACAATAGCTTTAATTCCTTTACTGCCCATAACAGCACCTAACCCGCCTCGTCCAGCCTGACGAGTGGGAGAGCCCTCCATATCCGTAAAGCCAACACAAGCACTTGCCATCTTATGTTCTCCCGCTGTACCTATACAGCCAATCGCTACTTTCATACCAAATTTACTCTGTAATTTTTCTACCGTATCATAAATGTCTAATCCCTTTAATTCAGGCATTTCTTCCACAAACAATCCTTCACTAGAAACCCTGATAATATATGTTTTTTCCTCTTGTGGCACCCCCTCCACAATAATACCTCTGATTCCTAATCTTCCTAGTTTATGGCCCATTGTTCCGCCTACATTACTTTCCTTAATTGTACCAGTAAGGGGACTTTTTGCTCCTAAGGACATCCGTCCAGCATTAGGCGCACCCGTTCCAGAGAGTAAACCTGTAACAAAAACAAGTTTATTCCCTTCACCAAGGGCATGGTCAGTAGCTGTTACCTCTGAATCTATAATTCGAGAACTGAGAGCGCGACCTCCTAATCCCTGATAGAGTGCTCCTTCTTCTGTCTTTACTGATAAGTCAGCCATGTTTACACGATAAAACATTCATTCTCCCCCTCTATTTTTTACTAAGCCTTTTTCCTTTAATACTAGCCTGAGACATATTCCGTATCAGATTCGCCCCTCTCAGGTCTAATAAAGCCCCTTAACTATCTATATTGCATATATCATGCCAGCATAACATATAGAAAAACTAAAATTCAGGTGGAGTTAACATTCCACCTGAATCAAGTATTCTGCATAACTTGTCAATAGTTTATCAGAAGATTCCGTAACAATAGTGTCACTTTTATGTCATATTTATATAACACAAAAGTGACACACTATTGTTTGTTTATTAATTTTCTATAGCATATAAACGCATCTTGCGATAAAGTGTATTGCGAGAAACGCCTAACTCTCGAGCCACCTCGCTAACATTTCCTCCATGCTTTGCTAAAAAGAATAAGATCTGCTGACATTCAGCGTCTTCAACTAGTTTTTTTCGTTGTGCACGTCCTAAACATCCCCGATCTTCTCGGGATAATGTTTTTGCTCCTCCTGCAATACTATAGGAAACAGCCACGTCCAGTGGCAAATGCATTGTCGTAATGATCCCTGATTGCGTAAAACTGACAGCCCGTTCCACTACATTTTGTAATTCACGCACATTACCTGGCCAAGCAAATTGCTCTAAACACTCGACAACGGCCGGCTCAACTTCATACTTACAACCTTGCTCTTTACCTATTTTATCTAAAAAATATTTAAAAAGCAGGGGAATATCTTTCACACGATCACGTAAGGGAGGAATATTTACAGTAATAACATTAAGCCGGTAATATAGATCTTGACGAAAGGCTCCCTTCTCCACTTCTTGCCGTAAATTTTTATTGGTAGCACAAATAATTCTCGTATTGACAGGAATGACTTTATCGCTGCCAATTCGTGTTATCTTTTTTTCCTGCAATACTCGTAATAGAGCAATTTGCTGTTCTAAAGGCATATCACCAATTTCATCGAGAAAAATAGTACCGCCTGAAGCAAATTCAAATTTTCCTGGCTTGCCTCCTTTTTTAGCGCCGGTGAAAGCCCCCTCAGCATAGCCAAATAATTCGCTACCAATTAATTCCCTTGGTATGACACCGCAATTCATAGCAACAAAGGGCCCCTTTCTCTGCTCACTTTTATTATGAATGGCTTGGGCAAAAATTTCCTTACCAGTACCACTTTCTCCTTGCAAGAGAATTGTGGATGATGTAGTAGCCGCAAGAGAAGCTACTCGTATAGACTCTACGATTGCTGCACTTTCACCGATAATATCATGAAACTGCAAGGTTGCGTGATAACCACTAAATCGATTGACTAAGTTTTGTATTTGCTTAATCGGACGTAAAATAATAACTCCGCCAATGACTCTGCCGTCATCATCCAGCAGCGGTTCACCTGAAGCCAAACAATGAAACATACTTTTTTTAGTATCTACCATGAATTCAACATCTTCATAGGGTTCCATGCTGTTTAGCATACGCCGTGTTACTGCATTTTTGCTGCCAAATAATTTATCCAAGGACATTCCAACTAATTCGTCTTCCTTTATATTAAGAATCTCTTTGGCTGCTGGATTCAACTGTGTTATAATACCCCATTGATCCACCATTAACACTCCATCTGACATAGCATTAAATATATTAGTTAAACGCTTATTGGCTTGGGCTAACTCCCTATTCCTGTGCTGGATAACGAGCTGTGCTGTAATGGCTTCAGCGGCAGCCGCTACCATACCTAGGGTATGTAAATGAGATGTATAAGATGCCCCTGACATGTCTAGTATGCCAAGCACTTGTCCATGATGATCAAAGATAGGCGCTGCCGAACAAGTCAAACAGTGATGTTTTTGACAATAATGTTCAGCACCGGACACTTGCAAGGGCTCTTTAATAATGAGAGCCGTTCCAATGGCGTTAGTGCCTTCTTCTTCCCCCCATAAAGCTCCTGGGAAAAAATTATTCGTCATGGGGTTCTTTAAAGTATCCTCATCCCCGAACATTACCATTATATAACCCCGTTCATCACTTAAAGCCACTACAAAACCAGAACCTTGAACAAATTGATAGAGATTCATCATAAAAGGTTTGGCAACCTTTATTAGTTCCTGTTTCTCTAAAAGCATCACTTGCATTTGGTCTTCATCTAATTTAGTATGAGCCGTATTGCCATAGGGATTAACAGAGGCTTGATGACATCGGGTCCAAGATTCAATAATTTGCGAACGAGTGGAATACCGTCCCTTTTCTCCAGTGATAAATTGCTTCCAATTTGGAAGAGTATAATCTTGATAGTAATTATTACTTTTCATGGCAAGCCACCCTTATCAATATTATCAAGAATCAACTTCGCCATAAACTAGTCAACACCTGCAATAGCGACCCGCAAAAGAAAAGGCGCATTCTTTCGGATTATTAAAAAAGATCATTTATTGATTAGCTTTTTGCTAATCAATAAATTCTTTTCTTAACCAATATAGCCTAGAATACGAGAAATACGCGATATACTATCTAACAATTTACTCACTACTTCTTTTTCAATGAAATCAAGAGAGAAGCGAGTAGCAATTCCTGAGATACTGATCGCAGCAACAACTTTTCCCGTTTTATCATATATAGGCGCCCCAATGCATCGTCCTTCCATTTCACATTCTTGCTGATCCAATGCATAACCTGCTTTACGAACCACTTGCATCTCACTAAGATAACTCAAAGGCTTCGTCAGGGTATATTCCGTCTTTTTGTCCATACCTTCCTCTTCAAGAATTTGCAATATCTCACATCTTAATCGATTTTCGTTCACGTTATTATGTACTTTTAGATAAAAAAAATACCCTATGACCGAATTTCAGCCATAGGGTATCTTACTATTCATAAAAGTGAAGGGGAACTCTTAGTCTACTTGACCGTCTTCCTCTTCTTCGTCCGCAATAATGTATTCAAAGGTATCAAGAATATTGGAATGATGTTCTTCTAATGCATCACTTATCAGTCTTAACACTGCCCCAGTCTGCTCTTCAGGCAAACCCATAGCAATAATAACATCAGTTAAACGATCTTCGAGAAGTTCAATGTCATCCGTAAACAGCACTGGTATTTCATCCGTCATCTCAGGATCTTTTTCTTCGCAACCGCACATAATACACACCCCTTTGTCCTATCTTTTTAAATTGAGGTAAAGATAACTTTTCCTAGCAAGTCTGACAATACCTTGTCTACTATTATAGTACCACGTATTCCCAACGCTGTCTTGTAAACATTAAAATTTGCAGAAAAAAATTGTTTTTCTCCTATATGCAGTATATAGGCATGATCTAGTCTTACTCTTCTTCCGATGCCAAGGATCGGTGAGCTAGACCTACTGCTACTTCATTGAGATTCAGTACACCCACACCAAAGTAAATCGCTACACAAATATGCTCACCATAACGAGCAATGCCAATTTTCCCCCCCACATTTAGACCAACTGCTTTTGACGTAATTTGTTCTAATGCTGCATGAGTCGCGCCCGCCACAGCTCCTTCACCCACATGATTGTCACTCACCAATCCCTGGCGCTGGGCTGCTACTACCGCCCGTTCAATAATTTTTTTTACGGACACCAAATATTCCCCGCCAAAATCAACAGCTACAGAAGAGATACCACGAGTACTTAGACGCTGGCGAATTCCTTGTTCATGTTGCCGATCCTCACTAATTGCCATAGCCATCGCCGCTCTACCCACATCAATACTCGTAATTTCCACCTTATGCAACCGCCTTCTTTTCTATTATTTTGATTTTTTCTTTATCCACCACAGCAACGATAAAGAAAGTAATCAAACAGACAATCCATTCCATATAGATGGGATGTGCGAAAATCTGGACTGTAGGGAACATCTGCCAAACAAATAAGGTTATCATACCTGCCAAGGTAGTGTAAAATGCTGAGTTCCGACGACAAAGACTCGGTGCAAACATGGTGAACAAAAATACCAAGGTAAAGGCTGTAGTCAGACTGAGACCAATTAACATGGTTTTCACAATACCCACAGCATTAAAAGCAAACCACAAGGTGACAATACCCAGTCCGAGAATGGCGTAACGATTTACGATCGTATACTTTTTATCACTCACACGAGGATTGATAAAGCGTTTGTAAATGTCTTGAGAAAACAAGGTTCCTGCAGCAAGTAGAATATGACAAGCAGTAGCAACGTCAGCTGCCCAGAGTGCTGCCAATGTCAAACCAGAAATGATCGGATCCAAGCCCATGATCATCTGAGGAAGAGCTAAGGTAGCATTCATACCTGGGTGCGCGACCCTAGCCGCCATTCCCATAATAGCGCAGGAAAAGCCAACAGGGAAAATTAAAAGTGCTCCCCACAAAAACCCCTTCTTGGCAGCCTTACCATCAACGGCAGAACAAGCAATTTGTACTGGGCCTTGCGCCGTAATTGTTTGTGTCATCATTACGGCAAACCAGCCGATAATCGTAGCCAAGCCGAGGCCTCCAAGGGGACTAAACCAATCTATATTGGATGGTAACGCCTCAGCAATTGCACCCAAACCACCTTGATTGGAAACAGTAGTTACTGTGCTAATCAACACGCCAACATAAATCAAAGTTACACTTAAAATATTCGATAAGCCTGATGACCATAAACCACCGATAAGGGTCGTACCAATAAACACTATGGCACTGGTTATCATGCCACCTTTAAAAGAAAATATACCTGGTAAGAGAGAAGATAATATTGCTCCACCAGCAAGATATTGCAGAGATGTGATCACCAATTGAATGATAATCATGCCTAATACGCTAATCACTCGCCCTTTTGTATCATAATAACGTTCAAATAATTCTGGAATGGTAGTACAATCCATTTCTCGATATTTTTCCGCTGCCACCATTGCCATTAATACAGCTCCCGCTGCCCAAGCAACATTGTACCATCCAGCGGCAATACCATATTGATAGGCATTTTCCGCAACACCAATCGTCGCTGCTGCGCCAATTGCCGTACCTGCAATATTGGTCGCTACCAATAAGGTAGTGAGCTTTCGCCCAGCAAATAAAAAACCTGTACTACTTTCCGTCCTACGTTTTACATAAATACTAATTCCAAACAAAACACAAATGTACATAATAATAATAACCAATTGAATATTCATCTTTTCCATCCTACCTTTCTACAAATAATTAGCAGACCTGAGCAAAAACAAAAAAACACTCCAAAATAGGAGTGCATACTTGCTTATTACTATCCTGCCATCCTACAACATATTACCTTTTACAATACTACTATTCTACATAATAATTATATAAGTAATGATGGCAATATGTCAACTTTCTAAGAATTCCTTATTCACCACGCCGCTATCGGCGCTCCGTTCCTGCAACCAAAACTCCATTTTCTTATCTTACTATCACTTGCCCGCCCAAAACTGATACCATCAAAGGACATGTTGATATCGTGACCTTTTCTAATTAATGCTTCTGCATTATATTCTGGAAATCCGGGCTCCAAATCAATCTTCTTGCCTTCTTTCCATTGCCAGGGAGGCGCATTATCTTTACCCAGACCAATGCAAAAGTATCCCCACCAATTCCATTAGAGGTAGGCTCTACTACAATAAGGCAAGCTGCGGTAGGAATAGCAGCATCAATTGTATTGCTCCCCATTTTAAGAATATTAAGTCCAGACAGGGCAGCTAAATGCTGAGAAGTAGCAACCATTCCATTTTGAGTCCGTTGAGGGGTAAGAAAGAGAATCCAAATTCGCATGAAACCCTCACAAGCATTATAGAATGCTTATTCATTCTATAAGTAAGTAAATGTTCCTTCCTCAACATTCCCCTGACACGTCTACTATTACCATTTTTCCTCAGTTATTGTATTTTATTAATAAATATTGTATTATTGCACATAACCCTCATCGCATATTTCTTACGAGAGAAAGAAGGTTTAATAATGAAATCTTTTACAACATATAAAGTCACCAAGGAACACGCGGGTTTGACTCTTGAAGAGTACTTAAAAAATATTTTGCAGTATTCTGGAAGAAAGATCCAAAAACTAACTAGACAAAAGGGAATCATTTTGAATAATAAAAAGGTTTTTCTGCAAAAGAAAATAAAAGCAGAAGACACTTTGCGCGTCCTCATTGCTAATGATATGACTTACGGAGTGGAGCCTGAAGAAGGATGTATTGAAATCCTTTATGAAGATGATTATCTGCTGGTCTTAAATAAGCCAGCTTATCAACTGGTTCATCCAACAGGACAAACCACCAGGGGTACATTAGCCAATTACCTAGCTTATCATCTTAAGAAGCAAGGTATTATGTCTACAGTCCGTCCTGTACACAGGTTAGACCGAGAAACTTCTGGCTGTGTAATTTTTGCCAAAGATGATCGTAGCCAATTTATCTTGGAACAGCAATTAAAAGATAGAATATTAAAACGTACGTATTGGGCTTTAGTAAAGGGAATCGTCCATCCCCCATCAGCAACCATTGATGCGCCCATCGGCTTTCATCCCACCCTGGCAAATCGTCGAGGAATCAGTGAGAAAGGTGAGCAGGCGATTACCCATTACCATACTCTACGTAATTTTTCAAATACTTCACTCTTAGAACTAGAATTGGACACAGGGAGAACCCATCAAATCCGTGTACATCTAGCTCACATTGGCTACCCAATCCTAGGAGATGGTATGTATGGGATACGTGTTCCTTGGATATCCAGACAAGCCTTGCACGCCTCCTCTATATGTTTTAAAAGCATAAAAGATCAGCATGAAGTTAAGATTGAAGCTCCTCTGCCTGCTGATCTCACTCGAGCCATTGATTTTTGCAGCAAAGAGTCAAGCCTCTAAACTTTAGAATTTCAAGAAAAGCAATAATGCGCCCTTTAACAACTAAAAACATTTGAAACACTAAGACACGAAGGGAATCAGATAAAAACTTCTTCATTTTCTTCGCAGCTTCGCGGTTCAACCTTTTCTCCAAAAAACTTATACCTTCTAACGCTACAAAAGAAACCTCGCAGATTATGCGAGGTTTCTTTGTTTTCATCAGACTAGTTTTACTTATTAAGATGATAAGGAATGGTTGTCACACTTACATTTTCCTTTATTACCAACATGGCGTGTAATAGCCAGCCCGTTTGATTATGCAGCAACCTATGCCACCATTTTTTCGTCTCAAATTCGGGAATGACAACGGTAATATAGTCTTGCGGATTTTTCTTCTTTTTTAATTCTTCTACATAATCCAATAAAGGTTGAATGGTAAGGCGATATGGGGATTGAATGATCTCCAATTCTATACCTGGGTTCCATTCCTGCCATTTGGCTTGCACTTTGGCAGCACTCTCTTCATCTTTTGCAATATGGAGAACAATAATGTCCTTACTTAGGGTCTTTGCAAACTTCAAGGATTCATATACTACCCGCGTTGGCGATGAAATAGGCACAATTACATAATTGCGTACCACCATAGTATCATCATATTGTATATTACCCTCAAGAGGCAGATGCAGTTGCTCAGCCATATCATCATAGTGTGACCTGATTTTTTTAAATATAAAAACCATTATGGGAATAAAAACCAACACGGCCCAAGCACCATGGGAAAATTTAGTGATCGTAATAATGATTACTACCAAACCCGTAATCAATGCTCCCATACCATTTACAATTCCTCGAATCAACCAGCCAGTACCTTTTTCTCTTTTCCAATGAACCACCATACTGCATTGAGCAATGGTAAAGGAAATAAATACACCAATTGCATATAAAGCTATCAGATGGTCTAGATGTCCCCCATAAACAACAATGAGCGATGCTGCAGCAACTGTGATCACTATTATGCCATTAGAAAAGGTCAGACGTTCACCGCGAGAGCTGAGATATCGGGGTAAATATCCGTCTCTGGCTACAATAGATAACAATACAGGCAACCCATTATACGCCGTATTGGCTGCCAAATAGAGTACAACCATTGTCGTAACCTGAATGTAGTAATAAATAAATGACCTGCCAAAAACATGTTCTGCAAGTTGCGACAAAGCGGTAACTTCTAATATGGGAATGACATGGAAATGCATCATCATAAAAGTAACTCCGCCTAGCATGAAGACTAAGATACCTGCCATCCAGTAGGTGGTAATAATGGCATTTTTCGCTTCAGGTTTTTGAAACAAAGGCACACTATCTGCAATTGCTTCCACACCCGTCATGGAACTACAGCCATTAGCAAACGCTCTTAAGACGATGTATAACATAGCCATATTCAAAGGCTGTCTTTCCAGTGATGCAGCAGGTACGAGGGCAGCATCCTGGGTAATTGCTTGGTAAATACCCGTAATAATCAATACAATCATTCCTAGTAAAAATGCATAAGTGGGATACACAAACATATTGGAAGATTCTCGCATACCACGCAAATTAACCAACATCAGAATAAAGAATAAGACTGCTAAATCAATTACTACGTCCTTTCCAGCTAATATTGGAAAAGCTGATACAATAGCTGCCGTACCTGCTGCTACACTCACAGCTGCTGTTAAAACATAGTCAGCAAAAACGGCACCAGCCGCTACTAAAGCCGGAAGCTCACCAATATTCTTCTTGGCAACAGCATAAGCACCACCGCCCCCCGGATTCGCTCTGGAAACTTGTACATAAGATAATGCCACAATAAGTAGCAGAATAGATACTGCAATAATAATAGGGGACAAATATCCATAAGCAATAATTCCTTGTGTAGCTACTAAAATAAGCAAGGCTTGCTCTGGTCCATATGCCACGGAAGATAATGCATCAGAAGAAAATATGGATAGGGCTTTCCATTTGGGTAATCGTTCATGCATCATTTCTTTATTATGAAGAGGTTTCCCAATGAGAAGGCGGCGCGCAACTCTAATCAAGCTTAATCTAGACCCCCTTAAGATCATTCTGCAAATTCCATCTAATGATTCTACACGTTCCACTAAACCCAGTTATGGTACATTTCTTATCATTTTGGCGTCGTATCTGAATATTGTATGTAGGTTTATTAAATTTATTATACATTTTTTATAAAATTTAATATATAGTTCCATAAATTTTAAATACAACAACAAAAAAAGCCTCGCAACATCTGCGAGGCTTCAATTTACGTGGTGCCGAGGACCGGAATCGAACCGGTACGGAGATCTCTCTCCGACGGATTTTAAGTCCGTTGCGTCTGCCAGTTCCGCCACCCCGGCATATTATATAATACGCCAAACTGTTAAAGGCAGTAAATAAAACGATAATTGGAGGCGACACCTAGATTTGAACTAGGGATAAAGGTTTTGCAAACCTCTGCCTTACCACTTGGCTATGTCGCCATAAAATGGAGCGGGAAAGGAGATTCGAACTCCCGACCCTCGCCTTGGCAAGGCGATGCTCTACCGCTGAGCTATTCCCGCACAACAAATATATTGCAAAATAATAAAATGGTCGGAGCGGCAGGATTCGAACCTGCGACCCCCTGGTCCCAAGCCAGGTGCTCTACCAAGCTGAGCCACGCCCCGAAATAAAATGCTCTATCACCAACGGAAGATTCCCCTCCGTCATAGCCCATTATTTGAATAAAACTAGCAGGATTATCCTTAAATAATTTACCGGGGTGACGAGTTCTAATTATAGCAGAGTAATTAGAACTCGTCAACAAAAATTTATATAAAATACTTTTAGAACAGTGAACGTCAAAAAAAATCCCCCGTTTAAAATCATATTATGTATCTTAATCCCACCAGCTAAAAGCACTTCTAGTGCTTTTTTTTCTATAATTTCCCGAAATCTTGGTGCTGATAAAATATTTTATAACCTTAGCCTTTGAGTATTCCTCAACTAAAAGTATTTCTTTATAATATTTAAAATGAGTATCGACAATAGAAGACTGGTAATATTGATGAGCTTTATCAATAGATTTACGACAAAATCCTTATATTCTCCGTTTCAAGGAAGTATTCTTTTGTTGGGTAAATAATTACCAATTAGTTTTAATAATAACATCTACCGACAATCATTATTGGTGATTAATGATTCATATTATGCAATTAATTTAAAATTACATAAAAGATGAAAAAAGCCCTATATAACGAGAATCTTGTTGCATCTTTTCACCTTGTCCAAAGGCACTTACTATAAATAAGTCAAATCTAAATGTAACTTTGTCTCTCCAGCCTCAAACTCCATGCTAAGCTGAGACACGTTTTTCTTATATAAAAGAAAATGATTTTCTCCTACAATCGTTAGGGGAGGTGTTATGCGATAATGATACCCTGTCCCCACCAATAGAGCCTTTGCCCTTCCAGCTATCATATTCACTAACTCAGCGACCCCATCATATAGTTCTTCATCCGCCAATTCAATTGTTGTTATACCAGTCATAAAAGAAACAATAATCGCTGCATTTTTTTTACTCATTGTCATGGACAATAGAGCATTTCGCTCACTTAGAATCATCATAACCCCAGTAATATCACCTTTACTTCTCTCTGGATCTACTGTTCTTTCTTTAATCTCGCAAGATTCTAAGCCAACCATTGTGTTAAATACATCCGAAACAGCTTGGGCTAAGCATTTTTGCAACAAGATAGGATTATCTATTTCCATATTATCACATCCCCTCCCCCATGCATTCTAATACTTTCTTCATTAGTTCCTCAATGGTAAATGGCTTTACCAGATAATTAATTGCCCCTGCCTGAATAGCTCTTATAATATTTTCTTTTTCACTCTCCGTAGTAACCATCATAATGGGTATATGCTTTAAGGCTGCTGTACTTTTTACTTTTTCTAAAAAAACTAACCCATCCATCCCTGGCATATTCCAATCTAATAAAACCAAAAGAATCTCTTCTCCAGATTGTTCTAATATTCTTAAAGCCTCCATCCCATCTGCAGCTTCAACTAATTGATAATCAAGCAGCTCTACCCCGCTACGAATGATTTTTCGGATAATAGCCGAGTCATCTACTGATAATATCTTCACAACTTCCACTCCTTACGCGATAAAAATTGGCGTTTTTATAATACTCGGCTTCATAGCATTCCCTATAGTCTAAAAAGACTTCTGAATTTCCTAACATCAATACACCTTTATTTACCAAGGAACTGGTAATTTTTTTGAAGACTTCTTCTTTTAACTGCTCGGAGAAATAGATTGCTACATACCGAAAAAAGATCAAATCAAATGATCCTACACTTGCAAAGCTGTTTTGTAAATTGAACTGTCTAAACTGGACACTATTCTTAATCCTCTCGTCCAGCAACCAAATGCGCCCGTCTTGGCGAAAATATTTTTCTCGATAGTTCTCTTGCATTCCACGTGCCATAGAGATATTGTCATACTTACCCATTTTCGCCATACGCAACACAGTGTGGGAAATATCAGTAGCGATTATTTCAAAGTGATCCAATGTAATATCTCGAATACTATGCTCTATCAAGTACTTATCGATGCACATGGCTATTGAATAGGGTTCCTGCCCCGTGGCACAAGCAGCGCTCCAAATTCGAATTTTTCTACATACACCTTGCCTAATTTTTTCTACGTATTCTGGCAACAATTTGTCCTCTAATGCTTGCCACGGAGTTTTATCTCTAAACCATAAGGTTTCATTCGTTGTAATGGCATCAATAATTTGTTCTGCCAAGGTTGGCTGTTTTTGTTGACTTAGCATCCGATATAATTCTTCAAAACTTGATAAGCCAAATGTTATTAAAAATTTGGAAAGTCGACTCTCAATTAAATATGCTTTTTCATCCCGAATTACAATTCCACATTGTTCTTCAATATATTTTTGAAATAAATGAAATGCTTGGGAAGACAGGTTCATTTCCATTCATCATCCTCCCTATAGTCATAAAATATCGCTCTCTTGAGAATGAAAACTCCCTTTATACGGTAAACTGCCTTGCCAATTGTTCCAATTTATTGGAGGTCATTACAAGTTTATTCGCAGCCTGAGTTGTTTCCACACCTTTTGTTGCAGTATTATTAGATGCTTTCTCCATTTCTCCCATGCTTCTAAAGATTTCCTCCACATTCACAGCAATCTTCTGAGAAGCGTTCGCCACATCTTTCATTCTCACAGATGCACTTTCTGTATTTTGGGCCAAATCCCCTGCTGTCAAGGATAAGTCGCCAACGGAACGAGCAATTTCTTTTACTCCTTGGGTACTTTCTGCTGCACCTCGAGCTACATCACGAGATTTTTCTGCTATGCCACCGATTTCCTTAGATATCACACTTACCTTCTCAGCGGCGATAATCACAGCAGCAGAAATATCACCAACAACAGCGGATTGTTCCGTTACTGCTGCAGCAATATTATTACTATTGTCATTAATTGTACCGATCACCTGGGTAATACCCCCGACTGCTTGAACAGCTTGTGCCATCTCAACCTGCATGGTCTCAATCTGATTGCCAATCTCATCTGTTGCTCTTGATGTCTGCTTTGCTAATTCCTTTACCTCATTGGCTACAACTGCAAAGCCTTTCCCTGCATCACCAGCACCCGCTGCTTCAATGGCTGCATTCAATGCCAGCATATTGGTTTGATCGGCTATATCATTGATTAGACTAACTACTTTACCAATTTGCTTTGATACAATGCTCAACTTTTGAATAATAATAGTAGTTTCCTGGGCCCTCATCTCAGCGTCCTTCGCTACCTGAATGGAGCGTTCACAATTTTTATTCACTTCATTTAAGGATAAATTGATTTCTTTTACTGCGGTTACCACATGATCTACAGATCCTGAAACATCTTTGGCAGAACCAGCAACTAAATTTATCCCACCTGATATCTTTTCCACTAGGACACTAACTTGATCCAAGTTAACAGATGCCTGCTCGGAAGCAGAGGCCAAACTATGAATGGTCGCTGATATTTCTTCTGTAGCAACGGAGATGGAATTAATATTACCACTCAGCTCTAGAGAAGTGGTTGCTCCGTTGTTAACGCTTACAATAATACTTTCTGTAGCTTCACTAGCACCACTAATAACAGCACTCATCTCCTCACTATTGGATGCTACCACTTCGGCAACTGCCAGCATATCATTAGAAGATTCATTTAAAATAATGGCCGTATCATAAATTTCCTTGGTCATTTGATGCATGGTTTCAATTAATTTATTAAAGGACAGAGTTAACCTCCCCATTTCATCTTCTGAACTCACCTCGCCATGTACGGTAAGATCGCCACCTTCAACGTGCGCTATGAGAGCTTGTAACCTCTTCACTGGAGTAGTAATAAGACGCGTAAGAAGAGTTACCAAAAGAAGGGCTACCAAGAAACTTACCACGAATAAAATCAGCATATTTTTCATAGTTGCTTTTGCTACCGCAGAATTGCTTTTCGATTTCTGACCAGCCTGTGCCATTTTAAATTCAATTAAATTATCAATACTCTGGCTCATTTCTACAGAATATTGATTTCCCTGACCTAAATAGATGGCATAAGCAGCCTGGTTTTCTCCAGCCGACATGAGACGCAACGTCTCATCTAAAATAACACTCCATTTCCCTTGTATGGTTTTTAATTTATTGAACTCCTGGCGCACGTCTGGCGACCGAATGCTTTTTTCAAAATGATTTAATTCTGTATCCATTGTTTTGTGGAGTTCGGCTATAGTATTTAGATACTGTTTTTTCTTTTCTTTGTCGTTTTCCTCAATCGCTTGTCCTATACTTACCCGAATACGTTGGTAGGCCGTGGAAGCCCTAGCAATATTGCCAATGGAAAGGGCATTTACTTCATAAAGCTCGTTATCCATTGCATCCATGTTTTGAATATTGCTTATCCCCACTGCACCTACCAGCCCCGTAATGAGGACTATCATCATAAAACCTACCATAAGCTTCTTGCCAATGTTCAAATTTTTAAACCAGCGCATGTCATCCACTCCTATCAGATCTTCTACTTATACAATATCAACTATTTTTTTCATATCCAAAATCAAAACAACCTGGGCATTACACTTTACTACTTCCGCAATAAATTGTCCCGCAGCATTTCTTATATTTGCTGGTGGCAATTCACACATATCAGGAATCACATCCATTACTTCACCCAGTTTATCGATAAAAAATCCTACTTGGTCTCCATTAAAAATTTCCTTAAGAATAATGCACTTGGCTCCTAGCCTATCCTCCTTCTCTGGGAAGCTTAAGATCTGCGCCAAATCAAATAAAGTCACTACCTTTCCCCTTAAATTCAATAGTCCGACTATATGTGCTGCTCCTCCTGGAACCGATGTATACTTGATTGTTCGATAAATTTCTTTCGCCAATGAAATATCAATGCCGCACAAGCTACCTCCAAGATAAAAAGTCAAAACTTTGCCTGTCATACTAAGCCCCCTCCACTTGCAATGCCGACATGATTACCTTCCAAAACAGCATCACACTCTGGGACAATCATTGTAAAAAGTCCACACAAATCCAATACTAATATAATTTTACCACTCACAATAGTAGATCCTAGTAACCCTTTCCCTTGCACCTTATCTTCTGCCATGAGTAGGTCAACTTGTGCTGTATCTTTAATCTTCCTAACAAGAATACCAATGGATTGCTTCCCTACTTTCGGTACAATGACATACATTTTTTCCCCTACCGCTTCTCGAGAAACAATTGGTAAATAACTCTCAAGTCTGACCAGTCGTATAACATTCCCTTGGACGTTATAGTATTCTTTGTCTCCAATCTTTTCAATCTGATGAAGATTAATTTCATTGACCCTGGCAATCATGGACAGATGCAAGCCGAGGGTTTCGGGTCCAGAACATTGAAACAGTAATAACTCTTGTAATTCCTGCTTCTTACTCTCCACTGTCATCAATTTCATTTGGGAGTTTTGAATTGTCTCTTCCACAAACATAAATTTTCCCGCATCAGCAACACCATTCGTATCTAATACCATGGCAATGCTGCCATCACCCAATATGGTCACTCCCGAGTAAACCTTATTTTTTCTTATATAAGTCGGCATGGGCCTGACCAAAATTTCTTCCTGCCCATGAATTTCATCTACAATAAGACCAAAGGTGTTTTTCTTAATTTTAATGATTAAAATTCGTATAACCCGCTGACTTTCCCTTTGCGGGAGCACCAAACCAATCACTTCTGACAAGTGAATGATGGGAACCAAGTTTCCCCGCAACCACAAGACTTCCTGTCCTTGGATCGACTGGATTTTCCCTATATCTTGTCCTTCCACAACCCTTACAATTTCCTGTAGATGGGCTTGTGGCAGAGCAAAGTAATTCTTTTCTACCGCTAAAATCAGCGAGGGAATAATCGCCAGGGTTAAGGGTAACAAGAGGCGAAAGGTTGTTCCTTTCCCCTTAGTAGTATACACCTCTACAGTGCCGCCAAACTTTTCAATATTAGACCGTACCACATCCAAACCAACACCACGCCCGGAAATATCACTCACCTTAGAGACGGTAGATAATCCTGGCGAAAAAATGTAATCGAGCACCTTACTTTCACTTAGAAAATTGACTTCTTCATGATGAATCAATCCCAGCTTCAATGCCTGCTGTTTAATCTTCTCCGAATTTATGCCCGCCCCATCATCGATAATATCAACAATGACACGCCCACCTTCATGACGAGCCTTTATCACTAAAGTTGCAATGGGATCCTTCCCCAATGTCTTGCGCATAGCAGGATCTTCAATACCATGATCTAAGGCATTGCGCACCAAATGAGTAAATGGATCAACCAATCCTTCCAGAATTGACTTATCCATTTCTACATCCTTGCCTTCCATCCGTAAGGTAATGCTTTTGCCCAACTTTCTTGATAACTCTCTTACTAAGCGTGGCATTGGCTGAAATAAAATTGACACAGGCTGCATACGGGTACGCATAATTTTCTCCTGCATTTCTGTAGTGGTATGATCAATTTTTTGCAAGATTGGTCGAATTCCTGGTATACTTTCTATATTTTTTTCCAATACTCGGAGCAATTGATTTCGTGCTAAAACCATCTCACTAGCCAAATTAACTAACTGATTAAGCAGCTCTACATCTACTCGAATCCGCTCTTCATCCTGCTCATGTTCCCTTGTCTTTTCTTCCAAAAATGCAAGGTCAAGATCTTCCCTTCCTAAGAATTCATATCCAGTAACATCACTCTTGGTTACAGAATCGGCTAGGATTTGAAAAATCTCTGCTTCTTGCCTCGGAACATCAAATTCCACAATATCTTCTTTGTTAGCCCCAAGAGCCATCACTGTAAGTTCTTTCTCTAAAACTGTGCTAAATAAAAAGATTGCTTCTAGCCCAGAAGCAACTGTACCACCTTCTTGCCAAACATTGGCACGAACATAAGAGGTTAACATCGTACCAATTGATTTAATACTCTTTTCCATATTAGCATATAATCCCTCCGTGTCAGCTGGAGGGATAGTATGAGTACCATATCTATATTTATAAATCTTATGGCCCTTTTTACATACCTCATGTATTCTTAAGCGGTATATATCATGAGATCTATTGCCTAGTGGGGCTCCTACAGGAACATTACCAGTCCCAAAGCTTACATTGTCAATGATCTCACTATTTTCTCTGATAAATATTTGTTCTAATTCTTGTACATATTTTGTTATATCTTGCTGCTCACTAGTGATAATATTATCTAATAATTTCCTAAGTTCGTCACTTGCTACCAATAAAGCATCTATCACCCTTAAGGTAATGGTTATATCCTTACTACGTATCTTTCCTAATACACTTTCAATTGCATGGGACAATGCAACAAGGTTGTGAAAACCAAAGAAACCAGCCGTCCCTTTAATATTATGGGCAGAGCGAAAGATTACATGAATAAGATTTTCATCATACTGCCCTTTTTCAATGGCAAGCAATCCCGACTCGATCTTTTCCACATGCCCTTTTGCCTCAAGCACAAATTCTTGAATCAATCTTTCATCCTTTAGCACTATACGCACCTCTTCCTAAATCAAACAGCAATATCTATTCCGCCCATCGTTCTTCGCTTGATATAAGGCATCATCTGCTTCTTTTATCAACATTTCATAAGAAGAGTTCATTTCGGGTATGAGCGTTGCAACGCCAATACTAAGGGTGACATAGGGACCAATTTCAGACGCTTCATGGGGTATCGCGAGAGATTCTACGTCCCTTCGAATATTCTCTGCAACCTTCTGACCACCCTCTGAACCAGTAGCACGCAAAACAATGGCAAATTCTTCCCCACCATATCGAGCTGTTATATCTCCACCCCGTTTTACATTTGCTGCTAAGACGGTAGCAACTTTTTTCAAACATTCATCTCCAGCTGGATGCCCATAGGTATCATTGTAGCGTTTAAAAAAATCAACATCCACCATAAGAAAGCTTAATGCTTCTTTTTCCCGCAAGGCGTGCCACCATTCTTTAGCCAAGTAACGTTCCAAACACCTTCGATTCGCAATTCCCGTAAGTTCATCCTCTAGAGAAATTTCTTTTAACTTTCCATTAACAATTTGTAATTCCCGCATAACATGTTCCATAACCTTGGTAGTCTCTTGCAAGGTGGCATTGCGTTGCTCCAGCTCATGTTGGTATGTTAAAATGCGCCGCCCAACAGATAAACGACAACTCAATTCCCTGGGGTCAATGGGCTTCGTCACAAAATCATCTGCCCCTGCATCAAAGCCAACCACCGTATCCTCTACATCAGCCTTTTTCCCAGTTAGCATAATCACATAGGTATGGGATGTTTTTTCACTCTGTTTTAGCCGTCTGCACAACTCAATTCCATCCATCCCTGGCATAAGCCAATCTAGTAGCACAATCATGGGTTCATTAATAACCTGGAATATCTTCCACGCACTTTCCCCATCAGCTGCAAGAATTACCTCGTAACCCCATTGTTGTACCATTTCTGACAGTATGGTGCGAATGTTCTTTTCATCATCAATTATTAGAATTTTCATTTAAATTCACCCTTTTATTTCTATTGAGATTATACTCAATTCATCTATGATGGTTATTAGGAGAGGATGCTCGTCTCTTCCATCTGACAATTTAATCGCTTTTTCTTATTTCGCTACTATTTATTAAATATCCTCCACTTTAGGAATGGATTATATTGATAAATTGGGCATCCATGCATCTGCTCAAGAACTAATGTTTCTTTGAAATGCACTCAAATTCATTTCAAAGAATTCTTTTCGATATATACATAGATTCTTAAAGTAAAGGAAGGTTTTCAATATGCAAATTTCCTCAGTCAGTCAAAACAATACACAAACAAGTCAAAGCACCTCTAGTAGCATCAAAGCACTAGAGAAAAAGAAACAACAACTTCAAGATCAAATCACCAAAATTAGTCAGCAAAAAGATGCCAGTTCAGAAGATAATCAGGCTCAAGTTAAAACCCTTCAAGCCCAAATACAAGTAATTGAAGCACAAATACAACAACAGAGCCAATCCAGCAATAGTAGTAGCCAACAAAGTTCTGCTCCCCCTGCAAAACAGACCAGTACGCTAACTAGTGAATTTGTGGGCAATAACGTGGACGTGGAAATCTAAGGACCGAATGAATACAAACACCAAAGGCCCTCCTTTAATCCGTCTTAAAGGAGAGCCTTTGGTGTTTTTCATATAAACATCTCTTATATTCTAAACTTTCTAATAACTCCTTGAAGCTCCTCTGCCATCTTAGCCAAAGCTTGGCTAGATGCTGCAATTTCTTCCATGGATGCGGATTGTTCTTCTGTTGCAGCTGATACGGTTTGTGTTCTACCTACTGTATCTTGACTAATTCTATCGATATCACGTACTGATGTTACTATTTGCTGACTGCCAGCAGCCATTTGCTGAACAGAATCCGAAGTTTCTTTAATTTGAACTGCTAATTGATCAATGAGCATTGTTATATCTTTAAAGGCCTGCCCAGCAGTATTTACTACTTGAGCTCCTACATTCACCTCATGATTTCCTTCCCTCATGGCAACTACCGCTTCTTCTGTATCAGATTGGGTTTCCGTAATCAAATGAGCAATTTGCTTTGCTGCTTCTTGGGATTGTTCTGCTAACTTACGAACTTCTTCAGCAACTACAGCAAAGCCTCTGCCATGTTCACCTGCCCGTGCGGCTTCAATCGCTGCATTCAATGCTAGTAGATTTGTTTGACCAGCAATTCCCGAGATTGTATCTACGATCTGTCCAATTTCCTTAGATCGATCTCCTAGTTTTGCAACTACCTGAGCTGATTTGGTCACCGTTTTCTCTACAATGACCATTTGGCTAATAGCAGCATTCACTGCCTCCGTACCATCTTGTGCAGCTTGAAAGGTTTTATCTGATACCCCGCTCATAGCAGCAGAATTTACTGCAACTTGCTCAATGCCCGTGGAGAGATTTTCTATTACAGAAGTAGTAATGGTAACAGCACTTGCTTGTTGTTCAGCTCCTTGGGCTACTTCACTAATAGTAGCTGCTACTTGATTGGTAGCTTGAGCCGATTGCTCAGCACTTGCTGTCAGCTCTTCTGAAGAAGCGGCAACCTGCTCAGCAGAATAAGCTACTTGCTGTACCAACTGTTTTAGATTGCCAGCCATCTTATTCAATCCGATGCCAATCTCGCCAATCTCATCTTGTTCCACAACATTTATACTTTCTACACCTATATTTCCATTTGCTATCTCATGTAGAAAGGCAACTACACTTTTTAATCTATTGGCAATCTGATTGGACAAACGCCATCCTAAGAAAGTACATAATAAAACAAAGACGGCTGTTAAGGTGAATATGACTATACCAGCAAATTTGGCTTGTTCTTCTCCTGCATGATTTGCCTTATCACTACTTTCTGACATATGATCGGCTAATTCCCTGAGAATGGAATTGATCATTTCCAGTTTGCTTGCAGCATGTTGGTTAAAGTATACATATCCTTCTTGATTACGACCTTGTTTGGCTAGCTCAATGGACTTTTGCCTTTCTGTTCTGTACTGGCCGATTGCTTCTTTTAAAGCTACTAACTTTTCACGTTCAAAAGATCCTAAATTTTGATTTTCATATGCTTTTAATGTTTTGTCTGTTTCTAATGACAAGACTTTCATCTGATTTGTTAAGTTCTCTTCTCTTGCTTTATCTAGATTACCGAAAATCATTTCTAAGATCATTGCATGTACTGCTCTAAAATTATGTCGCGTCTCATTTAACCTTTTAATCGATAAAAGATTATCATTATACATTATTTCCAATTCATGACTCATTTGGTTTGTATAATAGTACCCAATAGAACCAACCATAAACATGGCCATGGATATGATTAAAATGATAGCAAGTATTTTACCCTTAATTTTAAGTCTCAAAATTACCCTCCTAAATTTGTCGTATAGTACCATGTTAAATGGCAAAAAAATTAGCACCAGTTCTCATTGCACTGGTGCTAAATACAATCCTTAATTGCATCGGCAACCTGGCAGTCATAGGATGTAATCTCCCTTAGACCCATAGCTTTGCGTCCCCACCTTTGGATGAGTTTGCCATAATATAAATTTTCCTCTAATTCTATATCGGATTACATATTTTGTCAATAAGAGACAGAAATTCTAATGCGAACATATTGAAGGATTATTTACTATCGCATCGGCTCAAAAAGAATGCTGTAATGACAGCTGTTAACGGTATAGAACAGATCAAACCAATGCTCCCTGTCAAAGCCCTAGTTATTTCCGTTGCGACAATATTTAAGTTCATAATTCGCATTAAGGAAGCATTATCTTGTGATGCTATTAGAAAAATAAGTGGCAATGAACTGCCAGTATAAGCTAGGATTAAGGTATTTGCCATGGTTCCCATCACGTCTCGACCAACGTTTATACCAGATTTAAAGATTTCTGCAAAGCCATAATGAGGACAAGAATTTTTGATTTCATATTGTGTAGAGGCAATGGATATGGTTACATCCATAACAGCACCCAAAGACCCTAAAATAATTCCAGCAAATAATACTTCTTGAAAATTCATGAAAGAAAGAGTCGTAACCTTTAGCATTATAGCTTCTTCGCTATCTAGTCCAGTTAAATGCATCCAAGAGATAGCAGCTGCGGCTAAACCACCAGCAATAATTACACCACCTACTGTTCCTAAAATAGCACCCAAAGTTTTTGAATTCCAACCACTTATTGTTACTTGAGTTACCGTCGCAATAAATGCACATATCAGCATTGTGGCAATAATAAAATTCCAATGGTAATTTAATATGAGCGGAACCATCCCTTTAAGAATAATAACCACGGAGAAGCAAATAACAAAAATTGTCTTTATACCAATTTTTTTCCCCAAGATTAGTAAAGATAAAATAAAGATACCGAGCAGTATATAGATTGGGGAAAGACGATTATAATCTGCAATATGATATTGCTTAACATTCTGTGCTTCACTGACAGCTAAAATAATCTTATCACCAGGATCAGGTTTGATATCAAATAGAGGTTGATTTGTAATATAATTAATGCTTTGTACCTCTTTACCTGCTTCTTCTCCCGAAGTAAGCAGGATCCGCACTAAGCTTTTGCTACTAACACCAACATTTTTATTGGGCACTACATCCAGGGATTGTACTGACAAGACCACGCCATTCACATAATCAATTGATTGTGTATTGTTGGTTGCCGCTAAGACAGGCACCATACTAAAAAGTAAACATGCTATAAAGGCCACTAGAATATATCTTGGCAAAATTCGCTGTAATTTCATTATAAATTCTCCTTGCTATCTTTTTAATATAATGTGCTAACCTATAGTTGCACATAAAGAAGACTTAACATTATCCACCCTAAGCATTTCGACTACTACCTACAGATTCCTGCAAATTAGAGTGCAATAAGAAAACTAGGCACCTCTTCCCCATGAGAAGATGCCTAGCTAGAATAGAACCACTAATAAAAGAAGTGATTACCCTATTTTCTACTATAAGCGAAATTGAGAAACAATGACTTGCAATTCATCCGCCATATTGGCTAACGCCTGGCTAGAAGATGCAATTTCTTCCATGGAAGCAGATTGTTCCTCAGTTGCTGCAGAGATGGTTTCAGTGTCCCTTGCCGTTTCACCCGCTACGCTTTTCACACTATCAATTGAGTGGACTACCTCGTCACTGGAGGCCGAAAGTTCTTTAGCAGCAATGCCTATATCTTGTATCTGACTATTAAGCTCTTGAACCATTGACGTAATACAATGAAACTGCTCCCCAGTAGCAGAAATAACTTCGGTTCCCTTATTTACTTCATTGGTTCCCTGCTGCATGGTTGTTACCGCTCTACCAGTCTCCGACTGGATCTCTCGAATGATTACTGCAATCCTTTGAGCTGCTTCATGAGATTGCTCCGCTAATTTTCGCACTTCATCTGCTACCACTGCAAAACCTCGTCCTTGTTCGCCAGCTCTCGCAGCTTCTATGGCAGCATTCAGTGCCAACAGGTTGGTTTGTCCAGCAATATTGCTAATTACTTCGACAATTTCTCCGATTTGCTGGGAGCTTGCGCCTAATTGCTGAACCACGAGTGCCGACTGGGCAACTGAATTCTCAATTAATTGCATTTGCTTTTTAGCCTCATCTACTGCTTCTCCGCCGTTGCTAGCTGCTTGAGAAGTTTCTTCTGACTTGGCAGATACGTGCTGTGCATTGCTAGCAATATGATGAATCGCCGCTGCCATCTCTCGAACAATGGAAACAGTTTGTTCTACAGCCATTAGCTGGTTAGATGCACCATTTGCTACATTGGTAACAGTTTCAGCAACCTGGCCAGCCGCTTGGGCTGACTGCTCAGAGCTAGCAGTTAATTCCTCACTAGCTGCTGCTACGTGTTCAGCCGACTTTGCCACTTGCCCTACCACATATCGTAAATGATTCGTCATAGCCGTAAATGCTTGGATCATATCATTAATTTCATCCTTGGTATGATATTGAATCGTCATTATGCGTAAATCGCCATTAGCAATACTTTGCGCTGATTCAGCTACTTGCCCAAGGGGCCTAGAGATACGTCGTGCTAGAAAAAAAGCTGCTACACAAGCTAAGATAAAGATAACAACATCCAATACTCCAAGCATTTGCTGCATGTTATCTGTAGCATCAACGTTTTGCTTTATTCTCAAATCCATACGTTCTACTAAAAACTGTACTGTATCATTCATATTTTTCTCAGCAGCTTGGATTTTTACTCCTGACGCTGCTACGGCTTTCAATGCTTCTTCTTGACCTAATGTCTTACGAGCATTGATTCCTTGATCAGAAACCTTATGATATTCAGCCAGTGCCGACCTTAGAACCGCCACCTTCTCCTTACCTTCTGGTGTAATTAATTTCTTCTCCAGGCTAACCAAGGTAGTCTCCATGTTTTTCCGGGATTTTTCATATCCTTGAATATATGTAGGATTCATAGTTAGAATATAACCCCGCACTTGAGCTGATTGGTTATTTAGTTCAATATTAAGATCCTTAACCTCAACTACTAAGGGCACGCTTCGCTTCAGCACACCATCATAACCATCTTGTATCTTTTCAATTTGATAGTGTGTATATACATTAAGTCCTGTAAAAGCCATTACGATCATAATACATACCAATAGTATTTGTTTCCCAATTGTTAGCCGCATAATTTACTCCTCCTTATATTATCATTGACTTGCTAAAGAAAAATCGTCTTCCTTTTTCTAAAATATTAGAAAAACCTTCCTCAATATGGTAATTAAATATACAAAATATAACAATAATCTACTAGTTAATATAATTAAAGAACTAATTAAATAACTTAAAAAAGTAAGGTAATAAAAAAGTCACTGACATAGCGACTTTTTATTGCTTTATTTTTTCATTATGAAACTTTCCATTGAAAGATAATTTCCTTAAATATCACAACTGTTTCGAAATGGCATCTACATATTTCTGCCTTAACCATTCACCAATCTCTTTGCCCTTTAACGTCTTTGGCACAACCTCACCTGGTGGCAAAGTCATTGCTACCTTCATTGGGATCAATTCGGGAATCTTTAATCCCACTGCTTTGGTGATAATATCTAATTCTTCTATGCTAAGAGAGCCACGCCTTAATTTAGTAATGGCAGCTACAATCTTATCAGGAGTAGGCTCTGCTAAAAAATCTATTATTTCACGAACAGCAATTGCTGAATCAAGCCAATCACCAGGTAAGGTCATTCTAGTATTCCATGAGACTAACTTCTCTTTGCCCAGCACTACACCTAAAGCTGCAAACCTCAGCTTTGCATTTCGGGTAACTTTTGCCACTAAGTCTAGACTTGCTATTGCTCTTTCAAACTCTTGGGCCGATAGTTTCCCCATTTCGCTAAAAGTAATCTCCAATATATTAAGTTCTGCTAGAACCTTAAAAAAGATTCCTGGCTCCTCAGCTTCTGTTAAAACCTTGCCTAATTCCCCAATCATCCGTTCCACAGGCTCTTGGACAAGTTCTTCCCCTGCAGCCATTGCAAGGAGCAATGTATTCTGGTCTATGGCAAAACCAAACCGAGCGGATTGTCCTGCAAGGCGCAAGGCGCGCATTGGATCATCGGAAAAATGTTGACTCGTCGCTCTAAGTAACTTGGCTTTTATATCCTCGATTCCATGGAAAGGATCGATAATTTCTCCTGTCAAACTATCCTGAGCCATGGAATTAATGGTAGTATCACGCCTAAAAAGATCTTCTTCAATGGTTATTTTGGGTTTGGCTGATACTTTAAACCCTTTATAACCGCTACCCACTTTTTTCTCCGTTCTGGCGAAGGCGACTTCACGTTTTACTCCATCTATTGTAAGGTGAAAGACGGGAAAAGACTTGCCACATTCTTTAGCTTCGGGAAATAACATTTTAAAATTTTTCTTAACCATACCAACGATACTAAAATCAATGTCCTTCGGCATTACTCCCATAAAGCTATCTCTTACACAACCACCAACTCTAAAAACCCGTCCACCATTTTCTGCAATAATTTCAGCAAATTTTTTTTCTGTTAATCCACTAACTTCCATACTCTATTTTTCCCCTCTACCTCTCTTGTACTCTCTTGGAAAACAACCATCCATAGCCGTAAACAGGCAAAGGATGAGCATAACTATAAGCGTAGGTTAAGTAGAACCGCGAAGCGTTAGCTATACCACTACTCTCTTTAGTTCTCCCACGCTTTTACTATCTAGTAGCGAATCCTACTTCTTTGATCCTATGTACTTTTCCTTTTATCTTAGTTGTTAAAAGTGCCTCCATGACAAGTTCTCCTTTGTCCCCAAGAATCTCAACATACGAACATGTATCTTGAACATCGATAATCCCAATATCGCTGCCACTAACCCCCGGAATGGTAGTAATCGCCCCTAGTATATCTCCTGGGCGCATTTTCATCTTTTTCCCTGCATTGATCCGAATCCGAGTAATCTCTCTATTCAAATGCTCGCTCTTATCCACTTTTATGCTAGGCGTTTTTTTATGATTAAGAAGATTTTTTCCTTCTTCCACTTCTTCAATAGTCGGAGCTTCAACTTTTTTTATCTTATAATGCACATACTCCTCAATCTCATGTAACGCCCTATATTCATTTCTACTTACCAGAGTAATAGCTGTGCCTTCATTCCCAGCTCGACCTGTCCTACCAATTCTATGAACATAGCTTTCATTATCCAATGGCATATCATAATTAATAACAAGAGATATATAGTCTATATGAATACCCCTAGCCGCCACATCTGTAGCAATCAAAAATTGAAACTCTCCTCTTTTAAAACCTTGGATGGAGTCAAGGCGATCCCTTTGTTCCATGCCTCCATGTAAGCTTCCACAAGAGTAACCTTGCTGTTTGAACTTTTCAAACAGCGTCTCTACTTTTTCCCTCGTATTGCAAAAGAGAATACAACTATCTGGTCTCTGGGTATATATGAGGTTAGTAACTAGTCTATATTTTTCATTTTCTTCCACTTCATAATACACTTGTCGTATATTTTCTGACTTAGGATTTTGGGAATCAACTTCTATCTTTATGGGATTTTTCATGTATTTCTTGCATATGTCTTGAATTTTATCCGGCATAGTAGCAGAAAACAGCATGGTGACCCTACTCACAGGCAACACTTTTATAATTGCTTCCACCTGCTCGATAAATCCCATATCCAGCATTTTGTCTGCTTCATCAATAACCAGATACTGCACTTCCTCTAGATTCACATTTTTTCTTTCAATATGATCCAAGGTTCTCCCGGGTGTACCTACTATAATATGCACCCTTTGCTTTAATTCTCTTTTTTGTATTTCCATAGGTTGTCTACCAAAAACAACGGCGCACCTAATTCTTTTAAACCTTCCAATATTGGAAATATCCTCTTTTAATTGCACTGCTAACTCTCTAGTTGGTGTAAGTACCAATACTTGGGGATTTTTTTGTTCTATTTGTATTTTCTCACAGACTGGGATGGCAAAAGCTGCTGTCTTACCACTACCCGTCTGGGATCGCACTATGATATCCTTCTCTGCAAGAACTAGGGGGATCACCTCTACCTGAACCTTCGTAAGTGTCTCGTACCCTAAGTCCTTTAATGCTTTTGCTATTTCTGTACTAAAAACATATTTCTCAAAATTTGAACCATCCATATTATTCTAAACCTCATTTTCCTCAAATTATCTTATCTCTAGCCTACTGTAATTTGTACATCATTATACATATAATAGCATAGCTTAGAGTGATATAAAAATGATCCAATGGAGAAGCATATTATACTGCCTTGAGAACAACTAGAATCATCTGGAGATTGTCATTGTGAAATTATTTAAAATAAGATATGCTGTAAACAATATTATTAAGTAATTATGAGGTGAAAACACTTGTCTGAACCTATACCCTACACTCCAGAAGAAGTCGCTAAGATCCTTAAAATTTCACGTTTTACAGTCTATGAATTTATCAAACGTGGCGAATTGACCGCCTATCACATTGGACGGAAATTACGTATAGAAGCAGCAGATTTAGACATTTTTATGAAAAAAACTAAAGGTACAAATCAACCAGCCTCCCAGCCTACTGACCAGATGACCACTATCCCCTTATCCAGTCAGGATGGTTTAATTATTTATGGACAGGATGCTGCCCTTGACGTATTAACCCGCCATCTCGAAAAACAAATGCCCCATGTTAGATTTCTACGCTCCTATAATGGCAGTATGGATGGCCTGATTGCCCTATATCGTGGTACAGCCAATTTGATTACTACTCACCTTTGGGATGGTGATACTGGGGAATATAACACGCCCTACGTTCGTCGCTTATTGCCAGGCCAAAGAGCACTTATTATTAATTTAGTATATCGCCAAGCGGGATTTTATGTAGCGCCCGGCAACCCCAAGAATCTAAAGGACTGGCCAGATTTAATTAAGCCAGATATTCGTTTCATTAACAGAGAGCGAGGCTCAGGAGCCCGAGTGCTTCTTGATGAAAAGTTCCGACAGCTACATATTGATCCTAGAGCCATTCCAAACTACAGCCAGGAAGAAACCAGTCATCTCGCCATCGCTAGTTCAGTGGCTCGAGGGGAGGCAGATGTAGGAGTAGGTATTGAAAAAGCAGCTATGCAAGTACAAAATGTGGAATTTATTCCTCTACAAAAAGAGCGCTATGATTTAGTTCTACTACGTCATGACTTGGACAAACCTCACTTTCAATTGCTATTATCCATACTACGCTGTCCTGCTTTTCGTAAGGAAATAGCTGGTATGGGCGGCTATGATGTATCAAGAATGGGTGATGTTATGGCGGAAGTCTAACATGTAATCACCCTTATACAATAAAGTACCGGTTTGATGAACAATAAATGCTCTAGCTGGTACTTTATTGTTATGGAGTACTTATTAAACAAATTAAACTCTACTTAAATGAACTAAACCCTCATCATTCACCCATGTTTCATTTGTTTAAATAGCTTTTTGTTATGATATTGCGGCTTTTTCATATTGACTCTAGTTTAATTTTGTAGTATTTTAATTAAATACAAGTATCCAATTTCCTAAAAAAGGCTTTCAATGTATCTTTTTCTATTTTTTTAAAAGCGTGATACAAGGACGTATCAACTAATCTAGTTCTATTGAGCTGCATTAGTTGATTTTTTTTGGAAATGGTACTTATGCCCATTAGTATGGATTGATTATCTAAAATAATAATCCAGTAACAAAATTAAACACTAGGGGGAAAATAACATGAAAGCTCGTTTATTGTTTTTTCTGATGGCATTCATATTAGTTACATCCTTAATGGCAGGTTGCAGCAGTGAAAAGCAGAACACACCTCCACCCAAAATGGAAATGAACATTTCTGCTGCTGTCAGTCTAAAAGATGCACTTGAAGAAATTCAAAGAAATTACGAAGCTAAAAATCCCAATATAAAACTAGTATATAATCTTGGAGCCTCAGGTGCTCTCCAAAAGCAAATTGAACAAGGCGCTCCGGCTGATATTTTTATGTCGGCAGCTCCAAAGCAAATGCATGATTTAGAGGCAAAAGATCTTGTTAATAAGTCTACCCGCAGGAACTTGGTGGAAAACAAACTCGTTATCATTGTACCAAAATCATCTAGTATTAACCTCTCAAAATATGAAGATTTAGCAAAAGACGAAGTCCAAAAAGTAAGTATTGGCGAAACGGGATCCGTACCAGCAGGCCAATATGCGCAAGAAGTTCTAAAAAAATTAGAACTTTGGGATAAAATAAAAGATAAAGCCGTTCTCGCGAAAGATGTTCGTACGGTTTTAACTTATGTGGAGACAGGCAATGTAGAAGCTGGTATCGTTTACAAAACAGATGCCGCATCCAGTGACAAAGTAAAAATTGCAGCTACTGCACCAGAAGGTTCTCACCAACCAATTGTATATCCAGTCGCTGTTTTGTCTGGAGCCAAACAGCAAAAAGCAGCAGAAGATTTTCTTACTTACCTAAGCACTCCTGAATGTAAAACCATATTTGAAAAATACGGTTTTACTATGAGTAAATAATCTATCGTAAACGCACTAAAGATTTAGCCGTCAGGATATTAGGAAAGGCAAACGTTACGTAAAGAGTGGTAGCACGATTCCTGTTCTTGATATAAGCAATCGTTAGTGCGTTCTATTTAATTAATTTTAATAAGATGGCGCAGGTGAAACGTATGGTCGAATGGCAGCCCGTTATTCTCTCAATCAAGGTTGCATCCATTTCAGTAATGTTTGTATTTTTTCTTGGAGTACTATCGGCTTATGTAATGCGCAACACTGATATTCCAGGAAAAGCAGCTCTCGAATCTTTTTTTACTCTCCCCTTGGTTTTGCCTCCTGTCGTCATTGGGTTTTTACTGTTAGTCTTAGTCGGCAAACAAGGGCCGATCGGTATCATACTTAAAAAATATTTTGATATGCAAATTATTTTTACCCAATCTGCCGCGGTTCTGGCTGGCACTGTTGTATCCTTCCCCCTGATGTACCAAAGCACCAAAGCAGCTTTTGAAAGCATTGATAAAACATTAGAAGATGCTGCTCGCACTCTAGGTTCCAGCGAATGGCGGGTATTCTGGACAGTTACCATACCATTATCCTGGCCGGGTATTGTATCCGGTTTGGTGCTATCCTTTGCAAGAACCTTAGGAGAATTTGGCGCTACGATTATGATTGCTGGTAATATCCCTGGCAAGACACAAACCATTCCATTGGCAATTTATTTTGCAACGGAATCAAACGACTTGGTAACGGCAGGGATGTATGTAATCATTATCAGTGTAATCACCTTTTCCATTATTTTCGGACTGAACCATTGGAAAGGGAAAGTACACTAGTTTACACTATAATGAGGAAGGAGTACTACAATGCTAACAGTAGATATTAAGAAAAAGCTATCTGACTTTACCCTAAATATCTCATTTACTGCTCCGAATAAAACCCTGGTTTTATTCGGCCCTTCAGGCTGTGGTAAAACAACGATATTGCGTTGTATCGCAGGCTTGCTTAAACCAGATGAAGGCAGCATTGTATCTAATCAAACCATTTTCTACTCTTCTAAGACAGCTACTCATTTACCGCCTAGAACAAGAAACGTTAGCTATATGTTTCAGGATTTTGCTCTGTTTCCCCACATGAATGTTAAACATAATATTTGGTATGGGGTTAAAACCCATAACCAGCAGGCAAATGAATTATATGAAAAGCTGATTACTTTATTGAAAATTCAACACCTCTCCCATCGCTCCATTAGTCAGCTATCTGGTGGCGAAAAACAACGAATAGCCTTGGCTCGTGCACTCATGGCCGAGCCGCAAATACTTTTATTAGACGAGCCCTTGTCTGCTCTAGATGCTCAAAGTCGCTATGAATTGCAAGATGAACTAAAAAAACTGCAAAAAATTTGGAATATCCCATTTATTCTTGTCACCCATTCACGAGAAGAAGCACAAGCACTTGGCAGCGAAGTATTATTTCTACATCAAGGACAGCAGGTACCACCCTCATGGAATATAAAAGAATAAAAAAATTGAAATACAGAGATGCAAAGGACACAGCGAAAAGATAGGTAGGGTAAAAAGACCTTTCTCCCATAATGAAAAAGAAGGCGATTTATAAATAATCACCTTCTTTTTATTATTCAAATAGATCTAACCTAACCAGTTCTTTATCCTTGCTACCACCTCTCTTAATCGCTCTTCTGGCTGCACCAAGGCTATCCTAATAAAACCTTCACCGCATTCTCCAAAGGCTTTACCTGGAACGACTGCTACTCCCGTGTTATTAAGCAAATCGACAGTAAAGTCAAAAGAGCTTTGCTTGGTTGGTACCTTTGCCCATATGTACATGGATGCTTTTGGACGTTCTACATCCCACCCCATACTGTTAAGACCATCCACAATGATATCACGGCGACGTTGGTAAATAGCAGCCGTTTCCCTCACACAGTCTTGGGGGCCTGTTAGAGCAGCAACAGCTGCAAGCTGCAAGGGAGCAAATATACCATAATCAAAATTTGATTTTAAGCGACCTAATAGGGATAGAACTTGGGAATTACCTACAATATAGCCAACACGGCAACCACACATATTATAGCTTTTTGATAACGAGTTAAATTCTACACCGATTTCTTTAGCTCCTGGAATACTCAAAAAGCTATCTGGATGATAATCATCAAAAACCAGTTCACTATAGGCAAAATCATTGCAAACTACAAAATGATAACGCTGTGCCAATGCCACCACTTTTTCAAAAAATTCACGTGGTGCTGTAGCCGCTAAAGGATTATTGGGATAATTCAAAATCATTAGTTTGGTACGCTTTAACACCTCTTCGTCAATTGCATCTAAATCGGGCAGGTAGTTATTTTCAGGCGTCAAACACATCCGATGTAATTCAGCCCCAGCAATGAGTGGACCCGCACTAAATATAGGGTATCCAGGATCAGGAATAAGCACTACATCCCCTGGATTGACTAGACATAGTCCAATATGGGCTAGACCTTCCTGAGAACCGATAAGTGAATGAACTTCAGAAACCGGATCAAGCTCTACCTTAAATTTCTTATGATACCACTCAGCGATAGCCTGCAACAATTCAGGCTTCCCCTTTGAAAGAGTATAGCCATAGTTGCTACCACACTCAATCTCAGTCTTTAACGCTTCGACAATATGTGGCGCAGGAGCCATATCTGGATTTCCAATTGATAGTTGAATGATATCCTTGCCAGCTGCTGCCGCTTGCTTCTGTAATTCCTCTAATTGTGAAAAAATCGCCGATGTCAATCCCATCATACGTTCAGCTTGTTGAATCATATTATCCCTCCATCTTATCAAGTCGTTCCAATATTTTTTATAGTTTTCTACATCTAATCTCCTTACCCCTGCAAAAAAAAAACCAAATCAATATTATAAAGATTTGATTTAGATAGGATTTTCCGCTCTAGATTGCTATTTCTAATTTTATAACAACAAATGCCTTATGAGTCATAAACTTACTCATAAGGCATTTATTATACTATATATTTCATTTTTTCAAATTGGCTATTTTCTTATAGGCCACGAGCAACTTTGACTTTTTCAACAAACTGCTTAGCAATATCAGTTATCAATTGATATTCACCTGTTTTTGCTCCGCCCGTAAGATTGCTACCTACACCAATGGCTACACAGCCTGCTTTTATCCATTGATCCACATTATCAAGACTCACTCCACCTGTGGGCATTAAAGGCGCTTGAGGCAATGGTCCCTTAACCGCTTTAATAAAAGAAGGTCCAAAGGCTTCGCCCGGGAATACTTTGACAATATCCGCACCGGCTTCCATGGCAGCAACAACTCCCTCAATGGTCATAGCCCCTGCCATGATTGGTATTTGATAGCGATTGCACAGCTTGACTGTCTCTAAGTTAAGGGATGGGCTTACTACATATTGTGCCCCTGCTAAGATAGCAATTCTTGCTGTCTCTGGATCAAGGACAGTACCCGCACCAACAATCATTTCCTCACTTTTATAGGCTTTGGTCAAATCCTCAATCACTTTACTTGCACCCGGTATGGTAAAGGTAACTTCAATAGCATTTACTCCGCCTTTTCTGCAAGCTTCTGCTATTTGAAAAGCCTGTTCTGAGCTGTCAGCGCGAACAACTGCCACAACTCCAGACTGTGTTATCCTTCTAAGGATATTAAGTTTAGGTATCATCTTAAAATTTCACCCCTCAGCGAATTATTATTGTAACCTTATTCTTCATCTAACAACTACCTGCTAATATATTCGTCAAGCTCCTTACGTGTAGGATAGCCATCTGAATCTCCTTTTACCATAACTGCAAGGGAACCAATTGCATTGCCGCGGCGAACAGATTCATGTAAAGGTAAGCCCTCAAGAATACCTGAAAGAACGCCAACGGCAAATCCATCTCCAGCACCAACAGTATCTACAACCCGTTTCACTTGGAATCCCTTTTCATACCCACTGATGATCTCATCATCTGTCTTTCTCATTGAGTAATAGGCTCCTGCTGCACCGTCTTTCATAATGACAGAGGAAATTCCTTTTTTATGAAAAGATGCTGAAATATCTTTCCACTCCAAACTGCCTAGTAATAATTTGGCTTCTTGAATTCCAGGCAGTATAATATCGGCTTTCCGAGCAATTTCCAATAACATACTCCTTGATTCTTCGCCCTTCCAAAGCTGTTTGCGTATGTTAGGATCGAAGGAAATGAGTAAACCTTTCTTCTTCGCAATAGCAATGGCAGTAAATACTGTTTCTTGACATTCTGTACTTAACATGGGAAAGATCCCTGTAATATGAAGTAATTTTGCATTATCAAAATAACTATCTTCTAATATAAAGGGATTCATATGGCTAGCAGCTGAATTCTCCCGATAATAATAGATCTTAGGATCACCTATATCACTTTGCTCTTTTATCATTAAACCTGTCCGGTAACTAGTTGACACGCTAAGGAGTGAAGTATCGACTCCCTCACCACGAATGGTGTTGCGTATATATACACCGAAAGGATCATCGCCAATGGAACTAATCCATCCAGCCTGATGGCCTAACCGGGATAAACCGATGGCTACATTTGATTCTGCCCCCGCAACTTTACGGGTAAAATTTGTTACAAATTCTAGCGGCCCACTTTGCTCTGCAATCATTAGAGCCATACTCTCACCAATTGTTATTACTGTTGGCATTCTTCTTTACTACCTCACTTCTAGAGTTTCATTATTGAATAAAAAGACTTAAAAGTAGTACTACAGCTAGCCCTACGACAGAGTTCGTTAATTCCAATAGTCCCCAGGTTTTAAAGGTATCCTTAATAGAAAGATTAAAATATTCTTTAAAGAGCCAGAATGAGGCATCATTAACATGTGTCAAGGTATTGCTACCTGCGGCAGTTGCCATAACCATAAGTGCAGGATTTATGTGGAAGGTTGGGATTAGAGGGCCAACAATACCAGCAGCTGTAATAGCTGAAACAGTTCCCGCACCAGTAGCAAGTCTCAAGATAACAGTTATAATCCAAGCCATAATAAGTGGAGAGAAGGAAGAATGTTGCATAAGTGTGGCGATGTAATTACCTACACCTGTATCCAAAATAACTTGCTTAAATGCTCCACCAGCACCAACAATCATAATAACCATTGCAATCGTTTGAATAGCACTGGAAAACGAATCCATAACCTCTGACATTTTTTTATTTAAATTTAATCCAAATACGAATATTGCGACAAATACAGCAATTAACATACTAATTTCAGCGCTACCAAAGAAATTAATATATGTTATAGCGCTACTTTTGGGATCTATGAAAAATTTAATGATTGTCCCAGCAGTCATAATGATTGCTGGAATAAGAGGAACGATAAGACTTATCCAGAAACCAGGCATCTGGGACTCAGGAATTCCCTTTGCATCATCTTTTAATAGGGGGGAAGAGGATTTTCTAAATTTCCTAACAACTTAGGAAGTATAATACCTGATGCAATAACACTTGGGATGGTAACAATAACCGCTAGAATATAAACCATACCAATATCGGCACCATATGCTGCGACTAATGCTACTGGGCCAGGTTGTGGCGGAAATAAACTATGAGTAGTTGTTGCAGCTGCCACCATGGTCATTCCTAAACGTAGATAGGGCACTTTCGCTTCTACCGCTATACTGATAACTAATGGAGCTAATATGATGAAAGCAACTTCATAAAACATGGATATACCGAAAATTAGACCGATCACCAAAATAGCCCATTGAACATATTTGGTGCCAAATTTCTGTAAGGTTGTTTTAGCAATTTGATGTGCAGCGCCGGAATCTACCATAAGTTTCCCTAATACCGCACCAAAAGCTACGATCAGGGCTAAGCTGCCTAAGGTACCACCTAACCCGGTTTTAATAGAAACAACTAATTTTTCGAGAGGCAACCCCTCTAAAATTCCCACTGCAATAGCTACCACAAGTAGGGCTAGCATACTGTTTAATTTAAATTTAATATTTAAAATTAGCAATAAAATGATACCTACAGCCACCCATATAATAGGTAAATACGGTACTAACAAATCCATAATGATCCTCCTTATATATAAAGCATCTTGTAACTATAAATGATTATAAATTTTTCTGGATTAGATTGATTAAAATTTTATACTCTGCTTCACTAAGCATTACTTTTTTTTCAGGTGTCATCTCAAAGGTACTACCCCATGAAGGCCCATCCTGATACTTGGGCACTAAGTGAAAATGTAAGTGAGGTAGTTTATCGGAATAGGCTCCGTAATTCAATTTATCAGGATTAACAGCCTTCATAATTGCCTTTGCTGCTTTTTTTACATCCTTCATATAAAGCACAAACTCTTGATCATCTAACTCCGTTAGGTGATTTTGATGTCCCTTATAAGCCAATACACATCTCCCCCGGTGGGTTTGCTCTTTAAATAGATACAAAGTTGAAACATCCATTTCACTTATTTCGATCATCAAGTCATCTAATCGTTGATCTTTTAAACAATAAAAACAATCATTTTCAGTACTCATGCCGACGTCTCCCTTATTGTTAATTTCTAATGCATGAAAACAGCAAGAAGATCTCCAACTTTACATTTAACTAAAAGAGAAATATAGACCCACAATCGTGGTATGAATAAGATGCCACACCAATTCAAAAACAAGAAGTGAGTCTATGTCTCATACATCTATTGTATCAAGTGATTCATTTATAACATTTCAGTTATAGGTACTTTTGCAAAGTGCCTCTTACAGCACCTGATCCAGAAATCATTTCCTTAAAATAACCTTCAATTTTTTCTCCTAAGCCAACGTTATAAAGATTCACACCAAAGATTTCTTCATTAGAAAGTATCGGCTTTATTGAATCTCCTACAGATTCTACGTCTCCTACTTTGATTCCTGAAAGGTAAGTTTTCAATGTACTTAACAATGGATCTGGACTTAAATTCATTTCATTTCCCTGATCATCTAGCCCCATCAAATACCTGCACCATCCGGCAATAACAATCGGAATATACTGGAGGCTTTTTGGGTCTAAATCAGGCCTTTGACAATAAGCCTTGATTGTTTCGCCAAATCGTATACCAACCTTCTGGGATGTATCTGTCGCAATTCGTTGGGGAGTATCAGGTATATAGGGATTGGGGAACCTTACTTCTATCACTTCTTTGATAAAAGCTTTCGGGTCCACAATTTGTGGATTCACAACTACGGGCATTCCTTCTACATATCCTACTTCTTCCACCAATTTTTTTAAATATGGATCTTTCATTTCATCGGCTATCAGTGTATATCCCAGCAAACATCCAAAGACGGCAAGTGCAGTGTGCAGAGGGTTCAGACAAGTACACACCTTCATCTTTTCAATCCTGTCCACCGTCTGCTTGTCAGTAAAAATAACACCTGCCTGTTCTAGTGGCATACGACCATTGGGAAACTTATCTTCTATTACTAAATACTGTGGTTTTTCTGCATTAACAAAAGGAGCAATAAATGTATTTTTAGTCGTACAAAGAATATCTACACTTGCTAAACCGCTTTCATTCAATGCCTTTTGGACACTTTCGGCAGGCCTAGGTGTAATTTTATCGATCATACTCCAAGGGAAAGATACCTTTTCAGGATTATTTATATATTTCAGAAATTCTTCTTCAACCAAACCTTTTTCGGCCCATTTCCTCGAAATTGCTTCCACTGCGCTATAAAGCTTGTCGCCATTGTGGGAACAATTATCCATACTGACAAAAGCAATGGGTAATTCTCCATGTTGATAGCGCGTATAGGCCAATGATGCGATTATAGCCATGACACTTTTAGGTTTTTCCGGTCCATTTGCCATATCTTCCTGAACATCAGCGGAATAATCACCTGCAGCATTTTTCAAACTATAACCCTTTTCTGTTATGGTAAAGCTCGCCATTTGTAAGGATGGTTTGGAAAATATAGTTTGTATTCTCTGCCAGTCATTTTTCCTAGAAATATCGCCTATTAAACTTTCACCTATGCTGCCGATTATCTTTTTTTCTAAGCTACCATCTGTATTCATAATGGCTAACAGACCTAAATTATCATGAGGAGCATAAATTTTTTCGATAATTTCATCATCGTAAGTTTCCACGACAACAATTCCCGTATCTACGGTTCCTGAATTGAGAAGTGATTGCTGCAGCATGGCGATAAATCCTCTGAAGATATTCCCAGCTCCGAAGTGTACCCATGTAGGATTTTCTTTTGTCAAAGCCGACATTTGCTCATGATTAAAATTCAGATTTTCTATGCCTGCCTGTTCCCATAGGTTGGTATTTTTTATACTTGCTTTGTTTAGGACTAACATTTAAAGCTCCTTTCATTTTATCTACCTAATGTATTCTCTGATTCAAAATTAGATAGATATACTAGAATAAAACACTAGGGTTTTACTTATTCGCTCCCCTAACAATCCCATCCCAGAGACCACACAAATAATTGGCTCCTAGCGCTCTATCATATAAACCGTAACCTGGTCTGCCTTTTTCATCCCATATCATTCTGCCATGGTCAGGACGGATTGGTCCAGTAAAGCCAATATCATGGAATGCCTTCATAACTTCATACATATCAATGGAACCCTCATCTGCTTTGTGAGCCGTCTCATTAAAGATACCAGGTTCATGAACTTGTACGTTACGCACATGTCCAAAAGCAACTCGGTCACCAAAGTAGCGGATAATTTCAGGTATATTATTTTCCAAATTGGCTCCTAATGAACCGCTGCATATCGTCAAACCATTGCTGGTGCTATCAACCATATCTACAATTCTTTTTAGATTTTTCTTGGAGGTTACAATTCTAGGAAGACCAAACACTGAGAAAGGGGGATCATCTGGATGTATCGCCATTTTGATGCCATATTCTTCTGCTGCTGGTACTACCGCTTTCAAGAAGTACTCCAAATGATCAAATAGCTTTTCTTCGTCAATATCTTTATATATTTCAAAAAGATGCTTCAATTCTTTTAAACGACTTGCTTCCCAGCCTGGAAGCTCGAATCCGTTTGAATTTTCTTGCATTTCTTCTACCAATTTTTGTGGATCCTTGCCTTCAATCACTCTAACATCAAAGCTTAAAGCAGTTGAACCATCTGGCAACACTTTCGCCAAATCCGTCCGTGTCCAGTCAAATATAGGCATAAAATTATAGCAAACAACCTTCACTCCTGCCTGTCCAAGATGTTTCAGCGAAGTAATGTAATTTTCAATATATTGATCCCGTGACGGAAGTCCCAATTTAATATCTTCGTGAACATTCACACTCTCAATGGTGTCAAGGACTAACCCATGGTCCTCAATTTCTTTTTTCAATGCCAATATTTTTTCCAATGGCCAAACTTCACCAACTGGAACATCAAATAACGCTCCGACTACACCTTTCATTCCAGGAATTTGTTGTATGTCTTGTAAGGATATTGAATCATTTTCCTTGCCGTACCAACGAAATGACATAATCATTTACATTCAGTCCCCCTTAATTTTAAATAAACAAACTGATTATATTAATCTTATCTCTAACGGTGAATTGATCACATGAAGAATCAATTAACACCATCAGTTGTCATTTGAATTTTATCACACTACCATACTAGTGTAAATACCATTTTTCAGTATTGTCTAATTAAATCTGATTTTTATATTTATTAAGAATCAGATCATAATTAAATATAGCTACCAAAAAGACTAATTGTCTTCCTGATAGCTATTGTTGGCATATTTATAAAATTCTATGTAGAGTATATGCTACATGAATTTTTATCTCAACGTTGATTACCTTTGTTTAAAATAATCGACATAATCTCTACATAAGTCCCGCATATCAAATTTTACTTTATTCAAGTGGCGATCAATAGTCCTCATTCCCAAATCTACATTTTTTTCTTTAATAGCCAGAACAAGCTCTTGATGCTGCTTTAAGACAGGCAGCACATTATAACCACCAGCCATATTTAGCATTCTGACTCGATTATAGTGTGTATTCATCTGCTGAATCATGGACCATATCCGTCCCTTTTTACACCCAACAAAAATTATTTTATGCAAAGCTTCATCAAGTTCATAAAATTTCAAGTAATTTTTCTCCTCAATGCACAATTCTTGCAAGGCAATATTAGATTGGAGTTCAAAGAGCTTGTCACTTGGAAACTCTACGCAAGCCAGAGCAATTACAGCCTTTTCAACTGTTTCTCGTAAAAACTTGGATTCCGCAACATTCTCAATATCAATCAGGGATACATAAGTCCCTTTCTGCGGTAAGATATCCAGCAAATATTCTTGAGATAATTGAATGAAGGCTTCTCGAACCGGAGTGCGACTTACCCCTAACAATTGAGCTATGTCTTTTTCTGATAAAGCACTCCCTGGTATAAGTTTTAATTCCATTATATTAAATTTTAAAAATCGATATACATATTCACGTGTCGACTCTTGAGAACCTCTTTCAATTATACTTACTTCCACAGTCTTCCCTCACATTTCTCTTCATTCTAATATATTAGTATATCAATATTTTCTCTATATTTCCAGTTAATATTTTCGGTACCTAGTATATCCATCTCACTTATGTCCTCTTCACTAGAAAAAAATAGGATAAGACTGCAGCAGTTTCAGCAACAGCAATGGTAATTCCCATGGGAATAGCGGTGTGACTGCCACCAAGTCCCACAAGAGGCGCCATCAAACCCCCGAAGACAAATGACAATAGTCCGATAAGGGCCGATGCACTACCTGCCGATTTAGCTTGATCCTGCATAGCTAATGAAAAACTGCTGGTACTAACAATCCCTACACTGGACACAACCACAAATAGTGGCAGCAAAACAGTATAAAGCCCCCCACCGCTTAGGATCATAATAAGTAATATAATTCCCCCTACAAAAGAAAGAGCAAGCCCTGTAACCAAAAGCTTCTTTTCATGAATCCTTCCTGCTAATCTGCCAGTTATTTGCCCAGCAATGATGATTCCAATACTATTAATCCCAAAAAACAGACTAAACATTTGAGGCGAAACACCAAAAATATTTTGTAAGACAAAAGGAGAACCGGATATATAGGCAAACATACCTGCCAATACAAAACCTTGTCCCAATGCATACCCCATAAAAGTTCGGTTTTGTATTAGACCGCGGAAAGTGAGAATCGTATTTTTTAGGCCACCCTTTGAACGACGGGCAACAGGCAAGGTTTCCCGTAAGCCAAAAAATACCGCAAACAGTATGGCTATTCCAAGAGCGAACAACACTAAGAAAACACCTCTCCATGAGGCAATCTCCAAGATTTGGCCACCTAATATGGGTGCCAAAATAGGAGCCACGCCATTTACTAACATTAATAAGGAGAAGAATTTTGTCATTTCTGGCCCCGAGTAAAGATCTCTTACAATCGCTCGTGAAATAACAATACCTGCCGATCCAGCTAACCCCTGGATAAATCGCATTATTACAAACATCCAAATGGTCGTAGCAAACATGCATAACAAAGAGGAAATAACATAAATGAATAAACCTATAAGTAAAGGCCCCCTGCGACCGCAAACATCGCTAATGGGCCCTGCAAATAACTGTCCTAATGCAATACCAAGCAAACATGCTGTCAGGCTTAGTTGGACTAGAGAGGTACTCGAGCTTAAATCATTCGCTATATTCGGTAAAGCAGGCAAATACATATCAATGGACAAAGGTGCAAAAGAAGCCAACGCTCCCAGTAGAATGGCCATCCATAAAACGGAGGATTTTGCCTTCTCTTTTAGTATATCAACCTTTTCTGCTAGGGAATAACTCATATCATCAATCCTTTTATATAATCTCAGTAGGGCTCAAAAAGTAAAAGATACAAACACTATTTCTCTTTACGACAAATAGTGTTTGTATCTTTTTACTAATGTTCAATAACAACAATCTACCATAATCTCTTATTATAAGGGAAACATCATTTATCGTCAAATCAAAATTCTCTCTCTCTGTTAGTTTAAATTTCCATGCATTTTCATGAAAAGTTTATGAGAAACTAAAAGCAAGTACTTTACAATTAAATAGTTCTAATTAAAAATTCTCCTTACTCTAGATCCTAGTTTAATTTCTCACGAATGATTGCGATACGTTTATGGAATACAAAAATTGGGAGGTAGGATATGTATGGAAAAAAAATCATCTAAACGAAAAATGCTTCGTCGCAAGTATGTCTCTGCCTTAGCTGGTGCTGCCATACTAACGGGAGCAGCAGGAATGGCAGCACCTGCTACCACCTTTGCGGCTGAACGCCCTGTAGTGGCGGCTTCGGCTTCTAGCCAATCTACTAGTGGTTCTCATTATGATACTAGATCTAATAGTGGTTCTCATTATGATTCTAGATACAACAATAATGGTTCTAATCATAATACTACTAGATCTAATTCTAAAAATGTCACTCATGCTGACACTCGATCTAATAACGGCGCTCATTATGACACTCGATCTAATAATGGCTCCCACTATGACACTCGATCTAATAATGGCTCCCACTATGACACAAGATATGACAAAGGTTCAAGATTTGACACGAGATTTCACTCAGACTCAAGTCGAGGAAGCGACTGGCATAGACACGATCGCAGCTGGCCTAGCTCTAATGATAACCGAGGACTCTATAAGGATGGAAAAATCTATTATAGCAGTGATAATAATGGTTATTATAATAACTATAACAACCATTATGAATATGCCAATTATCGAACTAGCCCTCTAACGTTTGCAAAAGATTATGCTTCCTCTTATGGATTCGATGCAAGCCGTGATTCCTTCTCACTACTGTCTCAATCCGGAAATAAGGCCACTGTTCAGATTATACAACACGATACCAATCAGCGATTTAGAGTTGATTTAGTTAGAAACTCCGGTGATTGGAGTATCGCAAATGTGCGTGCAATGGGAAATGTTGCTACAGCGCGCACATAGTATTCACCTCTCGTCCACACCTTAGTCTTTTATCATAAGCTCTATCCTATCTATATTAAAGAAGCTAGAACCCCTGTTTTAAAAAGGGTTTCTAGCTTCTTTTAACAACTCAATCTTATTTATTTTTCACTTTTTCCCAATCTGACAAGAATTTGCTGATGCCCGAATCGGTTAGAGGATGTTTCGTCATTTGTTCAATTACGCTGTAAGGCATTGTGCCGATATGAGCACCTGCCAGAGCTGCTTGGGTTGCATGTCGGACCGTACGAATGCTAGCCGCAATAATTTCAGTTTTAAAACCATACATCTTAAAGATTGTTGCGATTTCTTCAACCACTTTTAAACCATCTTCATTAATATCTTCCAAGCGACCGATAAACGGACTTACATAAGTAGCACCAGCTGATGCAGCCAACAAAGCTTTATTAGAGGAAAAAATTAGAGTAACATTCGTTTTTATTCCTTTTAATGATAATACCTTAACTGCCTTTAAACCTTCGATAGTCATAGGTATTTAATAACAATATTAGGATTCAGCTCTGCTAATGGTAATGCTTCCTCAACCATCTTTTCTGCTTCCAGACTAATAACTTCAGCACTTATAGGGCCATCAACAATCCCACAAATTTCTTTAACAACCTCTTGAAAATTGCGCCCTTCTTTTGCAATTAAAGAAAGGATTCGTAGTAACCCCACGGATAACTCCCAAGTCATTTGCCTTAGCGATTTCACTAACGTTTGCAGTATCAATAAAAATTTTCATTAAGCTCTCCCTTATTTACATAATTTTAAAAATATGAGTTAGGTTAAACAATCTAATGATATTCTACTCATTATGAATCATGGCATAACACTATTATGTAATGCTGTCTCTTATTCAATTCTAACACCACACCTTATTTTGTTAGCCACTTTTCTCATCGTTTTCTTTGTTTTTAGCACCAAGTTATTTATTTTTATTTTCTATTATTTATTTTTTCTTACTTTTTATTACTCGAGTATTGATTCTCTTCTTAGTTTTTGCTATGATAGCTATAATTATAAAAACGACTGATTCAGGTAGAGCTCTAACCTCTTCTAAATCTTAGCCACACTTATTTAGGGACATGTCTCTGGATAAATCGTAATTGTATTAATATAACTCCAAAAGTGATCAATAAGGAGAACATATGTTTTTGATTGAAAGAAGAAAAAAAATTCTTGAATTTCTTAGCCATCACGGAAAAGCTACAGTAAAAGAATTATCATTATTTTCAGGCGTTACAGAGGTGACCCTGCGTAATGATCTGAAAACAATGGAAGAAGAAGGCCTCCTCAAAAGATTTCACGGTGGTGCTATTATCTCCGAGCAAGTTGATCCTGAAAACTTTTTTTCGGTACGAGAACAAAAGAATCAGATTCAAAAATCCACGATTGCTAAGAAAGCAGCTGAATTGGTTAGCAATGGCCAGTGCATACTTCTCGATGGAAGCTCAACCATTCGAGAGTTTGCCAAACTTTTAAAAACAATGCCTGTACGTCTAACGGTAATCACTAATGGCATATATACAGCTCTTGAACTGAGGGACAACCCACTTATAACGGTTATTTTACTAGGCGGAGTGATCCGTGTTGGCTCAACAGCTCTTGAAGGAACACTCGGAACAAACATTCTAAGCCAGCTTAAAATTGACATTATGTTCACATCTGCTAGCGGCTTTACTTTAAAAGATGGTCTTATGGATTTTAATGTATACGAAGTAGACTTGAAAAAAAGAATGGTCGAAGCTTCAGCCCAATTGGTTACTCTAGTGGATGCTAGCAAATTTGGTACCTCTTCTTTGGCTTCCTTTGCTGCTACTGACCAGATGGATATCCTTATCACTGACGCCAATGCGCCATCAGATACAATTGCCCAATTAAGAGACATGAACATTCAGGTTATCATTAGCTGAGTATGAAACTAGTGCACTTTGCGGTTTTGTGTTCAATATTTTTAATGTGTTCTCTGTGATTACATCATCATGCTCCTATACTAAAAAAATGGTTTGAAACGCTAAGACTGGCTTCGTGTTTTTTCTCAAAACCTATATATATTTTAGCTCTCATGTAGAATCTTTCTACATGAGAGCTTTTTTCGGTTCTATGATAATTTTTATTCATATCTAAGGGCATCAATAGGATCAAGCAGTGCCGCTTTGCGGGCTGGATAGATTCCAAAGAACAAACCAATCATTACGGAAACAGTAAATGCACTAATAATAGCAGCAAAAGAAATCACCGTATTCCATCCCGCTACAAGTGAAACTACACGTGCTCCTGCCACCCCAAGAAGAATACCCAGTAAACCGCCCGTAACACCAATGACAATGGCTTCTATCATAAATTGCAGAAGAATATTATTGTAAGTTGCCCCTAAAGCTTTGCGTATACCAATTTCTCGAGTCCGCTCCGTTACGGATACCAGCATTATATTCATAATACCAATACCGCCGACTACTAATGAAATTGCAGCGACGCTACCTAGAAATAAGGTAAGGGTTCCAGTGGTTTCTTGCATAGTAGTCATAAGAGCTGTTAAATTACGGACCGTGAAATCATCAGAAGCACTTTGCGCTATATGGTGACGTGACCGCAACAAAGTAGCAACGTTCTCTTGCACCCTATCCATGATTTCATCATTATCAACCTGTATACTGATATTATGTACATAGGATATACCCATAAGACGCTCTTGGGCTGTGGTTAAGGGTACAATGACCACATCATCCTGATCAGACCCCATAGATGACTGCCCCTTACTGGCCAATACTCCGATTACACGAAAAGGTGCCTGGCCAATACGCATAGTCTGCCCCACAGGGCTGGCTTCTCCAAATAGATTATTGGCTACGGTTTGACCGATTACAGCCACTCGAGCCCGAGTATCTTCGTCACTTGTGCTAAAAAACCTGCCTGATGCAATTTCAAAACTGCGAATTGCTAAGAACTCTGGAGTGGTTCCTTGGACACTAGTTTTCCAGTTTTGATTACCATGAATAACTTGAAATTGTTGGCTGACAGCAGGTGCTACAGAATTGATTCCACTAATTTGCTGACCAATGGCCCTAGCATCCTGCTTTGTCAAGGTAATATTAGATCCCGCTGCCAAACGCACGCCCCCCGACGGCGAATTAGCTCCTGGCGTAACAATAAGAAGGTTGCTGCCTAAACCCGCAATGGAATTTTGTATTTTTTGCTGCACCCCTAACCCAAGGGATACCATAGCAACGACGGCACCTACACCAATGATAATCCCTAACATGGTAAGGAAGGCGCGAAGCTTGTTCGCTTTCAGCCCTTCAAAAGCAATTAAAACGCTTTCCCAGAACATGATCCCGCCTCCTTTTTGTTCTCGTCCCGGACAATTCTACCGTCCCGAACATGGAGTATTCGCCGTGTAAATGCTGCAATTTCAGGTTCATGAGTAACTAAGATAATGGTCCGTCCTTGGCTATTTAGATTACAAAAAATCTCCATAATTTCATTACCAGACTTCGTATCTAGATTACCCGTAGGCTCATCAGCCATTATGATTGCCGGATCATTCACCAATGATCGGGCAATTGCCACACGCTGCCGTTGGCCACCTGACAATTCATTAGGACGATGATCTTTACGATCCTCCAAACCAACCATAGCTAATGCTCGCGCTGCAGTTTCCATCCGTGCCTTTTTATCTACACCAGCATACACCATAGGCAATGCAACATTTTGTAAGGCCGACATTCGTGGCAACAGATTGAAATTCTGAAATACAAAGCCGATCTTCTTATTACGGGTAACTGCTAATTCATCATCATTTAAATTACCAACCTCTTGCCCATCAATAATATAAGATCCACTACTAGGAACATCAAGGCAGCCTAAAATGTTCATTAATGTAGATTTTCCTGATCCTGACGGCCCCATGATAGCAGTCAATTCTCCAGCAGCAATCTCCAAATTAATCCCTGCCAATGCATGTACTACGGTATCTCCCATATAATATTCTTTCGTTACATTTTTCAAACTAATCGTCATGATATTCTCCTCACCCTATATTGGAGGCGGTCCCTGATGTTGTGTAGTTGTCGTGGTACGTGCTTTACTTGCCGGTAATATTATACTATCTCCTTCATTCAAGCCACTGCGTATTTCGATCTTTTCATCATCACTTAGTCCAATACTAACTGGTGTGTTCTGCTGAGTGCCATTTACCATCAATTGCACATATTTTTGTCCCTTTTCTTCTTTAACAGCTGACAGAGGTACAACCAATGTATTCTTGCTTTCTCTCACTTTTATCGTTACTCTAGCAGTCATCGTTGGATAAAGCAGACTTTGTGCTGCGTCCACATCAACATACACGGGATAATACACTACATTAGAAGAAGTCGTCGCACTTCGGGAAATTCGAGTCACCTTGCCCGTAAAGGTTTGGGTTGTATAGGAATCCACAGTGAAGGAAACCTCTTGTCCTGTCTGTACTCTACCAATATCCGACTCATCTACTAAAACCTTAATCTGCATTTTTGACATATCAGCAATTGTCATAATGACCTGAGGACTGGAAATCCCTTGAGCTACTGTCTGTCCTGCAGGTGTAGGCGTCCCAATGACCATGCCATCAATAGGTGCTGTAATTACATAATACCCCAACTGAGATGCATTACTATTATAAGTAGACTGGGCTACAAGATAATTGGTGCGATCCGTATCTAACTGCTGTAATGGTTCTGCACCAATAGCAGCTAATTTTTGACTGCGTTCATAAATTGCAGCATAATTTGCCATCTGGGCTTGATATTGGGAAATTTGTGCTTTAATCGTAGTATCATCTAGTACAACCAATACCTGTCCTTTTTGCACAATATCATTTTCTTTTACTCTTAATTCGCTAATGAGCCCTGTTACCCGGGAACTTATATCAACGGAATTAACTGCTGAAATCGTACCTGTGGCAGATACTGCCTCTACTATGTCACCTCGCCCGACAGTAACCGCTGTCCCTGTAGCAACAGGGGTGCTGCTTTTCTTGAAGTAAAATGCACCACCTCCTCCTAAAAATGCCAGAACTACCACGAGTATGATCCATCTTTTATATTGCTTTATTTTTTGCAAAATCATAAACACCACCCCTTCAAAAGTTCATCCTTATTTTGCTTATTATTATCTCATTTTTAATTATAGAGGAAAATTGTTACAGTTTTGTTACAGAAATTAACTAAAGTACTTTATTGACATCTTCCCTTATACTATTTATGCTAAAAATAGTATATTCATTCTGCCAAGTAATAAGGAGGCTTCCTTCATGAATAAAACAATTTTAATTGTTGACGATGAACTGCGTATCAGAAAGTTGATAGCTGATTTTCTAGTGCAAGAAGGTTATAGCATCCTAGAAGCTAATAATGGGCGTATTGCTTTAGAACTCTTAGCAAAGGAACACGTAGATCTAGTTATTTTAGATGTTATGATGCCAGAATATGATGGCTGGACAGTATGTAAGGAACTTAGAAAGAAAAGTAATATCCCTGTTATTATGCTTACAGCCAAAGGCGAAGAAGTCGATCAACTGTTTGCTTTTGAGATTGGCGCCGATGAATATGTCACAAAGCCTTTTAGTCCCAAGGTACTGACAGCACGAGTGAATGCTTTATTTCGCCGCATAGAAAGAGAGAAAGCTACTGTATATGATGGTTTGGAAATTAATACAACAGCACGTCAAGTATCCATTAATGATCAATCTCTCGATTTAAGCCCCAAAGAATATGAGCTTCTTACATACTTAACCGAAAATAGCGGAAAGGCTTTAAGCCGCCAGCAAATCTTAAATCAGGTGTGGAGCTATGATTACTTCGGTGACCTTAGAACTGTAGATACACATATTAACAGATTAAGAACAAAATTAGGTAATAAAAGTACTTTTGTCCAAACCATTAGGGGATATGGCTACCGATTTGAGGCAGAAAAATGATTATTTCACTGCGAGCAAAGCTCTTTATTATATTAAGCGGACTTGTACTATTTTTTGTACTTATGTTCTTAGGCCTAACCCGTATAGGTTTAGAAAAGTTTTATACTTCACAAAAAAAGGATGTACTTATCGCCAGTAGCACGAAATTTGATGATTTATATCAAGGCAATCCTAATGAATTTTCTTTGGAACTAGAGCGGATAGCAAGCACACTAGGGGCAGGGATCATGATCTTCACAAAGGAAGGCAATATAAAATATAGTTCTTTTGGCCGGCTGATTGATCAAGAGACATATCATTCTTCCTCTCTTCCTACCATTGGAAATCCCCCCCATCTTAGAACCACTTCATCTCGCTTTCCTTCCGGGCCTCCCCCCATCATCCGAAATAGAGAAGTGATTGATAGCCGCACTATTTTGGAAATGGAACATGACCAGGATCTCAAAATAGACTTTATGGCTATCAGACACCAAATGAAAAATGATGATATCTTAATCATAAAGCAGCCCCTATCCCTAGTATCTGAAAGTGTTAGTATAACAGGTCGGTTTATTATATTTACAGGCATACTGTCTCTCGCAGCAGGATGCCTTTGGGCTTTTTTCTTTGCAAAAAAATTTACATCCCCCATCTTGGACCTTAATCGCATAGCACAAAGTATGTCACAACTTGATTTTTCACAAAAATGTATTATCAACCGTGGTGATGAAATAGGCGAGCTTGGCAAAAACATTAACCACTTATCTTATCAGCTGGATACTGCCATCTCGGAGCTCAGTCAGAAGAATCAGCAGCTCATGGCAGATGTAGAAAAAGAAAGAAAGCTAGATACCATGCGTAAAAATTTTGTTTCTAGTGTCTCTCATGAGCTCAAAACACCCCTTTCTCTCATTCTCGGATATGCGGAAGGTTTAAGAGAAAACGTAGCTCGGGATGAGGACAGCAAAAATTTTTATTGTTCTGTCATCATTGATGAAGCGGAAAAAATGGATAAATTGGTAAAGGATTTGCTAAATCTATCTCAAATTGAATCAGGATTCTTTCAACTAAATAAAGGCAATTTTGATCTTTCTTTACTACTGCATGACATTGTGCTCAAATACTCCACGATTTTGACAGAAAAAGAAATACTCTTAGAAATGGATAACATCGATCCTTATGTGGTGTATGGAGATGAACTTCGTATTGAACAGGTATTACACAACCTATTTATCAATGCCATTGACCACGCCGAATTCATGAGGACCATTAGAATTTGGGTAAAAGGAACAGAAAATCAAGTCAGGGTCTTTATTTACAATTCAGGACGACCTATACCGGAAGAAAGTCTAGAGAAAATATGGACCAGCTTTTATAAAGTAGATAAAGCCCGTACTAGAGAATATGGCGGATATGGCCTAGGTCTATCCATTGTTCGCGCAATCCAGGAATTACACGGCAACCATTATGGTGTAAATAATGTTCAAGATGGTGTTGTATTTTGGTTCGATCTTACTAAGGCAACAAATATATAGGAAATATATACAAATTCGTAACCTAATTGTAACAAATTTCCTTCATACTAATCTCACGGAAGCCACTTAATAAAGGAGAGAATGATATGAAGCAATCTTTTACTAAGAAATTGGTTAGTGGATTGGTCATGGGAGGCCTTGCGTTATCTATTGGAGCAGTAGCTCTCGCTAATGATGGTCAACAAGAGGTCATGCCTAGGCCTGGTATGCACGACATGCATCATCCTGACAATAGGCAACAGTATATTAACACGCGTCTAGATATATTGGTAAATGACAGAACTATCACCGAAGACCAAGCCACCAAACTGATCAGTTTTTTTAAAGAGAAGGATCATCAGCGCAAATCCGAAATGGAAAAAATGAGGTCTATGACTCCTGAGGAAAGAGCTGCTAACCACCAGCAAGCATCTAATCATCGTCCTGATATAATCAACCAGTTAAAGGACGTTGCCGACTTATCTGATGAACAAGCAAAAGCCGTAGCTGATGCAATACTTCCTCCACATAGGCCAAATCCTGAAGGTGAGCCTCGCTGCCCTATGATGCCAAGTCCCAACTAGTCACACAAGTATTTGACACGAAGATGCAAATGAGAAATAACCTGCGCCCTCATTTTTAAGGGTGCAGGTTATTTTTAGCTACTATGAAGATCATTAAAGCTGTTTTTACTAAGGGGCTATTCCTCTGACATGTAAGGATAGTTAACTCCTGTACGAGGAACTAATGTTTCCTTAATAGCTCGTTGATTCATCCACCGATATAAGTTGATTGCGCTACCAGCTTTATCATTTGTTCCTGAGCCACGGCTACCGCCGAATGGTTGTTGCCCAACAACGGCACCAGTAGGTTTGTCGTTAATATAGAAATTGCCTGCTGCATGATCCAATGCTTTGGCTAACTTGATAATTGCTGTTCTGTCTTGTGCAAATACAGCACCTGTCAATGCATAGATGGTCCCTGTATCGCATGCTTTTAATGTTTCTTCTAATTGGTCATTGGGGTATACATAAATGGTCATAACTGGTCCAAAGATTTCTTCTATCATTGTCTTAAATTTAGGTGTCTTTGCTAAGATTACTGTAGGCTCTACAAAGTATCCTACACTGTCATCGCATTTACCACCAATGATGATTTCAGCGTCTTCAGATTCTCTTGCATAACCAAGATACTTCTGAATGTTCTTGAATGATTTTTGATCAATAACAGCGTTCATAAGATTTGTAAAGTCACAAACATCACCCATCTTAATCTTTCCAACTTCTTCTTCAAGACGCAATTTTACTTCGCCCCATAGACTTTCAGGAATGTATGCCCTAGATGCTGCAGAACATTTTTGTCCTTGGTATTCGAAAGCACCAAGAACGATTGCACATGTAAGTGCTTCAACATCTGCTGATTCATGAGCAAAAATAAAATCTTTACCACCTGTCTCACCAACAAGGCGGGGATAGGTAACATAGTTATTAATGCTTTCAGCAACTTGTTTCCATATGCCGTTAAATACGCTTGTAGAGCCTGTGAAGTGGAAACCTGCCATCTTAGGGTGAGCAACTACAACTTTACCAAATTCAGCGCCTCTACAAGGTACAAAGTTGATAACACCTGCAGGTAAGCCAGCCTCCATAAGGATTTCCATGATGTTGTAGTTTGAAAGTACAGATGTCGATGATGGTTTCCATAAAACAGTATTGCCACACATAGCTGGAGCTGTAGAGAGGTTACCGCCGATTGATGCAAAATTAAAAGGTGTGACTGCTGCAACAAAACCATCAAGTGCACGATATTCTACACGGTTCCAGACCCCATCTGTGCTGATTGGCTGTTGCTTATATATTTCTTGTATGTAGAATGGATTAAAACGAAGGAAATCTGCCAGTTCACAGACAACGTCGATTTCTGCTTGGAAAGGATTCTTGCTTTGTACAAGCATACAAGAAGCTGCTATCTTTGCTCTATACTTTCCGGTTAGCAAATCTGCTGCTTTTAAGAAAATAGTAGCTCTGTGTTCCCAAGACATGTTTTCCCATTCTGCCCTTGCTGCTTCTGCTGCTTCAACTGCTAAAAGAAGCTCTTTTTCACTAGCTACATAATATTCACCAAGTACTTTTTGATGATCATGAGGACAAATCATTTTTTCTTTGTGCTCTGAACGAATTTTTTTCCCACCAATAATAAGTGGTAATTCAACCGGATTAGCTAATTGTCTCTCAAGTTCTACCTTTAAAGCAGCTCTCTCAACTGATCCCGGCATATAACCTTTTACAGGTTCATTTACAGGTGGTTTCACTTGGAAATATGCATTGTTCATTTTAAAACTCCTCCCTGTATATATCTTTTGAATTCATCATATCACAGGGGTAATATTCAGTACACTTCGAGTATTTGATGTAACAAATCAATTTTTTTGATATCATTTCCCCGATAAGTAAGTAACCCTAAGACTCCCATCTGCTGTAACTGAGAGTCTTAGGGTTGCTTACTTTATTACGATAGTGGCTTTGCAGTAATTTGGCCCCTCACACAATATGTGCATCCTGCGGATCAAAAGAAACTTGAACAATCATTTTACATTTCAACCAATCTATGACTCGTTCCCGTGGAACACGTAAAGTTAACATAAATCCTTGGACATCCACTACCACCTGGTAAATCCCAACGCCTGGTATAATCTGATGGACAATCCCCTTTATCACCACCATTTTGTCCTGTTGTTCCTCCAGGCTATCATCTACGATATGAAGAATATCACCTGGTAAACAACAGATAGTTGCTGATGTCATAACATTCCCCGGATAGACAAAGGAGATGTCATCAGACAGCCAAACAACGCCCTTATCTTCTGCTATTTTGCAGGGAAGAACATTATCCATACCAGTTAGATCAGCCACCACCCGATTCACCGGCTGACGCAAAATAATCTCTGGACGGTTATCCTGTACTACCTGACCAGATAAAATAACAATCGCCCGTTCGGCAAAGTACAGTACATCATCATAATTGTGATTCACTAAGACTACCGTCATACCACAACGTTGGGCTACCCTTTTTATATCAGCCAGCAATGCGATTCGTGTCGGTGTATCAAGAGCAGCAAAAGGTTCATCTAGCAGCAATAACTCCGGCTGATGCACCATGGCCCGAGCTAAACACACACGCTGAGCCTCACCCCCAGACAAGCTGCGGGCCATTCTATCAATCAAATGTAAGCAGTGAAAAGCTGCTAGCGCCTCCCCTACTTCTTCCTTGATTTTCCTAGCTGGACTCCCCCGAAACCGCAAAGCCAAGGCCACATTATTAAATACGGTGTCATTGAGCAGCAATGAATCCTGAAAAACCATAGCGCAGCGTCGGCGCAGGGAAAGAGTATCCGTTTTCTTAACAGGTCTGCCAAACAGCTTTAACTCACCCTCCTGATAGGGTATCAACAAATTCATGAGTTGCAACAATGTACTCTTACCCGCCCCATTGGGCCCAACCACTGCCACCATTTCGCCTTGCTGTATGGCTAGGTGTTGGATGTCCAGTACCCAGCGGTTATTACGGTGTATTTTTACATTGTCGATTTCGATGATGGGCTTACTCATACAACTCTCTCTTTTCACTTTGCTGTAAATAAGTTAGGACAACAACAATGACATAAGTCACCACCAGTAAAATAAAACTAAGAGCAATAGCGGCATCAAAGTTTCCTTTACTCACTTCCATAACGGTGGCAGTAGTAAGTACCCTAGTTTCCCCTTTGATATTACCCCCTACCATCATAGAGGCTCCCACCTCAGACACCACACCACCAAAACCAGCGATAACGGCAGCCATCAGGCCCATTCGGGCTTCTCGCACCAACAACCAATTTGCCTGCCAAGGGGTAGCACCCAGAGATAGCAGTTGTAAGCGCAGCTTAGGATTCAGTCCACTAATAGCCGCAAAACTTAAACCGGCAACAATGGGAGTGGCAATGACTGCCTGAGCTATAATCATGGCATAGGGTGTATACATAATTTGCAGCATGCCTAATGGACCGTACCGCCATAAAAGCAGGCTCACAAACAAACCCACCACTACTGGCGGCAGTCCCATACCAAAATTGATTAAACTAACTAATAATTTTTTGCCGGGGAAATTTTTGAGGGACATCCATAGCCCTAGTGGGACCCCCAGTAGAACACTAAACATTGTCCCTAGTCCAGATACCTGGATTGTAAGCATGGTAATGGCATATACTTCTTGATCTCCCGCTAATAACAACTCCACAGCCTCTAACAATCCCCGCCAGATACCATCCATAAGTTATCCCTCCCGGAAGCTGATGCTAAACGCCCTACGCGTTATGTACCTATAAAGTCCATTACAGCCCAAAATCCTTTTCCGTTTTACCCTCATCAGCAAAAAATAAGGCTTGACCATATTTATCTTTACCAAAATTAGCAATTAACTTTTGGGTCTCAGCAGCTAGCAGAAAATCACTAAACGCCTTGGCACCATCTTTATTTACTTTAGTAAATTTTTCAGGATTTACTAGCATAACATGATAAATATTGAGTAATTTAGGATCACCTTCCACTAAAATGTCTAAAGAAAGATTCTTTTTCTGGGCTAAAAAAGTAGCTCTGTCGGTTATACTATAGCCATTTTTCTCATTGGCAATCGTTAATGTTTGTCCCATACCAGTACCGGACTCTTGGTACCAGCTTCCCTTAGGGCTTAGCTCGATTTGTTTCCACAGTTTTTTCTCCAACTGGTCAGTACCAGACTTGTCGCCTCGGGATATAAAAACCGCCTGAGCTTTCGCAATAGCCCCTAAAGCATCTGTCGCTTTCTTGCCTTTAATTTGTACTGGATCTTGGACAGGTCCGATAATAATAAAGTCATTATGCATTACTAGAGTACGATTGATGACCGCTCCCCCAGCCAGAATCTTACGCTCAGCATCAGGAGCATGGGTCAGCAATACATCAGCTTCGCCCTTTTCCCCCATAGCGATAGCCTGCCCTGAACCGACAGCAATCGTCTTGATCTTATAGCCGGTTTTTTGTTCAAATATAGGAATAAGCATATCCAGCAAACCACTGTCTTGTGTACTTGTCGTTGTTGCCAAGATAACGTCCTTAACGGCTGGGTTAGCTGTTGTCGCTGGTGGATTTTTTGCTCCACATACAGCACTAATTAAGACCAATGCGCACATTACAACTATCATTAACGTGTTGACTATGCTTCTTTTTTTCATGTTAATCCCTCCACTTTTCTCTCTTTTTTACTCCTTCCACACTTTGGCGAGAAAGTCCCTTTCTTTTGGACTTATCCAAACTGTTACAATTTTTCCTACTATAATGAGTTCACTTCCCTAGTATATGCACCACTCTTACCACCAGATTTAGCTGCAAGGCGGATAAAATCAACTGTAATCCCTTTATCAACGGCTTTACACATATCGTAGATGGTCAATGCAGCCACAGATACTGCTGTTAATGCCTCCATTTCTACCCCTGTTTTACCAGTGGTTTTTACAGTTGCCGAAATAGTAACAGCACTCTTGTCATCTTCAATAGTAAAATCAATATTTACACCCGTAAGCATGAGAGGATGGCACATGGGAATAATCTCTGAGGTCTTTTTAGCACCCATAATGCCAGCAACTTGGGCTACGCCAAGTACATCCCCTTTGCCCATCCCTCCTTGTTTTATCAAGGCTAGGGTCTGTGGCTTCATGGTCACTCGTCCTTCAGCTACCGCCTGGCGCACTGTATCATCTTTAGTTGTGACATCCACCATCCGTGCTTTGCCAGAATCATTAAAATGTGTAAGTTCCATTACAATCCCCCTTCGAGATTAACAAATTCAAACAGGTTATATTGGGTATCAAAATATAGCAACTTATTGCGGATTGGATCACCAATGCCAGTTAAAATTTTAACTACTTCCTGAACCTCAAGAGATGCAGCCAATGCTGGTGTGGCCGCTGGGTTACCTAGTGTAGCCTCAATGCCCCGATTTGAGGGAGGCTGAAATCGATATAGTTTCTCAAAACTCTGGTCTCCAGGCATAACCGTCATAACTTGTCCAGTAAACCCGGCAATGGCCGCATGGACCAAAGGGATTCCTAATCGACCTGTAACTTTACCTAATAGCATCCTGGAGGAAAAGTTATCCAATGAATCAACAACAACATCCATACTCTTTAGCAACTCTTCTCCATTGCTCTCATCCAGCATTTCTGCCACAGGCTCCACCTGTACATCACTATTAATGCTTGCTACACGTTGTGCAGCAATTTGGGCTTTATTCTGGTGCATATTATTTTCCGTGGAAAGCACTTGCCTGTTAAGATTATGTAATGCAAAATTATCACCATCAATTACTTTAAGGTAACCTACTCCCATTCGTGCCAATAATTCCACTACCAGACCACCCAAACCTCCCGCTCCAATTACAGCCACGCGACTTTTAAGCAACCATGTCTGCCCGTCAAGGCCAATTGTACCAATATTGCGCAAGTAGCGTTCAGGTGCCTGCCTATTTGCCAATAATTCTAAACTTGCCATGCCTATCATCTACTCACCACCTTACTTAGTAGCCAGTACTGTACATTAAAAAGCTCCATGGGAGTACTCCTTTTCCCTGTGAAAAATACCTAACTGGCAGTAGATATATGATTTATGATGACCAAGTTGCTCTAAGAATCCCATCTTCTATAAGTGAGAGCTCTAGAGCAACTAAGTCCTAAGAATCAGTGCGACTAAGATTCAGATGGAGTTAAAGCTCCACCTGAATCAAGTCTTCTTTATCCACCAATCTGAGACATATGTCTTTGAAATTCTGGATGACCACTGACTCGACACAAACTATGACTAGAAGGTTTAGCCTGGATAGCCTGACAAAACAGCTCTGCCAACCTCTTATCACTAATGCCAGATCGCAAGGGTGTTCTAATGTCAATTTCATCATTTGACAATAAACAGGGCTTGAGCTTACCATCTGCCGTTAACCGAATACGGTTACATTCACTACAAAAGTGCTCCGATATAGGAGTAATAAACCCAAACATACCTCTCGCATTAGGCAGTTGATAATATCTCGCAGGGCCATTGCCTCTCTCATGAGTTGATGCTGCTTGCAAAAATCCTTTTCCAGCATCATTGATGATATTTTTCACATTAATAATACTCGGACCTGGACTAACGTCACAGTTGCCTAGCGGCATATATTCGATAAAACGCACATGAATTGGATAATGATAAACTAGATTGATAAAATAATCTAAATCACTTGGAGTAAACAATTCCGTTAAGGCTACATTTATTTTCAAGGGGGTAAGCCCAGCATCTAACGCACTTTGGATTCCTTGCAATGTAGCTTCTAATTCACTACGTCTAGTAATTCTCGCAAAACGTTTTGGATCAGCCGTATCCAGACTAATATTGACTCGGTTGAGCCCTGCACTCTTTAGAGCATGGACCACATTGGACAACAAACTGCCATTGGTGGTCATCGACAAATCTTCAATATTTTCAATAGCCGCAACTTTCCTGACAAAATCTACTATTCCCTTGCGCACTAGTGGCTCGCCTCCTGTAAGGCGAATTTTTTTCACCCCTAAGGAACTAGCCACCTTGATAATCCTTATCATTTCTTCATACCGTAGAATATCATCATGACTTAGGGCTGTAAGCCCCTCTGGCGGCATGCAATAGGTACAGCGGAAATTGCAGCGATCAGTCACAGAAATCCTTAAATAATCAATTGTACGATTATATCCATCCCACATCATTATCATCCTTTATCAACTACTATATTACAAGAAAAGTAGCATTATTTAATTACTTTTGCTACCAGAAAGTCAGCCATTGGGGTGGGATCTTCCAGGCTAAAATGGGGTATCTCCTCATATAATCGGGTATCAGATACAACTGCTAACAACTCTTCTTGGCTGCATAATGGTGTATCACACACCAGCTGGCGAAATACTTCAATTTTCTTCTTACTTTCCCGTTTGTAACCTTCGGTAAAAATAATATCAACTCCTGCAATGTGGGACACAACTTCATCAAGAGATAATTCTTCATCAACCTTTTTAATCATGGCCATTTTTTGCGGTGAAGAAATACAAACAATATCTGCGCCGGCCTGAGCATGACGCCAAGTATCCTTACCTGGCTTATCCATTTCAAAACCATGGACATCATGCTTGATGACTGCGACTTTATAACCACGCTTTTTCATTTCACTGATTAGCTTTTCTAAATAAGTTGTTTTACCGCAATTAGACCGCCCAACAACAGAAATAACTGGAATCATACTATCCCTCCCTAGCATTAAATCAGGAGACGATTTGTACTCCAAACCATCCTCTGAAATCATTATAATACTTTTAAAAATATCTATCACTATCAACTTTTATACTCTGGACATAAGATGAATTACTTGTACAACATCTTCATCCTTTATGCAAGCCGCTTCACATAAAAGCACCTATATATATTGGTATGGTATTTTCTGCAAATTCATTATACCAAAACACAGGTGCTTTTATATTGTTCTTATATAACATTTTGTAATTGTCTGTGAAAGCGACTAACCCTAATTATTTCTTTGAATTAATTCTCTTTAACCAGGCCCCTACATTTCCTTACATGTAAAATATTTGCTAATAAGAAAAAATTACACTTTGCTATAAAAATTTTGAAACACGCGGACACAAAGAATACAAAGATGCGCAATAAGCAATTCTATGGTTATTGTGCTAGCTGTCATATTACTGAATAAAAAGAGTTAAGAACTCACAAATTTTGCGGGTTCTTAACTCTTCTATAGATTAATAAAAAAATCCAGCAAAGCAATCCTAATGAAATGATTGCTTTGCTGGATTTCATTTACCTATGCTATTTATTACATTAAAAATTAAATAATGCCAGGATAGAGTGACTGACAGTATATAATAGCAACGCCCCTGTAAAAATTACAATTGGATGAGTATGCCAATCTTCCTCCTTCTCATTCATATTCATAATTCACATCCTTTTTATCTTAGATTTCTACATTTATTATTGCCACCATATAGGATAAATATTACAGATCACTAATAAATCTTAGATTTTTATTTACTCACATCCTTATATAATTTATCCCTTTGGTAGAAGATTGATAAAACCATGCAGTAAGTAAAATAATATAATCACTCCAACACCAAGAACGCTATATAGTAAAGCTTCTAACATGACAAATACTCCTTTATAAAAATGTTTATATATAGTATGTTTTTCTTCTATTCCATGTGATAACGCAATAACAAATAAGAGTATCATCTATTTTTTTATTACAAAAAAGCACTGACAAATGCAATTTAAAGAACAAGATTCACTTAAACCTTTATCTCTGGTATATGAAAATAAGAGATACAACAAAAATACAGGCTAAACTCCTGTACTTTGTTGTATCTCTTTTATTTCATATATAAATTATTGATTTATATGCAGTCTATAACTATTATAGACCTATTCATAGAACTTGATTTAGGTATCATTTTAACTCTATCTGAATTGTAGTTGCACTGCTTCTCTTAATGACTTAATTTATCTAGACTTCTACTTGCATATAATGGGAGTCCTCAATCCCCGGTTATCAGATACACTTCTCTATTCATAAAACCATCTATTTTACATAGTTAGTTAATTTACCGATTTTTTCTACCTCTACGGTCACCACATCACCCGACTTCATAGGACAGGTCCCAGAAGGAGATCCTAGGGCCAAAACATCACCTGGTTCTAGGGTCATTACTTTTGAAATCCAGCTAATCAGAAATGGTATGCTAAGAGACATTTCACTTGTATTTCCGTCCTGTACTACTTCTCCATTTAGAGTTGTAGTAATTTGTAAATTGGTAGGATCAATACCCGTTACGACCCACGGTCCAATCGGTCCAAAAGTATCAAAACCTTTCCCCCTAGTAAATTGTGGATCACTCTTAGTAAGATCTCTGGCTGTAACATCATTAAATACTGTATAACCAAAAACATAACTTAGTGCTTCATCTTCTGGAATATTTTTACCACTTTTACCTATAACTAAAGCCACTTCCCCTTCAAGCTCAACTTTATTAGTCATATCAATTGGCGGCAAACATATCGTTTCTTTGTCAGCAATCAGCGCAGACTGGGGTTTTAAGAAAAGAAAGGGTTCTTTTAGATTGGCTGTACCACCAGTTTCTTTGGCATGACCCGCAAATGTCCAACCAAAGTTCACTACCTTGGAAGGCTCAACAGGAATTAAAAGCTTTACATCTGCAAGTAAGACCTCTGTTCCCTCATAGTCAAATTCCCCATTAGCGATTTGGGCAAAGTCATTTGTCAATTGAAAAACATTCTCGCCTTCAACAATACCGTAATGTATTGTTTCATCTTTATCTTGATAACGCACTATCTTCTTGCAATCTACTCTATGATTAACATCCTCTAAGGTAGCATCTGCTGCGCCAACGCAAGAAGCAACTAAGGAATACTGTTCTTTTGCTAAGGTTATTCCCAAACTATTATATTCTTTTTCCATCATAATTCTCCTTATCTATGTGCATGAACACCTCTTGTATCTCCATCTGAGTACTAGTATTCGCACTTTTAGTATAGTACGATTCTAAACATAATGAAAATATCGAATAATCATGGTATGATAACTATAAGTTATTATACGGAGTGGATAAAAGCATGGATATAAGAGAATTAGAATATTTCGTCACCGTTTATGAATTACAGAATTTTACAGCCGCGGCTAATAAACTACATATTTCCCAACCTGCCATTTCTAAATCCATTCAAAAGCTAGAAGAAGAATTAGGCTTTCAGCTTTTGGACCGAACGCAAAAAAAAGTACTCTTAACGGAAGAAGGTACTGTATTTCTTAACTTAGCTAAAGATATCTTAGCAAGGATGATTGCTGCCCAAAATACCATGATTGAATATAAGAATTTGACGAGAGGCAACTTTCGAATAGCCGTCCCGCCCTTATTAGGAGCCTATGTTTTTCCCCAGCTATTTGCTGACTTTAAGAAAAACTATCCATCTCTTGATATGTCAGTTTTTGAAGATGGTTCTTCAACAGCCGTTGATTTGGTGCGAAATGAGGATGTACATGTGGGGCTTGTCATCTTACCATCTAACATAACAGACCTTCATTCCCATCTAATTACTTCTCAAGAAATCGTCGTTTGCCTTCCTACTGACCATCCCCTTAGCAATCAACCATTTTTAACTTTTGAACAATTAAAAGATGAACCTATCATACTGTATAATGAAGGTTTTGTATTGCGAAAAATTATTTTAGACGAATACGCAAAATGCAATATAGTACCTAGGGTAGCCCTCTCAACAAATCAATTCCAAACTATTAAAGCACTGGTAGCCAAAGGAGTGGGAATCTCCTTTTTGCCTAAAAATTCAATAAAAGTAGTAAACCATGTCACCAAAATACCCCTGCATCCCCATCTTTTCCTCAACATGGGTCTCATTTGGAAACCAAATAAGATTTTACCCCTAGCCTGCAAAGCCTTTATTGATTTTGTCAACCAATTCAAGTACGTGAAATAGAAACGAAAAGCTTTATATAAAAATACCTAGGAATACGATTGTATTCCTAGGTATTTTTTCTTACTATTTCATTCTACCTAACTGGTATCTTTCTATTCACTCACAATAATCCTAGAACAGAAATGATACCAAATCCCAAGATCAGAGCACCTGATATACGATTCACCCATATCAAGCCCTGGTAATTGAATTTATTCCGCAATAAATATACGGTTCCGCTCAACATAAACCACCAGATACCAGAACCCAAGAATACGCCCATTACTAATAAACAGGAGGACAAAGAATTTCCCTTAGTATCAATCATTCCTAATCCTGCGAATACAGCGCCAAATGATAATATTGTCATCGGATTGGTAATGGTTAAGAAAAATGTAGATAAATAGGCTCTTATCCATCCTTCCTGATAAAGAGTATCTCTTGTTTGAGCAGGCTTAGCCATTAATGTGTTGTAGCCAAGATAAAATAAGAAGACACTCCCCACAATATGTAGATACAGACTATTTTCTAATAATAAAGTAGTAATCATCGTAAGTCCAAAAGCTGCTACACTTCCATAAAGAGCATCCGCTGTCGCGGCTCCTAAACCTGCGGCAAATCCATTTGGCATCCCTTGGGATAACGTTCGGCGAATGCATAAAATACCGATAGGCCCTACTGGGGCCGCAATAGAAAATCCGAGTATCATACCTTTTATAAGCCACACAATATCTATCATTTAGATAACTCCTTCCTTCTCGCTTTACCATATTGACCAACAACTTACTGGGAATCTTAGTCCTAGCTATAAGTAAAAGTTGGGAGGAGTTAAGTAGATGCCACTGGATTGGGCTGTAGTTAAAGCTTCATTTAAGCCAGTTCTTCTTTAACAGGTAATACAGGAGTTTCTTTCACTGTTGATAAGACGATAGTAGTGCGAGTTTTAGAAACACCCGGTATGGACTTTATATCTTGACTGACTAACTGTTCTAGATCGCGAGTCCCTCTACACCGTACTTTTAGTATATAATCTTCTTCCCCCGCAATATGATGACATTCCTGGATTTCAGCCTTACTCTGTACAAATTCTAAAAATCCTTTTCGATGTTCTGGCTTCTCCAAGAATATAGCAATAAAAGCGGCTAATCCATATCCAATGGCTTCAGGGTCTACTAATGCACAATACCCCTTGATAATTCCTCGCTCCTCTAATTTGTGAACCCGCTCAGCTGCGGCTGGAGCAGACATTCCCAAAATAATCCCCAATTCTGCCCACGTAGTACGAGCCTTTTCCATCATCTGCTTTATTACCTTCAAATCAAAGTTATCTATCATCGCACACCTTCTTTTAATAAGTTTTTACTTAATTATACCTAATATTATTAATAACAACAATCTTTTTTGATTGTTATTTGAGTTCTACCAAAAATTTCTCTGTAAGCGCCCGCCGTGTGGGGCATAGAAAAAGTAGTACCATCCCACCATGGGCTGTACTACTTTTTCTACCTCTATTTCTTTTTAAGTCATTTTAACTCTCATTACTCACTAAGTCTCTATAATTCTATGCCATGTCACATTGCTACTCATGACGTTATTTTACACTGTGAAATCTTCAGAAGCCGCACAGCTGCCCCAAGCATCATGCGTGTTTCTGATGAATCAAGTGAAACATTCAGTATATTTTCAATTCGCTGTTTTCTGCTCTGGATGGTTTTATAATGAAAAAACATTTGTTCAGCAACTTCCTTTAGGCTTAGTCCTGACAGAATTTTCTCCAATGTATCTACTAATTCCGTTTGATTTTTCTTATCATATTCAAGTAAGGGCCCTAAGGTCTTTTTAATAAATACTTCGAATTGATCTGAATCAGCAAAAGGAATTAGAACTTGATAAACACCACAATCGTCAAAATGATACACCCTCTGCTGGCTCCCCATACCCTTTCCAATTCGCACTGCTGATTGGGCATGCTTTAAACGAAGACCAAAGTGAGTTAGTGAATCAAAATAATCTGCAATGCCAATATGAGTTCGCAAACTGGGAAAGAAGGATAATACAAGGTCCATATATGATTCTGCCAGTCGAATCTCTTTCGTTTTATGGTCAGAAAGATCATATAAAGCACTAAGTATTCCAACACCTTCAGGCACTTCCCAAGCAATTGTAGCTTCTTTTTTGGTAAGCTGATCAATAAGCATATCAATATTTTTTTGTCTTTGTCCTAGTGCATTGGCCTCAACAAGAAAGCTGTCACTAGGATCAATACTCAGAAAAAATAAAGAAAAATGGTTTGGGAGCTGAATTCCCAATCGATAGGCATGATTGTAAGCATCTGATCCTGGATCTATATCACCATTTAACAACTTCGTAAAAAAGTCATTTTTCAGCCTTCGTTCATAGGATTGCTGCAAATCATTTTCCGCCAGCTTTCTTTGTGTAATATTTCTTATTACACAAAGAAAGCCCATATTCTGACCCTCTTCATCCTTAGCTATACTCATTAAGGATTCCATCCAAATCATATTTCCATCTTTACGCTGCTGTTCTACTTCCATAAGCACAGGAGGAGATACCACACCTTTATGATCTTGTTCACCTATCTTGCCTAATGCTATAGCAATGGAAGGCAATACCTGCTCAGTTAAGGACAATTTAATAAATTCTTCTGGAGTATGTCCTAGTAATTTTTCAATGGATGGACTACAGTACATAATTCTCATATCATCATCTATAAGTACGATTGTGTCGTCTATATTTTCAGCTATTAGTCGATACTTTTGCTCACTTTCTTTAAGCTGGGCCTCCCGCTTCTTCAATTCGGCCATATATTTATGTTCATTTTCTTCCGCTTGTTTTAATCTCTGTATCATTACATTAAAGGCAGCAGAAAAATCACCCATAAAATCAATGCGCTGGCTAAAATCTCCTGAAGCAACCATACTCGTTTGCCAAGCTAAATGCCGAAGATTAGATTGTAAGGCTTTCAGTACCCCAGCCCAATATCCCTTCATATTTAAATTTTGCGACAAATCACCATTGGATATGGCATGGGTAAACTCCCGAATGGCCATAAGCTCTTCGGCTAGTTGCTGAAGAGCTGGATTATCATTAAGCTCATCATTTAGGGATGCTGGATTACCACGTTTTTTTAATAAATCATTGAGTAATAATTCAATGGTTCCTACATTGTCCACCATCAACCCCCTGCCTCCTCCAATTATTTCCAACAATGTTAGTCATGAATAATTTCAGCAACAAAACGGCAGGTACGATCACCCGTACACCAACAATCAATCTCTTTGACATTAAATCTATGCCCCGTAAAAGCTTCTAACAGGCCCGCAATAAACCCTTCATCATACCTGCAAAATTCATAGTCCAATTCTGGCAGCCCTGAGCAATCCAGATCCTCGAATACACTAATGACAAATTTTCCTTTCTCTACATCAGCCTCTTCCACTCTTAATATGCCTATACCTTTTTCAACTAAAACAGATTGCAATGTTTTTACAAAATCATTGAGGTCAGCTGCTTCCTTTATAACGTTTTTATAAAATTGTACTCCAGCCAATTGTCCTGATTCAAAAAATAACTCATCCGCTTTTTCCGTACCAAATTTTTTTTCCAAAATATCGCGAAAACAATATTGCATTAAACGATAAGCCTCTATATGTACCATAGGGCCAAGATTGGGTCGTCCCTCAACAGCATCTCCTAAAAGTTCCCATGAAAATCCATACTTACGAGTCATATTTAAACATCCCTTTCCTATTCCGTATACCTACTTTGATTGATAATGAAGACTTGATTCAGATGGAGTTTTAACTTCACCCCTAAATTTAGTCTGATTTAGCCCCTCTCGCTTCCACTAGTAGAATTCGGGAGTCTTAGAGCAGCTTATTCATTGGATAAAGCTTCTTCATTTTGAATAATTTTCCTTCTTTTTTTCTCTAGCATTGATAGTAATACTATCAGAATTATGACATTGTTTATGCTCTAACTACAGTAACAATTCCGATTGTACATGTTTCTTAGCAACTATAGAAAAAACATTTCAGCATAAATAACGAAATAAAAATCACTACATCATCTGAGGCTATCTAGCCCAAGAGGTAGCGATTTTTACATAGTGGAACATTAATTTCTTATCACCTTTCTAGTCACAGGTTCCTTTCATGAAAAAGCAGCATTGCCATTTGGGTTCTCTCCTGTTTTAATTATTAAACAGTGAATACTTTAACGATCCGAAGTTCTTTTGACTTTTCCAAATCGATGTATTCTCCCTCCAAAATTTTCATCAATAGCTTAACTCCTAATCGAGTATCGATTTGAATACTCTTCGCCTCTACCCCATTATTTAATTTAACCCCTCTAGAAAATCAAAACTCCATTTCTCATTACTTACCAGTTTCCTCAAAAAACATTTCTACCCATTGCATTGACTGTAGATACAAGTCAGGAACTTCCTCTTCCCCGATATTGCACTTACCCGCATAATAGGAAAAATTGCTCCATTCTCCTTTTTCGTAGGACAGCATTAAAGCATAAATACTCCCCAACTGATTATCAGCCCCTAACAAGGCGTTCTTAACCTCAACATCAATGGACAAGTCTTTTAAAATATCCTTCATGGGTCGGTTTAATAGACTATCCAGCAGGGAGAACATGCCCATGATAAAGGCATCGGAAGATAATTTCTGCAAATTCATTTTTTGTACCAAGATTTCCCCAAACTTTGCCCGCATGACCGATAATACCATAATTTCCTCGGGACGATCCCGCCCTAACTCCCTAAGTATTAACAGGGATATCCATTGCTCCACTTGCCGTTTTCCCAGCAAGGCAAGAGCGTGCTTGACCGAAGTCACTTTCTGGCGAAAACCAAAATGAGCAGAATTTATATATCTTAGCAACTTATAAGAAAAGGCAACATCATGTTTGATAATTTCTTCCATGCGACCATAATCCAAATCGGCTTGGTGTATTTCTTGCAAAATGCGTATATATTGCACTTTATAACTAGGAACATCTTCTCCCGATAAAATTTCCGGTTTGCTGAAAAAATATCCTTGAAAATAACTGTACCCCAAAGATACAGCTTGCTCAAAATCCCCTCTGGTCTCCACTTTTTCCGCCAAAAATTTGATGTGGGGATTATTAACTGCGGCGATAATGTTTCCCCGTTCCTCTCCTAAAGTCACTAAGAAGTCCACCTTTATAATATCAGCCAACTCTATTAAATGCTGAAATTTTTCCGAATAGACAAAATCATCAAGGGCAATTATGTAGCCTAATTTCTTCAATTTTGTACATATTCCCACTACTTCTTCATCAGGTTCAATATTCTCAAGAATCTCAACCACTACCGATTGAGGCGGCAGATGCATCACAATATCTCTTTTCAACAAGTTGCGAGTGAAATTAATAAAGGCCCTCTTGCTGTCCGTTGTCTTCTCCATGCCCAATAATAAAAAGGCTCCCGAAATCACACTAACGGTAGCTTCGTCATCATCCTCGGCATCATAGGTTCCTTTATCGCCTGAACGAAAGAGCAATTCGTAGGCAATAACCTTTTTCTTACGGTTAAAAATCGGTTGCCTTGCCACAAAAATTTTCACGTTCTCACCACACATTTGTTAAAAGAACAAGGCAGTAAAATGGCCTGGTTCTTTCTTATTCCGATCCTACAAAGAAATTATATTTCATTCTTACTTTAATGTAAATGTCAATGTCCGCCCTTGTACATACTGTGAGTATTTGAATATAGATTGCTACTATAACAATATAACACTATGCTATTATTATCCATTATCCACATGGATAATATTTCTCTGCAAAAATGCACTCTAATTATCCTATCCGGACATAGTTTTGATATATACCTTGTTTTTCAAGATTGATAACTTCAATCTTACTGTACTGATTACAGGAGAAAGCACTCCTAGTACTTACTATTCTCTCTCGCTGTTCTTCTGGCACGGGAAGGAAATTCATTGAAGCAGAATGCGCGGATGCGATTGCTGACATTACAGAAAGTGAAGTTAGGCAATTGCTATCTATATTAAACGAAATTAACCTAGTTGATTCACAAGTTGGAAGACGTAGCAGTTGCCTCACTGCGAAAGGACATCAATTTGTAAGTTGGCTAAATAGCAAAACCACCCTATAGACCTAGCAATTTCATCAACCCATACGGCATAAAAAAAGTATTTTTTACATACTTTACTTATTCATGCTGTATTAGAGAAACAAGGTCAACAGATAAAATCTGTTGACCTTGTTTCTCTAATACATCAGGCATTCTACACTTTAAATTGCGCTATAATGGATCGAAGCTCTTCAGACATTTTAGCCAAAGCCTCACTAGAGGCGGCTATCTCTTCCATTGATGCAGACTGCTCTTCCGTTGAGGCAGAAACCGTCTGCGTATATCCTGCTGTTTCCCCACTAATTCGATCGATTTCTTTCATGGAAGAAACGATTTCCTCGCTGCCACCTGCCACTTGTTGCATCGCAGCAGAAATATCCCGAACTTGGTCCGATACCTGTTCAATTAAAATCAATATTTCTCCAAAGGCCTTGCCTGCTGTGTGAACGACTTCTGAACCACGCTTAACTTCTTTTGTACCTTCAGACATCACGGTTACAGCTTTTTCAGTATCACCTTGAATTTCACCAATGAGTAAGGCAATATGTTTTGCTGCTTCATGAGATTGTTCGGCTAGTTTACGAACCTCTTCGGCTACAACAGCAAACCCTCTCCCCTGTTCACCAGCACGGGCTGCCTCGATAGCAGCATTCAATGCGAGAAGATTTGTTTGACCAGCAATTCCAGCAATCGTATCGATAATTTGGCCGATTTCTTTTGATCGATCGCCGAGTTTGGCAACTACCTGAGCCGAATTCGCTACTGATTTTTCAATACTTTCCATTTGTTTTGTAGTGTCTTCGATTGCCTTACCGCCATTTTGGGCTGCAAGGGCAGTCTTTTCTGCAGTTGCAGCAACATTACCAGAGTGAGCAGCTACCTGCTGTATACTGGCTGACATTTTTTCGACAACACTCGTTGCATCATCTACTGCTTGAAGCTGAGAAGCACTTCCTGAAGCCACTTCTGTTATCGATTCTGCTACTTGATTGGCAGCTAGAGCAGATTGTTCAGCGCTGGCTGTAAGCTCCTCCGAAGATGCTGCCACCTGTTCTGACGAGGTAGCTATCTGCTGAACCAAACTACGTAGCTTTTCCACCATAGTATCAAAATGAATCGCCATTGTATCCAGCTCATCCTTATCAACGACGCTATGTATTTTATTCGTACTCGAAGCGACTGCCCGTGAAGTTAAGTCGCCTTGTGCTATTTTTTCAATAACTTCATTCAATCTTATAATTGGCTTCGTCAAACGCCTTGACATCACAATACCGAATCCACAAGTGGCAATAAGAATCAATCCTATGGTAATAAGCGAAGACCTAGTAAAGGGCTTTAACTTTACAAGAATCTCTTCTTCTGGCACATTAACTCCTAAACTCCAGTGTGTTCCCGGAATAGGAGCATAGGCAACATACCTTCTAATGCCTTCTTCTACATAATTACTAGTTCCATTTTCAGCGTTTACCATTTTGTTTATTATAGTCTTAAGCTGATTACTTGCATTTGGATCCGTTAGTATATTCGTCTTCAGTATCTGTTCCTTATTAGGATGAATGATCGTTAACCCATTTCCCTGAATTACATAAGCATAGCCACTTTGCGCAACCTTAATTTCATTAACACGTGAAATGAGAGCATCAATAGGGACCGTACCACCTAAAGCACCCACAATTTGATTATTTCTTTTGATCGGAGCAACAACAGATACTACCATTTTACCATCGGCCTTAGAAATAATGGGATCGGTAGTTGTCACTTTGCCAGTAGACATAACCTGCTTAAAGTATTCACGATCAGCGATATTCGTTCTATCACCTGATGTGTGAATAGACTGTCCTTTTGCATCCACAAGCCAAAACCGTGAATAAACAGGATTACGTTTTACCTCTTCTTTTAAATAGGCAAGAGCCCCTTCCCTATCGCCATTAACAACACTTTGGTTCGTAGCTAATATGGAAACCTCTATTTCGCGAGTATCTTTCCATGCTCCAATTTCTCCAGCATAGGCATCGGCTCGATGAACAAGATCCTCCTCAGCGTCTGATACTATGATACCTTTTGCATTATAGAAATTACAGACTCCTAAAATACTTAACGATACTAATAGTCCTGTCACTAAAATAGCTGTAACTTTTACCTGGATACTTTTTCCCATCCATTTAAACAAATTCATTAATAATTCCCCCCTACTCTTCTCTCTAACTTTGTTAAAAAAAAGAGTTATTAGCACCTGCCCAAGGCAGATGCTAATAACTCTTTCCAATTAAATAGCAACCTGGCAATCATAGACATCGTCTTTAGACCCATAGCTTTGCGTCCCAACTTTTCAGTAGGTTTGCCAAAATATATTCTTAATTCCTCAATTTTACACCTTATTACATCTTTCGTCAATTAAGGTCAAAACCGTACTAAAATAGTTAGATTATCCGTAAATAGTAAGAGTCCCATAAGAATGAGCAATATCCCTCCTACTGTCTTTGCTCTTTCAAAGTATGGATAAAAATTTTTATACTGTTTTAGAAAAGTACTTGTAAAGAAAGCAATCAGCAGGAAGGGTATCCCAAAGCCCAAGGAATAAAAAAACAGCAACACTCCTGAATACAATCCACTACCTTGAGTTGACGCTAACAACAAAATAGAGGTAAGTATCGGCCCTACACATGGTGTCCAGCCAAAGCTGAAGGCCATACCTAACGCATAGGCACTAAGATGTCCCTTCCCTCTTGTGTTAAACTGTAGGCGTTTTTCCTGCTGAAGAAAAGAAAACTTTAAAATATTCAGTTGAATCAAGCCAAAAATAATAATACCCAAACCTGCCACTTTCAAAATGATGTGTGTATACTGTATCAACCATACGCCAATACTGCCCGAGAAAAATCCGAGAATAAAAAAGATCGTGCTAATTCCAGCCACAAAAAATAGTACATTTATTTTTAAAACACGTTTGGCAGCTTGAGTGGCTGCGGCATCCCCATCCATCTGCAAGATTTGAAGTCTATCATTGCCTACCAAATATCCTAAATATACGGGAATCAATGGAAATATGCAGGGTGAAAAAAAGGAGAATAATCCGCCGGTCAGCGCTCCAAATAATGAAATCACGGTACCCATATCACTCATAACAACATCCTTTTCCCTGTATGATCTCTTTGCCAGTTCGGTTCCATCAGGTTCCATTCAGCAATATTTATGATTTTATAGCATCTTTACTATCAGTATCTTTATCATACTATACCAAATTCCTGTAAAATGCACAAAAATTAGGCTTAGCATAAGAAAAACGCTACACACCCGTGCAAACACATCGAAAAAATATTTTAGAACCGCGAAGATACGAAGAATAAGAAATAAGTAAAAAAATCCTGCCAAGTTCATATCGACTTTGGCAGGACCTTTGCGGTTACATTCTTAACTTCACAACAATTAGATATAGGCAATCGCTTCCATTTCAATCAGTGCTCCGAAATGAAGTGTATTGGTAGGCACTATGGTTCGAGCTGGCTTATGGTCGCCAAAAAACTCCCCATATATCTCATTAACCACTGGCCAATAATCAATATTCGGAATGTATACAGTAGTCTTAATGATCTTTTCTTTACCGCTACCGCATTGCTCCAAAATATCAACCATATTTGTTAAGGCTTGCCTCGTCTGCTCTTCGATTCCACCCTTTGGCAAGGTTTCCTCCCCTGCGTAATTAATTGGTAGCTGTCCTGATACATACACGAGGTCACCATGGATGACCGCCGGAGAATAATGCCCCTTAGAATGAAGAGAATAAGATGTATTAACTAACTGCATTTGATTACCTCCTATATCTATTATATACTCTCTCGGAAATTACAACCCTCTACAGTCATAAACAGGCAAAAGATTAGATAACTATAAGCGTAGATTAAGCAGAAGGTTGGAGCGTTAGTTATGCTAAGCCTTTGCACGTCCTAAATGAAACTTTCCGAGAGAATACTATCATTGACTGGCATTCACAAAACCCATAGCCTGTCCGATTTTATCTGTGGCCTTTAGCCCATTGCCAGTAAGAAGCACAACCGTCTTTTCATTGGCATCAATTACTCCTGTCCTTTGCAGGCGAAGTGCTCCTGCAATGGTTGCAGCGGTAGTCGGTTCTACATAGAATCCCACTTTAGCCGCTTTGCCTAATGCTTCTACTATTTCTCCTTCACTAACTACCTCAACGCTGCCTCCCGTTTGTCTTACAGCAGCAACAGCTTCCACTTTTTTAATTGGCTGAGCTATGGCGATCCCTTCCGCTAGACTTGGTATACATTGAGCTAGTTCCTCTTTATCGATATATAGGGAATAGAGAGGATTACAGCTGTTAGCCTGAATAACAAAGATTCGTGGCATCCGCGGTATTTCCCCCACGGATAACAGTTCGCTGAATCCTTTATACATACCTAACATGGCACTGCCTCCGCCGAAGGGCACCACAACGTTGTCGGGTACTTCCCACCCCAATTGTTCCCATATCTCATAGGCAGCAGTTTTACAGCCTTCAGGAAATAGTGGATGTATATTGTGACCAGCATACATAGCTTCTCCTTCTTGTTTCTTTGCTTCCTCTTTTGCAGCAATGGTCACTTGGTCTCTAGCTCCAGTTACTTTCGTAATTTTTGCACCATACATTTGAATCTGGACTAACTTACCGGCGGCTGTACTCGCTGGTGTGAAAATATGACACTCTAGTCCAGCCGCTGCACAGAATGCAGCGTATGCTGCTGCTGCATTCCCCGAAGAATCATTTATCACCTTTTTGATGCCCAGCTTCTTTAAGTGGTTGATCACTAACACCGCGCCTCTATCCTTAAAAGAACCTGTGGGCATGAGAGAATCAGCTTTAAAAAATAATCCACCCAGATTGGTCTTTACCAATGGAGTCAGCCCTTCTCCCAAACTGACCACAGCATCATTCTCCCCAATGGGCAAAGCCTTGCGGTAACGCCATAAAGTAGGATCTCCTAAAATGATATCTTGTTTCCTAAGGGTTCGTTCCAGGGCCTTGAGATAACCACCGCATGAACATTCCAAGAATAACTCATCTTGACCGTAGGTTTTTCCACAATTGTAACAGCTATAACTCATTTTTATCCCCCTATTTTTTCATCATACCATTACCAAATCCCGACTCTTAACAATGCTAAATCATAGTTTTTTTTATATATTTTACTGACAAACACCAATGATACTATTGATTATATAGATTTTTTTCTATATAATCAATAGTATCATATACTTTTTTATATAAATTGAGGTGAAGATAGTAATTTTTATGAATCAAGAATTAGTAAAATTTATCCCTATCGCTAATATCATCGCAGAAACATTCGGTAAAAATTGCGAAGTCGTTATTCATGATTTATCCATGCCGCAAAGTTCCGTAGTGTACACGGTTCATAATCACGTAACGGGACGAAAAATTGGACAGCCCTTTGAGCACTTGGTCAAGCAGGTTTTATTATCCAAAGACTTTCACAATGATTATACGGCTAACTATATGACCCTTACGGAAGATGGCAGAGAAATAAAATCCTCAACTGCTCTTATCAGAGATTCTAAGGATAAAGTAATCGGAGCATTGTGTATTAATTACGACTTGCAAGCTATGAAATATATGAAAGATTTTATGGATGAGTTTATGGCTGTAGAAAGTAAAAAGGCGGAACCAGAGCTTTCATCTTTTGATAATGTAATGGACATAGTAGATGATTTGATCGATAAAATTATCGGTGATAACAGTATTGATCATTTAAAACGAAAAGATAAAGTTGAATTGATTCGTTTTATGGATAAGAAAGGCATCTTTTTAATTAAGGGTGCTCTTGAAAAAGTGGCGGAAAAATTGAATATCTCTAAAGTCACCGTCTATAGTTACTTAGATGAACTCAAAAAAAGCGAAGACTTGGAATAAATAAACTATCTTATAAGGAGGCTTCACGTTTATGGGTTTGTAAAAAATTCGAGTGACATTCGATTAAGTGGAGTGTTTGATGAACATGGTCTCATTTATAACAAAGAATTTAGCCATTCTATCGAGATTGGCGATAAAATAGAGATTATCCCAAATCATATATGTCCTACCTAGAATCCTTGTTTTCCCCTTCGGAACTAACTACCACTTTACTTATTGAGTAAATTATGTCACAATAATATATAGATATTTTCTACTTATTTCGTATCATATAATCACCTATTTAAATTTCATCTTATTAGCGGCTATCACGTAAAGGATAGTCGCTGTATGTTTATGTAGAATTATCAATTGATTCTGCAGATTTTATTATAAAGGGGTTGTTGACCATGTCAAAAGAAATTTTCATTACTAATTTAGACAAGCAAAAATTGCAAAGATTAATTGTGTTGGAAGAAGAATTCCAGTTAGGTAGTAAGGAATACCTAAATGACCTAGCCTATGAGCTTGAGCGAGCAGTTGTCACACAGCCAGAAGGCATTCCTGATGATGTAATTACAATGCATTCTCAAGTAGTATTGAAAGATTTGGATAACGATGAGGAATTGATTTATACCTTGGTGTATCCAGATGAAGCCAATATAGCTGAAGATAAAATTTCAGTACTAGCACCTATCGGGACAGCGATTTTAGGCTACAGAGTAGGAGATGTACTGGACTGGAAAATTCCTAGTGGTACTCTACGACTGAAGGTGGATAAAATTCTTTTTCAACCTGAGTCCAGTGGCAACTTTGAATTATAGCATACATGAACAACTCTCTTGTCATCAAAATAAAAAATGCCCTGTAAAATTCCGTCCAGAATTTTGCAGGGCATTTTTTCTGATATTCGATTTACCAAATACTAAACCCGAAAAAGGCTGACGGCTGTGCCTATAAGAGAGTTTTATTGCTGTCCGTTATTATTACAATTCTGCATCATGCCATTATGTTTTATCATCCCATTACCCATCATACCACCATTTTTCATGATTTTCTGCATAATAGGAGCTACTTTTTGCATACTTTCATTCATGGTAGCAGCCTCATCACTAGTAATGGTACCATCATTCACAGCTTGTTGTATCATCTGCTGATGGTTGCCATTCATCGGGCCATATTGATTCTGTGGATTTACCTGATCAGTAGTAGCCGCGAAAACTGGCACCGCAATTAATGCTGCCAATACTGTTATAATTAGCATTTTCTTTTTCATTGTTATTCCCCCGCTTTTTTATTCTATATTGTATGTCCTTAGTATAAACAAAGATTGTGGATTTTTTATGGAGAAACTATGGGATTTTCATGAAGATTCAATGGGATTGTAAAGAAAAAAGAACTACCTTCACTCAAGACGCTTGCTACACTGACTTGCCCTCCCTGAATTAGAACCAATTGCTTAACAATAGCTAACCCTAAACCAGTGCCTCCACTCTGTTTTTTCGTCCTAGCTGGATCAGCCCGATAAAAATAATCAAAAATATGTTCCACATCCTCTACCCCAATTCCTATCCCAGTATCCCTCACAGTAACTCTAGCCATACTTTCCTCTTTCGCCACCGTCACAATAACCTTGCCGCCAGGTGCCGTATAACGAATTCCATTAATAATAAGATTATAGGCAATTTGATTTACCATTGCTGCATCAGCCCATACAAGAACTACTGCATTCGCGTTTTCCAAATAAAGCTCAATATTTTTTTCATCGGCTACCGGCCCTATTTTATTAATAACTTGACGCAAAATTAAATTTATATTAAGACTCGTACACTCTGGATGTCTTTGACCAGCCTCTAATAAGGAAAGATCTTTTAAATCACCAACCATCTTAGTCAGTCGATCTACTTCTTCTGTTAAGGAAGCAATTTGTTCTTTATCAGGTTCAATCACACCATCGCCTATGCCTTCCAGATTCGCCTTCAATATTGTTAAGGGCGTACGAAGCTCGTGGGCAACACCAGCTAGAAAACGTTGACGAAGAATGGTATTTGATTTTAATTTAGCTGTCATAGCATTAAATGCTGTAGCTAACTGTCCCACTTCATCTTGACTGCTAACAGTTACTATCGTATTCAAATCGCCTGCTGACACAGCATTCACAGCTCGATTTAATTGAATGACAGGTATAGTAATACTACGGGCAAAATAATAACTCGCAACTGCTCCAATCAATAGCATTATAAAGATAACCATTAATAAAGAATGCTGTAAAGATGCAATAAACTGCTGTTCTGGCCCTCCCATCATCATCATCATACCACCATGATTCCCCATGCCGTGCATCCCGCTCATATTCAAATACCGATTAAAATGGGTCGATACCTGATAGTTGACCACTACCATTAGCCCCATAACAATAGCAACCATTGTCGTAAAAAAAATGATCGTCACCCGTATCAATAAGCTATGCACGGTGCTCACCTTCCATTTTATAACCAACCCCATATACTGTTTTTATATATTGGGGAGAACCAGACTCACCTAGTTTTTTACGCAAGTTTTTAATATGAGAATCAACTGTTCGTTCATAACCTTCGAATGCGTATCCTTGCACCTTTTCAATCAGCTGCAACCTGGAAAAGACTTGAGTTGGATGCTCCATGAACAATTCCAATATTTTATATTCAGTAGGTGTCACATTAACAGTTACACCTTTGACTGTTAAGCTGTGATTATGATGCTGTAATAAGATATCTCCTAGGCGTAAAACTGACCTTTCATCCCCTTTCTCGCTAGTAGGTTTTACTCTACGAAGAATAGCCCTAATTCTGGCAATCACTTCCCGAGGACTAAAAGGTTTCGTGACATAATCATCAGCACCAATCTCCAACCCAATAATTCGATCCCCTTCCTCATCCCGAGCTGTAAGCATAATAATTGGCACATTACTGGTACGTCGTATTTCCTTACACACTCCCCAACCATCCATTCCTGGGAGCATTACATCTAACAGGACTATATCTGGGTTAAATTGATCCATTTTTCTAAGTGCTACCAACCCATCATAAGCCGTCTCCGTCACATATCCTTCATTGATCAAATAAGTAACCAGTACCTTTACAATTTTTTTATCATCATCTACAACCAGTATCTTCATAGGATCACCTTGTATAATGAAAAGCGTAGGGTTTTCATTATCCTCTCTATTATTCGTATTAAACACGATATCGTCAATTCACTAAAATAATTATACCTTTGAAATTATAGTATAGGTACAATTATATTTTGTAAGACAAGTTACGCATTTTATTCAGAATTGTTCACATTAACAAACTTTCCCTAAAGCCAAACAGCATCAGTAATTTAATGAGAGAAAGGCTTACCCAGTGGGTAAGCCTTTCTCATTAAAATAAGATATCTAAACTCTCTGTTTAAATAATTCGTTATATACACATCTTTATTCTGAAAAAACTATTTGCCCAATATTTTTTTCAGCTCATCACTTTTTTGCTTGACGTTATCTTTGTTAATTACTTCAGTGCCTGTGTCAATGCGTTTATCAAGAGTTTCTCCTTTAGCAGCTTTAATTGCGGCTTCTACGCCCTTAAAACCAATGTTATAAGGACTTTGGGCAATGGAAGCATCAAGCTTTCCTTCTGTAATCGATGTCAATGCATCGGGTGAACCATCAAAACCAACTATGGGAACATTCATTTTAGCAGCCTCTAACGCTTTATAAGCACCTAGGGCCATCTCATCATTGGTAGCAAAAACGCCAACAAATTCTTGTTTACTTTGTACTATATTTTCCATTACGGTTACTGCCATACCCCGCTCGCTATTAGCTGGCTGAATGACTGCTACATCTAAACCAGCCGCTTTTAATCCTTCTACACAACCATTAGCCCGTTCATCATGTGTAGGGTCGCCTAAGGCACCGCGGAGGATTACTACCTTTCCTCCTTTAGCAACTTTCTTGCCAAAGTATTCCCCTGCAAGCTTGCCGCCATTAAAATTTCCTGTACCCACAAAAGAAGCTTTATCATCCCATTTAGCATCTGTATCTGCAAGAATTACAGGAATTTTAGCTCCCTTGGCCTTATTAAATACAGGAATAGCACTGGCTGGTTGTGAAGGTGCCACAACTAGAGCGTTCACCTTCTTGGTAATTTGGTCTTCCAACATGGAAATTTGTCCCGTTACATCCGTTTCCGCATTAGGACCAAGAACTGCTACTTCAACACCATACTTTACCCCTGCGGCTTTAGCGCCAGACTCTACTATTTTCCAATAGTCACTATTTAATGCTTTGACCACTACACCAATTTTCATCTTATCAGGTTCTTTTTTCGTTTGGGTTTGTGTACTGCTGCAGCCAGCAGTGATTAGAGTAGCCACCAAAAAAGTTGCCATTAACGAAAATATACTTTTTTTCATTCTAAATTCTCCTCTCTACCAATTTGCCTCTTCCCATAGTGTTATTTATCTTTTTAAAATTGTTATCTGCCTTGTTTTCTGCTCCACCTCCTTGGCATGATACTCCTTGTTTTAGCCACTTTTTATGCTTTCACCTTTGCAGCCGCCTTATGCCTTAATACGTCTATATATACTGCTAGAATTATAACAATACCGATGGCGACTGTCTGCATTTCAGAGGAAACACTTAGAAGGTTTAATCCATTGCGCAGCACCGCCATAATCATAGCGCCTATTAAAGTACCCCATACCGTACCCTCGCCGCCCATAAAACTTGCTCCGCCGATAATAGTAGCCGCAATGGCGTCAAACTCGTATCCCAAACCAGCTAGGGGATATGCGGAATTTACCCTGCCGACAAGCACCAGCCCGCCCAATGCTGCCATGAATCCACTAATTGTGTATACGATAATTAAAACTCTATCAATACTAATCCCCGACAGTCGCGTGGCCTCTGGATTGCCACCTACCGCATATATGTACCTGCCCACAGTGGTATAGTTAAGAAAAATGTGAAAAAGCCCATATACAACTAATACTAAGAGGAAACTTACTGGCACTGGCCCAAGAAAGGCTGCTCCTAGAAATTGTATAGGTTCAGGGAAGTTGGAAATAGGCGAAGCAGCTGTCACGATTAAAGCCAACCCCCGGGCCACATTCATAGTACCTAAAGTAGATATAAAGGGATGAGGCAAAGATAATTTAGTAAGGGTAACACCATTGATAAACCCTAGCAAACCCCCTACCCCCAGGCAAACGATGATACCAATGATAGGCGACATTCCCAGTTTCACTACTACAATTCCCATTAAGACAATGCTTAGGGCTAGAATGGAACCAACTGACAAATCAATCCCTGCTGTCAAAATAGTCAGCAGCATACCTAGAGCGATTAAACTGTTAATCGCAGACTGACGGGCAACATTCATGATATTATCCATGGTCAAAAAATAAGGTGATAAGTAGGTCAAGACACTAGATAAAGCCAATAGCCCAAATAGGGGACCTAACTTTTTCATTACTTGACGAAAATTCACTTTATGTCCATTCCGATTACCTGACAATGGTTTAGGTGAACTTACTTTCATGATTGATACCTCCCGTGGCAGCTTTTAGAATTCTTTCTGGAACAGCTTCAGAACGGTTGAATTCTGCGGTAATTCTACCATCATGCATAACCATAATCCGATTACTAATTCCCATAACCTCTGGCAGTTCCGAAGATATAACAATAACCGCTGCTCCCCCGGCTATTAGGCGGTTAATCACGTTGTAAACCTCTACTTTTGCGCCTACGTCAATTCCACGAGTCGGCTCATCGAAAATAAATATTTTGGCTTTTAAACACAACCATTTTGCAATCACTATTTTTTGCTGGTTCCCGCCTGAAAGCAGGCGAGTAACAATGTTATAGTTAGCGGGACGCACTTGCAATTCCTGAAGCAGTTGTTCTACCTCTTTGCATAAGGATTTGGTATTGATGAAACTGCCAAATTTACAAAATCGCTTTAGACCAGCCAAGGTCGAGTTGAACTTGATATCATGCATTAGGATAAGACCTTGCCCCTTACGATCTTCGGTAAGAAAAGCAATACCTTGATTAATTGCATCTTTAGGACTGTTAATTTTTACTTCCCGGCCGAAAACAGCTATGTTCCCGCTATCAATCTTGTCAGCACCAAAAATTGCCCTAGCCAGTTCTGTGCGGCCTGCCCCTACTAGGCCAGCAATTCCTAATACTTCTCCTTGATAGAGATCAAAAGAAATGTCCTTTAAAACTCCAGTACGATTGAGACCTGTCACCCGCAGAGCCAAATCCCCTCGCTCTACCCTAATTTGAGGGAACTTTTCTTCTAGGGTACGCCCTACCATCAATCCTATTAGTTTTTCCTGGTCCGTCTCTTTTTTGTCCAGTGTCTCTATCTTGCAGCCATCTCTCATCACGGTAATCCGATCACTAATTTCCAAGACTTCCTCCAAACGATGGGATATATATACAATGGCGATTCCTTTTTGTTTTAATTTATAAATGTTATCTAGGAGGATTCTCACTTCCCGCCCGGATAAACTGGAAGTTGGCTCATCCATAATGATCAACTTGGCATTGGCAGTCAGTGCGCGGGCGATTTCTATCACCTGTTGTTGTCCCATGCTGTACTCCCGAACTGCTTTTCCCATGTCCATGTCGGCACCAAGCTCAGACAAAGCTTCCTGGGCCAGCTGAGTCATCTGAGGGTAATTTAACAAGCCAATTCCTTTATAGCGTATTTCCCTGCCTAAAAAGATATTTTCTGTCACTGACAAATTAGGTGCCAAACTTAATTCCTGATAAATAGCGGCGATTCCCAGGGAAAACGCATCTTTGGTACTGCCAAAGTGCACCTGCTTTCCTTGGCAAACCATCTGCCCTTCTTCACAAGAGTAAGCGCCCGTTAATATTTTTATCAACGTGGATTTTCCCGCACCGTTCTCACCTACCAGACCATGAATTTCTCCAGGTTTGATATCCAAATTGACATTGTTTAAAGCTAAAACACCAGGGAACCTTTTAGATACTCCTCTAAGGCTTAGAAAATCTTCATCCATGGTTTTCACCCCCGTCTAGTACCCTCACCGTACTCCTCAAGCTTTACCAGCTTTCCATCTTCATATGATTTTTTAGCTTGAAGACCAATCTTCCTAGGTCTTCAAGCCCTCTGGCAAGTAGTTGCCATTCCTCATCCGTAAAGCATGGTTTTCCATCCATTACAGCCGTATCCATCATCCCTTGAATACTGTGCCCTTGCTCAGCAACCACGATGACCTTTGCTCCCATTTCATACAAGAAATCTCGATGTTTTTTAAATGCCTCTGTTCTGCAAAAGGCATCGTGGTTAAAAAAGAACTAAACCAGGCGATGGGGGCAATTCCCAGAAATACTTTACTTCTATCAAACATATTCCTATTCACTCTTTAGAATTTTTTAGTTTTGGGTAATTCTTTGACTAGTCTTGCATGTGCTGCAAGTACAGCAGGGTTATCTGAAACCTCTGGCACGCCAACACGCCACCATGCTTTGTATCCGCCAGTCATTGTCTTGGGAAGGACTTTAATATCAATTAGGGTGGATACCCTATCTTTTTTTGCACTTTCCAGAGCTGCTTGCAGTTCTTTCACGGTTCTTGCTGTATAGGTTTTAGCGCCATATCCTCTAGCACACTCTGCATAGCTTATGGGTAAATTTAGTCCTGTCAGCCTGGCCGTAATTCTGTCACGAAATTTAAATTGAGTAGCAAATGTAGGTATACCCTGCTCATTTTGCAAATTCTCTATACAACCAAAACCATTATTATCAAAGAGAAGGATATTTATTTTAAACCCTTCCTGTATGCTTGTTACCAGTTCGGAATGAAGCATTAAGTAGCTGCCATCCCCCACCATTACATACACTTCCTGATTAGGCATTGCCATCTTAACGCCTAGTGCAGCACAAACTTCATAGCCCATGCAGGAAAAACCATATTCCATATGATAGGTTTTGGGCTTTACCGGTCTCCATAGCCTCTGCAAGTCCCCTGGCAAACTTCCTGATGAGCCCACAACTATAGAATCTTCCTCAATACTTTTTATGATTTCTCCCAGAGCCCTAGTTTGAGAAAGACCGTTCTCAAGCTCTGTAGCAAATAAACGATCCACTTCTCTATCCCATTCTTCCTTGACTACAGGGATTTCTGCAGTATAGATGGATTGGTACTCTATTTCTCGAAGGGCTTGGGATAGACTCTGCAAGGTTTCTTTCCCATCAGCGATAATTGTTTTGGCATTCATCTTGAAGGCATCAAATGAATTCACATTGATTGCTAAAAATTCTACCTCTGGATTTTGAAATAACCATTTTGATGCCGTTGTAAAATCGGAAAGTCTTGTACCTACCGCAATGATCAGATCCGCTTGTGCGGCAATCTTATTTGCCGCCAATCCTCCTGTAACACCTATACCTCCTAAATTAAAAGGATGATCCCATGGCACTGCCCCTTTCCCTGCCTGTGTCTCGCCAAAGGGGATATTGAATGTTTCTGCAAACTGTGCAAAGGCATCACCTGCCTCTGAATATACAACACCGCCGCCGCAAATCATCATTGGTTTTTTCTTACTGCTGATGATTTGAACTGCCCTTTCAATTTCTCCTTTAGATGGCATCCTTCTTGTAATATGGTGAACCCGTCTTGCAAAAAATTCAGCAGGATAGTCATAGGCCTCACCTTCCACATCCTGTGGTAAACAAATAGTAACTGCCCCTGTATCTGCCGGGTCTGTCAACACCCTCATTGCATTTAGCATAGCAGTCATGAGTTGTTCCGGCCGAACAACTCGATCCCAGTATTTTGAAACAGCTTTAAAGGCATCATTAACAGTAATGGATATACTTGTGGGATTTTCAAGTTGTTGCAACACTGGATCTGGCTGCCTGCAGGCAAAGGTATCCCCAGGAAAAAGCAGTAGAGGAATCCGATTGACAGATGCAGTTCCTGCTGCAGTCACCATATTGAGGGCACCAGGACCGATGGAGGAAGTACAGGCAATAATTTCCCGTCTATTCTTCTGTTTTGCGTAGCCAATAGCTGCATGAGCCATGCCTTGTTCATTTTTTCCCTGGTAGACAACTATATCTCCCTTATACTCTTCCAGGGCCTCTCCAAAACCAACAACAACACCATGACCAAAAATAGAAAATATTCCCTTTACAAACTTGTTTTCTACACCATTAAATTCAACATATTGATTGTCAAGAAATTTGAGTAGTGCTTGCCCCATGGTAAGCCGTATTGTCTTCATGTCACGCCCCCTAATACTATTTATCTATTTAACTGATATGTAGTACATACTATTCTATGGAGTTCAATCTAATGCAAACTATTTATGCACTATTTGACTATACATAATTACCATTAAAATTTGGAAAAAACATTGTTTATAAAATGCCGAAAAGGTCCCATCTGCAATCGTTATTGCAAATGGGACCCTTTTGTACCTAATATGCCAAATATCTTAGCTAAAGTTCAAGACATTTAGCAGTTACTTCAAGAATATTCATTAATAAAATAAATAACCAGTAGCAATCTCTTTTATTATCTATCATGGTTCAATGGTAATTTGAATACACTCCATTTCTCTGGTCTTAACTTAATACAATACTCAACGATTCTTTACATCACCTTTTCTCCGATGACTAACATCTGTAAGATACTTCCATTAAGTCTTTTTGACAAATACATAGCAAGAAAATTTCAATTTGTCATAATCCCAAAAAAGGGATTATTCAGACAATGTCTAATCTAATATTGTGTGGATTGTCTCTTCCATAAAAACTATGGGTTGCTTTATTTTTTTGCCTGTTTTTCCTAGTGAGGAGTTTTGCTAAAAGAATTACAGCATTTCGGTACAAAAAGTAATGCTACAGTTGATTTCAGCTTAGGATACTATCATCAAGATAAAAACCAATACTCAGATAAAGAAGGGAGAAGAAACTTGATATCAGACCTTGTTGTATAACCCGAGTCATCTCTAGCAATAATATATTTTTCATCAAAAAAGGAGGTACATAGTTGAATATTGTTATTTCGTTAATTGTCACTTTTTGGGTCGGTTACCTTATTGTTAAAAAGTATAAACCACAACCTGTTCTGTTCATGGCTGGCCTAATTCTTATGTTTGCAGCAGTAACCCTTGGACTCGGAAAAATTCTGCCGGCAAAAGAAAGTACTGGATTAGTCCTCTTTGACGCCTTCGAATTCATCAAGCAAACTTTCAGTTCCCGTGCAGCCGGTTTGGGGCTTAACATCATGGCTGTGGGCGGATTTGCCCGCTATATGGATCACATCGGTGCCAGTAAGGCCCTGGTTAAACTGACAATCAAGCCCTTACTAGCTCTTCGCTCTCCTTATATTGTTATGTCCGCTGCTTGGGTCGTAGGGATGCTCCTAGGTCTATGCATCAACAGCGCCTCTGGCTTGGCGATGCTACTCATGGTTACTATGTTCCCCGTCCTCATCAGTCTGGGGGTCAGCCGCTTGTCCGCCACCGCGGTTATTGCAACTACCCTTTGTCTAGACTGGAGTCCCAGTGATACAGGCACGATTCTATCTGCTGTCACTGCGGGGATTGATCCAGTCATATACTGGACCAACTACCAGATTCCCATAGCCGTCGTCGTAATACCAGTGGTGGCAGTCCTTCATTTCTTTGTACAAAAATGGTTTGACAAGCGTGAAGGCCATGTAGTTCAAATTACGGCACTTGCCAATTCTGAAGCGGATGAAACCTTGCCGCCGATGATTTACGCAATACTGCCTGCTCTGCCTTTGGTCCTGATTTTGGCCTTTAGCAGTCTTTGGATTACCTGGATTAAAATGGATATTATTAAAGCCATGTTCATTGGCGTGGCAGTCGGCATGATTTTTGAATATATCCGTCACCGAGACGGAAAAAAAGTTCTTGATGACATCCAATCCTTCTTCGATGGCCTGGGCATGCAAATGGCCAATGTTATCACGCTAATCGTGGCCGGTGAAACCTTCGCTAAAGGTCTCACTACCATTGGCACTATTGACGCGATTATCGCTTCGGCTCAAAGCTCTGGCTTCGGTGCTGTAGGCATGATTCTTGTTATGATCAGCATTATCGCCGTTGCATCGGTGGTCATGGGCTCAGGCAACGCACCATTTTTTGCCTTTGCTGCGTTAACTCCCACCGTTGCTGCTAAAATGTCAATTGCGCCAGTAGTGATGCTATTACCTATGCACTTTGCAGCAAGCGCTGCCCGTACAATGTCGCCGATTACAGCGGTTATCGTGGTTGCCTCCAGTATGGGTAAAGTATCTCCCTTTGATGTGGTGAAGCGGACCGCTATCCCTATGATCGGGGCCCTAATCACTCTTGTTGCCGCAAATTTCTTCTTCTTTTACAGGTAAAACATATACATTCTAGATATTAAAAACAAAAAAATCGTTATTTGTCTCAAAGGACAAATAACGATTTCCTTTTATATGCTATAAGGATAACTTTGTCGCCTTATCACATCTTAAATATCTCTTTTAATGTTAGTTTTACTATTTGTTCTTCTTCTCCTGGGTTTAGAATCCGCACTTGTAGTTCCGGCGTTGATTCTGGTGGAATAATCACTGCCCAAATAGCTAGTGTTCTAGTTTTATTTGGAGTACTGCCTGTTCTAAAAATACTATTATCCGGACCATCATTATAATCATTGCTCATGGACAAAAAATCATTTAAACCATATGGTGTTCTATCATCCCTCAATAGTTCCTTAATACGCTGATATCTAGTTAAACTGCTATCACCAATCTTTCGGTTATACTCAAGCATATCACCTTGCACATAATGATTGGTATGATATAATTTATCATTTTGTCTCACATCGATTGCAAATTTGCCTTCTGGTCCTATCTCAATTACAGCAATCTTGTCTTTATCGGCAAGCATTATGTTTTGAGGTCCCAAAAATAAATCACCTAATGTTAAAGCTTCATCAACTGACGCGCACTGTTTTAGCATTGTTGACATGATTCCACGCGTAGATGGCATGGCGCGTCGCTCACCGTTTGGAATGCTGCCCGCAGTGGCAGTAACAACAACTAGTCCTTTCTCATTAATTCCCGCCTTTAAACCGGGATACTTTCCATTCACCGCCACAAGGCCATAATATCTGTAGCCAGTTGTTGGCGTAAATAATTTTAACTCCTGACGATGATCGGGTGCCCAGTCACGAACTTTTACAATCATACTTCCGCCGCCCTGAACAGCCTCCCCATTAGCGGCCCACAGAGTGCACGCCTCAGTCACATCAGGTAACAATACCATTAGCGCAATTAATAAATAGCAAAACACATTTTTTTTTCTCATTGCCTACCACTCCCTTAATATGGATTAATTATTTCGCGTGATTTTTTAAATTCTACATTAGCGACTAGCTATATATTACTGCCATGTTGTGGAACATAAAAAAAGATATAGGGCATTGCGATAGCAAATTCTCGAAACCTCATACAGGCATAGGACCTTCCCAATGGATATCATAATTTTATCGCCTAGTTACGCCAATATTACATTCGCTATATCACGATAATATCCTTTCAAAGGATTACTTTATTTCCATTTAATGAAAACATCCCTTATTTTTAAAAAACGACATCAATAGCATAACCCATACCAACAGTATGCACGCTACTACACGGCTTTATTTCGAGTGCCGCCACCACAACGGGTTCACCTGAACTAACTTGGGTTTGCGCGTTTTTTGCAGATAGTTGTAAATAATTCCTGACATCAGCAAACTCAATACCACTGCAATGACCATCAAAAACTTGTGATAATCTTGACATCAATACTCCCTCCAGATATGTATTTCTTTAAATAAATTTATTCTAATAACCTAATTTAATTCAAAATTTTAGTAATTTTTATCCATTTAATTACCATTATTCACCATGAATAGTACGAAAAAAAGTTCATATTGTTACAATCAAAGTATCTTTAGCTTTGACAGGATTTTGGGGCGAATAGTAGATTGCATAGATATTTTTTTGTTTAAGCAGAGGCCAAACTTTTTCAAATAACAATCAGGACCACCCGTCTAACGGGTGGTTTGCATAAGCCCTGTAAGGGCATGG
>CAUROG010000004.1:0-211204 GCA_963526645.1 uncultured Pelosinus sp. | reverse complement strand
CTAGGGGAGCCGTTTGGCAGAGCGGGAATAATATTCCTGACCCTTTGAACCTGATTTGGTTAGTACCAACGTAGGGAAGCTGTTCTATATTTTATATAGTTATAAAAAGCTTATCCTTTTTGGGGTGAGCTTTTTATTATAGTAATGCTGATTATTACATTGTGAGGTGAGTAGGTTGGAGGTAGTACTGAATGGAAAGGTTGAAAAATTAGAAAAGGAAATGAGCCTATCTGAATTTTTATTAGCTAGAGGCTTGAATCCTGACGCTGTGATTGTAGAGTACAATCACAATATTGTAAGAAAGCAGGAGTGGGAAAAAATTATTTTGCAAGATAATGATGGTTTAGAAGTACTAAATTTTGTTGGGGGAGGTTGAAGTAATGAGTGATCAATTGGTGATTGGTGGGAAAAGCCTAAATAGTCGTTTATTTATTGGTACAGGCAAGTATTCTACAGATGAATTAATCCCTGAAATCGTAAAAAGGTCTGGAACGCAAGTCATAACAGTGGCATTACGTAGAGTAGATTTTCATTCTCCTACTGGAAATGTGATGGACCACATTCCTTCTGGTATACAGCTCTTGCCAAATACGTCAGGAGCGAGGAATGCTCAAGAGGCAATACGACTTGCGCGCTTAGCCAAAACTGTGGGGTGTGGAAATTGGATTAAGATTGAGGTAATTTCCGATAATAAATATTTACTGCCTGATGGTTACGAAACGATTAAGGCTACAGATGTCTTGGCAAAGGAAGGCTTTGTGGTATTACCATATATTAGCCCTGATTTAATGGTAGCCAAAGCCCTCGTTGAAGTTGGTGCAGCAGCAGTAATGCCCCTCGGTGCACCCATTGGCAGTAACCGAGGATTAAAAACAAAAGAATTACTAAAAATTCTGATTGAAGAAATTTCTTTACCGGTGATTGTTGATGCTGGCATTGGTAAACCTTCTGATGCTTGTGAGGCTATGGAAATGGGAGCAGCAGCTTGTTTATTAAATACTGCCATTGCCAGTGCAGAAAAGCCAGGGCTGATGGCTGAGGCTTTTGGTATGGCTGTAGCTGCAGGACGGCAGGCTTATTTAGCTGGGCTAGGACATTCTCATGAATATGCTAGTTCGTCATCACCTCTTACTGGATTTCTACATAACTAGGGGGGGAATATGAGTTTTTATGATGAGTATTTGCGTTTTAGAGCAGAAGATATAGAAAAAGTCTTTCAAAATACAACTTCTGAAGAAATTATAAAGATAGTGAAAAAAGATAGGCTAACTGTAAGGGATTTTTTAGCATTACTATCACCTAGAGCTGAAGAACATTTGGAACTTATGGCACAAAAAGCCTATCAATTAACAGTACAAAACTTTGGTAAGGCAATTTTATTGTATACTCCTATGTATTTATCAGATTACTGTACGAATCAATGCACCTATTGCGGCTTTAATGTAACGAATACTTTTACTCGAAAGCAGCTTACAATGGAGGAAGTGGAAAAGGAAGCTCAGAATATCGCAGCCTCTGGAATTCAGCATATCTTAATTCTTACGGGGGAAGCTGCAAAAATCGCTGGTATCGCCTATATGAAACAATGCGTTGCAATTTTAAAACAATATTTTTCATCCATTGGGATTGAAGTCTATGCTATGGAAGAAGAGGAATACGCCCAATTGGTGGAAGATGGTGTGGAGAGTTTGACACTGTATCAAGAAACCTATAATCCAATTGTTTATGATCATCTTCATGTAAAAGGTCCTAAAAAAGACTATCGCTACCGCTTGGATGCACCGGAGCGGGCTTGTCTAGCTGGTATGCGGTCCATCAATGTTGGTGCTTTATTAGGTCTAGATGATTGGCGTAGAGATGGCTTTTTCACAGGATTACATGCGAACTATCTGCAAAATAAATACCCCAGTGTAGAAGTGAGCATTTCCCTGCCTCGGATACGCCCCACTATGGGGAAATGTGAAATAGGGAGTGCGGTTACTGATAAAAATATGGTGCAATTTATGACGGCATTTCGTTTGTTTATGCCAAGGGCGGGTATGCCTCTTTCTACCAGGGAAAATGCCATATTTCGGAATCATGCTATTAAATTAGGAATCACAAAAATGTCCGCAGGAGTTCACACGGCTGTTGGCGGTCATATTAATAGTCAGGAGAATTCTGGACAGTTTGCCGTTTCTGATACTAGGAATGTAAAAGAAATGTCTGACGCTATTCTTCAGTTAGGATACCAGCCTGTATATAAGGATTGGCAGGCTATATGATAGAAAAGCAGAGAAATTTATTTGAAAAAGCCTTGGAAATAGCATTTGGCGAAGAGAATCTGAAAAAAATTCAGCAAGTTACTGTGGGGATTGCTGGAGCCGGTGGCTTAGGTTCTAATTGTGCAGTGAACTTAGTACGTAGTGGCTTTATTAAATTCATAATTGCTGACTTTGACGAAATTGAGTATTCCAATCTAAATAGACAGTTTTATTTTTATAATCAAGTAGGTAAATCGAAAGTTGAGAGTTTGCGGACTAACTTATTAAGGATTAATCCTAACCTGCAATTAGAAATAGTACAGCAACGAATAGAGGAAAGCAATGTTGCATCCCTCTTTGCGAAATGTCATATTATTGTGGAAGCTTTCGATCAGGCAAAATATAAAGCGATGATTGTAGAGCAATATATGCAGTCGGATAAATTTATCGTATCTGCCTCTGGAATTGCTGGTTGGGCAAATAGTGACGATATAACCACCCATAAAATAAAAGAAAACTTATATGTTGTTGGCGATTTATCTTCAGAGGCTGGTAAGGATTTACCGCCTTGCGCGCCTAGGGTAAGCATCGCGGCCGCCAAACAGGCGAATCTCATCTTGCAGCATGTGCTGGCAAAGCCTTTAATGCCTAACTAACGTATTGCGAAAGGTTGCGTGAATGGTATGGATAGAAAAGAGCCTTTAGCTACTGATTTATATTGTATTACAGCGGAAGAATATTCATTAGGCCGCAGCAATGTTGAGGTAGTAAGTCAATGGATTCAAGCTGGCATAAAAGTGATTCAATATCGGGAAAAAGACAAAAGCATGAAATTAAAGTATCAAGAGTGTAAAGTGATTCGGAAGCTAACAAAGGAAGCTGGCGTTACTTTCATCGTAAATGATGATATTGATTTGGCTATGATGATAGGAGCAGATGGGGTTCATATCGGACAGGATGATTTTCCGTTACCAGCAGTCCGGCGATTAGTGGGAGAAAAGATGATTATTGGGATTTCTACTCACTCCCCCAAGCAAGCTCATGCTGCTGTTAGTTCTGGTGCTGACTATATTGGTGTCGGCCCGATTTTTAAAACATCTACTAAGAAAAATGTGTGTCAACCTGTAGGGCTAAAATATTTGGAATATGTGGTTAATAATATACCACTTCCATTTGTCGCTATCGGTGGGATAAAGGAAAGCAACATAGCAGAAGTCGTTACATGTGGTGCTCAATGTGTTGCTATGGTAACCGAAATTACAAAGGCTCAGAATATGGAAGCAAAGATTCGTGATAGCAGAAAGATTATACAAGAAAGCTTGATTCCAAAGTGGCCTTTAAAAATTCATACCAATAGTAAACGTACAATCGTCTTAGCTTAGGACTTAGTCGCTCTATATTCTTATTTGTAAAGATAAGAGTTTTTCTAGAGCGCCTTGGTCTTATGAGAAAAAACAATGTAGGGGAGAAGATAAAATGACATATACTACACAAATGGATGCAGCCAAAAAAGGCATTATTACCAAAGAAATGACAGCAGTGGCATTAAAAGAAAAAATAGATGTGAATGCATTAATGGCCCTAGTCGGTCAAGGGAAAATTGCAATACCAGCGAATAAAAACCATACTTCCCTTAATCCAGCAGGTGTTGGACAAGGACTAAGTACAAAGATCAATGTGAATTTAGGAGTATCTGAAGACTGTTGTGATATAGAGCAAGAAATCTGCAAAGTCAAAAAGGCTATTGAATTAAAAGCAGACGCTATTATGGATTTAAGTTGCTTTGGTAAAACCCGAGAATTTCGCCGTAGATTAATTGAATTTTCTCCAGCTATGATTGGTACAGTTCCTATGTATGATGCCGTGGGCTTCTTAGATAAGGAATTGAAAAACATTACTGCAGAAGAATTTCTATCTGTTGTTGAGAAACATGCAGAGGATGGCGTGGATTTTATGACCATTCATGCCGGACTTAATAAAGAAACAGCAGAGAAGGTGAAACGAGAGAAACGACTTACCAATATTGTATCCAGAGGCGGCTCCTTGCTATTTGCCTGGATGGAATTAAACAATCAAGAGAATCCTTTTTATGAGCATTATGATAGGGTTTTAGATATTTGTGCTAAATATGATGTGACGATTAGTCTAGGAGATGCCTGTCGTCCAGGATGTATCCAAGATGCAACAGACGCTGCACAAATTCAGGAATTAATTGTATTGGGGGAATTAACCAAACGGGCTTGGGCCAAAAATGTGCAAGTAATTGTTGAAGGACCGGGTCATATGCCATTAAACCAAATTACGGGCAATGTAATGCTACAAAAGAAATTGTGTCATGGCGCTCCATTTTACGTACTAGGGCCTTTAGTTACGGATGTGGCACCAGGTTATGACCACATTACCAGTGCCATTGGTGGAGCAGTGGCTGCTGCTGCGGGAGCTGATTTTTTATGTTACGTGACTCCTGCAGAACATTTGCGTTTGCCAACCATGGAAGATATGAAAGAGGGTATTATAGCATCTAGAATTGCGGCTCACGCTGCTGATATTGCCAAAGGGGTAACAGGAGCACAAGAATGGGATAACAAGATGAGCCAAGCAAGGGCGGATATTGATTTTGATAAAATGATTGAATTGTCCATTGATCCAGAAAAATCGGGAAGATATCGTAGAGAATCAATGCCTGAGCATAGTGATACTTGTACCATGTGTGGTAAAATGTGCGCCATGAAAACAATGAAGAAAATACTTAATGGAGAAGAAGTAGACATTTGAATTAGGTAAGAGAAAGAAGGCAGCTTGCAGAATCAATTCTGTAAACTGCCTTCTTTCTTACGATACTAGAAGTATATGTTTATTTTTAGATGAATGATGTTGTTTTAAGGTCGCGCCAGGTTCATGTTATTAACGCTTCGCCATTGGCATTTAACCTCCGCTTATAATAACATGAACCTGGCGCTTAGTCTGAGACCAAAAGGAGGGTAGCATTTTTCTTACTAACCTTATCACTTCTCTGTGCCCTCTGTGCCTCTGTGGTTGATTTTCTTACCTTCTTTACGTTTTATAGCTTTTAATCCAGAATTACCCTAAGATGTTCTTCAAGTTCTTCACGGCTTACACTACCGCGGACAGTTTTCTTAATCGCCCCTTCTTTGTAGAAATGTAGCGTGGGTATGCTCATTATATTGAATTGTTGAGTAAGGCTACGATTTTCGGAAGTGTTTACCTTACAGAACTTAATTTTACCAGCATATTCGGCTGCTAATTCTTCAAATATAGGCATTAGTCGTTTGCAGGGAATACACCGTGGACCCCAAAAATCGAGTAATACTGGTAGTTGGCTTTTGAGTACTTCTTGCTTGAAATTTTCTTTTGTGATCTCAATGATCCCATCAGTCATAGTTTTACCTCCCTTTATTTAATGAAAATGTTCTTCTATATATTTTTCTCCATGATAGGCTGCAATAGCCCCGTCGCTTACGGCTGTAACGACTTGACGCAAGAGTTTTTGTCGTACATCACCTACAGCATAAATTCCTGGAATATTGGTACGCATAAAATCATCTGTCTGGATATACCCTTCTTCCGTGAGTTCTATGAAATTTTTGATAAAAGACGTGTTTGGTTCATTACCAACATAAATAAAGATACCATCGATTACCATTTCGCTAAGTTCTTCTGTTTGCAGATTTTTCAGGATTGCTTTTTGGACTGCATTTTCTCCCTGAATCTCGTGGATAATGGTATTCCAGATGAATTCTAACTTCGGGTTTGTTAAAGCCCTTTCTTGAATGATTTTTGTTGCTCGTAGGGCATCTCTTCTGTGTACTAAGCTAACTTTATTGGCAAATTTAGTAAGATAACAGGCTTCTTCTACTGCTGAATTGCCGCCACCCACGACGATGATATTAGATGCTTCGTAAAAGGGGCCATCGCAGGTAGCACAATAAGAAACACCTCGAGTGCGAAAGTCAAGTTCACCTGGGCAGTTTAAGGATTTTGGTGTAGCACCAGAAGCAATAATAATAACTTTACTGATGAAATCACCTTTCGTGGTTTTAACGATACGGTACTGACCAGCAAGTTCTAAGCCTATAACCTTTGCTAATAATAGCTTTGCGCCAAAACGTAATGCTTGTTCCTCCATTTGCAGGGATAATTCAAAGCCGCTGATACCATGAGGGAATCCGGGATAATTTTCAATTTCATCTGTGGCAGCTACCTGACCGCCTACTCCTAGGTTTTCGAGATAGAGTGTACTTAATTTGCTCCTGGCACTATATAGGGCTGAAGTTAGGCCTGCTGGTCCTGCACCGATGATGATAACATCATAAGGCTGCATGAGAAAATCTCCTTTATTATTAAAGTATTTAAATTTAAATATTTTAATGTTCTTTGTAGCATTGGCAAGAATCCTAGTATATTGTATGGTACTGAAATCTATGGAAATACTAACACATAGGATAAATGACATTTTTAAAGAAAAGGAATTTCTTATATTATATTCGGGCCATAAGGTAAAGAAAACTTGTCTTCTTTAGTTTTAAATTCCACATGAAAAGGCGGATGGTGGGATGGAATATGTGCTGAACTTGTTTAGTATTATCATCATTAATATTTTGCTTAGTGGTGATAATGCTTTGGTGATTGCCCTTGCTAGTCGTAACTTGCCAATTGCACAGCAGAAAAAGGCTATGATGTGGGGCTGCATTGGCGCCATTACCCTTAGAATTGGATTAACTTTTATTGCTGTATTTTTACTGAAGATTCCTTATTTACAAATGTTAGCTGGATTATTATTATTATGGATTGCAATCAAGCTGGTGGCGGATCAAAAAGAGGGTGAATGCTTAGAAGGAAATAAGAGCTTAGGAGGGGCTGTTAAGACCATTATAACCGCTGATTTTGTCATGAGTCTTGATAATGTAATTGCCATCGTAGGAGTAGCACAGGGCAACTTAAGTTTATTAATTATTGGCTTAGTTATTAGCATCCCGATTATTATATGGGGTAGTAAATTTGTATGTATGCTTATAAAAAAATGGCCTATTATCATCATTCTTGGTTCGTTTTTTTTAGGATGGACAGCTGCTCAGATGATCATGTCAGATCAATATATTGTTCTATTAATAAGTTCATACTTAGGGCTAAAAAATATCATTTCTGGAATTTGTGGGCTACTTGTTGTCGTTATTGGTAAAAGAATAGGGCGTAGAAATAAGCAAGGTAGTAAATAAATCCAATAAATCCGAACAATGAATAAAAAAACAACTTAAATGTTCATAATTTATTGACAGGTGTTTTGATATGCTATAAAATGAAACCGTAAAGAGAATATAACTCGTATAATTTTGAGAATAAGGCTCAAGCGTTTCTACCGGACGACCGTAAATTGTCTGACTACGGGTGAAAGTGTACCTAGGGTTCCGCATAACCTAAACGGAGTATATCTGTTTTTTGTTATGGTCTGTGACCAAGTGGTACAGGCACTATGGCAGTGTTACACCGATGGGATAAAAACCCGGGCGGGGAGGTTTCGCTCATGACCTAAAGCGATTCTCCCTGCCCGGGTTATTTTTACGTTGGAGGTGATAAGTAATAGAATGCAAAAAGTATAGTTCTGGAGTATTCGTTTTATAATAAAAAGATAAGTTGGAGGAGAGTCATATATGTTAGAAAGATTATTTAAATTAAGAGAGCGTAATACCAATGTACAAACGGAGGTAATGGCTGGTATTACTACATTTATGACAATGGCATACATATTATTTGTAAATCCTAGCATTTTAGGATCTGCTGGGATGGATAAAAATGCGGTACTACTCGCTACTGCTATTGGTTCTGCAGCTGTTACGATGATGATGGGGTTATTTGTGAATTATCCTATCGCTTTAGCACCTGGCATGGGGCTAAATGCTTTTTATGCCTTTACAGTAGTTATTGGTATGGGCATTTCCTGGCAAGTAGCTTTAGGAGCTGTATTTATTTCAGGTATCATTTTCTTAATTTTAACATTAACCCAAGTTCGTCAAATGTTGATTGAAGGCATGCCTAATTCTTTAAAACATGCAATTACCGTTGGGATTGGACTTTTTATTACCATTATTGGTTTGAAGCTTTCAGGTATTATGAATATTCGTTTATCCTTAATTCAGCCTACTTTAGAGAAACTTGTTGCTGCAAAGGGCAATGGATCTCCCCTGTCCTTTGAGACAATTATAGAACTAGGCAAATTAGCAGATAAACATGTCTTATTAGCTGTTTTCGGTCTTATTTTTATTAGTATTTTAATGGCACGTAAAGTAAAAGGTGCTATGTTATTCGGTATTTTCATTAGTACTCTTGTTGGTATTGCAATGGGAGTTGTAAACGTTCCAGCAGGATTTGTTCCTGTAGCTATGCCTGACTTTAGTAACAATGCCTTTTTTGCTCTTGATATTCCTGGTGCCATTAGTATGGGTTTAACAACCATTATCTTCACATTTACCTTTGTTGAGTTATTTGACACAATGGGAACCTTAGTAGGTACAACCAGTAAAGCTGGTTTAATGGACAAAGATGGCAAGATTCCTGGTGTTGGCAAGGCCATGTTAGTAGATGCTACTGGTGTAAGTCTTGGTGCCCTTCTAGGAACAAGCACAATTACTGCCTTTGTAGAAAGTGCTGCTGGTGTAGGAGCGGGCGGTCGTACAGGCTTGACTGCTGTTGTCTGTGGCGGATTGTTCCTGTTGGCTCTATTCTTTACTCCTATTGTTGGCTTGATTCCTGATGCTGCTACAGCTCCGGCTCTTATTATTGTAGGTGCCTTAATGATGGAAAGCGTAAAACATATTGATTTCTCTGATTTTACAGAAGCGATGCCAGCTTTCATGACGATTATTATGATGCCTTTTACTTATAGTATTGCCAATGGTATTTCCTTTGGTCTGGTTTTATATCCATTATTAAAAGTAATAACTGGTCGTGGTCGTGAGGTTCATTGGATTGTCTATATATTAGCTGTCCTGGTTATTGTACGTTTAGGATTTCTTGCTTAGAAAAGTAGTAAACCCAGATACTAGAAGGAAAAAGTATCTGGGTTTACCATTAAAATATTGAAATTGTATTCTATTCTCTACTGCTAACAAAGATGGTTAGAGATTATATAGATAATAGATATGGGTAAAAAAAGGAGGGACTTTATGAAAGTAGCAATTATTATGGGAAGTGATTCTGATTGGTCTGTTGTACAGCCAGCCGTTGATGTATTAACTGATTTTGGTGTAGCTGCGGAAGTAGTTGTGGCTTCGGCCCATCGTACACCGGATAAAGTTCATGAATTTGCAGCAGGAGCACGAGAACGAGGCGTTGAGGTAATCATTGCCGCTGCTGGTGCCGCAGCCCATTTACCTGGGGTGATTGCAGCATATACAACCTTACCGGTGATTGGTATACCCATTAACAGTACTTGTTTAAATGGTCTTGATGCACTTCTTAGTATTGTGCAAATGCCTGCTGGAATTCCAGTAGCTACTATGGCTGTTAATGGTGCCAAAAACGCTGCAATTTTTGCGGTACAGATTATGGCTGGTAAACATAGTGAATTAGTTAAAAAACTAGGGGAGAGCCGCAAAAAAATGGCTGAGGAAGTAGAAGAAAAGGCTGTTAGACTTTCTGCTAAGTTATAAAAATTTTAAGGGGGATTTTAGTTATGGAAAAGCAACCATTATATGAAGGTAAAGCAAAGAGGATCTATAGTACGGATGTGGCAGATGAATTGTTAGTGTATTACAAAGATGATGCTACTGCTTTTAATGGCTTGAAAAAGGGTACCATTGAAAGTAAAGGGGTACTTAATAATAAAATTACTACTTTCTTTTTTAATCTACTAGGGAAAAATGGTATTCCTCACCACTTTATCAAATTGGTAAGTGAACGGGAGCAATTAGTAAAATCTTTGAAGATTCTACCTGTAGAAGTGGTAGTACGTAATATTGCAGCAGGTAGCTTAGCAAAACGTATTGGTTGGGAAGAAGGTAGAAAACTTCCTGCACCAATCGTGGAAATGTATTATAAAAATGATGATCTTGGTGATCCTTTGATTAACCAGTATCATATTAAAATACTAGAATTGGCTACGGAAGAACAAGTTAAAATGTTGGAAGAGTATGCTCTTCGAATTAATGAAATATTAACAGGCTATTTACAAGAAAAGAAAATAGAGCTGATTGATTTCAAACTGGAATTTGGTATTCATAATGGTCAAGTATTATTAGGTGATGAGATTTCACCAGATACTTGTCGCTTTTGGGATAGTGAAACAGGAGAAAAACTAGATAAAGATCGATTCCGTCGTGATCTTGGCAATGTAGAAGATGCCTACAAAGAAATATTATTTCGCTTGACAGGTGAAAAAGCATGAGCTACCAACCCCTAGACGTAGATAAAATGGAAGAAGAGTGCGGAGTATTCGGTATATATTCTCACGAGAAAAATGTAGCATTAAATACCTATTGGGGTTTATATGCACTGCAGCATCGTGGTCAAGAAAGTGCAGGTATTGCGGTGACCAATGGTTCTTGGATGGATGTATCTAGGGGAATGGGACTGGTGAGCGAAGTCTTTCGCCACCAGTTACCTGATCTACCAGAACAACATATTGGTATAGGACATGTTCGTTATTCAACCACGGGCTCTAGTTCACTAATGAATACCCAACCATTAAAGGTTAAATACTCTGGTGGACACATTAGTCTGGCTCATAATGGAAATTTGACAAATGCACGAGTCTTACGCGAAAAAATGGAAGAACAGGGTAGTATTTTTCAGACAACCATTGATAGTGAAGTGATTGTCAATTTGATAGCTCGTTCTCGTAAAGCTACTATAGAAGAAAAAATAGTAGAAAGTTTATCACAAATTGAGGGTGCCTACTCTTTAGTCATTATGACAGAAGAAAAACTATTTGGTGTACGTGATCCTCATGGGCTTCGACCATTGTGTATTGGCAAAGTGAAGGATGGTTTTGTTCTTGCTTCTGAATCCTGTGCATTGGATACCATAGATGCAGAATTTGTAAGAGATGTGGAACCGGGAGAAATGGTTATTATTGATGATAAGGGATTATCTTCACAGCGTTTTTGCGATAATGCCAATCAGGCTTTGTGTGTATTTGAATATATTTATTTTGCTCGTCCTGATAGCATTATTGATGGACAAAGTGTGTACCAAGCTAGATTTGAAATGGGACGAACTTTGGCACGTCAAAGTAATCTTAATGCTGATATTGTTATTTCTGTACCTGATTCAGGAACAACGGCAGCACTTGGCTTTAGCCATGAATCAGGAATTCCTTTTGCGGAAGGTTTGATCAAGAATAGATATATCGGCCGTACTTTTATTCAACCAGACCAAAAGGATCGAGATCGAAGTGTAAAAATTAAGCTAAATGCCATAAAGTCTGTAGTAAAAGGCAAATCAGTTATTATGGTGGATGATTCCATTGTACGTGGCACAACCAGCGGTAAGATTGTACGCATGATACGTGAAGCTGGAGCTACCGCTGTTCATTTGTGTGTTAGCTCGCCACCGATTATGTACCCTTGTTATTATGGAATCGATACATCGGTACGCAAAGAACTGATTGCTGCTACAAAAAGCATAGAAGAAATACAGCATTTTATTGGTGCTGATTCCTTGCATTACCTTACAAAAGAAGGATTAACAGCATCTCTTAAAGCCGTACAAGACAAAAAAATGTGCTATGCCTGCTTTAATTCAGAGTATCCCGGTAGTGTGCCTATGCCTTGTGAACAACAATGTGGTGGCAGCAAGTATGTATTTGAACAGGAGGGCTTATGAGTCAATTAACATATCGTGATGCTGGTGTAGACATTGATGCTGGCAATAAAGCAGTTGATTTAATGAAGAAACATGTTAGGTCGACTTATCGGCCTGAAGTGTTGGGAGATATTGGTGGTTTTGGTGGTCTTTTTGCCCTTGATGTTGCAAAATACCGCCAACCAGTGCTCGTCTCTGGCACAGATGGTGTGGGTACGAAATTATGCATTGCTTTTATGGCTGATAAACATGACACCATTGGTCAGGATGCAGTGGCAATGTGTGTTAACGATATTTTGGTACAAGGTGCTGAACCTTTATTTTTCTTGGATTATTTAGCAGTGGGTAAGTTATCCCCAGAACAAGTGGCAGCCATTGTTAGCGGTATTGCTGGTGCTTGTCTCGAGTCTGGATGTTCTCTGATCGGCGGCGAAACAGCAGAAATGGCAAGCTTCTATAAAAATGGAGAATATGATATTGGTGGCTTTGCCGTAGGTGTGGCGGAACGTTCCAAGTTAATTACTGGTCAAAGTATACAGCCTGGAGACGTCCTCATTGGTTTACCTTCCAGTGGTTTACATTCTAATGGCTATTCCTTAGTCAGAAAGATTTGCTTTGATGTAAAAGAAATGGATATACATCAGTTTATTCCTGAATTAGGGAAGACATTAGGGGAAGAATTATTAATTCCAACTAAATTATATCCAAAGGCTTGTTTACCTTTAATCGAAAAATATGAGATAAAAGGTATGGTACACATTACGGGAGGAGGTTTTTATGAAAATATTCCTCGTGTACTGCCAGAAGGCTGCGGCGTAGAAGTAGATACGCAAAGTTGGCCAAAACCTCCTGTATTTGCTTTAATGCAGCAATGGGGTAATGTAGCTTGGACTGAAATGTATCGAACCTTCAATATGGGAATTGGCATGGTGCTGGTTGTTTCTCCATCTGAGGTTCAAAACATTCAAGATGACCTTGCTGCAAGGGGAGAAACATCTTTTGTCATTGGTAAAGTGACTCAAGGAACCAAGGAGACTGTACTGAAAGGTGGCATCTTTGGTGAGTGAGACCATATTGGGTATATTGGCTTCCGGGCGAGGGAGCAATATGCAGGCCATTTGTAATAGTATTGATGCTGGACAGCTTCATGCTAAAGTTGGCCTCGTGATTAGTGATAAGGCCAATGCCAAGGTGCTAGAACATGCAGCGGTTAAAGGAATTCCAGCAGTATGCGTTGAGCGTAATAATTTTGCTTCAAAACAAGAGTTTGAGGCAGCCATTGCCCAGCAACTTACTTTATATAATGTGAAATTAGTAGTATTAGCAGGATTTATGCGTATTTTAAGTAAGTACTTTGTTAATCTTTTCCCGGGAAGCATTATGAATATTCATCCGTCCTTATTACCCGCTTTCCCTGGATTGGATGCCCATGAGCAGGCAATTGCCTATGGAGCAAAGGTTTCTGGCTGTACCATACACTTCGTAGATGAAGGTATGGATACGGGGCCGATTATTATGCAACAAGCTGTAGCCATACATGCGGATGATACAGTAGAGAGCTTAAGTGAACGTATCTTGGCAGTAGAGCATGAATTATATCCCCAAGCAATCCGTCTGTATTGTGAACAGCGCCTTTGTATAGAAGGCCGAAATGTAAAAATTATATAGCTACAAGTGAGGAATAACAATGAACATCAAGCGTGCACTGATTAGCGTTTCTGATAAAACTGGAATAGTTGAATTTGCCGAGCAATTACACAGCTATGGTGTGGAGATTATCTCTACTGGCGGTACCATGAAAACATTGAAAGAAGCAGGAATACCTGTCAAATATGTTAGTGACATCACTGGCTTTCCTGAAATTATGGATGGGCGAGTAAAAACATTAAATCCTTATATCCATGGTGGAATTTTAGCTGTTCGGGATAATAAGGCACATGTAGAGGCCATGGAAAAACATCATATTTCTGCTATTGATATGGTAGTTGTCAATTTATATCCTTTTCGCCAAACCATAGAGCGTCCTAATGTCTCTTTAGAGGATGCGGTAGAAAACATTGATATTGGCGGACCGGCTATGATTCGGGCAGCATCGAAGAATTTTCAATATGTATCTGTGGTAGTAAATCCTGCACGATACGGTGATATTTTAGATCAATTAGCTCAAGAAGGCGATATCTTGCCAGCTTATCGCATGGCTTTAGCAAAAGAGGCTTTCCATCATACTGCTGAGTATGATGCTTGTATTGCAAATTATCTGGCTAGACAATTGGGAGAGGGAGCCTTTCCAGATACGGTGCATTTAGTCTATGAAAAGGTACAGCCTTTGCGGTATGGAGAAAATCCTCAGCAACAGGCAGCTTTCTATCGTGAAAAAAATGTTGCTGGTGTGGGTGTAGCAAATGCCCAGCAACTACATGGCAAAGAATTGTCTTTTAACAATATTATAGATGTAGAATCTGCTTACAATATTGTAGCTGAATTTGATAAGCCGGCAGCTGCCATTATAAAGCATACCAATCCATGTGGAACAGGTGTAGGTATTGATTTAGCTGAAGCCTATGCTAAAGCTTACCAGGCTGATCCTGTATCTGCCTTTGGTGGAATTATTGGCTTGAATCGAGAGGTAGATGTTGCGACAGCTGTGCAGATTAGCAAATTATTTGCAGAAGCAGTCATTGCTCCAGGCTATACAAAAGATGCCTTGGATTTGTTAACGAAAAAACAAAATATCCGTCTGCTAGTGGCTGAAGAATTGCAATTAGACTATAAACAAGTAGATGTCAAGACTGTTTCAGGTGGCATGTTAGTGCAAGATAAGGATACAGTTACTGAGAACTGTCAGGATATGAAGGTTGTCACGAAAAGTCAGCCAAGCAGTGAAGAATGGGAACAGCTGCTGCTTGCTTGGAAGGTAGTGAAACATGTGAAGTCAAACGCCATCGTTATTGCTAATGGCAATCAGACTATAGGTGTAGGTGCAGGGCAAATGAATCGTGTAGGCGCCGCTGCTATTGCTTTAGAACAAGCTGGCGATAATGCTAAGGGTGCAGTAATGGCTTCCGATGCATTTCTTCCTTTTCGTGATACCGTAGATACTGCAGCAAAAGCTGGAATTAAAGTAATTGTTCAACCTGGTGGTTCCGTGCGTGACCAAGAGTCAATTGAAGCTGCTGATGAACATGGAATTGCTATGGTATTTACAGGAATAAGACATTTTAAACATTAATAAGGGAGATTATGATGAATCTATTGGTTATCGGTAGCGGCGGACGTGAGCATGCATTAGTATCGAAGTTAAAAGAAAATGCAGAGGTACAAAAAATATACTGTATTCCTGGAAATCCAGGCATTGCGAAAATCGCTGAATGTGTAGAGATGGATATTATGGATAATGCTGGCCTTGTCGCATTTGCAGAAGCTCATCAGATTAAACTCACGGTAGTCGGTCCTGAAATGCCTTTATCCAATGGCATTGTAGATGCCTTTGGGGCAAATGGACTTGCATGTTTTGGTCCCACTCAGGCTGCTGCCCGTATTGAAAGTTCGAAAACTTTCGCTAAACATCTAATGGAAAAGTATCAGATTCCTACAGCTAAATTTGCCGTATTCAATCATGCCGAAGAAGCAAAAACGTATATAAAAGCTCAGGGAGTACCTGTGGTTGTGAAAGCCGATGGATTGGCAGCGGGTAAAGGTGTTGTGGTGGCTATGACCATGGAGGAAGCGTTAGCAGCTGTGGATATGATCATGTGTGACGGTGTTTTTGGTGAGGCAGGTAGTCAGGTAGTTATAGAAGAGTTTCTGGTGGGTGAAGAAGCTTCTATCTTAGCTTTTTCCGATGGTAAAACCATCATTCCTATGGTGGCAGCCCAAGATCATAAGCGAGTCTACGATCAGGATCAAGGACCCAACACTGGCGGTATGGGAGCTTACGCACCTGCGCCAGTTATTACACCAGCTATTAGCGAACAAGTTATGAAAGAAATTTTTCGGCCAACCATTAATGCGATGGCGAGTGAAGGTTGCTCCTATTCTGGGTGCTTATATTTGGGATTAATTATGACTGTAGATGGTCCTAAAGTAATTGAATTTAATGCTCGTTTTGGTGATCCTGAGACACAAGTTGTATTGCCATTACTAGATAGTGATTTAGTAGCTATTATGCAAGGGTGTATCGAAGGTACTCTAGAAGATATTTCTGTAAAATGGAAAGATGAAGCTGCTGTATGTGTTGTGCTGGCTGCTGGAGGGTACCCAGAAAAATACAATAAAGGCGATGTTATTACTGGTATAGAAGAAGCTGAACAGCAAGGAAGTTATGTATTTCATGCAGGGACTGCCAGTCACGAGCATCAGGTAGTGACCAATGGCGGGCGTGTACTTGGTGTGACAGCAACCGCTTCTGATATTAGACAAGGGGTAGAGAAGGCATATCAAGCCATTGAAAAAATAAAATTCAAGGATATGCACTATCGAAAAGATATTGCATATCGGGCGATAAGAAAGTAGGTAGGGATTTATCCCTACCTACTTTCTTATCATCCGATATGTTAAGAGGTTGGTCTTTTTTGGAATAAGGACAAATAGTATTATAGTAAGTTGGTTACAAATCAAAGGAGAGAAAATTCAACTCGCTATATTTATCTGATAATCCTGTTATCTGTAAAGAAATCAGCTTCGTCTGTAGAACGAGTAGAGAATTCTGAAATTACAGCACCTAGCCTACCAGCTTGGAACCAGTGCAGAGTATCTGGATATAGGGTATATTGTTCTCCGGGAGTTAAGATGATCTCCTGCCAGACTGTATAGTACTCTTCAGAGCCGCTTGGAGGGTTGCAGTGGGGACGTAGCGTTTTTTCTCCTTCTACATATAGATATACCGTGCCATATCTACAGCGAAAGGTCTCCTCTTTTCCAAGAATTCCATTCATAGTAGGATGCTTGTGCTCGGGACAAGTCTGATAAGGCATGAGCACCATTTCTTTGGCGCAGACCCTATCTGTATTTATATAAGTTATCAGTTGTAATCCTGTATTATAAATATCATTCAAGCCAAAATCAGCGACCTCAATGCAATTTTTTTCTTCAGTGGTTATAGCAATACCAGCCTGATTATAGTAGGTGACAGCTTTTTTTACTATGCTCTCATATTCTGATTTGCTTATCATTGTAACTACTCCTATTCTCCATAAATAAAATGATCTCTTCTTTACTTTTGATGCCGCTAGATGCCCCAAGTGCCGTCACACAATGGGCACCGACAGCATTAGCAAATTGCCCACAGCGCTTAAAATCCCACTTATTTATAAGACCTGTGATAAAACCAGCAACAAATGAATCTCCAGCACCATTGGTATCAATGGCATCCACTAAGAACGCCTGTAGATAGTGCTCTTCCTTGCTATTTTTTATATAACATCCCTTTGCACCACACTTAATGACGACCGTTTGAGTACCTGCATTTAAAAAGACCTTCGCCATATCTTCAACATTGTCTTTGCCGCTAAGTATCTTAGCCTCTTCTATACTCGGAATAAATAAATCAAGATATGGAAGACATGGCCCTATAGCTGACATCCATCTTCCTGTTGCATCCCAAGCAGTATCAAGTATTGTATATTTACCTAGCTCTTGGGCTCTTTTTAATACCCTGGCAGTTGGTCCTCCATCTAGGGCAGGCATTAATAGGGAACCTGCAATGAACAGTATTTCACACTTTTCGATTACAGAGAAATCAATATCTTCCTCTGCAAGAATGCCATTGGCTCCGTGATAATAAAGGAAGCTCCTTTCTCCATCTACGTCTGAAAGTACTAATGTAGTGGAAGTAGCTATCTTTGCTGTAGTTTTTAAACCTGAAATATCCACATTTTCAGCTTTTAATCTATCAAGGATAAAAGATCCAAGACCATCACTGCCTATGAGACCCATCACGCCAACATCTTCACCAAGTCTCGCCAAATCAATGGCAGTATTCGTTGCACATCCTCCTGTGTGAAGCTCTATTGTGTCAACAGTTGTGAGTTTACCCTTAGGCGGGAACTGGGTTACAGGTTTTGCAATGAGATCTGCAACCAGTATTCCCAAACAGACAACCTTGCTCATGATTTACCTCCAATATTGAAGAATATAAGATGTTCCTACCCTTTATCATTACTCATAAAGATCTGCAGATGTTCTTTTACAGCTTCATATGTACCTTCAATTACCAAATCCATGATTGAAAAATAGTCAGGTGTACTATGAGCGTCACAAAATGTTTTAATTTTTTCACTAGAAGATAGCAAAAGGGCAGTGCCTATATTGATTTTATGTATACCGTGCTGTATGCATGCCTTAAAATCCATAGGGCTAATTCCAGAACCACCATGGAGTACAAGGGGAGTAGTTGTACATTCTCTTAATTTTTTTAGCGTGTCAAATCTCAGTTTTGGCTCTTCTATATATTGTCCATGAAGGTTGCCAATAGATACAGCGAGAGCATCAACTAACGTTCTGCTTGTAAATGCTTTTGCTTCCTCTATATCTGTGAGATGACCATCAATATTTTTATTTCCACCCTCAGCTCCGCCCACTTGCCCCAATTCTGCTTCCACAGTCACGCCGAAGGCTTTTCCTAGTTTTACCACTTCTTTGGTCAGTTTAATATTATCTTCCAGTGTATGACTTGCCCCATCAAACATGATAGAAGTAAAACCATGTTTGATTGCTAGTGCTATGCTTTCAAAACTTGTACCATGATCAAAATGTACAGATACGGGTATTTTTGCCCTATGAGCGGCTTCAATCATCACGGGAGCCATATATTCAATAGGAGCAAAAGGTAGATGTACTTCGGCCAATTGCAGTATGACAGGAGAATTTAAGCATTCAGCAGCTTTAACCACTCCTATAATCATTTCTATATTCACCACATTAAAAGCACCAATTGCATAGCCTTTTTTTGCAGCATCTTCAAGAAGCGGTTTTAAAGTTGTTAATGACATTGTCTTTCTCCTCCTTGTTTTAAGAACTCTACCTATTTATAGAAGCATTACAAAATGTATTATAGAGTTTAGTGGAGTAAAAAACATCTGTATTATGTCATAATTGGCAAGTTACATTTGTCATATATCTGAATATTGAGAAAAATATATTGAATTTTATAAACAAATTGGTACAATGGAAGTAAACGCTATTATGTAAAAATATTCCACATTAGCTACCCTTTAGTCAGGTTAGATAGGGGATACACATATGAATCGTAAGAATTTGCATGTAATACGAGTGATGATGTTTCTTGTAAATTTTATCATAATATTATTTATGTCGATCATTATTTATGAGACGACAGAGCTCATTTGTGATAATGAAATGGCAAGAGATTTCTTGGAAAAAATAAAGTTTACTCCAACAACCCCCTGGAAGGTTCCTGTATTTTCTCTTGCCCTCCTTAGCGCGCTGATCCTAGGTGTTGGTATACGGGAAAATTTTGGAGGGTATATAAAACCAGTACTCTATTTATTTTCTGTGATCGATATAATACTTTGTATTGCAATCATGTATTATTTAAATATGAGCTATAAGGGAGTAATGCTGCTTTCTATTGCTAATATTATAGTTTACATCGAGGGCAATAAGAAAAAGTATATGTTCCTTGTTTTATCTGTACTTATTTACATATTGTTTGATTATGATATATTTTCCATAAAATTCAATCTGTTTTCCATAAATGACTATATACAGCATTATACTTTTACCCAGCGCCTTTATATATTTAGTATTCGCAATGCTTTGTTCTCCATAAATGAGGTGCTCTTTATACTCTTTATGATTATCGTGATTCAAAATCAGATAGATGAGAAAATCAAATTGAAAGATTTATATGATACCCTCTATCAAACAGCAGAGGAATCTAAAATTGCCAATATACAGTTACAGGAATATAGTAGAAAATCAGAGGATATGGTTAAAACAAAGGAGCGAAATCGTCTTGCTAGAGAAATTCATGACACAATAGGACATACTCTTACTGGCATTGCTACAGGACTTGAAGCTTGTATTGAAATTATAGATTGGGATATTCAAAAGACAAAGAGTCAGATTATAAAAATAGCAGAGCTTTCTAAAGAAGGTTTGCTGGAAGTAAGACGGTCTGTAAGTGAATTAAGACCTGATGCAGTGGATCGGTTATCTCTCATTCCTGCCATCCAGAAGCTTGCTGACAATATTACCGAATGTACCAAAACAAAGGTTAACTTAAACATAGAAGGAACAGTTAAAAAGCTTTGGATTGAAGAAGAAGAAACAGTATACCGGTTTATTCAGGAGGGAATTACAAATGCTGTACGTCATGGGAAAGCAAAGACAATCAATATCAGCTTTCAATTTCACCATAGTGTTATAAACATTAAGATCATAGATGATGGAGTTGGCTGCTCAGCTATTGAAGAAGGGTTTGGACTCACACATATTAGAGAAATGGTTGGATTGTTAAATGGAAAAGTTGAGTTTTTTAGTCAAAATGGTACGGGTTTTACCATGCACGCTGTGTTGCCTATAAGGTGGAGGTGAAATTATGATTAAAGTACTAATTGTAGAGGATCAAGAAATCATAAGGCAGAGCCTTGAAATCATGTTGCATAACAAAGCAGGTATACAGATTATTGGTACAGCAGAAAATGGTAAACAAGTAACAAAGCTAATTAAAAAACTGTTACCAGATGTTATTCTGATGGATATCCGCATGCCTGAAATGGATGGAGTACAATGTATCGAGATTATTAAAGATGCCTTCCCGCAAATAAAGATTATTGTACTTACTACGTTTGATGATGATGAGTATGTATTTAATGCTTTAAAAAATGGTGCCAGCGGCTATCTTTTGAAGGGAATTTCCGTCAAAGAACTAGTAGAAGCCATTAAAATTGTATATGGTGGAGGTGCGCTAATTAACCCTAATATAGCCGTAAAGGTATTTAAATTTTTTTCCCAAATGGCTAATGCAGATTACATCGTGAATGTAGCAAAGGGTGCTGTTAAGGATTTAAGTAAAAATGAGTTGAGAATTATACAGTTTATCGGTATGGGTATGTCCAATAAGGAAATAACAGAGAAATTAAAATTCAGCGAGGGGACTATAAGAAATTATATAAGCAGCATCTTGAGTAAGCTCAATTTAAGGGACAGAACACAGATTGCTATTTATGCTGTACAGTCTGGTTTAACCATGAAAGAAGTTAGTAATTAATATGGGGGTATTGCTGAAGAATAGTAGAAAAAGAGTCATAGTATTGACGTCCTTGGGGCTACTAATGCTTGCAATGATAGCATTTCAAGGTTATCAAATGATGAAGCAACCAATTACTCTTGAAATTGGAGTCTTTGCTGGTAGCTATTGGGATGTGCCCATACAAGACAGTAATAAGTTTTTTGATGAAGCTATCGCTGAATTTGAAAAGATGAATCCTGGGGTAAAGATTACTTACAGAAGTGGAACATTGAAACGCAATTATTCGGAATGGTTATCACAGAAAATTATCAGAGGCAATGAGCCAGACATTTTTTGTATTCTACCAAGAGATTTTAATACCTTAGTATCAATTGGAATTTTAAAAGATCTAGATGAAATTATGATGAATGACCTTCAATTTGATGCAAGTAAAATGTATGTGAATGCAATTAAATCGGGCCAGTTCCAGAAAAAACAATATGCTCTCCCCAGTGAAGTTGCTCCTGCTTTGATGTTTGTCAATAAGACACTGCTTACAAGAGAAGCAATAGCCATTCCAAAAGGAGAATGGACTTGGAATGATTTCTATGACATCTGTAAAAAGGTGACAAAGGATACAGATGGAGATGGCCAAATCGACCAGTTCGGTACATTTGGCTTTGGTTGGCAGGATGCTGTATATACTAACGGACAAAGACTTTTTGAAGCTGATGGTAGTAGGGCTTATTTTGACAGCCCTGGTGTTGTGGAAGCAGTAGAGTTTTTAATAAAATTGAATTACTTGAATTTGAATTATAAAGTTTCATCTAATGATTTCGATGCTGGGAAAGTAGCTTTCAGACCCTTTCTTTTCTCAACGTATAAGGCATATAAGCCATATCCTTATAGAATAAAGAAATATGGTCAATTTGAGTGGGAGTGCATAAAGTTGCCTAGAGGCCCTAAGGGGAATAATGTTTCAGAATTACATAGCTTGCTCATGGGGATCAGTTCTCGTACGAAGCATGAAAAGGAAGCTTGGGAATTTTTAAAGTTCCTAGTGTATAAAGAGAATACCCAGACCAATGTTCTAAAATATTCTTATGGCATACCTGTCTTACGCTATATTACAGAATCTGAATTTGGGGAAAAAGTGTTTTCAGCAGTTAGTCCCGAAGAGACCTTCATTAACAAATCCCTGCTGAGTGAGGTTATTGAACAGTCAATTGTTACTCCTAAATTTCAAAAGTATGAAGAAGCAGTAACGATGGCTGATAAGGAGATTTTTCAGGTTGTAAGTATGGAAAAGGATGCAGGAAAGGCTCTGGAAGATCTCAATAAAGATATTAATAATTTTTTGAAAAACAATTGAGTTTAATGTATAGAAAAAGGCCGTAACCATTCGGTTATATTTGTCATGCTAACATGACAAATATAACCGAATAGTTATGACAGATGACATATGAATTGATTCAGAATAATCTTATAATTAATTGTAAGCCCTTTGATCGTAGGCCTATATCCTATTTAGACTGGAGGTGTAGATGCTTTTAAACACTCTCATGAACGATCAGGTAGGTAGCGATTTTTAGAAGAAAGATATGGAGGGATAGTATGAAAAAGGTAATGCCGATCCTATTGGCTGTACTTTTCTGTGTAGGTTTACTGGCAGGATGCTCTAAGTCGGTTGACCAACCTAAGGCTAACGATACTGTGAAAAAGTATAAGTTTGGATATACCTGTATGACAATGAATAATCCTTTCTTTATTACTCTTGAGAAGTCTATCCGTGAAGTTGTTGAAAAAGATGGCGGCACTCTTATCACTCTTGATCCCCAACTTGATACCCAAAAGCAAATTGCCCAAGTTGAAGATATGATTGCCCAGAAAGTGGATATCATTTTCTTGAATCCTGTAGATTGGAAGGGCATAAAACCAGCACTTGATGCTGCGAAGAAAGCGAATATTCCCGTCGTTAATTTTGATGCACAGGTATTTGATAAAGAATTAGTAAACTCTATTGTAGTTTCTGATAATTTTAATGCTGGGAAAGTCTGTGGAGAGGACCTTGTAAAACAAATGCCAAACGGTGGGAAAATTGCTATTATTGATTCTCCTACTATGAAGTCTGTTATTGATAGAATCGATGGATTTATGGCAGGCCTGGGAGATAAGAAAAGCAAGTTTGAGATTGTAGCGCAACAGGATGGCAAAGGGCAATTAGAAATTTCAATGCCTATCGCTGAAGCTATACTTCAAGCTAACCCCGATGTTAAGGCCTTTATGGGCGGTAATGACCCAACAGCTCTTGGGATAATAGCAGCTTTGAAAACTGCAAATAAGAAAGGTATCTTGGTATATGGAGTTGATGGTGCTCCTGAATCTAAGGCTGCAATTAAAGATGGCGATATGACAGGAACTGGTGCACAATCTCCAATTAACATTGGTAAGGAATCGTATAAAATTGCAATGCAGATTCTTAAAGGTGAGCAATATCAGAAGAATGTACCTGTTAAAACTGAGTTAATTAATAAAGAAAATGTAGAAAAATTTGGTGTGAAAAACTGGCAATAGTTCAGATACATAATGCCAGTTTCAAGAAAGAATGAGGTTGTATGTAGCAAAGTGTCAGAAAGTTTTATCTGGGGTAACCAAATAAAACTTTCTGACATTATTATTTAATGCTACAAAAATGTAACCTTAGGGATAAGAGTCTTGCATCATAAATTGTTATTAAATGCAAAGTAGGTGAAACAGTGAGCAACGTTATTCTTGAAATGAAAAATATTCACAAGCGCTTTCCTGGTGTTTATGCATTGAAGAATGTGAATTTTGAATTAAGAGCTGGAGAGGTACACGGTGTACTCGGGGAAAATGGGGCTGGCAAATCAACACTCATGAAGGTGCTTGGAGGTATCTATAATGTAGATGAGGGTGAGATCTACATCGATGGTCAGAATATGGCAATTCATGATGTTAAGGATTCACAAAATGCTGGTGTAAGTATCATTCACCAAGAACTTGTGTTAGTACCACATATGTCTGTAGCTGAGAATATTTTTTCTGGAAGGGAACCAACGGGAAGATTTGGCTTTATTAAGAAGGATGAAATGTTAGGAAAAGCGCAACAATTGTTAGATTCTTTTAATCTTGGCATAGATGCCTCTCAGTTGGTATTTAAGCTAAATATAGCGCAGCAGCAAATGGTTGAAGTCGCCAGAGCTATTTCATTTAATTCTAAGATTCTAGTAATGGATGAACCTACGTCATCACTAACAGAAAAAGAAGTAAAATTTCTTTTTGAGACCATAGAAAATTTAAAATCCCAAGGAGTAGGGATCGTATATATTTCTCATAGAATGTCAGAACTGTTCAAAATAAGCGATAGGATTACTGTCATGCGGGATGGACAATACATTGATACGAAGGTGACAAGGCAAACCAATGTAGATGAACTCATTTCATTGATGGTAGGCCGTGAGCTCACAAGCTATTATCATAAAATACCTCATGAGCTAGGCGAAAATGCTCTCGAAGTAAAAAATCTAACTAGAAAAGGCGTATTCAGTGACATTAATTTTAGTCTTAGAAAAGGAGAAATATTAGGATTTTCTGGACTAGTAGGTGCAGGACGCTCTGAGATTATGAAATCGATCTTCGGACTGGATCAGTTTGAATCTGGTGAAATCTATGTCCATGGTGAAAAGGTAGGGATAAAGTCACCTAGTGATGCAATGAATCTTGGCATTGCTCTTGTTCCTGAAAATAGGAAAGACGAAGGTCTTATCATGAAGGAACAGGTAGGATACAATATGACTCTTCGCGTATTGGATAAATTTATTACTTTTATTAGTGTAAATAAAATACAAGAGAATGAAATTATAAATACCTATGTAGAAAGACTAGGTATTAAAACAGCTAATATATTGCAGTTGATTAGTAATCTGAGTGGTGGAAATCAGCAAAAGGTGGTCATTGCCAAGTGGTTGGCCGCAAAACCTCAAATATTAATCCTTGATGAACCAACCAGAGGTGTTGATGTTGGCGCAAAGGCAGAAATTTATGGAATTATGAATCGCCTTGCTCAAGAGGGCGTATCCATCATTATGATATCTTCAGAGTTGCCAGAAATTATTAATATGAGTGATCGAGTGGTAGTAGTTCGCAATGGCAGTATAGCGGGAATACTGAATCGGGAAGAATTTTCGCAAGAAAAAATAATGCATATGGCAACAGGAGGTATGTAATTATGTTGAAAGTTGTAACGACCAGTAAACCAAACTTTGTTGAGAGAATAGGTCTAGATATTGTAGAATTCATTAAAGAAAATGTTGGTATATTAATAGGCTTTGCAGCCTTATGTATTGCCTTGTCTATCATATCACCAGCTTTTCTCACGGAATCAAATATTCTTAACATATTAAGGCAGGTATCTACAAATGCAAACCTTGCCTTAGGTATGACACTTGTAATTATCATTTGTGGTATTGATCTTTCTGTAGGTTCCATTGTAGCATTATCAGGAACTGTGACAGGCGGACTTATTGCATTTAGCAATGTGCCTATACCTGTAGCAGTGTTTGCTGGAATCGTTGTGGGAACTCTTGCAGGTGCGTTCAATGGTGTGATGGTGGCATACACGGGTATACCATCCTTTATTGTGACTCTTGCTATGTTAAATATAGCTCGTGGTGCTGCCTATGTTTATACAGGTGGTCAACCAATACGCGTTATGAATGAAAGCTTCAATGTAATTGGTGCAGGCTATTTAGGACCTATTCCTTTGCCTGTAATTTATTCCTTTATCTTCTTGGTCATTACAGCTATTATATTAAATAAAACAAAACTAGGTAGGCATATTTACGCAGTTGGCGGTAACAAAGAGGCTGCAAGATTTACGGGTATTAAGATTAAGAGGATTGAAATATTTGTGTATACTTTTTCAGGTTTTTTGGCAGCCTTTTCGGGCGTTGTGTTAGCTGCTCGTATGTTCTCCGGACAGCCTACAGTAGGAAACGGATTTGAACTAGATGCCATTGCTGCAGTTGTGCTTGGTGGTACCAGTATGACAGGAGGAATTGGAAAAATTGGTGGTACCTTAATCGGTGTCCTTGTCATCGGTGTCCTTAACAACGGATTGAATCTATTAAATATAAACTCGTTTTGGCAGTTGATCATCAAAGGGATTGTTATTTTGGCAGCCGTTTATGTAGACATGATGAAGAAAAGAAAGGAAGCAAGAGCATAGAAAGTCATTTAGGACGGCAAAGGTTGAGCATAACTAACACTTCGCCGTTGTACTTAACCTACGCTTATAGTTATGCTCAGCCTTCGCCTGTCTTACGGCTATATATGGTTATTTCTAGAGAGATTACTAAGCTGGTTGAGGAGGACGTCTTATGTTTGATGTAGTGGCTTTAGGTGAACTGTTAATTGACTTTACTTCTGCTGGTCTTTCTGGGGAAGGCAATTTGCAATTTGAACGAAATCCTGGTGGAGCGCCAGCGAATGTATTAACCGCTCTGGCAAATTTGGGAAAAAAAGGTGCTTTTATCGGTATGGTGGGCCAGGATCAGTTTGGTTTATTTTTAAGAGATGTTCTTGTTGAAAATCAAATTGATGTATCCGGACTGAAATTTTCTTCCCATGCTCATACTACGTTAGCGTTTGTCCATTTAGATGGTACAGGTGATCGGTCCTTCAGCTTTTGTCGCAATCCAGGGGCGGATATGTTATTAAGCAGTAAGGATATTGATTACGAAATCATTCGCCATTCACGGATCTTTCATTTTGGGTCACTGTCCATGACTCATGAACCAGTCCGTAGCGCTACTTTAGCAGCGGTGCAGTTCGCGAAAGATAGGGGGCTCATTATTTCTTATGACCCCAATTTTCGTCCGCTATTGTGGCCTAGTAAGGAAGAGGCAATTAAGCATATGAAAGTTGGGTTAACCTATGCAGACATTGTGAAGATCTCTGGTGAAGAGCTAGAACTGATTACTGGGGTAGCCGATATAGGGCAAGGTGCAGCAGAACTCTATACTGCAGGTTGTAAAGTTATCTTGGTAACTTTGGGAGAAGAAGGATGTTACTATCAGTATTCAGGCGGAAAAGGGAAACTTTCAGGCTATTGTGTAAATACGGTAGATACTACTGGTGCGGGAGATGCTTTCTTAGGCGCTTTTTTATACAAAATGGGAGACCGTAGTTTGGCTGAAATTTGCTCTTTGCCACAAAAAGAATTTATGGATATTGTTGACTTTGCCAATGCAGCCGGTGCATTAACGACAACGAAAAGGGGGGCCATCCCTTCATTACCCTCGTTGGCTGATATTGATCATTTGCATCAAGTATATCAAGCCCCTTAAATTTTTTAGTTCACAAATATAAACAGTTCACAAATATAAACTTGCTAACTATATCGATTTGTGATATAGTTAGCAATAATTTAATAAACAAACTCTTATCAAGAGTGGTCGAGGGACTGGCCCGATGACACCCAGCAACCGGCAGCAATGCAGTGGTGCTAATTCCAGCAGGATTTATCCTGACAGATGAGAGAGGGCTAAAAATGTTATTTAAGTCCCTTTCTTTTATGAAAAGGGGATTTAAATAACATTTTTTTTGTATGATAAGGAGGAAAAGAAATGGCAATTAAAAATAATGTTGCAGTTAAGAATAAAAAAGATGTGGAATCAGCAATGGAAAAAGAGGTGACTTCCCAGGGAAGTGAGGAAATAATTATTACTATTCGAAATGGTACTGCGGTTAAGTTTGCGCAAAGTATTTACTATCCCTTTCTGGAATGTGTAAATGGGGATGGAATATAAAGAAGACTAAGCTTCAGATGGAGCTTTAACTCCATCTGAAGCTTAGCCGCACTTATCCAAGGACTTGGTCGTCGTATAAAATGCCTAGGTGCAGAAAAAAGCTGATTTTTATTGGCAGAATGTAAAACAGCATGGTATAGTAGAACCTATAGAAAACGTACAGATTCCTTTTAAATGGAATGTAAAGGAGAATAATAGTGGAAAATATCACAAAGAAATTAGAGCAACTAAATGAGTTACTTAGTGGGCTAGGAAGTATTGTAGTAGCTTTTTCAGGCGGTGTAGATAGTAGCTTCTTAGCAGCAGCAGCAGTACGTGCTGTAGGAGAAAAGGCAATAGCCATTACCGCGTACTCTGAGACCTTGCCAGAGAGTGAAAAAAATGAAGCAATCTTAATAGCAAAGAACATTGGTATAAAGCATGTTTTGTTACATATTAGTGAATTAAATAGTCCGGATTTTGTTGCAAATAATAAGCAACGTTGTTATTACTGTAAACAAGAAAGATTTTCAGCCTTAGTGGAGTGGGCAAAGAATAATGATTACAACTGGGTGCTTGATGGATCAAATGTGGATGATTTATCGGATTATCGTCCAGGAATTAAGGCAGTAGAAGAACTAGAGCATGTGAGGAGCCCATTGATTGAGGTGGGTCTGACGAAAAAGGAAATAAGAGAGGCATCTAAGGAATGGACTCTTAAGACTTGGGATAAGGACAGTGCTGCTTGTCTTTCTTCAAGAGTCGCTTATGGGTTATCCATTACAGCGGAAAGACTTAATCAGATAGAAAAGGCTGAAGCATTAGTAAAAGAGTTTTGCCCAGGGCAAATTCGAGTACGTCACCATGGTGATATTGCCCGTATTGAAGTTTCGCCAGAAAATATTGCCCTAATTACTGTTCCTACAGTAGCAAAGTGTATTGAGCAAGGCCTTAAAAAGATTGGTTTTACTTATGTCACAGTAGATTTAGCGGGATACCGAACTGGTAGCATGAATGAAATTTTAGCTTAATTCGTAAAATTATTGCATGATTTTTGAATAATGAATACCAGAAAGTAGGCAGGGATATGTTCCCTGCCTACTTTCTGGTATATAGTCTGAAAACAGTAATTAAACTGCAAAATCGTAGAGAATATAGAAAAAATTAGAGTAACACTATGAGTTCCTCACTCATACAGTATAGTAAGCAAAATTAAATAGTATTACCGCATAGGAGGTATATAGTGTATGAGCATTTTTACAGAATTACGGAATCAATCACTTGTTAGAGAGCTAGAACGGGAAATAAATACGGATATCGTATTGTTTGGTTTTGATGGATTCGCATATTTCGGTAATCTACAGGCCGTAGAAGATTGCCGACTCGCCATTCTTTCTCCAGCGATAGAAGCCAAGTGCAACAATGTAGAAATTCTTACTCCAGGGGGAGAAGTCTTACATGTGGATTTCACACGCGTTGATTTATGGAACATAGTTGCCAAAGGAACGGCTATAGTAAGAGATCCTTTTGAAAAATCACATAATAATGAGGAAACAGCTAGAATTGATTCCGAAGAAGCAACAGAACGTACGGAAAGTCGTCATTTAGTTAGAGTATTATGCCGCATGGTCGGTGACGCAGTGGTATTAACAACCCTTGGTGGCTTTTCTATTGAAGGAACACTCATTGCCATTGACGATTGCTTAGCAATCCTCACAAATACAGATATCTTTGTTCCTGGCAGCAGTACTCCGATCTCAGATAGAAGGATTAGATCGGCAGTGATAAATCTAGAAGCTCTGACTTCTGTTTCTGGAGTTGGTTGTAGTTAAATCTTTAACTTTAATTAAAAAAGACTCGGCGGAAGCTATTACCGAGTCTTTTTTTGTTAGCATCATTTTGGGTGGAGGTTGATGATATGATCATTGCTATGAAGCATTTTGGTAATGTAGGAGTAGGAGTTACTTCACCCCAATTATTTCGCGCCAATGACAGGAATTTTTATGTGGTGAAATTGCAAAATAATCTATTGGGTTCTAAGGTCTTAGTGAATGAATTTATAGCAGCCCAATTGGGTGAAATCATGGGCCTGTGTTTTCCTGCCAGTAATATTATTCAAATTTCAGAAGAAACAATACAAAAAAGTCCTCAATTGAGAGCTTTAGAGGTAGTTCCAGGGCGGCATTTTGCCTCTTTATACCTAAATCATACAGAATATGTGGGAAAGAATAATTTACATCAGGCTGAAAATATAATTGAAATGGCTGGCATCCTGTTATTCGACTATATGTTTCATAATTCAGATCGTACGAATAATAAGAAAAACCTTTTATTGCATAAGGAAGATGCTGGATATAAAATATATGCAATTGATAATTCTCATTTATTCAAGTCTGCCAGGTGGACGTCTGCCCATCTGAATAGTATAAATACGGTAATAAAGCTTTACTATCGTTATTGTTATGGATTATTGCTCAGAGATTGGCTTTCGCCTCCGGATTTTTTTCCCTACATGGAAAAAATAAAGGGCATTAGCTCTGAATATATTAATGATTTAGTTGCAGAAATACCAGAGGAATGGCTGCCAGATGATGCTGAACGCCAGGCATTGGTAGAGTATATTATCTTGCGAAGAGATATGGTGGAGGACATTTTGGAAGCAGTGTATAAGCATATTCCCAGGTCGAGAGGGGGGCGTCAATGGTGGTTTAGCAGTGCAGAATTTCAGTCCATTTGATCTTAGTCACGCTTAAGCAATTTTAGTTAAATATTTTAGATTCAATAAAAAATGCTATCCCTACAGCTAAGAGGGATAGCATTTTTGCATTGCTCATGCAAAAAAAACTTATATGAGAGTATGTTATGTTTAAGGAGTAGCCTTTACTTTGTTTTTGAACCAATTTATTGGAGAGCGACCCTTTAACCAAGTGCGAATAGGATAATTGTGAAAGAATAAAAAAACAATAGGGATAATAATTAGAGTAAAGATTGTGGAGCTTAATAAGCCTCCAATAAGAACCCATGCCATACTTACTCTTGTTTCTGACCCCTCTGTCATGGATAAGGCAGTTGGCAGCATACCAACGACCATTGTGAGTGTCGTCATAAAGATTGGTTTTAATCTCGTTCTTCCTGCCTCGATGATGGCATCAAAGGCTCCGACTCCTCGATCCATTAATGTTAAGGTATAGTCCAAAAGTAAAGTACCGTTCTTAGCAACTAAACCGTCCATTACCAAGATGCCGATGAGAGAATAAAGATTAATAGTATTGTTAGTGATAGCCAAGAAAAGCAAAGAGCCTATCATCCCTAAGGGGAGAGAAAACATACGAATGAATGGAGTTAATAGTGATTCATAAAGAACGGCCAGCAACATATATACTAGGATAAGAGATAAGGCTAATGCTTGGAACATTTGACTAAAGGTATCATTCATGCTGGTTGCTTGACCTTTATATCGGTAGCTTATACCAGGTCCCAATTCTTTCGTAATGAGTTTCTTTGAAATTTCTTGTAATACTTCGTTTAGAGGGCGATCGGTTATATTTGCTTGTATGGTAATGGAACGCTGTTTGTCCACACGTTGCAACATAACGGGGCCAGTTCCTTCTTTGAGGTTAGCCACATCTCCAAGGGATATTTGATGATTACCAGCCATAACGGGTAAGGAGCGAATATCATTTATGGTAAAGCCATCGCTTCCTTTAAGGCGAACTGTAATATCAGTATCTAGACCGCCATTTGTTGGGTCATTTGCATAGGTGCCGGCTTGTTGTCCAGCAATTGCGGCATTAAATACATTTGTCACTTCAGATACGGAGCTATTATAAAATTTTAGTCTGTCACGATCGACAGTAAGTTGTATTTCTGGCATGCCTTCTGTATAGGAACTTTTGATGTCTTTGATGCCCCGTATTTTTGAAAGTATAGTTTGCGTTTGATATGAAGATTTTACCAGGTTATCCATATTAGCACCAAGTAATTCAATTTGGATTGGTGCACCACCACCACCACCACTTCCTTTTCCAGAAACGCCGGCTACAGAAGATTGAGATTCATTGACCCTGATGGTGGCATTTGGTATATTTTGTTTTGCATAGGCACGGACAAGATCAGTAATTTGCCAAACGGTACGATTACGGTCTTTTCGATCAACAAGTTGAACACTAAGAGAACCGTTGTTACTTGTGGGTGAACCAGTGCTAGATAAATAATTGGTTACTTCAGGAATAGTGGACAGATATTGTTCTAAAATTTTAACTACCTGATCTGACTGCTCAATATTTTGCCCAACAGGTAGTTCTACAGAAATCCGGAAACTGCCTTCATCGGTGCGTGGCATATATTCCGAGCCAATAACCCCAAGAGGAATCAAGGCCATAGTGGCAATGAATAGTACTAGAACAGATGCAATGACCTTTTTACTATGCCCTAAGCTCCAACGTAAAATGGTTTCATATTTGTTAATTGCCCTTTGTTCCATACGTTCCATAAAATCCCAGATTGCGCCTTTGGGTTCTACTAAGCCGTTTTTAAAGAGGCGTGAGGCAAGCATCGGAGTAAGGGTAAAGGATACAAACATAGAGAATAAGGTGGCAAAAACGATAGTTAATCCAAACTGACGAAAAAATTGTCCTGTCATGCCTGTCATAAATGCAATGGGCATGAAGACAACAACGTCGCAAAGTGTAATAGCAATAGCCGCCATACCAATTTCAGAACGACCGTCTTCGGCAGCAGTAGCAGCGTCTTTACCCATTTTTAAGTGACGATGGATATTTTCCAATACAACAATGGAATCATCTACTAAAACACCGATACAAAGTGCCATACCCATGAGAGACATCATATTAAAGGTGAAACCTGCAATATACATGACAAAGAAGGTAGAAATCAACGATGTGGGGATGGCAATAATTACAGCAGCAGTAGAACGCCAGCCACGCAGGAAAAGATACAAGATCAGTCCCGTAGTGAACAAACCTTCCATAAGGTTTGCCATGGTATTATGTAAGGAATTAGCAACATATTTGGATGCATTCGTAACAATCGTAAACGTGTAGTCCGGATATTCAGTTCGTAATGTTTCTAATTGTTCGAGAGTGGATGCAACAGTATCTACAACACTGGCATCACTGTTTTTATAAACAGATAATGAAACAGCGGCAGAACCGTTTACGCGACTATAACGACTTACTCGCTTATCTTGTTCTGTAATAGTTGCAACATTTTTTAGTAGTACAGGAATACCGTCTGCATTTGTAATTTGTAACTTGGCAATTTCATCGGGAGTAGTGTATTGAGCAAGTAAACGCACATCGCTTTGGGTTTTATCATTAAACACGGTGCCGGCAGGGAGCAAGGTATTTTCATTTTTTATCTTGCTTACAATTGGATTGATTGCTAGATTATAAAAACGAAGTTTGTTTTTATCAAGCTCGATAGCAACTTCTTTATCTCTACCACCATATAAAAGAACTTCTGAAACTCCATCGCCTCGCTGTAGACGTTCTTTGAAAACATCATTTGCCTTGGTGTAAGTATCGGCTAATGGTTGGTTGGATGTTACTGCAATTTCTAAAATGGTAGTAGCATTAATATCCCTTTTTTTCACAGATGGTTCATCGATGCCGTCAGGTAATTTTCGTCGTACGGAGTTTACTTGTTTTGTAACATCAATCGAGGCAATGTCTGCATTTGCTGAAAAATCAAATTCCAAAACAATGTTCGCATTTTCGGGTCTGGCAGTGGATGTCATGTGTTTTAAATGGGCAACTGAGGATAGGGAATCCTCTAATGGTTTAATAACCTGCTGCTCCATTTCTTCTGTACCTGCACCAGGATATCGGACGGACACGGTTACATAAGGAGTATTCAGAGCAGGTAGCAGTTCAACACCAATGCTATGAAGACTATATAAGCCAAGTACGACGAAGAACAGAACAATCATGGTGATGCCTATTGGTTTTTGTATAGAGAATCTAGTAATATTCAAAATGTCACCTCGTATCTAATGTTAATCTGACTTGACTACTCTGCAAGGTTATTTGATGTAACATTCGTTCCTGTTTTGAGTCGTGCTAAATTGCTTATAGCGATTTGCTCACCAACATTAAGTCCATTAAGTATTTCAATACTTTTGTCATTGCGTAAGCCTAATTGTACAATGCGCTCTTCTATTTGGTTATCGCTGCTTACTACGAAAATACGGTCTTTACCATTTAAAGAGATAACAGCTTCCTTTGGTACAAATAGGGTTTGTGGTCTTAAGGCAACATTAATAGTGGTTCGCGCAAACATACCACTTCTAATACTAGCATCTGGTTTATCCAGAGCTACACGGATGGTAAATGTTTGTGTTTTGCTATCCATGGCTGGACTTATATAAATGATTTTGCCAGTATAGGATTTTCCTAGTGATTCAATAGAAATAGTAGTAGGTACTCCTAAAGTAATTTGTCCGATATCTTGTTCTGATACAGAGCAATCTACATAGATATTACTGTTATCAACGATGGATAGTATTTTTTGGCCAGCTGAGACGATATTGCCAACTTCAGCCTGCCGAAATCCAATGACACCAGAGCGTGGGGCTCGTAATGTAAGGTCAGCTTTTTGATTTCTTAGTGCGTCAATTGCACTTTGTGCTTTATCACGACTGGCTATCTTGGAATCAACAGAGGCGGCGCTGCCAGCAGTTAGTTGTTTAGACCAAGTATCTAGGGCAGATCGAGATGAAATCATTTGTTGTTCGGTATTGTCAAGTGCTTCCTTTGAAATGGCGCCTTCGGCATATAATGTCTTATACCGTTCATAAGTGGTTACACTATGTTGATAGTCTGATTGGGCTTTTTGATAACTTGCTTGAAAAGTAGCGTTGCTTTCGATTGTATCTGCATTGGCTTGCCGAAAACTAGCTTCATTTTGAGATATAGCAATGTCAACATCCCTATTATCTTGAATAAGCAAAATTTGCCCAGGAGAAACCTGTTGCCCTAGTTCAACATTAATTTGAGTGACTTTCCCTGTATATTTTGCAGCAATATCTACTTGGGATTCAGAAACCGTTTGTCCAGTTAAGTCAATTGTTCGTATCATATCTTTACGTTGCACTGTCATGACATCAACTGTTGGTTTGATATTATCGGAACGTTTAACTTTTGTAATATTTTTTGAATAGATTCCCCGGTAGGATAAAAATAGTATAGCAAGAATGGCAATGCTGATTAAAGCTAGCTTTTTTTTGTTATTTGTTAGTAAATGTTGTTTCATTTAGTTCACTCCTAGAGATTTCTTGTGAGCTTAACTTTTCTTTAATAATAATTGCATTTTGGGTCATTCGTTCAAGCAGTCTATATGCCATTTGAGTTTCCGCAGGGGTAAATCCTTGGGTAAGTGAAGTAGTCCATTGGGTAAAAGTGGCTTCAATTGCTGGTTGAAGAGCGCGGCCTTTGTCCGTTAAATATACTTTGTAGGCGCGTCGATCAATAGGATCAACATGCCTTACAATATATCCCAATGTTTCTAGTTTCATAATGGCACGGGCAATGGTTGTTTTATCAATTGTTACATGCTTACTTATTGTATCTTGGGTAATGCCCTCTTGGCGAAAAAGGTATGTAAGACAAGCATAATATCCATTGCCACTTCCGAGACCGTAAGTGTCTAAGTGATAATCAAAAAAAGATTGACCTGTTCGATATAAGCAAGAAATCCATTTCCCTATATAGGGTATCTTGTTCATTGGAAACCTCCTTAGAGATGATGTGAATTTTATTATCGTCATCACATTGTTTTTTCTAAAGTAAGCCTATTAACTAGCATATCATGAAATTATGACACAAATGTGACAATGTAATAAAAATATAACAAAGACTTGATAATGACATGATGATAATATGACAAAAATATACAAAAACGTGATATAAATATAATAAGTCTTATTTATAAAATTTTCAAGATAATATATTGAAAATTAAGTGTATTTGTGTATTTGTAATATAATAAAGGGAAATAAGGAGGGCGAGAAAAATACAAAAAAGAAAAAAATGAGATTGGAATGGGGTGGGTTCGATTACAGAAATTAATGAAGGGTGAACCACAATTATATATATAATAAGTTGAAACAATACTAAAGAGTACAACTGATGTTGTGCTGGGAACAGAGCAGTGTCATATGTTGCTCTTCCCATAATAATGTAAAACGATAACAAGAGGAAGCTTTGTGCTTTCCTCTTGTTTATTATACTGCTATTGAATACTTTCTCTTTCTTTTTTAATGATAGTATCCAAAATTGCTGCTGCTTTTGCAATTACATGTCTGCATTTTATATCTTCCGTGCGATAACGGGCTTTTAAGGAGGCACAGTCAATAGAACCCATTTCTTTTTGATAGGTATCAAATAATTCTTGTGTTAAGGCTTTAATTTTGCCACTTTCATGGGCCCTGTCTTTAACAAAAAGAATTCCAAGTACCATAATGGATGCAGTCAGAGCACCGCACACACTGTCAATGGCCATCCCCCCGCCGAAACCAGAAGCTATTTTTAACGATTGAGGATCTAGATCTAATTGATACACTTTATTGGCACCATAAAGTATCCTTTCAGCACAGTTAAGATCTTCTGCCTCTCCATAGCCTTGCTCTATTAAATTACGCAACATAATCTATTACCTCCAGTGATATGAATGATACTTATATTATAAGGATTATCTTCTATATAAGCCAAGAAATTCTTTATAAAAAGTTTATGATAATTGTTCTATTAACATTATACAAGAAGGGATATGATTTTTTTCGTTAGTAACTGTCAAATTATTTATGTTATAATAATAAGGTTACTGTGAAGTTATTATGAGCCATTATGAATCAGCTTGTATCGTGGAGGGAAACAATGAATCATGGGGAAAAGAAGGAAGAGTTTTTAGCAGGGATAAAGGTAGGAGTACCTGTGGCAGTCGGGTATATACCCATTGCAGTTGCTTTTGGCTTATTGGCAAGATCTTTTGCAATTCCAAATCAAATTACAATTCTAATGTCTTTTTTGATTTACGCAGGTGCTAGTCAGTTTATTGGCGTTAATCTATTGGTTTTGGGAGCTTCCTATAGTGAAATTATTATAACGACCTTTATCTTAAATTTACGTCACTTTCTGATGACGGCAGCATTATCTCAGAGAATTGGTGAGGAAGTGTCAAGGAAATGGAGAGCACTTCTAGCTTTTGGTGTTACAGATGAAACTTTTACTGTTGGTGCATTACAAAGGGATAACAAGATGTCCAAATACTTCATCTTAGGCCTAAACACGATTGCATTTTTTTCTTGGAATGTGGGGACATGGATTGGTTTGTTTTTTGCCCCCAGTTTGCCTAACGTTGTTAAGGTAAGTATGGGAATAGCCCTATATGCCATGTTTATTGGATTACTTGTGCCAAATATAAGAAAAGCAAGACCCGTGCTGCTTATTTCCTGTATAGCCATTGCCATTAATTCTTTATTTTATTGGCTACCCATTTTTGCAGAAATTTCAAAAGGATGGGGCATTATTGCTGCAACAATTGTAAGTGCGGCTATTGGAGCGCTGATTTATCCTGAGGGGGCACAAAAGACATGATGTTAGTGTATTTGGTTATAGGGATGGCTATTGTTACTTACATACCCAGGATGCTGCCCTTGATAATGCTGCAAAATGTTACCTTACCTAGTTATATCAACCGTTTCATGGGCTTTATTCCTTATGCAGCCTTAGGAGCACTAATTTTCCCTGGAGTATTATATTCAACAGGAAGTGACCACTTGGAACCAGCGATAGTAGGGGGCATAACCTCTATAATACTTGCTTTTTTTAGAAGTAATCTTATTATAGTGGTAATCGGAGGTATAGCAGGAGCCTTTATGATGAATATGATTTTGTTATGATAGTAAGAGAATAACAATTATTTTGGAGGAGTAAAAAATGAATACAACAAGAGAAAAAGCATGGAGTATTTTGACGGAGCATGTACAGGAAAAACCTCTTTTGAATCATTGCGTAGCGGTAGAGGTCGCTATGCGTGCTTATGCTGGTAAATATGGCGAGGATGTAGAATATTGGGGTGCTGTAGGATTACTTCATGATGTGGATTTTGAGAAATATCCTGAGGAGCACCCTGGCCATACAGAACAGATATTAAAGCCTCACGGTTATACAGAACAATTTGTCACAGACATAAAATCTCATGCTAGAGATTGGGAGCCAGAGAGAAACTTATTGCAAAAGGTACTGCTCGGAGTAGATGAACTTACTGGTTTTATTATTGCATGCGCTTTAGTTCGTCCAGATAAAAGTATTGCCAACCTGCAAGTGAAATCTGTCATGAAGAAAATGAAAGACAAGGCCTTTGCCAGAGCGGTTAATCGTGAGACTATAGTGCAAGGGGCAGAAATGTTAGGAATCGAGTTACAAGAGCATATTGAATTTGTGACCGCAGCATTAGCAAAAGATTTTTGTATGTCATGATAGAATGGTTTACTTCTTTATATTATAAAGAGGTAAACCATTCTATCTATCTAAAAATTAAGTTTTTTGCAGTAAGAGATCTTTATTCCAAGTTCTATAATCTATTATTGATGAAATAAAAAGAGGGATTATGGTCTATATTAAAATTGTTTAAGGAGAAAGCGTAGATGCAAGCATTTATTCATGGAATGATTCTAGCTATGGGACTCATATTACCTCTGGGAGTACAAAATTTATTTGTTTTTACTCAAGGAGTAACCCAACCTACCTTTTTACGGGCATTGCCTGTCGTTATTACAGCATCTCTATGTGACACTCTTCTGATTATATTGGCAGTTCAAGGAGTTTCATTATTTATTGCGAGTTTTGCTTGGGTTAAGATATGTTTCCTGATTATTGGAGTTGTTTTTTTAGTTTATATGGGCTGGATGACATGGAATAGCACATTGGCGGGGAATAATGCTGGAGATGAGAAGAAATTCAGTATCAAACAGCAGATTGTTTTTGCTGTTACTGTTTCTTTGTTCAACCCTCATGCTGTACTTGATACTATTGGTGTTATTGGAACAAGTGCAATTCACTATATAGGAGATGAAAAAATAATATTTACCATTGCCTGTATACTTGTATCCTGGTGCTGGTTTTTTCTTCTAGCTATTCTTGGATGGAATGTAGGTAAGAAACAGAGTTTTACACAATTATTTGGGTATATCAATAAGGTGTCAGCAGTTTTTATGTGGCTGTCCGCTTTATACATGATTTTTACGATGATCAGGTCGCTTTAAGACTTCCGTCATATACAAGTGCGAACTCTCGAAAGAATAGTAAAAAAGGATACTAAGAGGAAAAAGAGAAATGAAAAAATATAAAGACGACTTGCTTCTAGATGGAGTTTCAACTCTACCTGAATTTAAGTTGCACTTATGAGAAATTAGTCATCTGGTAAATGGATGGCAAATAGAAAGGTGGCAATACTATGAGACTAATAGCAACAGATTTAGATGGAACTTTATTAAATCCGGAACATGAAGTGAGTGAGGAAAACATAAAGGCCATCCGTCGCGCACAAGATAAAGGTGTAGAAGTAATCGTTGCAACAGGCCGAACTTATTTTGATGCTTTTTCTATTTGTGAAAAATTTGGGTTGGAAACTTATTTAATATCTTATAATGGTGCAGTAATTCATGCTAAAGACGGCCAAAAAATAGCATCTTTAACAATGGATCGGAATGATGTGCAATATATGGTTAAATGGTTAGAGGGAAAAGATTATTATTATGAAGTTTCTACCGACAAGAAAATTTATATGCCTTCTAACGCTACGGAAATATTACACAGAGAGGCAGAGGGGCTAAAGGGTACGGAGTTTGAATTGGATCCAATCTATTTTGAAGAGACATTGGATCAGATCTTTAGCCAAAGTGGTATGACTCCTGTGAAGAATTATGAAGAAATTATGAGTGCAGATGAAGGGATTTATAAAGTCTTTTGTTTTTCATTTGATGATAAAAAAAGACAAATTGCGATCAATCAATTCGCGGAAATGAAACAATTTTTAATGACATCCTCCATGACTAATAATTTTGAGCTAGGGCATAGGGATGCTTCTAAAGGAAATGCATTAAAAATAGTAGCTGATCGCCTAGGCATTTCTCTTGATCGGGCAATGGCAATTGGCGATAACTATAATGATGTTTCTATGATGAAAATTGTCAAGTTTAGTGTAGCTATGGGGACTGCAAAGAATGATATTAAGGAATTATGTAGTTTTGTTACCCACGGTAATGATAAACATGGTGTTGCTCATGCAATTGAAAAGTTTATTTCCAAGTCGTTCTAATGGGCTCTCGGACCCCAGACTGACTTATATAGACGGAAGCTTTAGAGCGAGTAAGTCATTAGGATAAGTAGGGGCTAGTATCCAGATGGAGTTAAAGACTCCTGAATTAGCTCTTCTTTATGATGATCTGAGTCTTAGAGCAATTCACTCATTGAATAAGGGGGGAAAGGCAAAGTTAAACTGTATATCATAATACATAGGAGGTTGCTTGAATATGAAAAAGGCTCCCGTATTATTTTTAGGACATGGATCGCCCATGAACATTATTCTTGAGAATGAGTATACAGCAAGCCTAGTAAAGTTAGGACAGTCACTTCAAAGGCCTAAAGCTATTCTAGTGGTATCAGCCCATTGGCTTACGAAAGGTACTTATATTACAACTCATACACATCCAGAGATTATTTATGACTTTTATGGCTTTCCACAGGAGTTGTATGAGATTCATTATCCATGTCCAGGGGCTACAGAACAGATAGGAGAAGTAGCATCTGTATTTGAAGATGCTTCTATTAGTTATGATCATCAACGTGGTCTGGATCATGCTGCATGGTCTGTTTTAAAGCATATGTATCCTAAAGCGGATATACCTGTAATGGAAATGAGTCTCGACTATGGGAAGACACCACAAGAACATTATGAATTAGCAAAAAAGTTGGCTCCTTTACGGGAGCATGGTATTCTTGTGATTGGCAGTGGCAATATGGTGCATAATTTGCGTCTGGTAGATTGGGACATAGAAGCCAAACCCTTTGAGTGGGCTGTGAATTTTGATAGTATACTGAAACAATGCTTAGTAGAACGAAATCATCTCCCCTTGATAGAATATGAGAAAATGGGTAAAGAAGCCTTATTGTCCATACCTACTAATGAACATTATTTACCTCTCTTGTATGCTGCAGCATTACAGGAACAGGATGAAGACCTTTCGTTTATTTATGAAGGGTTTCAAAATGCCTCCATGTCTATGCGCTGTCTTGCAATTGGGATGTAATACATATAAGGGAGTATTTTAATTATTAAAGATAGTCTATTGTAAAGACGCATAGACTTACAGATGATATTAATTTAAGATTCAAAGCGCGATAATGAGGGAAGCACTTGTTGAAATTTTCAACAAGTGCTTCCCTCATTATTTGTGATGTAAACAAATAAAATCTTGCATAAGAGGCAATGTTTTGTTTTCATTGTGTAGCTCACTGTTTCAGCCTTTTTTCAGAATCTATTTTTATAATACTTAAGTAGATAACATATAGCATCTGCTATTAGATAAAGTTATGGAGGCATTATGAAAAAAACTTGGATTGAAGTAATTATTATCATTCTTGTCGCAGGATTTATCATGTTTTTTCAGTTGGGGGAGTTGCCATTACTGGATCCAGATGAGCCGGTTTATGCACAAACAGCACGAGAAATGCTTGCAACAAATGATTTTGTATCACCGCGAATTTATGGCGATTTTTGGTATGATAAACCACCTATGTATTACTGGCTGGTGAGTGGGAGTTTTAAGATTTTTGGTCAAAATGAATTTACAGCTCGATTTCCTTCAGCAGCTTTAGCGGTTTGTGGTGGACTGCTAGTTTATTTTGGTGGAAGATCTCTTATGAATCAACGAGCAGGATTTATCTCTGCTCTTGTATTAACTACGAGCATAGAATATTTCTATTTAGGTAAGGCTGCCGTAACAGATATGACACTGACCTTCTTTATTACAGCAACCTTACTGTGTTACCTGCAGCGAAAATATTATTTGGCCTATATAGCGGCAGGTTTGGCTGTCTTAACCAAGGGACCTATCGGTATTGCATTTCCAGGAATGATTGTCTTACTCCATCTGCTTTTAACAAAACAATTACAGGTTGTAAAACACATTAAGATGATTAGCGGAGGATTTTTGGCAGTCCTTGTTTCTTTGCCCTGGTATCTTGCTATGTATCATTTTCATGGAATGGATTTTATCAATACTTTTTTGGGGTTTCATAACGTAACGCGTTTTTTACAGCCTGAGCATTCAGCAGGAGCACTTTGGTATTATTATATTCCTGTTTTATTGATAGGATTTTTCCCTTGGACAATGTTTATGGTGCAGTCCCTTTGGTCATCTATCCGAAACCGCAATCAGCGAGGAGGTGACATCCCATTCTTTTTTTTCATATGGGCAATAGTAGTGTTTATATTCTTTAGCATTTCCCAGACTAAATTGGTATCCTATATATTACCCATGTATCCACCTCTTGCCTTACTGGTAGGAAGGTATATTGATCAATGCCTTTCAGAAGGTACTCCAGGGATATTTAAAAAGCCAGCAATGATTCTTACATTTTTAATGATTGTGCTCCAAGTAGGCATTTTGTTTGCAGCGCTAAAATTAATACCTACTCTACTTTCAGGTGCATTGGTCACAGGGGTGGTCTTTGCTGCTGTAGTAGGAGGAACATGGCTGACAATTGCTCAGAAGTCCAATAATGAATTTATCGGTGTTGTGGTCGCTGGCATGATGGCCTTTGTTATTGTTTTGATGACTCAATTATTTCCTGCAGTTGCTCCCTCTTTTACTGTCAAAAATTTCTCGCCTAAATTTCAGGAGAATTATGATGGAAAAGCTCCTGTGTATATAGCAAAATTTTATCGCCCAGGATTTACGTACTACGTTGGAAATCCTGGCATTGAGTTGACAAGTAATAAACAGCTTGCTAATTTGGTCACGAATGATTCTGGTGCAATGTACTTTGTAGTACGCAAAAAGGATTATTTAGAGTTGCCTGCTGCAGAACGAAATAAGTTACAGTTGCTTGATAATGAGGAGGATATAGCTTTGCTGCGCAAAAATTGATTTGTGCGTTTTATTCTTCTGTTCATTTGAGGGCGATATGGAAATGTAAAGTAAATATATGGTTATGGTAATTGAGTAATGGGGTGGTGAGGCCAATGATTGTTATGTTGGCTCACCACCTTTTCATATTCCAAGAACTTTTTGTAATGTTTTTTAGGTGAGAGACCGAAAGCTTTTTTAAATGATCTGACAAAGTTCGAATAGTCACCAAAACCACATTCTATACAGGTTGTAGTGATAGATTTACCTTTTTTAATCAGAGCATTGGCTGCGATTAATCTTTTTTGTAAAATGTAGTTATGGACTGTATGGCCTGTTTGTTGCTTAAATTTACGCATTAAATAATATTTGCTCAGATAAAAAATAGAGGCCAGGTTATCCATAGATAAATCTTCATTAAGGTTAGCATTGATATAGTCCAATATACGCCCTATAGTTTCATCATATTCAATATCTGGATGCTCTGTATCAATTCCAATTCCTAAATACATTCGATTGAGTTGAACAATGTATTGCAGGAACAAAGAATTCTTAAGGACTTTACTGCCAAACTCTTGGCTAATACAAGTGTCTTCAAGTTGGGATAAAATGCTTTTTACTCCTAAAAGTAATTCTGGGGGCAAGCGCAGTAAATTTAGCTTTTTTTCAGCGGACCATTCAAAGCAAGTTAGCAAATTACTTTGTGGATCGCTATGTTGTACTAAAAAAGCAGAATTCACCCAAATGATGATACGCTCATAGGTTTCACATTGATCAATAATCGGTTTATGAATCTCATTGTTGTTTACTAAGAGAATATCCCATGGCTTTAATTTATATGTTTTACCTTCAATTAAATAGGTTACTTTACCAGAAATAAAAATAATAATTTTATTAAAATCATGATAATGGAATTCGAATTGCAGATTTTTATTATCTTTTAAATGAAAGAAATGAAAATCTGTATCCAAGTAACCGCTTTTATTATTTATCTCCTTTTTGTCAAATTCCATAAGAAACATCCTTCTTTCTATAGCATTGTAATTCTATTGTACAGCATCTTTTACAATAATATGAGCATTTTTAGCAATCATTACAGCGAAAAATATTAATATACTAAGAGTAAACATTAGTAGGAGTTGAAAACGTGAGAAAGATAAATGTGGCTTTACTATTTGGTGGGAGATCAACAGAGCATGAAGTTTCTTTGCATTCAGCAAAAAATATAATAAATGCAATTGATAAGGAAAAATATGAACTTACGTTAATTGGTATTGATAAAAGAGGACAATGGTATTTATGCGATCAAGAGGATTTTTTGCTTAATGAAGATAATCCAAAAGAAATTATGATGAAACACAAAGGAATTGGTGTTGCTTTCCAGATGGGAAAATCAACAGAACAGCTTATATGCTTCGCAGACAAAATAGTTACTAAAAATATTGATGTAGCTTTTCCTATTCTTCATGGCACATTTGGGGAGGATGGAACAGTACAAGGTTTATTAAAACTAGCAAATATACCTTTTGTCGGACCAAGTCTTTTAGGATCAGGAATAGGTATGGATAAAGATGTAACCAAACGACTTCTCAGAGATGCTGGTATTCCTGTTGCGAAGAGCTTGACATATCATCAGTGGGAACAGGAAAAAATAGACGTTGAAACTGTGGTAGAGGAATTAGGATTGCCGATTTTTGTAAAGCCAGCTAATCTTGGATCTTCAGTAGGGATTAGTAAAGTTAAAAATAAAGAAGAGTTTTTGGGGGCAATCAAAGAGGCCTTTTCTTTTGATAATAAAATTTTAATAGAAGAATGTATTGAAGGACAAGAGATTGAATGTGCGGTATTAGGCAATGAAGTACCCCGTGCATCTCAAATTGGCGCCATTATTCCCCAACAAGAATTTTATTCCTATGCAGCAAAATATATCGATGAGAAGGGTGCTACTATTCAAATCCCTGCAGACATTCCAAGACAAATCGTTACTTTGGTACAAGATCTAGCGATCAAAGCCTTTCAGGTATTATGTTGTGAAGGGATGGCTCGTGTTGATTTTTTCTTAACACAAGAGCATAAAGTACTAATAAACGAAATTAATACAATACCAGGCTTTACCAAAATAAGTATGTATCCTAAACTATGGGAAATTAGTGGGATTTCCTATAAAGAACTAATTGATCAATTAATCCAATTGGCGTTGGACAGAAATAAAAAAGAAGAGCAGATACAGAATGTCTATTAGAGCAATTTAAACAGGTATTATTAGTAATGTTTTCCATAATATACAGTAAAGCAGCCAAGAATATAATTCATGGCTGCTTTTATTACAACTTGGGTACAATTTAATTTATTTGACGATCATAACTGGGACAGGAGAAGTTTGGGATACATTATTACTGACACTTCCTAGGAAAAATTCGCTTATTCCACTTAAACCTCTAGAGCCGATTACAATTAAGTCATAGGCATTATCTTTTGCTAAAGATACTACACGCTCTGCCGGATGGCCAAATTCTAAATTGGTTTCAAATGTAGGATAATTGCCCATTCGTTCTTCCGCTAGTTCAATGATTTTATAACCTGTTGTTTCTACCTCTTGAATATTAAGAGATATAAAAGGGATTTCTCCGTTGATAGCAACGGATGGCAGAGTATAATGGGCTTGGATAACATGAACAATAGTGATGGTGCTGTGAAATTTTTCGCCCAATACAGTAGCATATTCTAAGGCACGCCAAGCTGCTTCAGAGCCATCTACAGGAACTAAAATTTTATTAAACATCACTACACCCCCATTTATTGTTAAGACGGAAAGTGGTTCTTAGCCTATCTATATTGTAACATAACGCAGACTAAAGTGATATGAAAAAGTCCGATAATTTAGTTAAAAGGTAAAATAGTAGATAAGAGGGAATAGTAATATAAGACATTGAGCAAAAAGAGGTGTAGCCTGTGGAATATATTGGGACAATAATGAATATAGCATGTATTCTCTTCATTTTCGGTGGAATTATTATGACCATAATAGGCTTGCCAGGTAATACTCTGATTCTATTGACTGGTCTAGCATATGGGTATTATGATCACTTTGAAAATATAGATTATGCTATTTTGGTAATTGTATTTGGAATTTATATTATTGGTGAAATCATTGAATTTGTGGCAGGGTTGATGAGTGCCAAAAAAGAAAAAGCCTCTAAAAGGGCAATGCTTGCCCTCTTTATTGGTACTATCGTGGGAGGAATATGGGGAACTGTCTTATTACCTATTATCGGTTCTTTGCTAGGTGCTTTATTAGGAGCGTTTGTTTTTACTATTCTTGCAGAGTATAGTAAAAACAAAGATATGACGCAAGCTAAGAGGGTGGCCAAAAGCGTGGTAAAAGGACACGTTTTTGGAATTATTATTAAGTCTGCTGCTGCTGTAAGTATGGCCATTTTATTGATATATCAATTAAAGTGGCAGTAATCTTAGCCGTGCTTATCAGCTTGATCTTGGCGGCTGCCTTTGGCACTTATAAACAACTGTCCCTTTGAATCAATGACTCCGTACATAATCTGAGAGGCACTTTTAATGTTCCGTACTTTTAATTGTTCTGCCAGCCAAGTATGGGTAAGGTTTTGTTTCTCTAAATTTTCTTCGATAATTTCTCCATCCATAATTATTTCTACCGGGAATGTTGGATCAGTGAGATGGATATTCATATCACTTTTAGTCAGCGGCTGAGAAGCCGATTTTTTGATAACGCTCATTTCTCCTGTCGTCTCAAGTATGGCATATTGTATTTCGCTTATATCCACAATATCCTTGCCCCGCAGTAAGGCATTTAACTGATCCAGATCCAAACGCAACGATGACATATTTTCTTTGATGATACGACCATTTTCAATTATAATACTGGGAGAACCTTCAAGCAATTTTCGGAAGGGGCGACTCTTCATAGTACAGACTGAAACTATGTAAGTAAGTACTGCAAAGAGTAGTAGATCATAATAATTACTCCATAATTTTTCAGGTTCGGATGCAGCGATGGTGGCAGCCAGCGATCCTATGGTAATACCGCTGACATATTCGTACAAGGTTAATTGTCCCACTTGGGTTTTGTCGAGTATGCGGGTAAGGATCAATAAGGTAATAAAAATTAGGGAAGTTTGCCAGGTATCTCGTAAAAGGTCATTCCAGCTCATGTAGTGACATCTCCTTAATTATCATGTTATGGTAATTCAGATATCTATAGATTAAACAAATCATAAGAAAAATATTAATATTTTTTTTCAATGACCAAGTCGCTCTAAGATTCAGATGGAATTAAAACGTCCCTTGAATCAAATTTTCTTTATAGCCGACTTGTTTCATAATATTTCCTAATAGGAGTGATCATTTTGTTTAGTATTGTTAAAAATCTTCCAAAAGCCTTGTGGATTGTTGTTATTGCTCATGGTGTTACCGATTTATCCGCAGGTGCTTTGTTAGTCGCGCTACCTTTTTTAAAAGCTAAGTTTGCGTTAACTTACGCTCAAGTAAGCGCTATTGCCCTTATGCAAAATTTAACGTCCTCTGTTAGTCAGCCTTTATTTGGATATTTTAGTGATAGGAGTCCCCGTCCTTGGCTCATGCCTGCTGGCTGTTTGATTTCAGGAATGGCGATGGTGGCGTCTTTATGGGCCCCTAACTACTATTTGACATTACTCTTGACGGCAATTGCTGGACTTGGTATGGCGGCTTTCCATCCAGAGGCGGCTAAGACTGCCAATCGATTAAGTGGTAAGGCAAAAGGTAAAGGGGTAAGTATCTTTGCTGTAGGAGGCAATGCTGGTTTTGCCATAGGGTCCTTGCTGTTAGCTACATTATTGTACGGTGGATTCGGCACAAAAGTGTTTTTCTATATCCTGCCCTATGCATTACTCGGGTTCCCGTTAATACAAATGGCTCGTAATTTGCCTATACCAGAAGTGAAACAAGTTGGCAGTTTGAAAAGCCTTAAAGCGTCCATTAATTGGCCATTGCTGTCCCTTTTGGGGATGGTATTGTCAAGATCGACAGTAGCTGCGGGTATTAGTACCTTTGTGCCTCTATATTATGTGTCCTACTTACATGGTAGTGAGATATATGCAAGTTCCTTGCTGACCGTATATTTGGCAACTAGTGCCTTAGGGACGCTCTTAGGTGGTGCTATGAGTGATCGTTATGGTAGTAAAAAGGTCATGATATACTCTATTTTACCTATTTCTGTTCTATTGTATTTGTTCCCTATAGTTGGCGATATTGGGGCATTTATCGTATTATCCTTTGCTAGTATCTTACTATCTGCAACCTTTACCAGCAGCTTGGTATTAGCGCAAAAAATGATGCCGAATAATGTGGGAATGGCTTCGGGATTGACCATTGGTTTAAGTATAGGACTAGGCGCTATGGGAGTATTGGCCTTAGGGAAAGTGGCCGATATTTGGGGTATGCCTTTAATCTTTACAGTATTAGCTTGCTTGCCCGTCATTGGCTTTGTGTTAACATTGTTCGTGAAAGAACCAGAGGAAGCAACTGTAGGATTGGTAGTTCAGGTTAGTAAATAGGCAACGTAAAAGATGAAAGGGGTTTGAAAAATGCCACAATTCCTAATTAAAGGTATGAAGGTGGAAGAAGTACAAAAGATCAGCACACAAATGGTAAATGAGCTAGAAGAAATTATAGGTTGTCCCCGAGACTACTTTAGAATTGAACTTGTAGAGTCCACACTGATAAGGGACGGGGATATCGTAGCAGGGTGCCCTTTGGTGCAAGTCAATTGGTTTGATAGAGGCCAAGAAGTGCAGGATAAAGTAGCGCTTAGTATAACCAATAATATTCAAGATGCTGGTTATGAGCAGGTAGAAATATTTTTTATTGTCCTGGAGCGGGATAAATACTATGAAAATGGCACACATCTTTGATATAATTTAATGATATTAGACTATTCAAACAATTTGGCGAGATATAGAGATAGGTCCCAGATTTTGGAAAAGCCTAGAATAATTGCTAAAGTAAGCTAGGAATAATATTAATTCAATAGCTGAGGAGGATGTAATATGTACGATATCTGTATTATTGGTGCTGGAGTAGTAGGGGCTAATATAGCGAGAGAACTAGCTAAATATCAGGTAAGTGTATGCCTTGTGGAAAAAGAGGAAGATGTGAGCTGTGGGGCATCAAAAGCAAATAGTGGAATTGTTCATGGCGGATACTCCGATGAGCCAGGCACGGTGAAAGCAGAATTATGTGTCAAAGGTAATAGGATGTATGAACAGTTAAATAAGGAATTGAATTTTGGCTATAGAGAAACAGGCTCCTTAGTATTAGCTTTTCGTGATGAGGATATTAAAACGCTAGAAAAGTTATATCAGTATGGCATTAAAAATGGTGTTGGTGGACTTGCCATCATTGATGGAGAAAAAGTAAGAGAACTAGAGCCTTATGTGAGTAAAGAAGTAAAATCCGCGCTTTATTGTGGGAATGCTGGTGTAACCTCTCCTTATGAATTTGTGATCGCTCTAGTAGAGAATGCTATAGCAAATGGCATTGAACTAAAATTAAATACTGCCGTGATAGGTATCGAAAAAGTAGATGACTATTTTAAAATTTCTACGAATAAAGAAGAAATACAAGCAAAATATGTTATCAATGCCGCCGGTGTATATTGCGATAAAATTTCCAGTTTGCTTGGTATTGATGATTTTCATATTACACCACGTAGAGGCCAATATGTTTTGTTGGATAAGGAACAAAATTATCTGGCCAATTCTGTAATCTTTCAGGTGCCAACTGAATTGGGTAAGGGGATTTTAGTAACTACAACCTATCATGGTAATTTAATGATAGGACCCAATGCAGAAGAAATAAGTGATAAAGATGATGTGGGCACTACGGAAGAAGTGTTAGAAAAGATAGTAGAAACAGCTAGAATCTCAGTACCCGATTTTGATATGAAACAAGCCATTACATCTTTTGCTGGTAATCGGCCTATTTCTAGCAAAAAAGATTGGATTATTGAGGAAAGCCGAATAAGTAGATTTATTAATTTAATCGGTATTGATTCTCCAGGGTTGACAGCTTCTCCAGCCATTGCCTTGAAAGTTATTGAAATACTTAAGCAGGCAGGTTTGGAACTCAACGCCAAAGTAGATTTTACAGCATACCGTCAGCCTATTATTAAAGTAAAAGATGCAAATTTCAAAGGTGATGTAAACTCGAAGAAGCCTGATGATCATATCATTTGCAGATGTGAGCAGGTAACAGAATCTGAGATTATCGATGCACTGCATCGCGGTATAAGTATCAAATCGATTGATGCGATTAAGAGACGGACTAGAGCTGGTATGGGAAAATGCCAAAGTGGATTTTGTCGTTCCAGGGTAAAGGAAATTATTGCTCGTGAGCTTAATCTTCCGATAGAAGAAGTTACCCAACGTGGTAAGGATTCACCTGGATTGCCGGAAAGAGCAAAACGCGGTAAATATGTAAAATTCTAATGGTGTATATTGAGAGAAATAGCCTTATCTTCTCATGAACGAGAGCTAAGGCTATTTATTTCGTTAGTTTAAAAAAGTTTATCAATGATCAAACCTACTTTATCCTAATGTAATAGCAGGATTTTTATAGAACATAACTAATTGAAAAATTTATGTATTTTTTTAATAAAAAGGAGAAAAATATGAAGATTAATGTTACTAAAAAAGAATATCAAATTCTCTTGGACATGTTATACCTAAGTGACTGGGTACTCCATGCTCATTCAGAAGAAAAAAATGAAGAAACAAAGTCTTATAAAGAATTTGAACAAAAAATAATGAGCTTAGCAAATGAATTTGGAATGAAAAACGCTGTAGAACATAATGAAAAATCAGATGAGTATTTTTTAAATAAGGAATTTATCCAAAATAATAGGGTGATAAAGCATGTTGAAGATTTTGAGAATGCTACTTTCTGGGAAGAATTAATTGAAAGACTTGCCAGAAGAGATTTTATCAATAAATATGGTGAGAAAGCAATAATGCAAATGTCTATAAGTGAGCGATTTGAAAAGGAGATACTATTACATAAAGCATACCATAAAGAATTTGGTGATAATGGCTTGGAAAATGTGAAAGTTAATCATTTATCTGAAAAATAAAAGTGAATATTACAACTATTCCTTTATCAGAAAATTTAGTGAATGTCAATAAAAATAATAATTTTTTTTTTGTAGTTATATAGGAATTTTGATTTCTATGTCGAATGTAAACTGAGTAGAAAATTGTGGTGAAGTAATATTGTATGGAGTAGTGAACAAAGTTTGTGAATATTGTATACAATCTTGCTTGTCGCATTTAGTAACATAAAGAGAAAGAAGGAGATACTTATGAGAAAAATGAAGACGATGGATGGAAATACTGCTGCAGCCTATATTTCTTATGCATTTACAGACGTGGCGGCTATTTTTCCGATCACACCATCCTCACCTATGGCAGAAGCCGTTGATGAATGGTCCGCTCAAGGAAAGAAAAATCTTTTTGGTCAAACTGTAAAAGTTATGGAAATGCAGTCAGAGGCTGGTGCTGCTGGTGCCGTACATGGTTCTTTGCAGGCGGGTGCCTTAACAACTACATATACTGCATCTCAAGGTCTTTTGCTAATGATTCCTAACATGTATAAGGTAGCTGGAGAATTGTTACCAGCTGTTTTCCATGTTAGTGCGAGAGCATTGGCTACAAATGCTCTCAATATATTTGGTGATCATCAGGATGTTATGGCTGCTAGACAAACTGGTTGTGCCTTACTTGCTGAAAGTAGTGTACAAGAAGTTATGGATTTGAGTGCTGTTGCGCATTTAGCAGCAATAAAAGGAAAAGTTCCTTTTATCAACTTCTTTGATGGTTTTAGAACATCTCATGAAATACAAAAAATTGAAACTATAGAATATGATGAATTGGCAAAATTATTAGATGGTAATGATGTAGATGCTTTCAGAAGAAATGCATTGAATCCTGATCATCCAGTTCTTCGTGGTACTGCACAGAATCCTGATATTTACTTCCAAGAAAGAGAAGTTTCTAATAAATATTATGATGCTTTGCCTGAAATTGTAGAAAACTACATGGCTGAGATTAATAAAATTACAGGTAGAAACTATCACTTGTTCAATTACTATGGTGCGCCAGATGCTGATAGAATGATTATTGCTATGGGTTCAGCATGTGAAGCGATTGAAGAAACTGTAGATTATCTGAATGCAAATGGTGAAAAAGTTGGTTTGTTGAATGTTCACTTATACAGACCATTCTCCATCGAGCATTTCTTTAAGTACATTCCTGAAACTGTTAAAAAGATTGCTGTTCTTGATAGAACAAAAGAGCCTGGTTCTTTGGCTGAACCTTTATATCTTGATGTAAAAACAGCCTACTATAATTGTGAAACTCGCCCATTGATCGTAGGCGGAAGATATGGTCTAGGTTCTAAAGATGTAGTGCCAGCTCATATTGTTGCAGTTTATGAAAACTTAAAAGCTGCAGAACCTAAAGATGGTTTTACTATCGGTATTGTAGATGATGTAACATTCAAATCCTTGCCAACTGCTGCAGATGTTGACACTACTCCTGAAGGAACAAAAGCTTGTAAGTTCTGGGGTCTTGGTTCAGATGGTACAGTTGGTGCTAACAAGAGTGCAATCAAGATTATCGGTGATAAAACGGATATGTATGCACAAGCATATTTTGCCTATGATTCTAAAAAATCAGGCGGTATCACCGTTTCTCACTTAAGATTTGGTAAGAAACCAATTAAGTCTCCATACTTGATTAATAAAGCTGATTTTGTAGCTTGTCATAATCAGTCCTATGTAGATAAATATGATGTATTGGCTGGGTTAAAACCAAATGGCAGCTTCTTGCTCAATTGTATTTGGGATCAAGAAGAATTAGAAGCACACTTACCAGGCTTTATGAAACGTTATATTGCGCAAAACAATATCAATTTCTACACCTTGAATGCTGTAAAAATTGCGCAAGAAATTGGCTTGGGTGGCAGAATCAACATGATTATGCAATCAGCGTTCTTTAAAATTGCTCATATCATCCCAGTTGAAGATGCTGTTAATTACTTGAAAGATGCAGTTGTTGGTTCCTATGGTAATAAAGGCCAAAAGGTTATTGACATGAATAATGCAGCTATTGATAAAGGCGTAGAATCAATTGTTAAAGTTACTATTCCAGAAAGCTGGAAGACTGCTATTGACAGCAAAAAAGATGAAGCTCATTTTGCTTGTGCTTGCAGCACTGCTAACAAAAAAGAAGTACCTGAATTTATTGAAAAAATCCTTGTGCCAATGAATAGACAAGAAGGCGATTCACTGCCAGTAAGTGCTTTTGTTGGCAGCATGGAAGATGGTACTTTCCCCCTTGGAACGTCTGCCTATGAAAAACGCGGTATCGCTGTTAATGTTCCTGAATGGCAAATGGATAAATGTATCCAATGTAATCAGTGCGCATTTGTATGTCCCCATGCTGTAATCAGACCTGTCTTAGTGAATGAAGAAGAAATGAAAAATGCTCCTGAAGGATTTATTGCAAAAGCAGCTGTTGGTGTAAAAGACTTGCAGTTCAGACTAGCTATTTCTCCTCTTGATTGTACTGGTTGTGGTAACTGTGCTGAAGTTTGCCCTTCAAAGGAAAAAGCATTGATTATGAAACCGTTGGAAACACAATTACCTGAAGTTAAATTATGGGATTACCTTGCTAATGTTTCACCGAAAGAAAATCCTATGAAAAAGAATACCGTCAAAGGCAGTCAATTCGAGCAGCCGTTATTAGAATTCTCTGGTGCTTGCGCAGGTTGTGGCGAGACTCCTTATGTTAAACTTGTAACCCAATTGTTTGGTGATAGAATGATGGTTGCAAATGCTACAGGATGTACATCTATCTGGGGTGGCAGTGCTCCATCCATACCATATACAACAAATAATGAAGGACATGGTCCAGCATGGGCGAATTCCTTATTCGAAGATAATGCTGAATTTGGTCTTGGCATGCATTTAGGCGTAAAAGCGCTAAGAGAAAAAATGGCTACTACGATTACAGAAGCTATGACACTCAATATTAGTGCTGAACTGAAAGCTGCTTTGGCAGATTGGTTGGAGCATAAGGAAAGTGGAGAAGGAAGTCGTGATAGAGCAAATCGTGTGACTGCGCTTGTAGCTGCAGAAAAAGGCGACAATGCTATATTGAATGAAATCGATAAAAACAAAGATTTCTTGGTTAAGAGATCACAATGGATCTTTGGTGGCGACGGCTGGGCTTATGATATCGGCTACGGCGGTTTGGATCATGTATTAGCATCTGGTGAAGATGTAAATGTCTTGGTACTTGATACTGAAATCTATTCTAATACTGGTGGTCAAGCTTCTAAATCAACTCCTGCTGCAGCTATTGCTCAATTTGCTGCTAGTGGTAAAATGACGAAGAAGAAAGATCTTGGCATGATGGCTATGAGCTATGGTTATGTATATGTAGCACAAATTGCAATGGGTGCTGATAAAAATCAGACATTGAAGGCAATCGCAGAAGCAGAAGCATATCCAGGTCCATCCCTCATTATTGCATATGCTCCTTGTATCAGTCATGGTTTGAGAAAGGGCATGGGCTTTAGCCAACTTGAAATTAAAAACGCTGTAGAATGCGGATATTGGGGTATGTATAGATACAACCCAACATTGAAAGATCAAGACAAGAACCCGTTCATTCTGGATTCCAAAGAACCAACAGCTAATTTCCAAGAATTCTTGATGGGTGAAGTAAGATTTGCATCACTTAAGAAACAATATCCTGAAACAGCTGATGCTTTATTTGCAAAGACAGAAAAAGATGCTAAGGAAAGATTGGCAACTTACAAAAGACTTGCACAATCATAAGAAATAGAAAATAATAATTTCTATTAAAAGAGGCATTTGGCAACTCGCTATGCGAGTCGCTAAATGCCTCTTTCTTGTATTATCAAAATATTGTATAATAATATCCAATATTATAATGATCATTACGCTTCTATTAGTGGTTTCTATGGAAGCATTATAATACTATTTAAAATCGAGGAGGATATATGATTATGGAAATCCTATATCGCACGGGAAAACAGGAAGATAGTTTAAAAATTGCCGAAGGAATCGACCGTGCCTCAGGTGGAATAGTTGAATTTCTATTCCATGATTTATTAGGTCAATATACTACAGCTCAAGTGATGGCAAAGTCAATACAAGAGAAACAAGGTAGTGATTCTTATGAAAATGCAATTGTTGCAGAATTTCAAGGAAATATTATAGGAATTGTTTACTCTTATTCAGCTAAATTTCATGGTATTACGGATAGTACTAGGAGTTTTTTCCCTAGTGACCGGCTTTCATTTTTAAAAGAATTTTATAATTCACGAGTAGAAGATAGCTGGTTCTTAGATTCTATTTATGTAGATGAGGAATTTCGCGGTACAGGTATTGGGAGTAAGCTAATTGAATTGACAAAGCAGAGAGCAAAAGATAATGGCTTTACCCAATTGAGTTTAATGGTCATGGCTGACAATACAGCAGCTAGAAGAACGTATGAGCGCAATGAATTTCAAATAGTAAAGCATATTGATGTTAAAGAGCATCCTCTCATTCCCCATAAAGGCGGCATTTATTTGTTGGTAAGTAAATTACATGAAAAATTGGAATAATCAACAATCTTGCATTGTAAGAGGTTCTGTGATATTATACAAATTGTAAAGTGATAGTATATCTGAAGTGTTCGTGGCCTCAGATATGTTCAACTGACTCATTGAATTCGGGAGCTTGCTATCATGTTGCTATCACGCCTCCATCGCGAGGAAGATAAAGGCATGATCTTAAGGCGCCCACCTGCTAAAATAGCGGGTTTGAACATATTAAGAGAAACGGTACTGTGGATGTATTATCTTATTTTATGTAAATCAGAAAGTATCCAATTTACATAAGTGCAACGAAGGCTTACACCTTGCTGAGGTTTGGTGCAAGAGAAGTGTTCTAATATTTTTATTGTAAGAGCAGAGGTCTATGGCCTGTGCTTTTTTAGATTCATAGATATATTAAGAGTAGATTTATTTGAGGCGGTTCTTTACAATAAAAATAATCTACCACCCGTTAATTATTACGGGCAGTAGATTATTTTATAATAGTTTCCCATACATCCATCAAATTAGTTAAAGTATATGGGAGCACTTGTTCGGGAACGGCACCAGCATATGAAATAGCTTCTATTGCCTTACTTAATATAACGGCGTGCTCCAATATAGTGCTCAGTGTAATATGATTCGTCTAAGGAACTAATCGTAACCTCTTTAGCTGCAGAGCTCGCATGAATAAATTGTTGATTACCCATATAAAATCCTACGTGAGATGCACCAGGTTTATAGGTGGTAAAAAATACTAAATCACCAATTTTTAAGTTAGCTTTATCTACAGCAGTACCAGTGCTATATTGCTCAGCTGCAGTTCGAGGAAGGGCAATCCCATTTTCCTTCATGACAAGTTGCGTAAAACTTGAACAGTCAAGTCCTGAGGAGGGAGATTCCCCACCAAAAACATAAGGAACACCCATATAGGTTTTAGCAGTAGCAATAATAGCATTTCCTTTTGACGAATTTGTTGCTGAATTACTATCCGTTGATTGGGGCGGAATAGGTTTAATATTAACATTAGGATTTTCAGATACATTGTTTTTTCCTAACAGATTTCCTAATAACATGCCGATTAATACATTTAAAAAGTTAAAGGAAGAGCTACCTTTATTTGTCGAAGTTGTTTGTGCTAGTGTATCCAAAGGCGAAGCCGCCATAGCTGGAGTCATTGGCAGAATAAGTGTAAAAGAAAAGGTGAAAAGAATAAGAAAGATAATAGGCACACGATATCTATTCATAATGTAACCTCCCTGTTCCAGTATAAAGAAGACTCATAGGGTATATAATACTAAAGAAAATGCATTATGTAAACAGGGAATATATGCATCTAAAATTAGAACAATTTTGTAGACTTTTTATATTTGGATGAAATACAATGATGTAATAGGATGGATAATATTATGTATAATAGGTGGCAGGGAGGAATCGACATTGCGAAAATTTATTCTTGTATATAACCCTATAGCAGGTGATGCAAGTTTTAAATTTAAATTGGATACTGTAATTGAGGCTTTTCAGAAAAAAGGTTGTATCATAATTCCTCTCAGGGTCAGCAATGAGCGAGAGAGTGATGATTTTGTAATACTGGCTCGGGAGATAGCAGTAGATGGCATTATTGTATCGGGTGGTGATGGCACCATTCATAAAGTAATAAATAACATGCTTGAGTATGAGATCGATCTTCCTTTGGGTATTATTCCAAGTGGTACATCCAATGATTTTGCAGCATATTTACAGTTAGACAAAAATATTTATACAGCCGTAGATATTATTACTACAGGGCAGAGTAAAATCATTGACATAGGTAAAGTAAATGATAAATATTTTTTTAATGTTGCTAGTGCTGGATTGATGACATCAGTGGCTCATAATGCGGATAGTGTGCTAAAAAATACCTTAGGGAAAATTGCTTATTATTTAAAGGGACTAGGAGAATTACCTAATTTTAAAGCATTGAAAATGCGGATTATTGCAGATAATCAAGTGATAGAAGAAGATATATTTTTATTTCTAGTGATGAATAGTGGTACTGTTGGAGGATTTCCTAATTTAGTACCTCATGCAAGAATTGATGATGGCAAACTGGATTTATTAATTGTGAATAAGTGTAACTTGCCAGAACTAATGAGTTTGTTTATTAGTTTTTTAAAAGGAATTCATTGCAATAGTAAATATGTTACTTGTTTACAAGCTGAAAATATTTATATAGAATGTGTGGAAGAAGTTGAAAGTGATTTAGATGGGGAGTTAGGCCCGAATTTGCCTCTTACTATTAAAATCCTTCCTAAAAAGATTAAAGTTTTTTGTGGGTAGCATATATGTCTTTCCTGTGTAAATGGCTTTAGGAATTATAGCTGATATTTGAGAAAACATATGGGAAAAATGTAAATGGATATTGACCATATGGATTTGCATATGGTACAATTGAAAAAAATGAATAAACTCTTATCAAGAGTGGTCGAGGGACTGGCCCTATGACACCCAGCAACCGGCAGAAATGCAGTGGTGCTAATTCCAGCAGGATGAAAATCCTGATAGATAAGAGGAAGATGGTTACATTGTATAAACCTCTTTCCTCGGAAAGGGGTTTATTTTATTTTTCAAAAACAAACATTTAGGAGGATTTATGAAACTAGATTCGAAGATTGTGCATATCGGGGTCTGTACAGATGAAACAACAGGAGCGATAAGCACTCCTGTATATCAATCGGCAACTTTTCGTCATCCTGGCCTTGGTGAGAGTACTGGATTTGATTATACTCGTAGTCAGAATCCAACCAGGAAAGTATTAGAAGAAGGGATTGCTACCTTAGAAAGCGGTGCAGTTGGTTTAGCATTTGCCTCGGGTATGGCTGCCATTACTGCTATCTTAATGCTTTATAAAACCGGAGATCATTTGATAGTTGTAGAAGACTGCTACGGCGGTACTTATCGAGTCATCGATAAAGTATTTAGTAACTTTGGTTTAAGTGTAAGTTTTGTAGATGGTAGTAACATAGAGGAAGTAGTAACGGCTATTACACCCGCCACTAAGGCAATCTTGGTAGAGACGCCTACGAATCCTTTAATGAAGATTGTTGACATACGTGCCATTGTGAAATTAACTCAGGAAAAAAATATTCATGTTATAGTGGATAATACCTTTTTAACGCCTTATTTTCAGCGTCCTTTGGAGCTAGGAGCTGATGTAGTAATACACAGTGGTAGTAAATATTTAGCAGGTCATAATGATCTAGTGTGTGGGCTTGTCGTTGCTCGGGATGCAACATTGGGAGCAGCTATACGTTATATTCAAAATTCGACAGGCGGAATTCTTGGACCTAATGATAGTTGGTTATTAATTCGTAGCATTAAGACTTTGGCGTTGCGGATGGAAAAGCATAATGAAAACTCCCAAAGGATCGCGCAGTGGTTAACAGGTCATCCAAAAGTGGTGAAGGTATATTATCCAGGGCTAGCTGATCATGAGGGAAAGGATATACACGATAGTCAGTCAACAGGCTATGGAGGTATGCTGTCTTTTGTTGTTGATAATCCCGAATTAGTAAAGCAAGTCTTGCGGAAGGTTCAGTTGATTCGTTTTGCTGAGAGCCTTGGTGGAGTAGAATCTCTAATTACCTTGCCAGCAGTTCAGACTCATGCTGATGTACCTATTGAGGTTCGTGAACGTTTGGGAATATCAGATCGTTTGCTGAGGCTATCAGTAGGTATTGAGGATGCCAATGACATTATCAGTGATTTAGAACAGGCACTAGCGGATTAAAAATAGTCTTGAAAAAATGTACTAATGTTGACATACTATCATTAAGGGGTGAATAGGGTGAGTAAAGAGATGAATTTTGCAACAAAATTATTACATGTTGGAGTGGAAACAGATCAATATACTGGAGCGGTGAGTACACCGATCTACCAAGTTTCCACCTTTCATCAGAATATTGATCAAACCCAAGAGTATGAATACTCACGGTCAGGTAATCCTACACGTAAAGCACTGGAAACCATCATAGCTGAATTAGAGGATGGTCTTGCTGGCTTTGCTTTTGCATCAGGCATTGCTGCCGTTTCAACGGCACTATTATTATTTTCTCAAGGCGATCATATCTTAGCACCGAAAGATGTATATGGAGGTACATATCGCCTGTTAAGTAAAGTTTGTGGTAAATGGGGCATTGATCACTCTTTTGTAGATACTACAGATTTGGAACAGATTGTTAAGGCTGTTAAAGCAAATACTAAAGCCATCGTTTTGGAAAGTCCATCAAATCCGTTACTAAAAGTAAGTGACTTACCAGGGATTTGTGCTTGGGCTAAGGAACGAGGCATTATTACCATTGTGGATAATACCTTTATGACTCCCTATTTGCAAAAACCATTAACTTTTGGCGCGGATATTGTAGTGCATAGTGCTACCAAATTTTTAGCTGGGCATAGTGATGTTGTGGCTGGATTGGTAGTAACCAATAATAAAAAGCTTGCTGATGAATTATACTTTTTGCAGAATGCATTAGGTGCTATTTTAGGTCCACAAGATTGTTGGTTGACCATGAGAGGGATTAAAACACTAAAAGTAAGAATGGATCACTCTCAGCAGGCCGCATTGCAAATCGCGAAACAGCTTGCTTCTCATCCAAAGGTAAAAGCTGTTCACTACCCTGGTTTGCCAGAAGATCCAGGGCATGAATTGTTAAAAGGGCAAGCCGCAGGATTTGGTGCTGTATTATCTTTTGAAGTGGAATCAGCTGCTTTAGCGAGGCAGATTATGCGCAAAGTAAAACTTTCAGCAGTTGCAGTTAGTCTAGGTGGTGTAGAATCCATCCTGTCCTATCCGGTAACAATGTCTCATGCAGCGATTGAGCCTCATGTAAGGCAAGCATTAGGCATCAGCGATGGTTTGCTGCGATTGTCGGTAGGTTTAGAAGATGCAGATGATCTTTTGGCAGATTTAACATCAGCAATGGAGGAGTAAGTATGCAAGAAAAAATCTCATTTCCTGCTAAAGCGTTAGCAGTAATTGATCAGAGTATACAAAATATTAGTTTTGGTGAGATTGTTTTAATTGTCCAAGATGGGCATATTGTTCAGATTGAGCGAACAGAAAAAATTATTATTTCTAGTCACAAAAACACCGAGCAGGGGAAAAAGGAGATCGAGGAGATCAACCTTCTTCGGAAGAAAATTCTAGGGGAACTATCTCACTTACAATATGGGCAATTAGTTGTAAAAATCAAAGCTGGTAAAGCAGTACAGATTGAAAAAACAGAGAAACGACGCTTCCCTGAAGTCGAAGGCGTTTATGGCGATGGTATATAAAAAACATTTGACAAAGTTTGTTATTTATGTTTAAATGTAATTATAAATAGTATTGATTAGCCGATCAGAAAACTGAAGGCTAAGGAATTGTTTCTTTATAGGAACTTCCTTAGCCTTTTTCGTTTCTGTGAAAATAAAAAATTAATGGGGGTAGTGTGTAAAATGGCAAAGATTGCAAAACAGTTGACAGATCTTATTGGCAATACGCCGCTATTGGAACTTACTAAATATAATAAGGAAAGAGCTCTAGAAGCAAAGGTTATTGCTAAATTAGAGTATTTTAACCCGCTCAGCAGCGTAAAAGATCGTATTGGCTATGCTATGATTGCGGATGCTGAAAAGCAAGGATTAATTAACAAAGATACCACTATTATTGAGCCTACCAGCGGTAATACTGGTATAGCTTTAGCTTTTGTGGCGGCAGCACGAGGCTACAAACTAGTGTTATGCATGCCAGATACCATGAGTATTGAAAGACGGAATTTATTAAAGGCCCTAGGTGCTGAATTAGTATTAACTCCAGGAGCAGAAGGTATGAAAGGGGCTATTGGTAAGGCGGAGCAATTGGTTGCAGAAAATAGTAACTCGATCATTTTGCAACAGTTTAAAAATCTCTCCAACCCAGAGATACACAGACAAACTACTGCTGAAGAAATCTGGAGAGATACAGATGGAGAAGTCGATATTTTTGTTGCCGGAGTAGGTACTGGCGGTACGATTACAGGTGTGGCAGAAGTACTAAAGCAAAGGAAGCCGGGCGTTAAAATCGTCGCTGTTGAACCTTTTGATTCTCCGGTTTTATCGGGTGGTAAGCCTGGCCCTCATAAGATCCAAGGAATTGGCGCTGGATTTGTCCCTGCTGTGATCAATTTAGGTGTTGTGGATGAGATATTTGGCGTTCATAATGAAGATGCTTTTGTAACTGCTAGGGAACTTGCTAAAACAGAAGGGTTGCTGGTAGGTATTTCGAGCGGTGCAGCGGCTTATGCAGCTACACAGGTAGCAGCTCGTCCTGAAAATAAAGGGAAAAATATAGTTGTCTTATTACCAGATTCAGGAGAACGTTATTTGTCTACAGCTCTTTTCCAACAAGAGTCATAAGATAAAAGGCAAGTACCTAGAACATATAATAATAAATCATATAATTGTATAAGGTACTACCACAGCTTTCTGATTTATCCCATCTTGTTTGTAATTACTTTTTGGGATTATCATAAAACTGTGGTATTTTTTATTTTCAAACATGGAAAAATATAGAAGTGAAATGGGAATACATGTGATATAATAATAACTGTTAGCCTTTAGATCTAAATATAAAGAGCCTAAATAGTAAAGCGATAATTGAGGGGTTAAGATGCTAAAATTATTGGCAGTAGCAGTTGGGGGCAGTATTGGAGCAACTACCCGTTATGTAGTGTCTACATGGGCAGCTGAACGTTTTGGTACAGGATTTCCTTATGGTACATTGATTGTTAATGTTGTTGGATGTTTTATCATAGGTATTTTTATGGTTGCAACAACAGAAAAATTTATTATAAATCCCTATTGGCGACTGATTGTTACAGTGGGATTCGTCGGAGGCTTAACGACCTTTTCCTCATTTAGTTATGAAACATTTCAACTGATGGAGGATAGTAGCTTAACATTGGTGATGTACAACGTATTATCAAATCTTGTTTTTGGTTTTGTAGCTACCTGGTTAGGGATGGCTACTATGAGGCTCTTGTAAAGATGAAAATAAAAATTTTCTCGTCATTGTCAGGTATGATCTGGAATGGTATAATGAGTTTGATAAAAAGTAGCCCTGTCTATGCACAGCAGGGCTTTATTTTGGTTAATGATTTGACCATGTAGTCAGCGTACGTAGGAACGGTACGCATTGATGTAAAATATTGATATAAAAATTCAAAAACAATGTTAAAAGTATGTTTATAAGGAACAATTATTTTGGAGGTAAAGATGAAGCAGAGTCGTCAAACAGTAGGGTTCCATGATTCACAGAACAAACGTCAGCAGATACTTGAGGCAGCCTATGCTATATTTTCTCGTAAAGGTTACCATCGGGCTACAGTAGATGAAATTATTGCTTTAGCAGATACAGGTAAAGGCACGGTATATAATTATTTTATTAATAAGGAACAACTTTTTTATACTTTGATTAAAGAATGTAATATGCCTTTTCAAGTGATTCTAGAGGGGATTGTGAATTCCTCTGAACCCCCTCGGCAAAAAATAGAGACGATTATTAAAGCCTTTTTGGAGTTCTATGTAAAGAACGCTGACTTATGGCGGGTTATGATGCATGAAGTACGCGGGTTTGGCGTTGCTGGGTCATCAAATTTTACCCAGGAGCAGTTAGACAAATATCAGGTATGTTTTTGTGAGACCATTGGTATGATTGAAAAAGTGTTAGTGGAAGCGCGAGAAAAGGGTTTTATGCGTGAAAATTGTGATGCTACAAAAGCTGCTCATGCTTTATTTAGTGTTATAATTACTTTCGTATTTCGCGATTTTGTGAATGGAGACACTGGAGAAACGGCACATACGATTACTGAGCTTTTTCTACATGGAGCAGCTTTGCAATAAAGACTTAATTCAGGTGGAATGTTGACTCCATATGAATCAAGTCCTGCATATCCTTATAGCGTAGTCATTGGATAAAAAATTTAGTTACAAGTGACTTAATAGTCAAAGATTTTAGTTGGAGGGAATTTACTGTGCAAGAAAATGAAAAGGATAATAATAAAAAACAAAAGTTCATTATGGGACTGTTGTTTTTCTTCTTAGTGGTGGGTGTTTTTGGAGGCGGTTATTGGTATTATTTGAGTACTAAATATGTAAGCACAGATGATGCTAGAATTAGTGGTACCATCGTTAGTGTCAGTGCTAAAATTCCTGGGAGAATTACAGAAGTCCTTGTAAAAGAAGGCGAACAGGTAAAAAGCGGACAGGTAGTAGCAAAGATTGACGCTCGTGAAGTTGCTGCTCAAAAGGTGCAAGCCCAAGGGGCATTAGCCGCGGCAAAGGCAAGATATGAAGAGTTAGTAGCGGGTTCTCGGCCCCAAGAAATTGGGCAGGCTCGTGCTGGTGTAGATCAAGCTAAGGCAGGAGTAGATCAGGCTCGTGCTAATTTAGATAATGTGGCTAAAAATTATGAACGAATGCAAGAGTTATATCATCAGGGGGCAATTAGTTCTTCACAAATGGATAAAGCGCAAGCAGATTATACTGTCGCAAGGGAAGTTGTACGAGCATCTCAGGAAGCTGTAAATGCGGCTGGGGAAAAGCTCGGTTTGTCTGTGGCTGGTAATCGTGAGGAAACGATTTCGGCAGCGGCAGCTTTAGTTAAGCAGGCTGAGGCTGCTTTAGAAGCTATTATGGTGACAAATGAGTATACTAGTATTATTTCACCTGTGACTGGAACGATAGCACTTAAATCTGTCAATCCAGGCGAGGTAGTTGCTGCTGGGCAACCTTTATTTTCTATTGCAGATCTTAGTGATGTATGGGTAAATGCACGTATTGAAGAAACAAAATTAGCAAAGATTAAGGTGGGAGAAAAGGTAGAATATACCATCGATGGATATCCATCCCGAAGTTTTGAGGGTGAGGTATATGAAATCGGTACAGCAGCTAATTCAGTTTTTGCTCTAATTCCAACGGAAAACGCTTCTGGTAATTTTACAAAGGTAACTCAGCGTGTTCCCGTGAAAATATCACTACCCAAAGATGGGGATTTAATTTTTCGCCCAGGAATGTCGGCAATTGTTAAAATTCATGTAGAGTAGGAGAGGTGATTAAATGTTCATCTCTAATCTGAAAATAAAAGAGGAACATTACCGATGGTGGGCGTTAGGGGTTACTATCATAGGTAGCTTTATGAGTATCCTAGATACCAGTATTGTAAATATTGCGATACCTAAGATGATGGCGGTTTTTTCCGTAGGCACTGATGATGCCCAATGGATATTGACAGCTTATATGTTAACAATGGGGGTTATACAGCCTGCCACAGGCTATTTATGCGAGGCTTATGGCACTCGTCGCATGTATTTATTAAGTTTAGCTATCTTTACGGTGGGATCATTTTTATGTGGTATAGCCTGGAGTAATGATAGTATGATTGTGTTTCGGGTTATGCAAGCGATTGGTGGCGGATTGATTATCCCTGTAACCATGACGATTGTGTATAAGGTGTTTCCAATAGAACAGCGTAATATGGCGATGGGGGTCTGGGGTATATCGGCCATGGTGGCTCCTGCCATTGGGCCTACGCTAAGTGGATATTTGGTAGAGTACTGGGATTGGCGATTGATATTTACGATCAATATTCCCATTGGTTTAATTGGTTATGCAGCAGCGGCTCTTGTTCTTCGTGAAATGCCATTTTCTCGCGATCAAAAATTTGATGGCGCTGGTTTTATCACATCAGCTTTGGGACTATTTTGTTTATTGTTGGCCTTGAGTAAAGGAACAGAAGAAGGTTGGACTTCAGCCTATATTATAGCCTTATTCTATATATCATTGGCAAGTTTGACATTATTTGTATTTATAGAACTCAATCATGAAAATCCCATATTGGATTTGCGGATATTCAAGGATTGGAATTTTACATTTAGTATGATTACAACTTTTATTGGAACCATGGGTTTATATGGTGCAATTTTTTTGGTACCTTTATTTATGGAGAATCTACGAGGCTATACGGCTATGCAAACAGGAGTATTGCTATTCCCATCGGCAGCAACAGCAGGACTATTAATGCCCATCGCTGCTAAGTTAGCGGATCGTTTTGGTGCCAAGCCAATAGTTGTGGCAGGCATTTTTATATTGGGAATAGGGTCGATGCCTTTGATGTATATGAATATGGATACTAGCTATGAATATGTTATGGGTATTATGGTATTACGGGGTTTAGGATTGGGCTTGTTTATGATGCCCGTGACTGTTATGGGGATGGCGAATATTCCTCTGGCTAATGTAAGTCGCGCTTCATCCATTAATAATGCTTTGCGTCAAGTTAGCGGTTCTATGGGGATTGCTATACTTACTACAGTAATACAAAACAGACAGATTTATCATTTAAGTCATATTGCAGAAAATGTGACTGTGAACTCTCTTGCAGTACAGAGTATGCTAACATCAGAACAAAAAATGTTTATGCATCTTGGTGATACAGCATGGATTGCTCATGTTAAATCCTTAGCTCTTATGAGCACCATGGCATTACGACAGTCTTCCATTTTTTCATTTGATGATGCTTTCTTTGTATTATCATTACTTTGTCTTGTAGGTGTACTTCCAGCTATTCTTCTTAAGTCGGTAAAGGGGCATAAAGGTAGTGCAACAGTTATGATAGAGTAAAAATAAAGGACTTGACTATAAGTCAAGTCCTTTATTTTACATGAAATTTTAACTTTGTGGCATATTAGTTTTAATGATCTGCTTTTTTATCAAAAACACGACTGCTAATAATGGTAAGGCAATCAATAGCAACGGGTCTTCACTTTTAACTAAAAAAAACAATAAGCTAACAGTTAATATAGGAGTAACCAGCCAAATACAGAAGGTGGAAAAGAGATCGCTGATAGTTTCTCTGGCCATAGCGAAACCCCCTGCTGTGATATAGTATCTATACAATTATCGTTTAATTGTACCACATGCAATGTGCCTGGCACATTGTTTGAGGTTATCCAATGAAATTGAGGATTCCATTACCTTGTACATTGGAACCATCTCCCTAGTGTTAAACTTTGGTAGAGCATCATCGTTGTTCAATGGAATCACCCCTTTATGTTATCACACAATATCTCTAAAGGTATTGTATTTATAGGCTTGTCTTAAGTATAATACAAAAAAATCCATTATTCAACACTATTCGCTGTATACATGAAAAACATTTAAGTGTTAAATAAAAATACATAACTATACACTGTCGCTTTGCTTACACAAGCAGGAATTTTATAATTCTTGTATAACAAAGATATATAGGAATCAATTGGCGCAAAAAATAAAAGTTAGGAGATAAAAAATGTTATTTGATAGTCATATGCATACTTATTTTTCTACAGATTCAAAGATGAAAATGGATGAAGCCGTAGCAAGGGCAACGGAATTAAATATTGGCATTGTTATCACAGAACACATGGATATTGCATACCCTGAGCCCATGGCATTTGTTTTTGACGTAGTAAAATATTTTGAGGATTACCATAAATATCGCAATGACAATGTTTTGTTAGGCATCGAGATCGGTATGCGCTCCGATTGCTTAGAAGAAAATTGTCGTTTGGTTGAGGCTTATCCTTTTGATTATGTTATTGGGTCGGTACACCTAGTAAATAACATTGATCTATATGCCCCACAATTTTATCTGGGAAGAAGTAAACGAGAAGCATACAATGAATATTTCGAAGCAATGAAGCAATGTGTATCCTGCTATGATGGTATTCATAGTTTAGGGCATATCGATTATATTTCCAGGTATGCGCGCTTTGCTGATCCTGAAATCTATTATCATGAATTTAGGGACTGTATTGATGACATATTAACGATATTAGCCCAAAAGGATAAAGCCTTGGAGATCAATACTAGACGTTTGAGTGATAAAGCAGTAGTGGAAAACATCATGCCCATATACAAACGCTTTTATGAATTAGGAGGACGTTTAGTAACAATTGGCTCAGATGCTCATCATGTAAAGGATATTGGCAGAGACCTACAGGCAGGAATGGAGATCGCAGAACGTACCAAACTGGATGTTGTATATTTTAAAGAGGGAAAGCCTCAATATCAAAGATAAGGGCAACTTGGTCATCGAATAAAATATCCCCTCCATATACAAAAATATGGAGGGGATATTTCTTACCAGGCTGCTACCATGGTACCTTGAAAGTGCTCTTGTACAAAGTCTTTAACTTCTTGTGAGTGATAGGCTTTGACAATTTTTTGCAGGTCATCATTATGGATATCCATAGTACGAGCGACTAAGAGATTAACGTATGGTGAATGTATATCCTCTAGTGCTAGTGCATCCCTGGTTGGTATCAGACCAATCTTTGCAACATAGTTAGCGTTGATAAGAGCCATGTCCACAATGTCAACCATTGAATTTATTTGTATAGTATCTACCTGAATAAAGCTAAGATTCTTGGGGTTAGCCACAATGTCATCAAGGTTTTTTAAATAGCTTGTTGTGCTTCTGCACACAATAAGGCCCGTCTTTTCCAGCAGCAATAACGCTCGACTAGCATTTAACAAATCCTGGGGAATAGCAACTTTGCTGCCTAGCGGCAAATTGTCGAGGCTGGTTATTTTCTTTGAATAAATGCCCATTGGGAATAGAACTGTTTTGGCAATAGGAGTAATGTCGTAGTTGTGATCACTGAGCACTCTGTCAAGATATGGCTGATGTTGGAAGCTGTTGAGGCTAGTATTCCCAAAGTATAGAGACTCATTGAGTTTGCTATAATCAGTAAACACAACAATTTGAAGGTCAATGCCGTCCTTTGCTACGATTGCCTTTACGAGGTTCATAATCTCAAAATGGGGACCGGCTGAAACTCCTACTTTTATGGGTTTATATACACGGTTCATATGTAGCAAACTATACCAGGACAGTAATGCCGCAATACTTACCAGTGTTAAAAAAGCAGTGATGATTGGTAGCCGTTTTCCCATTGAAATTCCCCCCAGAAGATTAGAATGCTGGAACTATAGCACCTTGGTATTTTTCGTTAATAAATTTTTTAACTTCGTCAGAGGTTAAGGCTTTTGTTAATTTTTGAATTTCAGGGCGACTTTCATCACCTTTACGTACAGTTAAAATATTGGCATAAGGGGAATCCTTTGGCTCAATAAATAATGCATCTTTAGTTGGTACTAATTTTGCTTCCAGGGCATAGTTAGTATTGATTACAGCGATGGCCACATCTTCAAGAACGCGAGGAAGTTGAGGAGCTTCTAATTCGGTAATTTGAATATTTTTAGAATTTGTTACAATATCACTTACTGTAGCATTAACGCCTACACCGTCTTTTAATTTAATAAGTCCTGCTTTTTCTAAAAGTGCTAGAGAACGACCGCCATTTGTAGGATCATTAGGAATAGCTACTTTAGCACCTGTAGTAAGTTCATTTAAATTTTTTATTTTCTTTGAATAAATTCCCATTGGTTCAATATGAACTGCAGTAGTATAGGTTAATGGTAAATTACGTTCTGCAGCAAATTTATTTAAGTAAGGAATGTGTTGAAAAAAGTTTGCATCCAATTCTTTTTCGGCTACTGCAATATTTGGTTTTACATAATCAGTAAACTCAACGATTTGTAGATCAATACCTTCTTTAGCTAAGATTGGTTTTACTATATTTAAAATTTCCGCATGAGGAACAGGAGTGGCACCAACTTTTAATACCGTAGCTTTGCTTGCTGGGTTTGCAGGAGCTGTCTTTTGACCGCAGCCGCTTACTAATAATCCTAAACTAAGGATTCCAATCAGAACAAGAAAGAGTTTTTTCATAATGCTAATCCTCCTAAAAATTTTGGTATAGAAAGCAGAAATCAGACAAATTTGTGCTTTTTCTATTTTTTGTTGAGACGATTGGATAGATAGTCGCCAGTAGATTGAACAATTTGTACTTGAGCAATTAAGATGACTACTGTAATTAACATGATGTCAGCACGAAAACGTTGGTAACCATAGCGAATGGCTAAATCGCCTAAACCGCCGCCGCCTATGGCTCCTGCCATGGCTGAGTAACCAATTAGACTAATAATTGTTAGTGTTAGTCCTAACACAATAGCAGGCAATGCTTCCGGGATAAGAACTTTTGTAATAATTTCTCTGGGTGATGCCCCCATGGCCTGAGCCGCTTCAATAACACCGTAATCTACTTCTTTAAGTGCTGATTCGACGATGCGCGCAACGAAAGGAATGGCAGCAATGCTGAGTGGCACAATGGCAGCATTAGTTCCGATGGATGTACCCACCAGTAGTCTAGTTACTGGTATAATTGCCACCATCAAGATAATAAATGGTGTGGAACGAGCTGCATTTACAATGGCTCCTAATACTCTATTAAGAGAAGTATTTTCTAAAATATGCCCTTTAGTAGTAGTAACCAAAATAATGCCTAATGGTATACCAAGTAAAGCAGAGATAAAGCCTGAAACAGCGACCATATAAGTGGTTTCCCATAAGGATTTAACCAGCAGCACGAGCATTTCTTGCGACATAGCCAATCACCTCAATTCCTAATTCCCGTGTTTTTAAATAACTCAGTGCTTGTTGCAGAGCGCCTTGTTCACCGGATAATTCTACGATTAATGTACCAAAGGGTACCGCTTGAATATGATCAATGTTTCCGTACAAAATACTAGCATCAATATTAAAACGTCGAACCATGCTAGAAATAATAGGTTCTTCAGTAGAGTGGCCAATAAAGGACAAACGTAAAATCAGATTGCTGTCAGCCGTAGGGGTTGGTGATAGTGCAATATCTTTAAAAAAGTCAGGTAAGTTGTGATTAATGATCGAGCTAATAAATTCTTTAGTAGTATTGGATTGAGGTTGAGTAAAAATATCAATTACTTTACCTTGCTCAATGATTTTACCACCCTCAATCACCGCAACCTGGTTACAAATCTCCTTAATAACTTGCATTTCATGAGTAATAAGGACAATAGTAAGCTGAAGTTTACTATTAATATCTTTTAAAAGTTCTAAAATGGATTTGGTAGTTTGAGGGTCAAGAGCAGAAGTTGCTTCATCGCATAATAATACTTTAGGGTTGTTAGCGAGAGCCCGAGCAATACCTACTCGTTGCTTTTGTCCGCCGCTTAACTGGGCTGGATACTGATCTTTTTTGTCGCTTAGTCCGACTAATTCTAGTAAATGCAGTACCTCTTTATCAATTTCTTCTTTACTGCGCTTAGCCAATTCTAAAGGGAAGGCTATGTTTTGAAAAACTGTTCGTGAAGATAATAAATTGAAATGTTGAAAGATCATGCCAATTTTCTTGCGCTCTTCTCGCAATTCTTGTTCATTTAGTGAAGTTAAGTTCTGTCCATCTACTGTAACGCTGCCTTTGGTGGGACTTTCTAACATATTAATACAGCGGATCAGTGTACTTTTACCAGCGCCACTGGTTCCGATAATCCCGAAAATCTCTCCTTGCTTAACTGTTAGATTTACACCTTTTAAGGCATGGATGGTGCCGTTGTCGCTTTGATATATTTTTTCTATATCTTGAAGTTTAATCAATGGAATGTCTCCCTTCCTATTATTGCTTGATATAACAAAAAAACCGCTTCACAAATGAAGCGTGTTATCAAACTGAATTGCGCTTCATCTACCAGGATCAGATCCTGTGGAGTTGGCACCGTTTCACAAAGTGAATGGTTGCCGCAGTTTCATAGGGCCATTCCCTCAACTGCTCTTGATGAAAAAATATTAACTTGTTGAGCATCATATTATCATTTTTAGAAAGTGATGTCAAGAAAAAAATGACTTTGCAAATTCTAACCATAATGTTATAATTTCACTAAGTAAAGCTAAAAAGTAATAAAGGAAATAGCTTCTTATTTGTTTAAGATAATGATAAGACTAAAATAATAGGGGGAAATAAAAATGGTAGCAAATCCAAAGTTGAAAGATGGATTAACAGATCAGTTGTTTCGTTCCATTTTATTGTTAGAAAATGAAGAAGAATGTTATCAGTTTTTTGAAGATATTTGTACAGTGAGTGAATTAAAATCTCTTGCTCAGCGTATGGAAGTTGCTCGCATGCTAAAAGCTGGTCATACTTACGATGATATTGTAGACAAGACAGGTGCTAGTACTGCAACCATTAGTAGGGTCAAACGTTGTTTACATTATGGTGCTGATGGATATAAATTTATGTTAGAAAGACTGGAAAGTCAAAAAGAATAATAGATAGACATCTATATAATAGCTTTAAATAGATATGAATTTACAACAGATTGGAGTGTTTCACTTTATGAGTCAGCATGAATTTGTTCCACAAGTTCCTTATGGAACAAGAGATTTTTTGCCGAAAGAAGCTAGTCAGAAACGCACAGTGGAAGGAGCCTTGGCTCAACTATTTGCCAATTGGGGATATGATGAAGTCGTTACACCTACTATTGAGTATTTGGAAACCATGGCAGTAGGGGTTGGTAATGATTTAGACCAGCATATGTTTAAGTTTTTTGATAAAAACAATCGGATATTAGCCCTTCGTCCTGATATGACGACTCCTATGGCCCGTGTAGCAGCTACTCGTTTCAAGGAAGGCCCGATTCCTATGAAACTATCTTATATAACAAATGTATTTCGTTACGAGCAAGCTCAGGCTGGGAGACAATGTGAGTTTTACCAAGCTGGAGTGGAGATCATGGGTGTATCAGAGCCTACAGCTGATGCTGAAATAATTGCTTTAGCTGTAGAATCTATGTTGAAATCTGGTTTGCAAAAGTTTCAAATTGGTTTAGGGCAGGTTGACTTTATCAATGGAATTATGGAACAAAGCGAGCTATCTCTTTTGCAAAGGCAACAAATTAAGCAGGCTATGGTAACAAGGGATTTGGTTGGATTAGGTGAAATACTTGTGAATAGTGGCTTAGCCCAAGGGGAGCAGACCTTACTGAAAAATATTCCATTACTGCATGGCAGAGAGGATATGCTAATACAAGCCTATAGTATGGTAACTAATGATAAAAGTCGTAGGGCCTTGGATAACTTAGCAGCAATCTATCATTTATTAGAAAATTATGGTGTTGCTCAATATGTTGATTTTGATTTAGGAATTATTCGTGATTTTGAATATTATACAGGTATGGTATTTGAATGCTATACACCTGGGCTTGGATTCCCCATATGCGGTGGTGGAAGATATGATAATATGTTGAATTCTTTTGGAATGAATTGTGGTGCTACTGGTTTTGCCTTGGGCATTGAACGAGTACTGTTAGCCTTAGAACGTCAAGGGATTGTCGGTACGCAAAACTGTAAAGATTTTTATGTTGGTTGGGGAAAAGAAGAGAAGTTGGTGACAGCCATTAAAGAGGCTGAAGCTCTGCGTCAGTCGGGTTACAGTGTAGAGTTAGCGCTGATTTCTCAATCGCAGGCAGAAGCTCAAGATAGCCAGAGGAGTAAAGGATATACTAAATTAGTATATGTAGAATAATTGTATGTTAAATCGAATAAAACAAGTGTTTGCTGCACTTACTGCTTCTATCACTAAAAAGGATAGAGAATTTGTGGATTTTTATTTGAATTTTAAAGGGCAAAAATTATTTTGGGCAATGAATGTCCCAGATCAACGGCATGCCCTTAATGTTGCGTATACAGCCCTACACTTAGCAGAAGGTCAGAAGAATATAAATGTTGGATTCTTGGTCAAATGTGCTTTGCTTCATGATGTTGGGAAAGTGAAGGGGGATGTGAGCACCTTTGATAAGATTATAACTGTAATAGGAGACCTTTTCCTCCCAAACTGGGCAAGGAAATGGGGAAGGCAAGGACGAGGAAATAAAGTCAGCAATCTTCGTCATGCTTTTCATATTTATTTTCATCATGCCGAAATTAGTGCAGCTATGCTGAAGGATATTGGTGAATGTCCCGAGCTCATTGAAATTATCGGCAAACATCATAAAGCTCCAGCAGAAAATGATCCGATGGAGCTCACGCTGCTTAGAAAGTCTGACAGCTTACATTGATAAGGTAATAAGCTAATAGCCTTTTGCCTTATCAATTATATTTAGCATTTCTTTGTTTTGTTGAAATCTGGACAGGTTATCCGCGAAGAGCTTGATGGCTCTGTCGAGGTAGCTTGGTGATAGGGCTGCTATATGAGGGGTAATAATTACATTTTGCATATCCCATAAAGGGGAGGACTCTGGAAGAGGTTCTTCATCAAATACATCTAGACACGCGCCTTTTATCAACCCTTGTTCAAGAGCAGCTACCAAATCGTCTTGCTTAATGATACCGCCTCGGGCAATGTTAATTAAATAAGCGGATGGTTTCATAGCTGAAAATTCTTTTATCGTAAATAGATGTTTGGTTTCTTCCAGTAAAGGCAGGGCTGTAACCACGAAGTCAGAAAGTGAAAGCAGTTCGTGTAGATTTTCAGGAGGATATAGTTCATCTACAAATAATTCTGTTGTCATAGTTTGTTTGCTGGCGACTACCTGCATTCCCATACCTTTGGCCTTTTTGGCAATTTCTCGGCCGATACTGCCAAGGCCTACAATGCCTATGGTTTTGCCATGGATTTCATCAACAGTTGTACGTTTCCATTGGTGCTTTGCCTGTTGGCGGATAAATACATCTAGCCCTCTTGTAAAAGCCAGCATCATAGCAAAAACATGTTCCGATACTGGAATGCCATGAATACCTCTTGAATTCGTTAGGATGGTATTGGCATTTTTAATTTCAGAGAAAATTAAACCTTCAACTCCTGCACTTAGGCTATGTATCCATGTCAGCTTGGGAGCATCAAGATAGAGGGGGCGAATATCCATAGACCCCCAGGTTACCAAGATGTCCATGTCTCTAATGTGCTGAGGAGCCTGTTCAAAATCACATGTTATGACATTGCAATTAGGAGCAGCACTCTGTATCGCTTTCATATGACGGTCAGCTAGGTTGTTGACTATAAGAATATTTAACTTGGGCATAATATGACACCCCTTTTATGTAGTTTTTAGGCTAAATATAAACTTTACAATTGGATTGTTTGAAGATGAATGTTTTACTATCCTGCCAAGTAATTCTACATTTACCTAAAAAAATCCTACATTTATATTGACGAATATTTTAACAGATGGTAATATGGCAATATATTAACGCTTTAAACAACTAAAGTGCATTAGGAGGTTCTTCATGACATCAAGTGACATGGAATATCTTACAATCGCTTTACCGAAAGGTAAATTATTTGCTCCATCGGCGGATATATTAGCAAAAGTAGGATGTACAGCTGAAGACTTGAGTGAAAACTCTCGTAAATTAGTAATAACCAATGAAAAGGAAAAATTACGCTTTATTATTACTAAAACAGCTGATTTGCCTACGTATATTGAATACGGTGCAGCAGATATTGGAATTATCGGCAAAGATGTACTGTTAGAGGAAGGTAAAGATCTTTACGAATTAGTAGATTTGAAATTCGGTTTTTGCCGAATGATGGTGGCGGTGCCAGAGGCTTTAAAACGGGAAAAATTAAGCGATTATGCTCATATGCGGGTAGCTACTAAATATCCTCATATAGCAGAGGGCTTTTTTCATAGTATGGGCATTCAAATGGAATTTATCAAATTAAATGGTTCTATTGAATTAGCACCTATGGTTGGATTAGCAGAAATTATTGTTGATTTGGTAGAGACAGGGCGTACACTTAAGGCCAATAATTTGTTGGAAGTTGCTAAGATCCAGCCTGTGACTGCTCGCTTTATTGCTAATCGGGTAAGTTTTAAACTGAAATTTGATCGTATTCATAAAATTACCGAAGACTTAAAAGCATTGCTGGAAAGTGAGGTGGCTCCATGAAAATTGTATATGCAAAGGATACCACTTCAGAAGCATTAGCAAAACTATTGAAAAAGCCGCCTTTTGACCAAGTGGTATTAGGGGAAGGTGCTAAGAGTCATATTAGGAAAGTATTTGGAAGTGAGTTAACGGCATCGCAGGTAGTGGAGAAAATCGTTCAGGATGTGCGATTGATCGGAGATGAAGCAGTACTTCAATATACTCAGAATATTGATGGTGTAAGTTTAACTAACGAAACCTTAGAAGTTACAGCATCCGAATTTGAAGAAGCATTAGAAAAAGTAGATGGACAGATATTGGCAGCGTTGCGACAAGCAATTGCCAATGTTACATCTTTTCACAGAGAACAGCTCCCAAAAACATGGCTTACCTATCGGGAACACGGGGCGATGTTGGGACAAAGCTGTATACCGTTAGAGCGGGTAGGAATTTATGTGCCTGGTGGTACGGCTATTTATCCCTCTTCCGTTATTATGAATGCAATCCCTGCCGCTGTTGCTGGTGTAAAGGAAATTATTATGGTGGTACCGCCAAGCAAAGATGGTAGCGTCAACCCCAATGTGCTAACTGCCGCTCGCGAATCTGGTGTGACGAGAGTATTTAAAGCCGGAGGAGCGCAGGCGATTGCCGCCTTAGCTTTTGGCACAAAACTGATTCCAAAGGTTGATAAAATCACTGGCCCAGGAAATATATTTGTTACCTTAGCAAAAAAAGCAGTGTATGGACATTGTGATATTGATATGTTAGCTGGCCCTAGTGAAATTTTAATTGTTGCGGACAAAACAGCAGATCCTTCTTATATTGCAGCCGATATGCTAAGTCAGGCTGAACATGACGTATTAGCGTCTAGTATTTTAATTACAGATAGCGATGACCTTGTTTGTAAAGTGGAAAAAGAACTTGAACGCCAGTTGGCAATGCTGCCGCGCATGGATATTGCAAAGGCAGCTCTAACTAAAAATGGTTTAATCATTGTAACGCAAAATATTATGCAGGCAATGGAACTAGCGAATATATCCGCTCCTGAGCATTTGGAAATAGTTACTGAGCAGCCTTTTGCCATGTTGCCTTTTGTACAAAATGCAGGTGCTGTATTTTTGGGACCTTATTCGCCAGAACCATTGGGTGATTATTTAGCAGGTCCCAATCATGTATTACCAACAGGGGGAACGGCTCGCTTTTATTCTGTGTTAAATGTAGAGACGTTTATGAAAAAAACCAGTATTATTGCGTATACTCAAGAAGCGCTACAAGCAGTAGCGAGTCAGGTAATTACATTGGCAGAAGCGGAAGGGCTAGAGGCCCACGCTAACGCAATTAGAGTGAGGAGAAAAGAATGATATTTGATTATAGACCAGGATTAGAAAAGATAAAGCCCTATTCAGTAGAAGAAAAAGAATGGGATTGTAAGCTTGATGCGAATGAAAGTCCTAATAATTTACCACCATTAGTACATGAGAGAGTCATGAACCAGATCGAATATATGGCATTCAACCGTTATCCTGATATAGGAATGCTAGATTTAAGAGCGTTGATTGCAGAAGCTTTTGCCACCACAGTTCAAAATATCTTAATTGGTAATGGATCAAGTGAGATTTTGTTGGCCTTGTGTCAGACTTTCGGTGGGCCAAATAGAAGTATTATTTTCCCTGTACCGTCTTTTTCCATGTACGGTACGTATGCACAACTAACAGATAGTCAGGCTGTTACAGTAGAATTAAATGAAGATTTCTCGTTGTCACCTGAGAAGGTCGTACAAGCTGCAGAACAGTCTAAGGCTAAGTTAATTATCTTATGTAATCCTAATAATCCTACAGGTACTATCATTCCACAAGAGGATATTGAATATATTGTCAGCAAAGTGCAATGTCCCGTAGTTGTTGATGAAGCCTATTATGAATTCTATGGACAATCTGCTATCAATCTTATGAAAAAATATGAACATTTGATTATAGCGCGGACTTTGTCTAAGGCCTACGGCTTGGCAGCTATCCGTGTAGGTTATATGTTGGCTAATACTGATATTATTTCCATGGTAGATAAAGTGATGATGCCCTACCATATCAATACCTTATCTCTGATTACGGCACAAGTGGTGTATCAAATGCGGGATGAATTTATGCCAGTTATAGGACAAATTATTGAGGAACGTAAGCGATTATCTGCTTTTCTATCTGCAATAGAAGATATTACAGTATATCCATCTGAAACTAATTTTATCTTAATTAAAACAGAAAAAGCACAAAAACTCAGTGCTTACTTATCAGAAAAGAATATTGGAATTAGAGACTTTAGTATGGCACCTTTTCTTACCAATTGTATTCGAATTACGGTAGGAACACCTCTTGAAAATGATAATGTATGTAAGGCTGTTAAGGAGTTTATGAACAAGTAGTAAGCTGGCTAATAAATAATGAAAAAGGAAGGTCCCCTTTATGATGCGTACTGCGACGATAAAGCGGCAAACTGCCGAAACAAATATCTCAACAGCACTGAATGTTGATGGAACAGGTAAAAGTGACATTGCAACAGGTATTGGCTTTTTTGACCACATGTTAGTGTTATTAACGAAACATGGCTTTTTTGATCTGCAGCTCATCACCGAAGGGGATTTGCATGTAGATGGACACCATACGGTAGAAGATACGGGTATTGTCTTAGGTCAGGCTTTCACCAAGGCTTTAGGTGACAAAAAAGGTATGAAACGTTATGGTACTGCTTTTGTGCCTATGGATGAAGCGTTAGCAATGGTATCCCTGGATATTAGCGGGCGTCCCTTCCTCGTTTTTGACGTAGCTATTCCTTCGGAAAGAATAGGGGATTTTGATAGTGAATTGACAGAAGAGTTCTTGCGGGCTTTATCTATACATGTAGGATTAACGTTACATGTTCGCTTATTATCAGGAAAAAATTCTCACCATATTGTAGAAGCTATATTTAAGGCTTTGGGTAGAGCTCTTGATGAAGCTACTTCTATGGATGAGCGGATTGTTGGAGTGATGTCTAGTAAGGGGATGTTGTAGGAGGGGTGACTATGATTGCCATTATAGATTATGGTATGGGTAATTTATTTAGTGTAGAAAAAGCGTTTGTTAAATTAGGGGCAGAGGTTGTAGTTACTAGTAATCCAAAGATTGTTGTTTCGGCAGATAAAGTAGTACTACCAGGCGTTGGCGCCTTTGGAGATTGTATGGAAAATCTTAAAACATACCATATGATTGATGCTATTCAAGAAGTAGTTGCTAAGGGAACACCCTTTCTTTCGATTTGTTTAGGACTGCAAGTTTTATTTGAGGGTAGTGAAGAAGATCCAGATGTTAAGGGACTGGGGATTTTTCCCGGAATGGTACGTAAAATAAATGCTCCGACTTTAAAAATCCCACATATGGGATGGAATAGCTTATCTTTTTCTGGTAAGAGCCCATTATTTGAGAATATACCCCAAGAATCCTATGTATATTTTGTCCATAGTTTTCATGCTGTACCTGAGGATAGTAGTCTAATTACGGCAGTAACGGATTATGGCAGTTCTGTAACTGCTGCTGTTGGGCGGGGAAATACACAGGCGGTGCAGTTTCATCCAGAAAAATCAGGTAGTATCGGTTTGGCGATGCTGGCTAACTTTAAGGAGATGAAATCATGATTGTTTTTCCAGCAATTGACATTCGGGGTGGAAAATGTGTTCGTTTGACGGAAGGACGTTTTGATAAGGAAACCATATTTGCGGATAATCCTTTGGATATGGCAGTTCGTTGGGAAAATGAAGGTGCTGAGTATTTACATTTAGTAGATTTAGATGGGGCACTAGCAGGTAAACCTGTAAACCTAGATGTGATTGCAGACATAACAAAAAATGTGAGTATCCCTGTGCAATTGGGTGGTGGTATACGGACGTTAGACACCATTGCTCAATTCCTAGAAGTGGGTGTAGCACGGGTTATCTTAGGATCAATTGCTGTAAAACAACCAGAATTAGTAGCAGCAGCTTGTAAAAAGTTTGGTGATCGTATTGTGGTAGGTATTGATGCTCGTGATGGTATGGTAGCTGTGGAAGGATGGGGAATTACAGGTGGTGTTGGTGCGGAAGAATTAGCAAAAAGGATGGCTCAGGTTGGTGTATCACGCATTATTTATACGGATATTTCTCGTGATGGTACCTTATCAGGGGTGAATGTTTCTGCTACGGCTGATTTAGCTAAGGCCGCTAACATTCCAGTCATTGCATCTGGAGGGGTTCGTGATTTAAGTGATATTGAAGCTATAAAAAAAGCAGCAAGTGATGGCATTGAAGGTGTAATTGTTGGTAAGGCCATTTATACAGGTAGCTTGCGCTTAGCTGATGCAATACAGCTGTTGCAGGGAGTGTGATATCATGTATACAAAAAGAATTATTCCCTGTCTGGATGTAAAGGATGGAAGAGTCGTTAAGGGTACTAATTTTGTTGGACTCAGGGATGCTGGTAATCCCGTAGAATTGGCATCTATATATGATAAAGAACTTGCTGATGAACTAATATTTCTTGATATTACAGCCTCTTGTGAGGAAAGGAATACCATGGTGCAGATGGTAGAGCAAACGGCATCACAAGTATTTATCCCTTTTACAGTGGGGGGAGGAATCCGCACTGTGGATGATATTCGCAAAATGCTAAAAGCTGGGGCGGATAAGGTCTCTCTCAATACGGCAGCTATTAAAAATCCAGAGCTAATTGCTGAGGGAGCAAAACGCTTTGGACGACAGTGTATTGTTTTAGCCGTTGATGCAAGATCAAGAGGCGAAGATCAGTGGGAAGTGTATATTAACGGGGGACGTACTCCTACAGGTCTGGATGTTTTAGATTGGGTGAAGCGGGCTACAGCACTAGGAGCAGGCGAAATTTTATTAACCAGTATGGATAAAGATGGTACTAAAGATGGTTATGATATTAAGCTAACTAGAGCCGTTTCGGAAGCGGTTGGTGTTCCTGTCATTGCATCGGGCGGTGCAGGGGAACTAGTGCATTTTTATGATGTACTTACGACAGGTAAAGCCGATGCTGTATTAGCAGCTTCTGTGTTTCACTTTGGACAATTTACTGTTGGCCAGGTAAAACAATATCTAAAATCAAAAGGTGTGGAGGTACGGCTGTGATTAACGTAGACAATATTAAATTTGATGATAATGGTTTAATTCCAGCCATTATCCAGCAAGAAGAAACAGGTACTGTTCTTATGCTAGCTTATATGAATAAAGAGTCATTACTAAAAACAGTTGAAACAGGGGTTACTTGGTTTTTTAGCCGTAGCCGTCAAAGTTTATGGCAAAAAGGTGAAACATCAGGCCATGTTCAAAAGGTGCAGCATATTTATTATGATTGTGATGGAGATACTCTTTTAATCAAAGTAGAACAAACAGGGGCTGCGTGCCATGAAGGCACCTTGTCTTGTTTTAGTCGTTCACTAGGTAAATCGGAGAATGAAAATGAGGAAGTAACAAATGCGACTGCTGGCTACGGTCAATCTGTATCCACTGTATTACATGAGTTATATCATGTAGTCAATGAGCGAAAACGCAATCCTCAAGCTGGTTCTTATACTACTTACCTATTTGAAAAAGGTCAGGATAAGATTCTGAAAAAAGTAGGGGAAGAAGCAGCAGAAACGATTATTGCCTCTAAAAATAATAGTAAGGAAGAACTGTTATATGAAATGGCAGATCTTTGGTATCACTGTTTAGTGCTATTGGTACAGCATAATGTGAGCCTTAGCGAATTATTGGAAGAGTTGCAAAAAAGAAGAAAATAGTTTGCTGTATAGCTGGGAATAGCTAGTATAACATGACTGCCAATCTTTCCTATGATTGGTAGTCTTTTTTTTGAGGAATCATATTCCTGTTATTCTTCCCATCTTCGCGTTTGAAAATGGCTTTTTCTTTATGTTAGCAGAATTGGGGCTAAGAAGGATTTTCTTCAAAGAGTGGTGAAAGAATAATTGGTATTATAGTTTTTGTATATTTATTATAGAAGTTAGAGGTGTTATGATGTCAAAATCAATTGGACATGAATTTATGGTAAAAACTCGGTATGGGAATATGGAACCCTCAGATCAGATGAATAAAATAACTCAGCCTGCCTTGGAGGCACTATATGATGGGACGAAAACTATAATTGACTTACCTATGCCAGAAGAAATTCCACCGATAAAAATTGACTTTATGGCAGTAGTTGAACTTAGAACTAGTGTGCGGGATTATCAGAATATGCCTATTAGTTTACTGGAACTATCTTATTTATTATGGTGTACACAAGGGGTTAAACAGGTTTTAGGCAATAAGGCTACTCTGCGAACTGTACCCTCTGCAGGTGCGCGTCATGCTCTTGAGACTTATTTGCTTATACATAATGTTGAAGGTGTAAAGCCAGGTTTATATCGCTTTTTGGCGCTTGAACACAAATTGATAGAAGTTAATTTGTCAGAGAATATTTCCGAGGAAATAATAAGGGCTTGCTTAGATCAAAGTTTTATTGCCAAGAGTGCAGTGACATTTCTTTGGACTGCACAAGCAAGCCGCATGACTTGGCGCTATGGAGAAAGAGGATACCGCTACCTACATCTAGATGCAGGACATGTTTGTCAAAACCTGTATTTATCCGCACAAGTTGTTGGATGCGGTGTATGTGCCATCGCAGCATTTGATGATGAGTACATGAATACTGTAATAGGACTTGATGGTGAAGAACAGTTTGTTGTATATGTAGCTACTTTGGGCAAAAGATAATAGTTAGGAAATCATCATATGAATGATATAAAGAAGATTGCTATTCAGGTGGAGTTTTATTTCCATATCAATAGCAGTCTTCTTTATTTCTCCAAACGTATAATGCTCTTGTCTTTTGCACTTTAGATTTTTATAATAGAGGTATCTTGTAAGGCGAAAATAAGGTGGTGTATTTTTGTTTTTAAATAGAAGTTTTAAGTTGCAAACTAAAATCATGGTTTTGACATTTGCTGTAGTAGTTGTGGCATTATTGGCGACCAATATATTGATTTCTCAAAATGCTGAAATAGATGCGCAGAAGGGGACTGGGAGAAAGGCAATGAGTATAGCTCATCTTATTGCTAAATCCCCTCTCGTTATTGAGGGATTAGCTAAAGAGGTAAATATAAGTGCCATGCGGACATATGCTAATGAGAGCGTGACTGCAGCTGAAGTTGAATACATTGTTATTTTAGACATGCAGGGTATTCGCAAGTCTCACCCTAATTTAGAAAAAATCGGTCAAAAGTTTGTTGGTGGGGATGAAGTTGATTCCTTTTTTGGTAAAGAATACGTTTCAGTAGCTAAGGGAACTTTGGGGGATGCATTACGAGCCTTTGTACCAGTTTTTACTCCAGAGGGAAAACAGGTAGGTGTGGTAGTGGTTGGCATCTTAATGGATAATATAAGAATATTAGAGAAAGAGACGCAAACGGCATTAATGACGGCAATTCTAATTGGTATGTTGATTGGTATTATCGGTGCATATTTACTATCAAAAGATGTAAAAAAGATCTTATTTGGCCTTGAGCCAGAGGAGATTGCCAACCGACTGGAAGAGCGAAATGTCATGTTACAGTCTGTATATGAAGGGATACTTACTGTTGACAGTCAGGGGATGATTACCTTGGTAAATGCTGAAGCTCTTAGAATCTTAGGTTTGACGGGAGTGGATGACAGTCCTGTAGGTAAATCCATTACAAATTATGTGCCAAATACAAATTTACTAGAGGTGATTGAATCAGGAGTAGCCCAAGTAGATCAAGAACAAGATTTTTATGGTTTACCTGTTATTGCGAATTGTTTGCCAATGATTGTAAATGAAAAAGTCGTAGGGGCTATAGCCACTTTCCGGGATAAAACGGAAGTGAAAGACCTAGCAAAACAATTGACAGGTGTGCAGGATTATGTAGATGCTCTTCGGGGTCAGGCACATGAATTTATGAACCAGTTACATGTTATATTGGGCTTGGTGAAACTGAAGAGTTACCCTCAATTGGCAACTTATATTAATAAAATTGCTTCCGAACATGAAGAAGAAATAAATTTTGTCGCCAAACGTATTAAGGAGCCTGTCCTTGCAGGTTTTATTTTAAGTAAGTTAAGTTTGTCTAGAGAGAAAAATGTAATTATGCATCTAGCCGAGGAAAGTTATGTTCCAAAGCCTTGGGATAGTGAAATTACTCATGAAATAATAACGATTATTGGTAATTTGGTAGAGAATGCTTTTGATGCAGTAGCAAACTCCATTTATAAAGAAATAGAGTTACATATGTTTTATGACAAGGAGAGTTTGTTTATACATGTAAGTGATACGGGTGAGGGGATTTTGCCAGAAGTAAGTAACAATCTCTTTCATAAGGGGATTTCCAGTAAGGAAGGAAATAGAGGATTTGGTCTGCATTTGGTACAACGCAGCTTAGAGCGTTTGCAAGGAACTATTGAATTTGAAAGTAGGCCAGGGGAAGGGACAGTATTCATGGTAAGTATTCCTTACAAAATAAAGAACCATAATGGATAGAATGTCTTCTTTGTACTGCTTGTGAATACCTGTAAGATAGGTTGGATAGTTATTTGAGTTAGCGATTTAAAGATTTCTATATACAATTATTTTTTGCATTAGAATATAATTTTTAGTTGAGGGAAAGATTTGTATATGGGGGTATGTAAAATATGCAGAATACAACATCGGTTAATAAACCTCATGTCGTAATTGTTGGCGCTGGTTTTGGCGGAATTCGTACAGCTCGAGCGTTGGCAAAACAGGAGGTAAAGATTACCCTTATCGATAAATATAATTATCATTTGTTTCAGCCCTTGCTCTATCAAGTGGCAACGGCTGGCTTATCAGTAGATGATATTGCGTATCCTGTTCGTGCTATATTTAGAGATCAGAAAAATGTGGATTTTCGTTTAGCAGAAGTGGCGGATGTGGATTTTGATAATAAAGTGGTTACCATGAATACAGGTCAAATTGGTTATGACTATTTGGTAATAGCAGCAGGTGGTATGACGAATTATTTTGGCATGGAATCTATGGAGAAAAACGGGTTTGGTATGAAGACCTTGGATGAATCCGTTACGATTCGTAATCATGTCCTGCGTATGTTTGAATTGGCGGCCCATGAAAAGGATGCGGATAAGCGTCGAGCGCTATTAACATTTGTAATTGTTGGCGGTGGCCCTACAGGGGTAGAATCAGCGGGTGCTTTATCGGAACTGATTTATCAAGTTATGATAAAAGAATATCATAATTTGAGTTTCAAAGAAGTGCGTATCATGTTAGTAGAGGCTTCTGACAAATTGTTAGCCTCTATGCCAGAAGAATTGCGTGATGTTACCGTAGAAACTTTAATCCGCAAACACGTAGAAGTACGTATGTGTGTGCAGGTAACAGATTATGATGGAGAAAGGATGAGTCTAAAGGGTAACGAAGTCATTCCAACCTACACGGTAGTTTGGGCAGCAGGGGTAAAAGCCAACTCCTTGATGGATACATTAAACGTTGAGCAGGCAAGCATGCGGCGGGCGGTTATAAATGAGTTTTTACAGTTGCCGACTTTTCCTGAAGTGTTTGTCATTGGTGATGCGGCTCAATTTATACAAGGGGAAAGACCTTTGCCTATGGTGGCACCAGTGGCTATGCAGCAGGCTGATACCACGGCTAAAAATATACATAGCTTGATTTGTGGTAAAGAACTTAAAAAATTCGTATACAAAGATGTAGGAAATATGGCAACCATTGGTCGAAATGCAGCTGTTGTACATATGGGTAAATTCAAAACTCATGGATTTATAGCTTGGGCCATTTGGTCTTTGGTGCATATTTTACGCCTCATTGATTTCCGTAACCGAGCCGTTGTATTTGTAAAATGGATGTGGGATTATCTCGTCTATGAGAAAGTAGTGCGTATTATTACTCGACAATAAAAGTTTAAATTCCTTATCGGCTTAATTGACTTAAGAAAATTGCAAGTATACAAATAGAATAGGGTGTATTATAATGAATACACTGTAAAGTAAGAAGACTTGAACTTTTGCTTAGGGATTGAGGTGAGCATAGGACAAGTCTTTCTGTTTAAATAAGAGAGGATATAGAGTTCGTAAAGGGGAATTTATATGATAAAGGTTTTAATCGTAGAAGATGATCCTATGGTTGCAGAATTAAATCGACGTTATGTTGAACGAGTAGAAGGATTTTTATTTTTTGGTATTGTGAGAAATGGTGAGGAAGCATTAGAAGTTCTTAAAGAAAAACATATTGATTTGGTACTATTGGATATTTTTATGCCTAATATGAATGGACTAGAATTGCTATCTGCTATTAGGCAGCAAGATTATAGTGTGGATGTTATTGTAGTATCTGCTGCACGAGATAATCAAAGTATTCAAACGGCTCTTCGGAATGGCGCAGTTGATTATCTGATTAAGCCATTTGAATTTGAACGGATGCAAACGGCTTTAGTCAATTTTAAAAAGAGGATACAATTAATAGAAGATACCTCCAATCTATCTCAAAACATTTTGGACCAGCAGATTTTTGCAAGACATTCTCAAATAGATGTTGAGTTGCCTAAAGGTTTGGATCGCAATACCGTTAGACGAGTGTGGCAACATATTCTAGAACAAAAGGAAGAGTTTACTGCTGAAGAAATGGCAACTTATGTGGGACTTTCTCCCGTGTCTATTCGTAAATACCTTAAGTATTTTCAAAGTGTAGATTTATTACATATTGAAATTAGTTATGGTGCCGTGGGAAGACCCGTATATAGATATCGTTGTAACCATAAGAGACAATCTAATAATATTTGACTTATAATGATTCTTTGAAAAAGGGAGACTATACATGGCAAAAGTGAATCATAGAAAAAGTATTTGGCTAATCCTAATCCTTGCTTTAGTAATGACAGCCTTATATATAAAATTTAATCAAGATTCAAATCAACAAACTCCTCCAAAGCACAATATTGAGAAGACCGGGGCTGGAGCTGTAGTAGATTTTACCGACGCGAGTAAAAAAGTACATGTTGCTGTTGATTCTATTTTACAAAACGGTGAATTTTCTATAGAGGAAACTAAGGAAATAACAAAAGAAGTGCCACGAAATAATATTGAAGGAACGATTCGCTGGCATACACGACAATTATTGGTCACTATACCATCGGAAGCATCTTTGGAATCTATGAAACAGAAGCTGGATAAGGGGATACGTAATGCAGGTGGCCAAGTGTTATCTTCTCAGCCTGATACGTATCAAGGAATAGCGGTGATGCGATTTGATATTGGTTTAAAAGATAAGTTGGCCGGAGACGATATTACAATTATTAGCGATAGGGTGTATGTTACCAAAGAAAAGCCAGCTGTTCCGAAGGCTATAAATAAAGCCGAGAAGAAAAATGGAAGAGTTCAAGGGCAAATGGCAATTATCATTGATGACTTTGGCTATAATAAAGAATCAATTGATGCTTTTTCTGCTATTTCTCGTCCTATAACGTTTGCTGTAATACCTTATCGCCCTTTTAGTAATGAGGCAGCTGCCAGAGGTTTAAGTTCAGGTCATCAAGTTATTTTGCATTTGCCAATGGAGCCTTTATCCCAAGGGGCACAATCAGAAGAATTAACTGTTTCTGTAAATATGAGTGATGGGGCAATACAAGATATGGTACAAAGAGCCATCCAAACAGTGCCAGGGCTGATAGGAGTAAATAATCATCAAGGGTCAAGGGCTACAGCTGATAGACGGGTTATGAAGAATGTACTTAGTGTTTTAAAAACTAATAATTTATTTTTTGTTGATAGTCGAACCAATAGTCAATCCATCGCTGCTGAAACAGCTAGGCAAATGGGTATACAAGCAGGAGAAAATGAACTATTTCTTGATAATACAGATGAAGTGAGTGCTGTGAAAGAAAAATTGCGTACAGCACAAGAAATGGCAGCTAAACATGGTACAGTGACAGTCATTGGACATGCTCGCATGAATACAGCCATAGCGGTGAGGGAAATGATACCTGAACTAGAGGAGAAAGGTATAGAACTGGTTTTTGTATCTCAACTTTTGAAGTGAATCTATTAAATCAGAATGTTACAAGTTTACAACGAATTAATCCTATAATATAAAAAATTATATTGTATCTATTAAATGAAAAGACTTGGACTTTTGCTTGGCGATGTAGCCTAGGAGCATAGGACAAGTCTTTTCTAAATAGATAAGAGTATTGATTAAAAAGGTTCTTAAACGATTATGTTTGCAGGATTTAGGTATCAGATTGATCGTGATTCGTCTGTTAGGCAGTCTCATAAAAATCTTAAAGTAATTAAATTATACGAAGAGTTTTTAGGAAAGCTATTAAGCCATAAATCTCATACATTGTTGCATACCCATTATCTTGCAAGAAAAAAATAATTTATATTCATTATTATTCATAAGTTCTTCATATTGTTTTGGTATAGTTGGGTTATATTAAAGAAGGAGGTTGTTTTTATGATTATGACCCACTATATGGAATTACTAGCTGTCAATCAACCGTGGAATTTAATTATGTATATGGTAATTCCTGTTGGATTGGCAGAAGCCTTAGTGGCCACGGAATTTTTTGTAGTCTTTAATCGCTCTAAGAACGGATTAATGCGTACTTGGAATAAGTGGATCGGTATTGTTTTAGGATTTTATTTCTTGGGTATCTTTTTGCAACTTGGAACTGCCGTTGTTCCTCATATTGAGTGGAGGGGAGCAGCTGATATCATAGCCGTTGGTTCTTATCTGAGTGGAGTTATACCTCTATTTGGAATCGCATTATTAGAATTAGGCGTGATTGGACGTGGAAAATCAGAATCAGAAAAGATGAAACTTCATTTCATTTTACTGACAATATTCTTGGTGGTAGCCCATGTAGCAATGATATTTGGTATGGTGGATCCAACAATTATGGGATGGGACCCAAATGCCGCTCCAGCACCTATGCAGCACAATATGCATAAGTAATAATTTCTTCAGAGAGTCTTTTTAGTAATGAAAAGAACTCTCTTTTCTTTTTCTTTAAATAATGCTTGCTATTTTATTATTATCATGTTAATATTTATTCAAGCACCATCCTTACAAGTGACTTAAGCAATGCAAAGAGTGTTGGAATCCAGGTTTCCAGTCTTAGCAATCAGTTAGTCGGTTCTGAGGTAGAGTGTTTTTTGTTTTGAGTTTTCCTAGTATGTTAGATGAATCTAGAGGTTTTCTCCTTATGAATCCAGGTGGTTAGGTTTACCTTCGTTTCTAAGGTTCAGTTTAATAAATGAGGTAGTTTCGTCCTGAAAGGTTGATGTTGAGGTTTGTGTCAGGTAAAAACCCAATGTAAGGATGGTTGCTTTTTGAGAGAAGGTTAAAGCCTTCTCTCTTTATTTTAAAAAGAATAACTACATATTATAAGAAGATTGAATAAAAATGCTTGTCAGAGAGCAACTCTTACTGATAAGCGTTTTTTCTATATAACCCAAAAATAAATATATATACCCATAAGTTTGATTCTGTAAGTAGAAATACATAATGAATACTTGACATTTATACATAGTATCAGTTAATATATAATTGTACGATAATGAGAATTGGTATCACTTCTTGGGGAGGCGAATTAAAATGAGTAAAGTTCTGAGTGATTTATTGCCAGGTGAAAAAGGCATCGTGAAAAAAGTAACTGGCAATAGTATGATTAAAAGACGCATTGTTGATATGGGTGTTGTTGCTGGTGCTGTCATCGAAGTACAGAAGTACGCACCTCTGGGGGATCCTATGGAAGTGAAAGTAAAAGGTTTTAATCTTTCCTTGCGGAAAAACGAGGCTGAAATGATAGAGATAGAAACAGCTTAAAGAATGGAGGGATTCACAGTGCCATTAGTATTAGCTAGAATCGGTCAAAAATGTATAATTAAAAAATTTTCTTGTTCTTGTGAGATACGTATGCGCATGGTGAATATGGGCCTTTTTCCTGGCTGCCCCATAGAAATACTTAATTGTATGAATGGAACTTTATTACTTAAAGTTGGTAGCGCTAGAGTAATGTTAGAAAGTTGCTTAGCTCGTGAAATTCACGTGAGTTAATAAAAATATTATACTGATAATGATAATCAATTTCACAAGATGCATTTGAAAAGGGGCACGATGATGAATAGAAAAAAGATTACGGCTGCATTAGTAGGTAATCCTAACTCGGGTAAAACCACTATTTTCAATAACTTAACAGGGGGACGCCAACATGTAGGGAATTATCCTGGCGTTACCGTTGAAAAAAAAGAAGGCTATAAAAATTTAGGTGATAAAGAATTTGCAATTATAGATTTACCAGGGACTTATAGCTTAACAGCATATTCACAAGAGGAAGTTGTAACACGTAATTTTATTGTGAATGATAAACCCGATGTAGTAATTGATATTTTAGACGCATCGAACTTGGAACGAAATTTATATTTAACAGTACAGCTTTTAGAGTTGGAACAGCCCTTGCTTTTAACTTTAAATATGGTTGACGTAGCTGAAGAGTCAGGCGTAAAGATTAATGATGCAAAGCTTTCTCAGTGTTTAAGTGGTGTTCCTGTTGTGCGTACTATTGGTGTGCGTAATGAGGGAACAGATGCAATTTTACTTGCTGCTGCAAAAGCCGACAGCAACAAACAAAGTAATGGCTTTAAGCTTGACTATGGAAATGATGTAGAAGAAGCAATCAGAAAGTTAGAGCCTTTATTAGCAATCTTACATAATGAAATTAAATTTCCTGTACGGTGGTTAGCGTTAAAGATATTAGAGAAAGATGCTAATATAAAGGATTCTCTTGCCAAACTGCCAAATTCTGCTTCGATTATAAATGAATGTGATAAAATTAGGACTGAGTTGAGTCATAATTTAGGTGAAGATGTTGAATTATTCATTGCTGGTCAACGCTATCAATTTGTAGGGAAAGTATACCAGCAAATTGCAGATGTTAGAGCCTCAAGTGGAGTAACAAATTCAGATAAAATAGACAAGGTTCTAACAAATAGATTATTTGGATTACCAATATTTTTTGGTTTAATGTGGGTTGTATTTAACTTAGTATTTACAATTGGTGATATTCCCTCGGGTTGGATTGAAGAGGGAATTGGTAAGTTTGGTGAGCTTATCGGAAGTACTATGACAGATGGCCCTTTAAAATCACTGGTTGTTGATGGCGTTGTCGGAGGCGTAGGTGGTGTTCTTACCTTCGTACCAGGTATTATTCTATTATTTTTAGCAATTTCCATATTGGAAGATACTGGATATATGGCTAGAGTAGCTTTTATAATGGATAGAATGATGCGTAAGTTTGGCTTACATGGTAAGTCTTTTATTCCTTTATTATTAGGTTTCGGTTGTAGTGTACCAGCCATTATGGGTTCTAGGATGTTAGAAAATCCGCGAGATCGGATGATTACGATATTAGTTGCACCTCTTATGAGTTGCAGTGCAAAACTACCCGTTTACACAGTCTTAATAGCAGCATTCTTTGAACCGAGTGTTGCTGGAAATGTGTTGTTTTCTATTTATGTTTTAGGAATTGTATTACTAATGATTATGGCGAGTATTTATCGTAAAACCTTATTTAAAGGTGAAAGTGAACCTTTTGTTATGGAATTACCACCATACCGTGTACCGACAATCAAAAGTATAGTCCTTCATATGTGGGAACGTAGTTCATTGTATTTGAAAAAAGCAGGGACAATTATTTTGGCAGCATCCATCTTGATGTGGTTTTTAAGCAATTATCCTAGCAATGTCGAATATAGTAAAGATTATGATGCTTTAATAGTTCAGGTTGAGGAAGCTTATACGCGGCAAGTTGGCAAAGAAGTATTGGCGGTACTAAATATTGAAGAAATTGAACAAAATGAACAACTTACAGCCTTGGTTGGTGAAATTCAAGATGTTGATAAAGAATTTGACAAAGCTACAGGTGAATTAGAAGAAGATAGTCCAGAATATATAGCCCTAGAAGCTGTAAAAACGGGAAAATTGCAGCAATTAGAAACAACTAATCCAGAATTATATACTAGCGCAGCAAGATATGTTAAGCTTACTGAAGGTTTAGAAGAAGAAAAAACATGCATAGAAAATGAAAAAACTGGTGAAAAACTTGAAAAAAGTTATTCGGGACAACTAGGTAAAGTAATTGAACCTGCTATACAGCCTCTTGGTTTTGACTGGCGGGTTGGTGTGAGTCTTGTTGCAGGAGTCACAGCGAAAGAAGTAGTTTTAAGTACCATGGGAACTATCTATAGCTTAGGGGAGACAGATGAAAATTCTAAATCTTTAAAGCATGCACTAGCCCAAGATAAAAATTTAAATCCCTTAGTCGCCTATAGTCTAATGGTTTTTGTATTGATTTATTCTCCATGTTTAGCTGCTCTTGCAGTAATGAAGAGAGAAACGAATTCATGGAAATGGCCTGCGTTTAGCTTGATATATGGGACGGCGTTGGCTTGGGTTGTAACCTTTATAGTATATCAAGGTGGTAAACTATTAGGTTTTGGTGGTTAGTATATTCAATTAAATGGTTTGGTGGTTTGCGCTAACTAGTTAGCGCAAACTAAACCCATTAATGTTTATGAGCGAGGGAGGATGTATCATGGAAAACCTCATATTATATGGAATTGGTGCATTTGCACTAGGCTATTTTCTGTTAGCTATTTGGAAGAAGTTAAAAGGTCAGGGTGGGTCCTGTTGTAGTTCAGATAATTGTGATAGCTGTGATTGTAGTTCAAAGCAGCATGATAATAAGTAATATAAATAGATAAAGGTAGCTTCAGGCTAACTTTATTTTTTAATCAATCAATGAGAATGATAATCAATAACATAAAAGAGGGAGCTATTATTATGTCTATTGTAGTTATTGGAGCGGATTATTTGGGGAGTATTGAAAAAAATTTATATTCATTAGGAGTAACTAAATTGACTCATATCGATGGAAGAAGAGTCTCTAATCAGAACAAAATCAGTATCCCTAAGAAAACGCAGTTTGTTTTGGTTTTAACAGATTATGTTAATCACAATACTGCCAAGATGGTAAAAGCAGTTGCTAAGGCGCAGGATGTACCCTTGGTGTTTGCTAAGCGTTCTTGGGGAGCTGTAGAAGAAAAGATAGTGTCTGCAGGAGTAATGAATTAGCCGATATAAGTATTTCTTACAAGGTGGATTGATATTATGTGTTGGAGAAAGTTTTTACAAGTACAAGATAGTAAAAATGGTGCGGATTTTTTTTCTAAATGGTTGGCTGTGGAATTAGCACCAACAATTTATGGCGAAAAGCCAGGTACATTGCTAAATTTACTGGATTCACCTAAAATCTTAATGAAAACAATGTGGCTTCAATATGGTCAGAAGTTATTGGCAAATAGCAATGTGGAGTGGTTAGTACTTAAAGAAGATTCGGGCAGTATGAAAATACTTTTTTATCGTGTAGATTTATTAAGTAGCTATGTTAATGATGAACATAATCGGCGTTTTTTGGAGAACTTTGGTTATCACGCAAGCATGAATTTACAAGATCTTTTATTATATTTTAAAGGACGTTTTCAATATATGTGTCCTCATGAGATGGGTATCTTATTAGGAATTCCGCTTAAAGATGTTATGGGATTTATGGGGATGGGAGAGGCGTGCCACACTTTTCAGGGGATGTGGAAAGTTTACGGTGATCCTGAAGATTCACTCAATATAATGCAACGGATGGAACAGATGAAAAGCCAAGCTGCTGAGTGGATGATGCAAGGCTATCATGTAAATGATGTTTTGTGTGGTCCTTGTTCGCAAATTGCGTAAGAAATGTATGACGGAAGGAGTTTTTTTGCATAAAGAATTATCTTTACATTATAGCAAGAATAAAGTTATAATCTGTAAGGTAGAAATTATAACTTTATTCTTACTATAAATGAGGTTTATATTCAATAATGATTATGATATGTGAAAAAAAATCAGCGATTAAAGCTGGTTTTTTCTTGGTTTTAATCTTAGTAGGTTTATTAGTTGTTCATGTTGTAGGAATCAGCCGCTTGACACCAGAGTCCATTCGTAATGTAGTAGTATCTTTCGGTTGGTGGGGGCCCGTTGTGTATGTTTTTATGTATAGTATCAGACCATTGCTCTTATTTCCGGCCATTATTCTGACGTTAGCAGGCGGATTGGCCTTTGGCCCTTGGTGGGGAACTTTTTATGTTGTATTAGGCGGGGTAATGGGCGCTTGCTTATGCTTTATTATTGCTCGTTTATTAGGGCGTGAAAAAATGCAGAGATACATAGGGAAATTTTCAAAGCTGCAGTTATTTGAAAGTAAGATGTCAGCAAATGGCTTTCGTACCATGTTGTTTATGCGAATCGTACCTATTTTTCCTTATGATCCCGTTAGTTATTTAGCTGGACTATCTAAAATTCGTTTTCGGGATTATGTGTCGGCAACTACTCTTGGGATGATTCCTGGAGCCTTTGCTTATAATGTATTAGGGTATTCTCTTTTGGATGTATTTTCTTCTACTTTTCTATTAGCAATCGGATTAGTAGCATTTGTGTTTTTTACACCGTTGATATATCATTTTTTAAAGCAAAATAGAAGGGTTTGACTTTTGGTCAAACCCTTCTATTTTAATTTACCCCAAAATTGCAGATGTTTAGCGCGTAGTTCTTTCCGGGTGAGTTCTGTAGGCCACAGTTCGCTAGCTGGGCTTTGACGCATAGCTGCCGCTAGATGAGAATAAATGGCAGGGTTATTTTTTTCTAAGGCAGCAATCATGTCTTTCGCTTCTTGTCGCTTGGTGTGACCATTTAGGGGACAGGGACTTGGGATGGGAGTAAATCCATGAATTTTAGATGTTTCTTTTAACTCATATTCACGGAAATAGACAAGTGGTCGAATAACAGTAAGGTCTTTCTGATCGAGATAGGATTTAGGCATAAAGGTCTTTACTTGTCCAGAATAGAGTATGCTCATTAAAAAGGTTTCTACGGCATCATCGTGATGATGGGCGTAGGCGATTTTATTAAAACCATTTTCTACAGCAAAGTTATTGATTGTACCACGACGAAAGAAGGCACAAGTAAAGCAAGGATTTTTGCCACTATTCTTATTTATAATTCCAGCTATGTCGGTCTTTTGCGTATAAAAAGGTACATCTAGATCCTTACAAAAACCTTCGATTGGCTTTGGGTCGAAATCATCAGTAAACATAGGATCAATGGTAATAGCTGCTATTTCAAAAGGAGTCGCTGAACGTTGGCGTAAAATGGAAAGAGCATAAGTAAGAAAAGTACTGTCTTTACCCCCAGATAAGCCAATTAATATTTTATCGCCCTTAGTAATCATATCAAATTCAGTAATAGCGCGGCAAAGTCTAGCAAAGTAATGCTCTGGCAATTGTTTTTCCATTTTTGCACCTCATATTGTTCTTATAGTATAAAGTAAATAAGTAAGTTGTCTTTATGATAATAGATTATAGTGCTAGCGTCTAGTCTTACCAAGAAGATACATGGAATATAGCTTTTATTATTTTAGAATTTTTTATGCTATTCAATTATAAGCAAATAGGGTAGAATATAAGATGAAAAAATCGCAGCTTTATAAGAAATAGCACTGGGGGACTTTTTATGACAGAAATTTCTAAACCTACTTATGTTATCGGGCATCGCAATCCTGATACTGATTCCATATGTTCAGCAATTGGTTATGCTCATTTTCAACAAGCTCGAGGCGTAAATGCAGTAGCAGCCAGAGTCGGAAAAGTAAATAGCGAAACGAAGTTTGTCTTGGAAACTTTAGGTTTTAGCGCGCCTGAACTGATTACGGATTTATACCCAAGAGTTAAAGATATTATGCAAAGTGAGGTAGTTACTGCAGGCCCTAAAGATACATTGCGTGATTTAGGGTGTCTTATGAGACAATATAAAGTCAAATCAGTGCCTGTTGTAGATGCAAAACACCTTATGATTGGTGTTGTAACTGTAGGGGACTTGGCGAACTTATATTTTGACGAACTGCAAATGCAGGATTTAAGTCAAGCAGGCGTAGATTTTACGGGAGTATTAAAAGCACTAGAAGGTGTATTGGTCACTGGAGCTAATTTGGAAAGAAAAGTGGCAGGTAGAGTACACATTGCGGCAGGTAGTCACAGTTTAATACAAAAATTTGTTAGTCCTAATGATATTGTCTTGGTAGGAGACCGTAAGAACGCTCAATTAACTTGCTTAGATTGTGGTATTTCTTGTTTGGTTGTTACAGGCAATGTTAAGATTGATGAAGAAGTGATACAAAAGGCCATAGGACGCGGTATTATCGTTATTACATCCGCTCATGATACCTATACTTCTGCTCGGCTTATTAATCAGAGCATTCCTTTAGAGATGGTTATGCGTAAAGAAGTGATTACTTTTAGACCTACTGATTTAGTAACGGATATAAAAAAAATAGTAGCTGCTACGAATTATCGGGTATATCCAGTTGTGGAAAACGGAAAATTAGTAGGAGCTATTCATCGTGATAAATTAATCGTGCAGGAAAGAACCAAAGTCATCCTTGTGGACCATAATGAAAGCGGACAAGCTGTTGAAGGTGTAGAAGAAGCGCAAATCGTGGAGATTATTGATCATCATCGTTTGGGTGGATTACAAACAAGTGAACCTATCTTTATCCGGCATGAGCCAGTGGGCTGCACAGCTACCATTGTTGCCAACATGTATTGGCATCGCAATATAACAATTCCCAAAAACATTGCAGGATTATTATTGGCAGCTATATTATCGGATACTGTTCTTTTTAAATCGCCAACCTGCACTGAAAAGGACCAAAGAACAGGGGCAAAACTAGCTGAAATTGCTCAGCTAGATGTTCATGAATTTGGGATGAGCATATTAAAAGCAGGGGCCAGTATTAAAGGCATGCCAACGGCTGATATTATTGCCAATGATATTAAAGAATTTCAAATTGGTGATTATCGGATGACGATTGGACAAATATCGGTAATGGATACTGAGGAAGTACTCTCCATAAAAGTACCATTAAAGCAGGATATGGAAGTGCTGCGTCAGAAGGAAAACTATGATATGGTATTATTAATGGTTACTGATATTCTCAATGAGGGAACTCACTTGATATATGTTGGCCAGCCAGTTAGCTTGCTAAAACAAGCCTTTGGCAGCGAGAGTGAAGATGGTGTGCTTTATCTTCCAGGAGTTATGTCGCGGAAAAAGCAAATTATCCCTCCTATGTCAGAAGCAGCAAGGATGTAGTAAAATTTTTACTGGTAAATAGATTATAGATGAGGCTCAGAACCTTTCTATAATCTATTTTTTATAACCAACAGGAAATTTAGTTATTTTGCCGAATTAGATATGGTTATTAGAAGTTTAAAAGATTGTGTTACTACGGAGGAATATATGCAAAATATTATAGATGGATTGAATCCGATGCAAAGAGAAGCTACTGTCCATACAAATGGGCCATTGCTTATTATGGCTGGTGCGGGTTCAGGTAAAACCAAGGTATTAACATGCCGCATTGCTTATTTGTTAGAAAAAGGGGTGGCACCATATAATATTTTAGCCATTACCTTCACCAATAAAGCAGCAGCGGAAATGAAAGAACGTGTCCATACTATGGTAGGGGCACAGTCTAAGGATATTTGGCTTAGTACCTTCCATGCTTTTTGTGCCAAATTTCTGCGTATGGAAATCAGCGGTATGGCTGGTTATAAAAGTAATTTTGTAATTTATGATACATCAGATACGCAATCTCTTATTAAGAGTTGTTTGAAGCAATTAAATCTGGATGATAAGCAATTTCAGCCGAGTAGCATTTTATCTACCATATCCAATGCCAAGAATGCTTTGCAGGATGAACGGCAATTCACTTCTGCGGCCAGTAATTTTCATGAGCAAAAAATAGCTGAGATTTATCAGCTATATCAGCAAAAATTACGTACCAATAATGCTTTAGACTTTGATGATTTACTAATGCTGACCGTGAGACTTCTTCAAAACAATGAAGAGGTATTAACAAAATATCAACGTAAATTTCACTATATTATGATTGATGAATATCAAGATACAAATAGGGCACAGTATCTATTGGCACGTATGCTGGCAGACAAACACCGTAATCTTTGTGTGGTAGGTGATGCGGATCAGAGTATTTATGGCTGGCGGGGAGCCGACATTCGTAATATTTTAGATTTTGAAAAAGATTACCCTGAAGCTAAAATTATTACCTTGGAACAAAATTATCGTTCTACGCAAGTCATTCTGGATGCTGCCAATGCTGTAATCGAACACAATAGCTCCCGTCGACCTAAGGAGTTGTGGACACAAAATCCCCAAGGTGAACTGATTACTCACTATTTAGCCCATCACGAAAGGGACGAAGCACAGTTTATTGGTGATACAATTACAAAACTCAATACAGTATATCGTACCTCTTATGGAGATATTGCAGTCTTATACCGCACGAATACCCAGTCCCGAGCGATTGAAGAAGCTTTCATGCAAGCTGGTATTCCGTATGTAATTGTGGGCGGGTTGAAATTTTATGATCGTAAAGAAATTAAAGATATATTAGCCTATTTGCGCGTAATTTTTAATCCAGCAGATAGTGTTAGTTTACTTCGAATTATTAATGTACCGAGGCGGGGGCTTGGGGATACCACCATTGGCCGCTTAACTGCTTATGCCGCCGAGAATAATATGACCCTGTTTGATGTAGTCAGCAATCCAGACTTAGTTCCTGGACTTACTGCCAGATCAAAAGGACCTCTGGAATTTTTGGCAGAACTTATTTTTAAATTAATGTCTCAGGTACAGTCCTTATCTGTCGTCGAGTTAGTCAATAAGGTAATGCATGATTCTGGTTATGTAGAAGAATTACAAAAGAGTACCGACCTGCAAGATGAAAATAGACTAGACAATTTGAAAGAATTTTTAAGTGTAGCTAAGGATTTTGCCAAGGGGGATGGGGAGGAAACCTTGGAGAGGTTCTTAGAGCAAGTCGCCTTGGTGGCTGATATTGATAATGCTGAAATATCTGAGGCTCGTGTTACCTTAATGACTCTACATTCTGCGAAAGGGTTGGAGTTTCCAGTAGTCTTTATGGCTGGCATGGAAGAAGGGCTTTTTCCCCACTCACGTACCTTAATGAATGAGGAAGAAATAGAAGAAGAACGGCGAATTTGCTACGTTGGTATTACAAGGGCCCGTCGCAAATTATATATGACCAATGCTCGTATGCGTACCATTTATGGTAGGACACAAATGTTTCCCTTGTCGCGATTCTTGAGTGAAATTCCTAGTGCCATGGTGGAGAAATATACAGGACGTCAAAATCACCATGGCTTTGCTAGTAGTGGTAGCAGAGCTACTATTCAGCCACCAGCTTCTACCTCGACAATTGTACAGAGTCCGCTGCGGTCGCCCATGCCTAAAATGGTTTCTCCAAAAGGACCGAGCAGTGGTGCTTGGAAGGTAGCAGATAAAGCACAACACTCCAAATGGGGGTTAGGTACTGTTATTGAAGTAAAAGGAAGCGGTGCTAGTCAAGAACTGAAGATTGCTTTTCCAGGGCTAGGAATCAAGGTTGTCGTGGCTGATATGGCACCAATTACTAAGGTATAATACCAAGACTATAGATTCATAAAAGGTTGCTTTTTATGACAATATAAGATAAGACTTGGCTTACGCCAAGTCTGAAGACACAGGCAGTAGCCTTAGTCATTCTTACTTGGAGTCAAAGTTAATACCTTTTGATTCCGTAAGAAAGCTGCAGTGTATTACTGCAGCTTTCCTGATTCTAAATAAGGAGTGTTCAAGGGATGGAAAGACAGATAGAAGATATCGGGCAAATCACAGATGAAATCGCTGCCTTGCGCAAACAGTTACAATACCATACCTACCGTTACTATGTTCTTGATGATCCTGAAATAGAGGATCGGCAATTTGATGTATTAATGCGTCGACTAATTGAACTAGAAACAGCCTATCCAAATCTAATCACTACGGATTCACCGACCCAGCGAGTTGGTGGCATCGTTGCTGGTGGTTTTCAGAGTGTAAGTCATTTATCACCTATGCGCAGCTTGGGAAATGCTTTTTCTGCTGAAGAATTAATAGCCTTTCACAATAGAGTACAGAGTGGTCTGGGAATAGAAGAAAAAATAGAATACATAGTGGAACTGAAAATGGATGGATTAGCGATTAATTTAACCTATGAAAAGGGCCAGTTAGTTAGTGGTGTTACGCGAGGAAATGGTAGCCAAGGAGAAGATGTAACAAGTAACATCCGCACCATAAAATCAGTGCCTTTGATTCTACATGGTGATGCTGCTACCATTCCCCCACTTCTTGAAGTGCGCGGTGAAGTTTATATGCCGAAAAGAGAATTTGAGCGATTGAACAGGGAGCGAGAAGAAGCTGGTGAGCCATTATTAGCAAATCCCCGTAATGCTGCAGCAGGCTCACTACGTCAACTAGATCCGAAAATAACAGCCGATAGGGCCTTAGATATTTTTGTATATGGTATTGGCATGTATACAGGTGTGGAACTGACTACACATGGGCAAATGCTGGAATATTTAAATCAATTAGGGTTAAAAATCAATTCCCAATATAAGATCTTTGAAACCATAGAAGATGTAATTACCTATTGTACTAATGTTGGGGAAAAACGATATGAACTTCCTTATGATATTGATGGTATGGTAATCAAGGTGAATGATTTAGCCAGCCAGCGAGCCTTAGGGTATACGGCCAAAGATCCAAGGTGGGCAATTGCCTATAAATTTCCTGCAGAGCAGGCTATCACGGTAGTGGAGGATATTTTTGTAGGTCTTGGTCGTACAGGAGTTCTTACCCCGACGGCAATCCTTAGGCCTGTGAGAGTCGCAGGTTCTACCATTAGTCGAGCGACCCTACATAACTTAGACTATATAGAAGAAAAAGATATTCGTATTGGGGACACAGTTATCATTCATAAAGCGGGCGAGGTTATTCCCAAAGTCCTCTCCGTAGTGTTGGAAAAACGTACAGGTGAGGAAATCCCTTTTGTCATGCCCCAAATATGTCCTGAATGTGGTGGACAGGTAGTGCGCCAAGAAGGCGAAGCAGCTCATAAATGCATCAATTCTCATTGCCCCGCTCTTCTTCGCGAAGGCCTCGTTCACTTTGTGTCCCGTGATGCCATGAATATTGACGGCTTAGGTCCCGCAGTGCTGAATGCTTTAGTGGATACAAATCTAGTCAAAGATGTGGCAGATTTATATCAATTAGAGATGGAACAAGTACTTACAGTGCCTCGTATGGCCCTAAAATCAGCAAAAAATCTATTAACAGCCATTGAAGCCAGCAAACAAGCAGGATTAGCCAGATTATTATTTGCTTTAGGCATACGTCATGTAGGCGTAAAGGCAGCCGGCATCGTTGCTCGGCATTTCGGGAATATAGAGGATATAAAGAAGGCGTCTGTTGAAGAGTTGTTACAGCTTGATGAAATCGGTAGCAAAATCGCGGAAAGTATCATAGCCTATTTTGCGGAGGCAGAAAATATTGAGCTGATTGAAAGGCTCCGTAGTGCTGGAGTAAAAACCACTGAAGAAAAACAAGTCATTGAGGAAAGTGAACTCTTTGCAGGAAAAACCTTTGTTTTAACAGGAACTCTAGAACAAATGAGCCGTAATCAAGCTGCTGACATCATTCAAAAGCTCGGTGGAAAAGTATCAGGCTCCGTTAGTAAAAAAACCAGCTATGTAGTAGCTGGTGCAGAAGCAGGCAGTAAGCTTGACAAAGCACAACAGTTAGGAGTAGAAGTGCTAGACGAAGAGCAATTTATAAAGATGGTTGGGGAATGAAAAATAGAAGTCTTAGGAACAGCTTGCTGCGTGCAGGCACTGCCTTTTAAAATTTTTCTGGTGAATGGGTACTCAATTCAAGTAAAATAGATTTGGATAAGCCTCGCCTCCACCAATCAAATCTCATTTTTCTAATTTGCAAAGCCACGAATTACCTGGGTTACAGGTAGTTGGTGGCTTTTTTGTGATTATAGAAAAGATTTTATCACTTTCACCATGTAAAGCCGGATTTTTGAATTAAGATCATATAATAGATAATAATTTGAAACATTGTTTCTCACTTATAAATGAATAGTGTTTTATGTCTTTTAAGTGTTTAAGATTGATAAGGGAGATAACTGTTAGTTATTTTATGATGAAAGTTGATTCAAGATTTTATAAATATAATCGCCAATTGAAGGAACATATGTACAAAGCCTGAGCCTTTCATGTAGGCTCAGGCTTTGTACATATAACAGAAATTATAAAATCTTGAAGTTGAAAAGACAGATATTTCAAGGAGTGAAGGTCATATAATGATAGAGAAAAGACAGTATAGTAGGCATCTTCTCTATCAGAGTAGTCACTTGGGAAGTAAAAAAGGCACCCAATAGAGAGCTCGATCCATACGACAGAAGCTGGATGTTTTTTAAGAAAAAAAGCAGATTCGGTATGTTAATTAAGCAAGTGGGGCAGCAAATAAAGGAAAACGAGTGTTAAAGGGTTAATTAGGCGGTTAATCAAATATATATATAAACATTTCAAAGTAATAACGCTACAGAATATTTGATCGCATATTTTCGTCGGAAAGTGGAGGCTGTCCGGAAGAATACTTTTGCGGATAGTCTTGGACTGATATAAACTACGCAATTTACGAGGAGGCGTTTTCATGTCTAAAAGCGATACTAAGGTAATATATATGCGCAAGTCGGTTAATCAAGCCCTCAATAAAATATGGGAGTATCCGTTGACTGTGGTGGAAGCGCCAATGGGCTATGGAAAAACAACAGCGGTGAAAGAATATTTGAAGGAAAGTCATGCTGAGATATTGTGGCAAACCTTATTAGATAACTCAGCGATCTTTTTTTGGAATGGTTTTAGCCGTCTGTTCAAAAAGATTAATCCAGCCGCCACAGTTAGTCTCGCAGGAATGGGTGTTCCCTGTAACAGCGTGTTTTTGGAAGAAGCTATCCGTATTGTGGCAGATATAAATTTTTCAAAAAGGACGGTTATTGTATTTGATGATTATCATTTACTTTTAGCTGAAGACATCGACCGGTATATTGAACTGCTGGTCAAGTCGGAGATTCTCAATCTGCATATTGTGATCCTATCACGCAGTGTTTTTGGCGAGAATACAGCCGAATTGATTCTTAAAGGCTATTGCCACGCTATCGAAAAAAGTTGCTTTGAACTTTCACGGGACGAGATCATCGAATATTGCAAGATGTGTGGAGCCAAGCTTAACAAAGAGGAAACGGATTTTTTGGTGTCCTATACTGAAGGATGGATTAGCGCCGTATATCTTTGTTTACTGGGTTTTCAGCAGGATGGACGGATTGAGCGGCAGGCCAGCCTGTACGAGTTGATAGAGAAGGTTGTCTATCGACGGATTCCGCCAGAAGCTCAGGAATTTTTAGTTAATATTTGCATTTTTGAAAACTTTTCCCTGGAACAGGCGGAATATATGTGGCATAAGGAGAATATAGAGGCGTTACTGTACCAACTTATGGCAGACAATGCATTCATTCGGTACGACCCAGCCATCAGAATGTATAGCATGCATAATATCTTCACAAGTTACCTGCGGCGAATTTTTGACAGGCAGGGTTTAGATCGAAAGCAGTCTATTTGGCGTATGGCGGGTAGATGGTATGTAAGCGTCGGTGATTGCATCCACGCCCTGGAGTATTTTTATAAAGCCGCCGATTTTGATGAGTTGTTAACGGCTATTGAAATCGATAGAGGCAATGGTATACGCAATGAACACAAAGAAAAGCTAAACCGATATTTTAGTGATTGTCCCACAGAGATAAAAATAGAACATTTGCAGGCCTGTCTGATTTACGCTATTAATCTGTTCTCATTTAATGAAATGGAGTTGTTTGCGCAGCAGTGCGCAGAAATCGGTGGATACATCGAAACTTTGCCGGAGAAAGAAGAACAGGAGAAAAATCAATTGACGGGAGAATTGGAATTGCTGTGCAGCTTTGCCAAGTATAATCACATCGCTGGGATGTTTGAACATATCCAAAGAGCCGACAACTTGTTGACGAAGCCGTCGGAGTTTATGGATAGAAATAGTTCATGGACATTTGGTTCTCCGTCGGTTCTGTATATGTTTTATCGGGAGAGCGGAAAGCTCGAACAGGCCGTGCATGAAATGAACGTGGCTATTCAACATTACTGTCGGTTAACCGCCGGACATGGTTCCGGTGCGGAAGCTGTGATGGAGGCCGAGAGGTATTATTACATGGGCGATTTTGAAAATGCGGAAATTACGGCGCATAAAGCTTTGTATTGTTCCCGGTCTCAGGATCAAACAGCGATTGTGCTGTGTGCACAGTTCCTCCAATTGCGGCTGGCGGTTGTGAAGGGAGACTCGGGGTATATGATGAGCTGCCTGCAGCAAACGAGGGAAGAAATCAAGGGGCAGGGACTGTATATGTATCTTCATACCTGGGATATGTGCGAAGGATTTGTTTATTCATATCTTAAGCAAGAAAAAAAGATTCCTGCATGGATTGTGAATGGTGATTTGCAGGAGCGGGCCATCTATTTTCCAAGTTACGCTTTCTTCAATATTGTCTGGGGCAAGATGTTGCTGATCAGTGGTCAATATTTGAAACTAATCGGCTTGGCCCAAACATTCATCGATATCGCCAGCGTTTTTCCCAATCTGTTGGGCCAGATGTATACTTATATTTTTGAAGCCGCGGCCAAGTTTAAACTAGGACATCGTGAAGACGCACGGGTAACGCTCAAGAAAGCGTTGGATATTGCGGCCCCCGACCAGGTTGTGATGCCTTTTGTTGAAAATGGGGAATACATTGCCGATATGCTTACAGAACTGCAAAATCTCGGACATTATCCGGAGTTAATCGGCAGGATACGTAGTATCTTTCCGGCAGTTGAAAAAAATAGAGAAATGATGGTGGCAAAATTAAGTAGCGGTGAAAGCAAGCTGCCGCTTACTGATAGGGAATGGACTATCGTGGAACTTGTCGTAACAGGATTGTCAAATCGAGCTATTGGAAAAACGTTGTACATAGCAGAAGTGACAGTGAAAAAAGCGTTGCAGAACATTTATGCAAAGTTAGGTATCAGTAGTCGAATGGCTCTTGCCAAGATAATAATTGAGTACAAAGATGGCTGATGGAAAAGAGTATACGATTGGATAGTGTCACTAAAGGCTAATGCACTCTATTATATTGTAAAGGGCATTAGTTTTTTTGTTGGAAAGAGGTGGTTTTATGAGGAAGATCACAGAAGTACTTCTTAGTGATGGCTATATGGTAACGGTCCTATTTGATAATAAACAGGCGGTAATTATCGATATGAAAAAGAAACTCAATACCGCTCGTTTTTCTGAACTTAGAGATGAAAAGGTTTTTAACTCAGCGAAAACCGATGGGAAATCGGTACAGTGGCCAGGAGGAGTATCCATTGCTGTCAGCGAGATTATGGAAATAGTCACAAAATGAGACGAGGTGAATGGGCCATCTTTATGACAGCAGAATAATCTCTAGGGTAATGCCCTTTAAAAAGTGATTAATGGTATTCTGGTAAAAATCGAACTTTTCGTGGCAGTATTTTATTCGTCTGTGATTGAGGACGGTATAGCATATTGGTGCCATGGAGAATGAACCTTGTCAAAATAAATATAAATGGGAGATGAAAAAATAATGATAAAAAGATTAATAATAGTGGGGATACTTGCGATTGCATTACTGCTTTCAGGGTGTGGAAGAAGTCCGGAGGACGGCAGAAAGGACCTGTCTAAAATGAATATCCAATATTCCGAACAGAGTTTTGTTAAGGTAGTTGAAAATAACGATATGACAGCGACAAAGTTGTTTTTAGAGGCGGGAATGAGCCCGAATGCCAGTACAGATGATGGCACCCCGTTGATCGTAGCGGCAGGAAAGGGTAATCTAGAAATGGTTAAGTTTTTGTTTGAGAAAGGGGCTAATGTAAATACCAAGAGTAAGGATGATATTACGCCGATCATGGCGGCGGTTTTGGGAGATGAAAAAGAAGCTGCGAAGCAGGAAGTGGTTAAGTTCTTGCTGGACAAAGGAGCAGATTTGAATGTGCGGTTCATCGTCAATGGTTTTGGTGTTACGCCGTTAATGATGGCGATACAACAAAAAGAAAGCCAAATTGTAAAATTGATATTGTCCCAAAAAGTAGATGTTAATGCTGCTGATGTCAATACGGGGTTTACTGCTTTAATGCTGGCGGTAACCAATGACAATACTGAAATTGTTAAGGAACTCTTATCTAAAGGGGCAGATGTCAACCGCAAAGCCAAAAACAATGTTACGGCGCTTGCTATTGCTAAATCAAACAATAACGAGGAAATGATCAATGTATTGAAGAATGCGGGGGCAAAGTAATAGTTGAAAATCTGGTCATTCGACTGTATTCGTGGAGATGGAAGACAAGAGTATATTGTTAGATCCTCTTGTCTTCCAATTACCCTTCAACTGTTCCGCCCTTTGGAGGTAGACGATTTAGTAAAGTATTACCCATCGAACCGAAGAAGCGCCACCAATCGATATTGTTGATTATCCAGTACAGTTGTATGACTGCGGTTTAGAATAACAAAGTTAAGGGGTGCTAGAAAATGAAAATTGGAAAAGGTTTCTACGGTAAATTACTCAGCGGGTTGCTGTTGGTGATGGTAGTAGTGAGCGTTTTCCCCTCCCAAGCATTAGCCTATACTATGGACATTCGAAATCCCTATAGGGATAAAATGGCTGTGGCAGTAATCGATTTTGAGGATCAAGCTGGCATGTGGCGGTGTCATGGTTGGTATGAAGTGAACCCTTTGAGTACAAGACGTATTAACATGCCTTCGTCCACCACTAAAAACCATATATATCTTTATGTGAAGACGTCTGAAGCGGCGTGGGGCGGAGAGGGAATTCCAAGTTCAGTGGTTCGCACGGTGACTAGCAATGCGTTTAAATATTATGACGAACAAGCCTGCCCCGCAGGCCCTAATCGTCGACATGTGTTTTTTGCAAAATACGAAATGGAAGATGGATTTTTGTACTGGTCACCAGAATAAAAGGAGTGTAGCACGTGACGGGCTAGACTGGCTTTTCCCCAAGCAGCAAAGGCCCGCAGATAAAAGTATCAGCAAGTCTTTGTTGTTTGCCGGCAGTTAATAAAATACTACTCAAATAGAGATAGGGCTCAGCAATGATTAAGGAGTGAGATGATTGTGTAAAGGCAATGGAGGCGTTATCATGCATAGAATCGTCGTATTCATAGTTTTCCTGGCGCTGTGCTTGCCGATTGGAATACCCTATGTATATGGGGCAAATTCACTGCAAACTGTCGATAATGGTGCCAGCGAACGTTTTACTATCACCAGTGCATTGGCAGGCCTACAGAATATTAGCGATTGGCTGAAAAGCTTCCGGGCTTTAACAATCCTTACAGCCGATAGAATTACGCATCAGGAGAAACAGCAAGTAGGGAATTTAGACGCAGACATGCAAACCCTTGGTTTCTATAACTGGGTAAAATCGGTGGAAGGAACGCTGCTTAAGCAAGATTGTGATATTCGCAAACTTGAGTTTGAATTGTCCCTTGAACGTCTGGCGGCAGGAAAGGTTAGTCAAGCTGAGTTGACTGAAAAGGAAAAAAAGTATCAGGAAGCTAGAAGAGATTTTCAGGAATTTTTAATCAAGTTTCATATTGCCGACTGAGGAGTGTTATCCTTTCCAATGTAGTATGGGGGGAGGGGGGATTTGCAAGGTCACGCCTTGCCCCTACCATTCGTATGTACAATAAAAATAAGGAACACCTCAATGCGTTCTCCTCATAAACAATTATTTTTTCAATATAAGTCTGGATGATCTTTTTAAGGTCATCCAGATTTTTGTGTGCGCCCAGCATGGGCGCTTACTCGTTGGTGTAAGTCCGATACGGGGGTTGATAGTGCCAACCGTTAGCCAAGGGCAAGGGTGTCCATCGTGAGGTGGAATCTAAAGGAAGTCGGCGGCAAAACTATGGTCTGAGGGATACGAACTATATATAAGGCATATGTCCGCTGGGTGAGTTTGCACAACCAAACGAAGCCCTAAACTATTCGAAGTTGACAGTGTAAATGTAGCAGATAGATGGAGTGAAATTAAGGGCAAACTAAAGGGACTGAGCCCTGTGCAATACAGGATTTAGTCCTCGATAGCTGCCTAAATAAATTTTGTCTAACTTTTTAGGGTCACTTCAAACGGTACGTACGCCCTACTCGATTTTCTAGCAGTTCAATCTCTTTTTCAAGATAAGCTACAATCATACTTTTGTCTAGTGAGGTGGTTTTCATTCGGGTTTCTGTTCTGTGTTTAACGTTCTCCTTCGTGATTTAATATCACTTTTATATAAATTTAGCCCATTTTTATAAAAATTTTAAGAATCCTTTAAAGCAGGTTTATATTCTTTTCTTATAATAACCTCATAACAAATTTAAGGAGGTTATTTTTATGAACAAGATTCGCGTTTTATATGATGTTATGAAAACAATGAGAGCCAAAGAGGAGGTAAAGGGAGTATTGCAGATACAAGTAGAAAAAGACCAAGCAACGATCCTTTCCCTCCAAAATGAATTCGAGGAAAATTTGTCAAAGGGGAAAATAAAAACAAAATTGACTGGGTCACTGGATTATGAGGGGAGAATTCATTTGCCTGAGCATCGCGCAGAAGGTGCAGCTCCCTGCTCACCGGAAAGAAAGCATCATGAATGGCTACATCATATGCATCACTTCCCTGCACGCCGTCGCGGAGGGTTAAAAGAGATATTTTCTAAATGGACTTTCGCATTGAGTCTTTTAAACGCTTTGCAAGTTGAGGAACAAGAAGAGAAAATCACGATGATATCGCTAAACGCCAATGATCTTCCGGAGGATATGAAAAAACTATTTTCCGAAAGAATCGCTCATGTAGGTAGACACCACGATCAAAGGCATGGTCTCCTAAAGGAGTTTTGCTCCATTTATCATCCTGACGTAAAACTTAGCATATTCATCAACCCGAATTATGAAGTCGAAAAAGTCGTAGTTACTGCTGCCGGTACTCAAATGGATGAACAAGCTGGTCAACATGATTTAAAAGCAGATGCCCAAGTAGTCTTTGTGTGGGAAGATAAAAGCGATGCATCTTAAGCAATATTACATTCAGCCTGATCGCTGCACGCGCTGTCACCGCTGCCTTTCTGTCTGCCCAGCAAAAGCTATTGAGCTGACAGAAACAGGTAAACCCCAAATCCAAAATCTAAAATGCATCCGCTGCAAAGCCTGCAAAAAAGTATGCCACCAAAGTGCCATATCCTATCGTGTTCGATTGCAGTTTTAAGTCGAGGGATTCATTCTAAGAAAGGGAAGGTGTGTGATATTTTTGCACCTTCCCTTTCTTTAGAATATAATAGTGATAGTAACGGCCTCGAAATAAGCGAAAGGTGATAATGATGCACAGACATGACGACCAAAAATATTCTCATAACAATTTCAATAAAAAAAACAAAGGCGACTTCCCTACAAACTTTCGGCAATTTCATCATCGTCACCACCAGCGGCACCATCATGGACATTTTTTGCAACACTATACCTATTTTCGCTATCTTCGTCCATTAGGCATTGCATTTACTCTGGTTATTCTCTACTTGGCATTTTACTCGGGGGGAAACAAGGAGATTGGCATCCTTTTTGCCACGCTGCTTGCAGTGAAAGAAATGATCCATTTTTTCTTTATGTGGCGCTTGGAAAAAAATATATTTAAGCCCATGATTAACTTAAAACAGGGTCTGGATGAAGTCGCCAAAGGAAATTATACGATTAAAGTAAAAAATGAACTGTCCAGTGATCTTGGCATCGTGATTGATGCTTTTAATGAAATGACAGAAAAATTATATGAAAATGAAAAGCTCCAAATCGAGTATGAAGAAAACCGCAAAGCATTAATCGCCAATATCTCCCATGACCTCAAAACACCAATAACCGCTATTCAAGGCTAAAGCACCTGCTGCAATCGTAGACTTAAAGGCCGCTGTCCGTTACCTGCGCTATAATGATAAGGCTATGCCCGGTAGCGCTGAGAAGATTATCTCCAACGGCACTAGTGCTGGCGGAGCACTATCCTCATTGCTCGGCGCTACTGGTAACAATGCTGATTATGAACCTTATCTGAAAACACTGGGGGCGGCTGATGCGCGCGACGATATTTTTGCCTCATCCTGCTACTGTCCAATCACCAATTTAGATAATGCTGATATGGCTTATGAGTGGCAGTTCAACGGTATAAATGACTACAACAATAGAATGGGGGGAGGAGCTGGTATTATGACGGCAGAACAAATCAAGCTTTCTAATGATTTGAAAAAGCTGCTCCCTGCATATCTGAATAGTTTGGGACTTAAGGCTGCTGACGGGACTATGTTAACACTAGACGCAAAGGGCGATGGCACCTTTAAAAAATATATAAAGTCTTTCGTGATTGCATCGGCACAAAAAGCTCTGAGCAGTGGTACAAATCTATCTGAGCTAACTTGGATAACAATAACAGATGGAATCGTAACAGACATTGACTTAGATAAATACAACCAATACGTTAGAAGGATGAAGAGTACTCCTGCCTTTGACGATGTGAACCTAGGAACCGGCGAGAACGATGAGTTCGGGACTGCAACAATCAAGGCTCAGCACTTTACTCAGTTCAGTAAAGATAATAGTACAGCGAGTAATGCCTCTATAGCTGACTCAAAAATTATTAAGATGATGAACCCAATGGATTACATTGGTGCACAAGGAACTACTACTGCTCATTACTGGAGAATTCGCTATGGTTCCGTTGACAACAACACTGCCTTAGCTATACCATTAATTTTGGCTACAAAGCTACAAAACAGTGGTTATTATACTGATTTCACAGTGCCTTGGGGGATAGGTCATGCTGGAGATTATGACCTAGATGACCTCTTTACTTGGATGGATAAAATCTGTCAAGGGAAGTAACACAATTTGATTAGAAATTTTATAAAAATGTACTGAATATATTGTAAAAGCGAGCTAAAGATATGGGGATGAGATTCTGTAGAATTCCACTCCTCATATCTTTTTTATAATTGAGTAAATTTCATATTTTGTAATCCATATAAACCAAAGGTTCTCAGGACATAAAAAAGGACTTTACCCCTGACTTTGCCGAATTTATCAAGTGACCAAACAATCCAAAATCAGCAAAAAGGGGATGAAGTCACTTATGAATATTCGGCACGAACCCTTATTTTCCTTTGAAACATTACTAGAATATGAGCCACAAACTCGTCTATCCAAGATTCTTTCTACTTTGAAACTAAATATGATAAATGTAAAATCAGCATCAAATTCTCTGACCAGCGGTCCAATTGGATATAACAAACTATGTTTGTTCAGATTGTCGGGGAACCCCCTATCTGGTGTTAGTATAATCCTGTAGACACGAAAACCCGAACGTTATAAAATTATAAGCCAAAGGAAGGGAGTTACTGGCGTATTTTAATCCGCTTAGAAGGGACATTGAAGTGCTGAAAAAGACTAAAACACAGATGAACCGGGCATCGTCTGCAATAGTGGAATTCTAAGTTATCATAGAATTTCTAATTTATCTATTGACATAAACCAATATAAATGTTAAGTTGTAATAAAGTTATTCGCACTGCAGGCGTTTAATGAGGTGAAAAAATGATATTGATTAGAAATGATGATTGGGAAAAAGCAAATGTTATCTTGCCTCAGAGAGCCGGTGGTTGGTGAAAACCGGTGCAGATATTTTTGTGATACTCACCCAGGAATTTTTTTGCTGAAAGTAAGAAATGAGACTTATTTAAGCAAGAACGTGTATCCGCGTTAAAGATATCAGCCATTATGCGTAACTGGCTGAGTTATGAGCCTAATGTAGGGTGGTACCGCGATATTATCGCCCCTATTGACATGAAAATGTCAATAGGGGTTTTTTTTATTTAGCAAAGTTCTTTGGCTAATTCAGCTTCTTAAGATCGCAATTTTCCCTCTACAAAGGTTTGAGTTGATAAAGTTATTAAAAGAAGGAGTACAGATATATGGGAAACTCAAAAAGTGGGTCTATAGGAACATCATTTGCTATGGCTGCAGTCTGGTTTGCAACTCATAGTGGCGGGGGCTTTGCCACCGGTAACCAAGAAGTTAACTTTTTTGTAAAGTATGGCTGGTATGCTGCTTTTCTACCAGTAGTTGCCATGATGCTTTTAGGATGGGGACACAGAAATGCTCTTGTATTAGCTAAAGATTTTAAGACTTATGATTATAAAAGTTTTGGTGATGTCCTTTTTCATCCTTATGAAAAATATTTTTCTAAAGTATTTGAGTTTGGATTTATCATGTTGATTGCTTGTGGGGTGAGTACTTCTATTGCAGGTTCAGGCGCTCTATTAAAGAACTCTTTAGGAGTCCCTTATGAATTTGGCATTGTAGCCGTCGGGGTTATTTTACTGTGTTTGACCATATTCGGCAGCAATTTAATTATTAAAGTCTTAAATCTCAAGACTTATTTCCTAATCGTTACCTTACTTATACTCTGTGTGCTAGGTATTCAAATGGGAGCTTTTAATTTCCAACGTGTTCTAGCTACGAATGAAACCTTTGGCACCAGCTTTGGGGATGCGATTTGGTACATGCTGATTTATATTGGCTTCCAGGCCTTTACAGTGTTGCCCATCATTTCCGTTTCCCACAATATTAAAACTACTAAAGAATGTAATATGTTTATGGTCTTTGGTACGCTTCTAAACGGCATTTTTCTGGCAGTTGTATGTATTATGCTATTAGGATTTAGTCCAGAAATTCTTGACCAGACTCTTCCAGTTTACTTTGTCACCGTGCAGCTTGGCTTGCCTTGGCTAAAAATCTTGTACAGTATTATATTGTTTGTTGCATTGCTTGGCACCGGAATATCCTTGGTATTTTCTACGGTTGCCCGTTTTGAGCCAGTTTGGGTTGGAAAGGGTATTTTTAAAAGTTTGAGAGCTCGTAGAATTGCTATCTCGTTTATTACCATAGCAATATGCACGGGTATTTCTGTTTTCGGATTAACCAATATTGTTGTTAAAGGATACGGTTCCGTTGGGTATATCGGACTATTTTTTGTATTAATTCCTGAAATTGTCGTCGGTACGATAAAAATCAGAAAGAATGCTAGACTGCGAAGAGAAGAAGTAATTAGCCCAGACATTTAAAAGCTAAGTTTACAGTTTAAAATAAGTGAAAGAAGGAAAATAAGCCCTATTTACTTTAGTTGTATGTTGGAGGCAAGGCTTACCAAGTTCTTATCTGTACTTATTTTGGTTGAATTGAATGCTCTTTCACCCTAAAATAATTTTAAAACAGGAAGTGCCAGGATACAGTAAGCTGCTCCTGGCACTTCCTGTTTCATTCCCCATTTTCATAACTTCAAATTACGATCAAATAACTATTCTAGTCAGAACTCTAAAAAGTTAGATCCGATGCCCAGAAACATATCTTTATAATGGCGAAAGCGGGGCATATGACGTTCTGAGGACTCACCGACACGTATTTCGGGGTGGAATGCAAGGAATTGGACATCGGATCATTTGTTGATTAAAGCAATATGAATACTATTTTGAGGATGTATTGGGTATAGTAAATGCTAGGTTAGACAGGATTTTAGAACAGGGTATAATGTAAACTATGATAACTATATAAGAACTGGGTTCAGTAATGATGAACTTAAAAAATTGTAAGAGAAGATGTAATTGTTTCTTATTTGAGTTCTTAAAATACGCGCAACGGCGGCTTGATTCCTTCCGGGCGCATCATACGCTAACACGAATTCTAATACTTACGAAAATAGCAAGGAGAGTAATAAAAATGGCAGGAAATAGTATGATTTGCACTTCGAACAATGTTGATTACAGTACAATTAGGAAAGCGATGTGCGCTGGTGCTCGCACAGTAGATGAACTAAAAGAAATGGCGGGAGTTTGTTCTACCTGTGAAGGTTGTAAAAGTGAGCTAGATAAAATCCTAAATTCTGTTTGTGGTTGCCTGAATATCTCACTTAGAGATGTGGTTGAGGCTGTTAAAAAAGGGGCTGATACTGTAGAGAAGGTTGCTGAGATCACAAGAGCAGGTACTGATTGCGGAAGATGCAAAGCACTTGTTAAAAATATAATTGAATTAGGTAGATAATTTGCAAAGCATCCGTAGATGATATCGTCTACGGATGCTTTTTGGGGGAGATTATGAGAATGAGGAGATCATAGGGGGGCAGAAGTTCCTTTGCTGATTAGTCCCATCTTAGTTACAGCCCCTTGCGGGAATTATTGCTTAGTGATAGAATTAATTAGGCATACTAAGCAATTTCAATATTTAGGGAGTCCCTTTTATGTGTATCCATTCAAGTATATTTTGGATAAGACTGGGCGTTCTCTACTATTTAAGTAGCAGCCACTTGTAAACATAATGAAAGTTGAAAAATTTTTCGGCTTAATTGACTAAGCAGTCATTTAAGCCGATCGAGTTCAAAGGAGGTTTAGATATTGAAAAATTGTAAATGGCTCTTGCTACTAGGTGTATTTTTGTCATATTTCATTAATCCTTACTTACCAGTTGCGTGGGGATGGGAGAATAGTTTATTAGAATGGCTGCAGGTTGCCATATTAGCATTAGGGCTGGTCTTAAACTATACATGGTGGCAAGAAGCTAAGGTGACTAATAATTTCTCCAATACGCGCTTTCTGGCCGGAGCTATGCCTTTATGGTTATTGATGATCGGCCGGGAATTAAGCTGGGGCAGAGTATTCTATCTCAGTGGCTTTGATACCGTCAGTGGCCCTTCTTTTCTTAAGTTGGCTCAATTGCCCTATGGTTTCCTCGTTAATCCGTTGCTTGCAATCATAATTGTAGTATGGTTATATGTCGTCATTAAGTACGCCTTATATAAAATACCCTATGAACTACTAAAAGAACGCCGATTTCCTGTCGCTGAACTGGTAATTGCGGTTCTCGCCGGTATATTTGCAGAGATAGGTGAAAAGAAATTGCACCTTCAAAGCATGGAAGAGATTAATGAGTGCCTTGCCTATCTAGGATTAATTTTGACTGCTTACTGCGTGAGAACTGCATTACGAAAAAAAATAACTTAATGATGTTTAAAGTCCCATCAATACTACCTTAAGTAAGAAAAAAATGCTTGTGGTAGAATGGCAACGGGAGACTGTTGATGAGATACTACAATTGGAAAGAATGTTTATTAGTTTAGGACTCGTATCCAGCCCCCTTTTTAATTATTTTAAGAAGGCTTTTTGAGGAGTAGAGTTTTATATTGACTCCTGGAAACTCAAATACTACAATGGTATAAAAGTATGGGGAGAATCTAACAGCGATTACTAATTGAGCCTTATAGAAAGAGGGGGAATACGGTGGATGACATAAAGAACCTTATCCTTGATAAAGCCCAAAAAAGATCGGAACGCTTTGGCTTCAAAAAGACAACAATGGACGAAATAAGTAAAGATTGCAAGATTTCAAAGAAAACAATATATGAACATTTTACGGATAAAGAGGATATGTTTAGATGTCTTCTTTCGCGTGAGTGTTACAAAACGATAGAGATATTATTTTCGCAGATGGGAGATGTATCTGACCCTCTTGAGAAATTAATTCTACTAATTCGTAAGGCAATATCGTACTTTAACCAAGACCACTTTATCACAAGAATACTAAAAGACGATGATTTGTTCTTGGCTTTTGTAAACAGAAAATACCATGAGATGATTGATGAAGAAATAATCTCAATCATCGCCCAGATTATTCGTGAAGGCATACAGCAGGGGAAATTTCGTGACGTTGATGAGAGAATGGTAGCCTATGCTGGGTTTAAGTTATTCCAAGCCTTCAGCTATGCGCGTACAGGACCCCTTCGAAAAGAGCAGAACGAGCAGTATTATACTGAGGTACTGATAGATTTTCTTGTCAATGCTATTGTAAAAAAGTAGATATCCGGCTAATTGATATTTTGAATTGCCGGTGCTGTTTTTTATCCTGCATAAACTAAAATACGATAATAGTTTATGAGTTAAAGCGATGCCTGCTTAAAGGTGTAATTGAATGTTAAGGGAGGATTTTTTGTGCAAAAGTCTATTGCTAACTACATAGCAATTTTTATTCTGGGTTTATCATTCAGCCTTACTGGATGCGCAAAAACAGAATCAGTCAAGGAAGAAATACCCCTTGTTCGCTCGCAAACAGTAAAAATGGATGTTTTGGGTCAAGTGGCCAACTATTCTGGTGAAGTGCGGGGCAGATATGAGACTCAGCTCGCTTTTCAGGTTAGTGGAAAAATTATAAAACGCAGCGTGGAGCTTGGTAGTGTAGTTAATTCTGGGGATGTCCTTATGGAAATTGATGGGAAGGACATAAGGCAAACGGTAAACATTAATTCAGCACAAGTAGCTTCGGCCCAGTCACAATTGAGTTTAGCTGAGAAAAATTTGGAACGCTATCGTAAATTACATGAACAAGGAGCCATCAGTAGTGCTCAACTGGATCAATATCAAAACTCATATGAAGCTGCCTTAGCCAACCTTCGTCAATCATCAGCTCAATATACCCAAGGCGCTAACCAACTAAGCTATAGTACTCTGGTGGCAGATAGTACCGGAGTTATTTCTAGTATTAATGCCGAGGTCGGGCAAGTAGTTAGTGCTGGTCAGTCTATCCTCACCTTAGTGAAAGATGGTGAACGTGAAATTGAAATCAATGTTCCGGAAAGCCGCATCGATGAAATGCATAATATACAGCAAGTGCGTATTAGTTTTTGGGCACTGCCAGGCGTTATAGCAGAAGGGAAAGTCAGAGAGATTTCCCCAGTAGCAGATAAAGTAACCAGAACTTATAAAATTAGAATCAGTTTAATTAATCCTCCTGCCGGCGTGAATTTAGGTATGACTGCAAACGTGGCAGTAACTAACTCTACTAACCAGCAAACTGTTCAGATTCCACTAACGGCAATCTACCAGACTGGTGATACACCCCATTTATGGGTCATTAAAGATGGCATAGTAAATTTTCGTCCTGTAAAAGTTGGAGCTTTCGGTGATGGGAAAGTTCAGATTTTAGAAGGACTTCAAGATGGAGACGTAGTTGTTACCGCTGGAGTTCAAAAACTGCGGGAAGGAGAAAAGGTACGTATATATGAGTAACCTTAATTTGACAGAATGGGCACTTAAGCATAAACAACTGGTGTATTTATTCATCCTCATGATTTTTGCGGGGGGAATATTTTCCTACCAGAAACTAGGTAGAATGGAAGATCCGGATTTTGTAATCCGCCAGATGATCGTGTCTGTTGCTTGGCCTGGGGCAAGTGCTCGCCAGGTGGAAGAACAGGTTACAGATAAAATCGAAAAGAAGTTACAGGATACACCTGGTCTAGATTTTGTAAAAAGCTACTCAAGCCCAGGTCAAGCTGTCATATATGTGAATCTAAAAGAGACGGTAAAAGAAAAAGATGTCAGGCCCACATGGCTAGAAGTGCGTAACATGGTAAATGATATTAAAGGCACATTACCCCAAGGAGTAGTCGGACCTGCTTACAATGACCGGTTCGATGATGTATTTGGCAGTATTTATGCTCTCACCTCGGATGAATACAGTTACGAGGAGATGCGGGAAAGAGCCGAGCAAATTCGCAGAACCTTACTTGGTGTAAACAATGTGAAAAAGGTTGAGCTAATCGGTGTTCAAGCGGAAAAAATTTATATCGAAATGGAAAGCAGCAAACTAGCTCAGCTTGGAATAGACCCCAATATTATTATTGCTTCTCTAAAAGCGCAAAGTGCCATGACTCCCTCAGGCATGGTTGAAACATCCTCGGATAATGTGTATCTACGAGTGTCTGGGATGTTCGAGAATGTGGATGGTCTTCGAAATATGCCGATTCGAGTAAATGAAAGGACATTTCGTCTTGGTGATATTGCCAAAATTGAGCGCGGTTATGTCGATCCCATGGAACCGAAAATGTATTATAACGGGCAGCCAGCGATAGGTATCGCTCTTTCTATGAATAAGGGAGGAAATATCCTTACCCTGGGGACAGAGCTGGCTAGAACTACTGCTATGATCGAAAAAGAGTTGCCCCTGGGTTTAGAAATCAATCAAGTATCCAATCAGCCTAAAGTGGTTAAAGAATCAATCGACGAGTTTATTGGAACACTATGGGAGGCTATCGTTATCGTGTTAGCTGTTTGCTTTCTCAGCCTCGGCCTTCGTTCAGGTATCGTAGTTGCTCTATGTATTCCTTTGGTGATTGCCGGTATATTTGTGTGCATGATGATAGGAGGTATAGATTTACACAAAGTATCCCTGGGAGCCTTAATTATTGCCTTGGGATTGCTAGTAGATGATGCTATCATCGCCATTGAGATGATGACCGTAAAGTTGGAGCAAGGATGGGGCAGATTTGAAGCGGCTTGCTATGCATATACGGCTACAGCCTTCCCGATGCTTACAGGCACGCTTATTACTTGCGCAGGCTTCATACCCATAGGTTTCTCGAAAGGTTTAACGGCTGAATTCACCAGCAGTATATTCCAGGTTATAACGATTGCCCTTCTAATTTCTTGGCTTGTATCGGTTGTGGTAACGCCGCTTTTAGGCTATAAGTTAATCAAACCCAAACATAGGTTGGAGCAAGGGCATGATATGTATGACACTAAATTTTATCGGATGTTCCGGCAGGCGCTCACTTGGTGTCTGAATCACAAGAAAATGGTGCTTAGCATAACGGTAGCTTGTTTTATATGTTCTATTTTTTTATTAAAGTTTGTAAAGCAGGAGTTTTTTCCACCTTCAGTCCGTCCTGAGCTAATTGTTGAGATGACCTTGCCGGAAGGAACATCCCTAGCCGCAACCGAACAAGAAGCCAAAAGGCTAGCTGATAGTCTTTCGGGTGATTCGGATATTGAGAGCTACAGTTATTATGTCGGCAAGGGGGCACCACGCTTTATCCTCACTATGGAGCCTAAGCTGCCAGCAAACAACTATGCTCAGTTTATCATTGTTACCAAAAATTTGGAGGCCCGTGAAAGTTTAAATAAGAAAGTCGATACTTTGTTTGCTGACAATTTTGAAAATGTGCGTGGGCAAGTTAAGTTAATTCAAACTGGTCCACCTTCGGCTTATCCTGTTATGTTGCGTGTCTCCGGTTATGATCACGAGAAAGTACGTGAGATTGCAAAACAGGTGAGCGATGTTATGGCAGATAACTCAAGCCTTAGAAACATAAACTTTGACTGGAATGAAAAAAGCAAAATAATGCATTTGACCGTTGACCAAGACAAGGCAAGAATGCTGGGAATTAATAGTCAGGGTTTAGCACAAGACTTGCAGACCCAGTTGTCGGGCGCTTCCATCGCCGAGTTTTATGAGCAAGATAAGACTGTTGGGATTGTATTTCGCATAGATACACAAAACCGAAAGAATTTGGCTAGTATCAAAGATTTGCCGATACACATAGGCAATGGCAAATTCGTACCTTTAGAGCAAATTGCAAAAATAAGTTACGCTGGGGAAGAGGGTTTAATCTGGCGGCATAGTCTAAAGCCAACTATTACTGTACAAGCAGATGTAGTTCATGGAGTAACCAGTAATGACGCAACACAAAAAGTTTATGAAAGCCTAAAGTCAGTACGTGAGGGCCTTCCCGCCGGTTATAGTATTGAAGTTGGGGGATCATCGGAAAAAAGTAAAACTTCTATCGAATTTTTACTGCAACCAGTTCCTATAATGCTAGTGACGATTGTGATTCTTCTGATGTTTCAGCTTCAAAAGATATCCTTAATGATCTTAACGCTTCTTACTGCGCCACTAGGAATCATCGGGGTTAGTCTGTCAATGCTGCTCACTATGCGTCCTATGGGATTTGTGGCTGAGCTTGGAATATTAGCCCTTAGCGGGATGATTATCCGCAACTCTGTTATTCTAATCGACCAGATTGAACAGCATATTAAAGCAGGCGAGACAGCCTGGGATGCCATCATTAATTCAGCCGTACTGAGATTTCGTCCCATTATGCTTACGGCAGCAGCGGCAATACTCGGAATGCTTCCATTGGTTCCGAGCAACTTTTGGGGGCCGATGGCGGTAGCTATTGGCGGTGGATTGCTTGGAGCAACCGTTATGACTTTGTTTGTTTTGCCGACAATGTATGCTGCATGGTTTAAGGTGCAATCTGAGAAGGAACAGAAGAAGGTTGATAAATAATTCGTCTAAAGGCCCCAGAATTTGATACATTGATTGAAACTGTAACCCGCGAATTTCGCGGGTTTTTAATCTTCCTGTGCAATGTAACAAAGATCACTAAGATCGTATTAGTGGTAGGAGGAAATAGATTTATAACATAGAATAATAAATACTAACATACGCCAAGATATCCGTAAATGAGTCAGGAGGCTTTCTACTATTAAATTACTACAGGAGTGTTCTGCTTTCGCGAAAAAACTCGGCAAATTATGATGAGTTTAACATCATCACCGAAGAAACTGAAAAGAAGGAGATTCATATGAAGATCAAAGAGATTAAAATTGGTAAAGTTAGCATCCCGCTTAAAAAGCCCTTCAAGACAGCTCTACGCCAAGTGAACTCAGCGGAAGATATTATCATCAAAGTGGTGGCAGATACTGGCGAAATCGGGTACGGTAATGCACCACCTACGGCAGTAATAACTGGTGATAGTCAGGATTCAGTCATCGCAGCTATTCGAGATACAATTGGTCCTAAAATCATTGGAATGGAAGTTGATAATCTCGAAACCATAATGACGACTATTGATGAGGCTATGTTAAACAATCATTCAGCCAAAGCCGCTCTCGATATTGCTGTGCACGATTTATTTGGAAAGTTATATGGGATTCCTCTTTATAAATTCTTTGGTGGCTATCGGAATGTGATGACTACTGACCTGACCATCAGTGTGAATGCACCAGAGGAGATGGTGCGAGATTCACTAGAAGCGATGGCAGAAGGTTATATCGAATTGAAGCTAAAAGTAGGAACAGATGTGGAGATGGATATGAAGAGGGTAAAGGCTATCCGTCAAGCAGTTGGTTCTGAAGTCAAAATTCGTCTTGATGCCAATCAAGGATGGCTACCGAAAGAAGCCGTGCGCATTATCCGAAAATTTGAGGATATGGGTCTTAATATTGAGCTGATTGAACAACCAGTAAAAGCCCATAATTTTGAAGGCTTGAAATATGTGACAGATAATGTAGAAACAAATATTATGGCGGATGAATCCTCTTTTGGCCCCTATGAAGTATTTACTCTGTTGGCTATGCGGGCTTGTGATCTTATCAACATAAAATTGATGAAGGCTGGCGGATTACATAATGCCATTAAAATTGCAAATCTTGCTGAAACCATGGGTGTAGAATGCATGATGGGGTGCATGCTTGAAAGCAAAGTGGGAATAACGGCAGCTGCTAGCATTGCTGGCGCAAAGAAAATTATTACAAAGACAGATTTGGATGCAGCGGTCTTATTAGCCGAAGACCCAGTAATAGGTGGAGTCAGTTTTAATAAAAATCAGATTATCGTGTCTGACGCGCCTGGGCTAGGTATTACGGAGATTCACGGCTGGCACGAAATTCAGTAAGAAAGACAATAAGGAGCTCAATGAGTGGAAGGGCAAAACAATACCAAGACTACATTCTCCGAGCTACTGAATAGCCTGCTGTTTCATATAAGATACAAAAGCATATTCCAGCGGCCAGTTGCATTTATCCGATCCCAATTCAAGCTGCCCATGATTATAAGTGATGTTAAAAGCTTCCTTTTTATATGATTATAGGATAAAATTATAGTATTAATGATTTTGATATACCAAATATGAATATAAGGCGGTTAAACTAATGAAAAAACCATTATTTATCGGATCAGCAGTAGCAATTATAACTCCCTTTACTGACAATGGTGTTAATTATCAAGCATTAGCAGAACTTATTGAGTTTCAAATTAAAGGTGGTTCAGATGCCATTGTAGTCTGTGGCACCACAGGAGAAGCCTCTACCATGCCAGACGATGAGCATATTGCTGCTATCAAGTTTACGGTAGAAGCAACCAATAAGCGGGTTCCAGTCATTGCTGGTACAGGCAGTAATGATACCCGTCATGCGATAGAATTAACGAAAGCTGCAGAAGCTGTTGGTGCTGATGCAATATTATCAGTTACCCCATATTACAATAAAGCTACGCAAAAAGGGTTATACGAACATTTTAAGATCATTGCCAATAACGTTACGATACCAATCGTTTTATATAATGTACCTAGCAGAACTAATTTGAATCTCAATCCTGAGACTATAAAAGCATTATCAGAAATAGATAATATTATCGCTATAAAGGAATGCAACCTTGGGCAAGTTGGTGATGTTGTAAATTTATGTGGTAAAGATTTTGCGGTTTACTCTGGTGATGATAATACAGTCTTGCCTATGCTGTCACTAGGCGGTAAAGGCGTTATTTCGGTTATGGCTAATATCATTCCTCAAGATACCCACGATATGGTTACTAAATTTTTCCAAGGTGATATTAATGGATCTATTAATATGCAACTTCAGACGCTAAATCTCATAAAAGCATTATTTAGTGAAGTAAACCCTATCCCAATTAAAGCAGCTGTAAACCTAATGGGTTTTAAAGCTGGTCAATGTCGTATGCCACTAACAGAAATCAGTGACAGTAACCTTGAACTTCTTCGCACTCAAATGAAAGCCTACGGATTGATATAATCCTAGTATGATTGCTCGATTGTCTGAATCTGCTTTAATGATTGGCTCTTTGAGAATTTATTAATAGTAGCAAATTGCTAGCACTAATTTAAACAAGATTAGGTGCATGAGTAGAGAGAGCGAGACAGTTGTATTCGATAAAGAAGACTTGATTCAGATGGAGCTTTAACTCCATCTGAATCAAGTCTTCTTTATCAAAGGGGCCTTGCATAGATTTCCACTGTGCTTTGGTGCATCTTTGCATGGTTAACCCTAACAGATCTGTACTTACGGCATCCCTCTCAAGAACGGAATACAAAGACAGGAAGAGCTTTCCTATTAAAATTACGATTCTTAATTACGTAATGAAAAGGCCACATTGTGTGTACAATAGCCATAGTAAACGTATTATGGTACAATCCTACATATGATCATTGCAGGCAGATGAGATTAGAGTAATTTCTTATGCTATTAATTTTTCTATAGATGGAGGCCAATGTGAAGGACGAAGAGAAAAAACAAGAATATATAAGATTAGAGAGAACCCTTGAACAAATAAAAAAACAAATTGGGTTAAGTGAAGAAAACTGTATTATAAAACAGTCTGAATTAAAGGAAACCTTATTAAATTATTGGGAAAAATGCGGCAGTGATGAGGCACAATTAGTAGAGACTGCAAATCGTCAACGGGCGCTTTCTTCCTTAACTCATAGCACCCCCCTTACATTGAGAAAAATGTTAAACTCACCTTATTTCGGACGTATTGATTTTATTGAACAGGAGGAGGGGCTTGCGCCTCAGGAAGAACAAATATACGTAGGCATTTCCACATTAATGAATGAGGAAAATGATGAATTTCTTATTTATGATTGGCGGGCTCCAGTATCGAGCATGTTTTATGATTGCGGCCTAGGAAAGGCTTCTTATCATTGTTCCATGGGAACCATTAACGGAAGGATAACGCTGAAACGTCAGTATAAAATAGTGAATGGCTGCATGCAGTATATGTTTAATGCGGATTTAAAAATAGATGATGAAGTCTTACAAGAAATACTAGGCAAGAGTGTAGATGATAAAATGCATACCATTGTAAATAGTATTCAGCGTGAGCAGAATCAAATTATTCGTGATATAAGTCACAGAGCACTTTTTGTGGAAGGGCCGGCAGGTAGTGGTAAAACTTCCGTAGCCTTACATCGCATTGCATTTTTGCTTTATCGGGATCGAGATATTCTCAATGAGAAAAATGTTTTAATCCTCTCCCCCAATCATTTGTTTAGTGATTATATTTCCAACGTTCTACCGGAGATGGGAGAAGAAAATGTGCTGCAAAAGACTTTTCACGATTGCGTTTTAAAAGCAATAGAGCAGCTTCCTATAAAACTTGAAACCCGTACTTTTCATCTGGAAACTGTATTGTCGAATGGGAGTAGTCCTGAACAAGTCCTTCGTGCAGACAATATTCGGTTTAAATCATCTAGAAGTTTCGAACGGATTATGCAGGAGTATCTAGATTGGATTCAAACAAGTCTAGTTAATGATTATCCCGCTATTGAGTTTCGTGGTGAGACAATATTTAGTAAAGAAGAGTGGAAACATTATTACTTGGGGAACCTTTCCAGCATGCCGGTAATGATTCGCCTAGAAAAAATAAAAGATTTAATTGAAAGTAGAATGCGTCCATTTATTCATACTGTTCGTAAGGAAAAAGAAGCTGAAATTATAGCTCGCGCTGAAGAGATTGATAAAAATGCAATTAAAGCTCTAGCGAGAATGGCTGCTAGAGAAGAATTTAGTTCATTTTATGAGAAAATCAATAGACTGACGAAATTGAATCCTTTGTCCGAATATCGGCGTTTATTTAAAGGCAACTGGCTCTTGGCGCGATCAGCATATAAGAGTGATTTTCCTGAAGAGTGGCAAGCTATCCAAAAACAAACCCTTTCTTATATCAACAATGGTGTACTTGCCTACGAAGATATTCCTTCCTTTATTTATTTTCAAGGTACTCTGCAAGGATTTCCCATAAATCGGGATATAAAGCATTTGATCATTGATGAGGCCCAAGATTACACAAGACTGCAATTTAAAATCCTAGTAATCCTTTTCCCGAATTCTACATGGACAGTGGTAGGAGATCCTGCTCAATCTGTGCACCCATTCTTAAACACGGCAAGTTTTATTGATATGAGCGAAATTATTGGCGCCGAAAAAGCTATTGCCTTTCGCCTTACACGTAGTTATCGTTCGACAAAACAGATTCAAGCTTTTTGTCAGGCCATACTCACTTCGCAAACAGAGGTAGAATCAGTCAACCGTTCAGGCCTTTTACCTTCAGTCACTAAGATTGAAACGATTCAGGACTTGAGCCCGACTCTTGTTCAGACCATTAAAACAATCCTTAATAAAGGGTGGAGATCCATTGCTATCATTTGCAAAAATACCTATCAATCGAAAAGGATCTTTTCTGACCTTGCGCCTCATATAGATCTTACTCTTGTAATTGATGAAGATGATGCTTTCCATCAAGGAATCGTAGTCATTCCATCTTATTTGGCAAAAGGGTTAGAGTTTGACGCAGTGCTGGTGATTAACGCAGATGCTATTAACTACAGTCGCGAGGAAGAACGTCATATTCTATATACCATTTGCACACGAACGTTACACCATCTAAGCCTTTTTTATTTTAATAATCCTTCCCCCTTCATAAGCAGGATGGATGAAGAATTATACCAGATCTTACCTAGCTGTAAAGCTTAAAAAGTAAGATTGCTTTAAGTTGTTTATTTTTATTCGATAGAAATAGTACATTAATAAGGGGGCTACTTGATTTATGGAAAAAAATAAAGAGGACGATATTGTTTTACCAAACAGTGAGCCTTCAACTGATATAGATATTCCTGAAAAAAAGAAAAGCAGATGGGGCTGGTTCACTAGTTTCGGGGGACTTCTCCTTCTTTTTAAAGCTGGAAAGATATGGGCGATTATAAAGGGAGCACTGATATTTCTTAAATTCGGTAAATTCCTCACTACTGGCTTATCAATGATGCTAATGGTCGTCGTATATACCTATATTTATGGCTGGAAATATGCAGTCGGGATTGTACTCCTATTATTTATTCATGAAATGGGGCATCTGGTTGCGTCTCGGCGGTTAGGTATTAAAACAAGCCTTCCCATGTTTATTCCCTTTGTCGGTGCAATCATTCAGATGAAAGAAGCACCGAAGGATGCCAAGACGGAATCCATCGTTGGCATTGGCGGTCCAGTTTTTGGAGCTTTGGGCGCATTTATTTGTCTTTTTATTGGAGAGATGGTTCATTCTGCCTTACTGCTTGCTTTAGCGTATTTTGGCTTTATATTGACCGTATTTAATCTTATTCCGGCACACCCACTTGATGGAGGACGTATCGTTACTGCCATATCTCTAAAACTTTGGATAATTGGTATCCCCGTAATGCTATTTTTTTCTCTCTATTTCTTTAATCCCATTGGAATTCTGATTTCTATATTAGCTATCAAAAAAGCATGGGAAGTTTGGAAAGACCGTGACAATCCATATTATAATACGGATCAAGGATTCCGGTTTAAGATGGGTTTTTCCTATTTCTTATTGTTTGCCCTATCAGCTTACTATACTTATAATTTGCACGAAGTGCTAAATAGACAGTAAAAGGCAAGAGTCAATACAACGCCGATTCACATAAAAGAGCTATAAAAATGACATTAGATAAGGAAGACTAAAGTTTCGGTAAAGGATGATAAATACATGGATGAAATTATAGATGTAACAGGTGGACAAGGTGGCAAGGCTTTTTTACTAATGGGAAAAGAAAGAACAGCATTAGTTGATTGTGGTATGGCATATTGTGCATCTAATCTTATCAATAACATCAAGCAAGTACTCGATGAAAGAACATTAGATTATATACTGATCAGTCATTCCCATTACGACCACATCGGTGCTATACCATATTTAAGAGGGGAATGGTCTAATCTTAAAGTGCTAGGGGCAGAATACGCCAAAGGAATTTTGAATAGGGCAAACGCATTACAAACCATTAGAAATCTCAGTATGCAAGCTGCAAAACTTTATGATGCAGGTGATATAAAAGCATATAACGATGAAATGATGAAAGTAGATAACAGCATTTTTGATGGAGACATCCTCGATCTAGGTGGTTTGAGTATTAAGGTAATAGAAACACAAGGACATACAAAATGCTCATTATCATTTTTAGTTAATAATGAAACTCTATTTGCAAGCGAATCTACAGGGTATAAGAGTAAATCTGGCAAGATTTATCCTGCTTTTATAACCAGCTCTTCTAAAGCAATTGATTCCATTAATAGGTGTCAAGAAATAAACCCTCGCTTTATTATTTCTCCTCATTTTGGATTGGTAAATGAGAGTGATACACGTAACTACTGGGAAGAATGTATCTTGGCGGTACAAGCAACCAAAGATTTTATTCTTCATTTATCTAAAATGGGATATGAAGAAGAGCAAATTCTCATAGAATACGAAAGGCTGTTTCGTGATGAAGAAAGCAGATTGGAGCAGCCAAGCAATGCTTTTAGATTGAATGCCCAGGGTATGATAAAAACGGTGCTAAATGAAGGTAGATAACTAGGGTTGTCATTTACCAGATCATCGTGTTCTAAGCGTAATGTGGGCGGCGAACCATCCCGCAGAAAGGACTATTATGGCGTATAAATTAGTCTGTATTGATGTTGATGGGACACTTTTGAATCATAAGCATAAAATTACAAAAAGAACAAAAGAAATCATATTGAAGGCACATAAACTAGGTGTTCATATTGTGATAAGCACTGGGCGGATGTATACGGATGCTGAATACTATTCTAATCTTATTGGCGTAAAATCAGCTGTGATAGCATCAAACGGAGCTTTCATAAAAGAAAAAGATAAAGAGAAGGTTATTTATCAGGATGTCCTTGGCGACAATTTATCAATAGAGTTGCTGGAGTTATTTCGTAAACACCACATAAAGCCCTATTTTTGTACTCCTCATAAGTTTTATTATGGAAACATTATGTTTAAACTTTTTTATGTAGGGACTAAAATAGTAGGAATAAGATCCAACGAAATCGATATGGAATATATTTTCTCCTGGAATCAATGGCAAAAGGTACTGCATAAAGAGAAAGACAATATTGTCAAAAGTGAGATTATATATAAAGATGCTGCTTTAATTTATGAATTGCGGAATGAGCTAAATAATATAGCGCAGTTAGAAATTGTCGATTCCTCAAGACATAATATTGAAATTACTCGCAAAGGAGTCTCTAAGGGAAAAGCAGTAGAAATGCTGGCGTCCTTTTATAATTTAAAGCGTGAAGAGATCATAACCATAGGCGATAGTGAAAATGATGTATCTATGATCGAATATGCTGGCTTGGGCATTGCTATGGGAAATGCTTCGGATAAGGTAAAACAAAAAGCGGATTACATAACTGATTCTAATGACAATGAGGGAGTAGCCAACGCAATCAATAAATTTATTTTAGATAATAAATTTTAAATGAAGAATATAACCCGATATGTTAGTGAAAAGAAGGAAATTACGTCTAAACAATGAACTATATTGGGTAATACATTAAAAGGCCTAATGCAAAGGAGTCAAAAGCTATGCCGATAAAAATCCCCAATAATTTGCCAGCTGTAAATATACTGGAAAAGGAAAATATTTTTACAATGGACGAGGATCGTGCCTATTCGCAAGATATACGTCCACTTCGTATATTACTATTAAATTTGATGCCGACGAAAATTGTTACAGAGACACAATTGCTTCGGTTATTGGGGAATTCACCGCTGCAGGTAGAATTTGATTTCATCTATACAGCAACTTATGCGCCTAAGAATACTCCCCATGAGCATCTGGTTAAATTTTATGAAACCTTCGAAGATGTGAAAAACCGCAAGTATGATGGTATGATTATTACAGGAGCGCCAGTAGAACAAATGCCTTTTGAGGAGGTCGTCTACTGGGATGAACTGTGTGAAATTATGGATTGGAGCAGGAAAAACGTTTATTCGACATTGCATATTTGCTGGGGAGCGCAAGCGGCCTTATATCATTACTATGGTATTCCTAAGTATGATCTACCCCAGAAAATGTTTGGTGTGTTTCCTCATACCGTAAATGTGAAAGAAAAAATGTTATTTCGCGGATTTGATGAAGTCTTTTATGTTCCTCACTCCCGGCATACGGAAGTAAAAAGGGAAGACATCGAGAAGGTACGTCAATTATCCATACTTTCAGAATCAGATGAAGCAGGGATTTATGCAGTAATCGATAAAAAATATCGACATTTGTTTATCACTGGTCACGCCGAGTATGATCCGCTAACCCTCAAGGGAGAGTATGATCGTGATGTGGCAGAAGGACTACCCATTCACATTCCAGCTAATTATTACCCTAACGATGATCCGCAAAAAATGCCGATTGTCCGTTGGCGCAGTGCAGCCAATTTATTGTTTTCAAACTGGCTGAATTACTATGTGTATCAGGGGACACCTTTTGATCTTAATAAACTAACGGATGATGGCTTACATGGAATTGATGGCGATGGTATTTAAATTTTTAAACTAAAAAGAGAAGTGCTAAAACATTTGCTTATGTTTAGCACTTCTTTCATTTTTATTATGCAACACTTAAATATCCTTGCAAGGGATGGGCGATGCGTAGCGATTTCATATGAGGGGGTATTATAAAATGATCAGTTGGTAAAAAAGAACTTTTATTTTTGAATTTCTGGTAAACATGATATAATATAGTTTATTATGAAATTTCCTGAACAATATTAAGTTTGGATGGTGAGATTGTGAAGATTACATGTAAAGATGTAGCAAATGTTGCTTTGTTGTCACGGTTGGAATTTTCCGAGAGTGAACTTGAAACATTTACAGGACAGATGGATGCTATTTTAGAATATGCAGATGTTTTAAATAAGCTAGATGTTGATAATGTGCAGCCTACTGCACATGTGTTGCCACTAAAGAATGTAATGCGGGCAGATGAAGCAAAACCATCATTATCTCGGGAGTTAGCATTGTCAAATGCTCCTGAACAGGAAGATGGTTATTTTAAAGTTCCTAAGATCATGGAAGGATAAGGAGGATAAGGAGGATAAGCATGGAGTTATTTAAATATACAGCGAGTCAATTGCATGACAAACTAGTAACTAAAGAAGTATCAGCTGTAGAATTAACGAAAGCTGTGCTAGGGCGGGTAGATGCTGTGGATAAAGATGTACAAGCTTATATTACCCGAACTAGTGAAAGTGCTTTAGCCCAAGCGAAGGCAGTAGATCAAAGGATAGAACGCGGTGAAAAGCTTTCTGTACTTGCAGGTATTCCGGGAGTACTGAAAGATAATATATGTACAAAAGGCATAAAAACAACTTGTGCTTCAAAAATATTGGCAACCTTTGTACCCCCTTATGATGCAACCGTTACTGAAAAATTGGCAGCAGAGGATGCTGTAATTCTTGGTAAAGCTAATATGGATGAATTTGCAATGGGTGGTTCTACTGAAAACTCAGGATTTTTTCCTACTCGCAATCCTTGGAATCTAGAAACCGTTCCAGGAGGTTCTAGTGGTGGTTCTGCAGCAGCTGTTGCAGCGGGAGAAGCAATCTGGGCATTAGGCTCCGATACAGGTGGTTCCATTCGCCAGCCAGCAGCTTATTGTGGTGTAGTTGGACTAAAACCTACTTATGGCCGTGTGTCCCGTTATGGACTGGTAGCCTATGCTTCCTCTCTGGATCAAATTGGACCGATTACTCGTGATGTTACGGACAGTGCCCATGTAATGAATATTATTTCTGGTCATGACGCCAAAGATTCCACGTCCATTAATATTGGTGTACCGGATTATACGAAATCCTTAGTAAATAATATTAAAGGCTTGAAAATCGGTTTACCAAAAGAGTATTTTGTTGCAGGGATGGATACAGAAGTAGAAAGAGCGATTAATAAAGCCATCGAACAATTAGTGGCTTTAGGCGCTGAATATAAAGAAATATCCATGCCTCACACAGAGTATGCATTGTCAGCCTATTATATGATTGCGCCAGCAGAAGCCAGTTCTAATTTGGCTCGTTATGATGGTGTGAGCTTTGGGCATCGAGTAGAAGGCAATGATATTATTGATATGTATAAGAAAACTCGTAGTGAAGCCTTTGGTGCTGAGGTCAAACGCCGTATCATGCTTGGTACATATGCTTTAAGTTCTGGTTATTATGATGCATATTACTTAAAGGCTTTGAAAGTTCGTACATTGGTGAAACAAGATTTTGACAAGGCTTTTGAGCAAGTAGATGTTTTGATTACACCAACGGCACCTACTACTGCTTTTAAATTGGGCGAAAAGACGAATGACCCTCTTGCCATGTATTTGCAAGATGTATGCACCATTCCTGTTAACTTGTCAGGAGTACCTGCTATTTCTATTCCATGCGGTTTTGCAGCTGGTATGCCTATCGGTATGCAAATTATCGGTAAGCCTCTTGGGGAAGAAACAATCATTCGCGCAGCTTATACCTTTGAGCAGAATAATGACTACCACAAGGGTTTTGCAACCCTAGGGGAGGTTTAATCGATGGATTATGAGATAGTAATTGGATTAGAAATTCATACTGAGTTAAAGACAAACTCGAAAATTTTCTGTGGATGCAGCACAAAATTTGGTTCAGAGCAAAATACCAATGTTTGTCCTGTATGTTTAGGATTACCTGGAGTTCTGCCTGTCATTAATGAAAAGGTGGTAGAATTTGCTGTGAAGGCAGGATTAGCTCTCAATTGTGAGATTTTGCCATTTAGCAAATTCGACCGTAAGAACTATTATTATCCTGATTTGCCGAAGAATTTTCAAACTTCTCAATATGATTTACCTATTGCCGTAAATGGGCATTTAGATATTGAAGTAAATGGAGAAACCAAACGTATTAATATTACTCGGATACATATGGAAGAAGATGCTGGGAAGTTGGTGCATTCAGGTGCTACTATCAGTAGTTCTGATTCTGCCTTAGTCGATTATAATCGTACAGGAGTACCATTATTAGAGATCGTTTCTGAACCAGATATTCGCTCGGCAGAAGAAGCCAAGGCTTATTTGGAGAAAGTAAAAGCTATTTTAGAGTATTTAGACGTATCTGACTGCAAAATGGAAGAAGGCAGTTTGCGTTGTGATGCTAACATTTCTCTTCGACCACATGGACAAGCTGCCCTTGGTACGAAAGCAGAAATTAAGAATCTAAATTCCTTCCGATCAGTACAGCGTGGTATAGAATATGAAGTTATCCGTCAAGAAGAAATACTAGATGATGGGGGCAGAGTGATCCAAGAAACGCGTACTTGGGATGAAAATAAAGGAATTACTGCTTCTATGCGTAGTAAAGAACAGGCTCATGATTATCGCTATTTGCCAGAACCGGATTTAGTGCCAATTATGGTTGACCCTGCTAGAGTGGCAGAAATTCGTGCCAATTTGCCAGAATTGCCTGATGCTCGTAAGCGACGCCTGATGAATGATCATGGCCTATCAGAATATGATGCTGGCATTATCACAGCTAGTAGAGCCGTAGCTGATTATTTTGACCAAAGTGTGCAGAATAAGGGAGATGCAAAAGCAGTAGCCAACTGGTTGATGGGAGAAGTATCTAAGCATTTAAACAGTGAAGGCATAACTATTTTGGACTGCCCTGTTTCACCAAAGCAATTGACAGAACTACTTGCTTTAATTGAAAAAGGTACGATTTCTAATAAAATAGCTAAGACTGTATTTGAAGAAATGTGGACTAGTCGTAAAGATGCTGAAGTGATTGTTAAAGAAAAAGGGTTGGTGCAAATTTCCGATAGTAGCGAGATTGTTGCTATTGTGGAAGGCGTAATTGCAGCAAATCCCCAATCAGTAGCTGATTATAAGGCGGGCAAAGATAAGGCCATTGGATTCTTAGTCGGTCAAATTATGAAGCAAACCAAAGGACGTGCTAATCCAGATATGGTAAATACGTTACTGCGTGAGAGATTATAAGGAAATAAAACAAAATAAAATAGCTTTTCTGTCTAATAAAGGCAGAGAAGCTATTTTTTTTTATTTAAAAATTTCCAAGGATGAAAGACAAGATGGACGTGCATAATGGTATTGATATGTCTTTATTATTAAGAGGTAAAAATATGCTAGATAACAAAGTACCTTGGAATCTGAAGTCAGTTTTTTCAATTCATTTATTACGATTGATAGTAGGCTTGCTGCTAGTAAGAGTTTTATACCCTATGGTTGTTGAAGTGACGCCTTTTGTAGTAGAAGTTACAGACCGACTCGTGGTGCTAGTACTGGTTTGGATAGCAGTGCGTAGGTATAAAGGAAATTTTAAAACATTAGGTTTGACATTCCAGAACTTCAAAATAAATCTATTATATGGAATTGTTGTTGGCTTTGTATTGTTAGTCATCAGTATCTATAGTGAGAAAATATATACGACGGTACTTTTTCTAACTCCCAGCCAACATCCTTTGGTAGCGCAAACTGAGAAAGCAATATCATGGAAAGATTTAGCTTATCCTTTATTTTTGGCTGGAATACTGGCACCTTTGACGGAAGAAGTATTATATCGATTGTTCACCTTCTTGCCCATGAAAGAAAAATGGGGATTTTGGGGAGGAGCTATTGCTAGTTCTTTTGTTTTTGCATTAATGCATTTTAATTTGTATTGGCTAGGCGAAATGATTATAGTGGGAGTCGGTTTAGCCTTTGTTTATTGTTGGACAGGTTCTCTCATCAGCCCAATTGTTGCTCATTCTGTTATTAACACATCAAAAATTATTATGTTATTTTTAGGTATATCAATTGTATAAAAGGAGATGAAGGTATGCCAAAATGTCAGAATTGCGGTAATAAAAAAAGTTTTGGAGCTAGTAAAGTTCCACCTTCTGCTATGTATGCCAATGGACCTTTATCAGGCATAATAGGAGAATTTAAAACAGACAAAGAATTATTGTGGGTTCATAGTTCGGGTGCTACTAAATCTATGATCAATGCAGCATGTCATAACCCACAAGAATTTTTTGACTTATGCGTACATTGTGGTAATCAATCTCTTATGTGGAATGAAGATGGTGCAAATTCATAAAGTAGACTTAGCTTCCGCTTTTAGAAGATGGGAGTTTTAGAATGGGTTAGTCATCGGATTAAAATGAAAGATCTGAACATCCAGAAGATGAAGGGGTTTCATAAAAAGAGTCGAAGTGTATTTCTAAAACGTAGAAAAAGGGAGCCGATATGATGACCAAATATCCTGAGCTGCCAGTCAATAAACTCCGTTTTACATGTGATGAAAATTTGTTTAATTTTGAAACAACAGCCAGTATCTCTCCTCTTGATGTGATGATTGGACAAAAACGCGCAGTTAAGGCTGTAGAATTTGGCTTATTTGCCAAAAATCATGGATATAACATTTTTATATCAGGATTGGTAGGGACTGGTAAGATTACCTATGCTAAATCAGCCGTAGCTAAAGTTGCCATGAAACAGGAGATTCCTGGTGATTGGTGTTATGTTAATAATTTTAAAAATAGCAGCCAACCGATTGCATTACTCTTACCGCCAGGAATGGGGCATGTATTTTGTAAGGATATAGAAGGTCTGATTGAAGATATAAAAACTGAAGTTGGGAAAGTATTTAATAGTGATGATTATGAAAGTGCTAAAAATAATACGATAAAGTCATTTCAGGAAAAACGTACCATTATTATTGATTCTTTTAATGAAAAGGCGAGTGAATACGGTATTTTACCTCAGTGGTCAACTACGGGCTTTGTTGGTATGCCGATGAAGGAGGGAAAAACACTCACTCCTGAAGAATTTCAAACCTTGGAAAAAGAAGAAAGAGAAGCAATTGAAAAAAAGATACTAATGGTGCATGAAAAAGCAATGGAAGTAGTAAGAAAGATGCAGGAACTAGAACGGGAGATGCGGGAAGAAATACGCAAATTAGATGGTAAGGTAGGCTTATTTGCGGCTGGTAGTATGATTGATGAAGTCGAGGAAAAGTATCAGGATCATAGTGCTGTTGTAGAGTATTTGGAAGCAGTAAAAGAAGATGTTGTAAAAAATATTAGTGATTTTAAAGCCAATAGTAGCGATGATGAGCAAAATAACCCCTTTGCTTTTTTGAAGAAAAATACACAGGACTCCATTCGAGATAAGTATAGAGTTAATTTACTAGTAGATAACCGTGAACTTAAAGGTGCTCCTGTTATTGTAGAATCGAATCCGACCTATTATAATTTAGTAGGCCGAGTGGAATACGAAACACGCATGGGTATGGTAAGTACTGATTTTACTATGATTAAAGCAGGAGCATTGCACAAAGCAAATGGGGGTTACCTCATTTTAAATGTTCGTGATGTGTTAACCAATATTGGTTCTTGGGAAGCACTAAAGCGGATCTTAAAAACACAAAAGCTATTTGTAGAAAATCTTAGTGAACAATACGGGATGATGGCCATGGCTTCATTGAAACCTCAGCCTGTACCTATTAATGTGAAAGTGATTTTGATTGGTAATCCCTATTTATATTATTTAATGTACAACTATGATGAAGATTTCTGCAAATTGTTTAAGATTCACGCTGATTTTGATACCCAAATGGATAGTAATATAGACAACATACAAAAGATGGCTGAATTTATTAGCTCCGCAATTGAAACTAAAAATCTAAAACCTTTTAATCGTTCTGCTGTAGCCCGGGTGGTAGAGTATTCCTGTCGGCTAGCGGGGAGTCAAAAAAAGTTAACGACTCGTTTCAGTGAAGTAGTAAAAATTCTGTGTGAAGCTGATATTTGGGCTACAATGAATCAAAATGATATTGTAACAGGAGAACATGTAAAACAAGCGATAGAAGAGAAAAAATATCGCAGCAATATGTATGAAGAACACTTGCAGGAAATGGTTGCTGATGGTAAACTCATGATTGATACGAAAGATAAAAAGGTTGGGCAAGTGAATGGCTTAGCTGTTATGGCAGTTGGCGAACATATGTTTGGCAAGCCTTCACGTATCACTGCCAATACTTATATGGGAAAAAGCGGTATAGTGAATATTGAGCGTGAAACTAAGATGAGTGGTACGAGTCATACAAAAGGTGTTTTGATTTTGAGTGGCTATATTGGACAAAAATACGCTCAAAAATATCCTTTGGCTCTTACTGCAAGTTTGACCTTTGAACAACTCTATGGTGGTATTGATGGAGACAGTGCCTCCAGTACAGAACTATATGCTTTGTTGTCAAGTTTAGCAAGTGTACCCATCAAGCAATCTATAGCTGTTACAGGATCAGTCAATCAAAAGGGAGAAGTACAGCCCATTGGCGGCGTTACAGAAAAAATCGAAGGATTTTTTAACATTTGTAAAATGAAAGGCCTAACAGGTGATCAAGGAGTAATGATACCTTATCAGAATGTGGATGAATTAGTATTAAATGATGAAGTCATTGAAGCGGTAAAGCAAGGACAATTTCACATTTATGCAGTGAAAACCATTGATGAAGGCATTGAGTTATTAACAGATGTGCCAGCCGGTGAATGCCGCGTAGATGGAAGCTATCCACCTGGTAGTATTCATTATCTAGTGACTCAAAAACTAAAAGAATACACAGATAGCTTTATTACATTAAGTAAAGCTGGGGCTGATTCTAAACATTAATCATTGTTAATTGATTGAGTGCCTACTCGGCACTCTTTATTTCTGAATAAAAAAGCAAGGGTTTTATGAAAACTCTTGCTTAGATGGAAAGGTGATAAAAAAGTGGTAAAACAAGAAAAACCGATCATAAGGAATCATACATATACCTTAGATATTGTGAGTTTAGGACATAGTGGAGAGGGGGTAGGTAAATACGAGGGCTTTACAGTCTTTGTACCTCATGGCCTACCAGGAGAAACAGTAGAAGCTACCATTACAGAAGTGAAAAAGAGTTATGCTAAAGGTAAGCTGAAAAGAATAGTCAAGCCTACAGAAGCACGCTGTCAGCCCAAATGTCCCATTTATTATCAGTGTGGCGGTTGTCAATTACAGCATGTTAATTACAACGAGCAACTCGCTTTGAAAAGACAGACAGTGGTAGATGCTGTGACTCGTATTGGAAAATTAAATGATGTGGTAATCCATCCTACAATAGGGGCTCAAGATTCCTGGTATTATCGCAATAAGATGCAATTTCCCATTGGTACCGTTAATGGCAAAGTTGCGGTAGGTTGCTTTGCCCAAGGGACTCATAACATTATTAATACAGAGCATTGTTTTATTCAACATGAGGCTAATAACAAGGTAGCCCAAGCAGTGCAAAAAATTATAACCGAGCTTGGTTTTAGTACTTACGATGAGCGGACAGGTAATGGTGTGATGCGCCACGTATTAGGGCGGGTGGGGATAGCGACAGATGAAGTGATGGTAGTTTTGGTAACAGCATCTCATGAACTGCCTCACCAAGAACGTATAATAGCTCGCTTACGTCAAAGCATTCCTAATCTAGTCAGTATTGTGCAGAATATCAATACGGAGAGGACTAATGTGATACTAGGTAACCGGACGAGAACCTTGTGGGGACAAAATACGATTACGGATAAATTAGGTGAATTTACCTTTCATATTTCTGCCCGATCCTTTTTCCAAGTCAATACAAAACAAGCAGAGGTACTTTACAATAAAGCTGTAGAATATGCAGGATTATCTGGAGAAGAAACAGTAATTGATGCCTACTGTGGCACAGGTACCATCACCTTATTCTTAGCTCGCCAAGCAAAAAAGGTATATGGGATCGAAATTGTTGAACCTGCTATTCGAGATGCTCGGCATAATGCTGAGTTTAATCAAATTGCCAACGTAGAATTCATTGTTGGTGATGCAGTGAATGTGATGCCCCAAATGTTTAAACAAGGCATTCGCCCACAAGCCATTGTTGTTGATCCTCCAAGAGCAGGTTGTGAGAAACAAGTATTAGAAACCTTCGTAGCTATGCAGCCAGAACGTATTGTATATGTATCCTGCAATCCATCTTCCTTAGCCAGAGACTTAGCAGTGCTAGAAGAATATGGGTATAAGACTTTAGAGATTCAACCTGTGGATATGTTTTCTCATACGTATCACGTCGAGTGCGTGGCGTTGATAGAACGGCAAAAGCCTTAAACCGTAAGGCTTAAGGCTTTTTGCTGAATTGAATATGTGTTTTCTTTGTTCGCCTAGACGTTAGTTTAGGCGGATTTTTCTTTTAGGGGGGGTGGTGGATTTTAACCTTTTCGCGAAAGTCAGGGGATTTTGCTAAAAGGTATGGATGCCTGGAGATGATACCAAATCGACTTTCAATCCTCTCGCTCGGCGCTTTCGTCAAAAATTCTGTCGAGTTCTTCATTTGACGTAATGCCGCGCACTTTGTTTCTAATAGGAGTTTTTGACATATCCAGTCGATAGAAGTGGTTGCGCCCATCTGGGCCACGCTGCTGCCGTATTAATTGAATCCTCCCGAAAACGTCCCAATGTTTTTCCGCGAACTTCGCTAAACCCACCGCTTTGGGGTAGTTGTCCTTGCGACTGGGATCGTGTGGTTCCAGAATGTCAAAAACGTAACCTTGTGCATCGGCGCGAACAATCACTAAATCCGGGAACATGGAAGTGGTTACACCGCTGACTTCATACGGGATCTCAAGTGACCACTTTTTGCGGTCGAGATTGCGTAACCAACAGACAGCGCCGTTATTAAGTTCTTCTTCAACAACTCCGCTTTCCCAGGGATTCAGCGATGTTTGGAATATACCGTCTTCAGAACAATAGAGGTGTTGGTCAAACTTTATACTATCGTTCGGAACAGAAAAATCGATTGAATCCGGTAATACCCATGGTACAGCTATCGGTTGCACGGAGGCGTTGATTAATCTTTCATATATATTCTTTCGTGCCTCGTTCAATCTTGCAATGGAGCGTTTGTTGTTTTCATAGAGATTCATAAATTCTTTTTCTGCATAGGTGTTTATCCGCTCCATTGCGTCCGTATCGCTTGTAAAGACGATAACTTCAATTTTTACATCAATATGGTCACGTGTACTGTGTCGAATCCAATATTCTTTGTGTAAGCCCTCTCCTAACAGTTTTCCAGCTTGCTCAAAATGTCGAGAAATATCAAATTCAGACACTGTCATGGTCTGTGTTGCCTCATCAAAAGAGTAGGCATTGTCTCCATAATCAAATGTTAGCGTACCAAGAGCAAATCCGGTGATTGCAGCTGCTCTGTCATCAAAATTTCCACTTTCTTTTATTCGTGCAATTTCCTCATTCATCTTTGATAAAACTGCATTTTTGACGGTCTTCTGCACTGCCAAGTCAATGCCGTCCATCGTCAGCGCGCGGGAAAGCTGTATTAACAACTTGAGCGGTGCCTGCTTACGTGATGAATCTACCCGATAAGTGATGAGGTTATCGATTGCAGAAAAAACATCGGAATAGGCAAGGTTGCGCCCAAGTGTAACAAGTTCTTTGCTGCTACCTGTTTCAGTGGGCATAACTGCTTCGCTGTCGCGTAGAGCATTAACCACATTCTTCACAGTATCTTCATCAAAATACGGAAGAAACAGATTGACACTGTTAAGCTCAGCGTCGGAGGAAATCCTTCTTGCCAATGGGGTGCGAATCATTCGTCCCAAAAGCTGAGCAATATAAGTATAGTCCTGGGCACTGCGGAATGACATCATCGTTTCAGCTCGTGGGCAGTCCCAGCCTGTGGAAAGATTCATTTTGAAGAACACAACCATGACCTGTTCCTCGTTTTCAATTCGGGAAGCTTCAATTTGCTGAATTTCAACATCGCGAACCTTTAGAGTGCTACGGTCATTGAATGTATGTACCGCTTCGCCGGGCTGTAATTTGCGTCCAAGTGTTTCCTCCAGTAAATCAATGCAAGCCCCTAAGTCTGTATGGGTTACTTCTCGCTCGCTACCGTCCTCGACCTGGACAACAAGAATGGGATTTACCTTTTTCTCACCTTCGCGTTCACAATAGGAGTGCCAGTGAGCGCATTTTTTACGCCAGTTATCCACTGCGCCTTTGAACATGGTCATATCGGCACTAATTTGAATATCGGGGTAGTGAATGACGATTCTGTCTTTCAAAAGCCCGGATTCACGCACCTGCTCAGGTGGAACGATGACTTTTTGAACCGTCGATGTTGTTCCGGCAATTAAGTTATCAAAGCGCTGGGGTGTTGCGGTCACGCCGATCACTAGAGGCATGACGCAAAGACCGTCGTCCTTGCTGCCTTTGATGAATTTTTGCATGAGGGATTGCGCCTTGTTTTCCGCCTGAACAGAGGTGAAGGTGCCTCTGTGTGCCTCATCGATCACCACATAAAACTGCTTTGGATTGCGCTTGGCAGTGTTAGTGATAGTTTCCCAGATTGAATACTGCCGAGTATCAGATGTTACTGTTAGCAATTTGTCAGAACCAAGTTTTTGAGTGTTCAGGAAGTAAATGCAGCCACCTTCAAAAAATTCAGCATTAAAGGTTGAATCAATGGTCATCAAGTCACGCACCCGGATTTTGTCAGACTTGCTTTCGATTTTCAGCCGTGTCTGCTCGTTGAGTTCTGGTGAATCAGAAAGCCAAATAAACACCGAATCCGGCTCTCCGATGCTTTCTGTGCTGCCATAAAGTATTTCCTCAAAAAGTGTCGTCATAATAATGGTTTTACCCGAACCCGTGGGTGCGGAAAATGAAATCACCTGTGGGTCACGTTCGCTCCACATCAAGTGTGCCTTATTGATTTTATCGTGCAATTCGGCAAGAGCCGTTTCCTGAAACGGAAATAGAGTATCCCTCATTTATGAATCCCTCCTGCTTCCCAACACAAAGTTATCGATGTAATCGCGGTATAGTTGGTAAGTGTTAGTTGTTTTTATGCCTGCGCTCATTTCGCGGAAAGCTGCCTCGGAGTTGGTTACGAAATAAACCATTTTGATATTGTCTTCTTCCGAGAGTTTTTCGGTAAACTCGGCGTACTTTGTTTCATCAAGCAGAACAGCGAAGCCGTTCTGTGGAAGCATCAGCATTTCCGGTTCCACATCCGTGCTTGTCTCAGGACGCCGACCAATTGCTCCAGATTTGAGCCATAACAGTGGCAGTATCTCAAAAAATTGTCGGCCCAGTGACACGCTGTTTTTATCCAAAAACCCCAGCTTGAAGTATTCGGTGTTGGTAGGAAAGCCTCCGCTCATGGGACGTTTAACTTGCGATGTTACATTGATTGGGCCAAGCAAGTCGGAAATCTGCTCTTTAATTTTTTTGAATACCGCCGTTTCCTTTACCACAATATAGAATTCTGTGATGTGATCTTGGTCTTCCAGCGCATCCAGCCACTCATCAACAGCATTTACATCAAATAAAATTGAGGCTGAATGTTTATCCGAAACAACGAATTTACTATCCGCTTTTACCAACGTTTGTGGCAACTGTGTCTTGCCATCCTTGCCGCGAAGTACAGAAACCATCTGTTTTTTCGTACTGTGTGTTAACCCAGTAGGGTTATCCACAAAGCCAAGATGGAAGAATGAGCGGCTTTCTTCTTTTGTGACGGTTTGATTGGTTAGGTATTCTCCAGTAAGAGGAGAGCCATCCACACGTTTGCCCATTATGCTGTATTTTGTCCTCGGCCAAGTTACCGCGCGGCAAATCCCGCGTTCTTCCCATTCAGGGGAGCCAGGCTGATAGCCGCTCATCCGTAAGTTTCGTGCCTCGTCAACTGAAACCTCGTTGTTGGTAACCAGTATGCACCGTCTGTGACCACCATCCTCGGCGTTCAACAGATTCAAGGCGTGGAGAGTTGTACCACTTCCAGCAAAAAAATCAACAATGAGGGCACTTTTATTATTTCTAACCACTGCTGTAACTGCGTCTTTAGTAGAGTAAAGTGATTTAGGGAAAGAAAATGCTCTTGACTGACCTACAATACTTGAAACCAAGTCAGATCCATAAGCCCCAGCATCATGATAAGAGCGATGCCACATCGTTTTTATTACGCGAGTATCATCTCTGGCATATTCAATATTAACAACATTAGTAATCGGGTCACGACCAACAATGAGGATACCGCCACGCTCAATTTGTTGTTGATTTGGTTGGCTTATGTACGAAATTCCCCAAGTTTTACGTTTTGCATCGTATTTACCACAAGCTACGTATCCTTTTGAAATCAGATTATTTAACGTATCGCTGCCAACACTCCATCTTCCAAATGAACCATCTTTTCTAATGGGCCATGCAACTTCATAGCCTTCAATTTTTTCTCCAAGAACTGGTGATTGTGATAATGGTAAGTAATTACCAGACTTTACAACCGCTTGTCGCTCACTATCAACCAGCACAGGATAAAACATACTTTCCCGGTCACTTCTATTTGCATCTGTCCCAGAACGAAGCAGGCCCTTCCAGCGTGGCTTTCTGTTGGGAATAGGGGGGTTCAACAGATTATCATCGCTATCAGCAACAAATGCGTTAGGAGCAAAGCAATACACTATATATTCCTCTACCCGCGAAAACCGGCCTTGAGTTACTCCTTTTGGGTTTATTACAGCAGTTACCATTTGGATGTAAAACTCAGGAAATAACTCTGCTAATAACACTCTTAGGTGATGCACCTCGTGTTCATCTATGGTGACTATTAATACGCCTGTATCTGGATTCAAAATTCGCTTAGCTATTCGCAGCCGTTTTTGCATCATTGATAACCACTTACTGTGCCGCCAGCTATCAGAGGAATCCACATAGTCGTTGTTGTACTTCCAATCTTTCGACCCTGTGTTGTATGGAGGGTCGATGTAGATGCAATCAACCTGCTTGGGATAGAGGTATTCCAGTAGCTGGAGAGCGTGATAGTTGTCTGCTTCAATGAGAGTGTGCCATAAGCGGCTATCGGGCGCATTTTCTACAGAAGCAATCGGCTGGAGCGTAGGGAAAATCGGTTCGCCAAACTGGGCAACCGAAACAAGTTCTGTAAGCGGAATGGTCACAGTGTCTCCGGTTGCTTTGTTGCGGCAATGGGCGGCATCGTCGTTCAGCTTTACCACCGTAAAAACATCATTGATGCGTCCTGCCTTGAGGGCAACGGTCGAACCAGGCTTGACAGCAACGCCATAAAGCGGTGTGCATTCGGGGATATGTTCCTCAAATACAAGTCCAAATTTTTTGTTTTTGGATAGTCGAGCATATTCCTGTTCCAAGCGACTACGCAGTGTCATGTCAGAGATTTGCCGCAGCAAATCATTAATTGCAGCCATTATTGGGGTCCTCCTATTAGTTATTCGTTTCGTGCTTGCTCCACGAACGACCAAAAAGTTCATTTCTGTCTGATAAACGCAAAATTGCCGTGGCTTCTAAAATTTCACGTGCCTTCTTGGCTGTAGAATCGGCTTTATCAAATGCAATAAAAATCTGACGTCCGCTGTCCTGGTAACGTTCTAATATGTGTTCCAGATGTGTATCCTCAATACGTTTGAGAATATTAGAATCATGAATGAGCGCAGGAATTGGACGTAATTCAAGTACACTTAAATCGTACACCACAAGACTCTTGAAAGCAGTACCTTCACTGGTGTTACCTGGTGTTTCAAAGATAATTCCCTTTTGAGGTGTGATTTGCAGACGAGGCGCTGTTTCCTGTTGTTCGGTTACTGCACCGTTAATTATTTCCATGCGCAGATTGATAGAGTTTTGTACATCTTCTAGCTTTTCGGTTTGCTGCTGCAACAGTTTTGCTAGCCTAAGCTCTGCTTCGACGCGGGCTTCCTGCAATTTTTTCTGGTGAAGCAACTCAGCTGTTTCTTCTTCGAGCCTATCAATACTTTTTGACACGTTGACACATTGGGAGAGTACTCGCTCTGACATCTCTTTTGCCAGACCAGACTCCTCGATCTTTTGATGAAGCCTTTTAATTTCCTTGTCACACTGATCGATAAGAGGCTGTAAACGTTCAATTTCCTGAGTCATTTCCTCTCCTAAAATTATCCTGATTTTCTCATGGAAATGCTCAATCTCGGCAAATGCTTTTATATCGGTATTAGGAAAAAATCGTACCAAAGAATCAAATTCACTGGCGATCTCGGGGTTACTGTCAGCAATATTACTTTTAATAGCATTAAGCTGCGACTGCAGACGATTGCGATTGCGGATGAAAATGTTCAACTCTTTTTGAACTGATGTTATTCGTTCAAATGCCTGTGTGTCAAACCCAAACATCGCTAATTGGTTTTCTTCACTATTTTTCATCAGCTTTTGAAGCCTATTCTTAAGTGACACTATAGTTTTCTGATTCATTTCGATTTTTTCAGTATCCACTTGTTGGCGCTGGCGCGATTTGAGCTGTGAGGATTTAATACCAAGTTCTTCCTCCATGCTCTTGATGGCAGCGAGAATTTTGTGGTGATCGAACAGCTTCATCAGAAAATCAACGGCTTTTTCGTCCTGTTCACGGGGCTTTACGAGCAGAGGATACTTTTCCAGAGTGTTTTCACGGCCATAAATACGAAAATAACGCTCTGTTATTTCCGGAAATGTGAGTGCGGGCAGTCCAACCTTGTATTCCTGAAAGAGAAAGCTCCGAAATTCGTCCAGCGTCAATTTCGTAATGAAATGGTGCTCTTTATCACAGCGGTATACATTTTTAGGATCATCGGTACTCCGGTAGAAATAATGTGGTTGTCCCACGAACTGGAAAGTGAAATAGATGATATGGGGACCTATTTCCTTTTTAATATCATCCGACAGGGAGTAGTAGCTTTCGCCGCCGAAAGCATAGTCAATAATCCAGAGAAATGTTGATTTCCCGATCGCATTGCTGCCGCCTGCACTGCCTAAAACTGTGTTAAGGCCTGACTTGAAGGGGATGGTTTGATGCTCCTGAGCAAATTTATTACACTGAATTTCTATCAGCATAGCGTAGCACCTTCCCTTCCTCGATTAGCTCAATTTTTCCCAATGCAAACAGGCAGTCTAAAGCACTCAGAAAATCGCCCATATTCTTTTTGCCTGACGTGGTTAGTTCAAACAGCTCTTTAGGGGACATATCTCGATGCATCAATGCCTCTAAGATATCTGGAAAACGGGAAACAATGCTGTTTGAATAGGATATAACTTTATTCGGTAATCTCATCGAACACCTCACACCTTTGCACGAAGTAGGAGATTATTATCTCGCAGGCTTCTCTGTATTTGCGGCCAGTCTTTTCAAACAATGTCTCAACAAGCAGGTTGTAAATATCGCTTTGGGATGTAAGCGGTTCGCTTGCATCTTCATACATCCGATTAATATTCTTAGCAAACTTATCAACGTTCAGCTTGTTTTCCCCGGACAATCGATCTAATGCATTATTGACGCCTTCGTACAACTGCCTGACATCAAAAAGCACCCGCTCTTTCAACCGCTTTTCAGTGATTTTTCTCTCAACTTTGACAGGGTCAATTTTGAGTCGTGTATCGTCTGTAGCATCCATCAAGTGGACTTCACGAAGCACATCTTCAATTTGCTTTTCTAGCGTATATCGTGATATTGCATCTCTTGCTACCGTAAGATTTTCCAAGGCATGTTTGTCCGAAAGCAAGGCCAATTTATCTTCTTCGGAGGCATTCTGTATTTCGCGTTCACAGGCAACACAGAGAATAACGTCATTGGATTGGGAAAGGTGAACGACCTTAGCATAGTTAACGTCGTTGCCTTCTTTTTTTATGCCCAACAATCTGCCGCATTTTTGGCACTTGCCGCCAGTTTCCGTTAGTAGCACTAAAGAGTGAGTGTCAATCGCAATTTCATCGGCGGTTTCCATAGAGAAGTTACTGTAGGCTGTAAGGAAGCTTATATTCGTTTTTTGAGCGTCAAAGGAGTTTATGTATTCGTCGGCTATCTCTTTTACACTTTTTTCACAATTTCGATTTTCGACATTGACCGCAGTATAAAGAAAAATTCCGGCGAGAAAATCTTCCAAAACAAAAGCATCACGTTCTGCAATATTTACCTTGGTCATGCCATTAACTTTTTCAACAATTGTGTCGGACTCGATTGTGTTATCAGAAGCGATGATGTCCTTCAATGCAAGAACGATGAGACTTCTTTTGTTGCCATCCAACAAGGGAAGAATGTTCTGCTTAAAATAATTTGAGGTAACACGCGCATCTGCTGCCAGAGCAGCATCAGTCACATTGGGTGACAGATTTTTTTTGCCCTTTACCAAATCTGAAGAGGTGCCATCATCGTTACGAATGTCATAATCGGGCGCAATAGAGAGCAGTATGGTACCGCATAACAATTTTTGCGTAACTCGATTTGCCTTACAACGCATTAAAACCGTTGCAAGACTACCAAAGCATAGCTTTTTCATAGATTGTGCTCCTTTCAATGAATTTAGATAGTTGAAGTATCTTCATCGACGTAGTCAACAATATCGCCAATATTGACATTAAGAGCCTTGCAGATCCTGGCTAATACATCCATGCTCACTGGCAAGTCTTTGCTCATCTTCGCCATTGTTGTAGAGGTCAAATTTGTCATTGCCATTAAATCTTTTTTCATCATCTTTTTATCAATTAAAAGCTTCCAAAGTTTGTTATAACTAAATGCCATTCTATCGCCTCCAAATACTATTGGACGGTATTCAAAGATATTACTTTTACTTTTACTATTATAGTAAATTACTAAGCGAATTACAATTGAAAATCATAATATGATGATTTTATCTTTATAAACGCTTAGTTTTGTTTTGACGGTAAAAACGAGCAAAAATTTGCTGAGTCTCAGCGGAGTGATAGCGGAGTTGTGGCTGAGGACATGTTGTGCCTGGAGCAATACAATTGACATAGACGGTCAGACAAGCCGTGCTTTTTGAAAAGGAGGTCAATGCATGGAAGAAATTCGTGATTGTAAAGGGCGCATTGCCTGTAAGGGAAATGCAAATACCGGTCTTGTAGAAGTTGTATATAAACGATGCAAGACAAGTACACAAATTTCTATTGGAGGAACGTTCAAAATTGAACGTGAGGGCGTTGTGACAATAGTCACTCGAATTAATGATTTTGCTTTCTATGTAGAAAGCCACGACTGTGTAGCGTAAGGCGTAAAGCAAATAAAGAGAAATCCGCAGAGCTGAACGACGGCCTGGATTAGTTCTCATATCAGAGAACTGTCCCGGCCGTCGTTTTTCCGTTCTACGGATTTTAGACATCGGCCTCCTGCGGATTTTCAAACAAATTTATGAAAATCGCAGGAGGAAAACAATGAAAATCAACTACAAAAATGCAGATGGCAAAACTATCGAGCTGGAGGTATCTGACGAGGTCGGAACGTTTTATTTGGAGTCAATTGATGCTGAAAATAAAAACGACCGTAAAAACTCGCGCCCAGATCGCCACTCACAACTTTCAACTTTCAGTTACGAAGATGCTCGCTATTTCAGCGACGGTACGGACCTGCTTGCAGATTTAATCGAATCGGAAGCTGTTAGAAATGCCATGGCCTGCTTGAGCGAACGCCAGCAATACTTGATTCGCAAATGTTTTATGGAAGGCTGGTCATATACCGATCTGGCCAATCTTGAGGGTAAAGATGAATCTGCCATTCGTCATGCCGTGGATCGTGCCAAGAAAAAACTTAGGGAAGTTCTGAAATAGGCCGTCCGAATATGCCTGTTCTCCTGGCATACATCAGAAGGCGCAAACAAAATCGACCTTCAGAAAGGCAAGGTGATCGAAATGAAACACATGCTTAGAATCAGTGTTTCTAAGGAACCGAAGGATGGCGCGATTGTTGGCTGCCGACATGTTACTGTGCGGGAACGGCTGTTGCGGCTTCTGCTCGGCGACAAACGACGGCTGGCAGTCATTGTCCCTGGCGACAGCGTGACGGCGTTGTCAATTGTTGAGGTGGGAGGTGAAGTTCGTGAGCCAAATCAAGTTGCTACTTAATCTAGCTTGTGACTTGCGTGCTCTGGCTAACAGTGTTCAAGCGGTTGCTGATGTAATGGCAGACAAAGAAACTGCTGAAACGGCGCAGCCGGAAACGCCAGTATCTGCACAGGAATCGGACCCGCTAACTAAGGCGGTCACGCTGGAACAGGTTCGTGCTGTGCTGGCCGACAAAAGTCAGCAAGGATTTACTGCTGACGTGCGGACGCTGCTAGAAAAGTATGGTGCGCCAAAACTCAGTCAGATCGATCCGGCAAGCTATGCCGCGCTCATGGCTGATGCGGAGAGTCTGAAGTGAAGGAAGAAAAAGGACACGCACTGCTTTCTGCTTCCGGCGCGCATCGCTGGCTGAACTGCACTCCATCCGCGCGGTTGGAACGGGAGTTTGATGATAATAGCGGAGAAGCCGCAGCCGAAGGTACAGCCGCCCATGCGCTTTCGGAACATAAGCTGCGGCGAGCTCTGAAGTTGCGTTCCCCAAAGCCTGTATCCAAATACCACTCCGATGAGATGGACAACCATACGGATGGCTATGTGGAGTTTGTGCTGGAGATTATCGAACAGGCAAAACAAACCTGTATTGACGCCAAAGTGTTGATTGAACAGCGTTTGAACTTTTCCAAATATGTGCCGGATGGCTTTGGTACCGGCGACTGCCTGGTGATCGCGGACGGGACACTCCACATCATCGACTTCAAATACGGCCAGGGCCTATTAGTGGAAGCTGAAGACAACCCACAGATGAAGTTGTACGCACTCGGCGCACTGGAACTGTTTGATGGCATCTACGATATTGTTTCGGTAGCTATGACCATTTACCAGCCACGTCGTGAAAACGTCAGCACGCATACAATTTTTAAGGAAAGCTTGTATCAGTGGGCGGATGAAGTGCTGCAGCCTTTAGCGCAGCTTGCCTTTGACGGAAGTGGAGAATACTGCAGCGGTGATTGGTGCCGCTTCTGCAGGGCGGCGGTGAAGTGCCGCGCTCGAGCGGAGGAAAAACTTAAGTTAACTCAGCTTGAGTTTGCTTTACCACCACTTCTTACAGACGCAGAAATCGAAGATGTTCTGGCCAAGCTGGATGAGCTTACTGCATGGGCAAGTGATATCCGGGCCTATGCACTGGAAGCCGCGATCCATCACGGTAAGCAGTGGAATGGTTTCAAATTGGTGGCAGGACGTTCCAACCGCAAGTATGCAAGTGAAGAAAAGGTCGCGGAAACAGTGAAGTCTGCAGGTTATCACGATATTTACCGTCAGAGCCTGATTACTATCACTGAGATGGAACGGCTTATGGGCAAACAAAAGTTCAATGAAATTCTCGGGGGTCTGATTGAAAAACCGCCTGGAAAACCATCGCTGGTGCCGCTTTCGGATAAGCGCCCGGCAATCAATGCATCAAGTGCAAAAATAGATTTTATGGAGGAGTAAACTATGACAAACACAGCCAACAAAGCGAATACAGGGATCAGAATCAATCCAACCAAGGTCGTTACCAGCGTGGTACGTCTGTCCTACGCAAACGTCTGGGAACCAAAATCGATCAATGGCGGTGCGGAAAAGTACAGCGTTAGCTTGATCATTCCTAAATCAGATACCAAGACGCTCACCGCTATTCAAAAGGCTATTGATGCGGCGATCGAGGAAGGACGTGGCAAGTTTGGCGGTAAGATTCCGAACAAATCGGCACTCAAGCTGCCGCTACGCGATGGAGATATCGATCGCCCAGATGATGAGGCCTATGCGAACTGCTATTTTGTCAATGCCAACAGCAGCACCGCGCCAGAAATCGTAGACAAGGCGCGGGACCCTATCCTGAACCGCTCGGAAGTCTACTCTGGTGTGTACGCAAGGGTGAGCATCAATTTTTACGCATTCAATTCCAATGGCAATCGTGGCATCGCCTGCGGTCTTGGCAATATCCAGAAAGTCCGTGACGGTGAGCCGCTCGGCGGAAAAACCAGTGCCGCAGATGATTTTGCTTCCGACTACGATGGCGACGATTTTCTGGAATAAGAATACACAAGGTGGAACGGGGCGGCAGGATATTTTGCCGCCTTTTCCCGTTATGGAGGGTATATGAGAAATCTTAGTATCGATGTGGAGACGTATAGCGGTGCTGACCTAAGCAAATGCGGAGTGTACAAGTATTCGGAGTCGCCAGATTTTGAAATTATGTTATTCAGCTATTCCGTGGACGGCAGTCCGGTCAAGACAGTAGATATTGCCAGTGGTGAGCGATTGCCGGAAGAGATAATAAAAGCATTAACCGATCCGTTGGTCATGAAATGGGCATTTAACGCACAGTTCGAAAGGGTTTGCTTGTCGAGATACCTTGGGCAGGGTCTTACGCCAGATTCCTGGCGCTGCACAATGGTGTGGGCGGCATATATGGGGTTGCCACTTTCACTAGAGGGCGCGGGCGTAGTGCTTGGGCTGGAGAAACAGAAGTTAAAGGAAGGCAAAGATCTCATCCGCTATTTTTCTATGCCTTGCAAGCCGTCGAACACGAACGGCGGTCGCACGCGCAATCTGCCTGGCGATGCACCTGATAAATGGGCACAGTTCAAAGCCTACAATGCCCGAGACGTGGAAACGGAAGTGGCTATCCAAGAACGCCTGCAGAAATTCCCAGTACCGATGGAAGAGTGGCGGAATTATGTTCTCGACCAAAAGATCAACGACCGGGGGATTTGCCTTGACATGGACTTGGTTTGTGAGGCAATTCGCTGTGATGAACAGGCGCGAGCAGGGCTTACGACAGCAATGAGAGCACTCACGCAAGTAGAAAATCCGAATTCTGTTGTCCAGATGAAGGCGTGGCTAGCAGAAAACGGACTGGAAACAGAGACGTTGGGCAAGGCGGCTGTCAAGGAATTGCTCAAAACTGCACCCGAGCCGCTCGGACAAGTACTCGCGCTGCGACAAGCTCTCGCCAAATCCAGCGTGAAGAAATATACCACGATGACCAGCGCTATCTGCAAGGACGGCAGAGCCAGAGGGTTACTCCAGTTTTATGGTGCAAATCGAACCGGTCGCTGGGCGGGCCGTCTGATTCAGGTGCAAAATCTGCCGCAGAATCATTTGCCGGATCTGGCGGCGGCACGCAGCCTTGTTAAGCTTGGCAACTTTGCTGCTTTAGATATGCTCTATAGTTCGGTGCCAGAAGTGTTATCCGAATTGATTCGGACGGCGTTTGTTCCGAGAGCCGGTCTTCAATTTCTCGTTGCTGACTTTAGTGCCATTGAAGCCAGGGTTATTGCCTGGTTGGCGGGGGAAACGTGGCGTAATGAAGTGTTTGCGAGCCACGGCAAGATCTATGAAGCTTCAGCAAGTCAGATGTTTCATGTTCCTATTGAAGAAATCACCAAGGGCAGTCCGCTGCGGCAAAAAGGGAAAATCGCAGAACTCGCGCTTGGCTACGGTGGCTCGGTTGGGGCGCTGAAAGCGATGGGAGCACTGGAGATGGGCGTCGGCGAAGAGGAACTCCATCCACTGGTGAAAGCGTGGCGCGCTGCCAATCCCAGCATCGTCCAGCTTTGGTGGGACGTGGACAAATCAGCTATGACTGCAGTCAGGGAACGGACATCAGCTGATACCCATGGAATACACTTTGAGTGCAAAAGCGGCATGCTGTTTATTATCCTGCCTTCAGGCCGACAACTATCCTATGTGAAACCGCGAATTGGAGAGAACCGTTTCGGCAATGAGTGTGTGACCTATGAGGGGGTTGGGAGCACAAAGAAGTGGGAGCGCATCGAAACCTACGGCCCAAAGCTCGTGGAAAATATCGTGCAGGCCATTAGTCGTGATCTTCTCTGTCATGCTATGCGGCGACTCGAAGGCACGGGTTTTTCCATTGTGATGAGTGTGCATGATGAAGTGGTACTTGAAGTAGCAAGCAGTGTTTTCCTAGAAGATGTGTGCCGGCTTATGGCTGAAATTCCGCCTTGGGCAAAGGGACTACTGCTTCGTGCCGATGGCTTTATGTGCCCGTTTTATAAAAAAGATTGAGAAATTTTTTAAGCACCGTCCGATTCTACTCCTTTTCTTGGCATATAGCGAAGGCCAAAAAAAGTGAGCCTTTAGAAAGGACGGTTTTTTTTATGAATGAGTTAACATTGTTTGCCTTTGAGGGGAACCAAGTCAGGACAATTCAAAAGGATGGTGACCTGTGGGTTGCTGGAAAAGACGTGTGTGCCGTTTTCGGCGATACCAACCATAACAGAAGCCTGTCGAGGGTATTATCCGAAGACAAGACAACCATTGATGTAGATACGCCAGCGGGAAATAGAAGTGTCATTTTTATTAACGAAACTGGGTTGTACGATTTGCTCTTTTCTATGCAGCCCCAAAAAGCAAATCACGGTGGGGTACCAGATGCGTACCCCAAGGAAATCAGGGCCAGAATGGAACAACTGCGAAGGTTCAGACGGTGGGTAACACATGAGGTGTTGCCGTCGATACGAAAACATGGCGCATATATGACGCAAGCCACTATCGATAAAGTACTGGTTGACCCTGACTTTGGAATCCGACTACTGACCCAACTAAAAGAAGAACAGACAAAAAATGCAGCCCTCGCAACACTGGTTAACGTCAAAAACCAACAAATCGCTGAAATGAAACCGAAAGCCAGCTACTACGATGTAATTTTGAATTGCAAGGATGCCGTTGCCATCACAATCATTGCAAAAGATTACGGAAAATCAGGACAATGGCTGAACGAATACCTGCATACCCTTGGCATTCAGTTTAAACAGGGAAATATTTGGCTTTTGTATCAAAAACATGCTGAAAAAGGGTTTACGTGTACGAAAACTCACAGCTATCTCGGAAATGACGGTACTACTCATTCTAAAGTTCATACGTATTGGACACAGAAGGGGCGGATATTCATCTATGAGTTGCTGAAGGCACAAGGCGTCCTTCCTTTGATTGAGCAGGGAAGTGAAGTTGAGGTGGTGCAATGATGGACAAGCGCAATAGTGAAGGGTATGCGGACCCTACTGCCGCCGAAGCGTTGGCGAATGTGGCACGGGAAGAGCGGGCCAAGGCGAATAAGTACCGTCCGCTCGTTTACATCTGTTCGCCGTATTCGGGCGAGATTGAATACAACCTAAGCCGGGCGCGGGGCTATTGTCGGCTTGCAGTCAGCAAGGGGTATATACCTCTTGCGCCACACCTCCATTATCCGCAGTTCATGGACGATAGCGACAGCGAGCAGCGAAAGCAGGGACTCTTCTTTGCACTGGTTTTGCTCGGGAAGTGCGATGAAATTTGGGTGTTCGGCAGTCGGATCTCGGAAGGCATGGCGAGAGAACTGGAAACGGCAGAGCGGCGGAGTATTCTCATACGGCGTTTCACTGATAAAGGCGAGGAGGAAACAGGCTCATGAAGATTGCGATCGGCAACAGCCGGATGGACAAGAAGTGGAAGAACAAGGACTTTTCCTGGGCGGACTTCAAGGGCGCTGTGCGCACCACCAAGCGAACGACTGAAACAGTATCGGAGTTTCGCAAACTGAGTAAGCCACAGCAAGATGCAATTAAAGATATCGGTGGTTTTGTCGGCGGAGCGCTGCGAGAGGGTAAGCGCCGGAATGGCTATGTATTCTGCCGTTCCCTTCTGACCTTAGATATGGACTATGCCACACCTGGTGTGTGGGATCAAATCGAAGCCCTCTATGACTGGGCCTGCTGCATCTATAGCACCCATAAGCATACGCCAGAAGCGCCACGACTGAGACTGATCATTCCACTGGCTCGCGAGGTCAGCGAGGATGAGTACCCTGCGCTGGGGCGGATGGTCGCCAGCGACATCGGCATCGATGCTTTCGACGACACCACCTATGAACCATCGAGACTAATGTATTGGCCATCCACTCCGGCTGATGGGGAGTTTTTCTTTCAGGAAAAAGATGGGGAGTTTCTAGACCCAGACCAGTATCTCGCCCGTTATGCGGATTGGCGCGATTGCGCGATGTGGCCGACGTCTAAACGGCAGTCGGAAGTAATGCATAAGCAGATTGCAAAACAGGCCGACCCCCTTGCAAAAAACGGCGTGACCGGTGCTTTTTGCAGAGCTTACCCAATAGTAGATGCGATGGAAACCTTTCTTGCAGATATCTATGAACCATCCGTTATGCCAGGCAGGTTTGATTATAAGCCAGCTGACAGTAGCGCCGGCGTGGTTATCTACGATGATAAATTCGCTTACAGTCACCATGCCACTGACCCAATTTGTGGGAAGCTCTTAAACGCATTTGACTTGGTGCGGCTTCACAAATTCGGCGATCTTGATGAAAAGGCATCATTTAAGGCAATGGCCGATTTCGCCGTCAAGGATGAGCGGGTTAAGGCGCAGCTTGCCGAAGAACGCCGGGTACAAGCAGAGACAGAGTTTGCAGATGAGAAAAACTGGCAGAATCAACTGGAACTGGAGAAGTCGGGTGAGGTCAAGGATACGCTGACCAATATTTCCATTATCTTGCGCTGTGATCCGGTGCTCAAGCCTATTGTGTTCAACCAGTTCAAAAGCATGATTGATGTGGTCGGCGAGTTGCCGTGGCCGCAGGTAAAACCGGGCTGGAGCGATACGGACATTGCCTGCGCAAAATTGTACTTTGAACGCAATTACGGCATCTGGTCTCCAGCTAAGTTCAAGGACGCTTTGCTGGGGGTGGTGTCAGCGGAACGTCTGTATCACCCGATCAAAGAATACCTTGGTTCACTCCGATGGGACGGAAAGGAGCGTCTTGACACCTTGCTTATCGATTATCTTGGCGCAGAGGACACGCCTTATGTCCGGGCGGTGACGCGCAAGACACTCGTAGCGGCAGTTGCTCGGATATACCGGCCGGGAATAAAGTTTGATTCGATTCTGGTGCTGAACGGGGCGCAAGGGATCGGCAAGTCCACGTTTTTCTCCTGGCTCGGCGGGAAATGGTACTCGGATTCACTCGCTATTTCTGATATGAAGGATAAGACTGCACCGGAGAAGCTACAGGGATACTGGATCTTGGAACTTGGTGAATTGGCCGGCATCAAGAAACTGGACGTGGAAACTGTGAAGTCCTTTATCACTCGAGTGGACGACAAGTATCGCCAGTCCTATGGAGTCACGGTGGAAAGTCATCCCAGGTCCTGCATCATCGTTGGAACTACCAATAGTGATGGCGGATTCTTGCGTGACATTACCGGCAATCGACGCTTTTGGCCTGTTCGCGTAACCGGGGCGGGAAAAAATCGGGCCTGGGACCTTGCGGAGGTGGACCAAATATGGGCGGAGGCTATCGAGAGGTATCGCTTGGGTGAAGAACTGTTCCTGAAAGGCAGTCTGGCGGAAGAAGCAATCACCCAACAGCGCGATGCGATTGAAAGCGACGATCGCGAAGGTCTGGTGACGGAGTACCTCAATGCGCTGCTGCCGGAGGAGTGGGACAAGCTGGATTTATATGCCAGACGGAACTTCCTTGGTGGTAGCGAGTTTGGTGGTGAAGTGCGCATCGGTACTGTGCGGCGCGAGCAGGTCTGCATTATGGAAATTTGGTGCGAGTGTTTTGGCAAAAACCGTGAAGCCATTAAGAAATCCGATTCCTACGAAATTGAGGGTATTCTGAATCGAATTGGAGGCTGGACAAAATTTACCGGCAACAAGACGGGAAAGAAAAATCTGGCGCTGTATGGCCCGCAACGTATTTTTGTCCGAGTTGATGACGTGCCGGAGTGATTCAGCACAACTGTGGCATGGCGAATCGGCAGAAGCCGAAACCGCCAGTTTAAAAGGAATGTCGCTGTGCCTGTTCCGATTGTGCCTTTGCTTCTTATATGAATATGTGGGTATTAAAGAAAAGAAAGAACGGATGGGCACGTAATACGCCTATACGCGCGTAAAGAGTTTAAAACACTTGGGCACAAAGATCGGCACAAGAAGGGGGAGCCAATGCGAGAAAAAGTCATCGAACAGAAGCTGGTCCGGGCGGTAAAGAGGGCTGGTGGGTTAGCGGTAAAGTTTACTTCGCCTGGTTTTGATGGAATGCCGGATCGTCTGGTGATATTGCCAAAAGGGTGGATTTCTTTTGTAGAAGTGAAAGCGCCTGGACTCAAGCCGCGGCCGCTACAGGTGAAAAGGCATGAAATGCTCAGGCGTTTTGGATGTAGGGTTTTTGTGTTGGATGATGCGGGGCAGATCCCCGCATTGATGATAAAGATGATGGGAGGAGGTAATGCCACATGAATTTTACACCGCATGCGTATCAACAATACTCGGTTGATTATATTATCGCCCATCCGACGGCAGCGCTTTTTCTCGATTGCGGTCTTGGGAAGACAGTCATCGCTTTGACCGCTATTTTTGATCTGACCTTGGATAGCTTCCAAATTCGTAAAGTGCTTATTATAGCACCGCTCCGAGTGGCCCGAGATACCTGGTCGGCAGAAATTGAAAAATGGGATCACCTGAAAGGTCTTGCATATTCAATTGCTGTGGGGACAGAGACAGAGCGGAAAGCGGCACTCAGAGAGAAAGTTCAGGTCTACCTTATCAACCGGGAAAACGTGCCATGGCTCATTCAGGACAGTGGATTGCCCTTTGAATTTGACATGGTTGTGGTCGATGAGCTGTCCTCGTTTAAATCGCATCAGGCCAAAAGGTTTAAAAGCCTGATGAAAGTCCGGCCCAAGGTGAAGCGAATTGTCGGGCTTACCGGCACTCCTTCAGCGAACGGTTTAGTGGACTTATGGGCCGAGTTTCGTCTGCTGGATTTGGGGCAGCGACTAGGGCGGTTTATTGGAAAGTACCGTGATGCTTACTTTGTACCGGACAAGCGAAATCAACAGATGGTGTTTTCCTATAAACCAAAACCCAGCGCGGAAGAAGCCATATACCGCCAGATTTCAGATATCACGATTAGCATGAAGAACACCGACTATCTGAAGATGCCAGAATTGGTGATGAACGAAATATCAGTGCGGTTGTCAGAAGATGAGTGGCGTCATTACAAAACCATGAAGGAAGAGATGGTACTTTCTCTTGATGGCAAGGACATTGATGCGGTAAACGCTGCCGCTCTGTCGGGCAAGCTGCTGCAGATGGCTAACGGTGCGATCTACGATGAGCGCGGCGTTGTCGCCCAGATCCATAACCGCAAGCTGGACGCACTGGAAGATATTATCGAGGCGGCTAACGGAAAGCCGGTTCTGATTGCCTACTGGTTCAAACACGATCTGAAACGGATACTCGAGCGGTTTCCAAGTGAGCAACTAGATAGTGAGGATTCAATTCATCGGTGGAATGCGGGGAAGATCCCAGTAGCGCTAATCCATCCGGCATCAGCGGGGCACGGTTTAAATCTGCAAGCGGGTGGTTGTACCCTCGTGTGGTTCAGCTTAACGTGGAGTTTGGAGCTTTATCAACAGACCAATGCCCGGCTCTGGCGGCAGGGGCAAAAGGAAACAGTTGTGATTCACCACTTAGTAACTAAAGGGACGATCGATGAAAATGTCATGGTGGCGCTGGCTAAAAAGGACACGGGACAGGCGGCGTTGCTGCGGGCAGTAAAAGTGAAATTGGGGAGGATTGAAAATGAGCATAGATGATACTGGAGCCAGAAGGCTTATCGCCAGCATTTTAAAGAAAGCATGCGACGATTATGCAGGCGACAAAGGCTGCCCGGAGTGGTGTTCGTTTAAAGATACGTGTAAGATGAATCAATTTGACGCTGAGCACTGTGATGCCAAGCGCTTTATTCATTCCGCTTGGTGCGCGACGCTTTGCGACGGACTTAACATTGACCACGAAGAGTATGTGGCGGTTTGTATTAAAAAGCATCGGCTTAGTAAAAACACGTTCAAGTATGTCGAGCAGGAAATCCGCCAGTATAAAAACAACTTGAAGGAATTGAACCGAATCAAAAACGACATTATCCTGGAAGCACCGGAAAAACAGGAAGGCCGGAGCAATGCCATTGGCAACAGTACGGCGAGTAAAGCGGTCAGGATCAGTATGGACCGAAAAATCGTAGAGTTGGAGAGAACACAAAAAGCGATTGAAACAATCTACCAGCGGCTGTGTCACGATAAGCAGGCGGTCATGGAAGCGTATTGGAAAAGCCGGTACACGACATCCGGACTAGCGGACAAACTGGGTGTGGATGAGCGAACGGTCCGGCGCTGGAAGCAGTACATCGTTTATTCTGTAGCGGCGGAACTGAATTATTTATAGGGAAGCATTTCGTAAGTTGCAAAGGAGACGCTTTTTGTACAAGTGGGTATATTGCATGAAGTGTGGTACTTGAATGACGCAGATGGATTGCTGGCACGATAAAATATGTATCAATTGATGCATTTTTTATTGTGCTGGTGGATATAATGTAGTACAATAGGAGGTGAGAAAGACAGGAGATGATTCAATGGAAGAACATTACAATCAGGATTACACTCAAGAAGAAATTGCGACAATACTGCAAAAGATAAAAGACTGCGTTGAGAATAATAAGTATATAATTGCTCAGAATGAAAACAGGCAAGAAAACGTTCAGTTTATTCAAGACTACAATCTGAATAGCGCGAAGCAAAAAGAAATCTTGCTAAGTATAAAAGTAGATGACTTTTGTCATTCATTAAACAACATAAATCCAGGATTTGAACATGAGATTCTTTATGTCTTTTGTCCTCAACGCACTTTGTTTGACGTTCTTGGAGAAGAAGAATTTGTTGACATTTATACTAAGTTCAATATCATTGAGTATGGGGAAAATAAGCGTGTTATTGCAGTTTCATTTCATAAAAGGAACAAGCCAATAAACTACTGTTTTCGGTAGCTTGTTGGGCTATTAGAAAGGAGAATTGTATATGAACACGAAAACGACTTTTTGTGAAAGTTGCAGAAAAGATGTAACTTATTTTGAAAAAAGTGAAACTATTACTAGTGAATTAAAGGGTGCAAAATATACCTTTGTCGGAAAAAAGGCCGTTAGTGAGGAGTGTTCCCATGAGCTTTTTTCCCATGACGTTAATGATTATAATTTGAAACAACTTTATAATGAATACAGAAGGCAAAACAATATTATATCATTAGCTAAAATTTTAGAAATTCCTCAGAAATACAATATTGGGAAAAGACCATTATCTTTACTTTTGGGCTGGGGAGAGCAAACTTTTAGTCGCTATTGTGATGGAGATATGCCGACCCAACAATATTCGGTTGCTTTGCAAAAGATATATGATGATCCAACATACTATCTTGAAATTTTAGAAGCTAGAAAAGAAACTATATCATCTGTGGCTTATGAAAAAAGCAAAGAAACTACGCAACGGGTTTTAGGAAGTTACGTCGCTTTATCAGTGAATAAAATTGATGTTGTTGTAGATTACCTCTTGTGCAAATGTGAAGACATAACACCGTTAGCGTTGCAGAAATTGCTTTATTATATTCAGGGGTTTTATTACGCTTTTTCAGATCAATTTATGTTTGAGGAGAATTGTGAAGCGTGGGTACATGGGCCAGTGTTCAGAAACGTCTATGATAAATACAAAGAATATAAATTTGATCCAATCCAATGCAGTAAAAATGCAGACTTCGAGACATTCACGGTATATGAAGAAGCTGTCATTGATAGTGTTATTAAGTATTTGAGTTGTTATAGTGGGAAGACCTTAGAAGCGTTTACGCATACGGAAAATCCGTGGCTTCTTACTCGAGGAGATTTACCTGCCGCAGTAGCTACTGATAGGGTAATTGAAAAGAATTTAATTGGTGACTACTTCAAAGCTGTCAAAGAAAAAAACAGTATGCTAACTCCGTCTGATATTGGATTATATAGTGAAAAGATGTTTCACAAAATTGTGAATTAATTCTGATGAGTTGCATATCTACTAGTGTTCTCTGGAATATTTGTTTTAGTTGTCTGAAAATACTTTATAGATGAAGTGCTGCTAAGCCTTTGGAGCAAAAGCTCTAAAGGCATTTTTTTATTTTCCTTTGCTAGTGGGTAACTAAAAATATTTGTAAAATGTCCGCCAATGTCCGTTTTGGGGTGTTTTTAGGGTGTAAGATTATATCATGGAAGAATAATCGAGATAAGAAAGTCCTTGAAACAACAAGCTTTGAGGGCTTTTTTATGCAAAGGTGGCTACTGGTCATGCCAACGAAACCTAAGCGACCGTGCAAGCATCCTGGATGCCCGCGCTTGACAAACGATCGTTATTGCGACCAGCATGACAAACTTCATATTGGCGATAGAGCGAACGCCTTTGAGCGAGGCTATAGCAGTCGATGGCAAAAAGCGAGGAAGCAGTTCTTGGCAAGGTATCCTCTTTGCGCAGAGTGTCAGCGGGCAGGAAAACTGACGCCAGCAACGGTTGTGGATCATATCAAGCCGCACCGAGGAGACAAAGTACTGTTCTGGGACGAGAATAACTGGCAACCGCTGTGCAAAAAGTGCCACGACAGGAAAACTAGGACAAGGGATCAGCATCAGGAATATAACTACTAACAGTCATGCGAAGAAATGTCTGTGGGCCGAGGGGAGGGGCGGGGCCAATCTCTACCGCCTTTACCCCCCAGACCGCCGCCCCCCTTCGCGTGAAAAAACGCAGAATTAGGCAGGGGGGATACCCGATGAGCGTTGGAACACCTGCAAACTTTGAAAGAAATAGCGAAAACGCCAATGAAAATTAGCAACGGAGGCATCGGCAGTTTCGCGGAATTGTTACGGTTAAGGCTGTAAAACACTTGCTGAAATGCATGGTTTTGCGGCCTTTTTCTATGCAAAGATTTTGCTAAAAGGATGTGAAGCAATGACGAGTGTCCAGGAAAAACAGATACGGAATTTCCGGATGAAAGGAATCGGCTACAAAGCCATTGCTTCCACTCTTGGACTTTCCCGCGATGTGGTCCGCAACTACTGCAAAAGCCATGGACTTGACGGTTATGCGACAGACGTGGTTGTGAATCTGAAAGAACAGATGCAGCAAGGCGACGTTTGCGGATACTGCGGTACAGTCATTCTGCAGCCGGCGATAGGCCGAAAGCGAAAATTCTGCTCGGAAAAATGCAGGCGGGAATGGTGGGCCGCACATCCGGAGGAGTCGCGTAAAAAGGAAGCGGCTTTTTATGAAAAGACCTGCGTTTACTGTGGCCAGCATTTTACCGTATACGGCAACAAAAAAAGAAGGTACTGCAGTCATGAATGTTATGTGCATGACAGATTTTGGCGGGAGGAGGAAGGCAGAGAGCCATATGCAAGTCCCGCCCGGCATGAGGAGGAAAAGCATGAGTGAAATGAAATGGCAGTCATTGCCGGTAGAGGTTCTTCGTCCGGCGACATACAACCCGCGCAAAAAGCTGAAGGCGGGGGATAAGGAATACGAGAAAATCAAGAATTCCATTTTGGAATTTGGTTATGTGGAGCCCATCATCGTGAACTGCGACATGACGGTTATCGGCGGACACCAACGGCTGACGATTCTGAAAGACCTGGGGTATGCTGAAGTGCAGTGTGTTGTGGTTGAAATTAAAGATGAGAACAAGGTCAAGGCTCTGAATATTGCTCTCAATAAAATCACCGGAGCCTGGAATGAACAGCTTCTTGCCGATTTGATCGTGGATTTGCAAACGGCAAATTTCAATACGGATTTTACGGGCTTTGAAGCGCCGGAAATCGAGCAGCTTTTCTCAAAGGTCCACAACAAGGAGATCAAGGAAGACGATTTCGATGTGGACGCATCCTTAAAGAAGCCGCCCATTTCACAAAAAGGCGACATCTGGCTACTTGGCAGGCACCGGCTTATTTGCGGCGACGCTGTTTTACCGGAAACGTATGCCGTCCTCATGAATGGCGGCAAAGCCAATCTGGTGGTGACCGACCCGCCGTATAACGTCAACGTGGAGGAAACCGCCGGGAAAATTAAAAATGACAATATGCCGGATGCGGACTTTTACAAGTTCCTGTTCGCGGCGTTCGTCAATATGGAGCAGAACATGGAAAGCGACGCTTCCATCTATGTATTCCACGCTGACACCCAGGGGTTTAACTTCCGCAAAGCCTTTGCCGATGCCGGATTTTATCTTTCCGGGTGCTGCATCTGGAAGAAAAACGCGCTGGTTCTTGGTCGCTCTCCGTACCAATGGCAGCATGAGCCATGTCTGTTCGGATGGAAGAAAGGCGGCAGGCACCAGTGGTACTCCGACCGCAAGCAGACCACCGTCTGGGAATATGATCGCCCGAGATCTTCCAAGGAGCATCCGACCATGAAGCCTGTGGCTTTAATGGCTTACCCGATTCAGAATTCCAGCATGAGCAATTGCATTGTGCTTGACCCCTTTCTGGGAAGCGGCTCCACGCTGATTGCCTGCGAGCAGACGGGACGCATTTGCTATGGCATTGAACTGGATGAGAAATTTGCAGACGTCATCGTTAATCGTTTTGTTGAAGCCGTCGGGGATTCATCCGGCGTCTTTTTGCTGCGTGACGGGATTCGTATTCCCTACGATGAAGTCCGGAAAGTAAGTGGAAATGCTAAAGTGCTGGAGGTGTAATCCTTGGAACTAACACGAAAAACGGATTTTCTCTTATTTATTCAAGACAAGTTTGATGAAATTCAAAAACTGTTTGCTAGAAAAAATGAGGGCTACGGCGCGAACGGTGATCTTCTCTGGAATTTTCGCCAGACTGCCGAGCGGCTATACCCGTCCATATATGTTCAAGACCCTTACGCCGCCATGTTTTTGGTGGCCGAAACGCTGGTAGACAAACACAATGTGGCATTGGCCAAAGGCATTACGGTCAGCGAATGCGAAGAACGTCTGCTGGATCGAATTGTATATTCTCTACTGCAGCTGAAAATGGTATATGAGCGTTCTGAACGTCCGGAAGCGTAAAAAACGAGGGAATACTTGCATAAGCCCTTGCTATTACCTGTGTTTAGAGTGATATATAGACTACCAAAACACAGGGAGGGAAAACAGATGACAAGAAAAGAACTGGTACAGGCGCTGGAAGAAAAATGGGGAGTTAAAGCAACCTATCTTGGCGTACCAAGCTGCGCTTACGAAATCCACGGCAATGCGGGAACCTTCCAAATCGACCGTGAGGGTGTGGTCAGAGATCAAACCAGACGTGAGTATTCCGCCGAGGAGCTATTGAGCCAGCCGAAGCCGGACTCAACCGAAGAATCGGAGCCGATCGGGCAGGAAAAACTATGGCTTTCGGGGTATGAGGTGGAATTGCCGCTTGACGGCCATACGACAACGAGCCTGCGGAATTTTGTTAACATGCTTGCCAGTAAAGAAAAGCTGCTCATCAGCGCCTTTGCTCTGGCGCAACCATTGGTGGATCGCCGTTTGGCGGAGGAACTTTGCAAAAGAAGCGTCGAGGATATGGAGAGTTTTCAGGCGGTTTGGAGTGAATTCGGAGAAGGGCACTGCCTTGGATTTGAAATGAATTTTGAAAAGCATACTCTGGCTATCAAGCTGTTAAAAGATATTCCGACATCGGAAGAAATGGCGGCTTTTCGTGACCTGGCGGCTTGCATGAATGAGAATGCCAAAAAACTTAAGCACTCTTCGTTTAAACCCGCCCAAGAGGACAACCCCAAATACGCCATGCGAACCTGGCTGCTTCGGCTGGGTATGAGCGGCGACGCTTTCAAAAAGACCCGAAAAGTTCTGCTGGACCGTCTTTCTGGCAGCGCCGCCTTTCGCACACCGGCAGAGGAGGAAAAGCATAAGGCCCGCTTGTTGGCCAGAAAACAAAACCTGTGTGAGGAGGATTGCGATGTTTGTTAAAAGAGAAATAGTCGAGCGGCTGCGCAAGCAGTATCCCGTTGGAACAAGGATTGAGCTTGTGCGTATGAATGACGAACAGGCACCGCCAATTGGCACTCTCGGGACGGTAACCGGCGTGGACGATATTGGCAGCATTATGGTTTCCTGGGACAACGGCGGCAGCCTGAGCGTGGTTTATGGCGAGGATTTGTGTAAAAAGATTAGCTGAAATAGTTCATTGAGATGCGGCCCTTGCGGGGGCTGTTTCTCGTACAATTAGACACGAGGCTTCTTCGGAGGTCTTTTTTTTCATGCCATGAAAGCTGATGAGAGGAGGTGAGGGGCTTATGGCGCAGAGAGGAAGAAAACCAAAGCCAACCGTTCTTAAGGAACTGGAAGGGAATCCGGGCAGGCGGCCGCTGAACAAAAATGAACCCAAGCCTAATAAAAAAGCTCCGCGCTGTCCTTCTTGGCTTGAAGAGGAAGCAAAAAAAGAATGGAAACGCATGGGCAAGATTTTAGAGCAGATGGGGCTGCTGACGGAAATGGATATGGCAGCTTTCGCGGGATATTGCCAAGCGTATGCCCGCTGGAAGGAAGCCGAAGAATTCATCACCCAACACGGGACGATGATCCGAACCCCCAACGGCTATCTGCAGCAAGTGCCGCAGGTATCCATCGCCCAGACAAACCTAAAAATCATGCTGAAATTTTGCGAACAGTTCGGACTGACACCTTCGGCTAGGAGCAGAATTGCGTCGGGCGAAGGCTCTATTGACCCAGCCGATGAGATGGAGCAACTGCTGGGAGGCGGTGAATGATGCCGTACCAATACACGCCTTCGCCCTTTATGCTTGCAACTTCCCGTTATGACAAAGCAAAGGCTGACCGGGCGGTTGCTTTCATTGAAAATCTCTGCCATACCAAAGGCAAGTGGGCGGGAAAAAAGTTTCTGCTATTACCCTGGCAGGAGCAGATCGTCCGGGATCTTTTCGGCATCGTCGGCGAGAATAGCAAACGGCAATTCCTTACCGCTTATATCGAAATACCGAAAAAACAGGGCAAGTCGGAACTCGCAGCCGCCATTGCCCTTTATCTTTTGTATGCCGACAACGAACCCAGCGCCGAAGTGTACGGAGCCGCTTGCGACAGATCGCAGGCTTCCATTGTGTTCGACGTGGCAAAGCAGATGGTGCAGATGTCGCCGGCTTTGTTAAAACGGTCGAAGATTACCGCCGCAACCAAGCGCATCGTGAACTACTCCAACGCCGGGTTTTACCAGGTGCTTTCGGCGGAAACAGGAACCAAGCACGGCCTTAACGTGTCCGGTCTTGTTTTTGACGAAATTCATGCCCAGCCGGACCGCAGGCTATACGATGTTCTGACCAAAGGTTCCGGCGATGCCCGTGAACAGCCGCTGTTCTTCATAATAACCACAGCGGGAACGGATAAGAACAGCATCTGCTATGAATTGCACGCCAAAGCGCTTGATATCAAGGCAGGCCGCAAAAAAGACAGCACTTTTTATCCCGTTGTATATGGGCTGACCGAACAGGATGATTGGAATGATGAAGCCAACTGGTACAAGGCAAACCCGTCCCTCGGCCACACCATCTCCATAGAACGAGTCCGTGAAGCATATAAAAACGCGTTGGAAAACCCTGCGGAAGAGAATGTCTTTAAGCAACTCCGCTTAAATATATGGACCTCGGCGACCGTGTGCTGGATTCCCGAGCATATCTATAGCCGGGGCGACCTTGCCATCGACATGGATTCCCTTCATGGCAGAGAGTGCTACGGCGGGCTTGATCTTTCAAGTACATCGGATATCGCCGCATTCGTTCTGGTGTTTCCGCCGCGCGCGGAGGACGAGAAGTATATCTTGCTTCCGTTCTTCTGGCTGCCGAAGGATACGTTGGGGCTACGGTGCCGCCGTGACCATGTGCTTTACGATGTGTGGGAACTGCAAGGCTATATCCAGACCACCGAAGGAAACGTCATTCACTACGGCTTTATTGAAAAGTTCATAGAGGAGCTGGGCGAGAAATACCACATCAAAGAAATTGCCTATGACCGCTGGAATGCAACGCAGATGGTGCAGAACCTGGAGGATATGGGGTTTACTGTTATTCCCTTCGGACAGGGATATAAGGATATGTCACCTCCATCAAAAGAACTATATAAGCTGCTAATGGAGGGCAGCATCAATCACGGCGGAAATCCTGTTCTCAAATGGATGGCGCAGAACGTGGTCATGCGCCAGGACCCTGCCGGAAACATCAAGCCGGACAAGGAAAAGTCTGTGGAAAAGATTGACGGAATTGTTGCCGCCATTATGGCGCTTGACCGTTCAATACGAAATAAAGGTGAGACAAGCGTATATGATGGGAGAGGAATTTTGTTTGTTTAATTTTCTGAAATGAGCTGGCTTATGATGGTAATGCAGTATTTTATTGGATGATAGATATCATCTATGTGAAACCGATCTGGCCGACAATATTAAGCCATACAAAGAAAGAAGAACCGATCGCATGGCGGTTCGGTACGTTTATTATGGCTTTGAATCGGGCTATAGCAATCTTGGAGTGAGGGAAGTGTTTTATGAATAGAGGAATAATAATTGTAAATAATATGCATCTTTATTATAATTACTGCACATGGTATTTTATAGGGAGAGGTTAATGTGGAAAATATTATCTTTGGCGACTTTGAATACTTTATAATAAAAAAAATGTGTCAGGCGAAGAAGAGTGTGAAAGTTGCAGTTGCGTGGATTAATTTAAATATTTACGGACCAATATTCATTAAGTTGCTAAGTAAAGGGATTAGAGTAGAAATTGTACTTAATGACGATAATAAAAATAACAACAATCATACAATAGAAAAAATAAACGAGCTTGAGAATAAAGGAGCTTTAATTAAGTTTATTAAGATGCCAACTCCATACCAGTTTATGCATCATAAGTTTTGTTTGATTGATAATAAGATGGCTTTAATTGGTTCCTATAATTGGACTAAGAATGCAGCAAAAAATTTTGAAAATCTAATGTGTATTGACAACTACATTATTGTAGAAAAACTTAAAAATGAATTTAATCTATTAAAGAATATATCAAACGAGGAAATATACAAATTAAAGAATTTTGATAAATGTTGCGAATGTAAAGATAAAATAATCAATATTATGGTGTTAACTCTCGATATAAATAAGTATCATGAAACCAAATCTTCAGTATACTCAATGTGTGATTGTGATGTAAAAAATAGAGTTACAGACTATTTGGGCGGTCAATTTTATTTGACTCTAAACTCAATTTTTGAAAAATATAGTGATGATGATGCTTTTTATAATCAAGAAAGAATAGAAGAACTTAATGATTTGCGTGATTATGAAGTGGGGAAACTAATAGAAAATAGTTTTAGGAATGCTCTCGATATTACCGTGCATGCCATAGGTATATATGAATATAAACCAATTTCTCGAGATGGTGACGGTGAATGGTTAACGAGAATAGTATGGAAAGACAGATTCGCTGCACACTATATCGAAGATGTTTATGATGACTTTTAGGAACATTAAAATACTTCGAAGGCATCTGCTTAGGCAGGTGTCTTTTTTGCGCCTGATTTTAGGAGGTGACTCATGAAACTCCCTTTCCTATCAAGGTTTTTCTCAACGAGAGCTAGCCCGCAAAACAGCTTCTTGGGCGGTGCCTACAGTTTTTTCTTCGGTACCAGTTCCAGCGGCAAGACGGTCAATGAGCGGGCGGCGCTACAGACCACCGCGGTCTACGCCGGCGTCAGAATCCTGGCGGAGACCATCGCTTCCCTGCCGTTTCACACATACAGATATACTTCAAGCGGCAAAGAAAAAGCCAGGGACCATCCAATATACTACCTGCTCCATAGCGAGCCAAACCCGGAGATGACCTCATTTGTGTTTCGCGAAACACTGATGGGTCATCTTTTGTTATGGGGCAATGCCTATGCCCAGATTATCCGGGATGGCCGAGGCAGAGTGGTCGGCTTATACCCGTTGCTACCCAATAAGATGCTCGTCAACCGGAACGATCAGGGGATTCTGTACTACCAATACGAAAAGGATGGGCAGACATTTTTATTGCGCAATTACGAAGTACTCCACATTCCGGGACTTGGCTTTGACGGCCTTATCGGCTACTCGCCGATCGCCATGGCCAAAAACGCCATCGGCATGGCTATTGCTACCGAGGAATATGGCGCTAAGTTCTTTGCTAATGGAGCAAGTCCCGGCGGAGTGCTGGAGCATCCCGGCGTGGTTAAAGACCCGGCGCGAATCCGGGAAAGCTGGAACGCCGTGTACCAGGGCAGCGGAAACGCTCACCGAGTGGCGGTGCTGGAAGAGGGCATGAAGTTTCAAAGCATCGGCATACCGCCGGAGCAGGCGCAGTTTTTAGAAACGCGCAAATTCCAGATCAATGAGATTGCCCGCATCTTTCGCATTCCGCCCCACATGATCGGCGATCTGGAGAAATCCAGCTTCTCCAATATCGAACAGCAGTCCTTGGAATTTGTCATGTACACGCTGGACCCATGGGTGGTTCGCTGGGAGCAAGCCATACAGCGGGCTTTGTTCAGCGAAAGTGAAAAGCGGCAGTACTTCGTAAAATTCAACGTGGACGGGCTGCTCCGCGGCGACTACCAGAGCCGGATGAACGGCTACGCCGTGGGCAGGCAAAACGGCTGGTTTTCCAGCAACGACATCCGCGAACTTGAAAACCTCAACCGTATACCGGCAGAGCTTGGCGGAGACTTGTATCTCATCAATGGCAACATGACCAAGCTGGCTGACGCGGGGGCATTTGCCCAAAAGAATACAAATGGAATGGAGGGAAGCAAATGAAGAAATTTTGGAACTGGGTAAAAAACGAGGACGGCCGCACCCTGTACTTTGACGGATATATCGCCCAAGATAGCTGGTTTGACGATGATATCACACCGAAAAAATTCAAGGCTGAGCTTACGACAACAACCGGCGATATCGCGGTTTGGCTCAATTCTCCGGGCGGGGATGTGTTTGCGGCCAGCCAGATCTACACCATGCTCAAGGAGTATGAGGGCAAGGTCACGGTTAAGATTGACGGCATCGCGGCCAGCGCCGCTTCTGTGATCGCTATGGCTGGCGATGAAATTGTGATGTCTCCGGTGGCGATGATGATGATCCACAATCCGGCTACAGTAGTCTTTGGGGAAGCGGCGGATCTCGCGAGCGGCATCAAGATGCTAAATGAAGTCAAGGAAAGCATCATCAACGCCTATGAACAGCGAACCGGGCTGCCACGCGGCAAAATTTCAAATATGATGGATGCGGAAACCTGGTTCAGCGCGCAAAAAGCGGTGGAACTGGGGTTTGCCGATAAAATCCTCTACGCACCTGATACACAGGATGCGGCAGAGGGTTTTATTTTTGACCGCCTAACCGTCACCAACGCTTTTTTACGAAAGCTTCCCAGGGAAAAAGAGAAGCCGCAGGCTGCATTGGCGGGGACGCCGCACAAAGAACTGCTGACTAGACTTGAACTCTTGAAATAAAAAACAGGGAGGAACTCACTATGAATAAAATACTGGAACTGCGCGAGAAGCGCGCTAAGCTTTGGGACAGCACCAAAGCTTTTTTAGATTCCCGGCGAAATGAAAATGGTCTGCTGTCAGCCGAAGACACGGCTACCTATGAAAAGATGGAAGCCGATGTTGTGAGCTTGGGTAAAGAAATCGACCGCCTGGAACGCCAAGCGGTTCTGGATCTCGAACTGTCCAAGCCCACCTCAACAGCCATTACGAACAAACCCAGCCAGCATCAGGGGACAGAGAAAACCGGCCGGGCGTCCAGCGAATACAAAGTGGCCTTTTGGAAGGCAATGAAGAACAAAAATAGCTTTGATGTGCAAAACGCCCTGCAAGTTGGAACTGACTCTGAAGGCGGCTATCTGGTGCCGGATGAATTTGAGCGCACTCTCGTAGAAGCCCTGCAGGAAGAAAACATTTTCCGGCAACTGGCTACGATCATTACCACTTCATCGGGGGATCGTAAAATTCCGGTAGTCGCCACCAAGGGAACCGCTTCCTGGGTGGACGAAGAAGGCGCGATCCCCGAGTCGGACGATGCCTTTGGTCAGGTTTCCATTGGAGCCTACAAGCTGGCTACGATGATCAAGGTGTCGGAGGAACTCTTAAACGACAGCGTGTTTAACCTGGAGCAGTATATTGCCAAGGAGTTTGGCCGGCGCATTGGGGCGAAAGAGGAGGAAGCCTTCTTTGTCGGTGACGGGACCGGAAAACCTACCGGCATTTTCAATACCACCGGCGGTGCTGGCGTGGGAATCACGACTGCCAGTGCTTCGGCCATCACTATCGACGAAATCATGGACCTGTTCTACTCCCTGAAATCTCCGTACCGAAAGAATGCCGTATTCGTCACCAATGACGCGACCGTCAAGTCCATCCGCAAGCTGAAAGATGGAAACGGCCAGTACCTTTGGCAGCCTTCGGTGACCGCGGGCCAGCCGGATACCATCTTAAACCGTCCGCTGAAGACCTCCGCTTATGTTCCAGCCATCGCGGCGGCGGCAAAAACCATCGCCTTTGGCGATTTCAGCTACTACTGGGTGGCGGACCGCCAGGGCAGAGCCTTCCAGCGGCTTAACGAACTCTATGCGGCAACCGGGCAGGTGGGCTTCAAGGCCACTCAGCGTGTCGACGGCAAGCTGATTCTCGCCGAAGCTGTCAAAGTGCTGCAAATGAAAGCGTAGGTGAGAAACGATGAGTAACGTCAAAAACTATACGGAGCAAGGCGGAGAAAAAACCGTAATTGGCGGTACCTTGGAGATTGTGGCAGGCGGGCAGGTGGTGGGCCTTTTTACACCAGCCACGTTTCAGGCTGACAGTACGGCGACTACCATAGCGGGGCTGGTGACGGACTTCAATTCGCTTCTGGCCAAGCTGAAAACCGCTGGCCTTATGGAACCAACCGATGGCTGAGCCGATGACACTAACGGAAATAAAGGAGTACCTGCGCATTGACGGTGAGGAGGAAAATTCCCTTCTCACCGCTTTGCTTTCCGCGGCTATATCTCACTCAGAAAACTATCTGCAAGCGCCGCTGCCGAGTGAAACGCCAACTCCCATTAAACAAGCCTTGCTGATTTTAATCGGACATTTTTATGAACAGCGCGCGGGCGAGGATATTCCCAATGTGGTGTATGTCCTTCTTTCCCCATATCGCGCGCATCTCTGGTAGGTGATGATATGAACCCAGGAGAACTGAACTGCCGCTGCATCTTGCTGAAGGAAACCCAGGTGCCGGACGATCAGGGCGGCTATGAAACGATTTATATGAAGCGAGCTACTGTTTGGGCTAAGATCATGGCGTTGACCGCCAAAACGGTAGACCAATATGAGCAGCTGACGCCCGAAATTTTACACCGCATCATTATTCGCTATCGCCGCGATGTGGCGGTGTCGGACCGGATTCAATATGGCGGCCGCATTTTTGAGCAGATCGGGCCGCCTATTGATGTGGAAGAAAAGCATGCGTTTTTAAGACTGGAATGCCGGGAGGTGGTGGCCGATGCGGCCGGTAATTAGGGTAACCGGCATTGATCAATGCGTTTCCTTCGGCGATCTCATTTCTACCAATGTCAGTCAGGCGATTGAAAAAGAAACCGAGCTGGGGGCTAAAGAAGTTCGAAAACGCGAGCGCTCGCTGGCTCCGGTCAAAAGCGGCCTTTTGCGCAAAAGTATCGTGAACCGCAAAGGAAAGTACGGTATCTCCCGCATGGTCAGGGCTAAAGCGCCGCATGCGTCGCTGCAGGAATATGGCACTAAACGGGGCGTGAAGGGCAAGCATTTTGCCGAGCGAGCGCGCCGTGAGCTGATGCCGGGCATCCAAGAGAAGATCCGAACAGCGGTGCGAAATGAGGTGAGACGATGAAGCGATCCCCAGTGTCGCCGCTAAACAAAGCGCTCTTTGAGCGTTTAAAGAGTCAGATGGCGGCTCCGGTTTATGACTATGTGCCGGCAGGCAAAAAAGCACCCTATGTGGTGCTGACCGACACAACGGCAGAGAGCTGGAGCACCAAAACGGTATGCGGCGCGGACGTCATGGCTACCCTCAAGGTATACAGCGAATACCAAGGGGACAAGGAAGTGGCGGAGCTTTGCGACAGGGCTATTTCGGCTATACAAAGCGAGCCACTGGTTTTAACCGACGAATGGCAGGTAGTGCTTTTAAGCGTGGACAGCCATTCGGTAGAACGCCTGGAAACGCACCGCGAAGCAACGGTAACCTTTAAGTTTACGATTATTGATACTAAGGAGTGATGAAAGATGCCTTTGATTCCAAGCGATGGCGTGGATTTTCTGTTAAAAGTGAATACCGGGACGGCTGAAACGCCGGTCTGGACGGTGATTGGCGGCCAGCGGGGCGCGACCTTGAGACTGACAGCGGAACAGATCGATGCGTCCAATAAGCAGTCGGGAGCCTGGAAAACCAGCGTTCCCGGTATGATGTCCTGGAGCATTGACGCCGATGCGGTGATGCTGACTGACGCATCAGGCCTAAGCATTGACGCGGGTCGTGCCAAGCTGCTCACGGTGTTTGCCAACCGCGAACTGGTGCATGTACGGTATGTCCGCAAGGATGGCTCGAAATTCCAAGGCTATGCGGCCATTACCGATTTGAGCGAGGAGTCCCCGCATGACGGCGTGGCAACATATAAAATTACCTTGGCCGGGGCGGGTGCGCCGGAAGAGGTAAACGGCACCAAACAGGTGGAAACGGCTGAGGTTGTCGGTGCCGTTACGACCGCCGGCAATACCACCTTCACAGTGACTGGCGCCGGGATGACCGGCTCGCCAAAAGCCATCAGCGTGGCCGTGGCGCTCAATGACTCGGCGGCTGTAGTAGCGCAAAAAGCCAGAGAAGCTTTGGCGGCAGACAGCGCGGTGACAGCCAAATTTAGCGTGGGCGGCTATGGGGCTATCGTGGAACTGACGGCTTTGACCGCGGCTGCTAATGACAGCACTCTTAACATTGCCATTGCCAACGGAACATGTGCCGGTTTGACGGCGGCTCCGGTTTCAGCGAATACAACTCCGGGCGTTGCGCCCGCGGCATAACGGATGGGGTGTGCAGTTTAGACTGTGCACCCTGTTTTCTTGAAAATGGAGGAATAGACGATGACGGGACCCGTGTTTATTACGATTGGCGGCAAGGAGCGCCGCCTTCGCTACGATATTAACTCAGCCGCCGAGATGGAAGAGCTGATGGGAGGAAAATCCCTGCTCTATGTGATGAGCAATCCCATGGCGGCTGGCTTTTCGGCGATTCGCATTCTGCTGTGGGGCGGCTTAAAGCATGCGGAAAAAGGGATTACCTTGCAGCGCGTGGGGCTAATGATGCAGGAATACATGGAAGCCGGCGGAAACTTCGGGGAACTGGCCGGCAAGATCGGGGAAGCCATCAAGGCATCGAAGATTATGGGCGAGAGCCTAACCGGTGAAGAAGACGCGCAAGAGGAGATCGACGAGGGAAACGAGTGACCACCGTAGCCCAGTGGATCGAAAAAGCCGCGCCGGTGGCTTACGGCCCTTTGGGCTTAAAGCCATGGGAATTTGGCCGGCTGACCTTCGGTGAGTTTTACGAACTGGCGGAAGGCTATCACTGGCGAACCAGGCAGGAACAAATAATGACAGCGGGTTTTGTCGCTTCGATTATCAACACCTGTACGTCACGCGATCTGAAAAAGCCGGTTACGGTGGATATGCTGCTCGGCCGTGAGCCGAAAGAAAAACAAAAAGTAACGCAAGATGAAGCCAAGATGGCAATAAAAGACTTGCTGTCGAAAGTGGGGTGAGACTATGGCCGGGAACGCTTCGATGACGATTTTTATCGGCGGGGACAACAGCGATTTTTTGAAAAAATGGGAGAGCACCAAACGCGCACTCCGCAAAGGGCTTGGCTCGGAAGCGATGGCAGCGTCGGAGAGCATTGCCACCGGCCTAGCCGCCGCGACGGCAGCTCTCGCTGCTTTCGGGGTTGCCAGCATCAAACTGGCAGGCGACATGGATGCCAGCCGCAAAGCCTTGACTACGCTGTTGGGCGATGCTAAGGCTGCGGAAAAAATGCTCGCCGATCTGGCAACCTTTGCGGCGGATACTCCTTTTGAACTGCCGGGGCTTTTAACTGCATCGAAAAAACTATTGGCCTTCGGCTTTGCGTCGCAAGACATCATTCCGATGCTGGCAGCTATTGGGGACGCGGCGGCGATGCTGGGCATCGGCGAGGAAGGCATCAGCCGCTTGACCAACGCAATCGGCCAGATGCAAGCCAAAGGGAAAGTATCTGCCGAAGAGATGATGCAGCTTGCCGAAGCCGGAGTGCCGGCGTGGAAGTTCCTGGCGGACGCCATTGGAAAAGATATTCCCACAGCCATGAAAATGGCAGAGCAAGGGGCGATTGACAGCACTACCGGAATCAACGCGCTTTTAATGGGCATGCAGTCCAAATTCCAGGGCGGCATGGAAGCCATGAGCAAGACCATCCCCGGACTCATGTCGACTATCAAAGATAATGTGAGCATGGTCATGGTGGAAATCGGCGACAGCATCGTGAAAAACCTAAATCTAGTGGAAAAGCTGCAAGGCGTTGCCGACTGGCTGTCGCAATTTGCCGCGGCAGTGAAGGCGCTTGGTCTTAAAGAAGCTTTGCAAGGCATGATTCCGCCGGAAGTCATCGCTTCGGTGTTTGTCCTCTCCGGGGCTTTATTCGGTGCAGCGGTTCCTGCAATGGTGGCGTTTGGGATCGCGACTTGGACGGCGCTGGCCCCTTTACTACCCTTCATTGCAGCAGGAGCAGCGATAGGGCTACTGGCTTACGAAATCTGGACTAACTGGCAGCCACTATCCGAACTCTTCAGTACCTTATGGAGTACGATTACCGATACTTTCACCGATGCATGGAACGCAATTACCAATGTCGTAGACAATGCTGTGACCACAGTGACTACGGCCATTTCCGAAGCTTGGAATGCAATCGTAGCTTTTACGGTTGGCATTTGGAACAGCATTGTAACGGCCATATCCGAAGCGTGGAATTGGATCACCAGCCTCGTTGAAGATGCGCTGAGTGCGGTGGTCCAGTTTATTGGCGATGGCTGGAACGCCGCGGGCGAAGCTACCTCAAATGTATGGAACGGCATCGTAGATTTCATCGACGGCGCCTGGGCCAGCATTAAAGAAGTGGTTGCGCAGGGGATCAACTGGATCGTAGACAAACTCAGTCCGCTGAAAAGTTTTTTTGCCCAGTTCATTCCAGATTCGGTGGGGAACTGGTTCAACAAAGTCACTGAGGGAATCGGCAAAATCGGCGCGTCGGCGAGCAAGTTTACCTTTGGCTTTAGCCGCAAGGATATATCCGCCCTGCTTCCTCAGATGACAAAGCCTAACACCAAGTTCACGGGTTTAACAAATGCCGCCCCAGGCACAAGTTCGCCATCGATCGGCAGCGGAACTGACAAAGCGGCAAAAGATTTTGAGAAACTGCAGAAAAAAGCGGAGCAGGCAAGCAAGGCGATTGAAAAAGAATGGTTGCAGCTTACCGCCACCCAAATGGATGCCCTTGATGCCTGGTATGCCGATGAACTGGACACCCTGAACGAATCCAAAGAAGCAAATGAGAACTATGAGCGGGATGTCCTGCGGCTTAATGAGATTTACGCCGCCAAAAAGAAAAAGATTCTGCTGGACGAGCAAAAGGAAAACAACCGGATTGCCGATCAGGCGGCTGATTTGGCCCGGAGTCTCTCAGACAAAATGGGCGGGCTTGGCCTAACTGGCGTTGACAAGCAGAAGTTTGACATCGAAACCGATGCGGCGCGGCAAATCGGTGACATACAGAAAAAATACAGGGATCTTGCCCTGGAGTATTCCACTGGCACAGCTTCCCAGCAGGAGCAGTTTCGCAAGGCGTGGGAAGCCAATGGAATCCAGTTTACTATCACAGAAACTGGCATGGTGAATTTCAGCCGCCAGGCAGCTGCCGAACAGGTCGCCATTGAAGCTGAGAAAAACCAAAAAATAAAAGATCTGCACTACGATCGCGTGAAATTTCAGGAAGAACTAGACAGAGCGCGGTCAGACGGGGACATCACCAAATTCCAGCAGCTTCTAACTACCGAGCAGGCGATGTTCGCACAAGACTTAGCAGGAAAACAACAATTTATTGATGCGTATTATGAAGTTTGGAAGGGGTCTCATAAATCTTCCATGGAGATAATGGCTCAGCAAATGTCCGGTACTTACGATGGCCTGAAAGGCTTTTTTTCAGACGTTATTACCGGTACGAAATCCATAGGGGAAGCTTGGCAAGACCTAGGCAAAAGAATTATGAAAATTATTGCGGATATGGCGGCTGAGTGGCTGGCAAGCCAAATTATCATGTCTTTATTTCCCTCGTTTGCACCCGCAAAATCGCGAGGCGGGATATCCGGAATTCCAGGACAATATGCTGCCGGCGGTAACTACCCCGGTGGCCTTGCTTTAGTAGGGGAAAAGGGGCCTGAACTTATTAATTTCAATCGGGGCGGCCATGTATTTACCGCAGCGGAAACTAAGAAAATGTTACGTGCCGATGCAAACAATACCAGACCTATGATCATTAATATGAACATCACGACACCGGATGCTTCTAGTTTCCGCCGCAGCCAGTCACAAATCATGGCAGAAGCTAACGCCGCTTTTGCTTTGGGAAGGAGAAATCTCTAAAATGCAAGCTTTTCATGAAGTGCAGTTTCCACCCGATATCTCCTATGGCGTAACTGGCGGTCCGGAGTATTCTACCGATGTTGTTATGACCGGTTCAGGCTATGAGCAGCGTAATATCAATTGGTCCCAGGCAAAATGTAAGTACCAAGCCGCGCATGGTGTTAAAAATGAAAACCAAATGAGAAGGCTGCTCGCATTCTTCCGTGCGCGGCGCGGCAAAGCGTATGGCTTTCGCTTTAAGGATTGGCTTGACTTTACGGGAAGGAGAGAAGTGATCGGTGTCGGCGATGGAAAAACGATAACCTTTCAACTAATAAAAACCTACACAGATGATGCCGGCTATACAGATGTAAGAAAAATCCGAAAGCCAGTGATAGGGACGGTCAGGGTATACCTGGATGGTGCTGAACAGACTGACGGATGGTCGGTAAACTTCACGACCGGGATTATCACCTTTACCGCAACGCCAGATACAGGGGGTATTATCACTGCGGATTATGAGTTTGATGTGCCTGTCCGCTTTGACACTGATCATAGCCCGCTATCCATTAAGGAGTGGGACATTTATAGCTGGGATAATATTCCGCTGGTTGAAATACGAGTATAGGAGAGATTTATGACAACGGCAGCTTCTGTCATACACATTTATAATGGCTCAGTAACGCCTGGCGGTACTGATGGTGATTTGGTTACTGAAACAGCAGTTGGTGGCAATCGAATACTACTCGAATTAAATCGCGGTGCAGAATCGAATGTTGTTCCCTTAGCTGCTCGGGCTACCACTGCCGCTTGTTATCTTGTTCAAATTGTCTCAGACAATGGCAAGATACTGCTGTCGTTAGATAGTGTTCACTGGGTAAAATCGATTTTTCTTCTAACTGTGGGAACGAATAATAGCTTGTTTTATATAAAAAGCATTGCAGAACAAGACGAAGATTATGGCGATACCGTATGGAGCTTAAAAGTAGATTATTATGCTCCTGTGTAAAAAAGGAGATTTTATGGGATTGCATTTTTATGTTGGCGGTACAACCGGTGCTCAAAATGGGACGCTTTTATCTGACGGCGATATGACCAACCCCTTAATCTTTGACGGAATGTATCCGGCAGCAGGAGTTACAGTTTCCAAGTCACGCAGCATTCATATTCGTGCCGATGCCGGAGAGACTTGGCATTGGGTGCAAGTGCAGGTACGCGGAGCATACTCTGCTAATTTTGGCCTGACATCAAATGTTGGTGCGAATGACGGATATCATTCTTCAATCGGTTGTTTATTACTTGCTACAGTTACCGATGTCAACCAACCTATTACCGTTTCGGGTTCTTGTTCGGGCAGCGACACGAACTCGCCGGATGTGACCTCTAAACTGGTGGCGTGGGGGTGGAAAGTCTAATGGCACATTTAAACGTATATGTGAATGGAACTCCCGGAGGCACAGACGGCGTACTTGCGACAACAGATACGCTCATTGCGGACGGAATTATGTTTCCCAGCAACTTCGGCTCAACTGGCTTTACTGTTATTCCGTTGTGTCTGAGGTGTGATGCGGGTTTTAGCGCCCAATCTGTAAAGATTACAACTCCTGCTCCGCAGTTTTTTTGTATTCTTCGCGGTACAACAACCAATACCGACATATTTACTTCCGCAGCGTCCATGTATTCCAATACAGGTTGGACTGCCAATTCATTTACGAATGGTAGTTTTTATAGCGGAATTACTGTTGGTAATACGAATGTTACCTTTCTGGTGCTTGCAAGCGGCAACTCAACTCTGACAACAGGCATAACTGATTTCTTCACTTTATCCTTTATTGAAGTTGCTGTTTAGTATTGGCGGTGAAATGCTTTGGCTACGACATTAACTATTAGCGGGCGGCGTAATATTAACACGAATACGCAGACGGAATATCAACACGACCTGAAAAGGGTTTGGATTACTGGTGGCGTTGCAGTTCGGGGAACTAGAAATATTAATACGCAGGTATCAAGCTTCAATGTCTCTGACTTAAAACGCAACTGGCTGTCTGGCGGTTTAGCGTTTAAAGGCACCCGGTTTATCAATACTCAAACGCAGACTGCGTATATTCATGATCTCAAACGGATTTGGCTTCCAGGCGGACTTAGAATCATGGGTACCAGAAATATTAACTCAAGTGCATTGACGTCATATGTTGCAGATCTATTTCGTATTAAGAATGTGACTCTTGATCAATTTTTTGGCGTAATGTATTTACTTCGGAGGATTCTGCAACCTCCGGGAATACCGTGGATGCAAACCGATGTAACTACTACTGCCTGGTGTTGGAAATTAGCGTTGCAAGATGGAGACATCATGGGATTTACTAACCATGACAGAGATCTTGTCATCAATAACATAACCTACGAGGCAAGCAGCGGCTTTGAGCCAACCGCTGTGGATACGACAAATGATATGGCAACCGATAATCTTGACGTAACTGGCATGCTCGACAGCGAACGTATTAAAACGACCGATATCGCAAACGGACGTTTTGACTTCGCCGAAGTCGAGATTTTTTTATGTAACTGGGCAAAGGTGACCGATCCTGTGCTGATTTTGAGACGGGGTACCATTGGCCGTATTTCGCACGGGAAAAACGGTTTTCAGGCCGAAGTTCGCGGTTTGCTGGAAGCTTTTCAACAAGCAGCGGGATTAGCGTACCAAAAACAATGCCGGGCGCAGTTTGGCGACAGTCAATGCGGTTTGAATAAAGCAGCCTACACTTTTACAGGTTCGGTAACTTTAATCTCCCAGGATGGTTCTTTTTCAACCAATCTCACGCAAGAAGATGATTTTTTTAGTTATGGCGTAATTCGTTTTGACCGAACCGGTGAAGAAATGGAAGTTAAAAAATATAGCCAAATCGGCGGCGGTATTTCACTATTCTTGCCGGTCTCAGATATTGCAGTAGGAGACACGTTTTCTGTTTCCGCGGGGTGTGACGGAAATTTTTCTACTTGTAAAACACGGTTCAGCAATGTTTTTAATTTTCGGGGAGAGCCATTCATTCCTGGTAATGACTTAATGGCATCCTATCCCGGAAAGCAAGACTCAGCAACTGTTCCGGAGAGTCGGGCGAATATTCCAGAGAATTTGAGGTGGGGAGGAAGTGGATAGAGGTGAAACGACAAGACATTATTATAGAAGCAAAAAAATGGTTAGGGACGAAATGGCAGCATCAGGCCAGTTTAAAACAAGTTGCCTGTGATTGTGTCGGCCTAGTGCGCGGTGTATATCGCGAGCTTACAGGGATAGACGTCGATATTGATATTGATTATCCCGCTACCTGGCACTTATTCAAAAAAGAAGAACGCCTTTATGATGAAGCGAAAAGACACATGGTGGAAATCACGAAGGACGAAGCCAGGCCGGGAGATGTGCTTGTTTTTGGTTTTTATGATCATCCGGCTAGCCATGTTGGCATATTGACTTCCCCTGATGCCTTTATTCATAGCTATCAGGATATTGGACAAGTCATTGAAACCCGCTTGGATGATGCTTGGAAAAAGCGGCTGCGTTTTGCTTTCTCCTATCCTGGAGTTCTGGACTGATGGCGACCCTGCTTTTAGCAACCATTCCTGCCAATGCCTTTTGGAGCGCCGCTTTAACAATGCTGGGAGGATATATTGACAGTAAACTCTTTGGCCCCCACGTTACGCAGGAAGTCGGCAAAATGAGTGATTTGCAGATGCAGACTGCTTCCTACGGCGCACCAATTCCTCTGATTCTTGGGACCTGCCGCTCGACAGGTAATGTAATATGGTCTACCAAATTTGTGGAGCATACAAAAACAGAAAAACAAGGCGGTAAGGGCGGCGGAGGCGGCGTAACAACTACTACGTATTCTTATACTGTCAGTTTTGCTGTAGGTATTTGCCAGGGGCCAATAACTGCGATCGGACGCGTTTGGGCTGATGGTAAATTGGTTGACTTGGCAAAGTATCAGCAGACTGTCTATCTTGGAGGCGATACGCAAACACCAGACAGCTGGATGGAAGCGGTAGAAGGTGCGGGAAATGTTCCTGCTTTCCGTGGGTTAGCTTATATTGTCTTTAAAGATCTTGCTATTGGCGATTTCGGCAACCGTATACCGTCATTCAGTTTTGAAGTAACTAGGCAGATCAATAATGTAAAAGCTTTGGTGGAAACAGTCTCGCTTAGTGCGGGACTACAATATACCGATGTTGATGCATCAGACCTTGAGGGACTTGCTATAACCGGAATCTCTTCTGCGGGAGACCAGACCCGTAGGAGTATCATTGAACAACTGCAGGCCGTATTTCTCTTTGATGCCATTGAGCGTAGCGGCAAGATTGTTTTTAAACGGAGAAATGCAAATACCGCCTATGAAATACCGGATGAATATTTAGGAGCTTATGAAACATCTCCTCCTAATGAGCCATATACCCTGCAATACAAAGATGAACGTGAGCTGCCGCGCAGACTAACCATTAACTATTTGTCCAAAGACAAGGACTATCAGCAGGGAACAATGTCAGCCTATAGGCAAATTACGCAGAGTAAAAATGAGCAGACCGTAAGTGTTCAAATGGTTCTGGCAGATACCGATGCTAAAGAACTTGCTGAAGTACGGTTGTTTGAAGAGTGGCAGAATAGAAAAACATTATCCCTGACACTTTCCAATCAATTTGGCTGGTTACTGCCGGGTGATATAGTAAAAGTTCCAATTCAGGAACAAAAGCAAAATTTCATGATTACCAAAACAACGTATGGAAAGCCTGGGTTAATAAAAATTGAGGCGGTAGCTACCAACCAACAAGTATACACCTCTGTTGGCAGAGTGGTGGATTCTGAAGCAAATCCCGTGATTCCGCCTGCTCCGGGGAATGTGTCCATATCTTTATTCGACTTGCCTCTTCTTCCCGGCGAAACGTCTGCTGAACGAATGTTCGCAGCTTGCACCTCAGACGGCGCCTTCTATGGCGCTAACCTATTTCGATCCAATGATGGCGGCGGAACATGGAGCTATGTTGGGCAAGTGACACAGAATGCTGTTGTTGGGACAACCATAACCGTCCTACCGCCTGGCAACACTGTAACTTGGGATGAAGCATCTACTGTAGACATTACACTTAGCCATGGGACGCTGGAGAGCCGCCCGGCAGAGGATGTGTTAAACCATTTTAATGCCGCATTAATTGGTGCGGAGATTGTGCAGTTTAAGCAGGCTGCTCTAATTGCCGCTAATACCTACCGGTTGTCAGGCTTATTGCGCGGCAGGCTGGGCACGGAACATGAAGTCGGCTGTCATATTGCCAATGAACCGTTTCTTATGCTCAATTCGCTACAGTCGATTTCTTTTCCGGCATCAGAGTGGCACATGGATAAACTTTACCGGATAGGACCGTCCACCTTGCCAGTAACCAATGATAAATTCCGCAACTATACGGTTAACCTAGATGGGATTGGGGCAAGGCCCTATTCGGTTTGCCATGTTAGTGGTTTTAGAGATGGGACGGGTTCTTTAACAGTTTCATGGGTTCGCCGCGCAAGAATGAATGGCGATTGGAAGCCATACACGGATGTGCCGGTGGGTGAGAATAGTGAGACGTATCAGGTGGATGTAGTTTCAGCGGATGGGAACATCAAAAGAACCATAACCGTAAACGAGCCTAAAGCCGAGTATTCAGCCAACGAGCAAACCGCCGATTTTGGCAGTTTACAAGCAGTGGTGCGCGTACGGATTTATCAGATGTCTGAAGTGTATGGCCGGGGAGCAGTAAAGGAGGAGGTTTTATGAGTACAAATAACACGCCAAGACTGGGGCTTCCCTATATCATCGCCAGTCAAGCGCAAAAGGAAGTAACCCACAATGATGCGCTGAATCTCATTGATTTACTGGTGCAGCCGGTGATAAAGGGCAGAACGAATATTCCGCCGGTGTCGCCAGCCGAGAGTGATGCATATATTGTGACCACAACCGCGACTGGTGCATGGATAGGGAAAGAAAATCAAATCGCATGGTTTATCGGCGGCGCTTGGCGCTTTATTGCTCCGTTTGAGGGCATGTGGTTTTGGTCGGTTGCTGACGCAAGAGATTATGTTTATCATGGGAATGCCTGGCTGGCTAAATAGTGTTTAACAGTATGCTGGGTTATGAAAACCGATCATTAAAAGTTTTATGTTTGATATAAAGGGGGGATGAGAAATGATTGAGTATACTCAAATAGAGCTGCGCATCATGGCTTTGTTTTCAGCCATAGGCGCAGCTTTTTCCTTTCTTGTCGGCGGTGTCGACAAGTTGATTACGGCACTTCTTATTTTTGTTGTACTTGATTATGTGACAGGGTTAGCTGCAGCGTGGAAGACGGCGACGCTCGACAGTAAAAAGGGTTTTGAAGGAATAAAGCGCAAGATCGTGATGTTATTGATAGTCATTTTGGCTCACTGGATTGATGTCAGCATATTTGGAGTTAGCACCTGTAGGTCCATGGTGATTTTTGCGTACCTGGGTAATGAAGGGTTGAGCATTGTTGAAAACTTGGATCGTATGGGGTATAGCGAATATATTCCCGCTTTTATTAGGGATAAGCTAGTGCAGTTAAGAGACGAAAAAGAGTCTTTAAGTGATCGTAAGTAGTTTGTTGCAGATTTAATGGTGAACTGGAGGGACTGAGTGTGAAAGTAATCATTGATCCGGGCCATGCGGGCCGAAATATTGACCCTGGTGCGATAAAAGCAAAAACGGGCCTGCAGGAAGCGGATATTGCGCTGGTGATTTCGCGGCTAGTAGAAACCTATCTGGGGGCGGTAGGGTATGAGGTAAAATTGACCCGGACCAAATGGGAACAAGCAGAAACGGATGACTTAAGCTATCGGACAGCCCTGGCAAATGACTGGGGTGCCGATATTTTTATTTCTCTTCATTGCAACAGCGCGGTAAACGAGAGCGCTGAAGGCTATGAGGTCTGGACATCTCTAGGCCAGACGGAAGGGGACAGTCTGGCAACCTGTATCTATGGGCAAATTGCCGCCGAGTTTCCTGACCGGACAGGAAGGACGGATTATTCCGACGGCGATCCCGATAAAGAGTCGCGCTTCTATGTATTGGTTCATACCGATGCTCCTGCCTGCTTGGTGGAAATGGCGTTCATTTCAAACGATGCGGAAGCAGCCTTGTTGGCGGACTCTGAATGGCAGGACCGGTATGCGAGAGCGATTGCGCGGGGAGTGACTGATTATTTTGCAGCGATGGAGGGATGAGGTATGATCCAGATGTTCCAAACGTGGAAAACTGCCTTTAAGCAAAACATGTGGCTTATGGTGCTTGCTGTTTCCTTCCTATTAATAAGCGCAATGCTTTTCTGGCTTTGGCAGCGTACACAGCAAGCGGAAGAAAATTATCGGCAGGCGGTGGTGCTTCAGCAGGAACAACTGGACCAGGCGCAGGAACTTGGCAAAGCCCTTCATATCTCACAGATGAACGCTAAGGAACTGCAGGCGGCTTATGATGAACTGAAAGATAAGACACCTGCTGCCAGTTTTATCGTAAGCGCGCCATCGCTAGAGGTTGCGGCTGAGCAGGTGGCAGAGAGAATTAATAAACAGGATGCTACCCTGCCCTCTGCCGCTCTGGAAAAGACCGACCGGACGGCGGTGGTCAAAAACGATACGGAGCATAAGGTAGATGTACTGAAAATTAATCTGGACAAAGCTTGGGAAGTTTCCGCAGGGGTAGGAAGCCACCGCGGTGACGCCTATATTCCGCTTGGGGTGCAGCGAAACTATGCTGCGAATAAAGCCGTGGCGGCGGAAGTGCATCTCGTGCCGGAGGACTTGGCGAAAGGAAAAATAAAGACTTCCGGTTGGGAGGTCAAGCATGTATGGCGGTTTTAAAGGCTTAATTGCAATGGAGAATTTAAAAAGTTAGTTGGGTATTGAAGTTTTGCAAAACATTGAGAAATCTGGTTTGCTCTTATCTTAGTAGCTCTCTCTTAAAACAAATTAGGTTGAAGGGGGGGGATGAACAACACAAGCAGGGGCAGTTTTACTTGATGGCAATCAATTACTATGGGCAAAACTAAGAATTGACAAAAAATATAGATCATGCAGGAAAATATAAGGAATAGTCAAATTAAAATATCTGTGGTTAATTTAGTTACCACATGACGTTTATACTAAAAATTATGAAGGTAAAGATGAAGATGACTATTTCGAGTATTAGTATTAAAAATGTGAAGGGTATTCAAAATAGAACATTTGATTTGAATATTTCACCTAATAAGCCAAGTTTATTAGTTGCTCCGAATGGTTTTGGAAAAAGTTCTATTGCGATTGCTTTTGCGTCATTACGATCTAATCGTGTAGAACTGCATGATGATCATTTCTTCGAGAACGATCAGAATAACCTACCAGAGATCACTATTAAATACAAAAAGACTGATAATACTATCGTGGATTTAATTGCAGATAGTTCTTCTAATGCTATCAGTGATGAGTTTAGCTACTTTGTAATAAATAGCCAAGTTAAGGCAAATGGAATTGGACGAAGTTTTGGAGGTCGCAATATAGTTACAGCCTCTTTAGAAATAGAAGCAGTGACCCTCATAGATACGATACCAGAGCGTTGTACATTTGATTATTCGTATAGTAGTCAAAAGAGTTCTTTTAACAAAAATGGTAAGGTGTTACCAAACATTTCTGGGTTATTTGACAACTTAAAACTGGTTATGAAACTTTCCGAACTTTACTCAGAGTTTGATGCCGTGCTACTTGTTCGAAATCAAAAAATAATTTTGAACTTTATTAAGAATGTTGACTTAGAGAATGGAACTAGAGAGCAACTTTTTGCTGTAATTTCTGCTAGTCATATTAACTTGTTACTGGAAATAGAATCTCTCAAAAAAATAGCCGAAACAATAAAAGATCTAGAAGCAACTATAAATAATTCGTTAGTTCAGGCTTTTCTCGCTGCTATCCAGATAGCAAATGTTTATCAATCGGATAAAGTAAAATTTAAAAAGGCCTGTAAGTATTGCAGTTACAAATTAGAGGTTGATTCCTATACTAGCTTATTGAAAAGTTTTAACACTACATGGAAAGAAATAAAACCAGAAGTAAATGGAAGAAGCTTAGTAGTTAAATTCCCAAAGGTGCAACTCGTTTCAAATGGTCAGCGCGATATCCTTAGCTTTATTTCACTTATTATACGAGCAAAAAGAAGGTTAAACAAAGATAAATGTATTCTAATAATCGATGAAGTATTTGATTACTTAGATGATGCTAATTTAATTTCGGCACAATATTATGTTACTAAATTAATAGACGAATATAAAAAAGATGGAAAGGAGATATACCCACTCATATTGACACATCTAAACCCTCGCTATTTTAAAAATTATGCTTTTAGTAAGCAGAAAGTATATTATCTAGATAAGCGAGATGGCAGTTGTGTTAGTAACCATCTTATAAAATTGCTTATCAAAAGAAATGAAGCTTCAATTAAAGATGATGTTTCAAAATACCTTCTTCATTTTCACCCTGAAGAAATTAATAAGAAAAGCGAATTCCAGCAATTGGGGATTAAGGCGTCGTGGGGTGCTGGTGATGGTTTTAATCAATTTATTGATACAGAAATGCAAAAGTTTTTGAGTGATTCACATTATGATCCTCTTGCAGTTTGTTGTGGAGTGCGTAGAAAAATAGAAGAAATTGTATACGCGGACTTATCTACTGATGAATCAAAGATAACATTCCTAGATGAGCATGGGACTAAGAATAAATTACAAGTTGCTGAAGAGTGTGGGGTCATTGTACCGGAGTACTTTTACCTTTTGGGCATTATTTATAATGATGGGATGCATTGGAAAGAAAATCAGGATAATGTTTCTCCAATTGCAGCCAAACTAGAGAATATGACCATTAAGAAATTAATAACAGATGCATTTGGAATTATAGGTGGGCCTTGAACACTTGTAGATTATTATCCATAAATAAAATACGGTTCTGGTGCAAAGATTTCACAAAGCAAAAGATTGTCACATTTTCACCCAAATATCAAACTGCGATACCCATAATCTTATTTAGAAACTCAACCTCAGAAAGGACACATTGAATTTCTTCAACCTGCCCCTTCCTAATCATATGCATAGCCTCAATCCCACAAATTGTTTTTTCAGCAGTGTCGAAACTATCAAATCCGAGCATTGGCTTGATCTTTCGCTTAATAAATCGATGGTCTTGCTCAATAATATTGTTCAGATATTTTACTTTTCGAAGCGATGTGCTGACAGAGAGGATTCCGCTATATATCATTTCATAGATAGCAATCTCGGTCGCGGCATACTTGTCAGTTGTTATTACTCTTGGTTGCTGATTATGTGTGGCTTTTAGAGCCTTTTTGAAGAAATTCTTCACGACATCTTTATCACGATGTTCAGATACAAAAAAATCGATGGTCTTTCCTGCAGAATCAACTGCTCTATATAAATATGCATTTTTGCCCTTGATTTTCAGATAAGTCTCATCCATTCGCCAAGAGTCATTAGTTGGTTTAATGTGCTTTCTTACTCTTTCATCAATTATGGGAGAATATTGATGAACCCATCTCATGATTGTTGTATGAGTTAGGTTTAATCCTCTCTCTTGCATCATCTCAACAAGCATTCTGTAACTGAGCGGATATTTAAGATACCAGCGAACGCACAATAATATAATTTCTGATTCAAAATGCTTATATTTAAATAAATGCTGTGACATGCTCTTTACCTCATTTTTCAAGTTTACGGTAAGATTATATCACAGCTTAATTTTTGCACCAGAACCGTCGTAACGACTAAGTGGCCGAAGTTAGATTCCCCAGACTAAATAAATTTTCAATACTTGCAGGAATATTTTACTTATTGAAGAATATATTTCTATTATGGTGAATGGCCTCGAGCCAATGATAACCTGAAGGTTATCACTTTACTGCCAAGATATGACTAAATTTAATATTAAAGAATGATGCGCCAAGAAGGCTTTCCTTATGAATAGGGTAAAGTTTTTTTGGCGTTTTTGTTTGCAATCGAGGGGGTGAGACAATGACACGTTTAGGCAGAATGGTAGCTAGTGCAGTTTTTGTAGCTGTTGGTATTATCCTACCCATTACATTTCACTTTGTTGGAGCGATGGGGTCTATATTTTTGCCGATGCATATTCCGGTTTTGATGGCTGGCTTATTTCTGGGACCTTTAGCCGGGCTGACTGTGGGCATGATGACTCCTATATTAAGTAGCTTGCTGACAGGAATGCCACCGCTTTTGCCGGCATTGCCATTAATGACGATGGAACTGGCGGTTTACGGAGCCGTGGGTGGATATCTTTATCGGATGCGTCATCTACCATTAGTAGTGGCGCTTATAGCTGCTATGATTGCGGGGAGAGTGGCTGCATTGGTAGGGGTTTATGGATTTGCGAATTTGCTGCAATTAAAACTAACGCCAATCGCATATGCTGCTGGTTTGGCAGCTGGGCTTCCCGGTATTGCAGTGCAGCTAATAGCTGTGCCTCTTTTGGTGAAAAGGTTGGAAAGCAGTTTTCACAAGAACAATAATTTAATATAAGAAAGTGTGGGTTAAATACATGAAGAAAAAACAATTAATAGCTAATATTTTGGTTGCTTTAGCGCTATCGGCAGGAACAGTTTCTGCCTCGGAAGTGCCAAGCTATGATCTGGAAGAGATTATCGTTACTGCAAATGCTGAACGGGCGGCTATCGCAACGGACACGATAAATGTAAAAATAGTGAGTCCGGGGAAGGCAGCTAGTATTCCTGAACTTTTACGGCAGACAAGCGGCTTGGATATCCAAATGCGTACCAAAGCAGGCGATAGTCAGGACGGTACTGTAAAACTTAGAGGTTTTGATGCACGCCGGTTTACGGTGCTGGTTGATGGGCGTCCAGTAAATATGTCGGGGGTAATGGGCGGCAGTTATGTTGACTGGACGACAATGCCGTTAGATATAGTAGAGAAAATCCAGATCATAAAAGGTGCCAAGGCTGCTGCTTACGGCAACACGCTGGGCGGCATTATCAATATTATTACGAAAAGTCCTAGTACACCCACAGGCTCAGCTCGTGTCGGTTTTGGCGAGAACGGGCATCAAGAATACCTATTTAACTATGGCGCCAGCCAGGACAAGGTTTCCTGGTTTATTAACTATAATAAATTGCGCGATGATGCATTTCTTAGAAATAACGATTTTGACAGTGAACAGTATGGGTTAAAACTGGGTTATGATCTTACACAAAATGATAAAATTGATTTCAATGTTGCGAAAGTTGAATCAAAGCGCGGCTTTATCATGGCGAATAAACCGGGTAATGCAAACTATGATCCTAGTTACCCTATTTCCGATGGAGAGACACTTTCCCCTTCTGCTGGTGCAGGCACAACCCCCAATCCCGGGGCATATTGGAAGAAGGATCTCAATACCTATGATGTAGCGTGGACGCATAAGATAAAAGATGGATCTATTAAAGTAAGTTATTGGAATAATGATGAAAAGCGGCAGGAGGTCAACTATACCGCCGCCGGTGTGCTGTCGATAGATCGGACAGTGGTCTCAGACAAGTCGGATGGTTGGGCTTTAAGTGGAGAGAAACATGATGGCAAGCACACCTATAGCTTTGGCGGTGACTATAAGCGGTTTCGCTATGGCTATGGATGGTATACGCTAAAGCCAGCAGGTGCCAGTGACTTATATCCATCACAAAAAGTTGACATTGCAGGGTTATACCTTGACGATACGTGGTCGCTTGATAACCGCTTTACAGCCAATATCGGTCTGCGTTGGGACCAGATGACAGGCGGAAAAGATGATACAAGTGTCACTACCATGAAAGATGTCAATTACAGTTCGTTATCACCTAAATTTAACTTGTCGTTTAAAAATAATGACAAAACAACGACTTTTGCTTCCGTTAACCGCCTATGGAGAGCTCCTTCCATGGCAGAGTTTTATTGGTGGTCACAGCCATTTCCTGCTGGCAAGCTAGGCACGAATACGTTATTGAAACCGGAAAGAGGCTGGGGCTATGAACTCGGCGTACATAACCAGGTCTCTAATAAGTGGAGTACCAAGGTAACAGCCTTTTACCAAGATATCCAGGACTACATCAATTTCACTCACCTGTATCCCTTCTCATGCTACAACATCGATAACTCAACCATATGGGGCTTTGAGTGGGAAAATACCTATAAACTGACCGACAAATCACAATTACTGCTTAACTATACCAATCAGCATACAAAGAAAGCCGGAGTGAGCTCCTCAGACTTACTTGGCTTAGCCGGAGAACTAGATTATCGCCCTGCTCACAAAGTAGCCATTGGCTATCAATACGATGCTAAACCTTGGCAAGCTCGCTATACTGTTAACTATACCGGACGACAATCAGCGAATTATCCATACGGGTCAAACAGCACGATTACCCTTGGGGGCTATACAGTTCATAATATAGCTGTCAGCCGGGATATCGGTCAGGGAACTACATTAAATGTTGCTATTGATAACCTTATAGATAAGAACTACCAAGAGCAATACAACTATCCTATGCCGGGACGGGTATTTAGTATGTCAATCAACCAAAAATTCTAGAAAGGGTGAAACCATGCACAGCTATGAACAAGAGTTTTTTAATGAGCTAGCCGAGCGTTGGGATGAAATGCGCGCACTCAACCATGATAAAATAACGTATCTTATACAACTTGCCAGAATTGCCGAAGGAGATACAGTCTTGGATGTAGGAACGGGAACGGGAGTATTAATCCCGTTCCTAGCGGAAGCCGTTGGTAATTCCGGAAGTGTTACGGCTTTAGATTTTGCAGAGGCTATGGTTGCTAAAGCTGCGCAAAAATACACTCATCTGTCTGGTGTAGACTATATAGCGGCTGATATTATGAAATATCAGCCAGAGCGTTGCTACAGCCAAGTTGTTTGTCTGAATTTCTTTCCCCATGTCAAAGATAAGCAGTCGTTCCTATTACGGGTTCAGGATTTACTTGTTCCCAATGGAAGCCTTGTCATCATGCATGATCTTTCCCGCCAAGCTGTTAATTCGATTCATGCAACGAGCGATGTAGTAAAAGAGGATCGGCTACCGCCTAGTTCGGTAGTGGCCGAAATGCTTAAGCAATCTGGTTTTTCTATCGAAGAGGCAATAGATAATGAGGAAATCTACTTTGTTAAAGGGAAGGTTGTTGGGGGAGAAAAACAGTGACAATTTGGGATCAAGGTTTGGCTTTACTAAACAAGCCAAAACGGTGAGGCGAATATATCGGGAGTTTCTGAACGGTAAGAGTGCTAGGCGAATCGCCAAAGACCTAGAAGCTGATGGCGTTCCAAACTGGAATGGCAAGGTAAAGTGGTATGACAGTAGCATTAAGACGATGCTTTCTAACGAGAAGTATAAAGGCGAGGCTCTCCTGCAGAAAACATACACCGTTGATTTTCTTAGCAAAAAGGAGCGGAGAATACTGGACAAGTTCCACAGTATTATGTGGTGGAAAGCCACCCTGCAATTATTGAGAAGGATATTTGGCAAGCAGTACAGCTTGAGATGGAGCGTTGACAATTATATGCTACTGAACATGGCATTGGGTATGGAACAAGAGATAACCCCTTTGCAGGAAGAGTGATATGTGGTACTTGCGGTCACATGTTCGGGAGAAAGGTGTGGAATTCGAACAATGAAAAGCAGAGACGGATTATTGGTGGTGTGATGCTAAATATAAGGTGAAGGGGATTAAGGGGGGACAGTAAGCACATTGATGATGGAGTCTCGTTCCAAATATTTATAAACACATTTAATATCATGATCGAGAATAAGGATTATTTTATGGAAAAGTGGCAGGAACGCTTGGAGGATGATAATTTGCATCAGCGATATAAGGCGAGCCAGTTTATTGGGATGATAGCGGAGGCAGAGGTGATGGTAGAGTTTGATGTGAATTTATATTTTGCTTTAGTGGAGAAGATGGTGGTTTATGATGGGGGTAGGGTAATTGTTAACTTGCTTGATGGGACAGCGGTGGAATGTATAATTGAATAAAAACAGGGGCGAAACCACCGCGAACCAGCAGCTCACCTGATGCCGTATGCGGAGATCTGTCGGTGCTACCAAGGCGGCGCGTCCGTACGCCAAGTGGAGGTGTACTACCTGTCATCAAAGACGGTGTACAAGATTGTAGCAGAGCAAGGCGAGATTTACACAAAATTTTGGACTTACTATTGACACGAAAGGATTGCATGTGATATTATCTTACTGAGTTTAGTTGATCAGATAACTGAAGGCTAAGAACGTCTACGTTGGCGTTCTGGGTCTTTTTTTTTGTATTCAAGTTGACTAGTTTGTGGACGAAAGAAGTTAACTATAATACTAGAGGCGGAGAATTTATTTTTAGATTAGCGGGTACTGTTAGAATATTGCGGCTATATAGATGATTGGGAGTAATAGAAAATGATTGATTTTATCAATATCAGTAAAACGTTTACTGTAAAAAAACAGCAGATACATGCGCTGGATCACGTATCGCTACAGGTTCAAGATGGCGACATATTCGGGGTGATCGGATTTAGCGGAGCTGGGAAGTCAACCCTGTTGCGAATGGTGAATGGGCTGGAAACGCCGACTGGCGGACGTGTGGAAGTTGACGGGCAGGACATAAATACGCTGCCGTTTTCTGCACTGCGGCAAGTGCGAAAACGCATCGGAATGGTGTTTCAGCAATTCAATTTATTGAACTCAAAATCGGTGTATGACAATATAGCCATTCCGTTAATATTGAACAGGGTAGGAGATAAAGAGATTCATACGAGAGTTACTGAGTTGTTGGAATTCGTAGGATTATCCGATAAAGTGAATGCATATCCAACGCAATTGTCAGGTGGGCAAAAACAACGCGTTGGTATTGCTAGGGCGTTGGCTACAAAACCGTCCATTCTATTGTGTGATGAGGCGACAAGCGCATTAGATCCGGAGACGACAGACTCTATTTTGCGGCTGCTGGAAAAAATCAATCGTGAATTGAAGATTACAATTCTTATCGTAACTCATGAAATTCATATAATTCAGCGTATTTGCAACAAAGTAGCGATTATGGAAGATGGGCGGGTAGTAGAATCCGGTTCTGTTTTAGATGTATTCAGCAATCCAAAAGAAGAAATAACAAAAAAATTCGTAAGGACGGTTATCGCTGATACAATTCCGGATAGTATTGTTCGGGAATTACACCAGGATAGGCGGAATTATAAAATCATTAAGTTGCGGTTTTTAGGCAAGAATGTCAGAGACAATCTGCTGTATCGCATCAATAAAGATTTCGATGTGGAAACAAACGTATTGTTTGCTTCAGTTAATGAATTACAACAAACGGTATTGGGAATTTTTGTTGTCCAGCTTATCGGAGGCAATCAGGAAATAGAGAAAGTAACTGATTATATTCGGGAGCAGCAGCTTAGCTGGTGGGAGGTGACTATATGATGGAACTCGGCATTCCGTATTCTAAGATTGTGTTGGCTGCGGAGCAGACTCTTTACATGGTCTCTGTCTCCTTAGCTATCGGTTCGGTAATTGCGATGATTATGGCGATGACGCTGGTTTTAACCAATGATAATGGCATTCTAAAGAATAAGAATGTGTACACAGTTTTAAATGGGGTCATTAATATAATTCGCAGTGTTCCATTTATCATTTTAATGGTATTTATTCTACCGTTGACGAAGGAAATTGTCGGAACTAGAGTGGGAACGACGGCGGCCCTAGTGCCTTTGGTTGTTTTTATTGCACCGTACCTAACACGACTGTTTGAAAACTCAATCTTGGAAGTTGATAAAGGAATTGTAGAAGCGGCTCAGGCGATGGGAGCATCTTATTTTGAAATCGTATGGCATTTTTTACTGCCGGAGGCTTATGGCTCGCTGATTTTATCGGTTACCACCGGGACGATAGGCCTTATCGGGGCAACGGCCATGGCAGGTGCCATTGGAGCCGGTGGCGTAGGTGATTTGGCGCTGACTTACGGTTATGAACGCATGAATTTCCCGCTTATGTTGTTTACAGTGATTGTCTTGATTATATTTGTTCAAATAATCCAATCGCTCGGAAATTATTTTTCTTCTAAACTACGAAACTATTAAAAAATCAACAATCTGGCATACAAATAATAGAAAAAAAGGGGATTTTTATGATGAACTTAAAAAAATTTACAGTGTTTCTATCGGCGGCCATTCTGGGAACGATGTTTTTAGCCGGTTGCGGCAGCAATGCCAACAAGGCTGGCGATACGAAGAAGGAATTGATTTTCAGTAAGTCCCAGGGGCCGTACTCGGAATTGTTTGAGCAAGGGATTAAACCAATTTTAGAAAAAAAGGGTTATAAGATTACGGCTAAAGATATGTCGGATTTATTGCAGGCTGATGTTGCCTTGAATGAAGGCGAAGTTGATTTCAATGTGGAACAACATACTGCTTATATGAAGAATTTCAATGAAAAACAAAAAGGTAATTTAGTGGCCATTACTCAGATTCCGACGGTTCCGGCAGGCATTTATCCGGGGGCGAAGACAGCTTTGAACCAAATTAACGATGGGGCGCGAATTGCAGTGCCGAATGACGCCTCGAATACGTCCAGGGCATATGCCTTGCTGCAAAAAGCCGGATGGATCAAACTGGCGAAAGACAAAGATTTGTCTACGGTAACGCAGCAGGATATCGTGGAAAATCCGCATAATATCCAATTTACGGAAATGAAATCATTGACTATCCCGGCAGTTCGTTCCGACTTTGACTTTATCGTTATTACCGGATCAATTGTGTATAATGCTAAAATAGATCCGTCTACGGCCTTGCTGACGGAAGATATTCTACCGCATCTGATGCTGCAATTGGTCGTACAGGATAAAAATAAGGATGCTCAATGGGCAAAAGATATTGCGGCGGCTTATCATTCCGACGAATTCAAAGCCTATATGAAGGCCAATAATAAAGGCCTGTGGTATGTGCCGAAAGAATAGTAGTGAATATTTCGAGAAATAGGCTTGATTAGAGAGCTGAAGGTCATATGTGCATGAAGTAATCATACATATATGGCCTTCTTATTGTAGTGATAAAAGGATGGATGTAATAATGTTGACTCTAGATGCTACGGAGCAAAAGATTATTGAAATAATAGATGAAAACCGTGAAAAAATACTGGCATTTGCCAGAGACATATATACGCATGGAGAACTCGGCTATAAAGAATTTAGAACAGCGGAAAAGTTTAATCACTTTATGAAGCAGTTACAGTTATCTGTTCAGGAAGACTTGGCAATTACAGGTGCTAAAGCCTATCTGAATAAAGATAAAAAAGATAATGTCAGTTTGGCGTTAATTGGAGAATTAGATGCTCTGCGCATTCCTGAACATAAATATGCGAACAAAGAGACACAGGCAGCTCATTCATGTGGACATCACGCACAGTTGGCAGGCGTTATTGGCGCAGCTATTGCACTGGTTAATCCACAAGTAAAAGAAAAATTAGATGGTCAGGTTATATTCTTCTCAACTCCAGCCGAAGAATATGGGGAGATTGAATTTAAAAACAAATTGCGTGAAGAAGGAAAAATTAAATATGGCGGCGGAAAGTGCGAGTTAATCAGGCAGGGTGCTTTTGATGATATTGATTTAAGTATTGCACATCATACTGGATTTGATGATATTTTAGTAGGGGGCATTACAGGGAATGGATTTGTTTCAAAAATAGTTCGCTTTCAGGGAAAGGCTGCTCATGCAGCGGGATGCCCGGAAAATGGTATTAATGCTTTGAACGCAGCCTCCCTAGGCCTTTCAGCTTTGGCTTATCAAAGAGAAACATTTCGAGATGAAGATGCAGTAAGAGTTCATCCAATTATGACGAAGGGTGGCAATCTGGTAAATGTAGTACCAGATGAGGTTGTTCTTGAAACTCTGGTACGAGGGAAAAATAAAGAGGCAATTCTCGATGCTTCTCTAAAAACAGACCGTGCATTTCAAGCTGGTGCCTATGCAATCGGTGCAAAATGTGAAATTACTACTTTAGCAGGATATCTTCCGACAATTGCCAGCAAAGCATATCCTGAGCTTGTAAGAGCAGCTAAAGCAATTTCCGGAGACTATAAGGTGGTTATGGCAGATTTTAGTCAACATACAGGTGGATCAACAGACATAGGAGATTTGCAGCATTTACAACCTGTAATTCGTTTTCGAACAGGTGGTGTCAGTGGTGGTCTTCATACAGTTGATTTCAGTGTAAAGGATGAAGAACTTGCCTACATTATAACTGCTAAAATATTTGCCCTTACAGCCTACGAATTATTAAGAGATGGAGCTACAGGAGCTAAAAATATTCGTGATAATTATAAAAAAATCTTCACAAAGAAAGAATATCTCCAATACATGGATTCTTTTGATATATAAGCGAAAAATTCTTTTCTTTGATAGAATAATTAAACCTGAATTATTCACGTAAATTTAAGAGCCACCGCAATCCCAGTAAATTTAAGCTTTATACAGGTTATCTTTTTTCACACAATGGGTGAAAGTAAAAAAGTATATAAAAAGGTTTCAACTTTGTTAAAATGTATTCACCACAAACACAGACAACAAAGGAGAAACCTCATGCCTAGTTTAGCGAATTTACATTTACAAAGCAATACTAAAATTAATTCCAACGGTGGCAATTTATCTTCAGATGCAGGACTGCTTCTTCTTAATGAATTCATCGATAAATTGGGCTTGAACGCCTTGCTTAAGAGTTGTTTTAAAACTACCGACCAAGCGAAGCACCAGCATCTCGACGATGAAATTTTACTGCAAAAAACCTGCCATGGAAACATAGACCAGGTGTACTGTTTTGGAAACAATGCACCTGTTTATAAGCAACTAAAATATTTGAAATGAGTCTAAAAATAGGGGGGCGCAGGGTGTCATGGGGGTGCCGTGGCTCTTTTAGGGGTGTCTATCTTTCAAATTATTCGTGTAATGGTATCACCTTGCTATCATAACACATGTTGAGTCAGTTACGTTGATAGTAAAGAAATAGCAGGAATGGCGGGGTGTCGTTGGTTTTGGGAAATTTACAAGTGTGTAATTATGTTTGCCTAGACTTCGGTTTAGGCGTTTTTTCATGTAGGAGTGTCGCGCAGTTACACGAAATGTAAACAAATACATGAAAGCCAGGGGGCGTGTATTTGTATGATGAAGGCAGTTGTAGTAATGGTTTGTGAGGGTGGACAGTAGCTAGAGTGTGATAAGAAGTTGATGGCTATAATTTACAGATAATAGGCTAATAATACATACAAAGATTAATTAAGGGAGATTAGCATGGATATAAAAAAGCTACTGCTTAGTTTGGTGCTATGTCTTGGTGCAGGGGGAATAGGATATTACTTTACCATGCCTTCGATTGGTACTTGGTATGCTTTTCTAGAAAAGCCTGTGTTTACACCACCAAACTGGATTTTTGGACCGGTTTGGACATTATTGTATATCATGATGGGTATTGCATTGTATTGCGTGTGGAAAAAACGTGACCCGAAATACAAGAGTAAGGTTGCTGCCTACACTTGGTTTTATATGCAACTTATTTTAAATGCTGTGTGGTCGGCGGTGTTTTTTGGGCTACATTATATATTCGGCGGATTTTTAATTATTGTTGGCTTATGGATAGCAATTGCAGTGACAATCCTAAAATTTAGGGAACAAGTGCCTAGTGCTGCTTGGTTGTTGGTTCCTTATCTGCTGTGGGTTACTTATGCCTGTTTATTAAACTATAGCCTGTGGCGTTTGAATGGCTAGATCCAATATATTCAAAAATCGCCAACCTAGCAACATCAAAATCATAATAGGTAACCAAATTCACTTCTTCTTTCTTTAGAGAAGCATGGGAAGACTCTATGCATGCATTATCATACGGATTACGGCTAAAAGAATGAATGATGTTGTTATTCTCTACATAGTCCTTGAATTTAGAGCTTGTATATTGTGAGCCTAAATCACTGTGCAGTATGGCTTGGCTAATTGGTTTTTGAGCTTTTATAGCATTATCAAGCGCTTTTATGGGCATTTCTGTATCCATAGTCTTGGAAAAAGAATATCCAATGATTTTTTTCGTACATAGATCCAGTACTGAAGCTAGATAGCACCAGCCATGACGTAGTGTGTACACATATGTGATATCAGTAGACCACTTCTCATTTAAGGTGGTGGTACTGAAGACTAGCGCCTCCGGGATACCACATCCTGATGATTTGATAAATATATTGAACAGCAAAGAGTGATCGAAAGTGCAACTAATTCAGCTAAAAATAATCTTGTGAAAACAATAGTTTCAAACGTTGAAATATGTAGACTATCTCTTTCTTAGAGATAGTCTACATATGTTTATTCAATTTATGATCAGTTCAAAGTTTTGCAAATCTGTCAATAATATACCAACCATTGTCAGTTATTTTAACCGTATAAGTAACTGGAATATTCAATCCGCCACCTACGATTTTGTTATTTGCATCTGTTACTTCCATTTTAATTGTTTTGTCTAATGTTTATATTTAGTACCTAGAATATCTGAAATGAGTCTAAAAATAGGGGTGTCGCATAAATACACGGAATGGGGGAGGGTTTCGTGTATTGATGTGATTAAGTCAGGTGCGACAAGGGGTTGTGGGGGTGATGGGCAGTAGCTAGTGCTTGAAACCGGTTGATTGACGACGGGCTTTAAGGCTCAATTTGCAGTAATTCTCTGCTTGTTAAGCTTAATGTCTCTGAAAACTACCGATTGAATCCTAAACTTACCGTACCCTCGAGTCTGCGTTATGAATGTTATTAGGTATTAGGAAATCACCTACCATTCCATTAGCATTAATACAATGAGTTATACATTCCTTGCAGCCTTTAAGGGACGATATGAAACACTTATAGGTGTTAAATTGATTGTTTTCATAAGCATTAACAGGGCAGGCGTCAATGCATCTTTTACAATATGTACAAGGATGAAAAAAACCGTGGCGGGGCTCTGCCGTTTCAAAGGGAGTATCCGTAAATAACATGGAAAATAGAAGATTAGAGCCATATTGACTATTAACTATGAGTCCATTTCTTCCGATCACACCTAGTCCTGCAGCCTCAATGAAAGGACGCATATCTCCGTATACAGAAAAAATGCTTTTATTATAGGATGTATAGTGTTCTTTTTTTAGAATAAAGCTTAATTTAGCAAGTACAGTATTGCTTCTTACATTAACATCATAGATTCTTTTGGCTATTCCAAATGTGTTTTTAAAATACGACTTATCGGAGTAATGAAATCCAAGAATGATGGCTGTTGAATGCAATTTCTTTATATTTGTATAACCAACCAAAATGGCTTCATTATTTTTTGCCGTTTTTGTGATATATTGTTGAAGTTGGCTCATTGTATCATCAGTCATAACATAATCACTCCGTAAAAAAGATGTAATTAGTATATGCGGGAAAATGGATTAGATACGAAGTAACCAGTGGTACGGAGAATCTATTTTGCACCAGAATCCACCTCTGGACAGGTTTTCCGTTACTTGCGTATCAGGGCAATTCTCACGCGACTTCACCGAGCTTCTGACGTTTAAATACTTATTTATATCCACGCCAGTCGGAGTATTTTTTAGGGTTGTGGTGTAAGAATTAAAATAATGGTAAATCACCATAGTCTTTTAAAATGGGGGCAAGTGAATGTCACAGAATTTATTTAAACAAAAAATCAAACCAATGCTTGGATTTGATAGTTTTCTAAGCGCAGAAAAAACAATTTGTGGAATCGAAATAATGAATATGATTAGGAAGGGGCAGGTTGAAGCAATTCAATTTGCCCTTTCTGAGGTTCAATTTATAAATAGAATTATGGGTATCGTAGCTTAACTCCAAAAGTTAGTTTCGTTGATGGTGTGTGCAGGGGGATGGCATGAAAACAAGGCCAGCAAACGCCAGCCTTAAATATGGGTTGATATAAAAATACTATTGATCTTTCTTATCGTCATTATTACTTCCCATGGGCTTCATCGCAGGTTGTGATGCTAGTTGGGAAGATACGGGGTTGCTAAATAACATTTTGATACACCAAAGACCCGCTATTCCGACTAATGAATATACAATGCGACTAAGCAATGACTGTTGCCCACCGAAAATAGAGGCAACCAAATCGAATTGGAATAAACCAACTAATAGCCAATTGAGTGCACCAACAATAACTAAAAGTAATGCAGTCTTATCCATAGTATCAACTCCTTTTTTCTCTAGTATGTAATTCATGCATTACTTTTATTCCTAGGCCAGCCAAAGATGGCAAGGAAATCTATGAGAGTGATCTTTTAAGTTGGAAGGAACATGTTATTTTACTTGCCACAGACTTGGACGAATGGATTACAGAAATACAACCTGTAGAATTTAAAGATGATTGCTTTACTCTTTGTGGCGATATTTTAGCATATTGTAGTTTGAATAAAGTGGAGATTATCGGCAACGTCCACCCAAATCCTGAGTTAATCGAAACTAAATAATTAAAAAAAGGAGGTTAAAACAATGTCAACCATCCAACAATTAATAAAACTATGCGATGGAATAGGCTAAGGCCATTGTTGAACTATCATTAGCACAAAAAGTTAGTATAGCAGATAAGCCAGCAGTATTTGATTTTAGTCAAATTGCCGAATTATTTATAAAATACTATTAGAACCAGACTATTTACTTTGATATGATTCAAGGATCAAATATAAAAAAGATACCTGAATACTAGCATATACAAAAGCGCTAATTAATGAGTATTTTGCAGTTAAGGGAGACTGCTTGCCCGAGAGATTCGAAAAAATTGACTTTAGTGTTATTGGTTTAAATAACGAATATGATCTTTGCCTAAAGAAAGCAATAAAAGCAATTCTACTCCTTGTCGTATTATTGGCCCCAGTTAACATATTATTCAAATATCTGTTCCAAGGCAGGCGCATTTTATGTTGATGATGTTATCGCAAATGTGAATATTATGAATATATTTATTGATGTAGATATGGTAATCCTCTCTAAAGTATGTTTCAGTATCAAGTCTCATCCTAGCATCACTTTAGTTGCCAACCTACTGTTATATAGCACTAAATTGCATCGTTAGGGTTATACACAGCAGCTCTACCGCGAGGAATGAAGCAATTTTTTTTGTGAAATGGATGCTACTCAAATTCGAGGTTTAATTTAGGTGCAACTAGCAACACATTTTAGAGAAATAGTACTCGGATTAAAAGATGGTAAAAATACCAGAAAATCAAAGAAAAAGTTTATTTTTAAAAGATATTTTAGCTTAAATACTTATATAAAGCCATTATTACGAAATTTGAGATTTAATAATAGTTGATTATATATATGACTTTGAGTATTATATAAGCATAAATTAGCACTCATCGAACGAGAGTGCTAACAAAATGGGCTTTCAAAGCCTAAATTAATCAATAAGAGGAGGCGGTTATTATGTCAAATATTATGAGAAGGGATAATTACAACACACCATCATTGTTTCGCAAAAGTATCAATGATATGTTTGACCACTTTTCAGGAACAGGTATATTGTCGCCTATTAGTGACTTTGCTAACCACAGTATGAACCTTTTGTCATTGTCTATGCCCATTGATGTGATCGACCAAGGGAAAAATTATGTGGTAAAAGCTAATTTACCTGGTTTTGAGAAAAAAGACATCGATATTCAATTGACTGAAAACGTATTGACAATAAAAGGATCATACTCTCAAAATAATGAAGACAAAGGCGAACGTTACTTACTACAAGAGCGACGCATGGGGACTTTCTCCCGCTCTATCGCTTTTAATGAAGAATTAGTTCCTGATAAGATAATTGCAGGTTTTAAAGATGGAATTTTAGAAATTAGCATCCCAAAAGCAGAAGTTCAACGGTCAGAGTCCATTAAGATCAACATAGGTGATTGAGGCTGTAATTTTTACATTATGTAAAAAAATATTGTGATGTGTTTTGATAAGATCAACGAAGCACCTGCCAAAATGGTATACCAAACCAACAGGCAGGTGCTTTTATGTTGGCTAGGTTAGCAAGTCAAGATTTCCTTCTATCACTTGACTTCACAGCCAAAAGGGTGATATGTGACAGTAAGTATATGGTTGAATAGGGATTTTAGAAAATGGCTGGTTGAGGTGACTTCTTGCCAGCCCCCATGTAAACTGCATGAACATATCATCCGGCCTCACCAAACAGGCCTTTGATCGCCTGAGCGAAAAGGTATTGAAAAATATTGAAACATTTCTAAACGAAAATAAACTATAAACGCTTTATAGTGAAGGAGAAAATTTGGTTCTGGTGCAAAAAAAAGCCGTGATATAATCATTACCCTAAACTTAAAAGTTGAGGTAAAGTAGGAGCGATATGACACAATGAGAATAGGAAAGGTAATAAAAGACATTAACATTTGACACGATTTAAAAATGATATTATAAATGTGAATTATAGAACACTGTTTTTTAGCAGACAATTGAATATTATTGAAATAGGTGCCCTTCGGGGCTTAATAGGGAAGACCGGTTAAATGCCGGCGCGGTCCCGCCACTGTATCGGGGAGCAAGCTTAAGATGTACCACTGAGACAATATTTTAGCAGATGCTTGTATGTTAATAATGTTATTTCAGATATTAGTTTGCACGTTGGTATTGGCTATTGGCTTGATTGTGTAAAAGCAATCAGTCTTTTTTTAGTTGTAGGTTAAATCCAAAGATACTATTTGCAAATGTATGTATAATGGAGAGCAAACTAAAAGGGACAAGTTGATCATCCCTTCTATTCATTTGGTAATAGACTCTAATATAATTGAGAATAGTATTAATAATGCAATTAGAAGAAAGGTGGTAGACTTATGAAAAATATTATTGTACTTATAACAGATTGGTGCCCACATTGTAAAAGAGCAATTGATTGGATTGATGAAGTAAAGCAAGAGAATCCGAAATATAAAGACATTAAAGTGGAAATCATTGATGAAGAGAAGACTCCTGCAATTGCAAAGCAATACGATTATTATTATGTTCCAACTTATTATATAGAAAAGCGTAAAATTTTTGAAGGTGGCACTACTAAAGATATTGTACGTAAAGTGTTTGAAGAAGCCATTAAGACAGATATTTAGCTTTATGGATGTTCATTATTATGGCATTCGGGATCGGACCTAGGGGAACCCAATGGGGACGTTGCTTTTTGGGCAACTTCTAGTACCGTTCTTGCTGACACTTAAAATTAGGGGTGTAGCAGGGTGTCGTTGGGGTGCCGAACCTCCCAATTTATCGTATATTAGTAAGCTTCCTATCACAATACATGTTGAGTGTGTGGCTTTGATAGAGCGTAAATAGCTTGATATCAAAGGTATCGTGGGCTTTGGTTAATTTTATAAGTATGTATATATGTTCGCCTAGACTTCGGTTTAGGCGATATTTTCATAGGGGTGTCGACACCTCCAAACAGATACATGAAATGATTCAGGATTTTGTGTAAACGTATATAATTTCGCATACTTGTGTGATACCCCTAAAGTGAAAGTAAACAATTATTGCAAAGTAAAACTGCACAAAATTGTGTACTTTTTATATGCTTAAATTCGGTATAATTTTTTCATCTGACCATTGTAAGGAGATAAAAATTTTGCGCCAGGATATTGCATATGAGATCCATCGATTAAAGAAGAATGTGATGCTAATGAATAAAAGTGAGCTCGCTAGACGAATAGGCTGCAATCGCAGAGTGATAGGCAAATCCATAAAAGAGCCAATCAGAGATCCGGCAGTACCTAAGTCTGAAAGCAGGGGGACAGGTGTACTGTTTTTTTCTTACATGGGGTTTTTATCGCAGGATCGGCAGGTTGTATAGATATCGGAACAAACGATCGAGTGCTATTTCCCTTGCTTATGCAACATGAAGGCTTAATTAATGTCGAAGTAATTCAAAGAAAAAGATATGATATACTCTTTCCAGATGACCGACAAAGCTTTAACACTTAGGAGAAGTAGAAGTACTAATATCCTAGTACGTATATGCCTCGCGAAAAATTAAATGTGTAATATATCTATATTTTACATTTAGGAGGAAAGTTTTTGAAAAGATTAATTTTTCTTACACTCCTGCTTCCGGCATTGTATTTGTTGCTTGGATGTCCGAGTATTATTGATGTTATTAATTTAAGACTATTTGCTTCTCCGGAATATATTTTAAATCGATTTTACACAGAGCAAGATCTTGCTGTAGACCAAGTAATGGACTCCTTAATCCTTGCTGGACCCAAAATGGCTCCTCTTCTAGAACGAGAAATACTGAAAAGAGAGATTCCAAGAAGGCGCCATGCTATAACTACTCTTGGTCATTTGGGTAATAATAATTCGCTCCCGATTCTCGAACACATCCTTCAGGATAAAAGTAAAAAAGAAGGTTTTAGAGCCGATGCTCTTCTGTCGATAGCTCGTATAGACTTGCCATACGCGCAAAAAATCGCCCCTCGATATCTAAATGATACGGAAAACGTTGCAAAATGGGCCCGTAAAGTACTTACAAACCCAACAGGGTTATATAATCGTTCGTATTGGGATGCGCTTTTTCATCGACATTATTGAAAAAAGGGGAACAAGTGTGCTGTTTTGGAAACAATGCACCTGTTTATAAGTAACTCAAATATTTGAAATGAGTCTAAAAATAGGGGGTCGCAGGGTGTCATGCGTTTTTAGGGGTGCCGAATTTTCAAATTATTCGTGTATCAGTATCGCCTTTCTATCACAACACATGTTGAGTGTGTGGCGTTGATAGTAAAGAAATAGCCAGCAATGGCGGGGTGTTGTGGGTTTTGGTTAATTTTATAAGTGTGTTTTTATGTTCGCTCAGACTTCGATTTGAGCGTTTTTTCTGTTTAGGGGTGTCGTACAAATACCGCAAATGCAAACTATTACACGAAATGATTGGGGATTTTGCGAAAAGGTACGGCGTGGGTGTACAAACGGCACTTAGTGGGATCTAAGTCAGGTGTAGCAAAAGTTTGTGGGGTGCTAGGAGAAAAAGGAGCAGGTTGAAGATATTCAATGTGTTCTTTCTAAGGTTGAGTACTTTAATAAAATTATGGTTGTGGTTGCTTAAAAGTTTATCAGCTTGGTGATAGGTTTATACTTACTGGATTTTGTTGAGGAGTTGCAACGGAACCCAAAATACTCCTTGAATAAGAAAATATTAAAAGGGCCTATCCTTTTTTAGGCTTAAACTGTACGGATAAATAATAGAGGAGTAATTTTCATTGAATTAAATTCTTTACATGATAGCGAGAGGGAATGAAGTATCATGAAATTGCTTTAAGGCCAAGGGGCCTTTTTTTTATTGCTCTACGGCAGCTAAATGAAATCGGCAGGCAAAGAAAAGTGATTAGGAGATGAGAAAATGGTCTTTATGGGTGATGACATCGAACTTATTGACGGGTATGAAGGGTTGGAGAAAAACGTAATAGATCAAGGTGTTGTAAATAATTCGCAGATATTGGTTCCTAGCGGCGGTGAACAATTGAGCATACAACCAACAGTGGGGCCAGCCGCGACTGAGTATAGTATTTGGGAAAAGAACAGCGCGTTAATAATTACTGCACGGAACCCGGAAGAATTTGACGAACAGGTAGAAATGTTTAAGGCAGAACTAAACACCAAGCAGTCGACGTTGCTGAAAGATGGCATGACTGAAAATGGAACGCTACTGTCGGGTAGTGATTTATTTAATCGTATTATAAGCAGAAATTTTTCAGGTAATCCTGGCTCAACGAAAGAATTCAATGATAAAGTGCAATATAATTTTGAGAGAAATATAGGGCCGATTAATATTGCCATTGTTCCTTCCGTACTCGATGGTTGGGAAGCAGACAACCCTTTCAGTCAAAACCACGCTTAGAAAAATAAAGTGCTTGAACAATATAGTTGAGCAGGATCATCGTTTTATTAAACGAAACGTCAAGCCTATGCTTGGATTTGACAGCTTTGAAACTGCTGAAAAAACAATTTGTGGAATTGAAATTATGCATATGATTAGAAAAGGGCAGGTTGAAGAAATTCAATCTGTCCTTTCTGAGGTTCAATTTATAAATGAAATCATGGGTATCGCAGCTTGATATTCTGTTGCAAGGTAGAGTATCTTTGACTTTATGAAAATTTTGCACCAAAACCTTAAACGAAAGGTCAAGCCAATGCTGGGGTTCGACAGTTTTGAAACTGCAGAGAAAACAATTTGTGGAATTGAGATAATGCATATGATTAGAAAGGGGCAGATTGAAGAAATTCAATGTGCCTTTTCCGAAGTTAAGTTCTTAAATAAGGTTATGGGGATCGTTGCTTAAGAAATTTTCAGGCTGGTGATAGGTTTACAATTATTATGATTTTATTGAGTAGTTGCACTACAACCCCAAAAACAACGTCTCAACATTTTTTTGAGACGTCGCTTTTATGTGTGGGAACTCAAATAGAGCATAACATCATCTGTTTTTTGGGTAAATGAGTACAGATGGTAAAGATTCAAAATCGCCATAGAAATAAATAACATAAAATGAAGGAAATGGAAATGATGATAAAGAATGTAAAATATGGAAATAACATATACAATAAGGAGGCTGTTATAAGCGCGGTTTGCCAGCTTGAAAATGGTATTAATGTTGTTTATTAGCTAAATTTTTTTTAAGGAGTGAATTATGAAAAGTTTTGTATCTAAGAAAGTGTTAGCTAGTGTACTTATTATCGTTATGATGTTTCAAATAGTAGCTTTTGCTGCAGGAGTGGGTGATACCTTAGGGCTGACTGATCAGGATAAGGCATCTCAGGCTTATACCACCGATGATACCAGTCAGATACGTATAAGCGACAAAGAAAAAGCGCTGCAAATTACCAATAGTTTAGTCCCAGGTATGATTAATCAGGCTAGATCTGGGGGACCAGAATGGCTCAGAAGAACAGATATACAATTTAGCTTTATGGAGAATTTAAAGCCTCAGTTTACGCTTGAAACAATTCAACCATTTTTTCTGGCCCAGGATAAAATTCGGAGCTTTTTTTGGCAAGGCCGTGCGGCATATCAAGATACTACTGGTACAACCGCAAACTTTGGGCTTGGTTACCGGTGGTTGACAGAGGATAAGCAGACTCTAACTGGGATAAATACATTTTATGATCATGCCTATCAGCACAATCACTCGCGATGGGGGCTGGGAGCAGAATATTTTACCAATCTTCTTGAATTTAGGACAAACGGTTATTTTCCAGTCTCTGGACCTAGGGAAATTACTAGATCCCTAACAACCACGACGTATGAAAAAGCCCTAGGTGGATATGATTTTGAAGTGGGAACATCGTTTAGCAGGGCTCGTTGGCTTGGAGTTTACGCACAAAGTTTTTGTTATGATTACAAAAACTCGGATGATGCAGTTGGCTATCGATTAAGAGCTACCATGCAGCTTACCCCTCGTTTTTTGCTTGAAGCGGGTTATGTGCATGATAGAAAAAGTGAGAATAGCACATTCGTAAATGTGCAATATAATCTTGCCGATTCTGGAAAACCAGTGCTTTGGGGGCAAAGCAAGCAAGAAAAGGAAGACAAGTCAAAACCAGAAACCTTGGAAAGCAGGATATTGCAAAAAGTGGAACGGGAAAATAATATACGAGTAGAGACTTATACACAAGCTCTTCCAACAGCTGCCATTAATGTAACGATTGCAGGTAGTAACGGGCAGCTACTAAGTGGGGTAGTTGTGGAAGCATATAATACTGGCGGAGTGGTGCAATCTGAGAACCATGTGTTCTCCCCCTCAACTAATAATGTCCCTGGTACACTAATGGGATCAGGTACAACAGACTCATCAGGTCATTGTTTAATCAACGGTCTGCCGATAGGAACTTATGTTCTTCGGGCGATATCTGGAGGCACATTCGTGGACAGTGGGCGCATCCAACTAAACTCGGGTCAAAACACTGTTAACTTATCGATCACAGTACCTACTGGCGATGCTAACGTCACCGTGCAGTGGAATGACACGAACCATACTCTGATATCCGGTGTGCAGGTTCAAGCCATAATGAACGGCAATATCGCTGCTACGGTCACGACCAACGCGAGCGGCATCGCTAGTTTCAACGGGCTGGCGCCGGGGATATATACCTTCCAGGCTGTTAGCGGCGGAACAACATTTCCCAGTACGGCAACTACGGTTGCTGCTAACCAGATAGCCGCTGCGACCATCACCTTTGTCGGTGGCAGCGCCAACGTCGCTGTGCAGTGTAACGATACTAACCATACTCCAGTATCCGGTGTGCAAGTGCAGGCCAAATTGAACGGCAATACCGTTGCCACCGCTACAACCAACGCCAGCGGCGTCGCCAGTTTCAACGGTCTAGTTCTGGGAAGCTACATCTTTCAGGCTGTAAGCAACGGAACAACATACACCAGCGCGGCGACTACGATTACCGCTAGTCAGGCGACTAACGCTATGATCATCTTTGTTGACGGTAGCGCTAACGTCTCGGTATATTGGAATGATATTAACCATACACCAGTATCCGGTGCGCAGGTTCAGGCTGTATTAAATGGCAATACCGTTGCCACTGCTACGACCAATGCAGGTGGCGTCGCCACCTTCAGTGTCCTGATGTCGGGGAATTACATCTTCCAAGCTGCATCCAACGGTACAACATATACCAGTGCGGCGACCACAGTTACTGTGGGGCAGAAGGCTAACGCCACCATCACCTTTATTGGTGGCAGTGCGAACGTTACTGTGCAGTGGAATGACAATAACCATACTCCAGTTTCGGGTGTGCAAGTAGAGGCCGTATTGAATGGCAATGCCGTTGCTACAGTTACGACCAATGCAAGTGGTATTGCTAACTTCAGTGTACTGCCACCAGGAAGCTATACCTTCCAGGCAACCATTAGCGGTACGACCTCGACTAGCACAGCGACCACGGTAACCGCTGGACAGACACCGACGGCAACGGTAACATTTCCTTTAGGAAGTGCGACAATCACCGTGATTGCCGATTATAATAGCACACCGGTAGTTGGTGCGCATGTGCAGGCGTTGCAGAATGGCAGTTATGTCGGTTCTATGGTCACCACTGGCAGTGATGGTAAAGCCACTATCAATAATCTACTGCCCGGAACCTACAACAGCTTTGTGGCTCAATACGGTAGTTATTCTAAAGGATATGGGCCAGTAGTAGTCTCGCCTGGTAATAGTTCAACAGCTACTATAACGATGGAAACTGGAAGCGCAAATGTCATCGTAATGTGGAACAATGACAAAGTTATTCAGGGGGCTACTGTTCAAGCATTATGCTCAGGAGTTGGCGGAAGTGGAATCACAGGACCTGATGGAATGGTGACTATACCGGGCCTGGTAATAGGGACTGGATATACTTTCAGAGTTACTTACAACGGGGTGACACAGGCTACTTATACAGGGTACACAGTGAATACAGGTCAAAATGCAGTTGAAGTAGTTAGACTTCCAACTGGTAGAGTGTATGTAGATGTTCGATGGGATGATAGTAACGGGATCTCTATCAGTAATTCATCGGTGCAGGCCATGCAGAATGGTACTCCAGTAGGTCCAGCTGTTCCAGGAAGCGTTGCCTATATGTCTAATCTCACTCCTGGTGATTATACTTTTGTGGTTACTTACAAAGGTGTTGTTAGAACATCTGCGCTAACAACAATAGTGTCTGGCTACTCACAGCCCGAGGTGCCCACAATACATGTTTTTTATCCAAGCGGAAAGGCCGATGTCACTGTAAAAAGCGATACAGGTACACCCATTGCAGGAGTGACAGTAGTCTGCTATGGCTATGACGTGGCTACGAGTGATGCAAATGGTGTAGCGCATTTCACCAGATTAATTGATGGGTCCTACACTTTTAAGGTTATTTATCAAGGGCAAACAATAAACTACGGGCCTTTTGGCATAGGAGTTAGTCAAACAACAACTATCGATCTAATTCTCCCTAGTCCACCTAATTAACGCATCTCTATATAATATTCCAAGCATCTCGCAGTTATCAGTCGCGGGGTGCTTGGTGTTTTCAGGTTTTAGAAGGCGGACAAAGATGCGAGCAATACATAAAAAATGGAACTGATTGGATATTGCCGGATAGGCTACCTGAAACCCACGAATCTATAGAGAGACAATGGGATAGAAGTAATGTTCTAGAATAACAATGATGCTATACTAACAGTATGGCAGGAAGATTTGAAGTGCAACAAAATGCAAATGGGGGCAGAATCAGGAAAAATAGTCTAATAACATCCTAGTTTTTTTCAATTAGTAGTTGGAGAGTAATCAAATTCTGCACTGTTATACATTATACGAAGAACCGTATCATTTATAATGGCGAATAATGCCGCAATTCTTGTTGTTACAGGAATTGCGGCATTATTTTTTTGCTTAAATTAAGGATTTTTAATGGTAATGACAATGCATATTGTGACAATCAAAAACAGTAGGAAAGTTTAAAAGAAAACAACCTATCAAAATTATAGCTAATACGTACGGATAAGAAGTAGGAGGGGGGGAACAACTTTGTAAATCATGGAAATCATTGAGGTTAATTAGACACATGAAAGGAGGTTAACTTCGAATGGAGGATGATGATTACATGGGTGAATCTCTTACAAATAATTATGTAGCGCAGCTACAGCGGGGCTTGGTTTTCTAAGAGGAAAGTAGGCTTGTGGGGGCTGGGAGGAAGGGGGTAGCAGATAGTGCTTGAAAACTGTTTGATCGACAGCTGTAAGGCAATTGCACTTGTCGTTATCTTAGGATTGGTTCCGTTATCTTTTAACTTCTTTATTTTTTCACCTAGGTCATATACATTTGAAAGGTAATGTAGTAAACTTTTTAAATATCCATTGCTCAATTAAAATCTCTCTTTCCAATATGTCATTATACGGATATAGTATAGTAAATTGGTAATGTTTTGCAATGAAACTACCAGAAATAATCGGAATTTACCTATTTTGATTATTATGGTTGAAAGTGCTGATTTTGTTGCGTTTTGGAGGTTTTTCTAATAAAGCAGGCTAAACTTCTGAACAGCTACTAGAGTATATCCACAATAAGGGCAACCCAAAGGAAGTGGACGATTATATATATTGGTTTCATTGAAGAGTTCTAAAAGTAGCTGATCTTCTGTTTTAATAAATATTGATTATATAAGAATAAAAATGATATAATTGGGTTCCACAATGACACTCTCCTTTTAGATAGTTTTGTGTTGTAAGTGAACTCAATTATACCCCAAAAGGGGATCATTGTTTTTTTGTATAAAAAACAATGATCCCCTTGATATATAAAGAGAAAATTTAAAAAACAGTGTAAGGATTTTTACACTAACGGATTAATTAGAGGAGGATACATTATGAAAATTTCAAAGAAAGATGCGTTGATATGGTTTGATTTTTTTTCGCAATTGCCTGAGGAAGAGGAACTTATGATAAAGCAACAAGAAATCATTTACGCTACCTTTGCGCAAATTGAGGCAGCGATCGATCATAGAAATGATACGTTAATGTCGGAAATTAAAAGTTTAAAAGCTTTGGAGAATAGAACTTTTTTTGTGGGAAATGAAAGTAAATTTGCAAAAGGTTGTCGTTCTTGTTTGTTCGGCACTGGACTCAGTGCAATTAGGAAAACGAACAAATGTAACATAGAGTGTAAGTTCTGTTATAATTATGGAGAACTAGATGATATTCCTCCAGTTGGTGAAGGTATGTGGGAAATTGGCGGCACAAAATTTTATGAGAAGGATATTGATTTACTTCTTTCTATCCACCAGAAACCCACTGGCATTTCCTACGTTTATTTAGAGCCATTCATGGAAA
>CAUROG010000003.1:0-240695 GCA_963526645.1 uncultured Pelosinus sp. | reverse complement strand
TATACGACATAAGAGGTGCTTTTTCTTTTTTGTCCCAACTTATGGGGGCAGACTAATACTTTCCATAAAGCTTTTTATATTTTTCTATTTTCCTGTACTACCTAAACCACCTGTTCTAGTTATAAAAGAGTTTTTTTCATCCATGTCGGATAATAAATATTTATAAAATATCCCTTGTGCTATTCTAGTACCTTTACTTATATTAATATTTTGTGAATTATGGTTATAAATCGCAATAAAAATATGCCCTTCATTGTCAGTATTATTAAAATAGTCAGCATCAATGATCCCTTGACCGTTCACCAAACTTAGATGATTTTTAATGGATAAACCAGAACGAATATGTATACCAAGATATTCATCTGGTTGCATATAGGCTTTAATGCCTGTCGGGACTAGTGTGACAGTAGCAGGAGCTAAAGTTACATCTTCGGCTGCTGCTATATCATATCCTGCACTATATTGCGTTTTTCTTGTAGGCAGTAATATATCCTTATTTTCATAATTGGAAATGAATTTAAAACCTCTTAATTGCATCATATATCTCCTCATTTACTGGTCCTAATGCGGTAAAAGATAAAGTATTTAGATTAAATAATTTCTGCATTATATTCTGTAAATCTTCCAAAGAAACCTTATCAATTTTAGCAACTACTTCATCCAAAGTGATGAATTTACCTAATGTAAGTTCCATTTTACCGATTCTAGACATTCGGCTACTTGAACTTTCCAATCCTAGTAATAAACTACCTTTTAATTGTTCTTTTGTATTCGTAAGTTCGCTGGAGCTAATGCCCCCATTTTTTAGTGCTGCAATATTTGCTAATATAAGTTCTATTACCTGAGAGGCCTTACTAGGTCTTGTTCCAGCATAAATGGTCAATAATCCTGCATCACTATAGTTTGTCTGATAGGAATAGATTGAGTAAGCTAATCCCTTTTCCTCTCTAATCGATTGGAATAGGCGTGAACTAATACCGCCACCCAATATATTATTTAATATGTGTATCGTGTAGATGTCTTGTGATGCTTGAGGTACGCTGTTAGTTCCGAGGCAAAGATGTACTTGCTCAATAGCTTTAGATTGTATAGTATGGGAGAAAATGATATTTGGTCCAGTCGAAGTAGTCTCCTTTTTCTTTCCATTCATGCTGCCAAAATAGTATTCAGTTAACGTTTCTAACTTTTCATGATTTAGATTGCCAGCTGCCGCAATGACAATATTATCAGGGGTATAAAAGTTTTGATAATATTCAGTGATTATCTTTTTATTAAAGTTTCCAACGGTTGGAATCGTGCCAAGAATATTATGCCCTAAAGTGTGCCCTGCCCAAATGGCATTATGATGTAGATCATGAACTAACTCATCAGGGGTATCTTCATACATGCAAATTTCTTCTAATATTACTTCTCTTTCACGATTGATATCTTCCTCAGAGAATGTAGAAGACTGAAGCATATCACTAAGAATATCAAGGGCTAGTTCCAGATGGGTATCGAGAACTTTAATATAATAACAGGTATGTTCCTTTGTCGTAAAAGCATTTATTTCTCCCCCCACCCCATCAATTGTTTCAGCAATATCTTTGGCTGAGCGATTTTCAGTGCCCTTGAATACCATATGTTCAATAAAGTGAGAAATTCCATGGTTATAGCTTTGTTCAAAACGTGATCCAGTGCCTATCCATATTCCCAGAGTAACTGATTTAACATAAGGAATGGCCTCTGAGACTACTCGAATACCATTTGATAATAGTGATTTACGGTACATACAATACTCCTTTATTAAAGCGTGTGTCTAGTTAACTTCCGGTTATAAGCTAATTAATCCTGCATGATATGCTGGATTTGTAAAAAAACAATAAGACAACAATCGTACTTGTTTAGTAAGATATAGATCAATATTCTTTATTTTACTAAATTGATTAAAGGCTCCCACTTGTATAAGATGGGAGCCTTTAATCAATCTAGTTATGTGGTATGGTTTAGTTATTATTGAAATAATTTACAATTCCTGTAAAAATTCCTTGTGCCAATTTATTACGATAAGAATCACTGTTAAGTTGAGATGCTTCTTCTTTATTGGATACAAAGCCCATTTCAACTAAAGTACTCGGCATAGAAGTGTTGCGTAGCACATGAAAGTTAGCTGGAGAAGTGCCCTTATCTACTGCACCAGTTTCTGCGACAAGAGAATTTTCTACCTCTGATGCTAATGTTGATGATTTACCATTTTGATAGAAAGTCATAGCACCTTGAATACTGCTATCTGAATTGTCATTAGAATGTATACTAACGAATATGTCAGCATGGTTTTTTTCAGCGATAGCAACTCGAGCTCCCAGCTCTTCGCTTAAAGAGAGTCCTTCAGAGCCTACAGTTCGGTCACTATCTCGAGTCATGAGTACCGTTGCACCAGCTTGTACTAATTTATCCCGCAATTTTAAAGCTACTGCTAAATTATTGTCAGACTCTTTTGAGTTATTAGCTACTGCCCCGGGATTACTACCACCGTGTCCCGGATCCACAACAATCACTTTATTTTTTAAGGTACCTTTATTATTTGTGGGAGGATGTGGTTTTACGTTACCAGGATTAGTTGTGGATGGATTAGATGTACTGCTACCACCAAATATATTGAAAACGGGTCCTAGAATTTTATTGAATACTAAGTCAAATAATTTTTGGAAGATCCCACTGTTGCCCGTTCCTGTATTACTCGTGTCCATAGTACTAGCTCCAAGAGTGCTTACTATATTATCAAGTGGTGCAGCGTAGGTGACTGAGATAGGAAGTATAATGTTAATTAAAAGTAAACATAGGATAAAGTAAGATAAAAATTTATTTTTAAGCACTAAATCACCTCCGCGAAAACAATTTATTTTTTCAAAAAAGCGCCTTTTAATACTTGCCATGAGCTAGGATCTTCTTCTCCCAGTTTCCACATTGCAGCGCCAGCAATGTCATACTTGGTAACCAAGTCAATTTTATATTTAAGACTTTCGCTATTTTCAAACCACACTTGATGTTTTATTCCATTTGAGTCAGTGTAATCAAAATGAGGAGATTTAGAAGAATTATCCCATACAGCTGGGCTATTAAAGTCTTGTGTTAGCTTTGTGATAGCCTTATACTCTAGGCTTTCTACACCTTTACTGGACCAGTCATAACCATAAGCTGCTAGTCCAATATAAAGTTTATTTTTAGGAATAAACTTTAGTGCATATTTTAGATTCTTTTCTACCCAATCTATATCAGCAATTGGTCCTGCATTGCTCCAAGTACCATGATTGTCATATGTCATAAGAATGATTTTATCGGCATATTTGGCCAATTGTGCATAATCATATGCAATTGACACATCATTTGATTCGTCTTGTTTAGGAAATACATCAATAGATATAAGATATCCTTGAGGTTTAAGACGTGCCGAAAGTTCTTGCATAAAAGCAGATAAGTTATCTCGATCTTGGGCATCAACCATTTCGAAGTCCACATTTATTCCATCCAGCTTATATTTTTTCACATAAGCTTCCATACTGTCTATGGCTTTAGTTCGTAATGATGGAGTGGCTAAAATGTTATGAATTGGTGAATTATTATTTTCTTGTTGTTTAGCATTATTTACTAATAACAATACAGATACATTATTCTTATGAGCAAAATCGACTACAGAATCATGATCATTGCCGCCTCGATCTGTTATTGTACCATCTTCTTCTAAAGTAGCCCAGAAAGGAGCAATCGTTTTTATCACATCTTTATTGTTATATAGGGAATTAAAAGAAGAGGTGTCAGTTGCCCACCATTCAGCATAAAAGCCAATTAGTTCTTTGGGAGAACTAGTAATTATTCCTGAGGGTAAATTATTATCTTTTGGGTTATCTTGTGGAAGAGCAAGTATATTACCAAAAAACTTTCCCATTATGCCAATTAACATTTCTACTAAGCTATTTCCAGGAGCTGTTTCCTTAAGACTAGTAGGATTAGCGGTAATAGCAGATGTTAATTGATCAGTAAGGGAAGAAGCATATGCTGAGGTCACAGGGAGTATGAATGTAAAAGCTATCATAAAAATGAGAAGCCATGAGATGGATTTAGTATATTTTTTCATGTATCAACCTCCAAGAAGTATTACAATATGAAATTGTCCGTAGTTATGTTAACATGATAACATAACTAAAGGTAGGTATCAATAACAAAAACAGGCAATTATATGCCTGTTTAACTTATTTTATGATATCAGATATGATAGATTTCATATAACCTTTACATTGAATTTGGCAAAATAGCCTTGGTAAGGCTTCATTTGCAACTTCTATAGAATAAGAAAGATTGCAATACGAATTTGTCCATACTTATGTTAATATGATAACACAAATAAAAGTAGTTATCAACAATATAGACAGGTAATTACATGCCTGTTAATCATTGTTTAATGACATCAGACACAGTAGATATCGTATAACCTTTACTTTGAATTTGTTTAATTAGCTCTGGTAAGGCTTTGCTTGTAACTTCTGTAGGATGAATCAGAATAATGGCTCCATTATGTAGCTTTTTCATGACTCTGTTAATGATGATTTCAGTTGGAGGACGTTGCCAATCAATAGTGTCGATACTCCACATAATTGTTGTATATCCAAGTTCGTTGGCTGCTGATAATACAGTGTCATTATATTCACCATATGGTGGCGCATATAGTGATGTTTTTATAGTAGTAAGTTCTTTTACTAATTCTTCAGTACGAAGTATTTGTTCTTTATTTTTATCTTTACTTATCGTATTTGGATGTGGGTGACTATAAGTGTGATTACCTAATTCGTGTCCACGATTCGCTAGTTCTGTAACTAAGGCAGGAAACCTTTTACCCCAGCTTCCACCTATAAAGAAAGTTATCTTTATATTGTTTTCATCAAGTGTATTTAACATAGCAGGCAGATATTCTTCGCCCCAGAAAACATTACACGCAAAAGCTACTTTGGGCGATGCCATATTACCATGAAAGATGGGAACCGGCTTATTCACCGGCTGTGTATTATTAAAAATAGGCTGCAAGAAACCTGATAAAATAATAATTGCAAAAAAAACTCCAGCAGAAAACAGCACATACCACTGTTGAACTCGAATCACAAAGAACCATTTCAAAGAGAATCACCTCTAATTTTTTACTATTCTATTAATTAAATCTATTAATTAGAAAGTGATTTTATGAAACAAAAAAACATAAACCAAGCGGTTTATGTTTAAGTAATTATTTTATAAGGTTATTCTCTTTTTTCCGATTCAACAGGTAAAAGTTCTTTACGTGAAAGATTAATGCGACCTTGACGATCAACTTCTGTAACTTTAACTAGAATCTCGTCTCCAACTTTAACAACATCTTCCACTTTTTCTACTCGTTCACGTGCTAATTGAGATATGTGGACAAGCCCTTCTTTACCTGGGATAATTTCGACAAAAGCACCAAAATTCATTAAACGTGTAACTTTGCCAGTATAGGAGCTACCTACTTCTACTTCTCTGACCAGTGTCTCAATGATTTTTACAGCCTTTTGTCCTGCTTCCATATCAACAGCAGCGATGAATACTTTACCGTCATCTTCAATATCAATTTTAACGCCTGTTTCTTCAATAATTTTTTTAATTGTTTTACCACCAGGCCCAATTACATCACGAATTTTATCAGGATGAATTTCCATTGTAATAATGCGAGGAGCAAAAGGTGATAACTCAGCCCGAGGTTCCTGAATAACTTCTACGATTTTACTCATGATGTGCATTCTACCGCGATGAGCTTGAGCAAGGGCTGAAGATAGAATTTCTCTCGTTATACCAGCAATTTTAATATCCATTTGAATTGCTGTAATACCAGATGTTGTACCAGCAACTTTAAAGTCCATATCGCCTAATGCATCTTCTAAGCCTTGAATATCAGTAAGTATAGAGAAATCTTCTCCATCCTTAACAAGACCCATGGCAACTCCAGACACTGGACGCTTAATAGGTACACCTGCATCTAAAAGAGATAAGGTACTGCCGCAAACACTGGCCATTGAGCTTGAACCATTTGACTCTAATATCTCCGAAACTAAACGAATTGTATAAGGGAATTCTGTCTCTGAAGGAATAACCGGTACTAATGCACGTTCCGCTAAAGCACCATGACCAATTTCTCTACGTCCTGGCCCCCGGGATGGCCTAGTTTCGCCAACGCTAAACGATGGGAAATTATAATGATGCATATAGCGCTTCGATTCTTCAACACCTAAGCCATCAAGAATTTGCTCATCCCCCATTGCGCCAAGAGTAGTGATTGTCAGTGCTTGTGTTTGTCCACGGGTAAATAATGCTGAGCCATGTGTACGCGCCAATAAACCAATATCACAACTAATTGGTCGTACTTCTTCTAATTGTCGACCATCAGGACGTATTTTATCAACAGTAATCATTTTGCGGACTACTTCTTTAATGATTTTTTGCAACATATTTTGAATATCTTTGCCATTGTCAGGATAAATGGTAGCAAAATGTTCTGCAACTTGCTTTTTAGCTTGTTTCATATTTTCTTCGCGAGTTAGCTTGTCAGAATTTCTTACTGCTGTCACGAGGATTTCCGTAGCATATTCACGTACTGCATTATTAATATCCACAGGCACTTCATATAACTTTATTTCGCGTTTAGGTTTACCTATTTCTGCAATCATTGTTTCTTGGAAAGCAATTAGATTGCGTATAATGTCATGACCAAAGCTAATTGCTTTTAAAATGACATCTTCAGATAATTCATTGGCGCCTGCTTCTACCATAAGTACAGCATCCTTTGTTCCCGCAACTACTAAATTAAGTTCACTTAATTTTTGTTGTTCAACAGTAGGATTGGTAATGAACTCATTATTAATCAATCCTACTCTGACACCACCAATGGGACCATTAAATGGAATATCAGAAATGGACAAAGCACATGATGCGCCAATCATAGCTGGAATTTCTGGCGAATTATCTTGGTCTACTGATAATACAGTAGCTACTACTTGTACATCATTGCGAAAACCGCTAGCAAATAATGGTCGAATAGGCCTATCAATCAAACGACTTGCAAGAATAGAAGATTCACTAGGGCGTCCTTCTCTCTTAATGAAGCCACCTGGAATTTTACCTACCGAATATAATTTTTCTTCATAATCAACTGTTAATGGGAAAAAATCAATACCATCTCTTGGTTCTGCTGATGCTGTGGCAGTAACTAAAACGGCAGTATCTCCATATCTGACCAATACGGATCCACCAGCTTGTTTGGCCATTTTACCTGATTCTATAATCAGGGGTCTATCTCCTAGTTGCATTTCAATTTTATACATATATGGCATTCCTCCTCTGTAAACCCTTACTCTTTACCAAAGATTAACTCTTCGACATTTTTTTTAGTATTTCCTTTATTATTAACAGTTAATCTATAAAAAAATACTTTTTGCAATAAAAAGAAAAGACTTGGCTTGTGCCAAGTCCTCACTTGTTACTTTCTAAGGTTGAGTTTTTCAAGAATAGAACGGTAACGCTCTATATCGTTGTTGCGAACATAGTTCAATAAACCTCTACGTTGACCAACCATTTTTAAAAGACCACGTCTAGAATGATGATCTTTTTTATGCTCTTTTAAATGATTTGTTAGATAGTTGATACGTTCAGTTAAAATAGCAATTTGCACTTCTGGTGATCCAGTATCAGCTTCATGAGTACGGTATTTTTCAATTAGAGATTGTTTTAATTCTGGTGTTAACAATATGGGCACCTCCTTTTTATACATGATCCCCATTAGCCAAGACAATCGTTGGAGAATCGAACATCCTCGCTATGGTTATTATGAGTGAATGATTATTCATCAATCACCAACAGAATATATTCTATCATAGATGACCTTAATTGTAAATAATAAGTATTTCTTCTTTTAGAACGATTATGGGTAATATTTCTTTGCAGTGCCGACATCCTTTGCAATTTGCAATTTAAGATCATCTGAATTGGAGAATGTATGTTCATTACGAATGTGTTTTAAGAAGCTTACTGTAACCAATTCACCATATAAATCTCCAGAAAAATCTAGAATATGCACTTCAATACGGCGTCCTACATCATTAAAAGTTGGATTCGTACCAATATTTGCGATACCATTATATCGATTATTCTTAACCGTAATCTGAACCGCATATACCCCATTTTGAGGAATAACCAGACCTGGGGAAACTTCTAAATTAATTGTTGGATATCCTAATAAGCGACCGCGCTTAGCACCATGAGTAACAGTACCTTTTATCGTTACTAACCTACCTAAGAGATTTGCCGCTTGATCAACCTTACCGTTAGTAATCAGTTGTCGTATTAATGTACTACTAATCATAGTGTTATTCATATATACCGTGGGATTAATTTCTGTTTTGAAGCCATATTTTAATCCTGCCTCTTGCAAAAGCTCTGGTGTACCACTACGTTTGTAACCAAAAGAATAGTTTGGACCAATTAAGATATGTTTTGGGTTTAAAGTTTCCAATAATAAATGAATAAACTGTGATGCAGACAATTGTAAAAATTCCGCTGTAAAAGGTATATTTAATAAAATATCTACGCCAAGTTTCTCCATTAATTCAGCCTTATCATCCTGCGTGATTATTTGTAATGGGCATCTTTCAGGAGCAATTATGGATAAAGGATGATTACTGAAAGTGAAAACTACACTTGTACCATGTAGTTGTTTGGATAATTCTACAGAGCGTGATATTACTTTTTGATGACCAATGTGTACGCCATCAAAAGTTCCTAAAGCAACTGTAATTCTAGGAAATTGCTCTTTTAAAGTTGTCAGTTGATTCAATACTTCCATGTTTTCCACCACACAATAACAATAATATCAGAAAATCTATCTATGGAACTCCATGATAAAGCTCTTTAGATAGATTTCATATAGATTATTCTAATTTAATTACTTTTATTGGCGTAATTACTGCAGTATCAGTATTTATTTGACCAATTCCGATAAATAAATTTTCTTGCTCATAAATTCTTAACAACTCTTGGTTAGAAACTTTCAGAGTATGATTTATGATAGTTTGACCATATTTAAATGCTTGTGCCATTTCAGGAGCCAATATCAATTTAGGCATGTGCTCAAGAGCATAATCCAGGGGCAAAAGAGCATCTTGAGGATTTTCTTCAATTTCTTGTAGTGTAAAGGATTTTTCTAAAGGAAAATCTCCAACATGAGTACGAACTAAAAAAGACATGACTACAGGGCAGTTTATTTGTTGTCCGATATCAGAACATAAAGAACGTATATACGTTCCCTTAGAACATGTTACATCAAATAGAATACGTGTGTCATCCATATGTAATAAAGCTATACTATGAATGGTAATAATGCGTGGCTGGCGCTCTACTGTAATACCAGCCCTTGCTAATTCATATAATTTTTTCCCTTGTATTTTTATAGCTGAATACATAGGTGGAATTTGTTCAATGGTACCAATAAATGATGATAATACTTGCTCAATTTCTATTTTAGTAGGCATACTACAAGCAACAGTACTTACAACAGTGCCAGTGTCATCACCAGTATCTGTTTCATAACCGATGGTAAGTTCGACTCGATAACTTTTATCAGTATCAGTCATATACTCAAGTAATCGTGTAGCTGTCCCCAATGCAACTGGTAGAACACCCGATGCCGCTGGATCTAAAGTGCCAGCATGCCCAACACGCTTAAGATGATAATTTCTGCGGATAAAAGAAACAACATCATGGGAGGTCATACCTGGCGGTTTTAAGACATTGATCAGACCATTGCTCATAGTATGGTCTCTGCTAGCTGTTTAATGGAAGAATGAAGGACTTTTTTCTTGACGTCTTCGATTTTGCCTATGATAGCACAACCAGCAGCACGTACATGCCCACCTCCGCCAAAGGAAAATGCAAGTGTACTCACATCAACTGTTTTGGAGCGGAAACTAATTCGAATAGTATCTTCATTCATTATTTTAAACATGATAGCGATTTCAACACCTTCAATAATCCTTGGATAATTAATGAAGCCTTCAGTACTATCTAAATTATCCAGGGTATCTGGTGATACTGTTATTGTAGCAATTTTACCATTATGATGTAGTTCAAGTGTTTCTAATACTCTAGCTAAGGTTAAGATACTCTCGAGTGGTTTGGTTTCCATATATTCTGATATAGCATTCGGATTAGCCCCATATTCCATCAAATCAGCAGCATAACGCATGGTTTGTACCGAAGTATTTGCATAACGGAAGAAACCACAATCAGTAGCTATAGCAGTGTACAAACATGTTGCTATAGCGGGAGTAATTTTTGCATTTAACTGGTTAAGTAATTGTAAAATTATTTCTCCTGTGGCTGCGGACTTGCTATTAATATACCAATAGTCAGCAAACTTAGTATTAGAAATATGATGATCAATATTTAAGATGGGAGCATTTACATGCTCCTTCACTTTACCGATGCGCTCAATATCACTGGCATCAAGTACTACTAATAAATCAGCACTAATTACCTTACTTGTAGGTTTACCAATAGTTTCATACCCAGGAAGAAAATTATATTGTGCTGGAACTTCATCATCGAGTATCATTTTTACACTTTTCCCTCGTGATGCAAGATATTCATTAAGTGCCAACATAGATCCCAAGCAATCTCCATCTGGGTGGATATGGGCAGTAATAATGATAGTACTACTATTTTGTAAAAGCTCAGCAATCTGCTTAAGTGAAAAATCCATAATTTATTGATTGCCCTCTTCCTGTTTGATTTTAATTAATAATTCCTGAATATGAGCACTATAATCTAATGATTCATCAATATGCAATGACAATTCAGGAGTGATTCTCATTCGAATACGCTTACCGATTTCGCTACGCATGTAACCTAACGCACTTTGTAAGCCTTTCCAAGTATCAGCTTTTTGTTCATCACTACCCATTAAACTAACATAAATTTTTGCGCTGCGTAAATCACCAGTCGCCTCAACTTGGGTAATCGTTGCAAAACCGACGCGTGGGTCTTTTAGTTCGGTTAAAATAATTTTACTAATTTCTTGCTTAATAAACTCCTGAACTTTTTCGACTCGGAGCTGGCCCATATATATCCTCCGCCTTTTAACCCTTAGGTTTTATTTCTTCCATAGTGAAAGCTTCAATGGTATCGCCTTCTTTAAGATCACGGAATTTATCAACTGTAATACCACATTCATAACCTGCAGCCACTTCTTTTACATCGTCTTTGAAGCGTCGTAAGGATTCTAGTTCACCCTCATGTATTACAATACCATTTCGGATTACACGTACTTTAGAAGAATTGAATATTTTTCCTTCTAATACGTAAGCACCAGCAATAACAACTTTTGAAATTGTAAACAGTTGACGTATTTCTACTCGGCCTTGAATTACTTCTTTGTATTCTGGCGCTAGCATTCCAGTCATAGCTGCTTCTACATCATGCAATGCTTCATAAATAACGCGATATAGTCTAATGTCTATTTTTTCAGATTCGCCAGCTTTACGTGCATTACCATCTGGGCGAACGTTAAAGCCTATTATTAACGCATTGGCAGCAGATGCCAACATTACGTCAGATTCATTAATTGCACCAACTCCAGCGTGTACAATGTTCACTCTTACTTCCTTGTTATTAGCATTTAAGGCTAATAACGATTGGCGTAGTGCTTCAACGGAACCTTGAACATCGGCTTTAATAACAATATTCAGATCTTGAATATTGCCATCTTGAATTTGTTTAAATAAATCATCCAGTGAAACTTTTTGTGATTGCATTAGCTCATCCGTACGTCTTTTAGCGATACGTTTTTCTGCGACTGCTCTTGCTATTTTCTCATCTACAGCTACAAGGACATCACCTGCTTGTGGCACATCAGCCAAGCCAAGTACTTCTACCGGAGTAGATGGTTCAGCCTTTTTCACTTTTTCACCACGGTCATTTACCATAGCGCGAACTTTACCATAGGCAATACCAGCAATGATAGTATCACCAATATGCAGAGTTCCTTTTTGTACTAAGACAGTAGCTACTGGACCGCGGCCTTTATCAAGTTTTGCTTCAATAATCGTGCCAAAAGCTTGACGATTAGGGTTAGCTTTAATTTCTTGCATTTCAGCTACAAGCAATACCATTTCTAAAAGTTCATTTATACCAGTCTTTTTCTGTGCAGAAACTGGTACCATAATTGCATCTCCGCCCCAATCTTCAGCAACAAGACCGTAGTCAGATAGTTGCTGTTTAATTCTATCAGGGTTTGCGCCTGGGCGATCCATTTTATTAATAGCTACGATGATAGGAACATTAGCAGACTTAGCATGATTGATAGCTTCAATAGTTTGTGGCATAACCCCATCATCGGCAGCTACCACTAAAATTGCAATATCCGTTACTTGAGCCCCACGAGCTCGCATTGCTGTGAAGGCTTCATGACCAGGTGTGTCAAGAAAAACAATTTTCTTACCCTGGCAAGTAACTTTATATGCACCAATATGCTGAGTGATTCCACCAGCTTCTTGGGAAGTTACATGTGTTTGTCTGATTGAATCTAATAAAGATGTCTTGCCATGGTCGACATGTCCCATAACCGTAACAACTGGAGGTCTAAGGACAAGGCTCGCAGGATCATCTTCAATTTCAGCAATTTCGGTAGGATCTTCTTCGGGTGGCAATTCTTGTACAGCAACACCAAATTCCGTAGCTAAGAGTGAAGCAGTTTCAAAATCAAGATCTTGATTTATGGTAGCCATAACTCCAAGCATCATAAGTTTTTTGATCACTTCACCAACATCGCGACAGAGTTTGCTTGCTAATTCTTTTACGGTAATTGATTCGCCTAATTTAACATTTTTTGGCTTTGGTGGTTCCACTTTAACAGTTGGTGCTGCATTTCGAGGTTGAAAACCGCGATTTTGCTGCGGTCTTTTATTAAAATTTCCGCCGGTTTGATTTCTTTGACCACTATTATTGTTGTTACTAGCAGGGCGATTGTTATTTTGCTGAAATCTATTAGGAGGAGCAGCTGGTCTAGATTGTACTGGGGGTTGTTGCGTACCTGCGTTTCTTGGTTGTAAACTTTGTGGGTTTTGTTGCACTGGACGTTGTTGATTTGGGAAAGATGTCTGTGCAGGACGTTGTGAATTATACGAATTTTGTTGCCCAGGACGTTGTTGTTGATTTTGAAAAGGTGCCTGTGTAGGACGTGGCTGATTTTGAAAATTTTGTTGTACTGGACGTTGTTGGTTTTGTTGTGGTCTATTTTGATTGGACTGATTCTGCCAAGGCCGTTGTGGTTGTTGATTAGAAGCAGGACGTTGCTCCCCACGATTAACAAAAGGCTGTTGTTTAACATCATTTCCAACGGGACGTGCTACTGGTGTTGGTTGTTGTTCTTGAATTCTTGGCTTGTTTTCAATATTTGAAGCTCCTGCTGTAGGTGTAGAAGATATTTTATGAGCAAATGTTCGGGTAATAACGTTCTTGGCATCATCATCCACACTACTCATATGATTTTTTGCTTCCATATTGTTTCGGTTTAAAATATCAATAATAACTTTACTCGTTGTGTTAAAATCTTTGGCTAATTCATATATTCTATATTTGGACATTCATCTACCCCCATTTTCTTTCTTAATAACTAATCCCTATCAATTAGCTATTAAGTAATTTCTTTACTGCATTTGTGAATCCAATATCTGTTATTGCTAATGCAGCACGGTATTCTTTTCCGATACATTGCCCTAGCTGCTCTTTTGAAAATGTTTCATAAAGCTCAACATCATAATAGGCAGCCATATCGTTATAACTTTTTTTTGTAGCATCTGAGCAATCTGCGGCAATTATAAGAAGTTTCGCTTTGCCGGATTTTACTGTCTTTTCAACAGATAATTCGCCAGAAGATATTTTTCCTGCTTTTTGCGCTAAACCTAATAGTGAAATTATTTTTTCATCATTATTGCTCATGTTATTATGCCAGAACGTAATTGTTCATACACTTCAGGATTAACCACCCTTTTCAATGCCCGTTCTAATCTTTTTTCTTTAAAGGCTTTTGTCAAGCATTGCTCATTGCTGCAAAGGTAAGCGCCTCTTCCTGATTTTTTACCAGTTGTATCTAAAATAACTTCATCATCGGGTGTGCGAACAATTCGTAATAATTCTTTTTTATTTTTTAGCTCTTGGCAACCAACACACATACGTTGAGGAGTTTTTTTCTGTATAACCATAAAAGCCTCCTAGGAACCAACTTGAGATTCGCTCTTAATATCAATTTTCCAACCTGTGAGTTTGGCAGCTAGACGAGCATTTTGACCTTCTTTACCAATAGCCAAGGATAATTGATAATCAGGCACTACAACTCTAGATATTTTTTCAACTTCATTAATTTCTACACTAACTACCTTAGCTGGACTTAATGCATTAGCGATATATTTAGCAGGATCGGTATTCCATTTTACAATATCAACCTTTTCGCCTTTAAGTTCATTAACAATGGACTGTACCCGCATACCCTTATGGCCGACACAGGCCCCTACTGGATCAACATTCTCATCACGTGAATACACTGCAAATTTTGAGCGTAAACCTGGTTCCCTAGCCACGGATTTTATTTCAACCACTCCATCATGAATTTCTGGAACTTCTAATTCAAATAATCGTTTTAATAATCCAGGATGGGTACGGGATACTAAAATTTGAGGTCCTTTGGTTGTCTTTTTTACTTCAATTATGTACGTTTTTAATCTATCACCATGTTTATAAGTTTCCCCAGCAATTTGTTCAGAAGGTGCTAGAATAGCTTCTGCTTTACCAAGGTCAATAAATACATTTTTCTGTTCAATTCGTTGTACAATACCAGTAAGTATATCACTTTCTCGATTTGAAAATTCATCATAAATAATACCACGTTCAGCTTCTCGAATGCGTTGCACCACCACTTGTTTTGCTGTTTGCGCTGCAATACGTCCAAAATTTTTGGGCGTAACTTCTACTTCAACAATATCCTCTAAATCATAACGTATATCTAATAATCTTGCTTCGCTTAGATCTATTTCTAACCGTGAGTCCGTTACTACTTCTACGACTGCTTTGCGAGCATAAACATGAAATTCCCCTGTTGTACGTTCTAATGATACTCTTACATTTTGAGCTGAGCTAAAATTTCTTTTGTAAGCTGAGATAAGCGCTGCTTCTATCGCCTCAAACAAGATTTCAGGAGCAATCCCCTTTTCCTTGCCTAATTGTTCAAAAGCTTGCATGAATTCTGCGTTCACCTAAATTCCTCCTATTCAATTTTGCGTATTAAAAATCAATATATAGCCTAACTTGTGACGTTTGATTGCGTGGAATTTTCATTTCAGTACCATTAACATCTATACTGATATCACCATTGTTTAAGTTGTTTAATTTACCTACAATACGTTTTTGACCATTAATCGGTGTAAATGTAGTAATTTCAATTTCATCACCAATATGGCGAACAAAATCTCTATCTTTTCTTAATGCACGGTCAAGTCCTGGTGAAGAAACTTCTAAATAGTAACTTTCCTTAATAGGGTCAAGCTTTTCTAATTTAGCTTCAAGCTGTTCACTTACCCAATGACAGTCTTCAATTTCAATACCGCCTTCTTTATCTAAAAAGATGCGTAGATACCATTCACGTTCCTTGATATATTCCACATCTACTAATTCAATTACGCTGTTAGCAACAATCTCTTGGACAAGCTTTTCTATTAAATTCTCAACGTGTTCTTTTGACATACATAACCTCCTACCTAAGTATATTTCTCTACTACCTTAGTCTTGCCTAATACTATGTAAGCTTATACCCTATATTTGGTAGGGATAAAATAGCCACTAAGCTGAAAGAGTGGGTATTATACCCACTCCTTCAGCCCGAAAAAAACATTTATACTACCATTTAGTATATCATTATATATGTGTATTTACAATAAAAATTTACAAAAGAGATTAATTTTTTAAATATGCTCTACCTGTATTTATGTTTTCTTATCCAAATAGGATCATTTGATCAGATTCAGGTAAATCATCAAGGCAGCCATGTGTCTTTAATATATCCACGACTGTCTTTGATATCCGAGCTCTATTTCTTAAGTCTTCAAGGGACGAATATGGTGTTCCCTCACGAGTTAATACAATATTATGTGCTGCATTTTCCCCTAATCCTTGTAGGGCAGATAAGGGAGGTAAGAGTCCATTATCAACAACTAAGAATTTAGTTGCATCTGATTTGTACAAATCTACTCTTTGAAAACTAAAGCCGCGTAAATACATTTCCAAGGCTATTTCTACAATGGTAAGCAATCCTTTTTCCTTAACTGTTATGTTATTACCTTTTGCTTCAAACTCAGCTAATTTGTTGCGCAGCACAACTTCCCCTTGTAAAATAAGTTCAGCATCAAAATCAGTACCTCTTACCGTAAAATAAGCGGCATAAAAAGCCACTGGATGATGAACTTTGCAATAGGCAATGCGAAACGCCATCATAACATAAGCAACTGCATGGGCTTTAGGAAACATATATTTAATTTTTTGGCAAGATTCAATATACCATTCGGGTACATTTTTTTCTCGCAACTTTGTTACATCCTCTGATTTTATACCTTTTCCTTTACGTACGCCCTCCATAGTTTTAAAAGCTAGAGATGGTTCAACACCTTTATGAATAAGGTACATCATAATATCATCACGAGCTGAAATAGCTTCCGATAATTTGGCTGTACCAGCTTTAATTAAGTCTTGAGCATTATTGAGCCAAACATCTGTGCCATGGGAAAAACCACTGATTCGCACTAATTCACTAAAGGTTTTAGGTTTTGTATCTTCTAACATCTGTCGTACAAATTTTGTCCCGAATTCTGGAATACCAAAAGTTCCAACAGCACTACCTAATTGAGTAGGTGTTAAGTTTAATGCTGCCGTTGAGGAAAATAAACTCATAGTTTCCGTATCATCAAGTGAAATCGTTTGAGCATCAATTCCCGTTAAATCTTCTAACATACGAATTACTGTTGGGTCATCATGACCGAGAATATCAAGCTTAACTAAACGACTGCTAATGGAGTGATAATCAAAATGAGTAGTGATTGTTCCTGAACTTTTATCATCAGCAGGATGCTGTATAGGGGTAAAATGATGAACATCCATATCTCGCGGCACAACCATAATGCCACCTGGATGTTGACCAGTAGTTCGTTTGACTCCAGTACAACCATTGATTAAGGCATTGATATAAGCATTTCGAGGTGTAATTCCTTTGTCATTAAAATAGTTTTTCACATATCCATAAGCAGTTTTATCTGCTACGGTAGCTATAGTTCCCGCACGAAACACATTATCCTTGCCAAATAATTCTTCTGTATATTTATGGGCAGTAGGTTGATAATGGCCAGAAAAGTTTAAATCAATATCAGGAACTTTGTCACCGTGAAAACCCATGAAGACTGCAAAAGGAATATCATGTCCATTTTTTGTCGTAGGAGAATTACATTGGGGACAAATTTTGTCAGGTAAGTCAAAGCCCCCTCCATAACTGCCATCAGTCACAAATTCACTATATTTGCATGATGGACAGCTCCAGTGCGGAGGTAAAGGATTAACTTCAGTTATATCTGTCATAGTAGCAACAAAAGATGAACCAACCGAGCCTCGTGAGCCTACTAGATAGCCATCATCTAATGATTTCTTTACTAATTTGTGAGCAATCAAATATAAAACAGCAAAGCCATTATTAATAATAGAATCTAATTCATATTTTAAGCGCTCAGCTACAACGGTAGGTAATGGATTGCCATATAATTGTTCTGCCTTGGTATATGACATAGAAATGATTTGATCCTCAGCACCAGGAATTTGCGGTGAGTAAAGTTCGTCAGGGATAGGTTTAATTTTTTCAATTTGTTCGTTAATACGTCGTGGATTTTCTACAACGACTTCATAAGCCTTATCTTTACCAAGATATACAAACTCATTAATCATTTCTTCTGTCGTACGGAAATATAAGGGGGGTTGTTGGTCTGCATCGCTAAAGCCTTTACCAGCCATCATAATACGTCTATATACTTCATCCTCAGGATTTAGAAAATGTACGTCGCAGGTTGCTACTACAAGTTTGTTAAGCTTAACACCAATCTCACAGACTTTACGATTAATTTGTCTTAAACCTTCTTCATTTGCTACCATACCTTCTCGTATTAAAAAAGAATTATTACCAATAGGCTGAATTTCTAAATAATCGTAAAATGCAGCAATTCTAAGTAATTCATCCTCATTTTCTCCACGTAAAATGGCTTGGATTAACTCACCTGCTTCACATGCTGAACCTAATAATAAGCCTTCTCGATATTCCATTAGTATTTTGCGGGGAATACGAGGAGTTCTATACAAGTACTTAATATGAGAAAGTGAAACTAAACGATATAAATTACGTAAGCCAATGCTATTTTGGGCCAATATAATAATATGACGAGCTTTTTTTATGTCTTCATCCACTAAATAGCCTTCCATACCATAGATTACTTTAATGCCTGATTTAAGAGAGGCTTCATGAGCTTCTGGGAATGCCTGCACTACACCATGATCCGTAATAGCAACTGCAGAATGTCCCCAATCAGCAGCGGTCTTGATAAGGTCTTTTGCCGATACCATGGCATCCATATTACTCATACGTGTATGGGCGTGCAATTCAATCCGTGTTGTTGGAGCATTATCCATGCGAGTGATAGTATTTACTCGGCACATACTATCAGCATATAGCACTAATTCATTACTATATTTATCAAATTGCACAGTACCCTTTGCTTTAATTGTCATTCCCTTTTTTAAAGCGGTTGATACTTTAGCAAATTGTTCTTTATCTTTATCTTCAAAAAATACCTTACCACTAAGACCATCTGTTAAATCACCTATGTCGAAGGTGAGTAACTGTCGGCCCGATCGTAATTCTCTCAATTCAAAGTTAACAAGCTGACCTTCAACTACGATATTACGGGCTTCATCTTGTATACTACTCATCGGTACTGGATCAGCTTTGATATTCCTACCAAAGATAATGGGGTTATCTGCTTTTGCCTCGTTAGGCGATTTATGTTCTGTTAATGCTTCTAGATATTCAGGTGTCAATAAGTCTTCATCGCGAACAACTGGTCCGCCAGTAGCAGTAGTGATACATTTAACTGTACAATTTCGGTTAAACTCTTCTAGTATGAAGGCTTGCATAGTTTGTACAATTCCATGCGTAGAAAAGATTTCACTAGCTAATTCGCCAACGGTTTCAATGGTTAATGTTTGTCCATCAAAGTTCCATTTAGCATTGGAAAGTAAATGTTTAATAGAATATATATTTTTAGAAATTTTGTTTACGAAATCCAGCCAATTATTTGCCAGATAGTTTTCTAATACTTTAACACTCTGTATAAAATTTACTTTTTTTAAACCACAATCACTACAAAACTTTTTTTCAGCTAGTAATAATATCTGGTTGGATAATTCTTTTGGTACAGTTATGAATATATCCCAAGTATTTATAGTGGTATGTACCTCAACCTTGGTGATTTTACAATATTTAATTAGCTCTTTGTCTTCTGCTTTAGTGGATAATTCTGCAAGGCAAGACAAAAAAATTTCAGGATTATCAGGTATAATACAATAACTATACATTTACAAACCTCTTTCATGATCAACACTATATAGAATTTTGAAGAAGAATTGATTTAGGTGGAGTTTTAACTCCGTTTGAATCTTAGTCGTACTTATCTAGGCATTTGCTTATCGGATAAGGCTTATTAAAGCTAATCTCACAATTCGTCCGACAAAAATGATATGCTAGTGTTTTCTTATTTTAACATATTTTTTATATAATAGAGAATGTTATTTAAAACCTATTTAGGGATTAACAGAAAATATACACCAAAGGATGTTAGGCATCTTCTTTGGTGTATATTTTTTGTACTTCTATGTAGCTTGAAAATGTATGTAGCATCCGGTTTATTCTAAGCTATCTAAATGAGATGTGCCATTCACTAATGAGACAAGTGCCTGATTATCATAATATTCTAGGATATTAATAGCAGTATTATCTTGTTTTATGTTCCAAAGATGATTTAAATGAATGTTAAGTATTGCACATAATATGGTACGTATGGTTCCTCCATGAGAAACGACAACGATGGTCTCATTCGGATGCTTTTGAATTAATTTACTTATTGCCAAAGTAGCTCTTTCTTTCACTTCTCTAAAGGTTTCACCATCGGGTATTTCAATTTCATCAGGATGAGTAAATAGCTTAGCCATCATATCCGACCATTGGCTATTAATTTTGTCATAGGTTAACCCCTCCCATTGACCAAAATTAATTTCCCTAAGCTCTGGTATAGCAGCAACTTGTAGATTATGTTTATTAGCAATACTTTCAGCTGTTGCAAAAGCACGGCATAAATCACTAGCGTAGACAGCAGAAACACGCTCCTTGGCGAGACTATTCGCTGCTAATTCAGCTTGCTTGATACCTTTTTCGGTTAGAGCAATATCACAATGTCCTTGATACTTCATTTCTAAGTTCCATAGTGTTTCCCCATGACGAACTAAAATTACTTTTGTCATTTAATACCCCCAAAAATTTTTCGTAATGTATCAATTAATATAATATTCTGCTCCGGGCGTTTTACAGCTATACGGATATATTCTGAGGATAGCCCAGGATAATTACTGCAATCACGAATTAAGATATTATAGGTTTCCATAACCTGCCGTAATTGCCCTGCCGTCATAGTTGTTTCTGTAATGTTTATTAAAATAAAGTTTACAGATGGAAAGTATGGCTTTAAGCCTTTTATCGTTAATAAGTTATTATATAATTCTATTTTTCTTTCTGTAATAAAGTCTCTACTTAGTTTCTGATAAGTGTCATCAAGTAACGCTACTACACCTGCATTTTGTGCTAATGTGTTAACATTCCAGGGATCCTTGCCTGCATGTAACATTGTAGTTATCCTAGGGCTGGCTAGACTAAAACCAAGTCGAAGGCCTGGGATAGCATAAAACTTGGTGAGTGAGTGTAGAATAATCAGATTGTCATATTGTGTTAATAAATGACGACAAGTGTAGGCATTAGCATTATGTAGGAAATCGATAAACGACTCATCGATGACAACATAGGTATTTTGTGTTTTTGCAACTAGTAATAATTGGCTTAACTGCCTATTTGTCAATAATGTACCAGTAGGATTATTGGGATTACAAATAAAGATAATATCAATATCAGTTAGTTGTTTAGTCAGAGTTGGTATATCTATTTCAAAGCCGCGGCTCTCATTAAGATAAAGGTATTCAACATGTGCTCCACTAGCCCTAGCAGCACATTCATATTCACTAAAAGTCGGTGCAGTCACTAATACACGTTTAGGAGTTAACATATGACACAAAATATACATAAGCTCGACTGCGCCATTGCCGATGGTTATTGATGCAGGATCTACTTGATAATGCTTACTTATTCCGTGTTTTAAAGCATAAGCCTGTGCATCAGGATAATGAATAATGGATTCTAAAGACTCATGTAATGTTTGTCGAATTTTATCTGATATGCCTAGTGGATTGATATTAGCGCTAAAATCTAGTATCTCCGAAAAACAGCCACCTGTTTCTCGTATTCTAGCATACAAATTTCCGCCATGTTCAAAAGCATTGTTTCCAGTCATCATTATCACCTTCTTGTTTCATTAATCCGCCAGAAATGAATTGTACAGTACGCAAGAACTTCACACCATTACAATATCTGCTTATATCCTCAATACAAGGAAGACAATTAATTAATTTATTCATCGGAAATAGTACACCAACTACGGTACCGCTATGAGCGATATTTACCCCAACAGCTCCCCAGGAAAGACTTATATTAATCATTTCTTCTAAATGTGGTTTAAATAATATTGTTTGATTAGCTAATGCGCTAAGAGTAGTTCCCTTGCCTAGCAGGGCAGCATCCTTCTTGGCAAGTCCTTCAACAATTAAGTTCAAAGCTTTTTGTACTTGCAATTCGTTAGCCTGATTTAGTTTTTCTAAATCACTACGTTGATTAAAGTGGAGAGTATCAATCTCACCCCCGACATCGAAGATTGCGATATACATTGGAATAGCATTCCCTAAGTATTGGCGAATATGTCCTTTTACATGATCAAATAATACAATACCAGGGTAAAATATACCATCAGTAGGTTCTATTGACAATGCAATATTTGCGATGTCATCAGGTAACAAAAGTTTGCCGGCGCTTAAAGCAATACCTTGGCAAGTGGCACTAATATCTGCACTACTTGAAGCCATCCCTTTACCAATTGGTAATTCAGATTTGACAGTGACAGTAAAGTTATCAGAAATTTGCAGATAATGTGTTGTTTTTTGAATGGTTGAGATCACTTTACTGCCAACACTTAATTGAGTTATAGATTTGTGCGAGTTTACTGTAACTTCAGAATATAAATTAATAGGACAAGTAATTAAAAAATTTTTTCCACCTATTATGCCTTGTGCTAATTCACCACAAGATCCAGGGGCTTTGACTGTTACCCTCATGCAAGCGCTCTCCAATGAAGTTATTATTTTTAAAGATATCACATATTATTATTATCAGTTCTTTGATAAACTGCAATATCTACCTTTTTCACTTTTAGCATTAGTACAAAAATACAAGCAATACAATTATTTCTGATATTTCAGTAACTGAACCATATATATCACCAGTCAAACCACCGATTAGTTTTTTTACATAGCTGGAAAATAATACAGTAACAATAATCGCTGCAAATAGGCTTACTATAGCTTGTTTACCTAAAGGTATAACGAATAGTAGGGTGAGTACGGCAGCAATATATAAGGTATATTTACCTGCATATTGAGCAAAGGCCTTACCAATGCCATCAGGCCGAGCATAAGGGAATACCGAAATTGCTATAACCATAGCAAATCGACCTAATACTGGCATAATAAATAAAGCGGTAGGAAGTCCTTGAGAAGGTATATCCATAATAAGTGACCACTTTAGTATTACGAGCAATACAAAAGCCATTACACCATTAGCCCCAATTCTACTGTCTTTCATTATTTCTAACATTCTATCTTTTGAGCGACCAGAAAAAATACCATCCATGGTGTCCATAAAACCATCACATGTGAGACCGCCTGTAAGTAGAATATTAAAAATTATCAGTAAGATTGCAAATACATGGGGTGGTAAAAAAATACCAATGTAGGGGAAATATTCAGCCAATAATTGATTGATAAGTACTAAAATTATTCCAAGGATAGCACCTATTAATGGGAAATATTTTACACTCCGGCCAAAACTTTCAGGTGACCACTCGGATTGTTTAGCAATATGAATACGGGTTAAAAATTGTAATCCTGTTATAAAATTATTCATTTTTTTATAGCGTATAGTAACGCTATCCTCCTACATTTTCATCAGTTCAGCAAAAATAAATAAGATGGCAATAAAAAAAGCTAATGTTGTGTACATGAAATGAATAGTCTGTTTGATATGCAAGGGTATTAAGGGGGTATACGCCTCTCCCATATAAGCACGTTGTGAAGCAATTCCTCCATAATAGTTTAAACCGCCTAAACGGATACCTAAAGCACCAGCTACCCCAGCTTCAGATAACCCACTATTAGGACTGGGATGCTTTGCTGCATCATTCCAAATAGCTCTAATCGCACCAGTAAGGCTAAAGCGTAGAACAATTGTGGCTAGAAGAATTAATATAGCTGTTAAACGTGCTGGAATATAATTAAATATATCATCAACACGAGCAGCACACATACCAAAATCTTTATATTTAGCGTTTTTATATCCCACCATAGAATCTAACGTATTCACAGCTCGATATAAGAATGCTAATGGTACACCCCCAATTGCAAAATAAAAAAGAGGTGAAATAATGCCATCGACAATATTTTCAGCGATAGTTTCTACCGTTGCTCTTGTTACTTCAGAAACCGTAAGAGTATCCGTATCCCGTCCAACAATCCAGCCCACTTTGAATCTGGCTTGCAGCAAATTGCCAGAGACTAAATATTGATAAATTTCATTTCCAGCCTTAGCTAAACTATTAGGTGAAATAGTAAAACTTAATAAAAGAGCCCCTCCTAAGAATCCGATCCAAGGATGGATTTGCGATAAGAGCATTAGTATCCACCAAGTAACAGCATAGGTTATTCCTAAAACTAAAATTACAAGTAACATGCCAGTTATTTTTTTTATTGTACGAGAATATTGAGGTTTTAATAACTTTCTTTCAAACAAAGCAATACAATTACCTATCATTACTACAGGATGCAGAGAGGAACGAGGGTCGCCAAGGAAAGTATCAATTAATATGGCAACTAGGGGCAAATATTGATCCATTATTCTGGACCCAAAAGTGTATAAATTAATTCCATATTAAGACTATTCCTCACAGTATCTGCTAATCGATTATAACTACTTTCCTTGCGAGTGTGAGTATCATTCACCGTTTCAATAGGCATTAGGCCTTTACGTTTTCTTAAAGCATTCAATAGGTTACGACGATATTCATCATTATCAAAAATACCATGAATATAAGTTCCCATGACTAAACCATCCGAACGTACCACTCCATCAGCAGATGTTATGGGCTGATCAGACCGGCTAGTGATTGTAAAGGCGTGCTGGATGCTATCCAAGAACTCAGTGCGTCCCATATGAATTTCGTATCCAGTCAAATGATCACAAGTGAAATTTAAGCCTAGAAAGCCGTTATTATTGCAGTTAGCAGTTACTTGATGAGTCATTTTATTAGGTGTAAACGTTGTAGCAATATTTAAAAGACCAATACCTGAGATACTATCCAAATTCGACTCCGTATGCTCAGGGTCCGAAATTTGCTTTCCTAACATTTGGTACCCACCGCAAATTCCAATAAGAGGAGTACCTGCATTGACTAATTCAAGAATTTGCTCTTCATATCCTTGTTGGCGTATATATAATAAGTCTTCAATGGTATTTTTACTCCCAGGCAATAAGATAAGATCAGGTTTGCCAATAGATTCACCTTGCTTAATATAGCGGACAGTAACATCAGTTTCACTAGCAAAGGCGGAAAAATCTGTAAAATTTGAAATTTTAGGTGTTCTAATAACTACAATATCAAGGTCACGCATACCATGTATTTGTTTGTCATCAAGAGAGACAGAATCTTCATCATCAATACCTAGTTGATCCAGATGAGGTACTACACCCACTACGGGCTTACCTGTTTTTACTTCTAAAAACTCTAGAGCTGGCTTTAAGAGATCAATATCGCCACGAAATTTATTAATAATAATGCCTTTTACTAAATCACGTTCATCAGGGTCTAATAATTCTAAGGTTCCTACTACTGATGCTAAGGCACCGCCACGGTCAATATCAGCAATTAATAATACAGGTGCTGTTAACAGTTTAGCAATACGCATATTGACAATATCATTTGCTTTCAAATTCACTTCAGCAGGACTACCAGCTCCTTCAATCACGATAACATCAAATTCAGCTCCTAGTTTATCTAAACACTCCTTGATAACACTTAATGCTTGCAAGCTATATCCAGTATGGTACTCCTTAGCCGTCATATTACCGATTGGTTTCCCCATCAAAATAACCTGAGAACAAGAATTACCTGTTGGCTTTAATAATACTGGATTCATTTCTACTACGGGGTCGAGACCAGCAGCTTCTGCTTGAGCAACTTGGGCTCTACCCATTTCGTCGCCTGTTTTAGTTACATATGAATTTAGAGCCATATTTTGTGCTTTAAATGGCACAACTCTTTGCCCATCTTGCAAAAATATACGGCATAGTGCAGTAGTTAGTATACTTTTCCCCACATGCGAACTTGTACCCTGTAACATTATTGTCTTAGCCATGATACACCTCCTTGGAAATCTGCGCAGTTATTTTTTTTAACTCGACGGGCAAACCGCAGATGACCAAGTAAACTTCATCTGCATCAGCTGCTATCTTCTGATTAACCATGCCTGCGATATCGCGATATTCGCGAGCTAAAGCATTTTCAGGTACAATACCCATACCGACTTCATTTGTAACAAAAAGTATTGTGGATTGGCTTTTCTGAGAAGAGAGTAGTAACTTATCAATTTCCCCCATAACATATTGAAATCTTGCTTCTCGATCAGTTGGTGTATTAGTTGATAATAATAAGTTGCTAGTATATAATGTCAAACAGTCAAATAAGATAACGTCTGCATGTTTAGCAGCTTCTAAAAGTATTTGGTCAGCATGATAAGGTGACTCAAATGTTTGCCAAGTATCTGGTCGACGCTCGCGATGTAGAGTTACACGTGTTTGCATTTCTTGGTCATAAATATGAGCGGTAGCAATATAAGCCACTTTATCTGATTGCGTTGCGGCATATTGCTCAGCAAATACACTTTTACCACTCCTGGTACCGCCGGTTATAAGTACAATTTTTCCTTGCATCTATATCAATCTCCCAAGAATCATTATTTTTTTTGCTTAAATACCATACATTTAGTCAGGAAGCGAAGGGCATTTTGCTCATTGCCAGCAAAATGCATATGTAGATAAGATGCAACTATATTATTATTAGAATACCCACCAGTATAAACTTCTCCTGTACGTGTCTTTTTAAATTTGAAGGCCCAAGGAAATGTTTCATGACTGTCATCAAGTATCATTTGCGAAAAATGAAATTCATGTCCTCGCAACACATCCCCTGCAACACACAAAACATTATCAGTCAGAGAGGTAGCTTCTACGTAGCCAACAGTTTGCAATTTTGATTCCATATTGCATTTTGCTGGAATTACTCCTACCATATCATATGGCTGACCATTAAAATCGATAATTTGTTTGGTCAAGTACATAAAACCACCACATTCAGCATAGACGGGTATGCCTGCTTGGCAAGCTTGCTGAATGGATTGTCGCATACCTTTATTATTAGTTAGTTCCTTGACAAACATTTCGGGGAAACCGCCACCAAATAATAGCCCATCGACTTGAGGAAGCTCCGTATCGTTGATGGGGCTAAATGGTACAATTTCTGCCCCTAGTTTTTTAAAAATATCCAGGCTTTCAGGATAATAGAAGGAAAAGGCTTCATCTTGGGCAACGCCGATACGTGCTTTTACTGGAGATTTATGAGTACTATTGGTCATTTCTAATTGATCACTTATCTCTGAGGAATGACGTGCTATTTTTAATAGTTTCTCAATATCAATTTGAGCAGAAATTTGTTCTTGTAATTGAGTAAGCATACAATTTCCATCATGTTCCGTAACTGGGGTTAAACCTAAATGTCTTTCTGGCATATGTAAGGCTTCATTGCGAAAAATACAGCCTAATACAGGAATATTGATTTTTTCCAATGCCTCACAGATCATCTTTCTATGATTTTCGGATCCTAATCGATTAATGATAACTCCTACCAAATTGACGTCTTGATCATACATTTTAAAGCCCAGTGCAATGGCAGCCGCACTTTCTCCCACTGATCTGGCATCAATAACCAGTACCACCGGCGCCTTGAGTAGTTTTGCAATGGATGCAGTACTACTCACACCTGTGCGGCCACCGTCATATAAACCCATTACGCCTTCCACAATTGCAATATCGTTACCAATCGCTGTTTTTACAAAAATAGGAACTAACTTATCTGTTGGAATTAACCAGGTATCCAAATTATGAGCAACTTTTCCACTTGCCAGTTGATGATATCCAGGGTCAATATAATCAGGTCCTACCTTATAAGACTGTACTGTAAGGCCTCTTTGCTTTAAAACTGCTAAGAGCCCTGTGACAATAGTGGTTTTACCTACGCCACTATGAGTGCCAGCAATAATAATACGTGGGATATTAAATTGGGACATAATCTCCCCCCTATTTAGTATAGTAGGCTCTCGGAAAACAACCACATATAGCCGTAAACAGGCAAAGGATGAGATAACTATAAGTGTAGGTTAAGTAGAAGGTTGAAGCGTTAGTTATGCTCATCCTTTGCCATTCTAAATGAGATTTTCCGAGAGGCTACGTATTTTGCCAGATCTAGTACCTATACTTTATTATCTTTTATGCATATATAAAAGGGCATTTGTGATAGAAGCTGCAATTGGGCTACCACCTTTATTGCCTCTAACTGTGATATAGGGAACAGGAGAAGTTTCTACTAAGAAGTCCTTTGATTCACTAGCGCCAACAAAGCCTACAGGAACTCCGATAATCAGGGCGGGACGAATGGAAGTTTCTTTCATCATAGTTAGCACTTCAAACAAGGCTGTAGGTGCATTACCGATAGCTACAATGGATCCATGTAAACGTTCACCGAAAGTACGCATAGCTACCATTGATCGAGTTATACCAAGTTCTTTGGCAGTAGATGCAACTTTTTCATCACCAATCAGACAATGCACGGTTCCTCCGTTATCTGCTAAACGGCGTTTATTAATACCAGTGCGCACCATTTCAACATCGCAAAAAATATCGCACCCAGCTTCTAATGCCTTACATCCTGCCATAATAGCTTCTTTATGAATTTCAATTACTTTAGAATACTCTGGATCGCCTGTTGAGTGAATAATGCGGGAAAAAACTTTTATTTCTTCAGGTGTTAAATCTAGTCCTGCTAAATGAGGAGCAATAATTTCCATACTACGTTCCTCAATGGCCATGGGCTCCGTTATATAGTTCATTTGAATACCTCCCCAATAAATTTTATGACATCATCAACATCAGAAACTACATTGTGATACTGAATCATTGGTCTATCAATTATGACTAAAGGTAGATTCAGTGACATGGCAGCAGTAATCTTCGTATCACTACCACCAATCTGTCCACTATTTTTTGTTACAATCACTTCTGCCCTATATTCTTGAAATAAGGCGACATTAAGATTATGCGAAAAGGGACCTTGCATGGCAACTATATCTTGAGGCTTAAAGCCTAAATCTAAGCATTCTACTAAGACGCTAGGTTCAGGTAATACTCGAGCAATTAGCCTGAGATCTTGTAAATACGCTGAATTTTTAAAGAGCTTAAGATGACGGCTACCGGTGGTAAGAAAGATCACTTTTCCTAAGGTTGCTGCCACTATTGCTGCTTCGTTATAGTCATGCACAACGTACAGCTTATCATATGTTGGTAGTATGGCTGTAGGACGCTCGTATCTGATATAAGGTATTTTGGTAGTTTGGCAAGCTTTCATCGCATTTGAGGAGACATTAATTGCATAAGGATGGCTGGCATCCACAATCAGATGAATGTCATTCTGGTGGATAAAGGCGATAAATCCGTCGGTATCAAGGGCGCCTGTGTGTACTAGGTCTTTATTGAGTTGTATTAGATCTCTGCCATAGTCACTAAATACAGAGACCATAACCTGATAGCCCTTTTTTGTTAATAATGCCGCTAGATCTCGTCCATCTTTTGTTCCGCCAAGAACTAAAATCATACTTTATATCCACGGGGGGTAATCATACGATTTTCTTGTACATAGGTTTGGCTATTACCGATAATCACGAGTGAAAACATATCAATAAATTCTTTGGTGAATTCATTTAGATTGGATATGGCCATGTTTTCCCCTGCTCTAGTCGCATGATGAACAATTCCTACTGGTGTAGATGCTGCTCGATGGGCAAGTACAATTTCACGTACTTCTCTAATTTGACTAGTACGACGTTTGCTTTTCGGATTGTATAAAGCAATAACGAAATCCCCTGCCGCGGCCATTTCTACCCTTTTTCTAATAACATCCCAAGGCGTTAAAAGGTCACTTAAACTAATTACAGCAAAATCATGCATAAGTGGTGCACCTAAAATGGCGGCTGAAGCACTTACGGCACTAATTCCTGGTATGATGATTACTTCTGGACGAATATCTGCTGCATATTTCATAGTTAATTCTAAAACTAGACCTGCCATACCATAAACTCCTGGGTCGCCACTGGAAATAACGGCAACCTTTCTACCTGCTAAGGCTTGGTCGACGGCACTTTGGCAGCGTTCGATTTCCTGCATCATACCAGTACCAATAATTTTCTTGCCTACTAATAATTCAGAAACTAATTGAACATAGGTATTATAACCAACGATTACATCCGCATTTTCAATGCTTTCTCTGGCTCTAGGACTCATATCGAGCAAACTGCCCGGTCCTATTCCGACTACTGCTATTTGACCGGGGCAATGGCCACCGTTACATTCTTGTACTTGGTTTTGGGAAGAAGAAGTTCCTTCGACTGTCCCGCTAATATTGCTGCTGCTGCACATACATTTCCCACTCCTATCTCTTTTTTCACAAAATTTGATTCATCCAATTGATATTTCTCAATACATTCTTGTAATTGCTCGTTAACAAAGAAAATACTAGGTACAGCCAATTGCTGTATGACGGATAATAATCCGGTTTCATCTTGTTTTATAATACTGCTACCAATAATCCCAATACTATGCATACTACGTCCGATTTGGTTACAAGCATGGGTAACTGCTGCTAAGATTTCTGTACTGCTGGTATTACGTCTACAACCTATACCCACGGCAAGGGTTTTAGGGCGTAAATATAATTGATTGCTACTGATGGGTACTATCTGATCTGTTATAATAACAGCGGCATCATATTCTTCAATAGGCAATTGGGTGAAATCTATTAAGCTAATTCCTTGCTTAGTTGCTTCTTGATAATAAAAATCTTGATTGGGTAATGTTGTATCGATAAAGAATTTAACGTTGTCATTATTAACAATAGCTGCATTAATCATTTTCAATTGCATAAATGGTTCTATGGTTAAATTAAGTTTTACGGCTAACATATCTGCTGCTGGTTTATGTGCAAGATCTGTAGCTGTAGTAATAACGGGTTCAGCACCTGAAATTTCTGCAATTAGATGGGTTAGTTCATTAGCGCCACCAATGTGTCCTGCCAATAGACTAATTACATGTTTTCCATTATCACCCATAACTACAATTGCTGGGTCAATACGTTTATCACAAATATAGGGAGCAATCACCCTTACTACGATACCTGCTGCCATGATAAATAAGAATCCATCATACTTAGAAAATATAGTATTAATTAGTTTATTTAGTGATTCATAAGACGCAGTATCTAATGGATTTCGTCCTGTTTTGGCAAAAACATCCGTTTCTTTTCCCAGAGCAGCTAATTTTTGTGCTAAAGCATTACCTAATAATGCACCCTGGTTCGTTACGGTAATGATTGCCAACCTCATTTTGCATCTCGATACATATGGCCAAATTCAGGAGCATACAATCTGGATAGTGCATATTCGCTGTCTAAACACCGACCGACAACAATCATCGCTGTACGATCTATCTTAGCATCAGTGATAATTTTTCCAATTGTGGAGACTGTACCTCTAACGATTTTTTGATCAGGCCAAGATGCTTTTTGCACGATTGCTACTGGTGTATCTTCTTTATACCCACCATCCATTAATTCCTTCATAACATTGTCTATCATATGTACACTTAGGAAGATACACATAGTAGCATTATGACTGGCTAATGAAGCTAGCTTTTCTTTCTCTGGTACTGGTGTGCGGCCTTCCATACGTGTTATGATTACCGTTTGTGAAACATCAGGTAAGGTATATTCACGCTTTAAAGCCGCAGCCGTTGCCAAGAAAGAACTGACACCGGGTATCACTTCATAAGTAATATTCTTCGTATCTAAGACATCCATTTGTTCTTGAATTGCTCCATAGATACTAGGATCTCCAGTATGTAATCGCACAGTCTTTTCGCCCCGGGCCACAGCCTTCTCCATAACTTCAATAACCTCACCCAAAGTCATAGAGGCACTATTATAAATGGATGCTCCCTGCTTCGCCAAGGATAGCAAAGCTGGATTTACCAAGGAACCGGCATAAATAATAACATCTGCCTCGCCCAATAAACGTTGTCCTTTTACCGTAATCAGTTCAGGATCTCCTGGACCTGCTCCTACAAATGATACATGCATGAAAAAACCTCCCATAAATTAAACTGTTTTTAGTTACTACTGTTGTTCTTAGTAGATGTAATAATATAAATTGGATTTAAAGCTTGTAACATATTGCTTGTTTTAATATGTTTTATGCGTGTTACTTGCATACCAAATGCTTCTACGGTAAATTCAGGTTTAGCTTGCATAGCATGCAACCCTTCGTATAATGTTTCTATGGTAATTGCCGTAATAACTAATCGGCCATTAGGTCTTAATAAACTATTACTTTGGCTTAAAATCTCTTGTAAGTGACCACCACTACCCCCAATAAAGATGACATCAGCCCTTGGAAGATTCTCTAATGCTGCTGGAGCGATTCCAGAAATTACTTCCACATTATCTACACTAAACTTTATAGCATTCCCACGAATTAGTTCGACTCCCTCAGGATGACGTTCAATAGCATATACCTTCCCTTCATGAGCTTGTAGTGCAGCTTCTATGGAGAGAGAACCAGTACCTGCTCCAATATCGATCACAATATCGGTAGGACAGATTTTCGCCTTATTCAAGACTAGGACGCGAACTTCTTGTTTCGTCATAGGAATGTCGCCACGTAAAAATTGATTATCACTAATACCTGGAAAATATGTCATGTTGTCACCACCATTACACAATGAGTAAATCCATCCACATCTTTTATTTCACCCAAAGTTATTTCTTTGATTCTTTCATTTTCATAAGATAAATTGGCGCATAACCATACCTTTGCACTTGATGGCCAACCATGCTCCCTGAGCACTTTTGCTATATATAAAGGATTTTGCTCATAATCAGTTAAAATACCAAGTTTCTTATCTGGGCAATAGTTCAAATCAATATCTTTGGCTTGTCGACCATGCATACTAATCAGAACTGCATTTTGCCAAATCTCAGATATTCGAGCAAAAGCTAACTGTATGGAGCTGATGCCTGGAATAACAGTAATGCATTCTGATGAAAATCTTGCTCGTAAGGTAGCTAAAAAACTATAAAAACCAGGATCGCCAGAAACCATTACAACTACATCCTTATCCATAAGGGCTTTAGTGATAAAGTCTAACACGCCATTAAGGTCATTATCAATCACTTTACTAGTTGCATGGCTAGGAGCAAAGGCTGTAAGAGCGCGTTGGCTGCCTACTATTACCTTGGCTTGAGCGATGATGCGACTAGCTACGGGTAATATATAATCTGGTGAACCTGGCCCTATTCCTACCACTATTATTTTATGTTCCATCCTAACTTGCCTCCAATCTCTCGTGCCCGATCGTCAATCGCTAATAAATCACCTTGCAAAGTAATCATGGCTGTACCTACTATTAAATCACCAAAGACATAACGTTCAGCTCTCATACTGACTTTTTCAGCGATTACCCGGTACACATCCTCTACTTTATATTGTGCAATAATTGGCATAGCGGCTTCTGTTGTATTACATGCTAATATTTCTTGTATAGCCTGCTGTGGAGCACCAAGAGCGGCCATATTGGCAGCTAGGGTTTCAAAACGAGCATCAGCTACACGATTGTGGGTATGAAAAATTCCAGCAGCAACTTTTACAAGTTTCCCCAGGTGTCCAAATAGTAAAACTTCTTTCATGCCATAATGGACAGCACTTTCTAGCATATGTCCAATGAAATTACTAGTCTGGATTACTGTTTCTGCTGGTATATTGTATCTGTTAATAGCAATATCCTGTCCAATTTTTCCAGGCGCAAAGACAACTTGATCATACCCTAAGGCTTTTACCATAGAGATTTGTGGCGATAAAGAGTTTTTAAAGGCTTCTTCAGACATGGGTTCAACAATACCAGTAGTTCCTATAATGGATAAACCGCCCATAATCCCCAATGTAGGATTTAAGGTACGCTTTGCTAATTTTTCACCCTCAGGTATTGAAATAGTAACAGTCACGCCATAACCTGCAGGTAATACATCTTGTATTGCTTGCATGATCATTTTCCGCGGACCAGGATTAATGGCAGGTTGCCCAACAGCTACAGATAGACCTGGCTTCGTTACGATGCCTACGCCAACCCCAGCTTGCAGGATGATCTCATTCGTTTTATCAATCTCTACTTTGGCAGAAATGATTGTACCATGTGTGACGTCAGGATCATCTCCTGCATCTTTAATAATACTTGCCTCACCCCCAGAGTCCAAGCGCTGACTGGTTGCAATCTTCACATTAATAATGTGCCCTTGTGGTGATACAACATCAACAGTGGTAGGTGATTCCCCTCTCCATGCCAACAATGCTGCTTTAGTGGTAGCGGCTGCACAAGTGCCTGTAGTAATCCCAGACCTCATTTTTTTTTGCAAAATAAAACCCCCCTGCAGGCAGGGGGTACAATAAACCGATTTATTAATTTATTCTACCACCTGCCTATCCTCCGTAGGTCATAACGGTGTGTGTTAGAATAGGCAGGTCTCCTGACTATGGTTCATTACACAGCTAAACCTTCCCGGATTTCCCAGTGGTATATCTTAGCAGCATTCCCCAATACAGTGGCGGGACCGCGCTGGCTTTAAACCAGTCTTCCCTTTTAAGCGTAAGCACCTATTCCCATAGATTTATTAAATTATTACTATATTTCTGATTTTGTATGTATTCCACTCGCTATTGTAAATTTCCTGCTATTATTTTATTAAAAAAGGTTAGCTTCCTATTTTCTTGTTCATTGGTATAGAGGCATTGTTTTTTTCTACTTTCCCCACTATTCTTTTAGTAACAGCATTTTGTCACTAGTTTTGGTTAGAATTATCATAGATTGTCGATTTATTTCTGTTAATCGGTCATATTCAAATTGTCTTATCACAAAGTAGGAGCGATGACTTTCTTGCATCAACTTGTTTAAATCTGTGCTTATGGCTACCTCTTTGCCATACACATTAGTATAAAAAGCAAAACCAGGACGTAAGAATTTTACTATATATACTGGAGATGTACCATCATAATGATTGTTAAATTCTTGAGCAAGATTCTTGGTTGTAAAGTAAGGTGCTGAAAGAGGAAACAGTATTCCAACTAACACCATGGAAAATAAAGTCATAGCAATGATTTGAGTCCAAAAAATCCGGTGAATTTCTTTTTTCCATGCAAAATATGCTACCGAAAATGCCATTAAAATGAGAATTAGGGAGGATATATAGATACCATTTGCTAGTATGGGCATATATTTAAGACCTATAAACATAGCACCTGTGAACAGTATTGCTAAGATACTTAGGGTTACTGCCCAACTAGTATAATGTATTTTAGTACGTGATGTCCACAAGTGGTCAATATACCAGCCCACAATCATCGCTAATGGTGGATACATAGGTAAAATGTAAGATACTAGTTTAGTCTGAGAAATAGTAAAGAAGATAAAAATAAATATTGCCCAGATGTTCAAAAATAACAGCGTAGAAAAATGATATGTACTTCTAGTTAAAGAAGCCCACAGGGACTGAAGCATAATTGCTGTCCATGGAAAAAAGCCTAGAATAAGCACTGGAATATAATAGTACCAGAGTACAGATTCAGGATGTTCTGGAGATGTAAATCGGGTGATATTATGAAACCCAAGAAAGGTATCTATAAAAATACTGCCGTGAATATTATACATTATGATATACCAAGGTGTAGCTATTGCTGCATAGACTAACAGACCTGAAGGGATTTTCATGCTTTTTAATTGCGACCAATTGCGTGTAGCAAACAAATAAAAAAAGATAATTCCGCCAGGAAATAATAAACCAATTGGTCCTTTGGTCAATGTGGCCAATCCCGCGAATAGATAAGCAGGATAATATTTCTTCTCAATAAAAGATAATAAAGAAGCAGAAAGAAAAAAAAGTAAGGTAATATCAGTTACGGCTGCTTTTCCCAAATAAAAGAACTCAATACTCGTAGCTAATACTAATGAACCAGCTATTGCAGCTCGTTCGTTAAATAAACGCCGGCCTGATAAATACACCAAAAGTGTACATGCTACAGCTAAAATGGCGGAAGGAAATCTAGCAGCAAACTCATTTATACCAAAGACTTTATAGGATGCAGCTACCAACCAATAATACATCGGAGGCTTATCATACCAGTATTCACCATAGATACGTGGAGAGATAAATTCATTAAAACTAAACATTTCTTTAGGAGTTTCTGCATATACGGGTTCATCTGGGTCTAATAAAGGTACTCCACCTAAATTGAAAAATACTATAAGTATAGTGATTATAGCTACTAACCAAAAGCCAGATCCTCTAAACATTTGTAACCTCCGAAAGTTGAATTATTGGGATAAATCTTAGTTTATAAAAGTAATGGATATATCATTTTCTAACAACGCTGATTGTTAATCTGCGTTGTTAATAATAATATATCCCAGGAAGAAATTTAAAACCTAAGTAAGAGAATGATATGTTTTAGCTAACCCTTCTCCCAGTGACACACTTGGCCGCCAGTTCAGATCTTTTTGAGCTATAGCATTTGAAAGTGAAGATTTATAAATATCGCCTTCACGCCTCTCATTATAACTCTTCATGACCGTCTTTCCAGCAACTTCCTCCATATATTCAATTAACTGATTAACACTTGTTTCTGTTTGTGTACTAATATTACATGCCTTATTGGCATGAGCTGTTAATAAAGCTTGATAATTAGCAGAAGCGATATCTCCAACGTAAATAAAGTCTCTTGTTTGACTACCGTCGCCAAAAATCAATACTGGTTGACTCTGATTGATTTTGCGGGCAAAAATACTAATAACACCGCCTTCACCACCATCGCCCTGCCGCTCGCCATAAACATTGGCATAACGTAATGCCATATATTCAAGACCATAGATTTTATTATACATTGATAAATATTCTTCACAAGTCAACTTACTTAGTCCATAAAAAGAAGTAGGTGTTTTTTGACTTACTTCTTCTACTGGTAGTGTTGTAACATTACCATATACTGCGGCTGTAGAAGAAAAAACAATGCGTTTTACATTTGTTTTTCTGCAGGCTTCTAGAATATTTACAGTACCTGATATATTTATATCACAATCATAGTCAGGCATTTCTAAAGATTTATGAACCATGGTTTGAGCGGCAAGGTGAATTACAGAATCAAATTTTTCAGTTATAAACAAATCTAGTATTTGATTACTACGGATATCCATTTTGATAAAATTAGCAGCTGGATTAAGATTTTCTATTAATCCAGTACTCAAATTATCAATGATTACGACCTGGCAATTTTCTTGTACTAATAGATCTACTACATGTGAGCCAATAAAGCCAGCACCGCCTGTTACTAGAACTTTCATCTTATATAACCTCCTTATTTTATATGATTAGCTAAGAATGTGTGTCCAAAAACTTTAATGGTGAAATATAGCCCAATGATAAAGGGTAAATACTCAACAATAATACGCCATGCTACAGCAGCAATTCCGACGGTACCTGATGGCAAAAAACTACTAAATAAAAAGACAAATCCGCCTTCGGCAATACCAGAACCTCCTGGTGTAGGCGCGAAGTACAGTAAGATATTTAGCAAAATCATTCTTCCCATAATTTGAGGTATATTAACTGCGATTCCCATTCCCATAAACAATACTGGCACAACACTATATAAAGCTAGTAAGCTTATAGCTGATTCAATAAACACTTTACACATGCTTATGGGTGCAGATGATAACATGAAGACAGCACCTCGAACATCACGATAGATCAGAAAAATTCGGCGGCGATATTTATGACTAAATCTCTTTGTTAGTGCCACTAACCAATAGTAAGGTAAGCTAGTGCGAAATAACCATGTCATACCTAAGATAAGTGTAACAAGTATAGCCGAGACTATAGTAAGTAGATTTTCGGAGAGACCTGGCATAATGTTAGGGTCATAATAAAAAACAACTGGTAGACAAAGTATTAGAAAAAAGATAGATAGTAACGTCCTAACAACGATTAATACGGTAGCTTTGCCTGTAGGGATTCCCGCTTTCCGTAAAAAGAGGACTTGTGCTACTGCACCACCTGCAGCTCCAGGTGTTAAAAGAGCTAAAAAATAATTACTAAAGACAACTTGCACAGCTTCAATCAGACGTATTTTTTCTCCAGAAATAGACACCAGATGCATAAGACGAATTCCATCAAAGTATAAACCAATAATCAAAAAAACAAGCGCTAACGCTAAGGACCAGGGCTGAAAACGATCAAGGTGGTGCAAGGTATGAATATCTACGGTGAAATAAATTACAATACTGGAAATACCACCAACTAGTAATAGTAGGAGAATTAGTCGTTGATAAAATTTAATCATATTCTAACTCCCTAAATGAAATTAATTGTATATGCTGGTTTGTTATATGCTGACGAACCTTTGAACTGGTTACTGCACTTAATTCTGCCTGCCAATGATAATTCCAATTATACATAGTTTGTAAAAGAGAGTCGTCTGCTCCCGGATGCATCATGATTTCTGATGTACCATCAGGTAAGTTATCTATAATATGCAGTAAAAACTCCTCACGCATATTTCCTCCTGCTAGCATACCAAAAAAATGATCTGGCGCAGCAAACCCTTGTCTCTTTATCTTTTGGTGGGCTAACTGTGCTAAAAAAGTTAAACCTGCACGAGCTACAATGCGAGCAGTTGAGAATGGATAGCCACCTAAAAATAAATAGGGCTCAGCAGGGATACGTATTTTTTGTATACCAAATTTTTTAGCAATTTCGATTGTAATATCAATGATTCCAGGTACAATATGCATATGTTGATGGCTATCTAGATGAGTAATAGGTATTCCACAATCCACAACTTTTTGCACTTGGGCAGTTAATTCTTTTCGGATATCATCTAGATGTATTTTCCCTAAGCAGTAACGTAGCAAAAATCTAGGATATTGAGTTGCTAAACATCCTTCATTATCTACCAGAGATTGTATTTTCATTGGGTCACTTATTGGCTTTTCTCCTACTAATGTTAGGTGTACTCCAATACCTAAATCTTTATTGGCTGAAGCTAATGCTACAGCATGTTCAAAAGCATTACCAGAAGGCATAATCGTTGTACTGCTGATAACACCTGTTGTATGCCCTTGGATAATTCCTATATTTACTATTTCACTAATGCCGAAATCATCAGCATTTATGATCAATTGTTTCAAAAAAACAACTCCCTTATAGTACACCTCAAATATATATAGTAGCATGTATAAGGAAATATGGCAATTTATTGCTATAAATAAATTATGCCTATAATATGGTGAGTCTTATATAGAGTAGGAGCCTATTATTAGGCCCCTACTCTTATTTTATTCCGGATTATACATATTCTACATGTTTGGCGTAAGCACTGTGATTATGAATGGATTCATAATTTTCACATTGTACTTCAAACCAGCTGACAGATTTCTGTTGACGTAAGGATAATACCAAATCGCGTAAGACATCTTCAACAAATTTTGCATTTTCATAAGCATGCTCTGTCACATACTTTTCATCCTCGCGTTTCAGTAAAGGATATATTGGGCAGCTGCCTTCAGCCTCCATTAACGTAACTAAATCCTCAATCCAAATAAATTGTCCATTTACATTCTGAATTTTTACTTTCATTAATCCTCGTTGATTATGAGCTCCATAGGCTGAAATCTCTTTACTGCAGGGACATAACGAGGTAAAAGGAACATCGACACCCAAGATGAAATTTAATGGTTTTCCTTTGGTTAATTGAGCAGAAAATAAACAATCAACATCAAGCATGCTTTTAAGACCACTGATTGGCGCAGTTTTTTCAATGAAGTATTTAAAGTGTATATCCATTTGTGCATGCTCAGCATCAAGTTTATTAACAGTATCCATTAAGATCAGTTCCATTTCGCGATAAGAAACAGGCTTTTGGCTCCATTCACTCAAAATTTCGATAAAGCGACTCATATGAGTACCTTTATACTCTTTAGGTAAATTAACTGTAAGCTTTATAGTAGCTAAAACAGACTGAAGAGAATCTGTTTTAGTTTTAATAAGAAAAGGTAAGCGTACATCACTGACACCTACATTTTGGATTGCAATGCCACGACTATCTGATATATTCTGAACATCTTTCAAATTTTACTCACTCCTAGTTTTATATAAAATAGGGTCTATTGTGTCTGCTTCAGCAAAACCTTTTAAACGCAAAAGACAACTATCACATTCTCCACAGGCCATTTGCTCCCCATTATAACAACTGGTAGTTAATTGGAGGGGAGCACCTAATGTCTTTCCTAGTAAAACAATATCTTTCTTAGTCAATTGCAATAAGGGAGTTTCTATTACTATTTTTCGATGCTCCTGAACTCCTGCTTTTGTACTATAATCAGCTACTTGCTGGAAGAGGTTAATAAACTCGGGACGGCAATCAGGATAACCTGAATAATCAAGCGCATTTACACCAATAAAGATTTTGTCTGCTCCTGTTACCTCTGCATAGCCTAAGGCATAGCTTAAAAAGATTAAATTTCTGGCAGGGACATAGGTTACAGGAATCTGATGACTGACGATATTACCTGCGGGCACAGATAATTGAGCATCTGTTAGAGCACTACCGCCAATTGCATTCATATTGGTTTCAATGACTATATGTTTAGAAACATTATAATATTGAGCTATACTCGTTGCACTTTCCAATTCACGAGCATGACGCTGGTTATAATTAAAGCTGATAGGAAAAAGTTCATAGCCTTTGCTATGAGCTACGGCCATACATACTGTAGAATCTAATCCACCTGACAACAACACAACTGCTTTCACGCTATGACACACTCCTAGTTTTACACAAATTATATTTAACTTAGACTATGGTTATTTTATCCGATGAGCAAGCCGCTCTATACTCCTCTTTTCATAAGGGGGAGCTAAGAGCGGCTAAATCTCTAATGAGTGCAACTCACATTTATTAGATGTAGTTTTTAAATCTCATTTGGAAAAGGTCTTCTTTTAGCGTATTACATGCTGTTTCTAATGAGATTTGCTGTACTTTTTTCAAAGGGATTTTATAATTTTCTGCTATGATTTTGCAATCTTCATACTCGGGAGTTATGCTACATACTTTTCCATCATATGCACTCACTTTAACTCTAGCTTTACCCCATGGCACAGTTACTTCTATAATTTCTCGTATTGCCATTTTTCGCTCTGTTGCGTAATACCGTAAGCCAATAGTTGATGTTTGCTCAAATAAGATGGTAACCACTTGGTCTAAAATTGAATCGCATACTAATACGGATAACATAGTGGCGGAACGATTTTTTTTCATAACAATTGGAGTGAGCCAAACATCAAATGCGCCTACTTCCAATAATTTATCCATAACATATGGATAAACTTGGGGATTTAGATCATCAATATTGGCTTCTATTACGAAAGTTTTCTTTGATCTACTTTCTTCTCCGATTATTTCGCCTACATGCATTCTTAGCACATTGGGAATTTCTAAATCCCATGATCCAGCTCCATAACCAATTGTTTTACTAATAAAATTGACCGGCATAGTTCCATGTCCAGTACCTAATGCAGAAATTACGGCTGCTCCAGTAGGCGTTACTAATTCCTTGTCTATTTCACCATTGTAATAAGGAATGTTCTTTAATAATTCTGCTGTTGCTGGTGCTGGTATTGGCATAATTCCGTGACAACATTTTACAAAGCCTTTACCCACCTGTAATGTAGAGGTATAAATAGCCTGAATACCTAGATAATCTAAGCCAATAGCTGTACCTACAATATCGATAATCGCATCAACGGCTCCCACTTCATGAAAGTGAATCTCTTCTACTGTTACGCCATGTACCTTAGCTTCTGCCTCTGCTAGTAACAGAAAAATTTTCTTGCTATCGTCTTTTATTTTTTGCTTTAATTGAGACTCATCAATAATCTGAAATATACTTGATAAATGACGATGATGATGGTGGTCGTGATGATCATGATGATTTAACTTGACATCTACATATATAGCACTAATACCACATTTGTTTATCTTTTCAATGATTAAATCATATCCGTGAACAGGTAAAAGAGATAATTTCTCTCTTAAAACTTCCTCTGGTAATCCTGCATGTAATAATGCTCCTAATAGCATATTACCGCTAATGCCGGAAAAACAATCTAAATAAAGCGCTTGGATAATATCACCTCATTTTATTAATAATACTAGCTAATCGTCCTGCTCCAAAGCCATTGTCAATATTCACTACTGATATTCCAGCAGCACAACTATTTAACATGCTTAATAAAGCTGCTAAACCATTAAAACTAGCGCCATAACCAACGCTAGTAGGTAACGCTATGACTGGTTTGGCAACCATTCCACCGACAACACTGACTAATGCCCCTTCCATGCCTGCGGCCACGATGATAACATTTGCTTTCTGAATGATTTCTTGCTGAGCAAATAAACGATGGATACCGGCAACTCCAACATCATAAACACGTTCTACTTTATTACCCATAATCTCTGCTGTAACTGCAGCTTCCTCAGCAACAGGAATATCACTTGTGCCCGCGGACATGACCAGAACAAATCTTTGCTCATCCGGTGCTATAGTATCCCGTTTCACAAGAATTATTTTGGCGATTTCGTAGTACTGGGCTTCTGGCACGAGAGCCTTTACAGCCTGATACATAGCCTCGGTTGCTCGGGTTGCTAAAATACTTTGATTATGTACAGATAAGCTTTTCATAATTGTTGCTACTTGCTCTACGGTTTTACCTTGGCAAAAGATTACTTCAGGGAAGCCTTGGCGAATCATACGATGGTGATCAATCTTTACAAAATCTAGATCTTCATAGGGCAAGATTTTAAGCTTGTCTACTGCTTCATCCAAAGACAATCGACTAGCGTGAAAGTCTTGTAAGACATTTTTTAGATTATTGATATCCATACCCAGTCTCCTTATTTAAAGTTATGTCTTCTATAAGATTGTTTCCTATTATATCACTTTTTACTTTTGAGTATGAATAGAAGCTTTTAAAGATTATAAATTAGTTTTTCGATATTATAGTATATAATACAGAAAACTTGGCCTTAGCCAAGCTTTTAGTAACTTGTAGCAGTAATGGCAATATCAGTTTCATACAATAAATTTATTATGCCAACAGGAGTAGAAACTAATGGTCGAGCCAAATTATTACTATTCAGCCTGAGGACTTTACCATCTATACCATTTGAAAGTTTGACATCACTATTAATCTGATAAGGAATAGCAATATTGTTAAATGCTGCTATTACCTCTTTATCAAAATGGATTTCGTTACCATTATTGATGATTTTCATTGCTTCAAGAGAACTAAGGCGTGCGCGATAGACTCGGTTCGTTGTTAATGCATCGTAAACGTCCGCAACAGCCACAATTCGTGCTAAAGGATGTATTTGACATCTTGAAATTCCCCACGGGTAGCCGCTACCATTACATCGTTCATGATGCTGCAATGCCATAAAAGTGATGCGATAATCTAGATAAGTATCTACTTTTAGCACATTATAGCCAAGAGCAGCATGCTCCTTGATTTTATTAAATTCTTCTGGTGTTAATTGACCTTGCTTATCTAGGATCAGCTTATTAATTCTTGTTTTGCCAAAATCATGCAATAATCCACCCATACCTAAAAGACATAATTCATCATAAGGTAAATTCATTGCAATACCAATAACAATTGAAAACAAACCAACATTAACGCTATGCATAAACAAATAATCACTTGTACAATTTACATCATCTAAATACATTAGAACATTTTTGCTATTTGCTAATGAAGATACAATATCTTCCACATAATTCTGCAATTGTGTCAGATGTCGAACTAAACCATCAGAACTGGTAAAAGCATTTTCTACATTAGAAATTAGTTTTAATCGAGTATCCATACTGATTAAATCTTGTGTTTTACTAATCTCATAATTAGTAGTTTTATCACTACGCACAGAAATAGAAATAATTTCATGCTTTTTAAGTAAGTGAATTAGTTCCTGCTTTAATGGTATACCTGCTGTTACTAGTATCCTACCATATTTATCAACTACGTCTTGTGCTAAAACCATATTTTCTTTGACATCATTTAACAACATTTGCTGAATTTTCGATACCTCCCATCCAGGGTATGCCCATTTCATCTAGTAAGTCCAGTTTTCTTTGTGTTAATTCTACACAAATTTAATATTTCCCTTCTATTTTGCAGAAAATATTGGATATAATATCATATTAATAAAAATAAATAAAGTAACCTCCATTTTTAGAGATTACTTTATTTAAAAACTTATTTATAATCTAAAAGTTTAAGAATTTTTCAGACTTACGGTCTTTGAAAGATTGCTGGATTTGGTCAATTAAGAAATATACCAATGGAATAATAATCAGAGTTAAAAACGTGGAAGTTATCAGCCCGCCAATTAGAACTACACCCATTGAAGATCGCAACTCTGCCCCTGCTCCTAAACCTAGTGCAACTGGCATCATACCAAAGATCATTGCCATAGTCGTCATGAGAATAGGTCGCAGTCTTAAAACTCCAGCTTCAACTAAAGCATCAACAATAGGCATACCATTTTTCCGCAGTTGTATTGTATTATCAATTAACAATATGGCATTTTTGGTAACAAGGCCCATTAACATGATAATACCAATTAAAGACATCATGTTTATCGTCTTACCTGAGATTAATAGGCCAAGAATAGCACCAACTAATGAAAAAGGTAAGGAAAGCATAATTGTCAAAGGATGAACAAAACTCTCAAATTCCGCTGCCAATACCATATAAATTAGGATAATGGCTAGCAATAATGCTTTGCCAATCTCTTTAAAAGAATCCTGCATCATTTGGGCTTGACCAACGAATTTATAAGTATAACCTAGAGGTAAGTTTAACGTAGGAATAAGTTCTTTAACCTGATTAAGAACTTCACCTGTTGAGACACCTACAGTATTGGCATAAACAATAACTTGGCGTTGACGGGATTCTCGATTAATTTGTGTAGGGCCTGAGGAGAACTTCACATCAGCAATATCACCAAGTCGAACAAAGGTGCCCGCTTTTGATGAAATTCTCAAATTAGATACATCTTGAATATTTAAGCGGTTAGCAGGTTGTAACTGCACACGAATATCATAATCGCTATCTGCTACATTGTATTGATTTTTAGTTGTTTTACCTAAAAATGCTATTTGGATTACCTCTCCAGCAATACTACTATCAATTCCAGCATCAGCAGCTCTTGTAGCATCTAATTTTATTTGCACTTCAGGTTCTGCTTGGTCGCTGGAGATATCTACATCTGTTGTGCCTGGAATTTGCTTAATTTCTTCTGCCAAGTCATAAGCGCTACGATTCAAAACTTCTAATTCGGGTCCTCTAAGACCAATTTGTACTGGACGTGAATCCCCTCGTCCTAAGCCCTGATTGGATTGCACCGCAACTTTCAAGTTTTTTACATTCCGAAATGAGATTCTAAGTTGATCCATAATTTGTGACATAGATCGCGACCGTTGATCACTATCAACTAATCGGATGCCAATATTCACTTTATTCAATTGTCTACCAGAGCCAATTAAAACAAAGGAAGATTCAAGTTCAGGAATAGCTAATATTTGTTTTTCTATCGGTTCTACTAACTCTTTCATCATTTCCATTGATGTCCCGGATGTGGCGGTAAGCATTACATTAAATTCGCCTGAATCATAAGTAGGCTGAAATTCTACACCAAGAAAGGGTATTAAAAGCCCGTTAATAAATAAGGATAATATAGCGACTGCAACTAATTTTTTAGGCCGCTTTAATGCCCATTGAAGAAGTGATTTATAGTTATCTCGTAATGCTAAAAATCCAGCTTCCCACTTATCAAGAATTTTTTGTAGCCAACTCCAGTGTCCTTGTAATTTTTGTACCTCTCCATGATTACTTTTCAGCCAGTGCGCTGCTAGTGTTGGAGTTAAGGTAAAGGCAACAAATAATGAAAAAGCTACCGCAAAAGCTACGGTGATACCAAATTGTTTAAAGAATTGACCAATAATTTCTCCCATATTACCTACAGGGACAAATACGGCTAAAATGGATAATGTAGTGGCTACGACTGCCAAGGAAATTTCATTCGTACCAATTCTAGCAGCATCCATAGGAGATAGCCCTTCCTCCATGTGTCGGAAAATATTTTCAATTACGACAATCGCGTCATCGATTAGAATTCCTACCGCTAAACTAAGTCCCATGAGAGACATATTATTCAGGGTAAAACCCATAACCTTTATTGCAAAAAAAGTTGCGATAATAGATGTAGGAATTGCAATGGCACCTATTAAGGTAGCTCGAGTATTTTGTAAGAATAAAAAGGTAATCACAACAGCCAGTAATCCACCAAAGACTAAGGAAACCATAACATCTTCTACGCTACTTCTAATGTACTTTGAGCTATCACGAACAATGGAAACTTTAATATCCGGGGGTAGTACATTGGTCTTCATACTCTCCATATTCTTGATTACTCGCTCTGCCACATCTACTGTATTAGTGCCAGATTGTTTCTGTACAGCAATAATTACACTTGGTGTGCCATTTGTACGAGCGTATACTCGTTCTTCTGCCCAACCATCTTCAATTGTAACAACGTCTTTTAAAGGAATAAGGCGACCTTGCTGATTTGCTACAATTATATTTTTAATATCATCAATACTTTTGTATTTCCCCATAGTACGTACTGTTAGTTCAGTACCTTGCTCTTTGACCTTACCGCCTGGTGTATTTAGGTTTTGATCATTAATAGCATCACGTATTTGCTGAAAGGAGATATTATAAGATTCTATTCTTTTAGGATCAATATAAATATGGATTTCCCGATCCGTGGCCCCAAAAACATCAACTTGGGCAACTCCATCCATACGCTGTAATTCATCTTTAACAACATCAATAGCAAGTTTGCGGATTTCTCCACGACTGCGTGTATCAGATGCTAAGCTAAAATTTACAATAGTTTGGGCTGTAATATCAAAACGTTGTACGACTGGTTCATCAATTTCATCAGGAAGTCTTTTTCGTACACCTGCTACCTTTTCTCTCACTTCATTGGCAGCTAGTTTTGGATTGGTGCCAAATTCAAACTCTAGTGTGATTTGGGAAGAACCTTCTCGAGAAACGGAAGATAGGGTTTTTATACCGGAGACGGAACTAACAGCATCTTCAATCGGTTTGGTTATTAAACTTTCCATTTCCTCTGGTGAAGCACCAGTATAAGTAATGGTAACATTAACAATAGGATATTCCACATCAGGATTTAAATCTATGCCTAATGACGGATAAGCACCTAACCCAAATACTACAAGTAGCATAACAATCATAGTGGTAAATACAGGTCGTTTAATAAAAGTATCAATCATCTACTTTTCACCCTCTTTACCACTAGGAGCATTTATAGTAGAACCATCTTTTAGTTTATTTTGACCTTCAGTTACTATATGCTCACCATCAGTTAGCCCCTCCAGAACTTCGGCCCACCCTTCCCCAACATATCCTAGTTTTAAAATCCGCTGCTGTACTTTATTTTCGCTTGTAACGACATAAACTGTTTTTTGATCTTCACGCATTACTAATGCACGTTCAGGTACCACTAGAGCATTTTTATGTACTATTCCCGGAATTATAATTTTACTAAACATCCCTGGCTTCAATGTTCCCATAGTGTTAGCAATGGTAATTTCTGCAGTGAAAGTTCGAGCAGGTAAAGTGGCTGTGGGAGAAATACGGGTAATGGTACCTTGAAATTCTTTATCTTGTAGAGCATTGATTTTAATTGTAACCGGTAAACCTATAGATATCTCATTGAGTTGGGATTCACCGATTATGGCTTTCCCCAGCAAGGAAGTAACATCAGCAATACTTACAAGTTGAGATCCAGCCTTCGCGTAAGATCCAGCCTGTAAATATCGTTTTACAACAATACCACTGCGAGGTGCAATAATATTTGCATTATCTAATCTAGCCTGGAGCAATACTAAGTTACCTTGAGCAGAGCGAACCTGCCCAAGGGCTAAATCTCTTTTTGTTCGTGCAGTATCTAGTGCTTGTGCTGCTACTGCACCTTGTTGAGCAAGTGCTTGAGCGCGAGATAAATCTAACTCTGCTTGTTCTAAACTTGCCTGACTAGATAATAAGTTACCTTCTGCTTGCATTACTTGTGCTGATAATTCATTGGTATCTAGGACACCAATCACCATACCAGCGCTTACCGCATCACCCTCATCAACGTATAATTTATCAATTCTACCATCAACTTTAGGAGAAATGTCTGCATTCCATAATGGTTCAAGATTAGCAGAGAAGGTTAGCATAGGAAGAATATCTCGTCTACTAGCTACTCCCACTTCTACTGCTGCACCACGTCCTTGAGATGCTTTTGCAGCACGTTCTTTGTTCACTGTAACATTATCATAAATACGATAGAAGATTATACCGACTAAGGCAAGTACTACGAAACCAACAATAAAAATACTTTTTTTCTTTTGTGCATTCACTACTTTGACCCTCCATAAAAATTTGTACATTCTGTGTTTAATTCGATTTGGTGATTTCTGACAAGGCCATTTTAACGATATTTTCTGGTACCTGGTTACATATATTAACTTCGCCAATCTCATTCAGTAACACCCAATTAATTTTATTATCTAAGACTTTTTTATCTCTATATAGCAGTTTAAATAAGTCATCAACGCTACATTCAGGTGCATACACAGGTAAGTTGAATTGGATAAGAGTATGTTTTAGGATATCAACAGTTATCTTAGTGCACATGCCAAGATAATTGCTAATTAACGCTGCTCCATACATGCCAATCGCTACTGCCTCCCCATGATTATACGTTGTAAAAGCAGTATTTGCCTCAATTGCATGGCCAATAGTATGTCCAAAATTTAAAATGGCCCTTATAGAACTTTCACATTCATCCTGTTCCACTACCCATGCTTTAATTTCACAGGAACGCCGTACAATTTCAGCTAAAATATTAGGAGATTTATTTAAAATTTGCTGGGTGTTGTCGGTAAGATAGGTAAAGAATTTTTTGTCCGCGATTACACCATATTTAATAACTTCCGCTAGACCCGTATATAATTCTCGGTCTGGTAATGTAGTTAAGAAATCTATATCAATTACCACAGTACGCGGCTGATAAAAAGCACCAATTAAATTTTTCCCCATGGGGTGATTCACAGCTACCTTGCCGCCTACACTTGAGTCTACTTGCGCTAATAATGAAGTTGGTATTTGTACAAAAGGAACGCCCCTAAGATAAGTGGCTGCTACAAATCCAGATAAATCACCAATGACTCCCCCGCCTAATGCTATGATTACGGAATTACGATCCAGCCCTAAGGTAATGGCTTTTGTATATAACTTCATAGCGGTATCAAGGCTTTTAGAATGTTCTCCAGGAGAAACACAATAGAGCTCTGCTTCGAAACCAAGATCGTTTAGTCGTTTTATGAGGTGTATGCCATATAAATCTCCAACGGTAGTGTCAGAAATCACTAGAATTTTTTTATTTACTTTCATGTCTTGTACAAATGTACCAATCAAATTTGTATTAGAGACATCAATATGAATATTGTAACTTCTCTCCCCTAAATTAACCTTAACGTCTGCCACGTAAATAACCTCCTTGTCGTAAAAAAAACATAAGTTCATTACTAACTTGTTGTAATGATTTATTACTCGTATCAATACTATAATCTGCGTTATGATATAGTTCGGCTCTTTCTTTCAGCAATTCATTTACAATTTTCTCACGCTGCTTAAGATCATCTAATAATGGACGTGTATTGCGTCGACTTGTTCGTTCTAAGATGGTTTCGACGGAAGCAGTGAGAGTAATAATAACCCCATTTCGTTTCAAATTAGTCATGTTCTCAGGCGATAATACAACACCGCCACCGGTTGCAATTACAGCATTACTATAGCGAGATAACCTATTGATGATCATTCTTTCTTTTTGACGAAAATAAATTTCACCATAAATCTCAAATATTTCGCGAATATTCATGTTATATTCATATTCAATTTTTTTATCGCTATCAAAAAAAGGTCGTCCCAAACGACTTGCCAATAATCTACCAACTGTTGTTTTTCCTGTTCCCATAAAACCTATTAATACAATATTTTTCATAGTGATTACCTACAAACTCGCTGGCGATATATATCAACTGTAACCTGTATGAATAAATCAATTAAATATTTTCTATAGGATTTAATTACAGCAATAGCGTTAGCCATATCCACTCACCTCATCAAAATGCTAGAAAACAAACAAGCGGTGTGATTATTAATGTTGCGCTACTTACATTTCGCTATTAATAACAGCACCGCCTGCACTATTTTTCAAGGCTTATAATATAATATTCTACTATATAATTGTAAATATCTAAAGAGATTTGTCATTTTTTTGAATTATTTTTTATTTATCAGTAATTTTATTATTTGTATTGGCAGCAACAGGTATACCGAAGCTATAAATTTTAGCGGATATTTTGGTTTCTAATCTATCTTTATTTGTTAGCATAGTAATGGTCGTAACATTCGTAAAACGTGATTTGTTTTCAAATTTATTAAAAAAATGCATCGATTGTATAAAACCACCAATTAACGATATTTCTATCTCATATTCTCGATAGCTTTCCTTATTGTTCGTTTTAATTGGCTTAAGATAATTAAGTTGTAGACCACATTTTCTTGATAATTCTTCAACTTGTAACAGGAAGGTACTAATTTCAGGATTATCAGGGAGCATAGTATCAATATGCAGTAGTTTTTTATCTAATTCAACCATATATTGTTCTGGATTAGGATGAACTAGCAAAAAGTCTTCGATGACTTTTACCTGTTGTCGTTCGGTATGATATTGGGCTGTCAATTGATTAATTTGATCTTGTTGAGGCTGTAATAAAAATGAATAGACGAACCAAGTTGCAGCTATCATGGTAATGATAGCTAAAGAGAGTTTATGTTTAATTGGCATCTTATCCCATGATAAAGAAGTCATTATTGCATCCCCTTAGGTTTAACCAGTATTTCAAATTTGAAAAGTGATGTACTATTATCGCTTTCAACCTTGTTTAAGGTAGGTTCGATGAAAAAAGAGTCTTGTTCCATATTTTTCATGAATTCAGCAACAACAGGATACGTTGCTGCTAAACCCTTAATTTGTATAATACCTTTATCGGATTTACTCAAATCAGTAAACCATAGTTGTTGGGGTGTTATTTTTACAAGATGTTGAATCGTACTGTACCATGATTTACGTTCGTTAGTTAAAACTGCTACGATAGTATTTTTTTTATCGATTAATTGTTGTTTATGATTGCTATTTTGCATCGTCTTTAATGTTGGTTGCAACAGTTCATATTGGTTGCGGGTTGATTGCAGCTCTTTTTCTATGCTCCAAATTTTAAAAGTATTGTAGCTATAAATACTGCCATAAACTAGTAATAACGATACACTTGCTATAAGGAGCAATTTATTGACTGGCCATTTAGGTTGACGTTCAATAAGCGGTAGGAGATTTATAGTATTCATGTTTCACCTCCGCGTAAGGCTAAGCCAATGGCAGTACCTAATTGGGGGGCTGCTTTTTGCAAGTGAGTTTTATCAAAGGAAGCTGGAATTTCTAATTTAGTTAATGGGTCATGCATAATTACAGGTAGATCTAATTGAGCGGCCAAATAAGGAATTAAATTTTTCATTTTGGATCCGCCACCTGTAATATAGATATTATCAATAATAACGGTTTTATTTTGTAATTGATAATATTCAGCAGTGCGACGTATATCTCTGACAAACTCAGCTAACAGCAATTTTAATTGCTGTTTTACCTCACCATCTTTTCCAGAGATATCTAAGTCAAATAAATCGATTTGGTTATGTTTCAATTGTTCTGCCTCGTGAAATGGAATGCCTCGCGCTTGCATAATAACTTCAGTCATATGTTGTCCACCCAGAGGAATATTGCGAATGATGACTGGGTTACCTTTTTGAAATACAGTAAATTGAGAAAGTAGTTCACCAATATCAATAATCATAGCATTTTCGGCATCCATAAAAGTACGATATAAAGCCAAGGGTTCTACATCAATAGCTACTGGAATAAGACCTATATTTTTGACAATACTATTGAGACTATTAATTAATTCATGAGGCGCTGCTACTAATAATACCCTTATTTCTGTTTCAAGATCACCTTTACCCATAATCGAAAAATCAAAATAATAACTATTAGGAGCATAAGGAATATATTTTTCTAAATCCCATTTAATGGCCTGATACAATTCTTCTTTTGTCATTACCGGAAAAATTAATTCACGAGCAAACATTCCACGGCCACCTACTGCGACAATAACCTGTCTACTCGACGTTTGAGTAGTAGCAAACAATTGGCTAAGGATATCCGTTAAAAGATCAATGTTAAGAATACGTCCATCCTCAATGGTTTTTGGTGGTAACAGTTTTATACCAAAGTTCATTAACACAGGTTGATCTTTCTTCCAAGAAATTTCTACGATTTTTACAGCACCTGTTCCAATATCAAGTCCTATTATGTTTGAATTCTTCTTTAATAAGAACTTTTGTATCTTTTTCCACATAACAATCACCTATTTTTCCTAATGATGGGGATTATTTTTGACAAGTTTAATCGCTTGGGTAATAGCAGAAACAATATCAACATGAAACTGCTGATCTAATGCATTTATTTTGGTATAAGTTGCACCAGCAGTAGTTGCTACATAACGTGTAGGTAAAGAATTTAGGGCTAATGCAGCAATATCATATCGGCAGCATTGGCAATTGCACATGTTAGGATTAGCATTGATGACAGTGTCAAGTTTTTCCATAACTAATTTCTCCATATAATTCTTAAGTTCCATCTTACTCACACTCCTAATTATTCCAAATAACCTCAAAGGAATTTATCTGGTCAGTTAGCCATAGTATTTGTACAGTAATTTGTCTTTTTGCCTTGTTGACCGTACCAATGGATGTAATAAGCCGTTGGTTCTTGTTCAACATTATGGGAGCGAATTCTGTTGTAACAGTATAGCTACCAAGAGTAGATCCCTTTTCGTCTATTCTGTACGTTGTTATATCTTTTTGCTTTTCGGTCTTACTGATAAAATCTTTGTCAGTTTTTAAGTTAGCAATTGCCCATTGTGCTCCAGCTTCAGCTAAATATTGTGCAGCAACACCATCTCGATGATTCGCTGCTATTGCGACATCTACGTTATTTAGTGTCACCATCCCAGCACCCATTACCCCCAATAACATCATTGCAATTAGTCCTAATATTGCTATTGAACCTCGTTCATCAGCCATTATATATGCCACCTTCAATCTCTACTTGCTTAATAAAGGATTATTGATGATTTAAAGGATAACAAGCTGTATGAAGTGTCTTTTTTTCCCCAGTGCTATCGTCGGTTACTTCTAAGGTAATCAGAACTGCCTTATTATTTTCATTTTGAGAATAAGGTGTGAATTGCAGATTTGTTACAAGGTTTTCTGTTATAGGATTGGTAGATATACCACCAGGAGGAACTACTTTTGTTTTGTCTGTAATGAGGTAAAGTGTTTTGGAATGAAGACCTCCACCTAATTGTAAAGTCTTGTTTTCTCCATTTTTCTTCGTAATAAGTAAAGAAGAGGTATTCTTAAACGTAACTTGATGAGCATATCGAATTTCCCTAACAATAGCGTCCATGGCAAGACGTGCTGTTTGTTGTATGTGGCTTTGATTTTTACCAAATATCCAAACTTTTATGGAGCCTGAAAATAAATTTACAGTGCTATGAAGCACGAGAAGCATTAGTGATATGCCAATGATTAATTCAATTAAAGTCAGTCCATGTTGTGTAGTAATGTATTTTTTCTTCATACAATCCCACCTTCTATGTAAGAAAGACTTTCATTAGTCAATGTTAGAATAAAATGTGAGAAACTGCATGCTGTAATCTTTACCTTTTGCTCGCCACTTAGCAGTAACAGTTACTTGGACAAGATGACTATTTAAGGCAGATCTGACAGCGTGAGTTGTAATTTCATATGTTGCTGGAGGTGGCAAAGAACGATCTTGCCAAGGTATTGTGCAAGGTAAATCTAGTTCTGCCCAATAGGTTGGAGAGTTGTTTTTAAGTAATTCTAATTGTTTTTGCACTAGATTGACAGCTAAGGTATAATCACTTGCGATTTTTTCAATCTGTAATGCTTGAGTAAACAATACTGTAATTGCAAGTAGCGCCACGGTGATAATAAAAATTCCTAAAGTCACATCGGCTAGAATAAAGCCACGATTTTCTCTCAGCCTATACATAATAGACTATCCTTTCTTATTCTCCAGTCTGTAAACTTGTAGAATCGCTTATACGCACGCGACCAGTAACTGGTGCAAGAATAACATATTTCCACTGCTTAAGTGTTTTACTATTTAAGCTAATGGTTTGTGCACCAGTTTTTGGTGCACCGGTTTGTGAAAATAAAATGTAAGAAGGACTGCCAGAAATGCTTACTGATAAGGGAAAGGTCACTTTTTTAATACTTTGGGTATTGGCCGTAATATAGTAACCGTAAGGTATTGTGTTATTAAATAACATCACGTAGGCAGTAGTATCCACACCAGCATTCGTAGATAGTTGCTGTAGCCAACGAATATCTGCTGCTAATTGTCTCGAGGCATTATCGAGTTCTTGTTTCTCTAAGGACTGCCCTAGTCTTGGTATCGCCATAGTTGTAAAAATGCTAAGGATAGCAATACATATAAGGAGTTCAATTAGGGTCACACCCCGCTGCATATCTCCACCTCAATAGAATTTCTCAATATACCAAGTGATAATTTCGCTGCCATATAACAGGCTAAGCAAGGCGCCCAAGGCAATAAAAGGGCCAAAGGGAATAAAATCCTTACGGTTTTTCAGTTTAAACAGTAATAATGACAAGCTACATATCCCACCAAGGACAAAAGACAATAACAAAGCTAATAATAAACATTGCCACCCTAGCCAAATACCAAGGGCTGCAGCAAATTTAATATCACCGCCCCCCATACCACCTTGGCTAGCTACAGCAATTAGGAGCAACAATCCACCACCAAGTAAGCTGGCGATCAGCATGTCCCCAATGCCCACACTGTTCGTCCATAAATTTATAACAACACCAGCTCCAGATAGCCATAGCAGAACTTTGTCTAAAATAAGCTGATGATCATAGTCAATGAAAGTAATAACAAGTAAAAATGATGTAAGGATAATAGCTTTAACAAGTAGAAAGGATAATCCGAATATCTGAAAGCACCAAACAAATAAGATGGCAGTTAGTAATTCCACAATAGCGTAGCGTGGAGAAAAAGTAGTGGCACAATAACGGCAACGGCCCCGTGATAATAGATAACTGATGACTGGGATGAGATCCCAGGATTTAAGACGTATATTGCAAGTCATGCAATGAGAGGACGGAGTGATGATAGATTGATCTTGTGGTAGACGGTAGATACAGACGTTGAGGAAACTGCCGATGATGAGACCTAGAATAGCAGCTAGTAAAATCAGCAATAAAATTACCCCTTTATAAAAGTGTAAAAAAATATTAAATTATTTTGTAATAGATACCAATATGCTTTGGTATCTATTACAATTTACAGTATAATTTACTGTGCTGCTGCTATTGCGGCAGCAAGGCTAGCGGCAGTATATGTCTTAGTATCTATTTGAATTGTTGCTTGATTGTCAGAATTTATGCCATAAGCGGCTTCGGCCGCAGTAACAGGATCAGCATTGCCAATTTTATATTTTCCAGCTACAAGCTTAGGCATTACACCACCACTCATATAAGGTGCAATCTTGGTAGTATCAGTAGTCAACGTACCAGCATGATCAGCACCATATATCTGAATAGCAGAATCAATTGCACCTAACTCGGCTTGTACTTTTGCCGTTCGCGCTGACGCCGTTGTATCCATAAATTTTGGTACACCAATAGCTGCTAACACACCAATGATAGAAATAACTACCAACAATTCAATTAGCGTAAAGCCCTTTTGATTTTTAAGTCTTGTTCTCAATGTAATTAACATAATAAAACCTCTCTCTTTTTTATATAATACCAATAGTTATTGTCCGATAAAGTAAAAAATTCACCTCCTTATAGCATGACTTTACATACCACCTGCATTAGTTATCACATCAAACATTGGTACCATAATCGCAATCACGATTAAACCAATCACCACTCCCAATACCCCAATAATAACGGGTTCAATAATACTGCTCAGACGACTAACCATATCATCTACATCGCTTTCATAAAAGTCAGCAATCTTTTCTAGCATCTTGTCGAGTGCACCACTTTCTTCCCCAATGGAGACCATCTGGACTACCATGGGGGTGAAGACTTTACTTTGTGCGAGAGTGGATGCCAGCCCCATGCCTTCTTTGATACCACTTTGTGCCTGTTCTAAAGCCTTCATCATGCTATGATTACCAATGGTCTTTTGTACCACTTCTAAGGCGGTAATAATCGGCACACCACCATGTAGTAGGGTACTCAAGGTACGGCTAAAGCGGGCAATGCCTACTTTGCGGGACAGCATACCAACCACAGGAATCTCCAGCGCCAAAGTATCGATGGCTTGCCTAGTTTGTTCTCGCTGATAAGCAATCTTCAATCCGTAGGCTCCAGCAACCGTTAAAGCTACGAGGATTGGAGCATAGCTGCGTAGAACGCTACTAATGGCCAGTAATAGACGCGTAAGTAGTGGCAGTTCCATTTTCATATTATCAAACATCTGTACAAATGTTGGCAGGACAAAGGTGAGAATAAAAACAACGGACAACATTGCCATCACACTGACTACAGCTGGATAGGTCATGGCGGATTTGATTTTCTCATTCATTTTGTGCTCTTTTTCAAAATGGCTAGCTAACCGATTAAGTACAGTATCTAGTACCCCGCCTACTTCTCCAGCTTCCACCATATTAACCATAAGACTAGGAAAGATGGAAGGATGATCACCTAAGGAACGAGATAAGGTTTCTCCTTCTTTGACCTTCTTATAAACATCTTGCAGTGCCTTTTTGATCCGCGGATTATCTGTTTGCTCAATGAGTACATTAAGGGAAGAGACTAAGGGTAATCCTGCATCAATCATGGTGGCAAATAAACGACAAACAATGGATATTTCTTTTAAACTGATACTTCTTAGATTATCCATGAAGGCGTTAAATGAACTGACGCCACCTTCTTCTTTAATTTGAGTAATAAAATAGCCTTTTTCGCGAATGTGAATTGCCACAGCAGATTCATTTTCAGCCAAAATACTGCCTGTCAGCACTTCTCCATTACGGTCTTTCGCTTTATAAGCAAAGGTTTTAGCCACTTATTCTCTCCTTCTTTCTATAGTTAATTGTGAATGAGGCGAGCGAAGGTTTCCTCATCGATGGCACGCATTATCGCTTCATCATAGGATACTACTCCACGGCGATATAAATCTCTCAGGGCTACATCCATAGGTTGCATACCGAATTTTGCACCTGTTTGAATAACGGAAGTCAATTGATGGGTTTTCCCTTCACGAATAATATTGCGTACGGCTGGAGTAGCAATTAATATTTCTAAGGCAGCTACTCGACCTGTTTGATCAATCCGAGATAATAATTGTTGCGCAATAATTCCCTGTAGAGTCACAGACAGTTGGACACGGATTTGCTGCTGTTGATGTGAAGGAAATGCATCAATGATTCGATCAATGGTTTGGGCTGCGCTGCCAGTATGCAAGGTAGCAAAGACCAAATGGCCTGTCTCTGCTGCTGTAATAGCGGTGGCAATGGTCTCTGGGTCACGCATCTCTCCCACCAAAATAACATCTGGATCTTCCCGCAGGGCTGCTCTAAGGGCAATGGTAAAGGATTCTGTATCAGAATGCACTTCCCGCTGATTTACAATGGATTTGTCATGCCTATGTAAATATTCAATAGGGTCCTCTAGAGTCAGAATATGACAAGATCTTTCTTTGTTAATTAAATTGATCATGGCAGCTAAGGTGGTAGATTTTCCACTACCTGTAGGGCCAGTAACAAGTACTAAGCCTCTAGGCTGGCAAGCTAAAATTCTCAGGACGGATGGATGTCCTAGTTCTTCTAAAGTGGGCACATTTTCATTTACAACACGGATAACCATGGCAATAGAACCTCGTTGGTGAAAGGCATTAACCCGAAAACGGCTAAGGCCAGCAATGGCAAAAGAAAAGTCAATTTCACCATGATTCTTGAAGTGAACTTGTTGTTCTGAGGTAGTAATGGCGAGAAATAACTTTTCAGTATCTTGAACTGCCAATAACTTATGATCAGTGCGCAGCAATTTACCATTCACTCTGAATATTGGCGGTACGCCTACTGTAATGTGTAAATCAGATGCATTACTTTGAACAGCCTGGAATAATAATTGTTCCATTAGGTTTGTCCTCCGCCCTCAGCATAAGCTACACGCATAATTTCGCTCATATCAGTCAATCCAGCAAGTGCTTTTTGGATACCATCCTGGCACATGGTGATCATGCCCTGTGCAATGGCAATACTGCTAATTTCATCACTAGAAGCTCTACGGTTAATAGCTTCTCTTATTTGAGAAGTTATGGGCATGACTTCATGAATCGCCATACGTCCCCGATATCCTGTATGATTGCAGCGGGCACATCCTGCTCCGCGATGTAAAGTAATGGGTACGTCAGGTCCAGCAGTTAAGAATAGTCGTTCTAAAGAGTCAGGAGTAGGAGTATAACTTTTTTTACACTCTGGACATATCAATCGAACTAAACGTTGGGCGACTACACCTAAGACAGATGAAGCTACTAAAAAAGGCTCAACATCCATGTCAAGTAAACGGGTAATCGTGCCAGCTGCATCATTTGTATGTAAGGTGCTAAAAACTAGATGACCAGTCAATGCGGCTCTAATAGCGATATCAGCAGTTTCGCTGTCACGTATCTCTCCAACCAATAGGATATTTGGGTCCTGACGCAAAATGGATCGGAGTCCACTAGCAAAAGTAAGACCTGCTTTGGTATTGACCTGGACTTGATTAATGCCACCCAAACGATACTCCACAGGGTCTTCTAATGTAATAATATTTTTATTAGGGGAATTTACTTCCGCTAACGTAGAATACAAGGTAGTGGTTTTACCAGAACCAGTAGGACCAGTGACTAAAACCATACCATAGGATTGAGAATATAACCTATGATATTGGTTAAGATGTTCCGAAGAAAAGCCCAGTTTCTTTATATCCAAAATAACGGCATTTTGATCTAATAATCGCATTACTACCTTTTCACCCATAATGGTAGGCAATGTAGATACTCGAATATCAACGTCACGGCCTGCTTCTTTAATTTTAATTCGTCCATCTTGGGGTACTCTTTTTTCAGCAATATCCATATCACTAATAATTTTAATTCTAGCAACAATGGCTGGATGAATATCGCGAGGAAAGCTGCCTACTTCTCTTAACATGCCATCAATACGAAAGCGGACACGCAATGTCTTGTCTTGAGGCTCAAAATGTATATCACTAGCTAAGTCTTTAATGGCTTGATTCATAAGAGAATTTACCAGTCCAATGATCGGAGCATCATCAGCAGTCTGAAGTTCGGCTGTTAGTGACATGTCTTCGGGACGCATTTTATTGACGGCCTTTTGGACTAAATCTTGCACACCATAGCATTTTCTGATAGCTTGCAATATATCTTTTTCCGTAGCAATGACGGGCTCTACGTCAAAACTTGTAGCCATACGAATATCATCTATTGCATAAAAATTAGTCGGATCAGCCATAGCTAACGTAATCTTATTACCAGCAAGTTTCACAGGGATTACTTGATGTCGCTCAGCTAAAGTAACTGGAATAAGGGCCGCCACCGCTGGTTTAATGCTTATGGCTGACAAATCAATATGAGGTATACCCAGTTGAAACTCAAGTACCTCAATCATTGCATTTTCCGATACAAAATTGAGATCGCTCAATACTTTACCTAAACGAGTACCGTTTTTTTTCTGAATATCCAATGCCGTTTCTAATTGTTGCCTCGTAATTAAATTATTTTCAAGTAGTAATTCTCCCAATCGTTTCCGTTTCATTTTACACCACCTATTTATAAAAAAAACAACCAACCTCAAAATACATTTATTGCGTATAAAATGCATATTGCTAGTCGGTTGCACTACTTGCTCAATCCCGGATAAAGTGCCCAAATAATACCGAGGATTTCATCACATCAATTTTAATGCTTATCTTTCTCTATTTTACAATAAATTCCTGCTAATAATATTATAAAATATCAAATTATACGGTTTTTTCTGATTTTTCGGTCATTTAACGACCGTTGCTGTCAGAAAAATAATAACCTCTGTTTCTGCTTTTGAATTATGTACACTCTTAAATAAAGTACCTATTAAGGGTAAGTTACTTAAAAATGGTACGTTATTATTGGTTTTTGATTCTTCACTGCCAATGAGACCGCCAATTACCATTGTCTCACCATCTTTCATACAAACAGTAGTTTCAGCTTCGCGAGTAGTAATACGATAATTTTTGATATCAGATACTAAGGTGGGAGTACTAACTTCAGTATGCACTTTAGCAGTTACGGTCCCATCATAAGTAATGGTGGGAGTATAGGTAAGTTTAATACCTACATCAATATACTCTACAGTAGTAGTCGTTTTACCGTCTTCTACTTTTTCAGTAAGTACAGGGATACGATCTCCAATTAAGATACGAGCCTCTTTACTATTAATGGTAGTTACTTTGGGACTAGCTAATATCTTAGCATTTCCATTGCTAATAAGGGCATTAATTTTTGCCTGATAGTAGAATTCATAAGGGACTCCTGCAGGACTACTGCCAAATTTAATAGTTCCTTTATGTTCTTCTCGAGTAATTGTGGTTTTTGCTGGTGTTACTACGTTCCTATTACTGTCTAATACAGCATCTGTTGTTTCAACTACTGGATATTGAGGTGTTACATCCCAAGACCAATCAATTCCTAAATCTTTTGTTTTACTTTTATTAATAGCTACTACTTTAGCCTCAAGATTTACTTGTTGTTGTGGAGTATCAAGATCTGCTAACAAGGTTTTGATTCGAGCGCAGCCTGTAGGAGAACCACTGATAATTAAGCTATTTGATACTTCATCAATCTCTGCTTTTAATTTAAGACTACTCATAATGGGTTCTAGGGATTTTTTTATATCTACAGCGCGAATATAGCGAAGTTTATACATTTCCGTTATCCCCATGTCAGCAGGTTCTATAATAAAAGACTCACGTATTTTTCGATAGGATAATCCCTTAGCCGAAGTAATTAAAGTTAAGGCATTTTCAAAAGTTGTATTCTTAAGTTTGATAGAAATATTGCCTTTTATAGAATCATCAATAATCATATCTACATCGCCAATGGTAGCAAGAGCGTGTAGTACGATGCGTATATCCTCATCCATAAAATTAAGATCAATAGTTTGAGGGCTTGCTGAAGCAAAGTTACATATTGTGATTGACAGTACAAGTATCAATATACACATATATCTCATTATTTAGTATCTCCTTTTTGCCTAGATGGCTCTAATGATATAATCAATTGGCTATCATTATCTTTAAGGATAATAAAATCTTCTTGTATTGCAATAAGTTGATATGCACTAATAAAATCGTGTAATTGATAGGCTTTGCTTTTGTTTACAGATTGTATGATGGCTAATCGTTGATGATCTGCACTAATAATACCTGTAAGTTTAACAAGTTCTTTTGGTTTATTGGGAGTAGGTATATTTGCTGTCTTGATAGTATCATGATTAGAAATAGAGGGAGGCACATTGCCTATTTGATTTTCTAAGTGATTCGTTACATTTGATGGAATGGTAAAAGGATCGCGAATTGCCTGCCCCACTTCGTTGCCTTGATGTTCGACAATCATAACGACTTTGTTAGGTGGTTTAACAATATTTGGGATAGCCTTATTAGAAATAATTGGTGCATCTTCCATCTCTAAACGCGTTAACAGGATAGTCATAATAACGGCTATCATTCCAATGCTAAGAATTATGGTTAGACGCTGTTTTGCCGTAAATTTCTCTAAAGGCTTTGATGCTTCCAAGCTTGTCCACTCCCACTCATTAATAAAAAATCAACAACATTTATTTATAATAGTATAATACAAGGCCTAGGTCCTGGGACCTAGACCTTAATGTCCTGATTAAGTATATTCTCACCATTTTTGTAAATTCCTGCTTATTAATTAACTTTTTTTGTAAAATATTGTTTTATAAATATTTAGATAAGATGTCAGACATAATTTGTCGAGGTCCTTGTTTCCCTGTCCAAAGCTCAAATGCCAAAGCACCTTGTTCTACTAACATTCCTGATCCATTGATAACCATATGCCCACGATTTTGAGCTGACACCAAAAACTGCGTAAATGGTGGATTATATATTAAATCACAAATAACAGCTTTGGTATTTACGTTATTCCAAATAATAGGCAGTTCTTCTTTTTTATTAGCAGTCATACCGACCGGAGTGCAATTAATAAGAATATCACAATCTCTTAATCGGTTATTAAAAGAACTCTCACTCCAGTCATGACCTTCTATATTTGTGAAGTTTTGGAAAAATCTTATAAAATTTTCTGCCTTTGTTTGCTTCCTAGCACCAATCGTTATTTGATGAATTCCATGCTGAATGAGCCCACAAATAATAGCTCTTGCCGCTCCCCCAGCCCCCAGTATAACGACTGATTTATCAGCAATATTTACGTTTTTGGCAGTTAAAGACTGGATAAAACCCTCAGCATCTGTATTATAGCCAATGCTTTTCCCTTCTTTTATTACAATTGTATTTACAGCCCCTATCAATTGGGCACTGGAATCAATTTCATCAAGATATGGCATAATGGCTACTTTATGGGGTATGGTAACATTCGCACCAGTAAAGTTTAGCGCTTTTAATCCAGCAACAGCTTGAGCTAAGTCATCGGGCTGAACAGGTAATGGAACATACACATAATCAAGTTGAAGTGCTTCAAAAGCTGCATTTTGCATGATGGGTGACAAGGAATGCCCTAACGGCCATCCTAGGATGCCTATTTTTTTTGTTTGACTCGTAATCATAGCACTATCTCCATTTCAATAAATATTTCCTGGGAATAATTGTAATTTATTTCATTAGTCCTTTGGCTCTTAAAATCCGTACAGCTAGCTTTTCAAAACGACGAGTGATCTTAGTACCAATGAATTCTTGTGCAGATAAAGGACGAACCCAAATAGTGACTAAACCAATACGATTGCCACCAAGTATATCAGTGAATAATTGATCACCTACTACTGCAACCTGATTAAGAGGCAGTCCTATGGCTGTTACAGCATGGCGAAATCCTGATTTCGCAGGCTTATACGCTCTAGAAATAAAAGGGATGCCAAAAATTGCAGCAATACTTTTAACTCTTTCACCCATATTGTTAGATAACAAGCATATTTGAAATCCTTCAGTTATTAGATCTTCTAATAATTTTATGATTTCAGGTGACATCTGTTGGCTATCCCAAGGGATGATAGTATTGTCTAAATCAAATATGATACCCTTGATCCCTAGTTGCCTTAATTTATGATGTTCAAGTTCGTGTAAAGAATTTAAAATTAAATTAGGACATAAAAGATTATACAAACAAGTTTTACCTCCATATAAAAATATGAGTTCCTTTTAAGATGAGCTAAGAGAACTCTTGCATATTGTTGCGGAAATGAAGAGCTTCTGCAATATGCATGTCTGTAATTTGCTCTGCAGTAGCCAAATCGGCAATGGTTCTTGCTACTTTTAATAGTCAATCATAACCGCGAGCGCTGAGGTTGATTTTTTTCAAAGGCCTGTACAAGTTATATCTTTGCAAACGAGAATACTGAATATCTCTTGCTGCTACTCGCTGAAGAATGATAGAAGATGGTCCAGTTGGTATAGTGGTTATCACTCACTATATTCTAAACGTGGGTACATGTACATATATATCCATACGGTCTAGTAGAGGCCCGGAGATCTTCTTACGATAACGTTTAACATCATTCGAACTGCATGAATATTCTTTACTACTATCAACCAAAAAAACGCACAAGCATGTAGAGAATAACCTAGATGAAACGTGGTTCAGTGGACAATTGAACAGCATGTAGAAATGACAGTTGGTAACACCTCCGGTGAGCGTATTAGATGGGCACAGATACAAAAAGGTTGGTTAATCAAGACGCTTGCTGCTAAGGTTGGGATTAATTCAGCTACTTTAAGTAATATTGAAAGAAAATCTGTTTATAGTGTTGAAATGAAAACTTTACGCAAGTTGCCCACTGGGCTTGAGCAACCAGTATGGTATCTTGGATGCTTTGAAAATATGCCTGAGGATACCTTCTTTGAAAAAATTGAAAAGGCTCGCTGCTATCATGGTCATACTAAGGTTGAAATGACTTCTGAGATTGGAGTTCATGCCCGGACGATTGATTGGAAAGATAAAGAGGCAAAGCAAGCAATCAAAGAGAAAACTCTAGGTTATATCCAAGTTCTATAATAAGGCTTAATTTCCTTCATTATAATTCAGTTCCTCTAATATGACTGGTACATAGTTAATTATGGTTTGTTCTTTCCGATTATTTTCGTTAGCTGTTCTTTGTTTAGCCATGGGCGTTTCCTATGAAGCATCTTATGGCAATTTGCACATACTAAGATAGTACTTTCAACTGTCGTAACATCACCCTCTTTTAATTCTGAAACCAGTTTTGAATGATGACCTTCAATATACTCTTCATCATAAGTTATAATCTACCTCCATGCTCGTTCTTAAACTTTTCCTTTGCTAACTTTATGATTCTCGGATTTAGCTCCTGAAACTTATGAAGTCTATATACTTCTTTAGCATTAATAAAATCAGTCACTAGTTTATTTGTTTCAGAATTACTTAAGATAAAATACTTTGCAAGATCACTATCTTCTCTATACTATCAAAGGTGTATTTACCGGTATTCGTAAATTTCTCCTTTTTTATTTCTTATAACACTAGAATCACTAATTGCTGTATTACTTGATATCGTCTCATTGAAAGTTTTACTATTAGTATTTATATTAGTTCTTGCTTCAAGATAATATTTTAACACTTTATTTGCTAAAATCCATTCGTTCTTATAATTAGCACCATTAATAGTACATAATATTGCTACTGCATTAATAGAATCATCCTGTTTTATTATATGTATGCCTTTAAGGTGATTTTGTCCAGAAATTATTTTAATCAATTATGGTAAGTGACGTACTTGGGTAAAGAGGGCATTAATAGGAAAAAGCCGCCCAGGTGGGAACGACCAAAGTGTTCGCGTACATTAAATTAGTTAGTAATTTAGATGCTAATCGTGACTATTATATTTGTATGAAGGTCATTTAATATCTCATTATCATCATAATATCCAATATGTTTACCGAAAATTTTCTTATTGCTATTCTGCAACAAGTCATATTTTTATCAATTTCTTAAACTTCCAATAACCATGCCCAGCCATAGCGTTATAGAATAACGAATCGGAGCGCTCCTTTATTCTTTGATCCTATTTTCTGTTTTCCACTTTCGAACAAGGGAATCAGGTATACCAATTTCAATGGCAATATTTTTAAGCTTAGCTGCAGCATTACTATTAAGCCAAATTTCAAAAGCCTTATCCCTATCAGGATTCCTTGGTCTTGCCCACCCACCTCCATTAGAAATCATCCTTCTGAGGCTCAATATCAAGCTCGATCAGCTTCTTTAAGTCATCAACACTGTTAATCTCAATGTTTGCTTTTTGCAAGTCACTCACCCACTTAGCAATTCCTGCCTGAACAATTTTGCGGTACTTTACTTTGGAATCTTGAATTCCTTCGCAAATCGAACAATAATTCATGAGAAGTCTATAATATAAAAGGATGTGTTATGATCATGAAAAAAGGATTATGATTACCCTAGTATTTTTAATTACCCTTCCAACACTTTGTTTTGCAGCAAATATTTCTTTAAACCCCTCATTATTTAACTATGCATTTGCAAGAACAATGTCTGAAAATTACGTCTTGGATTTAAAAGAACTGTACGCTGAAGATCAAAACTTACTACCATTAACAGTATTTTGGCAACTTGGAACAAATATCAAGAAAAAAAGAAGTGAGATTAACAAAATTAAATACATGGTTTACGAAGTATTACGAATGGCCAGATTGGAATGCAATTAAACAACCTTCTAGAGCTACAACGCCAATAACTACCCCTACCACAACTCCAAAGGAATAATGTCCTAACACTTTAATAACAAATATTATTCCTTTCATCGCATCTTTACAGCCTTCTGTCCTGCGAATGATTACATTAGTATATATTGGGTCTAATTCCATGGTGTAGCAACTCCGCCTAGTCTGCTCGGCCGCTATCAACATGCTTCCGGATCCACCGAAGAAATCAATCACAATCTCTCCCGCCCTACTGGAATTTTGTATAGCCCTAGCACACAGTCCGATCGGCTTCATGGTCGGATGCTCGCCATTGCGAAGCGGCTTCTCAAAACGCCATATTGTCGATAGACTATCATCGTCTGACTGCAATACTTCAAAAGACGGAACCCGTATAGTCACCATCTGAATGCCAACCGTAAAAGTAAGCAGCGCCCCTCATTGTCTTCTCTGACGATGAGGGGCGCTGCTTCTTCCATGCCGGTACCTTGTTTGCATCCACCATAAAGCCGATGGGCTACACCTGGTTTCCAAACATACAAGATTGGTTCATGCTGCTACTGGTAATCCTGCCTGCCCATTACAAATTGATTCTTGGCCCATACTAGCTCTGGTTCTTTATGATCTTAACAAGTATTCAATTTGTTTTTGCGGATGTTGGATCGGATTGCGTGGGTTTGGGATCAGTGTTGTTATGTCGGCTAAATCATTATAAGCGCAATGTACTGGCACGCCAGATATAGCAAATTCACTCATACATTCTCCTTTTCTATTTTCTCACCTCCTTATTATATAAAAAAAGCCCGTAGTGCAGGCTTTCATCAAGGTTTATTCTATATAATTTATTAGCTTGAAAAATACATTTTCCAAAGGTATTTTATCTAATTAGAAATGAGTGTGAGCATATGGCAAAAGTGTACTACCCCGAAGTAGTGGCTATGGTGCCTGCTAGTCCTCCTTATCCTCCTAATACCCAATATTGAGTTTCAATAGGACTTGAAACTTGGGGTGGAGAAAACCACAAAGTAATAAAAGTTCAGGTGGTTTATGATGGCAAGATAGCCGATCGTAGGCCTCCATCCTATCCCGTTGGAAATGATGATTATATGCGAGTGACGGAAGTAATACGGAAAATAATTAGTAGAAGTTCTTGAAAGGGTTGCTTAGTTGCAGTCCTTTTATATATTCAGCGTCTCGATATAAAAAAGCGCCCAGTAGACGCTCTATATTCTATTCAAATGAGATTTATTTTGTCTCCGATAACGATGATACTCATTTACTTTAATATCTAATAATTGGCTTTGTCTGATAGTCTCTGAGGAGTTTATTCCTTTTCTCATAGCAATTTCATGAAGTTCGTCGCGTAGTTTCTCAATCTCTTCCCATAGCTTTTTAGTTATTAAGTCATCCATCGCTAACGCCTCCCTTGTTGATTATATCTTATCATAAGAGGGAGAATTTGTATGTGATCTATGTCATATTAGAGTCACGGTTTTGCTTTTGGATAAAATATCTGCTCAGCAACTCATTTATTAAGCTACGTACAAAATGAGCAATTAAAACCGCATACAGAGCATTAATGCTTTCAGTTAAACGTGAAGGATAGGTTTGAGATAAAAACAATGATAGAAAACATATATTCCCAATGTTCATTATAACGTTCCATGCAAATGGCTTATAGCATGTAAGAGTAACCCTTACGTATATTTCAATCAGTATAAATACAATGTAAAACTCTATGTAGCACATAATGATTGAGTTGTACGCACTATCAAGAAAATCTATATTCTCTAGGCTAATAAGGATCACCCCATTAATTATAATCTTATTCTTACAAATTTCGACAAAACATAAGAAATTCCTGCAATGTAAAAACCACCCCAGAGGGACGACAAAACTTTCTACACAAAAAGCTGGTGTCATTATTAAACACTGTATTTATTGTGACCGAAAAGTAAATCCCGCAAAGAAAATTAATTGGTTTATCCTAATATTACTTTTACTCATTACCGACTTCACTTACTCATTTATTTATGTTCCTTATTACATACTCGTTAAAAGGAAACACTGCCCCATTTGTAATGGTACAGATTTTAAATATTTTGAATAAAATTATTTAATTAATATAAAACAAGAACTCCTGCCAATTTCACAAAAATTTGGCAGGAGTCCTACTTTTTTCGTCATTACAAATGATACGGTTCTGCGTATCACATCTAACGGCGAATTAAACGCCCTGAGTGTTCCACCTAAATATGCAATTGAAGGTCGTAAAGTTTCAAGTGGCAAGCCAAAGAAAATACCTCTGGTGTATGGACACCAGGGCGCATTAAATATGATCGTACAGATTACTTACAAAGGTATCTACCAGTATGGTAAACGCTCTAAAAAAGTATGTGAGATAATTGAACGCGAAGTCCCTGCAATAGTGGAGGAAGATATTTGGGCCAAGGCTCAACTTGTATTAAAAGATAATCAACTTGAAGCTGTACGTTGTGCTAAGCATAAGTACCTACTTCACACTCTCGTAAAATGCTCATTATGCGCTTTAAACTTCTCTGGGACAGGTTATAAAGGTTCTAAAGGGCAACACTATGTATGTAATGGAAAAAACCACATATAGAGACAAATACATGGGCAATTGTCTTGCTAAGAATGTCTCTGCTGGATACCTTTTTATAATTAATATAACTAATATAGTTCGTGCATATTATTACGAAAATGTACTGCCTCAGCAATATGCATTTCCGTAAGTTGTTCCGCTTCCGCCAAGTCGGCAATGGTTCGTGCGACTTTAAGAATCCTATCATATCCTCTGGCACTAAGGTTTAATTTACTAAAGGCTTGTTTTAATATTCTCTGTGCCCCAGTGGTCATATGACAAGCTGACTTTATATGTTTATGACCCATGTGAGCATTACAAAAAATATTATATTTGCTCAGGCGATCATGCTGAATTGCCCGAGCTACAGCCACTCGTTGGCTGATAACCGAGGAAGATTCTGTAGGTATAGGATTAGTGATGTCACTATACTCTAAGCGTGGCACATGTACATAGAGATCCATCCGATCAAGGAGGGGTCCAGAAATTCGTTTGCGATAACGCTTAATATCACCCGTACTGCAGGAACAATCTTGGTGATCATCACCCAAAAAACCACACGGACAAGGATTCATTGCAGAAATTAACATAAATTTTGCAGGATAGGAAAAGGAAGCATTTACCCGAGATATAGTGACCTCTCCATCTTCTACAGGCTGACGCAAGGCTTCCAAAACCATTCTGGGGAATTCAGCGAGTTCATCGAGAAAGAGTACCCCATGATTGCTTAATGTAACTTCCCCAGGCCGTGGAATACGTCCTCCCCCCACCATACCTGCCTCAGAAATGGTATGATGTGGACTACGAAAAGGTCTAGTTGTCACCAGGCCGGCATGATTATGTAGTAAATCTGCAATGCTGTATATTTTGGTTACTTCCAATGCTTCCTGAGATGACATAGTAGGCAATATAGACGTAATACGTCGGGCAAGCATAGTTTTACCTGAGCCTGGTGGACCTATCATCAATAAGTTATGACCTCCAGCAGCCGCCACTTCTAAGGCCCTTTTGGCAATAAATTGTCCTTGTACATCAGCAAAATCTTCACTATTATTGATCACTGAAGAGGAGAAAGGCTCTTTGGTTGCAGGAGTAAGCGGAGTTTCTTTATTGAGGTGTAAGACCACTTGAGCTAAAGTAGCTGGAGCATATACCATTAACCCTTTTACTAATAAGGCTTCTTGCGTATTGTCAGGAGCAACAATCATTTGGTTGATTCCTTGTTCAGAGCAATTAATAGCCATGGGGAGTATTCCAGATATACCTCGTAATTTTCCTTCTAATGATAATTCACTGACAAAAAGATACTGTTGATAATGATTTAAGATAATTTGTCCACTAGCTGCCAAAATACCAATGGCAATCGGTAAATCTAAACCCGAACTATCTTTTTTTAAATCAGCAGGTGCTAAGTTAATGGTGATACGTCGAGAGGGAAATTCAAAACCTGAATTTTTTATTGCTGCACGTACTCGCTCCTTTGACTCTCTAACAGCAGTGTCAGGTAAGCCAACAATATCTAATGCTGGCAGACCGTTGGAGATATCTACTTCAACCGTTATTACAGTACCATTTAATCCTATTGTGGTTGATCCAAATGTTTGTGAGAACACAAAGTTACCTCCGAAAATTATTCACCTTGCCATCTGGGGAATAAATCATGGTCAATACCAATGGAATCAGATATTTTACCAACCATCATATCAATCATTTGGTTTAAAGTAGTAGGACGATGATAAAATCCGGGACTAGCAGGAAGAATTCTAACACCTAATTGAGATAATTTTAGCATATTAGCTAAATGTATAGCATTGAGAGGCGTTTCACGAGGTACAATAATCAACTTGCGCCCTTCCTTTAGCATGACATCTGCTGCACGGCTAAGTAAATTGTCAGCAATACCATTGGAGATGCTACTTAATGTTCTCATAGAGCAAGGAACTACCACCATAGCATCCGTCTTGAATGAGCCACTGGCAATACAAGCGCCAATATTTTTAATATCATGTAAAAAATCCACTTTTTCCTTAATATCTTGTGGTATAATGCCACACTCATATTCTAAAACTTGCCAGCCATGTTCTGATACTACTGCGTGAATTTCACAACCTGCTTCTTTAAGCACTTCAATTAATCTAAGCCCATAAATGGCGCCACTAGCACCAGTAATGCCAACAATGATTCGCACTATCTATCCACCCACCTTATTTAATAAATGCATTAGTAATATGATTGTATGTTATCTCATTATTCTCGGTTAAAAAAATCTCAATTACATCAAAGCGACAATGGATATTCGTATTATGTATTTGTTGAAGATAACATAATGCAGTATTGATTATTTTTTTCTGTTTACGATATGTTACAGATTCTGCAGGAAAGCCATATGTAGTATTTCTTCTAGTTTTTACTTCAATGAAGACGAGAATATCCTTTATTTGGGCAATAATATCAATTTCTCCGATTTTACTACGATATTTTCGTTCTAGTATATCATATCCCGCGATATGCAAATAATCTACGGCAGCCTGTTCCCCAATATCCCCCACCTTAATAGTATTCACGTTAAAACACCTCGCTATCATATTCCCCGAAAAAAAACAACATCCTGCTACGTTGATGTTATTTTTTAGAGAAATATAAGTTTTATCTATTTTTCCATAAAAATTTAAAATTTGTTCATTTTTTTATCAATATAATAAATATACGCTAGAATTTCAGCCACAGCTTGATATAACTCAGGCGGAATTTCTCTATCTAGTTCTACTGCCATTAGCATACTAGCTAATGTTTTGTTTTGATATACAGGAACAGAATGTTGCTTCGCTGTAGACAGTATTTTCTCTGCCATGAAACCAGTACCTTTAGCTACGACTTTTGGAGCACTATTAGATTTTTGGTAAGTTAAAGCGATAGCTTGCTGTGGTTTATCGGATTTATTTTCATTCATATTACTGCTTTTCCCCAGGATTTAATAGGCTCAAAACTTTTTCTATGAATAGGACAAGGACCATATTGCTGCAATGCCTTTAGATGTTCTGCTGTGCCATATCCTTTATGTTTGGCAAAACCATATTGAGGGAATTGCTTGTCCAATTCTAGCATTAATTTATCACGTTCTACCTTAGCAATGATAGAGGCTGCCCCAATAGATGCACTGATAGCGTCCCCCCCAATTATTGAGAGAGAGTGCATTTCTAAATCAGGTAAGGGGACAGCATCAATTAACACAGCGTGAGGTTTCTGATGAAGCTCATTAATAACATGATACATACCATATACAGTGGCATTATAAATATTCAACTGATCAATAACATCAATATCTATAATAGTATGCTGTACGCTAATAGCAACTTTTTTTATGGAATGATATAATTGCTCTCTTTGCTTAGCAGATAATTTCTTTGAGTCGTTGATGGATGGCAGATGGCAGCCAATCGGCAAAATGACCGCTCCTATTACCAATGGACCTGCTAAAGGGCCACGACCTGCTTCATCTACACCAGCAATCAGGTTATACCCCTTATCTGCAAGAATACGTTCCTGATTATAGAGACTTTGGATGCGCTGCTGTTCTAGCAAAGCCTGCTCTTGCTTTTTTTCCCATTTAGCTAGTAAACGAGATACCGAAACTCGCGAATCTTGTTTTAAACTGTTTATTATAGCTAGTGACAGATTATTTTGTTCTAAAAGTTTAGTAATCTCGACTACTGTCATTTGCTCTACATTCACTATTCTTAGACCTCCAATGGACATATAAATTAAGTATAGTACTATATTCTCGTAAAACGTATTAAATCCTTGTTGGATGGTCTTAATAAGGCAATTAAGAATTTATCCTTACTTACAGTATTGCTACATGAAAAAAGAAATGGTAGCTGTAACCATTTCTTTTCGATTTTCTATTTACTTGCCCTCAAGATTGGGACGATCCAAGGTGAAATTACCTAACTTGCTGCCACGGAATTCATTGAGTATGATACGTCTAGCTTTTTCATAATCGATTAAGCCTCCACTACGCAGACATCCACGGCGAGTTCCTATTAGACCTAATAATTCAATAGGGTCTTCTGGTAATGGAGAAGACAAATTATATCGTTCGATTAAACGTTCACTATAATTCTCACGTAAAAATAGTAATAACTTAGACATGGCTCTTTCAACATCATAGATATCATCATTGATGGCACCCGTCATAGCTAGTCTAAATCCGACTTCAGGGTCCTCAAATTTTGGCCACAAGACACCCGGAGTATCTAGGAGTTCTAAATTTTTTCCAATGGTAATCCATTGTTTACCTCTAGTAACACCTGGTTTATCAGCAGTACGTACAGCCTTCATGCCTAATAAACGATTAATAAGGGATGATTTACCAACATTGGGAATACCCAAAATCATCGCTCGTACCGCCCGGGGATTGACACCTTTAGCTACTAATTTAGCCGCTTTTGCACTACCCAATTGTTCGACTTGGCTCACTAAGGCTTTAGTACCTTTTCCCGTCATAGAATCTAAGGTCACCACTTGCAAGCCTTGCTTACGAAAAGTCTCGACCCATTGGCTGGTCCATTCTGGCTCAGCCAAATCAATCTTATTTAAGGCTACCACTCGTGGCTTACCTTCTAATATTTGATGAATGACTGGGTTGGCACTACTTACGGGAATACGAGCGTCCAATAATTCAATTACGACGTCAACTAATTTAAGATTTGCTTGAATCATACGCAAGGCTTTTGTCATATGTCCAGGGAACCAATTAATATTTATATCATCCATTGTTATCACTCTCTATAATGCTATTCTCTTCTTTACTTATCTGTAAATCCATTGTACAGCTAAGGGAGAGTTTTTAATTGATCAATTGGCCAAAATATCATAACCGCTTTTCCTTTTATCAATTCCAGGGGTACAAAACCAACATCACGGAAACGACTATCTTCCGAATTGTTGCGATTGTCTCCCATGACAAAGACATGTCCAGTAGGCACAGTTGCTAGAGGATAGGAACCACGGGTTTTTTCCAAAATGTAGGTTTCATTTAATAATTGGCCATTTAAAAATACGCGGCCTTCTTTTATCTCAATAGTATCACCAGCTACAGCAATAACCCGCTTGATAAAATCACGGCTCGGGTCTTTAGGATAGCGAAATACTAATACATCACCTTTTTCAGGAGTTTTAAAGCGATAAATAAACTTATTAACCACAAGTCTTTCACTATTTACCAACGTAGGGCGCATAGAAGGTCCTTCTACCATATAGAGTTCAACGATGAAATATCGAATAAAGAAAGCTAGTACGACAGCGATAAGTATAGAGACTACCCAATCCTTTACTTCTTCGCCTAAATTAGTTTTACTCACGATTCATCCTCCTTCGCAAATGAAGAAAAGGGACTGAAAACAGCCCCTAAACAACTACCGTCTTTCTCTAATACGCGCTGCTTTACCTTTAAGTTTACGCAGATAGTATAATTTTGCACGGCGTACGATACCTTTACGTACTACTTCAATTTTTTCCAAACGTGGAGAATGTACAGGGAAAGTACGTTCTACACCAATGTTGTAAGAAACACGTCTAACTGTAAAAGTTTCGCGTATTCCACCATTATTTCTGGCAATAACAACACCTTCAAATAACTGGATACGTTCGCGAGTACCCTCAACAACTTTTACATGAACGCGTACAGTATCTCCCGGCTTAAATGACGGAATATCCTGACGTAATTGTTCTTGTTCTAATGCCTGAATCATGTTCATATCTATTTCTTCCTCCTTATCCTAGACGTTCATGCCAATCTATTCTTACATTGTGCAGAGGACCGTCCGTTACACCTTAAAAATTATAACATATCAATACTATAAACTCAAGCGGATTATGAGGTTATAATATATATTATAACTCCCACCATTTCTCGCCTAACAATCGATCCAAAATAATTGCAACCGCCGCTCTTACTGGCAAATGGTTGTAATCACCAGGACCATAAATAGGCTCCAAAGTATAATCAAATTTTTCCATTACGGATTTTTCAATACCCCAGCCAGTACCAAACAAAATTAGATATGGTCTGCCTGTGAATTCAATTTGTTCTCGCATATTCTTATAGGATATAGTATTGGGAAATGTGCGGGCATCAGTAGTAATAATGAAAGGTTTTACCCCTTCAACTTCAGTGATGTATTCTACAGCGCTTTGAATATCAGTTTTAATATCTAGGACGCTAAACGCTTCACGACGATCAGGATTATATTCTCCACCATAACCATGCTGCCAGTAATCCATTATTTCTTTTGCCAACATAGTTTGGCTCTCATGTGGATGAATAATAAAGTATCGTTTTATATCATAGGTTCGCGATGTACGTGAAATGTCATGAATATCAAAATTAGTAATAGCTGTAGTAATGATTTCATCATTTTTATTGTATATAGGATAGTGTACTAAGCCGAGGTAAATTGGTAAAGCCATATTAGTCTCCAGTCTGCTCAGCTATAATTTCTGCTAATAATTTAGCATCATCTGGGCTTAACACTTTATTTTTTAACAAGTCTGGTCTGCGCTCTAAAGTATTTTTTAGCGCTTGTTTATTGCGCCATCGGTTAATTTTGGCATGATCGCCTGATAACAGTACTTCTGGCGCTGCCATACCTTCAAATTCCCGCGGACGTGTATATTGAGGATATTCTAGCAAACCATTGTAAAAAGAATCTTGAGGAGCTGAATCACTAGATCCAAGCACACCTGGTAACATTCTAGCTACAGAGTCAACAATTACCATTGCCGGTAATTCACCGCCAGTTAGTACATAGTCACCAATGGAAATGCTTTCATCAACTAGATGCAGTCGAACTCTGTCATCAATACCTTCATAATGCCCACATAATAAAATCAGTTGTTCATAGCTAGCTAATTCCTTAACCTTTTCTTGATCAAGTCTATAGCCACCTGGGCACATTAAAATAACTCGTCGGTTGGTAATATTACTTGCTGCAATAATACTATCCACCGCACGAAAGATAGGCTCTGGTTTCATTACCATACCGGCTCCTCCGCCGAAAGGATAGTCATCAACAATATGATGTTTGTCATAAGTAAAATCACGAGGATTTGTTACATTAACCTTTAATACGTCAGCTTCTTGTGCACGCTTTAAGATACTATGCCCTAAAGGGCCAGTAAACATTTCAGGAAATAAAGAAACAACATCAATCCGCATCTGATTCCCATACTTCCTGTAATTTTACAATCATTTTTCCGCCAGCAACATCAATTTTTAAAACAACTGTTTTTAGGGCTGGAATCAGTAAAGGTTGCTTATCCTTTTGCTCAACAATATATACATCATTACTACCTGTTTCTAAAACATCTGTAACTTTACCCAGATATTCTTCTTCTTCCGTATATACTTCTAAGCCAACAATGTCAAAGATATAATAATGTCCCGTAGGTAAAGGCACTAAATCCTTATGCTCTATTTGGATTAGTTTTCCTCGTAAATGTTCAATCGCATTTCGATCATCCATGCCACGGAATTTCAATAGAACAAATTGCTGATGATACCTGACACCTTCGATTTGCAAGCAAGTCCCATCGTCAAGCTGCGCAATTTTCAGGTCACGAAATCGCTCAGGAAAATCTGTAAGCGGCGTAACTCGAACCTCACCGCGTACCCCTTGAGGAGCACTGATTTTCCCAATAATAATCATATTATCATTCATAATAATTAGTTTCTAAAAGCAATAATTTTGCCATCTTCTAGCAAAATTTCAGCAGTCATAAACGTATGTAAATTATCGCCTACTTTTACAGTCACGATTTGCTCTAATGTTCCTTGAGGAATTTCTGCACCGAGTTCTAATTGAGCCGTTTCCTTAAGCTTTTCCGTCATATGATTTTTAAATTCAAGACGTTTTTGCGTTTCACCATCAATTTGTTGACGAAGTGCAGTAAGACCTTGGGCATCTTGTTTTGCCTGTTCACTCATCATACGTTTTGCGTGAAATTCAATTTGTTGCAATTCCAAATCAGCTTTCCGTATATTTTCTTGAATTTCAGCAGCCAAATTCTTTTTGAGTTCTTCTGTAACTTTAGCTTTAATCGTTACCGGACACTTTAAAGTAATGCTATCCATGTTTGCACACTCCCCTAATTTTGTTGGAAAAGGCTCATCTGCAATGTTGCGCTTCGAAGGATATGTATTTACTACACACTACCTCAACACGCTACTTGCATCTGAACCTTTTCTAATAGTTTGTATAATTTAGTAGTGTAATTATACACATACTAAATTATTTCTATCATTATTTTCTTATTCTCACGAGTAGCTGCAGCTTTGACAACAGTACGCATTGCTTTAGCAATACGCCCCTGCTTGCCAATTACTTTTCCCATATCTTCAGGAGCTACATGCAACTCGTAAATAGTGGTATCAGCATCAACAGATTCTGTAACACTTACTTGATCTTGATGTTTAACTAACGCTTTGGCGATAACCCCAACTAATGTTTTCATAGTTCATTACGCCTCTTTCTTCGTACGCTTTAGTTCATCCCATTTTTTCATGATACCAGCTTTGCTGAAAAGAGCTTTAACGGTATCAGTAGGTTGTGCACCTTTTTGCATCCAACTGATGGCTTTATCTTCATCAATTTTAACAATTGCAGGTTCAACAGTGGAATCATAATGTCCTAAAGTTTCGATAGAACGTCCATCACGAGGAGCACGAGAATCAGCCACAACTACACGGTAGAAAGGGTTTTTCTTCGCACCCATACGCATTAAACGAATTTTTACTGCCACAAAAATCACCTCCTTCATAGAATATCCATTTTAAAATTATTTCATAAAGGGTAATTTAAAACCACCAAAGGATTTTTTACCGCTTTTCTGCATATCTTGAAAACGTTTCATCATTTTTTTTGCTTCAGCAAATTGCTTAAGTAATTTATTAACATCTTGTACTCTAGTTCCACTTCCAATAGCAATACGCTTACGACGACTACCATTAATTAGAGATGCATCGCGGCGTTCTTTCTTGGTCATAGAACGTATAATGGCTTCCGTACGTGTTAATTCTTTTTCATCAATTTCTACATCTTTTAATTTCTTTAAATCACCCATACCAGGCAGCATACCCAAAATTTGATCTAAAGGACCTAACTTTCGTACTTGCTGTAATTGGCTCAAGAAATCATCTAAATTAAAATCATCTTTACGTAATTTTTTTTCCATTTCCTTGGCTTGTTCTAAATCAATGGAAGTACCTGCTTTTTCGATTAGGCTAAGTACATCACCCATCCCTAAGATGCGTGATGCCATACGGTCTGGATGAAAAATTTCAAGAGCATCTAGCTTTTCACCCATGCCTGTAAATTTAATTGGGCAACCAGTAACTGCTTTAATCGATAAGGCAGCACCACCCCGAGCATCTCCATCTAGTTTTGTAAGAATGACACCATCTAATCCTAAATCTTTATTAAAGGACTCTGCTACCGTGACAGAATCTTGTCCTGTCATAGCATCAACCACTAATAATATTTCATGTGGCTTTACTTTGGTTTTTATTGACTTTAATTCCTGCATCAAATCTTCATTGATATGCAAACGTCCAGCGGTATCAATAATCACTGTATCTCTAGCATAGGAAGTGGCATATTCGATCGCTTTTTGTGCAATAAGCACGGCGTCTTTGCAATCTTCCACAGTAAAGACAGGTATATCCAATTGACCGCCTAGAACCTGCAACTGTTTTATAGCGGCAGGGCGGTATATATCAGCCGCTACTAATAAAGGACGCTTACTTTGCTTTTTAAGCAAATGAGCCAATTTACCTGCAGTAGTTGTCTTACCAGCACCTTGTAACCCAACTAGCATAATGATAGTTGGAGGTCGTGAAGAAACAGTAATACGACTTTGGGTGCCGCCCATAAGAGCAGTTAACTCATCATTAACTATTTTCACTACAAATTGTGCAGGTGTCAGGCTTTGCATGACCTCTTGCCCAATTGCTTTTTCTTTTATTTTAGCGATAAAATCTTTAACAACTTTAAAATTAACATCCGCTTCTAATAGAGCCATACGCACTTCACGCATTGCTTCGTTAATATCTGTTTCTGATAACTTGCCTCTACCCCGTAATTTTTTAAATGTTTCCTGTAACTTATCAGCTAACCCTTCAAAAACCATACTACACCTCTTTTGAATAGTCTAACAAACAATTCAACTCTTGTAGTGCCAAATATAGCTGAGGTACTTGTTGTATCTCCTTTGGCAACTCATCTATCAATTCACATATATGTTGTAGAGCCTGTTGTTCACAATGGTGTTTTTCAACAAACTTAAGCTTTTCTTCATACTCCGTAAGTAATTGTTCTGCTCGTTTTAAAATATCATGGACTGCTTGTCTTGTTACCCCAAGTTCATCAGAAATTTCGGTCAAAGACAAATCATTTAGGTAATGCATTTCTAAAGTAAGTTGCTGCTTTTTGGTTAACAAAGCACCATAGAAATCAAAGAGTAGAATAATACGCAATACTTTATCTAACATTTGCAATCACCTCTTATCTGACAAGGGAAAATACTTTACAGACCATATTATAGAACAAAACAAAATCGGTGTCAAGTATTTTTACTTGTCACTAAATAATGCGGTTGCAAAATCTTGAGGCACAAAAGGACGTAAATCGCTAGCTGCTTCCCCTACTCCAATCCATTTTACAGGTACATTAAGCTCAGATTTTATGCCTATGACAACGCCACCTTTTGCTGTACCATCCAGCTTAGTAAGTACAATACCTGTTAATGGTATGGCCTCACCAAACAACTTAGCTTGACTAATTGCATTTTGTCCTGTTGTTGCATCAAGAACTAGCAAAGTCTCATGGGGAGCATCGGGAATTTCTCGGCTAGTGACTCTACCGATTTTTTTTAATTCCTCCATCAAATTGGATTTGGTGTGCAATCGTCCAGCGGTATCAATAATAACAATATCAGCTTTTTTGGCTTTAGCGGACTGTACAGCATCAAAGGCTACAGCAGCAGGGTCAGATCCTTCTTTATGTTTAATGATTTCGGCACCTGTTCTTGTGCCCCATATTTCTAGTTGATCAATGGCAGCAGCACGAAAGGTATCCGCTGCTGCTAAGATTACCTTATAACCTTGCTCCTTATAATATTGACCTAATTTTCCAATAGTAGTGGTCTTGCCCACACCATTCACACCAACTACAACGATTACAGTGGGTGGAGTAACAGCAAACTTAATTTCGCTATTGTCTTCCGTCAACATTGCACTGATTTTGTTTTGCAAAAAAGGTTTCAAATCTTCAGGGCCATTAATTTCTTTGCTCTTGATACCTTTTTTTATATCGGCCATTAATCTAGCTGTTGTTTTAACACCAACATCTGCCGATAATAGCACAGCCTCTAGATCATCAAGAAATTCATCATCAATTGTAGCATAGCCAACCACCAATTGTTCTATTTTTTCTGTGAAGTTTTTCCTGGTTTTCTCCAAACCAGCCTTTAATTTATCAAAAAAGCCCATATTCAAATTCCTCCATTTTAAAAACTACTTTACTTCATCTACTAATTTAACAGAGACTAAACGTGAAATGCCTGATTGTTCCATGGTAATTCCATGTATAATATTAGCAGCTTCCATTGTTCCCTTACGATGAGTAACAACAATAAATTGAGTATGCTTGGCATAGTCACGCAAAAATTCACGCAAGCGATCGATATTGGCTTCATCCAAAGCTGCATCTATTTCATCTACCACAATAAATGGGGCAGGACGATAGGCTAAAAAAGAGAATAATAAGGCAATAACAGTAAGAGCTCTTTCTCCACCTGATAGTAATATTAGATTCTGCATTTTTTTACCGGGTGGTTGCACAATAATTTCAATTCCTGTAGTTAAAACATTTTCAGGCTCTACTAACTTTAATTGAGCTTGTCCACCGCCAAATAAACGAGAAAAAATATCGCCAAAATGTTCATTAATTTTAGTGAACGCGGTTATAAACTTTGTTGACATTGTATTATCAATGTCAGCAATGATAGAAGCTAAATATTCTTTAGCGGATGTTAAATCTTGGTATTGATTTCTTAGAAAGTCACATCTTTCTTGTAAGCGAATATAATCTTCAACTGCCCCATGGTTTACTGGACCTAATATTGAAAGTTCATTCTCTAAGTTTTTTATTAAGCTTTTAATTGTTTCTAAGCTTTCGGGACGGATAAGTGCCTTAGCTTGGTCTACATTGAGGCAAAATTGCTGATCTAATTGTTCTAAAGAACGTGTAACTTCAAAGCTATATTTAGTCGCCAAGAGTTCACTTTCATGTAGACGTGTTTGTACTTCATGATGACTGCGCCTTAACTCTTTTAATTCTTTTTCAAGGTGCTGCATACTAGTTAAAAGGTTAAGCTTCACACTGTATTGAGTTTTATGATGCTGTTCATAGTTAATCTTTTTTTCTGTTAGCATTTGATATTTAGCTGACGTGTCTGCTAATTCTTGATGGGCTTGTAGGATTTGTCCTGCAAGCTCAGTGCTTTCCGTTAGTAAGTTTTGTAGCTGGCTTTCAAGTAATTGTTTAGAGTCTTCAGATTGCTCATAATTGGCCATAAATGCTGTAATTTCTTGTTGTGTTGTTGTAATATCGATTTTGAGATCTGTTAAACTAGCTTGTAATATGTCTTTAGAGGCTTGTAAATCTTTACATTTTTGTTGCTCAACAGCAATAGTTTGTTTGTGTTGGCTATCACGGCTTTCTAGGGAATCAATCATGGTTTTACATTTGGACAAAGCCATAAGTAACTGCTCTTTTTCCTGAACGCATGTGGTTTTCTCATCATTGATATTAGTAATTGCCAAAGAAAGGCGGTTTTTATCAAAATGTATCTTTTCGGTATGGACAGTAATTTCAGCTTGTCGAACTTCAATTTGTTGAAGGGTCTTCTGCTTGGAGGACAATTCATTATTGATATTTAACAGCTCTGTGTTAAAAGCAGCAACCTTTTCTTGCGTGGTAGACAAACTCTGTATCGCAGCGTCAACATTTATCTTAATTGTTGCGATTTCATTATTACGCCCTAGAAGACCAGTCTCCCGTTTACCTGTGCTACCACCTGTCATTGAACCGCCTGGATTTAGTATTTCTCCATCTAGTGTAACTATTTTTATGGAAAATGCAGATTGTTTGGCAATCTCAAGAGCACGATCAATATCTTTTGCAATAATGGTACGACCTAATAAAAATTCTATTACCTTACGATAGCGGGAATTACAGGCAACAAGATCAGAAGCAAATCCTAATGATCCAGTCATTTTTGCCGCTGCTATTTCCGATTCCCTTGGCTTGAAGGGCTTAATTGTATTTAAAGGTAGAAATGTAGCTCGTCCTAAACGCTCAGTCTTTAAAAAATGCATGGCTTGTTTAGCAACTTCGGAATTTTCCGTAATAATGTGCTGTAATGCGCCACCTAATGCAATTTCAATTGCTGTAACATATTCATCAGGTACAGTGATGGTTTGGGCTACTGCCCCACAAATGCCACTATGCCAACTAGCATTACTTTTTAGAACACTTTTAATGCCACGAGCAAAGCCTTCGTATTCATTTTGCATACTCGATAAAATTTTAAGCCGGGATTGTAATTCATTTACTTGATTAGACAATTTTTTTTCTTGTTGCAAATATTGCTGCAATTGTTCTTCAGTATTTCTTTTCCCAATATGTAAGGCATTATTATCATTGCTCAATTGCTTAATCCTAGCTTGTATTACTTCTTGTTCCACTAAGATAGCATTATATGCTGATTCAGTTTGCTGTAACTGGTTGTAGTACCCCTGATATTCTTGGTCAAAGTTAAGTTCACGTGTTTCTATTCTTGTGATATCATTTTTAATAGTCAAAAGTTTATTTCGCTCTTCAACGATTTCTTGTAAAAAAACAAGAGTTTTATCTTTACTAGATTCTAATTGTCTTTCTGCCTTTTCCAAGCTTGTAACTATATTTTGATATAGTAAATTTTTATCAACTAAGATTTGCTGCAAATTTTCAGTGAATTTCTTTTTCTCGGTAAGAATAACATCAACTTCACTATTCTTTTTTTCGAGTTCATTTTTTTGTTTCTCTATACGAAGTTGTTCATCATTTATACGATCTTGGTTACGTTTACCTTGGAGAATTCTTTCTTCTAATACTGCAACTTTGCCATGAATTCTTTCTAATTCGGTGTCCGCTTCATTAATAAAAGTCGTATGAGAAGTTAGTTTTTCTTCTACTTGTATTAATTCTGTTGTCAATTTTTCTTTGTCAGTTTCTTTCAGATTTAAATTGGTGCTAACTGTAAGCTCATTTTCGTTTAAATAATTTCTTTGAAAATTAGCACTTTCTATTATCTTTTCAGACTTTTCTAATGTGTTTAAAAGTAATGTTACCTGACAAGAGGTTAATTCTGACTTAAGGGTATTATACTGTTTTGTTTTTTCAGCACTTTCCTTTAGGGGAATAAGCTGATCTTCAATTTCATTTGTTATATCTGATACTCGAATCAAATTTTGAGTAGTGTCTTCTAATTTACGCAATGCTTCTTTTTTGCGTTGTTTGTATTTTGAGATACCAGCTGACTCTTCAAAAAGTAAGCGGCGTTCCTCTGGCTTGCTATTTAGTACCTCATCCACTTTATTCTGTCCAATGACAGTCATAGCATCCCGACCTAGACCTGTATCAGCCAATAATTCAAAAATGTCTTTTAGACGACATGCTGCTTTATTAATGAAATATTCGCTATCTCCTGAACGAAATACTCGACGGGTAATGATTACTTCGCTAAAATCTAGGGGTAACGTACCATCACTATTATCAAATACTACGGAGACCTCAGCTGCTCCTAAAGGCCTACGACCTAAACTACCAGCAAATATTACATCTTCCATCTTAGTGCCACGTAAATTACGAACACTCTGTTCACCAAGGACCCAGCGAATTGCATCGGAGATATTACTTTTTCCACTACCATTTGGACCTACAATGGCAGTAATACCACTACCAAATTCTAATTCTGTTTTATCCGCAAAAGATTTAAATCCATACGCTTCCAGTCTGCGTAATAGCAAGCTACATCACCACACAATATTATAAATTTTACTTTACTACAATTGTTATCACTTTATTCGATTAACCAATTCGCTCTAAATTTCCCAGTTTCTATCTCGTTAACAGCCTGTAAGAACTTGCTCCAAGAGTCCAGGGAAGCAGGCTAGAACTCGAGCTAAGTTCTCTGGCAAGGGTCTTCGGGCCCAGGTTCACACAAGTGGCAGTTAAGCACGATTAAATTCCTGGATAAGTGTGACTAAGGTTCTATGGAGTTAAAACTCCATCTGAATCTTAGTTTTCTTTATCTAACCTTAAAATTTTACCATGTGACAGTAGTTAATACAATAAACTTAAGTAAAAAACCTGTTTGCTAAGCAAACAGGTATATTTACGAAATTAAAGTAATATTAATTTCCACTCTAATTAGAATCACTAGGATTCCTGACTACGTTTAGGAACTTAGCATTAGTAAGTATATTATCTTGGCTCTACAATAAAACGAATCGCAGTACGTTGTTCTCCATCGATGATAATCTCGGCAAAAGCGGGAATCGCAATTAAATTAATACCATTGGGCGCAACAAAGCCTCGAGCAATAGCAACTGCTTTAATAGCTTGATTAACTGCGCCAGCACCTACTGCTTGGACTTCGGCAGAACCTTTGTCTCTTAACACTGCAGCTAAGGCACCTGCTACAGATTTAGGGTTTGATTGTGCAGATACTTTAAGCACATCCATTAGCTAACCTCCTCTTGGTATCAGGACTTATTACAGTATATGATATTCTACAGTTTTCCTATAAATTCCTTTTTTGTTATTTAAATATAAAATATCATCCTTTTATTAATTACATAGCTTAGATTTTTATACTCAAATAATAACTCATCTTTAGTAAGGCTATCTGGTATTAAAATAAGAGTCTTAATTCCATAGATCGTTTTTATTTTCTTTATATTCTCATTGTATATGCCTCTTATCTTAGAAGTATCGCGAGAATGATGATGAATAATGATGTCCTCTGTTTGATGTGATAGGAGAATGGATTCAACACAATGGGCTAACATAACATAAAATACATAAGAGTCTACCATTTCACCAAAAGCAGGGTGATAGGGTCCAGCTAAGACAACATTACCTTTATCTAATTCTTCTGTTGCTTGTAAACCAGTGCGAATTGTTGGTATTCCATACTGCTCAAAAAGTAATTTCAAAAAAGCCCCACGAACGATTCCGGCGGTTAAAGATAAGGCTTTATAATATCCTTCTTGATACATGTCTGCTAGTTGCGTATTGGCAATTACTAGTGTAGGATAAATTCGCACAAAATTTGGAGCAAGTTTTATTACATCATATGCAGTATGAATAAGACTTTTCCAACCTTCTAAAGGCAAACCTGGCATTAGTTGAAGACCACATCTTAGGTTCATTTTTTTTATAATGGAAACGGCTTGGAAGACATCAAGAGAATTATGTCCGCGAGCACTTGCCTCTAATACGTTATTATCCAGCGATTGTACTCCTAATTCTATAGTGGAAACACCATATTTAATAAGATGTTCTACAATTTCATGAGTAATGCAATCAGGACGAGTCGAGAGGCGAATACTGTGAATTTTACCGTCTATTAAAGCCTTATGTGCTGGTTCTAATAAATTAGATTGTATTTCAAGAGATAATGCTGTAAAACTGCCACCATAAAAAGCGACTTCTATATGGCGTTTTTCTGTAATTCTTGTTAAGTGTTCATCAATAATGGTTGTTACTTCTTGGAATCTTACAGGGGTATCTCTACCTGTAATTTTTTGCTGATTGCAAAAAACACAATTATGTATACATCCATAATGCGGAATAAATATAGGTATAATATAATGTTTCATACGATCTCCTTATTTATCATAACCATGACATGCTATTCTTCTAGGTTGTCTATATTCATAAATGATAATTAATAAAGACGACCTAACGGTCGCCTATATTAATTATCATTTATAATTCCTAATTTCACTAATGCTTGCTTTGCAGCATATTGCTCAGCTTCTTTTTTGCTTTTACCTAAACCTTTACCAAATAAATCTGCATTTACGAAAACAATTACTTCAAACAATTTATTATGATCAGGTCCATTTTCAGAGACAATCTCATAGGTAATTTTACTATCGTTTTTTTTCTGAACGACTTCTTGTAATACTGTTTTGTAATCTTTCACGTACTCACCCCGGGCAATTAAGCGTAAATCAGCTTGAAGCTGCTTTAATACAAAATTGGAAACATGCAGAAAACCACTATCTAAATAGATAGCACCAATTACAGCTTCAAATGAATCTGCTAAAATAGAAACACGTTCGCGGCCACCTGAGGCAGCCTCACCTTTTCCTAAAAATAAATATTCTCCAATTCCAAGTTCAGCAGCACAACGAGCCAAAGTAGGCTCGCATACAATTACTGCACGTGCCTTCGTCAATTCTCCCTCAGGAAGATGACTAAATTGGCGAAATAAATATTCACTAACAATCAAATCCAAAACAGCATCACCTAGAAATTCCAATCGTTCATTATGAGAAATAATTGTTTTTTTACATTCATTCGCATATGAAGTATGGGTAAGGGCTTGGTGCAATAAACTAACATCAGTAAATTGCACGCCTAATTTATTAGATAATTTGGATAATGCGTCCATTCTTTTTTTAGTAAGCATCTTATATTAATTTTCGAATTTTTTTAATAAGATAGTTGCATTATGACCACCAAAACCTAAAGAATTAGATAATGCTACATTTACTACTTGCTTACGAGATGTATGAGGAACATAATCTAAATCCATTTCTGCATCTGGTTCATCACAGTTTATTGTAGGAGGAATCATATCATTCTCCAATGTCAAAACAGTAGAGATACATTCGATACCACCTGCAGCACCAAGTAGATGACCAGTCATCGATTTGATAGAGCTAATAGCCAATTTGTACGCATGCTCACCAAATAGGGATTTTATTGCCAAAGTTTCATTTTTATCATTAAGAGGAGTAGAAGTACCATGAGCATTAATATAATTAACGGCTTCTGGCGCAATGCCGGCATCGTTTAAAGCCATCTTCATACATTTTGCTGCTTGTGCTCCTTCAGGAGCAGGTGCAGTAATATGATAAGCATCAGCATTAAAACCATAACCAATTATTTCTGCATAAATGTGTGCTCCTCTGGCTATAGCATGTTCTAAAGACTCAAGAATAACAACGCCTGCTCCTTCACCCATTACAAAGCCATTACGATCTTTATCAAAGGGGCGTGAAGCTTTTTCTGGTTCATCATTACGGGTTGATAAAGCTTTCATGGAACAAAAGCCAGCTACTGCAATAGGAGAAATAGCCGCTTCCGTGCCCCCAGCAACCATTACATCTGCATCGCCACGCTGGATTACTTTGAAAGCATCGCCAATTGCATTGGTTCCTGTTGCACAAGCTGTAGTTACACAACTACATGGCCCTTGCAAACCAAAAGTGATAGAAGTTTGTCCAGTAGCCATATTGCCAATCATCATTGGGATAAAAAACGGGCTAATACGATTTGGTCCTTTATCAAATAAGTTATGATATTGCTCATTTAATGTATCCATCCCACCAATACCAGTACCAATCATTGTGCCAATACGAGTACGATCTTCAATTTCCAAATTAATTCCCGAATCTTCAAAGGCCATTTTACTAGCAGCAACAGCAAATTGAGTAAAGCGATCCATGCGTTTCGCTTCTTTCTTATCGATATACGCTGCCGGTTCAAAGTCTTTAACCTCACCAGCAATCTGCGTAGTATATTCACTAGCATCAAAACGAGTGATTTTACCAATACCAGATTTACCGGCTAAAAGAGACTGCCAGAATTCATCTTTACCAATTCCTATAGGCGTTATAGCACCCAATCCTGTTACCACAACTCGTTTTTTCAAACGGAATCACCCCACATTAATTTATAAGCTCAACCTCTGCAAGAAGTCTATTGAAAATTTCTTTAACAGGTAGTATTTCATCTATTTTATGAATGTACTCACCGGTAAATACTAATCCAGTTTCTACATCACCCTGTTGAGCGCGAATTAATGCTTTAATAATGCAAAAGTTTTTTGCACAATGTTTTAAACATCCATCACAACTCTCAGGAACAGGTGCAGTACTTCCAATAATTTTCTCAGCAAATGGATTTTTCAAAGCACGACCAGGTAATCCTACTGGACTGTTAATTAAAACAATATCTTCATGCTTCGCTTTTAGATAAAATTCTTTTAAGGCAGGGGCAGCATTTGATTCCTCACTAGCAGCAAATCGAGTTCCCATTTGCACACCATCTGCACCAAGCATCATTGTATCAACAATATCTTTGCCACTAATAATGCCGCCAGCACCAATAACTGGTATTTTTACTGCATTTTTTATGCCAGGAAGCAAAGCATGTAAGGATTGATCTGTACCCAGATGCCCACCCGCTTCTTTACCTTCAACAATTACAGCAGAAGCTCCTAATGATTCCGATATTCTAGCTAATTTGGCAGAAGAAACAATTGGTACAATTGGTGTACCTGATTCTTTGCCTAGACCAAACATATCTCTAGAGAAACCAGCACCGGCAACTACTAAATCAATGCCTTCATCAATTGCAGTTTTTACAAGACCTGCAAATTCTCGTGCTGCAACCATTGCATTGATGCCAATGATTCCTTTACTAGTAAGTGAACGTGCCAAACGAATTTCCTTACGCAATTCATCAAAACTCATGCCTGAGGCAGCGATCAATCCAATGCCCCCAGCTTCACCCACAGCTGCTGCTAAAGGAGCTGTAGAAATTCGAATTGCCATACCACCTTGTATAATGGGTATTTTTGCTACTAAGTTACCTATTTTAAGTTCTGGAAGTTTCAAATTATAACTCCTCCATTCGCTAGGACATTATCTTTTTAAGAAAGTCCCGCGAAAAATCAATATTTCACGGGACCTTCTACTTTTAATACTAGAAAATTAGCCTTGCTTTTCTTTTTCTATGTATTCTACAGCATCTTTTACAGCTTTAATTTTTTCAGCTATTTCATCAGGAATCTCAATGTTAAATTCCTCTTCAAAGGCCATAATTAACTCAACGATGTCAAGAGAGTCAGCACCTAAATCATCTATAAAAGTAGAATCCATAGTAACGTCAGCATCATCAACACCAAGTTGCTCTACTGAAATTTGTTTAACTTTGTCAAATGTTGTCACGATTTTCACCTCCTTTCAAAAGACCCTTATTTACATTAACATACCACCATCAACATTCAAAGTTTGACCTGTAATATAACTTGCTAAATCAGATGCTAAGAATGCCACAGCAGCTGCAACATCTTCTGGGCTACCTAATCGCCCTACAGGTATTTTATCGGCTAAATCCTCTTTTACTTGCTCAGATAAAACAGCAGTCATATCAGTATTAATAAAGCCTGGGGCAATAGCATTTACGGTGATTCCTCTGGAAGCTAATTCTTTCGCCATGGACTTTGTAAATCCAATAACGCCTGCTTTTGCAGCAGAATAGTTTGCCTGGCCTGCATTCCCCATGACGCCAACTACTGATGTCATATTGATAATTTTTCCGGATTTTTGTTTCATCATGATACGAGAAACTGCTTTGGTACAAACAAAAACGCCTTTTAAGTTAATATTCATAACTGCATCCCAATCTTCTTCTTTCATTCGCATTAAAAGATTGTCACGAGTAATTCCAGCATTATTTACTAAAATATCAATTTTCCCAAAAGTATTGATAGTTTCTTTTACCATTGCATCTACCGCTTCAATATTACCAACATCTGCCTTCACAACAATAGCTTGACCACCAGCAGCGACAATAATATTCTTAACTTCTTCAGCTGCTGCTTCATTGCCAGCATAGTTAATTACAACCTTTGCTCCGAGCTTCGCTAGCTCAATTGCTACGGAACGACCAATTCCTCGAGACGCTCCAGTAACGATTGTTACTTTTCCATCTAAATGCATTTTAACGAACCTCCTTGAAATAATCAAGGGTTTTTTCTAAGCTACTACTATCTTCTACATTTAAACTGTCAATTTCTCTAGCAATTTTTTTAGTAAAGGTTGATAATACTTTTCCAGGTCCAACTTCTACAAAGGTAGTAGCACCGAATTTTACAATCTCAGCAACGCAATCTTCCCATTCTACAGGACTATCTGCTTGTTTTACTAAAGAAATTTCAATGTCTTTACTATTTGTAATAATTTGACCATTAATATTAGCTACAACTGGAATTTCAGCATCATTAATAGTTATTTTACTCAATTCAATTGCTAGCTTCTCAGCAGCTGGTTTCATCAATGTGCTATGGAAAGGGGCGCTAACTGGTAACATTACTGCCCTCTTAGCCCCTGCTATTTTTAGCATTTCAGCAGCCTTTTCAACGGCCCGAGTTTTACCAGCAATAACAATCTGACCTGGACAATTAAAGTTTACAGCCTGCACAGCACCTAATTCCGTTTGTGCTTTCTGACAAATATCAATAACCACTTGACGTTCACTGCCCAATATGGCAGCCATACTACCCTCACCTAATGGTACTGCTTCCTGCATAAATAATCCGCGTTTGCGAACTAATTGCACAGCATCACTAAAAGATATTGCCCCCGCTGCTACTAAAGCGGAATATTCACCTAAACTATGACCAGCTACAATAGTAGGTGCAATCCCATGTTCTTTTAGCACTTCAAATAAAGCAATACTAACTGTCAATATAGCAGGTTGTGTATTAACAGTTTTTCGCAATTCGTCTTCTGGACCATTAAAACACATATGGGTAATAGAAAAGCCTAATGCCTCGTCTGCCGCCTGGAACACTGCTTTGGCAACAGCAAAGTTCTCATACAATTCTTTTCCCATCCCTATAGTTTGTGAGCCTTGACCAGGAAAAACAAAAGCTATTTTTTTCATATAATACCTTCCCTTTTAACGATAGTTAAATATTCTCAGATATACCAGATAACACATTTGGTATACCACTAACTATATCCTGAATAATCTCATCTACAGACTTAATATCTGTAATCATGCCTGAAATTTGTCCTACCATAACGGAACCATTATCTACATCACCTTCACGAGCAGCTATGCGAAGTTTTCCAGCGCCCATCTGTTCAAGCTCTTCAGAAGAGGATCCTTTTTTCTCCATAGTATGGTATTCACGAGTAAATTTATTCGCAAGCACCCTTACTGGATGACCAGTTGCCACACCAGTTACGATAGTAGAACGATCTTTTGCTTTTAAAATAGCATTTTTATACTTTTCATGAGCAATACACTCTAGAGATACCACAAAACGAGTGCCAATTTGAACACCCTGAGCGCCTAAGGCTAACGCTGCAACCATACCTCTACTATCTGCGATACCACCTGCTGCAATTACGGGTATACTTACTGCATCAACAATTTGAGGTATCAAAGACATTGTGCTTATTTCACCAACATGACCTCCACTTTCCTGTCCCTCAGCAATAATAGCATCTACACCTGTCCGTTCTAACCTTTTAGCTAACGCTACAGAGGCTACCACGGGAATGATTTTACTGCCAATTGCTTTTAAAGCTGGTATGTATTCCGCCGGATTACCAGCACCCGTAGTAATAACAGGTACTTTCTCATCAATAACCACTTGCATTACTTCTTTCACAAATGGTGACATAAGCATGATATTAACACCAAAAACTTTGTTCGTCAAAGCTTTTGTTTTTTGTATTTCTGCACGAAGAACATCTGGCGGCATATGACCTGCTCCAATGATACCTAAACCCCCTGCATTAGAGACAGCGGCCGCTAGTTCAGAAGTAGCTACCCAAGCCATACCACCTTGTAATATAGGATATTTTATATTTAAAATTTTGCAAAGCTTATTTTTCAACAGTTTTATCCTCCTTGTACCATTTGATGACACAAGATGCCCATGTAAGTCCTGCACCAAATCCGACTAATACGACAATATCATCAGTTTTAAGTTTTCCATCTTTTATTGCTTCATCCATAGCAAGAGGAATAGATGCAGCAGATGTATTTCCATATTTATCAACATTTACTACTACTTTTTCCATTGGCAACTTTAGTCGTTTGGCTGCAGATTGAATGATTCTAATATTGGCTTGATGAGGAATTAGACAATCTACATCCGTATGAGATAATCCAGCATTGTCGAGTGCTTTAATTGCAGCTTCTCCCATTACCTTAACAGCGAATTTAAAAACATCATTTCCACTCATTTGCAAATAGTGTAAACGTTGCTCAATGCTTGCATTAGTTGCTGGTATACGTGAACCGCCTGCAGGTATTTTCAAAAGTTCTCCGCCTGAGCCATCCGCTCCAAGGTCAACTCCCAAAATACCATAGCCAGCAGGAACTTCTCCTAAAACAACAGCTCCTGCACCATCACCAAATAATACGCAAGTATTACGGTCATTCCAATCAAGAATAGTTGATAGTGTTTCAGCCCCAATAACTAAAACCTTTTTATATAATCCAGCTTTAATAAATTGACTACCAGTTACTAGTCCATAGGCAAAGCCAGAGCATCCTGCTGATAAATCAAAGGCAGCTGCCTTACTAGCCTTGATTTTATCTTGCACTAGGCATGCAGTAGAAGGAAACAACATATCAGGAGTAGCAGTAGCCACAATAATTAAATCTATTTCATCTGCAGCCACCCCAGCATTGAGTAAAGCCTTTTCAGCAGCCTGAGCTGCCAAGTCAGACGTGGCAACTCCTAGTTCAGCAATATGACGTTGTTTTATACCAGTCCGGCTAACAATCCACTCATCAGAAGTTTCTACTATTTTTTCCAAATCTTTATTAGTAACAACTTTTTCTGGGGCATAGCTACCTATACCAATAATACCTACGCCTTTATTCATCTCCTGCACTAGTAACAACTCCTTCCTGTTCGATATTTTCGCTTATATGTTCAACAACCTTATTTTGTGTAAATTCAATAGCAACACGAATGGCATTTTTTATGGCCTTTGCCCTAGAACTACCATGACAAATGATAAAGCATCCATTAACACCTAAAAGTGGGGCTCCACCATATTCTGCATAATCAAGCTTTCGTTTTAAGCCTTTTAAAGCAGGCAAAACCATTAACGATGCTAACTTGGTTAAAATACCGCTAGTTTTCACAGTCTCTTTTACCAGTTGCATAATAACGCTGCTTAAACCTTCTCCTAATTTTAACACTACATTGCCGACAAAACCATCGCAAACGACAACATCAACAGTTCCTTTAGGAATATCTCTGCCTTCCACATTACCGATAAAGTTAACAGTTTGTAACTGTTTTAAAAGTGGATAAGTAGCTAAAGCCTGTTCATTTCCCTTAGTTTCTTCTTCACCTATATTTAACAAACCCACACGAGGAGTTTTTATATCCAAAATATATTGGGCATAAATAGAACCCATAATTGCACTTTGTACTAAATGTCTTGGCTTACAATCCACATTTGCTCCGGAATCTAATAGAACAGTAGTTCCGGTAAGATTAGGAATAGGAGTGGCAATTGTTGGTCGTTCTACACCTGAAATACGACCAAGCCCAAACAATGCAGCCGCTACTGCTGCACCTGTACTACCCGCCGAAACAACCGCATCGCATAAACCCTCTTTTACTAAACGTGTAGCCACAACTATGGATGCATCTTTTTTCTTACGAACAGCTGCTCCAGGATGTTCATGCATTTCAATTGTTTCGCTAGCATTCTGGACACTAATATTAAGATTTTCCCAAGGTCCTACTTTATCTAATTCTTGTTTAATTTGGATTTCATCTCCAACTAAAACAATTTCGCATTGATACTCGTTAGCAGCTTGTATTGCTCCTAATACAATTTCTTCTGGTGCATAGTCGCTACCCATGGCATCAACAGCAACTCTCATTGATAGTCTCCCTTTCATGGCTCTAAAGATACCATAATAAATTTAGCACGGAATACTTCCTGCTTTTCATTTCTAGTTTTTACCCAAATAAAAGATTTATTTCCACGTTTTCTAATTACTTCAGCTTTAGCTATTAATTTTTCTCCGACATGAATTGGCATTTTATACTTTACATTAGCAACACCTGTTAGTGCTGTGGGCGCATCGATAACGGCAAGAGCTAAGGAGTTTGCTTGCGAGAACACATAATGCCCACGAGCGATTTGAGTTTTTTCAAAAACCATTTCAGGTGTTATATGTAAAATGGAGATTCCTTGCTTATCCAACTCTAAATCAATTAAATCGCCTATAATTTCATTACTAGCGATAGATTTCAATTTATCCTGAGCACTTTCTGCCATTTGTTTCGTACGTTCCCGCAATTCAGGTATGCCTAATTCCAGACGATCTAAACGCAGAGTCTGAATGCTTACTTCTAGCAACATCGCTAGTTCACCATCTGTAAGAAATGGATTTGACTCTATTTTTTCCTTAAGCATCTCTTGTCGTAGTTTTTTATGAATTCGCGCCATCATATCACCTAGTTTATAATTTCATTACGATATCTTTTAGTAGTTGCTACTATAACCAGTTACTATTATAATCATTTGATATTCAAAAAGCAAGAAAAAACAGTGAGCAAGAAAAAAGTTTTAATTAACTTTTATCTTGCTCACTAAGTAAGATCTTATTCTGCTTTTGCTTTTATAACTACCTTACCATTGTAATGACCACATTCAGGACAAACTCTATGAGGCATTTTCAATTCGTGACATTGTGGACATGCTACAAAGCCAGGAACGGTTAATTTCCAATTCGCACGACGCTTGTCACGACGAGCTTTGGACATCTTACGCTTAGGTACTGCCATTTACTACACACCTCCTTAACAGGGTTTCAACGATGGCTATCGAATAAACAAGATTCAAACATTGCATTACAACAATTATAGCTTAAATTTTACTTTAAAAGTTGTTGCAGTACTGCAAGTCTTGGATCAACTAGCTTACCCTGACAACCGCATTGTGCAGTATTAAGATTAATACCACAATGAGAACACAAACCTCGACAATTTTCACTACATACGCTTTTCAATGGTTCAGCTAATATTAAGCTTTCACGCACTAAATCAGCAATATCAATTTCATCACCAGTATAATAAGCCAAATCAGCTTCACTATCAACGGATTCACCATTAGTTTGCTGATAGTTATCACTAAAAGGAATCTCCATGTTTACAGAGAAATCCTCTAAACAACAACTACATTGATACTTGGCGGTAGCAGAAATAATACCATTAACAGCTATTACACGCCCGTTATTTATCAACTTTCCTTCAACTTGTATCACACTGCTTTTCCAGGGGGTTTCACCCTCGATAGCTAGCTGTCCAGCAGAAGTGATAAATTCAAATGTTTGCTCATTACCAATAGCTTTTTTAGCTTGTAAGACATTAATTATCATCATTTTCCACCTCGACCTTCATTAATTATAGCTATCCCTCTATATTTTGTCAACAAGAAAAGGCTTGGCTTACACCAAGTCTTTTCTTGTTAACAATAAACTACTTCGTACAAATAGTTTTTGTGTCGCGAGCGATCATTAATTCTTCATTGGTAGGAATAATAAACAATTTTACTTTAGAGCCTTCAACACTGATTTCTCTTTCTTTGCCACGAACATTATTTCTTTCAGTATCAATTTTTGTACCCAAATATTCCAGACCCATTGAAATATTTTCACGCATTTCGATAGAATTTTCACCAACACCAGCTGTAAAAATGATTGCATCTACGCCATTCATTGCTGCCGCGTAACTACCAACAAATTTTACAACCTCATAAGTAAACATATCTAATGCTAATTGCGCACGCTCATTGCCAGCTTGGGCAGCTTGTTCAATATCTCTGAAATCACTTGATACTCCGGAGACCCCTAAAACACCTGATTTTTTATTAATATAAGTATCAATTTCTTCCATTGTCATATTTTCTTTTTTCATTAAAAATGGAATAATCGCTGGATCTATATTACCGCAACGGGTTCCCATCAAAAGTCCTTCTAATGGTGTGAATCCCATGCTAGTATCAATACATTTACCATTCTTAATTGCTGCTACACTAGAACCATTACCTAAATGACAAGTAATAATTTTTAAGTCGTTATAATCCTTACCCATTAAGTCAGCAACTCTTTGTGATACATACTTATGAGAAGTTCCGTGGAAGCCGTAACGTCTGATACCATACTTCTCATAGGCTTCATAAGGTAGTCCATACATGAAAGATTTCTTTGGCATTGTTTGATGAAAAGCAGTATCAAAAACTACAACTTGTGGTATTCCTGGCATTAGCTCAGTGCAAGCATTAATTCCTGCGATACTTGGTGGGTTATGAAGAGGTGCCATTTCAATACAATCTTCAATTGCTTTTATTACACCTGCAGTTACAAGCACGGAGTCAGAAAATTTCTCGCCGCCATGAATACCGCGATGGCCAATAGCATCAATCTCTTTCATACTAGAAATAACACCATGGTTAGCATCTGTTAATGCCTCTAAGACTAAGCCAATACCAATAATGTGATTAGAAATGTCAGCATTAATAATGATTTTTTCTTTACCAGTAGGCTGATGCGTTAGCACCGCTCCTTCTAGACCAATACGTTCCACTAATCCCTTAGCTAGGACTGATTCATCATTCATCTCAAATAATTGATATTTGATAGAAGAGCTTCCGCAATTCACTACTAAAACTTTCATATTTATTTCCTCCTCGTATTCTTCTCTTCTTAATATTCTCTTATACGATCATACAAATATCTAAGTTTCGACACATTATTATTTTTTCCTCTTAATTTTAAATAAAGTTTTTTTAAAAAATAAGTATATTCTATTATATTAGCCAAATTTTTCAAATAAATTATAAAAAATGTCGTGAAAAGCTGTAAATTATTCTATTTTTATAGAATTTTATCAGTATAATGGGTATTATAGTTTAAATATAACTATAATACTTTATTAAAATTGGAGTGACCGTATATATTATGCAAGCAGTTGGTGTTATTGTCGAATACAATCCCTTTCATAATGGCCATAAATGGCATATCGATGCTGCTAAAAAAAGATCTGGTTGTCCTTTTGTCGTAGGTGTTATGAGTGGAAATTTTGTGCAAAGAGGCGAACCTGCGATTTTTGATAAATGGAAAAGGGCTGAAATGGCTATTCATGGTGGTGTAGATCTTATTATTGAGCTTCCTACTGTTTTTGCTGTACGTAGTGCTCAGTATTTCGCTACTGGTGGCATTCGGCTTTTGCAATCTTTAGGTATTGTCAGCCATGTTTGTTTTGGAGCAGAACATGCTGATCTAACCATATTAAATAAAATTGCTACAGCTACTGATGATTTGAATATTATGAATCAAATGCATATGAACCTAAAATCAGGTAATACCTATGCAGCTGCTTTAGGACAAGCTTTAGAAAAACAATATAATATCTCTCCTGACATTATAACATCCTCCAATAATATTTTAGCTGTAGAATATTTACGTGCCATAAGAAGGATTGCACCGGAACTACAACCTATTGCAATTACTAGACAGCAATCTACATATAATGAGACAACGATTACTTCTCCTTTTGCCAGTGCAACTGCCATAAGGCAATCAATAATAAATAATATGACCATTACCGGTGAATTAAAATTATCTCTACCTGAGACAACGTTGCAAATACTTTATAACATTTTGGCAGAGAAACGTGGACCAGTTACTTTGTCTAATCTATCTTCCATTATATTAGCTCAATTAAGAATAAGCAGTTTAAAAAAATTGGAGCAATTACCAAATGTATCAGAAGGTCTACATTACAAAATTCGAAATTCTTCTTTATTGGCAAGAAATATACAACATTTATTATCCTTACTCAAAAGTAAACGCTATACCTATACTCGTTTGCAGCGCATTATGATTCATGCCTTATTAGGGACTACGCAAAGACAATTAGAAGATTTTGATGAACAAGGTCCACTATACGCTCGCATACTAGCCTTTAATCAAAATGGACGCTTACTATTAAAAGAGATTAATAAGTATAGTACAATCCCCCCCATTACTAAAACCACACATTATCTCACTAGCAGACAACGAGATATGGACACTCTTACTTCATTACAACAAATGCTATCGATCGATACTTTGTCGAGTGATATTTATAGTTTAGGTATACCTTCCCTTAATTGGAATATGGGTGCATGGGATTTTCGTTATCCAGCTCTTTATATTCCGCAATAGAATGATCCAGTAGACGCTTAATATCAACAAGCATAGTTTCTGCTGCTTGCTCCCCTAATAGTACGCTTTCATCCATATACTCGAATGAGCTGGGTTGTATATGAGCAATATCAGGTCGAATGAGTATATCCCAATTATGTTGGCGGTATTTAAATAGCTCACGTTCCATAATATCTATTGATTGTATAATAACATCAAATATATTAGTAATATTACAAATCATTTCTGCATGAGCTAAATCTACGGCAATAACAATATCAGCCCCCATATTTCTCACTACATCAATGGGTGTTGGATTTAGCACAGCGCCATCAACTAATAACATGTTTTCATGGCTAAAAGGTACAAAAAATCCTGGTACAGATGTACTTGCTCTTACAGCAATAGCTACATTACCTTCTGTAAAGATAACTTCTTTACCATGCTTTATATCCGTAGCAACTACTGCTAAGGGGATATTTAAATCGGAGAATTTTTTTCCTTTTGTTAATAAATGTATAATCTCTAATACTTTTTCACCGGAAACAATCCCCATCTTAGAGATCATAAAATCCATCCAATGTCGAGGTTTTAAATGTTTAGCTAACCTTAGAATTGTCTCCGGCGTTTGGCCTGAGCAATATAAGGCACCAATCAAACTACCAATGCTACAACCAGCAATATAATCGATAGGAATATTCTCCCGTTCTAATACCTTAAGCACACCAATATGCGCTAATCCCCTCAATCCACCAGATCCAAGCGCTACACCAATTTTGGGTCGCATCAAATCACTCCTTAGAAAATAACAAGATTTATGCATCCCGCTATTTTATTAATTCCCTATCTCATATAGGTTATATTATTCCTCATCTTTCAATATATATTAACGACCGCCTGATAGGAGAGGAGATAATTATATGAGAATTTTCGGCAGAGGCAAACGGTATCATTCGCGTCTACTAGCATATTTTATGGCGTTTGGTGCAGTCTTTATTACTATTTCTATGGTGAATTATCCTAAAGAAGCATTTGATTCAGCCATCATGGGTCTAAATTTATGGTGGAGTGTTGTTTTCCCTGCATTGTTACCTTTTTTTATTTTATCAGAACTTCTCATGGGATTAGGCGTAGTTCATTTCATAGGCGTTTTGCTTGAACCATTAATGAGGCCCATTTTTAATGTTCCAGGAGTTGGAGCGTTTGCCTTATCTATGGGGCTAGCTTCTGGATACCCTATGGACGCGGTGATAACATGCAAGTTCCGTAAGAATCAGTTGTGTACTGCAGTTGAAGCCGAACGGCTATTGTCCTTTACAAATACAGCCGACCCTCTATTTATGTTTGGTGCTGTCGCTGTCGGTATGTTCGGTATGCCAGAATTAGGTGCAATTATTGCACTCGCTCATTACCTCTCGAGCTTTCTTGTAGGAATCATCTTTCGTTTCCACGGCCGCGATCGAGATAATTATACTAATGAAACCAAAATGCCAAGGGGTAATATTGTATTAAGAGCCTTCCGGGCGCTATACTCTGCTAAGCAGGAAGATAAGCGTTCTATAGGACAATTGCTGGGAGACTCTGTAAAAAGCTCTATGAATACAATTTTGTTAATAGGTGGATTTATTATACTATTCTCTGTATTTTTACGGATTTTATCAGTAATTGGTATCACTGATTTCTTAACAACTGCCTTTGCGGCATTGTTAGGGCTAATTGGTTATACCACCAATCTTGCTCCCGCTTTGGTAAGCGGTCTATTTGAAATCGACTTAGGTACATTAGCAGCCAGCCAAGCTGATGGATCATTACTTGAAAAAACTGTAGTAGCTAGTATAATCATTGCTTGGAGTGGCCTTTCAGTTCACGGGCAGGTAGCCAGTATCGTTATTGAGTCAGGTATACGAATGGTACCCTATATGGTAGCTAGAGTTTTACATGCTATTTTAGCTGCGATAATTACTATAATATTAATGGGATCTTCATTTAGCAGTATAACTCAATTTTTTACTCTTCCCGTTATGCTCACTCCTAATTCAACTCCTGTTAGTACCTTTCTTACCAGAATTGAACAAGTAAGTTATCAAATTTTAGTCTTATTAAGTATTATGATTGCTTTATCAATTGCTATACATATTATCAAAGAATTGTATGTATATGTAAGAAAAATCAGTCATTGACGAAATATAATTCATAAGGTTATATCATCTAATTAAGAATACCGTAGTCATAAAAATGTGGAACGTTTGCTCCATGTTTTTATGACTACGGTATTCTTAAATCATTTTCAATTTTTAGTAGAAAATTATTTTTTTTGAGGCTGGTGAAGTTCATTATGCCCTTGACGAACTACCTCTAATGCTTTTTCTAAATTTCCTGAAAGATGTTTAAATACTTGATCAGCGTATGCTATTGCATCATTTTGCAGAACAGAGGCCTGCTGATGTGCTTGAGCAAGTATCTCAGTACTCTGTTCTTGCGCTTGTTTTGTAATCATATTTTCATCAGTTAGTTTAATCGTATAATTCTTAGCCTTTTCCACAATACTCTGAGCTTCCTTTTGAGCATCTTCTAGAATGCGTTGACGCTCTGCCATAATTTTACTAGCCTCGGCAATAGTGCCTGGCAATGCTTCCCGTAATTCATCAAGTAATCTAGCTACATCATCTTCTTCAAGAACTCTTTTATTTGTAAAAGGTACACGTGCAGCATCAATTAGTAAACTTTCTAATTCATCTAGTATTCCTTCAATAGTCATAAAACCTCTCCCCATTCGGTATTACTTAACAATACATTCTGCGTTTAAATGTTTTTATGTAAAATTTGCATAAATCATCACTTAAATACCTTACTAAAAGCTAGTTTTTTTTAATACGACTACCAATCCTATCTTCTACACCTTTAGGTACTAATCCTGTAATACAACCACCAAAACTAGCTAATTCTTTTATTCCACTTGAACTTATAAAAGAATACTCACTACTAGTCATGATAAATACGGTTTCCAGAGTAGGATCAATTTTTTTTATTAACAGCGCCCTTTGAAATTCATATTCAAAATCACTTAATGCTCGTAAACCTCTAACGATTATATTAGATTTTTGTTGATGAGCATATTCGTTAAGTAAACCTGAAAAAGAATCAATGCGAATATTAGGAATATGCTTAGTTGTTAACGTTAATAATTCTACTCTTTCGGCCATATCAAAAAGGGGTTTTTTGTTCGGATTATGAAATACAGCTATGATTAATACATCAAATAATTTGCTGGCCCTTTCAAAGATATCAATATGGCCATTTGTTACTGGATCAAAACTTCCTGGACAAATTGCAATACGCACTATTTAACCTCCTGCTTGATATTATATAACAAGAAACTGATTAATGTTTCTCCATACTGTTCAACACGCCTTAATTGTAAATTACTCCATTGGTCTGTTATTTTTTCATGTTTAGAATGTTCAATGACTAGTATCCCCTGTGGTTTCAATATTGAATTATTTTCAATTTTTTTTAACACAATTTCAACTAGCCCTTTATTATAGGGAGGGTCACAAAAAATTAAATCAAATGAACGACTAGTTTCTACAAATCTATCTAAAGCTCTTATTACATCATTCCTATAAATTTCAGTTTGTTCAATCAGCTTAGTTCGCTGAGCATTCTCTTTGATAATTTTAATACTTTCGATGCTGCTATCAATAAATACAGCTGCTGTAGCACCACGGCTTAGTGCTTCTAAGCCCAAATTACCAGTTCCTGCAAATATATCTAGTACTTGCGCATCAACAACGATATCACCTAGTATATTAAAGACAGATTCCTTAACTCTATCAGTAGTAGGCCTAGTTTCAAAACCACGTGGTGCATTCAATCTTATACCTTTAGCACTTCCAGTTATTATTCTCATCTCAAATCCCCTATGACACATGTTTTATTGTAACATATTTTTATAGTATACTACATATTTTTTACTATACAACCATTATAATACTTTTATATAGTGATCTATTAATAATTAATTCATCTTTTGTGATTTTATAAACATGTGTTATTATAATGTGTATATTTTATGGTGAGGTGTCTTATGTCTAAAGGATTAAAACGCTCTTTCTTTCTTATTACTTTTTGTATTGTAGTTACGATTACTTTATATATTTCTTTTGGGAAATCATATCGCACAATGCCGTTCAATGTGAATACAAATTATTGGCTAACGGTAGTCTTGCTCCCCTTAGATAGTCGGCCGCCTTGTACACAATTTGTAGAGCAGCTGGCTCACATAGCAGGAATTAAATTATTATTACCACAGCCAGAATTATTAGATAACTATAAAGTTTCAGCCAATAAACAAGCATTGCGAATATGGTTAAGTCAAGCAAGTAAACAAGCGGATGCAGCCATTATTTCAACTGATATGCTTATTCATGGAAGTTTATTAGCCTCGCGTCTTTCCAGTGGAACAATCGACGATACTAAGGACGTATTAGATTTACTAACAACAATTCATCAAGAAAACCCTCATTTGAAAATGTATGTCTTTAATATAATTCCACGTTTATTGCTTGCGGATAATCAAGAAAACATTGCTTTTCAAAAAAATATGTTAAAGTATTCTGTGATAAAAGATCAAGCTTATACCTTTGAGAATACGGAAGATATGAAAAAGATAACCTCTTTAGAGGAACAAATACCAGCTACTGTTATAAAGAATTATACAGCTATGTATGAGAAAAATACTACTCTAAATTCAACACTAATGAATATGGTAGAACAAGGAGTACTCGCTGGCTTAGTAATTGGACAAGATGATGGTCAACCCTTTGGCATTCCCAATAGCAGTAAACAACAATTGCAATATCAATTGGCACAAAAACCATCATTAGCAAATAAAGTATTCATTACTCGTGGTACTGATGAAGTGGCTATAACTTTATTAGGACATATTGCTATGGACTTTTCTAATTACCACCCAAAAGTATTTGTTATCTATTCCAATCAAGATACTCCCCAGATTACAATGCCCTTTATGCCACATACGGTAGCTAAAACCGTGCAAGAAAAAATTAAAATTACTGGTGCAGTAGAAGTCAATACTATAGATGAAGCTGATTTTATCCTCTATGTTCATGTTGGTACTAAAAACAATAAATCAACATTTGTCTCTGCGGCTGAGCAGCTTAATTATCTACTGAATCTAGGATATAACGTAGCCTTAGTCGATTTAACAGAAAGTTTCCAGATTTCCGAAACCCTGTTACCCACATTATTAGCACAAGATATTGCTATTCCTAAGTTTATTGCTTACGCAGGATGGAATACTACAAGTAACTCCATTGGAACTGCTGTTACTCAAGCCTGCATCTTTACTAAAACATTATCTAAAGAAACTAATTTACAAGAGACTATGGCTATATACAAAGGAAATTTAGAATTTTTGACGGCACGATTTTTGGACGACTTATATTATCAAAAAGAGATTAATCCTTACATTAATAAACAATTACAAAGATCACATATAGATCCTTATAATTTAGAAAAATCTTATTATCAAACGAATGAAAAAGTACAAAAGATGATGCTAAGCAAAGGGAAACGTTTGTTACGTGAAGGATTAAGTAATTCTCCAATTACGATTCATACTGACCAAGGATTACAACAAATCGTTATAACCGATTTAGAAATACAAACCTACTTACCTTGGCAGCGTACATTTGAAATTTGGATAAAGCCAACATTATCAATAGCAGTTATAGAACAATAAAGGAAAACAACCAAACTATTGGTTGTTTTCCTTTATTGTATATGACTTTACATTTCCAAAGCGATATTCTTTCATAGCATTCGTCGTGCGCCAAGATATCTTGATTGATAATATGGTTTTGATAAAGCAGTTATAGTTACTTTTCCAGCAGCAGAACTAGCATGAATAAACTGATCATTACCAATATACATTCCTGTGTGGGATGGGCCCGGCTCATAAGTACTAAAAAAGACTAAATCTCCCATTTGTAACTCAGATGGATTTATAACTAATCCAAATTTAAATTGCTCATCAGCCATACGGGGAATAAAAATTCCATTTTGGTTAAAAATATAATATATAAAACCTGAGCAATCAAATCCACTAGGAGAAGAACCACCCCACTGATAAGGAACACCAATAAACTTTTGAGCAAATATCCCTAAATCTTTTCCTGGTGCTCTTGCAATTTGGCCTCTACTACTGGTATTACCTGCTTTATATTGATGCAATGCAGATAAGGTTTGGATGCCTACAATACCATCGGGCTCAAGATCACAAGCTTGCTGAAATCTGATAACAGCATTCAAAGTATCCAAGCCAAAGCTTGCATCAAGTTCTCCAGAGTAAAAGGAAAATTCTTGTAATTTCGCCTGTAATAAATATACGGATTCGCCTGACATCCCTTGCTTTAATGTCAAAATTTGTGCCTGTGCAGAACTATGTGGCATCAAATGAGCCCCAGCGCATACAATTAATAGCGCGATTATTCTAAATATTATCAATATAAAATCTCCTTAAAATTTTATTGACATGTTTATGCAACATAGGTATAATCTATACTCGTGGGTATAGATTATAACGCTATTCATATTGTAGTTCTTTAACTATCCATCATGTAGGGGCATAGCCAAGTTGGTAAGGCACGGGACTTTGACTCCCGTATGCGTTGGTTCGAGTCCAGCTGCCCCTGCCATTTTGAAGTTTAATCTTTTATGAAGGTTACATGATTAATTAAATAGATCAAAACAGCATTTAGTAATTTACTAGGTGCTGTTTTTTTGTAGGAAAATTACTACTGGAAGTTCAGTGATATATTGGCTTTTCTCGATAAATTTTTCAAATTATACTCAGCATACCTAAGCTTATTCGAATTTTGACTAAAAAGCAAGCATTCGTACTATCAAAACTATATTAATCCTATTGATAGATCATGCTTCCAGCATAACTAATACCATATCTGATGCTAAAATACAATGGTACAAGATTTTACTTTTATTACGATATATTATTAATTAAATAATGCGAAAATCCCTTTAATTATTATAGTTCTTTTTCCGCTAATATGTGACATAAAAACTGCATAAACGCTTTTAATAGGAAAAAGCAGACTCATTAAATAAGTCTGCTTTGAGAAAGGCAATTAGTTATCTTCACTTTTTTCTTTTTTGCTAGTGGCAATAATCATTTCTGCAATTCGTTGAGGTACTTCTTCATAGTGAGAAAAGTTTAAGTCAAAGTAACCTCGTCCCTGCGTGATGGAACGCAAATCAATAGCATATCTAAACATTTCAGACATAGGAACTTGTGCCTTAATAATACCAGTACCTTCACTAATAGGTTCCATTCCTTGAATACGACCACGCTTACCATTTAAATCAGCAATTACATCTCCCATAAAGGAGTCCGGTACATTGATCTTTACATTGCAAATTGGCTCTAATAGTGCTGGTTTTGCTTGTAAAGCTCCTTTACGTAAAGCCATTGTACTAGCAATTTTAAATGCCATTTCTGAAGAGTCAACGTTATGATAAGAGCCATCATATAGGGTTACTTTTATATCTACCATCGGGTACCCACCTAAAACGCCACCTGTTAATGCCTCACGCACTCCCTTTTCTACAGCAGGAATGTATTGCCTAGGTACTGATCCACCAAAAATAGAATCTACAAATTCAAAATTAGTACCCATGGGTAACGGGTCTAATTGTAACCACACATGACCATATTGGCCATGTCCACCACTTTGTTTTTTATGCTTTCCTTCTACTTTGACTGTACCACGAATTGTTTCCCGATAAGGAACTCTCGGGTCTGATAAGATTACATCAACACCAAATTTTCGTTTCATACGTTCAGCCATAATATCCGTATGTAATTCCCCTATACCACTAATCAATAATTGCTTTGTTTCCACATTTTTTATTACTTTAAGTGTTTTATCTTCATCCATAAGACGGTTTAACGCATTCCCGATCTTATCTTCATCACCTTTATTCTTTGCTTCAATACACATGGTAAACATAGGTTTAGGATATGTAATAGGGTCAAAAATGATAGGCTTCTCTCTATCGCATAAGGAATCACCTGTTGCAGTTTCCTGTAATTTAGCTACAACAGCAATATCGCCAGCATGTATAACGCTTAATGTATCTTGATGTTTACCTCGTAAAGTAAAAACATTCCCGATTCTCTCGGTTTTTTCTTTAGAGGCGTTATAGATGATGCTATCAGGTTTCATATTTCCTGAGAACACACGTATATAACTAAGACGTCCAACAAAAGGATCCGCAGTGGTTTTAAATACGATTGCCGAGAAACTATCTGAGGTTTTTCGTTCTACAACTTCTTTAGAGACTGGATGCGTTCCTAAGAAACTAGTAGCCTCAGAGGACGGAATATAATCTAATATTGCATTCATAATTTGTTGAATGCCGATATTTTTGTACGCAGCTCCACACATAACGGGAAAAATTTTCGATTGATAAATACCTTTGGCTAATCCTTTCTGTATTTCCTCATCAGATAATTCTTCACCTTCTAAGTATTTTGCTAAAAGATCATCATCAGCTTCAGCTGCTACATCAATCAATTTTTGGCGTAATTCTAATGCCTTTTCTTTTAAATCATCTGGAATATTTCCGTCCAGGATTTGAGAGCTTTGATTATCAGAAAGTATGATAGCCTTCATTTTTACTAGATCAACGATCCCCTTAAAACTTTCTTCTGAGCCAATTGGTAGCTGAATCGGTAGAACATTAGGACCGAATTTATTTTGCATATCTTGAATAACACTATAAAAATCAGCGTTCTCACGATCCATTTTATTTATAAATGCCATACGAGGCAAATTTAGCTCACTGGCATATTTCCATGCTTTTTCAGTTTCTACCTCAACCCCTGAAGCAGCGCATAATACTACTAGCGTGCTATCCACGGCTCTCAGAACACCTTTTACTTCTCCAACGAAATCTGCATAACCAGGAGTGTCAATAAAGTTAATCTTATGATCTCGCCACTCACATGGTGCCAAGGCCGCACTAATCGTCACCTTGCGCTTAATTTCTTCAGGTTCAAAATCCGTAATCGTCGTACCATCATCCACACGACCTATACGAGTTATTGCTCCAGCATTAAATAATAAAGACTCCGTAACACTTGTCTTACCTGCTCCACCGTGAGCTACAATCCCCACATTTCTAAGCTTATCACTTCTGTACTCTTTCAATTTAATTCCCCCTATATTAATTTAGTCAATTTCCCACACTAATTTAATATAACTTTTTTTACAGTTCTCTACCAAGACTGAACATTCCTTCTTTTCAGTTTATTTATCGTAAAAATTAATAACCGCCTATTATAGGCGGTTATTCTTTAGATAAATTATGAATTTTTGCAAAATAGTTGCATGATTTTACGCAGTGGCTTAGGTATTGACATAACATAAATTCGTAAAGGTTTCACCGCGTTCGCCCCCCTAACTTAACATGATACACACATTATATATTTATATTGTATGCAGCTATAGGAGCATTGGTGTATTTATATATTTTTCATAGCTATTTTTGAGAAAGTTCAACTCTAGATAGCATAAAGCATAAATCAGACAATCGGTTTAAAGCTATTAAAACTTGCTCATTTACGACTTCTTGTTTAGATAATTTAATAACTTGCCGTTCTCCTCTTCTAGTAGTCGTCCGAGCTAAATCCAAAGCAGCTGCTCCGGCATTATCGCCTGGAACAATAAACTCATTTAATGGAGGTAATTGAGCATCGATAGTATCAATATACTTCTCCAACTGTTTTACATGCTCTTCTGTAATATAATGTGTACCTTTATTTATACTCGCAAGATCAGCCATAATCATCATGAGCATCTTCTGTAAATTGTAAATAATATCTTTATTATCATTTTTACTACACCACACTCGTGCTAATCCTAAAGCAGAATTAATTTCATCAACCATACCATAAGCCTCTACTCTAAGACTATCTTTCTCAATACGTTCTCCAGTTAATAGACCTGTGGTTCCTTTATCTCCAGTTTTAGTATAAACTTTCATAATAAAATCTCTTCCTTTCTTATAAGACTATAAATAGAGTTCATTTTCATTGAAAAAATTTTTAATTTCTCTTTCAGCACTTATTAAACTGTCAGAGCCATGAATAATATTGTTTCTAATATTTAAGGCGAAATCTCCACGTATTGTGCCTGCTACAGCATCGATTGGATTTGTTGCCCCCATCATGCTTCTTGATGCTTTAATCGTGTTTTCGCCAGTAATAACCATAGCAATAAGGGGACCCGAGATGATAAAGTTAACCAATTCCTGAAAAAAGGGCTTCTCAGTATGTTCCTGATAATGAATTTCAGCTTGATCTTTTGTTAATTGCAACATTTTCATAGCAGCAATTTTAAAACCACGTTTTTCAAAGCGATCAATAATTTGACCGCATACTCCCTTGGTAATAGCGTCAGGCTTTAATAAAAGTAAAGTTTTTTCCGTGACAATCATCTATTTCACTCTCCTAGCGATAATGTAATGATTCTTTATAATAATTAAGGGCAGATTGTCTAATCGTTTTAATCTCCTCTTCAGTTACTGTCCGTATTACTCTTCCCGGTGCCCCCACAACCAAGGAATTAGGTGGTATTCTTTTGTGCTCAGTAATGAGACATCCTGCACCAATAATACAATTTTCTCCGATTTCTGCATAACTTAATATAGTTGATCCCATGCCAATAAGACAATTACTTCCTATATGGCAAGCATGTAAAATTACTCCATGCCCAACGGTAACATAATCTTCTATGATAGTTTCATGATCATGCATTACATGAATGGTAGAATTATCCTGGATATTAGTATAGTTTCCAATACTGATCGGGTGTACATCACCACGAATTACCGTGTTAAACCATATATTTGCATGGGAAGCAATTGTAACATCACCAATAATATATGCACCTTTTGCTAAAAATACATTATCTTCAATTTTGGGTATAACCCCCTTATAGGATATTAAATTGCTTCTTGTCATTTAATTCACCAACTCTTCATATTTATTACCATCTAAATTCTTTACAATGGCCAGTAATAATTCGATTGCGGCCTGATAGTCATCCCGATGTATAATACTATTATGACTATGTATATAACGTGTAGGGATACTCAAAACTAAACTAGGTACTCCTTCAGAATGAAGATGAATACGCCCAGCATCAGTACCTCCACCCTCTGTAAATTGCAGTTGGTAAGGGATGCGATTTTGCTCAGCAATTTCAATAACAAAATCACGTAATTTTGTATGAGGAATCATACTAGCATCATAAATGCAGATAGCAACACCTTTACCTAATTTACTGGAGGCCTGGTCCTCTGATACTCCAGGTGTATCTCCAGCAATACAAGTATCAATTGCAAATGAAATATCTGGATCAACTACATCAGCACTGGTTTGCGCACCTCGTAAACCAACTTCCTCTTGGACTGTTCCGACACCATATACAGTATTGGAATGTTGCTTTGTAGCCAATTGCTCCATTACCTCTGCCATTACAGCACAACCAATTCGATTATCCCAGGCCTTTGCCATTAAGAGCTTTTCATTTGCCATAATGGTAAATTCACTATAAGGAACTATAGCATCACCAGGACGAATTCCGAATTTCACCTTAGCTTCTTCTTCATCAGTAGCTCCAACATCAATATACATCTCACGCTTTTGTACGACTTTTTTGCGTTCTTCAGGAGTAAGTATATGGGGTGGCTTACTACCAATCACTCCTGTAATATCTCCTTTGGCAGCTAATATTGTTACTTTTTGTCCTAGCATAACTTGCTCCCACCAGCCGCCGAGTGTGACAAATTTTATAAAACCTTCTTTAGTAATATTTTTTACCATAAAACCAATTTCATCCATGTGACTAGCTAACATAATTTTAGGACCAGAATGTGATCCTTGTTTTTCAAATATAATACTACCTAACTTATCATAAGATACTTTTGCATTATCACTGATTTTTTCTAATAACATATCCTTTACACGTTGTTCAAAGCCTGATACTCCAGGAACTTCTGATATCTTCTTTAACCATACTAGTGTCTTATCCACAATATCCTCCTTATTTACTATAAGATAACTTCTGTATCATTTCACTTTTTGAAAATGCCCCTGAAAGAAATGTTCAGAGGCATCTTTAATAAATAAGCTTACTACTTATTATACTATAACGTTCTTTTTAAATTTAACCTTGGACTTCCTCGGATGATTCCAGTTTTTCTTTAATGCCTTTAAGCATATTCATACTATTATCACGGACTTTTTTCTTTAAAATAGGATTTAAGAGCCCAGAAATCATTGGGATACCAAACTCAAAATCAACTGTTAATTTTATTTCTGTACCTTTACTAAGGGGCGTTAATATCCATTCCCCTTCAAACTTCTTTAAATCTCCTTCCATTTGCTTATAAGAAATATGCATATTTTCATCATCGAAGGTATCTAATTCTGTCCACTTAATAACCCGCCCATCAACATTGGAGACCCATTTACTTATCGTAGTATTACCTTCGCGCTCTAGTACTTCTACACTAACCAAATCTGTCATGAATTCTGGATATTTCTCCATATCTTTTAAAATAGGGTAAATTTTATCTCGTTCACAACTAACTGAAATCATTACCTCAACAAATGGCATTATAAATCCTCCTACAAATCCTCAATCATATCATGAGCCATTTCTACTGCATCATGTAATACTTTAATGACTATATCAACTAATTCTTTTGTAATTAGCAAGGGTGGTTCCATTCGAATTACTTTAGGATTATTGAGGGTATACGCTGCTAAAACACCATTATTAACAAGCTCTGATATTAGCAGCCCACCAATTCCTTCTTTTGTTAATTCAATACCAATCATGAGTCCTTTACCCCGCACCTCTTTAATAACATCTGGATAGGCTTGCTGTAAGTGACTTAATTTTTCAAGAAAATATGCCCCCGTGATGGCAGCTTTATTTACTAAATCTTCATCACGTAAAACATGAATTGCTGTTATTGCAGCAACACATGCTAAAGGATTCCCGCCGAAAGTAGATGTATGTAAGAATGGACTTGTTATATATTTCTCCCAAATAGCTGGTTTTGCGGTAAATGCCCCTATAGGCATGACACCACCGCCAAGGGCTTTAGCTGTGGTTATAATATCTGGCACAACATCGTAATGTTCACTAGCAAACATTTTGCCAGTACGACCTAAACCCGTCTGTACTTCATCACAAATAAGCAAAGCACCATAATCATCACAAAGTTTGCGAAGAGCAGGTAAATAATCATCAGAAGGCACAATGATTCCACCTTCCCCCTGAATGGGTTCAACAATAACAGCAGCAACCTCAGAATTCATAGCTTGTTCTATCGCATGAATATCATTAAAAGGAACATGCTCAAATCCACCTAGTAATGGTTTAAATGGATCTCGAAATAAATCACGCCCAGTAGCACTTAAGGCTCCTAATGTTTTACCATGAAAGGAATTAACAGTAGAAATAATCTTAGTCCGCTCAGTATGAATTCGTGCTAATTTTAATGCTCCCTCGACAGCTTCAGTACCACTATTGCCAATAAAGCTATATTGCAATTCGCCTGGTGTAATTTCAGCTAATAAAGCCGATAGGTCAGCCATAGGTTTATTAAATAGCACTTTGCTAGATAAAGGTATAAAATCAAGTTGTTTTTTTACGGCCTCAATCACTTTGGGATGACGATGGCCCAAACTAAATACACCATAACCACCTAAGCAGTCAATATATTCTTTACCGTCAATATCACGTATTATATTACCTTCAGCTTCCCATTCCACTGTTGATAAGCCCATATAGCGGAATAACTTAGCCATCGCTGGGTTAATATGTTGTTCATATTTTTCAATGGTTTCACTAATAATGTTCTCTGTAGTCATACACACACCTCCAAGAAGAGAATAGTCTTTCTTGGTATTCTTTTCTATTTATCGCAATAAAATTCCTCTTTTACCTACTTTCAATTCAGAAAAATAAAAATAGAGATAAATATCTAGGTTATTAGCTCTTATTACCTACATACAACATATAGATTCATACTATATAAAGTATAATGCTGCTAAAGAAAACTCCCTAAGATTGTCCTAACAATAGTAGGATAACATTAGTGAGCTCATAATAAATCAGGAGGATATAACTATAATTATGCTTTATATTAGCATCCTTTTCTAGCAATTATCAGATCAATTATACCAAAAGATAATTGGGTAGGTATGTGACATCCATTTTCTATCTTACTGTAAATTCTCGGAATAATGCCAGGGGCTCCAAGTTCTAGGTTCACTCCTTGATTTGACATATTAACTGAAAAAATTCCATTATGAACAATAACTACTTGACCCAAGCTGAGGGAATTATTTTTTTGTTCATTAAATACAAGCTTCATCCTATCTTCCGTAAGATAACCTTTCGTAACTGCTACATTATTATGGAAAATCCTTCATGTGGCTTATCTACCACGTTTACCTGTTAGGAATTCAATATCTATTTTAAAAACAGAAGTACTATTAACTGCTTTTAAAACATATTCTGTACCTTCTTTCATATAGTTATCGGAGTACTTCTTTATTAGCAACATAAGTGCGTGATGTTTTTCCTTTTCATCTGTTAATGGATATGCTTTACCATAAATAACGACACTATCATATTCTGTATCAAATTTTTCTGGCAGTACTTTCACATAATCTACAACTGAAAAACTAACTTTATTATTAAAATTAATATTATCGACTTTATTAACTTCTGGTGCAGAATGGAAATATAGTACTCCATTTTCATAAGCGTAATTCAAAGGTATCGAATAAGGGTATCCATTTTCCCCTATACTAGCTCAAGTTCCATAAACACCTCTGTTTAGAATTTCTGCGGAATCATCTTCACACATAAGTTTTTCTTTACGCCTCAATTGTTTAAACATATTTACACTCCTTATAACTATTTTTCTATACTATTATGTAAGTAAACCCCACTCAAAGCTGAGTGGGGTTTACTTATGCACGATCATTCCATAATTTACATAAGAATTGATAATCTTCCCAAGTATCTGCATCATAGAAAGGACGCTTATTAGGCCATTCTATGGGGACGACATAGTTGGGATTTTTGCGAATAAGAATACGTCCACCCAAGTCACCAGATAAAGTTGCTAAATGTGGTCTCCACCAAGAACCAAATAAGACAGGACTATATTGTTGTCCCTGATGTTGGGATACAACAATAGATTTGTTGCTTTCTATCGATCTAAAAGTACTAACAAGAGCTTGCAGTAGGGATTCAGAGATGAAAGGTTGATCGCCTAATACAAATAAAATGCCATCTAAATCTGTACGTAAATTTTTTAAACCTAAAGTAATAGAGGAGGCCTGACCTGTGTGCCTCTCGGAATTATAAATCCATGGAATATGATATTGATTACACAACATAGACAATTCATTCTGAGGGCCTCCGATGACGACGATATGATCAGCCCAAAGTGTACTCGCAGAATTGGTAATAACGTGTGCCAATATTGGTTTTTCCCCCAAGGGTAGTAGTAGCTTTTGCTTGCCCATACGCCTAGCTAAACCAGCTGCTAGGATAACAATGCCTATACCATTCATTATAAATCATGCACCTCAATTACTCGTAAAGCATCGCCATATCCTTCCGTCACTATACATCTATAGATCCCTGTCTTTACTGTTCTCAAATATTCAGCAATTAGCCTGGCATGCTTGACTTGGCCTACAATAGCTCCATTTAAGATAAGAATTTTTCTCCCTTGACTATACTGAAATATTCCATGTTCATGGAAGGCTAAAGAGGCTATATCTTGCCATTCGATGATTTCGTTCTTGTGCTTGTTTAATAATTCCAATACCAATTCTAAACGATGAGCGATCTGGTTAGTAAGAGGTTGTCCTATTGCTCGCAGATTCAATACACCCACTGTAATTCTGGTGTAAGAAGGAACAATCGGTTCATTAACTCCAGAAGATTTTAGCCAAAGACCGCGAGCTCCATCTGCTTCTACAAGGATATATGGATTAGTTTTAGTACTCTGTATCATTTTATCAAGCCATTCAGGTGATAAACCGATTACTTTATCCTCTTCTACTCTAGAAAACCAAGAGGCTATTCCTTTATGAGTTAAATGATTGGCGACAAAAGCAGATCCCTCAGCAAAGTTATTTGAAAAGATAGGATTCAAATTCACTACCTGGCTATAATACATCTTAGTGGTTGTGGAAAGCAAAACAGGAACATTCATAATCCGAGCTGTTTTGACAAGAGAAAGTATAACGGAGGTCTTGCCACCGGCTCCAGTACAAACAAGAATACAGGGCTCCTTGATTCCGATTGCTTCCCATAGATCCATTACTTCCACCTCATCCATGCGTAGTTAACTCCTACTTATCTCTCTCTGCATGTATAATATAGCTTCCAACACCCCACCGCCTACAGAGCGTGCCTTATCTGATATAGAAAAACAATGTTCCTTACGACAACGAGGATCAATATCACCTATTTTCATTCCCTCTTTTACAATTAAATCATCGTGTACCAGCCCGCGTAAGACTCCAGTAATTGTAGCTGTTACTTCCTTACCGGCCACATAGCCGATTACTTCACCGGCGACAACCAAATCACCGATCTCACACTTATGGGTAAAAACCCCAGAAATCGGTGCACGCAGCAGTCGCTCTACTGTATATCCAGCTATTTCACCAGGTATACCGGTATCTGCTAAAGCTGTTCCTTCATAATACACTCTTCCTAAATCATGGCCTCGCATGGTTTCTACTACAGCATGAACATCAATTCCTGCTGTAAGGCCAGGCCCCAGACCAATTACAACAGGTGCATCAGTTATCTTTGTACCAGTATTATACTTCGCTAAAATTCCATCAACTAACACTTGCGGTTTAAGTAACTCAACAAATACTCCATCTGGATCGACTAGTACTGGTATATAGCCTACTGCTAAGGTAGCTTCGACCTCATCAAAGTTTACTCTTCGAGCGATTGTTCCTTCTACCATTACTTCATTTGAGAAAACTGCTTGCGCAAAGGAAACAGTCCGTCGTACAACAGTAGGCTGTGGTAATTCAATACTGACTACATCAAAGCCACACTGATGCAATTTATGAGCAACACCTGTAGCAATATCGCCACCGCTTTTAATAACAACTAGCTGCCCCATTCAATCACCTCAAATATAAGATATATTATTCTTTACTTATAACTATTTCAAATATTTTCAACACGGTTGGTTCACACTATCTTTGGCCCAGTTTTATTATTTTTTCCTATTTCATTAAAGAAATAGTTTAGAGCAATCGCCATAATACTACCAGCTGTAATTCCACTATGCAAAATTACCTGGGCCCATTTAGGAAAGTTTTGATAAAAAGATGGTACCGCTAATGGAATTAGACCTATACCTATGCTTATCGCGATAACCATAGCGTTATGAGTACCCTCAAATTTTACGGCAGCAAGAGCCCGTATACCACTCGCTGCAACCATTCCAAACATAGCAATTCCTGCACCGCCAAGTACTGGAGTTGGGATACATGCCACGGCAGCAGCAGCTTTCGGAAATAAACCTAATACCATAAGAATCATGCCAGCTGCAACAACTACATATCGACTTTTGATTCTTGTTAAGCTTACAAGGCCAACATTTTGTGCAAAAGCAGAATGAGGAAAAGTATTCATAATACCACCAAGCATAGTTGAAAAAGAGTCTGCTCGTAATCCTCTTGTTAAATCCTTCTGAGTAACTGGTTTACCGATAATTTCACCTACTGCAATAAAATCACCAGTTGTTTCTGTCATAATAACTAGCATCGCTATCGTCAAAGCAATAATGCTTGCTACATCAAAAGTTGGCCATCCAAAATAAAAGGGCTGCACAAATCCAACCCAAGCTGCGTTTTCAACCTTCGCGAAATCAACCATGCCTAATGGAATTGCAACGATTGTACCTATAATCAAACCTAACAGTACTGCAATATTACTATAAAATCCCTTTAAACAGCGATAGAGTATTGTAACCAACATTAATACTGAAAATGCTAGTCCAATAGATTGAATACTACCAAAGCTAGGGGTGCCAGGAATTCCACCCCCTGCCCATCTAACAGCTACTGGTAATAATGATACTCCGATTAGAGTAATGATAGAACCAGTCACTACTGGTGGGAAGAAACGAATAAGCTTACTAAATAATGGGCTAATGGCATAGCTGATAATGCCAGCAGCAATGGTTGCACCAAATATTGCTAATAATCCAGGAACTTGTCCCCCCGCACTTTGCCCAACTAGCACCATTGGTGCAACGGCTGCAAAGGAGACGCCTTGAACAATTGGACTCTTAATACCCATATTAAAGAAGCCATACGCCTGAATAATCGTTGCAATGCCTGCAATCAATAGATCGGAGTTAATTAAAATAATCAATTGTTCAGATGATAGCTTCAGTGCATTGGCAATAATTAACGGGACTGCAACACAACCAGCATACATTGCCATAACATGCTGTAATCCATAAGTAAATAACTGCCCCTTAGGCATTAGTTCGTCTACAGGATGAGTCTTTCCTCTACTTTCCATATTTCCAATCTCCTTTTGTATGTTTAGAACAGATTTACGGTTTAGCTGAATATGCCATCCTCTTCTAGTTTTTGCATTTCCATAAATACTTTCTCAGGGGTAACTGGGAGGGTTGTTATTCTAACCTTGACTGCATTATAAACTGCGTGAGATATTGCTGGTGCAGGTGTATTTATAACCACTTCTCCTATGGATTTTGCGCCAAAAGGACCTGTCGCTTCAAAACTTTCTATAAAAGCAACTTTTACATCTCCAATGTCTTTTCTACATGGGATCTTATACTGCATAAATGTATTTGTCTGTAAATTACCTTTTTCACCGTACTTTACATCTTCATACATAGCCATACCTATTCCCTGTACAATGCCACCTTCTACCTGAATTCTAGCTAAATTTGGATTTATAACAGTTCCACAGTCTACTACAGCTACATAATCGATTATGTCTATTTTCCCCGTTTCTTGATCGACTTCCACCTCAGCAAATCCAGCCATAAAAGGCGGTGGCGATATGGGACTCCCATAGGTCGCATTTCCAACTAATTGAGGCTTTCCTACACCTAAAACTTGTAATTCAGCAAGTTTTTCCAATCTAACAGACTTATTTCCTTCAATCATCTTTATAGTTTGCCCGTCAAATTCTATTTCTTCAGATGAGGTTTCCAAATATTTTGCACCAAATTCAATAATTTGTTGTTTTAAATTTTCTGCTGCTTGTACTACAGCCATACCGGTAACATAAGTTGTACTTGAAGCGTAAGAGCCCGGATCATAGGGTGAAACATCCGTGTCTGCTGCATTAACGATAATGTTTTCCATAGATGTTTCCAGAATCTCAGCGGCCATTTGGGCTAAAATAGTATCACTTCCTGTTCCCATATCCGTAGAGCCTATCAGTAGTGTAAAACTGCCATCATCATTTAATCTTATCTCTGCAGATGCAGTATCTATACCGGCTATACCTGATCCTTGCATGGTTACTGCCATACCAACCGCTCTTACTTTATTATTGCCAATCTCTTGTGCTGGATACTTTGCATTCCAGCCTATTAACTCTTTACCCTTTTCAATACATGTATGCAACGAGGAGCTTCCTAGCAATTTCCCCTTGTATGTTAGGCAGGTTTCTCCTGCCCTTATTAAATTTTTTAATCTAAAATCTGTTGGATCTATTGCTAATTTTTCTGCCAGTATATTAACTGCTGACTCTAGTGCAAAAGCTCCTTGAGTAGCTCCATATCCCCTGAAAGCTCCAGCAGGCATTTTGTTGGTATATACGACACTACCCATAAACCGAACAGCAGTTGTTTTATTATATAATGGTAAAGTTTTCTCTCCTACAACTGAGAATACCGTAGAAGCGTGCTCTCCATAGGCCCCTGTATCTGATAATCCTTGTATATCAACAACTTTAATATAGCCCTCTTTATTCGCACCTAACCTAACCATTAATCGCATTGCATGACGGCTGGTCGTGCAACTAAAGGTTTCTTTTCTATCATATACGATTATAGAAGGCTTGCCTGTCTTCAAAGTAACCATTCCTGTAAAGATTTCAACGGCTGAGGTCTGTTTACCGCCAAATCCTCCACCAATTCTTGGTTTTATGACCCGTATTTTACTAGCAGGTATCTGCAAGGCTCTGGCTAACTGTCTTCGAACATGAAAAGGAATCTGGGTTGAGCTTATAACTACAAGACGTCCCGTATGATCCAGGTAGCTAGAAGCTCTATATGTTTCCATCATAGCATGAGCATTTGCCTGGGTATAAAACGTTTCTTCAACTACTACATCACATTTTTTAAGTTCTTCCTCTACATCGCCGATTTCGACCTTATGAGAAGAAACAATATTCATGTCTTTGTTCATGCCGATATCAAAATTACAATGAAGATCATCTTCTGAATGAACAATTGAAGAATGTCCGATGGCCTTTTCAAAATCTAAAACAGGTTCAAGTAACTCATACTTAACCTTTATCAATCCCATAGCTTTTAGGGCAGTTTTTTCATCGACAGCTGCGATAATTGCCACTTCGTCTCCTACATATCTGACTACTTCTTCTAATATTAATCTATCATATGGCGAAGGTTCTGGATATGACTGTCCAGCTAATGTGAATCTTTGCTGAGGAACATCTTTATATGTAAGAATGCACTCAACACCTTCAACTTTCTCTGCATTTGTTATATCAATAGAAATTATCCTTGCAAAGGCATGTGGACTTCTAAGTATCTTAACTATCAAAGAATTAGCCATAGCCAAATCTTCGGTATAAACAGGTTTACCTGTAGCTATGCTCATCCCATCTATTTTGGCAATCCCCTTACCAACTATCTTCATTTTCTGAGTACCCCCAAATACTTTTTGATGGCACGAAGCTGCCCCAAATAGCCTGTACATCTGCACAGATTACCAGTTAAATAATGTATTATTTCATCGTCTGTTGGATTACTGAGCTCAATTTTCATGGCAAGTACAGTCATAATAAAGCCAGGACTACAAAAGCCACACTGCTCTGCACCTTCTGCTACTAGTATTTTAGCAAATATAGCAGCTTCTTCTTGAACCCCTTCAATGGTTGTAATATGTTTTCCATTAGCCCTAAAAGAAAGCATAGCACAAGATAAGGTTGGTCTACCATCAACCCACACACTACAAAGACCACAGCAAGTTGTATCACAGCCTTTTCTGATGCTAAGCATACCATGGGCTCTTAACGTTTCAGATAAAAATTCATTGTTTTCTACATGTAATGAAATTTTTTTATGATTGACAATGACTTCTATTTGCATTGTAATACCTCCATGATTGCTCTTTTCACTAACACCTTACATATAGCTTTCCGGTATTCTGCTGTACCTCTCATGTTAGTACCAAAAATCATTTCTTCCGAGGCTAAGGTAGCCATATCATCTATACTCTTACTATCCAATTCTATTTTAGATAATCCTTCTGAGGCATTGTAAGCAATACTAGCTCGCCCTGGCCTAGCTCCCACCGTTATTTTCCATTGATTATTTAATTCTGAAGCCGCAACATTTAAGATAGGATAATCGCTAGCCGAGTTCCTCAAATTATGAAAAGCAGTTTTTCTGTTATTTTTCTTTATAAAAATCTTGGTCATTATATCCTTTTGGTAAGAATTGCTTAAGAATCTTTCCAATGACATTCTTCCGCCTTTATATAACTCTACCTCAGTATCTAAAGCCAATAATGCAGTTAATAAATCAGAAAAACCATATCTAGAATAAACAGAAGCTCCAACCATAACTATATTCCTGAATTGGACTCCTATTATGTTGCTCAATGCTTTAGGTAACACTCCGCCATAATATTGATTTAAAAGAGGGTTTATTTCTATATCTCTAAACGTTGTTGTTGCCCCAATTTCAAGATAATCTTCGTGCTCTGTAATATAATCTAAATCAATTTTGGAAAGATCAATAGCTGTGTTAATTCTACGAGAGCTTAATCTTAAAAAAGCGCACCCACCAAGAATGATATTATTTCTGTTTTCGGTCAGTATTTTATATGCTTCTTCCATCGTACCTGGTTGTACTACATTACCTAGTGTAAACATTCCTTTATCTCCTCTAACTTTAAATACTATTCATTGGACGAAAAAAAGCCTTAGCAGGAGGTTCGCTTATAAAAAATGAGCGAAACCTCCCCGCTAGGGCTTTATCCTATCGGCTGTGTCAGGCCACAATCCCAAACATGCAAACGCTAATAAAAGCGATACATTTTTGTATAACCTTAGGTACACTTTCACTCGTAGACAGGCATTTTACGGTTGCCAGTAGAAACTTTTGGACCATATCTCCAAAATTATACGAAATATTCATTTGACGAATTCATTGTAACAGTCTGTAATAATACTGTCAATCAAACTTTATCAGAGATTGTCTTTTTCTGGTGATTCGGTAGAATATATAAATCAAATATGATGATTATCCACATTAAAGCACTGATACGATCTCAATTTACCAATTGCTGATAAAGCCCTGCCAAGATGTTGTCCATCACTATAACCATTATTATCATCCAGCTCGGACAAAGCTTCGCAACTCTCTAATAAGTCAGTTCTATATATTATGTAATTAGGTATCCTTTGGTCTTTTGTAATCTCTTCTATTCGATTAAGTAGTGCAACAATTGCAGAATAAGATAATAATCTTTCATCCATATTTTTGTTTTTGAGACCACGCACCAATCCTTCGATCTTTTCCAGAGCATTTTTTATTATCATAGGTCACCCTACCTTTTTTATTTTATTTACAAATTTCGGCGAAAGTATAATTAACTCCTGCAATACCAAGATTTATAGAATTGAGCAATACATTTAATGTTTCCTATAAGAAATAAATTCAAAAACTGTATGCAAATTGTAAAATTTTATAAAATTAGATCAATTTATGATTATTTTATTTGCACCCACTATATCTAATAAGCATACAATAGATTAAGTCACAAGACTAAGCCTAAAAAAAGGAGGAATAATTATGGGCTTCGGTTTCGGGGGCAATGGCAACGGCTGTGGTGGTAATTGGTCTATTATTATCATCATAATCATTCTGTTATTTTTCTGTTGTTCATCTGATGATTTTTCCTCTTGTTAATATTTTAAAATTGGTCCACTAGATTCCATGTATCTGTCCGCCGCATATCACCACGTCACATGACGTGGTGATTCTTTGTATAATAATCTAATACTTCCCGTTGAAAGTGTAGTAAGCGTATTAATAAAAATTGAAAAGACAAATCAATTAAGATTTATCCTTTTCACGTACTATTATTTCATCTCATTTCATTCAATATTCAAAACACAAAAAAGAGCCCTAAGGCTCAATAGCTTTGTTTAAGGTTTCAATAAAATCTATATATAAATTATTAAAGTCTGCTCTCTTAAGTTCTGGTTTATCCAATTTGATAATATCTCCATTTATAAATTTAATTTTAAAACTATAAATACAAGCCATTTCTTTATTAGTATGCTTATCTTCAATTACTTCCATTACAGTTTCGATACTTATAATATTTTTTTTAAAATACTCAATAACATGAATTTGATCAAGTGATAGGCAGAGACTAATAAGACTATTGGCTGTTAGATACCAAGCCTTAAATACACATTTTTCATAATTATTATGATCTATGAATTCTTCCAAACACCACTTACTAACATCATTAATCTTACATTTCATCGCTAAATTAACTCTGATTTTAACCCATTCAGGGAAAGAATTTAAACATTTGTCGTTCATTGCCATATAAACACCTTCCTTTCACAGACAGATTTAAAGGTATTAATTATATGCTTTAGCATAAGAAAAATCACCCACAAGAGGCTTAAATTCTATGATTAATAATAACTACTAGTAATATATTTCTAAAACATTAATTAATCTTCTCTTATTAAAAATTGAAAATTGGTTAAACTATCAGCAGGAGGTGGTCACTTTGAAAAAAACACTTAATGCTGGTATGTTTTCAAGTGTTTCTGAGGCTGAGTTGATTACCCAAATGTTTGCTGAAACCAACGATGAAAATGATGTAACGCCAAAGGATGGTATAAAACCAGAAGCCGAAAGAGTAGATAATTGGCTACCAAATTTATGAGGATCGATGGGGCTGTCGCACTAAGAACTTAGCGCGCCGGCCCTATTACTATAAAAAAAGCAATCCCCGGACTTTGAAAAGTCCGGGGAAAGGTGTAAAATTTATTTATGCAAAAAAACAATTTAACACAAAAAAATTATACATCTTTCGGAAACATTTATCAATTAAAACTTCCGCTCAATATTGAATGCATTATTCCAAAGGATGACTCTGTTAGGCTGCTGGGACAAATTGTTGAGGAGATGGATTTAAAAGAAATTTACTAGTCCTATTCCCGTTTCAGGAATAATCAAGCAACCCCAAGACAGATGCTCAAGATCCTTTTGTATGCTTATATGAACCGTTGCTATTCTTCAAGAAAAATTGAAACTGCCTGCAAGCGGGATATCAATTTTATGTACCTTCTTGAGGGCACTCATGCCCCGGATCATGCTACTATCGCAAGATTTAGAAGCCTGCACTTTGCCCCTGTTGCGAAAAACATTTTGGCTCAAATGACACATTTTCTTGCTGACAATGCAGAGGTATCTTTTGAAAATATATTTATTGACGGCACTAAACTTGAAGCTGCTTCCAATAAATACACCTTCGTATGGAAGAAAGCTGTTACTAAAAATCAGCAAAAACTTATGGACAAGATTCCTGCATTATCCAGAAAAGAATGAACAGTTAGCCTACATAAAGCCATCGAATTATGAACAGAGCAAGACGAGAAAATATAGCACAGACATCGGCCGAAGAGAGAATATGCTCTACGATGCAAAAAATGACAGCTACCTTTGCAGCAACCAGAAAAAAATCATAAAAACCGGCACGCGAAAGACCAAAAGCAAGACAGGGTATATCAGCGAAAAAACGTGTTATACCTGCGACGAGTGTAACGGCTGTCCATTAAAAGCGAAATGCATCAAAGGTAATAACAGTAAGTTGCCATTAGAGGAAAGAAGCAAAAATTTTGAAGTCTCGAAAATTTTCAACAAAAAGAGAAGAAACTCAAAAGCAAATAGCAACGGAAGAAGGGAAAACATTTCGTATAAATCGCAGTATTCAAGCAGAAGGTGCTTTTGCCGAAGTGAAAGCAAACATGGACTTCTAAAGATTTCTTTTTCGTGGGAAACAAAATGTTTTGGCAGAAAGTATCTTGCTGGGACTCGCACACAATGTGAATAAACTGCATAATAAAATACAAAAAGGCAGATGCAGATCTTATTTACATCCGTTGAAAATAGCATAAAATCACTACAAGAGCACACAAAAATTCGAGGAAACTATTCCTCTGTTTTCGTGTGCCCTTTTTGCTTCAACTTACATTATATGTGATTTAGGAAGTTGTAAAAGAAAGAACAGAGCTGTCGCCAGCGATAAATTTATATCGCTAATGCGACAGCCCCTTTTTATTAAAAATGCTAATTATTTACGACGGTCACTTATTTTCCCCAAATTATCACTTGTAATTTTTGGAAGATCATGTTATTCTGTATGTGAATTACTTCTCATAAGGTAATTCTTTCTCTTAAAAGTCCGCCTTTCCTGGGTGGGCTTTCTCTGTATCTTCTATGAATTAAGATGAAAAATTACATTCATAAAATACAATTGATGGATCAACATTCAACCCATGATCATACAGGATATTTTAGATATCTTAAACAATACAAGAAAAGGACAGGCCAATTAAGGTTTGTCCTTTTCACATACTCATGATCTAATTTTATCTACTTTAAAATGCCTAGACACTACAGTGGGCAACTATAATTCAAAGATTATAAGTATCTGCATTATTTGTGCTCAATGTATTTTAGTATTTTTAAGCATGTATTGTCCTCTAAAATCATTGGTTAGGGGGCAACCTTTTGACTGCTGTCATCTGTTGATGATGTGTTAAAATAGAAAGCTTACTTCTGTGCTCCAGATCCAAATAGTCTCCAAGAATAAAAGTAAACGATTATTTGGCGAGAAGTTTAGTACCAATAATAATACCCGAAACCTTGACCAAGTCCATACTCGAGACTACAATTGAAGGCATGTCCGAAGATATGACCAAATCCATGCCTGAAACCAAAACTACAACCATAACCGAAGCCATGACCGAAGCCTCCAAAGTCATGCCAATCACCTCAAATAATTGTTTTACTACATACTATGTAATTAAACAATAAAGGTACCAATAAGGACTACGTATCCCTTATCCCTGTATTACCCCTTCAATGATGCATCTGGTGTCCCGTTAAGGGCACGGTCCAATGATTCGACTATCTTCCAATTTGATTGTAAGAAGAATTTTGTCATTAATGTGATATTTTACTGTAATTACTATAAAAATTTTACTACTCATAATTTCGCCCTGGACAGAATATATGTCTGATATTGTTCTAGAGCTTGGTAAGATAAAAATCAAGTGGAAGCTGTTAGTAAATAAAATCTTATTATAAGGCAGGTTACAAATTAAAAAAAATAAAACCATTTAATAAGATCTATTCTTCCTAGACATGGCTTTAAAGATTATTGCACATTGATATATCAAATGTAGGTAAAACCTTATCCTTATTCATAGAAACCTATTTTATGTATAATTTCTCCGTTTTGTTTAAGCCTTTCTAGAATAAATGCAACTATTTTCTTCTCTATCTTATTTAATAACTTCATATGAATCAACTCCTTGGTTTTACCATCATTTAGTGGTTTTAAATATAAAACAATTAATAATCATTGTCAATTAAAAAGTTTATTCCGTTAAAATATACAATTGTGTCAATTTTAAATATTAAATATTGAATAAATTTTTTACAATATTCTTTTTATTAATTTCCTTCCATAAAATAAAAAGCTCGAAGCCGAAGCCACCGAGCATTAAATTTTCTTGATAATCGAATCGCATTGCAAAACCTTATAAGGGGTATTAACATGAAATAATCTATTCCACCATACACGGATACAACCCTCGCATTTTTTGGTATTATTTCTTTAATGTCCATTGTGTAAAAACAAAATCAGCCTCTAAAAAGTAATGAGTATCTTCATCGCACATAGGACATTATTTGTATTTTCTTTAGTTTCACGAATATTTTTGACTGTCAATCACAAAACAGATACATTATCATCTATTTTTATGTTAAGACCAGTTAGTAATCTTACAAGGTTTATTGGTGCTGGCATTCCGCTTTCTCCATGTAGTAATATCTCACCCACACGTACCATCTCTGGTGGAATATAGGTTGTTCCTATCTTTCGGATTTGTTATTATTTTGGTTTTTTTGAAGGCTATTAGGCCTTCTTTTATTAGTTGATGGTACGATAATTTAAGCAAAATCTTAAATTCACTTACCTTCCCTCACTTTTTAATAACAATTGTTAACTGATTAGTCACCTTTATTTACCACGGAGCATATTATGTATAGATGATGTTTCTATAGGTAATTTAGGAGGTGACACTTTAAGATGGCTCATCGTAAATGGGATGCACCTGAAATTGATGATTGGGGAGATTCTGAATTCAGGTCAGAAGATGAGCGACAATTACTCATCGGCTTTGGCTTCGGCTTTGGCTGTTGGCCTAGGCAAGGTTGTTGGCCTAGAGAATCTTGTTGGCCTAGGCAAAGCTGTTGGCCTAGAGAGTCATGTTGGCCAAGGCAAGGCTGCTGGCCACGCTAGTTCGTAAGAGCTTATGTGATATTGAAAAAGCTTTACAAGCTTTTTCTTTTCATGTGCTTATTTAAATAATAGTTATTGTCTTGTTTATTATCCTCTTTGCTATTCTTATGAAATGATAACAATATATTACGAAATTGGAGGTATTAAAATGCAGGATCAGTCGTGTATTATAGCTTTAACTGTTGCTGGTACATTGCTTATTGGTTCAGTATTCGCCTATTTAAAGGGAGATATCTTTCTTAGTAGATAAGAGCTTTGCCAGTCCCTCCATATGTATGTAATTCCTACTTATAGGGCATACTAATGTTAGCGACTTCCCTAGTCGCAATCTCTTCCCATTCTTCTCTTGGCTCTCCGTTGGAGGGCTATTTTTTTTGTCTCTCATACGCTCTAATAACAATCTATTCTGTCACATATTTAAAAGAAAATCATATTATGTAATAGACCTCCTTAAACTATATATTTCTGTCCTCTAAGCCTTGCTGATCTTTTAGAGTAGCAAGGCTTATTTGCGCGTTCTACAAACCACTTGTCTTCATCATCAAGCAAATAGATCTGTTTACCCATGATCTTGCAGGTATGCCTTATCTCTGTACCGGCTGCCTTGAGAGAGACAGCTAAGCGCACATCAAAAGTTTTATCTACTTTAAAGAATCGCCCATGCTCCCATTTGATTGATAATGGCCTAATGTTGCCGTAATGTATCATGCTTAACTATTGCCTTTACAAAAACCTTGCTACTCATCATCAACATCTCTAAATAGAATATTTGTTTTTATCTTAGAACAAAGGATCGGTAATGTGTAGAGGGGGATAAATGATAAAAGTTAATAATGTCTTTAAGCACGATCTGAATGAGTTACCCAAAAGAGACACAAAGCAGCGACTACAATTATAATAACTCCAACCTTAAACGTATCAGGCCCATCGAACCACATTTCTCTCCCTCCATTATGTATACATTTGAACAGTCTTGTTATATACATACTGTATTTATCATTTTTTTATAACGTAATCTTCAAAATAAAAAAGTACCGCCCTACCAATTAAGGTACGACGGTGCAACGATTTTACATATTAGATATATCTCTCATGCAGTTATTACGAATATTACAGGCACAGTCTGTATGGCATTTCATTTTTGACACCTTCTATGTTGAGTTGCATACAATATATTAGTCGAGAAAAAAGATTTATTGGAGGAATTTTTATGGGCTTCGGTTGGGATGGTACTTGGATTATTTTTATAATAATCATCATCATTATTTTGTTGTTTTGCTCATCTGGTTTCTTTTAATCTGTTCTAAACCAATCAAATTACGTCCTCTTGCAACCACGTTCTGCCAAGACGTGGTTTATTTTTTGAAAGAAAAAAGCACCCCGAAGGATGCTTGGAAAATCAACATTAATAACAGGCATGATGAAAATAGTGATCACACCAAGGGTACTTATGACAATCTTTGTGACATTTGTGATAACACTTATTGCAGTTGACTTCAACGCTACTCATTCTTTTACCTCTCTTTAAACATGCGCATTAAGTAATAATAATTCAGAGGATAACTTTACATAAAAAAGGGTTCGCAATTTCTGCGAACCCTTGATTTATTATGTTTTACTGGTCGGAGCGGCGAGATTCGAACTCACGGCCTCTACCACCCCAAGGTAGCGCTCTACCAAACTGAGCCACGCCCCGACTAACAAAATCTATTTTACCCTTTTTTAGGTACTATGTCAATAATTATCACTCAATTACTTTTGCACCCTCAGCAGCAATAGTTAGTATTACATACTGGGATTTTACGCTATTATCAGCAAAAGCTCGAACCATAGCTTCGCCTATCTCATCACAATTAGTTTCAGTAAAAGCAATTAAACAAGGACCAGCACCACTTAGAGCTGCGCCATATGCACCTTGATCTACGGCTGCACTAAATACTTGCTGCATGCCAGGAATGAGCTCTTGTCTATAGGGTTGATGAATTTTATCCTCTAGTGCATAGCGCAAATGATGAAACTCACCTTTGCACAATGCTCCAATTAATAAGGCCACTCGGCTAATATTAAAAATAGCATCCTTAATAGCGATTGTATCTGGCAATACTTGACGTGCTGTACGTGTGGACAAATTAAATTCAGGAATAGCTACTATCATATTGAGTTCTTTTTCAGGGATAAAGCGCAAATAAGAAGGTTGATTACCTTGCATTACACTTATAGTAATACCCCCAAATATAGCAGGAGCTACATTATCAGGGTGGCCTTCTAGCGCTGTAGCCATACAAAAAATTTCCTCTTGAGTTAAAGTATTTCCTGTTGCCGTATTTGCTGCAATAAGTCCACCTACAATAGCAGCAGCACTGCTGCCTAAACCACGAGCTAGGGGAATTTTATTAAATAATTTAAGATAAATTCCTTGGTAAGGTTTCCCTACTTTATCTAATACTGCTTGCACAGCTTGATAAATAATATTATTCTTGTCAGTAGGAATAAGCCCTTCTCCCTCTCCTTCTATCTCAATAGTTAGAGTTCCTTTTTCACTTAAACCCAGTTCTAATTCACTATAAATAGTACAGGCTATGCCTACTGCATCAAAACCAGGTCCACAATTAGCAGTAGTTCCTGGTACACGAACTTTTACAGTAATTGACATATAATATCTCCTATCTTATCATCGATCACTATTATGCAAAGTCTTCAGCTTCTACACGAATTACGCTACTCACTTTATCCACTACTGACATACCGGAGATTGTATTAATAGCCAATCTTAAGTTAGCATCCGATACTTGGTAGGTAATCAATACTAGCTCGGAAGAGGTGTTTACTTTTCGTTTTTGAATTACGGAGTGCAAACTCACTTGCTGTGCACCAAAAGCACCAGCAATGGCAGCTAATACACCTGGTTTATCCGCCACTAATAATCTAATATAATAAGGCGATTCCGTATTTTGTACAGAGCAAAAGCTTTTTTGTGCAAAACAAGTGCAAAGAATACGACTATTTGCATTATGTGTAATATTACGAGCTACATCAATAATGTCAGATACTACTGCACTAGCTGTAGGCATACCACCAGCACCGCGCCCGTAAAACATAGTTTCTCCTACAGCATCACCTTTAATATAAATAGCATTAAAGACATCATGTACTGAAGCTAATGGATGTTTTGCAGGGATAAAGGCTGGATGTACACGTACATCAATACCACGCTCATCATCCTTAGCAATTGCTAATAATTTTATTACATATCCAAGCTCTTTTGCATAACCAATATCTTCTGTGGAAATAGTAGTAATGCCCTCAACGTAAACATCATCTATAGATACTCTGCTACCAAAGGCAATCGAAGCTAATATTGCAATTTTCCGAGCCGCATCGAATCCTCCTACATCAGCGGTAGGATCGGCTTCAGCATAACCTTTAGCCTGCGCTTCAGCCAATACACTATTAAAATCCAAACCTTCATTTGTCATTTTAGTAAGCATATAATTTGTTGTACCATTGATAATTCCCATAACTTCACTAATCTTGTTTGCTGCCAAGCATTGCTTTAGAGGACGAATAATAGGAATCCCCCCAGCAACACTAGCTTCAAATAAGAAGTCAACTTTGCTCTTATCTGCAACTTCAAATATTTCTTGCCCATATTTAGCTACAACATCCTTATTGGCAGTAACTACATGTTTACCGGCCGCTAGTGCTCTAACAATATAATCCTTTGTAGGAATTATACCACCCATGACTTCAACTATAATATCAATGTCTTGGTCATTAATAATGTCATCAAAATTGGTAGTAAATTCTGCATCAATATTCGTGTCTCTAGGTTTATCAAGTTGGCGAACCATGATTTTTTTTATCTTGACAGGTACACCAACTTTTTGCAAAATATCATTAGCATTTTCGGTAAGTATCTTAACAACACTAGTTCCGACAGTTCCCATGCCAAGTAAACCGACAGTAATAGTATTTCCCATCATTGTCCTCTCCTTTTTAGGCTTGCCCCAACACTTCTAACCGTTTAACACCCTCGACCATTCTTACTTTATCCAACAAAGCTTCTAAATCGATTGCCAATTCAGCTGTTTCAATTGAAATCGTAGCATTGGCCACACCTTGAAGAGGTATTCCTTGATTAATCGTTAATACACTGCCACGTTCATTAGCAATCGTATTTAACACTCTTGATAAAACCCCTTGCTTATGTTCAAGCAATAATGCTAATGTTACGATTTTTTCTTTACTTGCTTCGTAGAAAGGAAAGACATAATCTTTATATTTATAATAAGCACTGCGACTTAATTCCATTTTTTCCACAGCCTCATTAATCGTACGTGCTTCGCCACGTTTTAACATATCTTTTACTTTAATTGTTTTTTTAATTGCTTCAGGCAATATTTCTTCTCGAACCAAGAAAAATACGGATTTTTGTCCTATCACCATTGGTACCCCCTTCAGTATTACTCATGCGGATAATAATCTATTCTCAGTAGACAGTATAGCATTACTATACTACAAAAAACAAGTATTATTAATAAAAAAAATGATCAATCTGTACAGATTGATCATTTTAAATCTTATTTTACTTATATAGCTTTGTGTTTTTGTAAGTTTTTATTTAGAAAATGATACATATTAAACCGCCACTACCATCATTAACAACTTTTTGTAAAGTATCACGCAATTTTACTTGGGTATTTTCTGGCATGCCGGAAAGTTTATTTTGGATTCCTTCCCTTACTAAAGCATTTAGTGATTTACCAAATAAATTGGTGCGCCATATTTTTTCTGGTTCTCCTTCAAATTCCCTCATGAGGTACTGGACTAACTCTTCACTTTGCTTTTCACTACCAATAATAGGTGATATTTCAGCCTGTACATCCGTTCTAATAATATGTAATGACGGCGCAGATGCTTTTAGTCTTACACCAAAGCGATTGCCAGTTTTAATGATTTCTGGTTCCTCTAATACCATTTCGTCTAGTTGTGGCGATACAATGCCATAACCAGTCAAATTTACTTGTTCTAATGCACTTGCTATTTTATCATATTCACGCTTTGCAACCGATAAATCTTGCATTAGACGTAATAAGTGATGTTCACCTGAGATAGTAAAGCCTGTCAATTCTTCTAACACCTGATAGAATAAATCATTTCTGGCAGTTATCTCAATTACAGCAACTCCGTTACCCAGATCCATGTCATGTAAGATTACATCTGCAATAAAATCATATCCTGATAAATCATCAATGGCTCGATCAATATCTCTAAGTCGCCGTACATATTGGACAACTTCACGTACTGCACCATCAAATTTCTCTCTAAGCCAATGCTCAGTATCCAATTCTTCAATCCATTTTGGCAAAGAGATATTCACTTCTTTTACGGGGAATTCATATAATACTTCTTGTAGAATAGCGTAAATGTCATCCTGGTTAAGTTGCTGACAATCAACAGGTACTACAGGCACATCATAAGCATTCTCTAATTTTGCTACTAATTCACGTGTTTCTTTTGATGTTGGTCGGCAGGTGTTTAATATAACTAAAAATGGTTTTTCCAGTGCTTTTAACTCATTAATAACTCGCTCTTCTGCAGGTAGATATTTTTCCCGTGGTAAGTCTGTTACACTACCATCAGTAGTGATTACTAGACCAATTGTAGAATGTTCATCGATTACTTTTTTTGTACCTACTTCTGCAGCCTCTTGAAAGGGGATTTCATGATCAAACCAAGGTGTAAGTACCATGCGTGGGCCATCTTGTTCTTCATATCCTAATGCACCATCAACAGTATAACCTACACAATCAACCATTCTAACTCGAACATTAACATTATCTTTAACAGTGATTTCTACAGCTTCATTTGGAATAAATTTAGGTTCAGTCGTCATAATGGTTTTGCCAGCTGCACTTTGAGGCAATTCATCTTTAGCTCTTTCTTTTTCATATGGATCAATCATATTTGGTAGAACCATTGTTTCCATAAAACGTTTAATAAAAGTTGATTTTCCTGTTCTCACTGGGCCTACGACACCAATGTAAATATCACCACCAGTGCGTTCGGCAATATCTCGAAATAAATCGAATTTTTCCATTTACCTTTTCCCTCCCTACAACTATGCTTTATGAAAAATACTAACGCATATTCTACACTCGAAACCATCCCTCCTTAAAGAAAAGTTAAAACCGAACGAAATGGAATAGTATTTTAAAATTAACTAAATAGTAGTCAATTAATCATTATAAATATATGACATGCCAGCAATATTATTACAAAATAAGAAAAGACTAGGCTTATAATCTGTACCCTTAGTCAAGGACAATTAAAAAAAAGACTATGCAATATTAAGAAGATAATTTCTGTACTGAACAGGAGTCATCTTCTTTAAATTCCATTGATATCTGTAATTATTATAGTAGATCATATATTGCTTAATTTCATCTTTTAGCTGCTCTAAAGTACTGCATGATTTTATATATCCTTCATCCTTAAAATGTCCAAAGAATGATTCTTGTGGAGCATTCTCCCAGCAGTTACCACATCTTTACATAGATTGTCCTAACGCAAATTTTCTAACTAGCTTTTGGAATCGGGGATTTGTATAGTGGAATCCTTGAGCAGAGTGAATAAATGCATCGTTTGCCAATTTCACTTTTCTATTCTTCTTTAATTTATAGATGGTATCAGTAGCAATATCCAAAGTTATGCTGTCAGACACGTTGTATGCCAAAATTTCGTTTGTGGAGCCATCCTTAATCGTTGATAAATAAGCCTTCTTGCCCTGGCCATAAAATAAGTACGTTATGTCTGTGAGCAATACTTTTCCTGGTATGTTTTGCTTAAAATTTCTCTTTAATAGATTTGGTAAAATACGATGTTCCCTTGTCGCTTTCATCTTGCTTGTTTCGTTTTTCTTATAAATTCTGTGAGTTTAGTGAGAAATGATTATAGTAGCCAGAACGTGATACACTAGCCATTTTACATAAATAACCAATCATGTTTTTAAGTTTATATTTTTGGATCACAAAAGCTATCATTATAAATTTTTGTTCGCAGACAATCCTACTTCGTTCTTCTCAGCCCCCTTTCCATCATATCGATTTTTTTTAATAATTCATTCCCTGCTTTCAGTAAGTTGTTTTGTGCTTTAATTCGTGAATATTTTTTCTTCTATCGAGAGTTCTTTTTCACTTGGTCTTCCTGAACTTTCTTTTCTAGAATCTTTTAATCCCAATATACCATCTTTTTCATATGAAATCTGCTGCATGACAATTTAATGCGCCCCATCCCAAGAATAGTTATATCAAACCCATGGTATTCAATAGTGACAGTTTTTATATATTGGTTACGCGATAGTATTTCTATTTCTTTTTCTGAAAAGGTTTTATTGCTCATTTCATCGTCCACCATTCTCGTTTTTTCCTATTATACATAAAAATACCCTATTGGGTAGACTTTTTTTAAGTGTCTACTCTATAGGGTACATTTTATTATGCCCAGTCTCTTTTTTTGCTTATTTTTTTTTAGAATCAGCTATCATGTTACCTACTTTGATTTTTAACTCTGTACCTTTTAAAAGCCTTTCAATATTTGGTTTGTGTCTTCCGACGACGAACAGAGCAGCCAGGATACCAAAATATAAGAATTCAATCTTCTCACCAAAGAACCACATGAAAATTGGTACTAATACTGCTGCCACAATCGAGGCTAAAGATACATAACGAGTAATATATACGATAATCGCCCAAATTAAAAATATGATTGCAGTAATTTGTGGAACCAATACAGCGATAACACCTAAACCAGTAGCAACACCACGCCCACCTGTAAAATTTAAAAAAATAGACCAATTATGACCAACAATAGCTGCAATGCCGCCTACTAACAATGCTATCGGCGTGCCTACTAAGAAACTACTCAAATATACTGCAATAACCCCTTTGGCAGCATCAGTTAGAAAGACCCAAAATGCTGGCCACAAACCTAACGTTCGAAATGCATTTGTGGCCCCAATATTTTTACTACCAAATTGCCTTAAATCTATATTATATAATTTTTTTCCTATAAGTAGACCATTAGGAATGGATCCAATCAAATATCCGAGCACAGCGATAAGTAAATAATTCATATATCACTATCTTCTCCCCATATCTTATTCTTCTTCTTTACGTCCACGTACCACTAATTTTAAAGGTGTTCCTTCAAAACCAAAACTCTCTCGAAGTCTATTTTCTAAAAAGCGTAAATAGGAAAAATGCATAATTTCTGGTTCATTAACAAAGAAAACAAAAGTCGGTGGTTTTACGTTAGGTTGGGTAGTAAAGTATATTTTTAGACGTCTACCAAATTGGGATGGTGGCGGATTTATCGATACAGCATCCTCAATCACTTGGTTTAAGACACTAGTCGCTACACGCATAGTGTGTTGCTCTGCCACGAATTTTATTAATTCAGTAACTCGCGGAACTCTTTGGTTGGTAAGGGCAGAAATAAACAACACTGGTGAGTATTGCATAAAGGCCAACTCGGCGCGAATATCTTCTGTATATCGTAGCGAAGTTTTGCCGTCTTTCTCAAGTAGATCCCATTTATTTACAACAATAACAGAAGCTTTGCCCGCTTCATGTGCATAGCCAGCTATTTTTTTATCCTGCTCCGTAATTCCATCTACTGCGTCAATAACAATTAAAACTACATCGGAACGGTCAACAGCCCGTAATGCACGCATAACGCTATATCGCTCAACAGGAAGTTCTACCTTAGCTTTACGCCGCATTCCAGCAGTATCTATTAAAACGAAGGATGTATCATCTTTTGTAAAGTGGGTATCAATGGCATCGCGAGTAGTACCTGCTACATCACTTACAATAACCCTTTCTTCACCAACTAGCCGATTTACCAATGAAGATTTTCCTACATTAGGACGTCCAATGACCGCAACTCGTATCTTTTCATTATCTTCTTCTACAATTTCTTCATTGGGTAAACGCTTAACAATCTCATCCAGCAAATCGCCAATATTTAAGGCATTTGCCGCAGAAATTGCAATGGGATCACCAAGTCCCAAATTATAAAATTCATAAATCTCATTTGCTTTTTGCATATTATCCACTTTATTAACAGCAACGATTACTGGCTTGCGTGTATTGCGCAGAATGATAGCAACTTCTTCATCTGCTGAAGTTAAACCTACTTTCCCATCTACCATAAATAAAATTGCATCTGCCTCATCGATGGCCAATTTTGCTTGATAACGCATCGCAGTTAAAATTTTATCACTGGATTCTATTTCAATGCCACCAGTATCAATCATAGTAAATTCACGATCAAGCCATTCCGCATCGAGGTAAATACGATCCCGGGTAACACCTGGAATGTTTTCAACGATGGATACTCTTTTTTGTCCAATGTAATTAAATAATGTAGACTTACCAACATTAGGGCGCCCAACAATAGCTAGAATTGGTTTACTCATATCTATCTCCTATACTTATCAATATATTTTCATAACAATTTAAAACTCAATACCTTGACGTGATTCTATTCCTTCTGAATAATTATGCCGGATTTCCTGCATCTCTGTTACTAAATGGGCAATATTAATAATTTCTGGTAGCGCATACCTGCCGGTTAATATAATCTCTGGGATTTTAATTAAAGATGTACAATCTTTGGTTAAAAAACTTACTACCACATTTACATCTAATAATCTACAAGCCATCGCTACATTTATCTCATCTAGAATAACCATGTCATAATTGCCAGATGATATAACTGATTTGGCTATATTCCAACCATCTTGGGCTAGTTTTTTATCAATCTCTTCAGGATATTCCAGATTTACAAAATCATTACGACCAACCTGAAGCAATGTAAAACCAGGTAAATTAGTACTAGACTTAAATTCGCCGTATTCGATATTATCCTTCATAAATTGAATCATACAAACTTTAAAACCATGTCCACATGCTCTAAATGCCAAACCTAAGCTAGCAGTAGTTTTCCCCTTACCATTGCCAGTATATACCTGAATTAAGCCTAATTTAGCCATGAAATTACCTCCAGGCTTGTAATAGTTCTCTTAGATCTTTCGCACCATAAGCTGCACGTACAGGTGCTTCCAGGCGATTTTCTAATTGATCACAAGTCATATTATCTAAAAAGATAGATTCACCTTTTTTTAAGGATGCGCCCGGTATGATGACTCCCGTTCTTACTCCACCAGCTTGATTTAAGGTACTAATTATATCCTGACCAGTTAGTAAGCCACTTACTGTTATATCTGTACCAAAAAAGATATTCTCAACAGATAAAACACGAATTGTTAGATTCGGAATTTTGATATCTTCTAATAATGGTCCTAATATTTTATGAGCGGATACGCCACATACTACATCTAAGTGATGGGGCTCAGAATACCCTTGAGTAATTATCGATTCTTCCTGCCATTCAGCTAGAAAATTTCGCACAAGACCAATACCATTTTCAAGTTGAGGAAAGCCATCATACATTTCATAAGCAGGGATAGGCCGATTAGCTGCAAGATAAAATTCATCAGATAAATAGACAAACGAAGTTCCACTATCTTTGCGACATTTTTCTTGCCATTTGTTTACTTTTTCAATTACAGCAATTGCTTTATCTGGAGTAAAAACCTCTAATTCATAGCAATCTTCCCGAAAACGACTCAAGCCAACAGGTACAATTGCCATAGATAATACATTAGGATGTAATGCATATAAATCATTGATAGTTTTTTCCAGTTCATCACCATCATTAATATTAGGACACAATACGATTTGTGTATGCATCTCTACTCCATTAGCAATTAACGTATTTAGCTGATCCATGATCTTACCAGCAAATTTATTGTTTAACATTTTTTCGCGTAATGCGCCATTGGTAGTATGTATTGATATATACAGCGGCGACAAATGAAGCTGATTAATTCTCTTAATATCGTTAGGCCCAAGATTAGTTAAAGTAACAAAATTTCCGTATAAAAATGACAGTCGATAGTCATCATCTTTCACATATAAACTTTCTCTCATACCAGGTGCCATTTGATCTACAAAACAAAATATACATTTATTAGCACATCGACGAACACCATCAAAGACTGCACTTTCAAATTCAATGCCTAAGTCCTCATCATATTCTTTCTCTATTTCAAAAACTTCTTGTTCACCATTTTTCTTTTCAATCAAAAGTTCTACAAAATCATCTGCTAAAGCAAAACTCAAATCAATAATATCTCGAATATTTTGTCCATCAACTGCAAGTAGACGATCACCTTCTTTTAAGCCGATTTCATCTGCAATACTACCTGGCATGACTTTTGAAACAATACCACTATATGCCAACACGGTCACCTCTCATGCTATATTCCCTTTTTTTCTTATTTTGAATAAAAGAAAGAGTGATGAAAGAACATCACTCTAAATAAATCATTATCTAGATTCTTCTCAAAAATTTAGAATTTGTTCTTATTACAAAATCTCTACTTCATTCTATATCATACTATAAACTTTAGGGAAATACTATTTATATTATGAAAATATTTTTTATTTTCATCAAAGTTATTCTTCATCTTTTTGTTGATCTGATTTTTTAATGTCTTTTTTTTCTTTTATCTTAGGTCCTAAGAAATTAGTAAATTCTGTTGTCGTAAATTGCTTAAGCTTCGCTTTTGCTTCTTTCATACTTCCAGTACTCAAAAACAAAAATGCAGCAACACCAACAACCAAAAAACCCACAATCCAGCCAATCGATTTACTTGCGCCAGAAGGTCCTACTTGTGCAGTGCCAAGACCAGCTTGTCCTTCTACATTACTAGGAGCGGCTGCTGTTTTACCTAAAATAGTAGGAATTACATCCGCAAATAATGCAACGCCTCTTTCCGCAGATTGGCGATCATTAGTTTCTGATCCTACTTCTAATAGCATAGAACGGGGATGTAAATCTTGATTATAATCTCCGCCTTTAGCGAAGAAAATACCTTTGATTAAACCTGGATGTTTCGTATCCGAATTTGCTTTGATTTGCAACGCATAATCTTCAATTTGTTTACCCGTTGGTCCATATTTACCCACAACTAACTGCAATTTCGTAATATCTTCTCCATTAATATTACCCTTATAAACTTCTGGTGGAGCTGCGTCACGATGAATATCAAATATAGCATCCGGTTGTTTTTTTAAGAGTTCTGCAGCAGTACGCCGAGAACGTTCATAAGCCATATTATCATGAGGATCATGATTAGCATTGGAATGAAAAACCTCCATACCTTTACCTTGCAGAGCACTAGTGAAAGCATCCCCGACTTTATAAATTCCACCAGCTCCCGAGATACTATCTTTACCATCTGTCGGTATATACGATTCATCGGAATGAGTGTGATAAATAGCTACTTTACCACTTCCTTCTGCCCAGGCTATAGAAGGTTGTAACATGCTAGAAAAAGTATTTTTTTCAGTGCTTCCATATTTACTTAAATTTACATCACCTATAAATTTGCTATGAGCAATATCTCCTGATATGCTAGTAACTTCATAACGTTTATTATTTTCAGTAAGAAATTGATCGCCTACTTCAACTCCCCAACCTGTTATATAAACGGTAGTACCATTTTCGTCAAGAATAGAATAGTATCCACCATCATTCCGCTCATGGGTGTATCCTTGTATTGTTATACTGCATATCAATAGTAGTACTATAACTGCCCCCCACAGCCTATTCATTTTCCTCACCTCTATTATTTTCTTCCATATTTTCAGGTTTTTCATTTTTATTGCGATTTTTCTTATTTTTTTGATTATTGTGAGAAAGTTCTTTACTAAATTCATATAGTCCCTCTGGCCGATACCTGCCAAGCATAGGACCACCTTGCATTTTTTCTCTAGTTTCCCCTACTAGCTCTGCTATCATCACCGCGATAATCCCCGCAATCATCACTACATCAAAGGCACCTGCACCACCAATGTTAGTTGTACCAGGGATACCTAGTCCTATAATGGTGACCATATGCACAATATCACTTAAAACGATGCCTAATACTCCACCAACAAAAGCACTCCGTCTTGAGCGTCCTGCTAGATAGGCAATAAGACCTGCTGAAATACCATATATGATTTTAGGGTCCAAAAACATATTCTCTGGTTCATAAGGCAAATAGCGAGAACCCAGAGATACAGCTACAGCTACTAAAAGAGCTGCCAGTATGGCTCGCACTCTTTCAGCCGTTTCATCCGCTTTGAAAATTAGCCAAATTGATAATACAATTGGTAATAAAGCTCCTCCCACGTTAATGCTTACTTGTACTGGAGTACGCATAAGAGGAATATCAATAAAGCTACCTACAATTACAGCCCCAATAAAAAGTAAAGCCTGCTTGTCTGTTAAGCGCATTCTATCCAGAATCCTATGAGCTATTCCAAAATAAACCAGCACACCAACCACCAATAGCATAATCATCCCTATTGGCATATTCATAATTATTCACCTCTACTGTATTTTATGGTTTATCTTGCCCCTTTCAGAAAGAAAACATGCAAAAAAGCATGGCATCAGCCATGCTTTCTATTAATAGCATACTTTGTTATATCAATTCCTCTAGTCATCAACCATTCCTTACTATAACCAGAAATAATCAAAGGTGTCATTCCTAGCTCCCTTATATTAGCGGACCCTAGCAATAGCATATAACATTGAATCTCATGTAAAAATTGTTGAAACCAACTTACAGCAGAATTCATATCTTTTTCATATAACATTCTCACTATAGGTGTCGCCATACCTGTAGCGGCACCACCTAAAGCAAGAGACTTCACTACATCAAGAGAAGTACGTATTCCACCAGATACCATCATATCTATGTGTTTAGGAAGTACTGACATGACTTCAACAGCGCTTATAACCGTAGGTATCCCCCAAGATAAAGTTTCCGAATTAACCACTGACTGGCGACGAGCGGCTTCAATTGCCAAAAAGTTTGTTCCACCTGTACCACCAACATCAATTGCTTTAATACCAATCTCTGCTAACAAAATAGCTTGTTCTTGCGCAATGCCACAGCCAACTTCTTTGACGATTACAGGAACATTCACTTTATCCACAATACTAGCGATATTAGCTAAATATCCTGTAAAATCTCGATCACCTTCGGTCATCATAATTTCTTGGGCTACATTTAGATGAATTTGAATAGCTTGCGCATCAATCATGTCCACCGCTAACTGGGCTTGCTGCGGGGTAACATAAGCACCTAAATTTGCAAAAATTATACCTTTAGGGTTTTTTTCACGAACAATCTTATAAGAATGTTGCACCTCAGGATTCTCCAGAGCTGCATATTGAGAACCAATCGCCATTGCTGTATTCGTTAAACTAGCAAACTCAGCAATACGTTCATTAATAGGTGTAACATCGTTAGCCCCACCTGTAATTGCATTAATAATAAGAGGGTGACTTAGAGCTATACCCGCAATAGAAGTTGAAATATCAAGATCATTCCAAGACAAATTAGGAAGACAATTATGTACGAGTGAAATATCGGAAAATCCACTAGTATTAGGTCCATCGTTTAATGCTATTGAATATTTTAAGTGATCTAATTTACGCGATTGACGCACCCTGTCATCTCCCTACTCAAATTTCTTAAAAAGGTGCCCAAGTTTATCACCAATTGTTGTACCTGTTCCTTCTTGCTTATTCAAATAAGATTGATATTCTACTCGTTCAGCATCCTGTTGCGCCTTACTAATGCTGAGGGAAATTCGTTTATTTTCCTGACCAATCTCCAGTATTTTTACAGTTACTTGCTGCCCAATCGTTACTACATCTTCCACCTTATTCACTTTTTCATCAGATAGTTCTGACATATGAACTAAGCCTTCAATACCTGGAACTAGCTCTACAAATGCTCCAAATTTAGTAATCTTAGTAACCTTTCCTGTTACAACCTTTCCTACTGAAAATTGTTCTATTAAATCAAGCCAAGGATCGCGCCCCACCTCTTTTAAGCTAAGGGAAATTCTCTTTGTTGCACTATCAATTTTTAAAATGAGTACTTTTACTTCATCTCCTAGTGCAACAACTTCCTGAGGACTTTTTACACGATGCCATGATAAATCAGAAATATGTACTAATCCATCTATACCACCAATATCAACAAAAGCACCAAAATCAACGATGCGCCGTACTGTACCTGAGATAATTTGGCCAACTACTAATTTTGCCAACGTTTCTTCTTCTTGGATGCGACGTTGCTCTTCTAACAATACCTTGCGAGACAAGACAACTCGTTTTTTTACTCTATCTATTTCAATAGGCAAAGCCGTTAATGTCTGACCTTTGAAAGGTAATAGATCTTCTACAAAATGTAGTTCTATCTGTGAAGCAGGTATAAAACCACTAATACCGCAAACAGATACTTTTAAGCCACCATTAACAACTTCCAATACTTTAGCTTCTACTTCTTTTTTATTATGTAATGATTCTTCTAAAATATCCCAAGCTACTATTGCATCTGCCTTTACTTTTGACAGTTTTATAATTCCATCATTGCTATCCAAATCTAATACATAAACATCAATGATTTGCCCCTCATTCACTATTTCAGCAGCATTTTCTGGTGTCGGATATGATAATTCGGCTAAGGATATACTTCCCTCTCCTTTATAACCAATATCAACAAAAACCTCATCTTTGCGAATACCTACAATTTTGCCCTTTACAATACTGCCTTGCTCAAGTTTGTTTACTCCATTATCTAACATTTGATTGAACTCTTGCATTTTTTGATAAACCTCCTCTATTAACCAGTCCGGAGTAGATGCACCTGCGGTAATACCAACTGTTTCTACTCCAGAAAAGTTTTCTATCATTAATTCCTCAGCTGTTTCTATATGATATACGCGACTACCAGCATTATGACATAATTCGGCCAGTCTTGAGGTATTAGCGCTATTTTTACCACCAACTACCAGCATCACATCCACTTTAGCTGCCATATCTAACGCTGACTTTTGTCTAAGATCAGTTGCTGTGCAGATAGTACGACAAATTTTAAGATCTTCACATTTAGTTTCTAATACAGAAATAATTGTCTGAAAGACCTCTCCAGAAAAAGTAGTTTGCACCACAACACCTAATTTAGGTATAACAGGTAACGCTATTGCTTCTTCTAGAGTTTCCACTACAAATCCTGTATTATCTGACCATTCTAAAATACTCTTAACTTCTGGATGGTGCTTTTCACCGACTATTACCACAGTATAACCATCCTGTAATAATTCATGAGCTGCTTGCTGGGCTTTCTTAACATGAGGACAAGTTGCATCAACAACCTTTAGTTTTTTAACTTGGGCCTGTTCATATATTGCGGGACCGACTCCATGAGAACGAATAATGACTGTACTTTCATCATTAACAGTAGATAAATTGTTAACGACTTCAATTCCTTGATCTGAGAATCGCTTTACCACTTGTGGATTATGTATAATGGGTCCTAGAGTATGTATATCACCATCTACACCAATACATTTCTGAGTCATTGCCACTGCGCGTTTAACACCATAACAAAAACCCCGGTGTTCAGCCGCGATTATTTTCATATGTGCCCCCCTATAATATAAATTACATAAATTGATATTCCCTGTAAATATTATAATTCCTCTTATTTAGTAATTATAACATGAAAAAGAGAGCCAAAATCGCTCTCTTTTTCATATTGCTAAAAGTAATCAAGTTATAATATTAAAATAAGATTTAGCATTTCCTTGGATTTAGCTCGGGATATTGGGCTTTGTAGTACCAAATGTACAAACTTCTTGAGTTTCTATATTCATACCAACAGGTTTATCGGTTTTCAAGAGCTCAATCCATTTACGGATAGAATCTAGTAAGGTAATAATAACCAATACTATTAAAACAATACTCACAGTCCCATTAATGTTACCTAATGCATCACCCCGTTTATAAAACATAGCGACATTTAAAACACCTGCGTAAATTACGGTAACCGTCAGAAAAGTTAGGGGGGCAAATGTTACCCATGCATAAGATTTCTTAGGTGATATTTTTAGAATAACCGTAGTCCCAATTGCTAGGGCTACTACTGCTAATAGTTGATTTGCAACACCAAACAATGGCCAGATACTTGCCACATCCCCACTATAAAGCAAATATCCCCAGCTATAAGTTACTATAGCACTGGTAAAGAGAACACCAGGCCACCAATTTGTGCGTTTTAACGGGGCATACGTATAGCTCCCTAGAATATCTTGTAAAATATACCTAGCCACGCGAGTGCCGGCATCAATAGTTGTTAGAATAAATAAGGCTTCAAACATTATAGCAAACTGATACCAATAACCCATAAGGTGACTCATACCACCAATACTGGAAAAGATATTAGCCATACCTACAGCTAAAGACACAGCACCACCTGGACGACCAGCTATATCCATACCAACTAATGCTGAAAGTTCTGGTAAATGAACTATTGGTATATTTAATTTTGCAAATACAGCTGGTGGGGTATTAATAGCAAAATAATCACCAGGTGTTAATACTACAGCAGAAATAAGAGCCATAACTGCTACAAATCCTTCAACAAGCATACCACCAAAGGCAATTGGTCGAGCTTGGGATTCCAACTCTAACATTTTGGGAGTTGTTCCTGAACTAATTAATGAATGGAAACCAGAAATTGCACCACAGGCAATTGTAATAAATACATATGGCCATACAGGCCCTGGAATTATGGGACCACCACCATGAACAAAGTTACTAGCAAACTCCATATTCACATTTGGCTGCACGATTAAAATTCCCAGTGCAAGCGCTATAACTGTACCAATCTTCATATAAGAGCTTAAGTAATCTCGTGGAGCCAATAATAGCCATACAGGCAATACTGCCGCGAAAAAACCATATGTGGGCAACGCAATGGATAATTGATTTTTAGTCAAAGTAAATGCATCCGCCCAAGAAGAACCAGGGATGTAGCTTCCTGTAATTACAGCAGCCATAACCATCAAAAAGCCAACGATAGATCCTGAGCGTATAGCACCAGGTACAATTTTAAACATATACAACCCAATAATAACAGCAATAGGAATTGTCATAAATAGAGTATATACACCCCAAGGATTTTTAAATAAGGCATTCACTACAACAATAGCTAATCCTGCTAATGCTACAATAATAATAAAGAGAATAGCTAACGATGTGGTAATACCTGTAACGGGTCCGACTTCTCTGCGGGCTATCACCGCTAAGGATTGTCCACTATGACGAACTGAGGCAAATAAGATAATAAAGTCATGTACTGATCCAGCAAAAACTGAACCTAATAAAATCCACATAAAGCCAGGGCCCCAACCATACTGAGCAGCTAGTACAGGACCAATAAGTGGACCTGCTCCAGCAATAGCAGCAAAATGATGACCAAAGAGTACCCACTTATTTGTAGGGACGAATTCACGACCATCATTACATCGATAAGCAGGTGTCACAATAGTGTCATTCAGTACTAAAACCTTAGCCGATATAAAAGCAGAATAATAACGATATGCTAAAATAAATACACAAGTGGTAATAACAAGCAAAGTAACTGAATTCATAATTTCCTCTCCTTATTTTTTCTGAATATACGGACTTTTTAAAATGTGATTCCTCCTTATCTTTTTTACCACTATTTAACAGGGATTTCCATGCAATTATTATAACGTATTATTATCTGTTTGAAAATAAAATAATTTAAAAATTAGAAGAAAGGTAAACTATATAAAAGTCTACCTTTCTTCTAATAATAAAGAAATTTCTTTCATGACTTGATTGCTGAGGTCTTCCATTGTTTCTTTATCAGCTTTCCCTTTAATTACAGCAATAGGATTTCCAAATTTAACAATGAAACTGGGGAATAACTGGCCATTTTTACATACTCTATTTGTACCAATAACCGCAGTAGGTATGATTGGCACTCCCGATTTTAGGGCGATCATAGCAAGTCCTGTTTCAGGCTTACCCAATTTACCAGTTAGACTACGAGTTCCTTCTGGAAAAAGACCAAGTATTTCCCCATTTTCTAATAAATTGATAGCGTGACGAATAGCAGTACGATCAGCTGTAGCACGCCGTACTGGAAATGCTTTTAGTTTCCTAAAAATCCATCCAATAAGCGGTATTGCAAATAATTCTTCTTTAGCCATAAAATGGACTGATCTAGTAATAGCAGTCCCAACAACAGGCGGATCAAATAGACTCACATGATTAGAAGCTATAATTGCGCCTCCGTCAATCGGAATATTCTCTTCTCCAAAGATTTTACAACGAAAAATTATTTTAAAGAAATAATGCAAAAAAAACCTAACTACACTATACAAGACTCAATCTCTCCTCACAAATTTGTGTGATTGCCTTTACTGCTTCCTCTATTGAAAGCGAGGTAGTATCGATTAATACAGCATCAGACGCCTGTATTAAAGGAGCGAATTCACGTTCACAATCGTTTTTATCGCGAGTAGCAATTTCCTCTTCAAGTTCTTCTAGTTTTACACCAAACCCTTTTTCTGTTAATTCACGCCAACGACGATCTGCACGTTCTTTTATAGATGCTGTTAAAAAGATCTTTATATCTGCATTGGGTAATACATGGGTTCCAATATCACGGCCATCCATAACAACTCCACCGCAACCTGCCATTTCACGTTGCAATCCAAGCATAGCCTCACGTACAGCTTGAATTTGAGCAACTTCTGATACCATGCGAGAAACTTCAGGTGTACGAATTTCGGCAGTTACATCACAACCATCGACAAAGACTGTGGTGTTGCCATTAATATAGGTTAAACTAATATCAATATTCTGAGCGATTTTTCCAATCAATGCGACATCGGCAACATTACTTTTCATTGCTTTCCAGGTAATTCCTCGATACATAGCTCCGGTATCAATATAATTATACTGAAGACGTTGGGCCAGAATTTGCGCTACAGTACTTTTTCCTGCCCCAGCAGGCCCATCTATAGCAATAATTAACTTTTTCATAATTGCCTCCATATACGAAATCAAATATGCAGCTTCCATTATTTGTGGTTTAAGGCTACATAAAATTACTCTCTAATCGTATCCAATGTTGTAAAAAAATTAGGATAGGAAATATTAGCACAATCAGGTTTATGGATAGTTACTCCCGCTGATGCAGCACCAGCTATGGCGAGTGACATGGCCATCCGATGGTCATGATAAGAGTCGCAATTAGCAAATTGCAGTTTCTGAGGTCCATCAATAATAAGACCATCTTTTGTTTCTATCATGATGGCTCCCATTTTTCCTAATTCACTTGCTACTGCCTTTAATCGGTCTGTTTCTTTCACTCGTAATTCTTCTGCGCCACGAATGATAGTTTGCCCTTCAGCAAATAATGCTGCGACAGCCAATACTGGTATTTCATCAACTAATCTTGGAATAATAGGGGCATCAATTGTAATACCTTTTAGTGACGCGGATTTTACTACAAGATCAGCTACTAGTTCTGCACCACTAAATCGTTGATTTTCAATTGTAATATTCGCTCCCATTTCCTTAAGAATGTCTAGAATGCCTGTACGTGTTGGGTTTATTCCCACATTTTTAAGAGTCAAATGGCTATTAGGAATAATGGTAGCCCCTACTAACCAAAAGGCTGCTGAACTTATGTCTCCAGGTACGTTAATCTCTGCTGGTGCATGTAATTCAGCCACAGGGCTGACACTTACACTAGTTCCTTGCCGTTTCACTTTTACACCAAAAGTCTCCAACATAAGTTCAGTGTGATCACGAGATACATATGGCTCAGTCACTATGCTGGGACCGCTCGCAAATAATGTTGCCAATAATATCGCAGATTTTACTTGAGCACTAGCCATTGGCATATTGTATTCTATGCCATGAATCTTTTCATTCTCACTTTTCATAATAGAAATAGGTACATACCTTGCATCTTGACGCCCTCTGATTTTCCCTCCCATCATTGTCAAAGGAGTTACAACTCTAGCCATAGGTCTGCTACGTATAGATGCGTCACCTGTCATCACGCTAAAGAAGGATTGTCCAACTAAGATACCTGACAATAAACGTAATGAAGTCCCCGAATTTCCGACATTAAGAACATCTTCTGGTTCTTTTAAGCCGTGTAATCCTTGGCCAAGAACATGTAAGTTATTATGTTTATCTTTTTCAATTTTTGCACCTAATGCTTGCATACAACTAACAGTCGATAAACAATCTTCAGCATACAAAAAGTTTTTTATAACTACTGGTGTAGATGCAAGTGCCGCAAACATAACACTTCGATGAGAGATGGATTTATCCCCTGGAATATTTATACTACCAGATAAACCACCTTTTGGACTTATCGTTATATTTTCCAACATATAAATTCTCCTCCATATTTTAGGTAGTTAAAATCATTAAATATTACGCCCCATTGCAGTGGCCATCACCTGTAACTCTTTTACCAATTGTTCAAAATTATTAGGTGTTAATGATTGTTTTCCATCAGATACAGCTTCCTCTGGACAGGGATGCACTTCGATAATCAAACCATCCGCTCCTGCTCCTAGAGAAGCTTTTGACATGGGATTTACCAAACGCCAATTGCCTGTACCATGGCTAGGATCAACGATAATTGGCAAATGGCTAAGCTGTTTTATTAAAGGTACTGCATTTAAGTCTAAGGTATTACGTGTATAGGTTTCAAATGTACGAATACCACGCTCACATAAGACAATATTTTCATTACCACCAGCCATAATATATTCAGCAGCCATTAGCCATTCTTCCATTGTAGCAGATACACCACGTTTGAGTAATACAGGTTTTCCACTTTTGGCAACTTCTTTTAAGAGTACAAAATTTTGCATATTTCGGGTGCCAATTTGTAGCATATCTACATGCTGACTCATGATTTCAACCGCTCGAGGATCAGTAACCTCAGATATGACAGGTATCTGAGCTTCTTTAGAAACGGCCTTGAGTATTGCCAACCCTTCCTGTTCTAGCCCTTGAAAGCTATAAGGTGATGTCCGGGGTTTGTAAGCTCCTCCCCGCAACATACATGCACCTGCTTTTTTAACAGCTAGCGCAGTTTCCAATAATTGTTCATAACCTTCCACTGCACATGGACCTGCAATAATGGATACTGTCTTCTCTCCAAATACGGCTCTTCCAGCTTTTACCACTGTATTCTCTTGCCTAAATTCGCGGCTCACTAATTTGAATGGTGTTAATATGGATACTACTTTTTCTACTCCAGGCATGCGCTCAAAAAATTCAGCATTATAAGCTGCAGAATCGCCAATAGCCGTAATAATTGTTTTCCCATAACTTTTAAGACAATGAACTTCTAAATCATGTTGTCGGATCTTTCCTAAGACACGATCAATTTGTTCAGTTGTAGGATCTGCCATTACAATAATCATTTGTACGAGCCTCCGATAGCTAACAAAAATATACTATTTTATTTATAATTCACCGAAAAATGCTAATATCCTTTTACTATTGGTTTTTAAATTTAATTTTACCAATAGGCAAAATACTCTTGCTTCCTTCTACCACTAGACCATCTAATGGGGAAAGCAAATCTTTTTCTGGTATCTTAATAATAAATTGGACAGGTTGATCTAATTCGGTGGCGTCAATTTCAAGATAATCACCATCGTACACTGTAATCTTACTACTTCCCTTAGTAAAGTCATCCACCCTTTTTCCATTTACTATTACATAAATAGTTGCATGTTCAGGTGGTTTGACTATATGAATAAGGATTACCTTACTCTTACGTAATAAATTTTGATAATTCTTAACGACGGTGGTTTCTTCAGTAATTTGCAAAGGTGCGTCTGCATATAAAGGCATGGTAGCAGTAATTTGTTCACCTTCCATTTTATCAACTTTTGATAAATAGATACGTGTACCTTCTTTAAATAACAATAGTTGAGATATCAATAAAGTCGTAACACATATGATTATTAAACGCACTAAACGAGCTTCACCACGTATCATCCAATTGTCTTTTGATTTATCCACTAATGATGTCACCTGCTTTTTTTACCATTTAGCCTTTATTATATGCCATTTTGCATAGTACATACTGGGTGAATCAACTTCTACATTTCTGCCGCATTTTGGCCTGCAACATAACCAGTGGAAAAGGCCGCTTGTAAATTAAAACCGCCTGTGTATCCATCAATATCGATCACTTCACCAGCAAAATATAATCCCTCTACCACCTTTGACTCCATCGTCTTAGGGTTTATTTCCTTTACATGAATTCCTCCTGCTGTAACAATTGCTTCACTAACTGGCCGTGTAGCTGTTATCGTGAAAGCTAATTTAGTGATTTGTTCTTGTAAACGCGCGCGCTCAACTTTAGTAATTTGGTGTACAAATTTATCAGGATCAAGATGTGCCAGATCGATGATAACATTAATCAATTTTGCTGGCAGTAATTCCCCAAGGGAATTTTTCAATTGCTTACGAGCAAATTTCTCAAAATCTCGTTGGATACGCTTATCAAGTATTTCAGTTGTTAAAGCCGGTTTTAAATTAATTTCTATCAGCACTTCTCCATTTGGTTTATTATTTAATATCTCAGCTACTTTTTTGCTTAATGATAAGATAATAGGACCGGACAATCCATAGTGAGTAAACAACATCTCACCAAAATCATCCGCTACTTTTTTCCCTGCAAAAATTACACTGGCTGAAACATTTTTCAGAGACAAACCTTGTAATTCACCAATCCAATCTTCTCCTACTTCTAACGGTACTAAAGAAGGTTTTAGTGGAACAATCGTATGTCCAACCATTTCACCCATGCGATACCCATCACCAGAAGAACCAGTTCCAGGATAGGAAGAGCCGCCTGTAGCTAATATTACAGCATCAGCAGTATATTGCACATTATTATTGGCAAGTACACCTGTGACCCTACCATTATGTGTAAGTATTCTTTTCACCTGTTGTCCAGTAACTACTTCAATATTTAGTTCTTTAAAGGCTTTTAAAAAAGCTCCTACCACGTCTTTGGCTTGGTCACTTACTGGAAAAACCCGCCCACCTCGTTCTACTTTGGTCATAACGCCATAGCTATGTAAAAAATCAATAATATCTTGATTGCCAAACTTATGTAAAGAGCTATAGATAAAAGATCCATTTCCTGGAATATTTTTAATAATTATCTCTTTTTCAGCAATGTTCGTTATGTTACATCTACCTTTACCAGTAATAGATAATTTTCTACCTAAGGAAGTCATTTTTTCTAAGAGAATTACCTTAGCACCACTTTGACTGGCACTAACCGCAGCCATCATACCTGCAGCACCGCCACCAACTACAATAATGTTCTTCATCTTATCACCTTTTTCATTTTTTAGTAAAACAAAGAACCCTTATTATATTACAAATAAGGGCTCGCACTCTCATTTATTTATTAAGGTTCTGCAATCCTTCCACTTCTTGAGGCAATAAATGCCTATAACCACCCCGGCGTAAGCCTTCTAGTGTTAAAAAGGCAAATTTAACCCGCTTGAGTTGTTTTACATCAGAGCCAATCGCTTCGAACATACGACGGATTTGTCGGTTTTTTCCCTCATGAATTGTAATTCTTAAACTGGTCAGATTTCTTTCTCGATCAAAATCCATAACATCTATCATGGCAGGAGCTGTGATACCATCCTCCAATTGAATACCAACCCGAAGTAAGTCAATTTTCTCTTGGGAAGGTCTGCCAGCAACCTTAGCAATATAAGTTTTGTCAATTTTTTTACTAGGGTGAATTAACATATGGGTTAATGCACCATCATTCGTTAGTAATAACAATCCTTCTGTATTATAGTCAAGTCTACCAACAGGATAGATCCGTTCTGTGATATCAGTAACCAATGATCCCACAGTTTTACGATCTTGAGGATCTTTTAAGGTCGTAACGATTCCTTTTGGTTTGTATAGTAAAATATATACCAGTTTTTCACCAGCGATGGGTTTACCATCAACTGCAATTCGATCTTTACCTGGAGTAACTTTAGTACCTAATTCCGTAACCACTTTACCATTTACCGATACTCTACCTTGCTGTATAATTTTTTCCGATTCTCTCCTGGAAGCAATTCCAGCTTGGCTGATAACTTTCTGCAAACGTTCCAATATAATAAACTCCTTTAAAAAATAAATTAATCCTCAATAATGTTCAAAAAATCAATTTGTTGTTTACACAGCTTAATTTCTTTGTTATCCTGCACCTTTTTCAAGCAACTACCACAAATACCTTCACCGCAGCACATGGTTGCATTATTAGTAGCCACCATAGGTATATTAACACCCGCTGCTTGCATAGTTCTAATAATTCCATAATGCTGACTGTCAGGTCCAGCGCTTACCACTAAGTCAGGGCTCTGATGTAATAATTCTTCTAGCATGGTCATACCATTTTTACGCAACGATGGCACAATATGTACTACAGCACCTAATTCACTTAATTGTTCTTCAATAAAAATTTTCCCTACCTTACCAGGGGCCAATACTGCTGTAACTTGATTGTTATTTTTCATCAAATTAACTGCAAGGGGTAATGAGGGGGCTTGCCCTATACCACCAGCTACTAATATTATCTTACCATATGTAAGATTGTCAATCCAGGGCTGACCTAAAACTCCATTCCAATAAGGTCCACGCACTACTATTTTATCATTGTTATCCGCTATAATCCTAATTGATTTCGGGCCAATAGCTTCAATTACTATTTCTAACGTATTATCTTGGACTCTCATAATATTAACAGGAAAATAATAAAAAGCTGGGTCATTAGGACGTTTCAAAAATACAAAGGAACCAATTGACATTAATGGTTCTGCAAATTCACTGCTTACTTGCATTTCCATCCTATAGGTATTTTCGCTAATTTGTTCTTTTACAGTAAATGTAACTTCTTCTTCCATCCTTGTTTTTATACTATCCTCACACTGTTGCTGTATTTTTTTATACTGCCAATGTTTCTCGTATAATATACATACTCCTGCCCAATTACAATTACAAGTCGTCTCTCCTTTTAAGTGACTGCAGAAAATACATTGATTCGTTTCAGCTAACAAACAAGGGCAATACTTTGAATTAACATCAATACATTGGGAGATATTTCTATTCATATTTATACCTCCTTATACTAAACAAACATTATATATATCTTTAAATCCAGCACGATTTACTTTTTCATGTATTTCAGTACGGTTAACAGAGTACAGTGAAAGAGCCTTCATACGTTCAAAATACAATGCTCCTGAGAACGTATAACGCATACGCAATCCTGCCTCTATTTTCATCTGTTCATGTACAAAGACAATAAAATCACCAGAGGCAAGAGTAGTTGGCAATTCTAGATATTTCATATCCAGGCAATGACGAACAGCATTATTTCCCGCAAGCAAGCCCGTTACTACTGCTTCCGTATGCCCAACAAGGACTGCTGATTTTTCACCACAACAAAATAGATTGTCCAACCCCTCAACCTTCAATGAATTTGTACATGGTGCAATTCCTAAATACCTTACAGAATTACCCATACTACCAGCATAAGGATCTTCATATCGAGCTTTCTCTAAGCCAGGAATGCTCCGCAAATCTTCTAAGGGAAAATATGGCGTCATTATTTTTGCATGCCCAGTATCTAACAATACCAAATTAACCGCATATTCAGCTATGGCATATTGAGTACAAGCCTTTTTACCTAATGAACTGTTTTTTTGTATTCTTTCTGGTATAGGTAATACTACGACACCATCCTTTTCTAATGCATCTCTAATTTCTATACTAAGAGACTCTTTACATAACTTACATGAACCGCTCATAGCACCAAAAGAACCATCCGATTTTCTCCCCATTAGTTCTTTTACTTCAGCTTTAGCCGTAACACTAACCCGAGGACCAAATGATGGACAACGCATTACGCACATAGCACAACCATTACCATATGTAAGACAATTCCCCATAGATCCTGCTGTACCAGTTGCATCGACAAATACATCGCCCTTTATCTCAATCCCACCGTCTATGATCAATGTATGTATTTTTTTTCCAAATTTTAATACATCTACCATTCTTGCATTCGTTCTAATTTCAATTCCATAATTTTGTAAAATTTTCTTCACTAAAGGCTCCATTGTTGTTACATCATAAGTGGAAGCATGATTATGGCCAGGGAATGAAATACCTTTATGTCTTGCATTAGCGTCCATAGCTACAAAGATGTCCCCTCCCCCCATAGCAATGGCTTCTTCTGCTGCTGTATACCGTCCATTATTCCGAAATATACCTCCTACTAAACCGGTACCCAATAATGAATCAGTACGTTCTAATAAAAGCACTTGTGCTCCTGCTTTAGCTGCTGATAATGCTGCAGCACAGCCTGCCCATCCCCCACCAACCACGACCACTTTTAGCATAAACATCCCTCCATATCAATCTGCTATCACACTACAGTCTATTCTCTCCCCTAGTAAGTGCCACTACATAGCAAATAAAAAATGGGGCTGTCGCATTAGCGATATAAATTTATCGCTGGCGACAGCTCTGTTCTTTTACAACTTCCTAAATTACATATGATGTAAGTTGAAGCAAAAAGGGCACACGAAAACCGAGGAATAGTTTCCTCGAGTTTTTGTGTGCTCTTGTAGTGTTTTTATGCTATTTTCAACGGATGCTAATAAGATCTGCATCTGTCGCCTTATATTTTATTGTGCAGCTTATTCACATTGTGTGCGAGTCCCAGCAAGGTACTTTCTGCCAAAACATTCTGCTTCCCACGACAGAGAAATCTTCGGAAGTCCATGTTCGCTTTTACTTTACCAAAAGCGCCGTCGAACTAATTTCTTAGTGCGACAGCCCCATTTTTAGCAATTCGTTAATGTTGTAAAATATTGAGCCCCAAGCAAAATAGCCCGATCATTTATAGATACTAATTCTGGTTTTTTAGCAAAGGTCTTCACAAAAGCTTTCATCACTGATTTGGTTTGCACAGAACCAATGGCAGTAATCAAAGCACCTAGTATTACCATATTAGCAACCCTACTATTACCCAGCTCCCCAGCAATGTTATTTGCAGGAATTTGATAAGCCATAATATCAGTTCTAGTTGCTACACGTTCTACAAGAGAACTGTTGATAAGAAGCACTCCTCCCGGCTGTAGAGCTGGCTCGAATTTTTCAAATGAAGGCACATTCATAGCGACTACTGCTGTAGGCTCAGAGACAATAGGTGTACCTATAGGATCATCAGATATTATAATGGAACAATTAGCTGTCCCACCACGCATTTCTGGACCATAAGATGGAATCCACGACACTTGTTTATTTTCTAACATTCCAGCATATGTTATTAATTGCCCCGTTAACATAATCCCCTGTCCACCAAATCCAGATATTATAATTTCTTCTGTCATTTTAGCACCTCTTCTAGTGCTTTAAATATACCTAAAGGATAATAGGGGATAAGATTTTTCTCTAGCCAAGTATTGGATTCAACTGGACTCATTCCCCAATTAGTTGGGCAGGTCGCCAATATTTCGACCATAGTAAAACCAGCGCCACACAATTGAATCTCAAATGCTTTCTTTATAGCATTTTTAGCTTTTACCATATTAGCTGGATTATTTACAGCCACACGAGCAATAAATTTAGCTCCATCTATAGTAGCAAGCATCTCACACATACGAATAGGCATACCTGCTTGTTCTGCATTTCTTCCATATGGTGAAGTTGTAGTGACTTGACTTACTAACGTAGTAGGTGCCATTTGCCCTCCCGTCATTCCATAAATAGCATTGTTTACAAAAATAGTAGTAATTCTCTCACCACGAACTGCAACATGCACAATCTCGCCGCAACCAATAGCAGCCAAATCTCCGTCTCCTTGATAAGTAAAGACTGTAGCATCAGAGTGTACACGTTTTATACCTGTAGCTACTGCTGGAGCACGCCCATGAGCTGCTTGCACCATATCCATATTAAAATAATTATAAGCTAATACTGAACAACCAACTGGTGCTACACCAATCGCTTTATCCTGTACACCAAGTTCATCAATAACTTCAGCCACCAATCGATGTATAATACCATGATGGCACCCTGGACAATAATGGGTCACAACATCATTTAAGGATTGAGGTATGGTAAATAATTTCTCCGTCAATTTACTTACCTCCTTTATCATGTAAAATTTGGAATATTTGCTCATAAACCTCTTTTGGGCTTGGCATCATACCACCCATCCGTCCATAGAAATACACCGGTTTCATACCATTTACTGATAACCTTACATCCTCTACCATTTGGCCTGCGCTAAGTTCTAAAGTTAAGAATGCATCAGCTTTTGCTGCCAACTTAGAAAGGATCTCTTCTGGAAATGGCCATAATGTAATTGGGCGCAATAAACCAACTTTCATCCCTTCATTTCTTGCTTTATCCATTGCAGAACGCGCAATACGGGAAGTGATACCATAAGCAACAAGTATAAGATCGGCGTCTTCCGTATTTATCTCTTCATATCGTACTTCTTTACTACGAATCTTATTGTATTTTTCTTGCAAATGAATATTATGTTTTTCTAATTCCTCTGGTCTTAAATGTAGAGAATTAATGATATTAGATTTGCCACGCCCTCTAAGACCAGTAACGGCCCATGGCTTTGCAGGGGCATCTTTTCTAGTAATAGTTAAATCTACAGGCTCCATCATTTGGCCTAATGCCCCATCTCCTAGAAGCATTACTGGATTCCGATATTCATCAGCAAGTTCAAAAGATAATACTGTAATATCCACAAGTTCTTGTACTGAGTTCGGTGCTAAAACGATATTACGGTAGTCACCATGTCCGCCGCCTTTCGTCGCTTGAAAATAATCGCATTGGGATGGTTGTATGCTACCAAGTCCAGGGCCACCACGTACGATATTAACAATAACGCATGGCAATTCGGCTCCTGCAATATAAGAAATTCCTTCTTGCTTTAAACTAATACCTGGACTTGATGAAGATGTCATAGTTCTCGCACCCGCCCCAGCAGCACCATATACCATATTAATAGCAGCTATTTCACTTTCAGCCTGTACAAATACGCCATTAACCTTCGGCATATGTTTTGACATATACTCGGTTAGCTCAGTCTGAGGAGTTATTGGATAGCCAAAATAGTGACGACAACCAGCTAGAATAGCTGCTTCTCCAATCGCTTCATTCCCCTTCATTAAAACCTTTTCACACATTGTAGCTCCTCCTCCAATCCCCTTTTATTATTTATAAATTTCAATAACTACATCCGGGCAAGTCTTGCCACAAAGTGTACAACCTATACAAAGTGTTTCATCAATACACATTGCCGGTCTATACCCTCTACTATTAAGATGCTCTCCTATTTTAAGAATTTTCTTTGGGCATATTGCAACACACAATCCACAGCCCTTGCACCTTTCTTCTCTAAATACTGGTTTCGGCATAATTCTCCCCCCATTAAAGATAGTAAACTCTGATTATATCTGTATATAATACGCAAGATAATAACAATTATTTCCTTTATAAAATAATCTCACACTATCTTTCTAAAGCTTCAAGTTCATATAATTAAAATTAAAAGCCACAAAACCTGCAATAATGAAATGCACCCCAAATGTTAGACATTAAACCTAACATTTGGGGTGCATTTCATTATTGCAAGTTTCTACTGTGGTAATAATATAGTGAATGTCGTTCCTTCTCCTTCTTGGCTATTAACTTTCACTGTTCCTCCATGAGCAACTATAATCCATTTAGCAATGGATAACCCCAAGCCAGTTCCACCAATTTCCCTTGAGCGAGTTTTATCTATACGATAAAATCTCTCAAATATGAGTTTCTGATACTTATCCGGAATTCCTATTCCAGTATCTTTTACCATTATTTCAATTCCAGATTTTTTTACAGAAGATTCTATTCCAAGATACACCTTCCCTGTAGGGGGAGTATATTTTATTGCATTGTCAAGGAGGATTAAAAGTAGCTGGGCAATACGCTCTTTATCAGCAAAGATGAAATGTTCCATCTGACTTTCAAAACATAGTTGAATATTTTTTTTCTTAGCTAAAGGCTGTAATGAACGTATAACTTGTTCAGCTACATCCTTAATGTTAAATTGTTCCTTTAATAGATTGATCACCTCAACATCGCTGCGCGCCAAAGTTAGCATGTCACCAACAATCTTTGACATTTTTTTGATCTCGTCCTTCATATCAGCTAATACCTGCTCTGCAAAAGGAGACATACTACTGTCTTTATCTCTTTGAATTGCATCCACTGAAGCCATGAATATACTCAAAGGTGTTCGAAGTTCATGAGATGCATCCGCAACAAACTCACGTTGCCGTTCATAAGACTTCTTTATAGGAATAATGGCACGACCTGCCATCACATATCCTCCACCTGACGCAAGAAGAAGAAATAATAGTGATATTACCGTCAATATGCCAAAAACATTCTTTAATACCTGATAAAATACAGTAATATCCCGTCCCACATATATCTTTCCTAAACATTCCTCACCATACATGACTGGAAGTGACGCCATCATCACGATTGCCTTATCATTATCCACATCAGGCAGTAACAGCGCAGCATTTCCATCTTCTACATCCCATGTATTTATTTTTTCCACAACACTTTTTTGAAGCTTGGGATAAGGCTCTGCCGCATTGGCGAGAATTCCATCATTGTCAAAGGCATAAAAAAACATTCTCCCACCTCGATACTCCTCTATCTGTGGTGGTACCTGCCTTAGTAATTCTTTATGCTGTAAAAATATAGAATGCTCTTGCGCTTCCTCCTCTGCAAACAAGAGTAATTCTTCCTTTTCTTCCGAATACACTGCCCATGTCAAACCAATATAAGTAACTCCCACAAAAGTCAATAGAAAAAAAATCATCAATCCTGAATATAAAAAAGTAAGACGTTTTCTAATTCTACTAAACACTATTCCTCCAACCTATAGCCAACTCCCCGGATGGTATGAATTAAAGTCTCACCACTAGGTGGGTCGATTTTCTTTCGTAAAAGTCGGACATAGGCATCTAAATTATTTGATGTTACCTCCGATTCCAGGCCCCACACACGGTCCAATATAACCTCACGAGGAACTACTTGCCCTTTGTTTTGAATAAGCAAATCCAACATTTGAAACTCTCGTCCTGAGAGAGATATTTCTTTATCATCATATCTTAAAATTTTTGTTGTTCTATTAAAAATAAGATTTCCAATTGTAACTACATTTTCTATTAACTTGTTACTACTACGACGTGAAAGAGCACGAATTCGAGCCATTAGTTCAGAAAACTCAAAGGGCTTAACAAGATAGTCATCAGCTCCGATATCAAGACCTAAAACTCTATCCTCCACTGCATCTTTAGCCGTAAGCATTAAAATAGCTCCCTGATAGCCTTGTTTTCTTAAGCGATCACATACATTGAGACCACTTTCTCCAGGCATCATCCAATCTAAGATGATAATATCATAAGACGAGTAAACAGCATATTCAAATGCCACGCCTCCTTCTACTACCCAATCCACTTTTATATCTTCTTTTTCTAACATATGTTGCACTAGTCTACCAAGGCGAAGATCATCTTCAGCGAGCAAAATATGCATGTCTCTCTTGTCCTTCCCATTTTTTACATCTCTAGCATTAACTTTTTATAGCTTGTAAATAATATATCCCTTAGACATACTTGAATATTCATAAGTAAGACCTCTGGCCTCCTGCTCAAATTCTTGCCGTTTTTCCATTGGAACTACAATAATTGAATTAGGAAAATTTCTGTGGAAATAATCCAAATTACTTTTTGGCATAGTGTACTTAGCTGACCAGCTTTGTTCCGAATCGTTATCGTCCTCAACCTGGGGCTCTATTTTCACCATAATCTGCCCAGTATAAAAAACAGAAGATGTATTATAAAAACCATATGTTCCTATTTTATAATCATAGTACATATTTAGTAATTCTGCTAAGTCTTTTTTATCTGACCTAGTTTCAGCAATTGTTGGAAGCGTTGTTGCTGATAGAAAAATGTAAAAGGCAATTGTAGCGCAAAGCCCCGTAAATACAGTCTTATAAATATTATTTCTTCTACACTTCCACCAAGTAAAGGCTAGTACAAGACAAGCAACAGCTACCATCCCAACAAAAAGATCTTTCCCGACATATTTATAACATGCTGCAAGAGTTCCAAAAAGAAAAATTGATAAGGACAATAACACTAAAATGAATTGTCTTCTTGCAGGACTATGCAACTCTGCATCAACAAAAAAAGATGATAGAACTACCACAGGAAATAACATAGGAAAAGTATATGTCAAATATTTGGTTGCCATGAAGGAGTAAAAAATAAAATAGATAACAGACCATATTATTAATAGGGACATCTTTGCGCTTCTTTTGCGCAATCCTTTAAATCCTATACACAATCCTCCTATGGCTAAACCAGTCCAAGGTAGTGTACTGAGGATAAAAACGAAAAAATAGTAGTAAAAAACATCGTCCTTTGGATGTTCTGAAACTGTTGCCCTCAGATAGTTGTGTATGCCAAAAAAAGTATTCAGGAAGCTCTCTCCATGCTTTGCATACATTAAAAGATACCAAGGAAGAGCAATCACAGAGAACAAGAGCAATCCCGAGAAGATACGCATTCTCTTGAGTTCAGACCAATTCTTTTCAAAACCTAAAAATACTAATATAATGAGACTAGGTAACAAAACCCCCACAGGACCTTTAGTCAAGACCGCTAAAGCCATACAAGGATATATCAAAATATACCACCATTTTTTCCCTTTACTCTCAAAATATCCAAGAAAGAAGAATACTAAAGCAGCACTGTCAAAAACAAAAAGAACTATGTCGGGAATCAATAATTTGGATATCATGAAATACTGTAGCGATGTACCTAAAATACCTGCAGCAATTAAACCTTGCTGAGGGTTCGCTATCTTTGAAACAAACCATTCTGATAATATTACGCCACATGCACCAAAAAAAGCAGGGATACAACGTGCTGCCACTTCAGACAATCCTAATATTTTAAACATTGCCCCTATAAGCCAATAAATCATTATTGGTTTATCAAACCAAACCTGTCCATAAATTCTCGGTGACAACCAATCATTGGAAAGAATCATTTCCTTAGCTGTCAATGCATAATTAGACTCTACTGGATCTGTAATGGGTAAACGATTCCCTAGAAGAATAAATAAAAAAAATGCAGCACCAAAAACTATAATTCTTCTTGAATTCATTTATTCACCCATAAGGTATTTATAACCTTATTGTTGCCTTTGACATTTATGTGATCGAACATTATATCTACTCCTTTTATAGCGATTTCATTCTTTTCGTACTTTTGTTCTTGCCCCTAGTAAGAAAAAAAGATTAATTGTAATGGTAAAAACGCTTTCTGAATAAAATACAGAAACTTATTAATATCATTACTCTTTTTTTAATATTCCCAAATAGCTTATAACAATATTTAGTAATTACATTTATCTAGATTATATTAATAAAAGTTACCTTTCGCTACTATTTTGCATAGATATTTTATATTATGAAACCCAATTCTGAAAAAACGCTGAAAATTACGCAATGTAAGCTTCATCTACATATAGCTTATTTTTCTAAGCGCCAAAAAAGACTTGTGTCAACTTCCCTAGGAAGTTAACATAAGTCTTTTCAAAAAAAATTATTTAACTATCTCAACGGTACAGCCATTTTTACACATAGCTGCATTTGCTTCATCAGTATCAATGTGCATCTCTAAGCGAAAACTCTCATGAACTCTGATTAATACGTTATCAAATGTTAAACCTCTTTCGCCATCACAGCGCACCTTAACAACATCATTATCTTTAACACCAAATTTTTCTGCGTCATCTATACTCATATGAATATGACGCCCTGCAGCTATAACGCCCTCTTCAAGAGTTACTGTTCCTTTGGGCCCAACAACAGTAATCCCTGCAGATCCTTTTGTATCTCCTGACTCACGAACTGGAATACCTATTTTAAGTTTTAAAGCATCCGTGAGAGCTATTTCCACCTGGGTTTGTTTACGCACAGGTCCTAAAATTCGTACATTTTTAAAAGAAGATTTTTCAGTGACCAAATCTACAGTCTCATTAGATGCAAATTGTCCTACTTGTAATAAATCTTTCTTAACAGTGAGTTGATATCCCTCTCCATATAATACATCCAAATCCGCTTGGGATACATGAATATGTCTTGCTGAAATACCTACTGGAACTTTTGTTTCTAACATTACTATGAACACTCCTCTAAAATAAATATATATAATACAAACTATATTATACCCATAAACAAATCCGTAGACTACACTTATTCAATAATTTCTGAAAAATATACTACGGTGACAGTATCACTCAATGTAAAGATTTTATCATAAATACTTTTTAAAAAGATCAACAAGTCATCAACATTAGAAATTTCAGGATTTTCCCCTTGCAAATCCTCTTTTGTCAATTGGGAAATGGGCTTAACTAATACCCTATCAATAACAGCAGTATATATTTTCTTTTTTTGAGCAAAACGTTTTCCAACTGTTATCCATATAATGTCACCTTCATTATATTTATGAGTCTTATCCCCGCGACGAATGGTGCAGGTCTTACGCCGACAGATTAGTTGGCTATGATAATTCGATGAATAAAAATTTAAAGCACGCATCATTCATTCCCCCTTAAACAAATAATAATTAATCTATTTAAAGTTTTTAATCCTATTAATGCTATATATTCGTGATATTTGGCTTTAAATCCTTTAACATCGATATAACTTATGAAATAAAACTAAATTTTAAAACCTCCTATTTGACCAGACGTATACCACGCTTATTGGCTTCATACATTAACTGCTCTTCATCAATCGTAGTCAAGCATTTATTATCAAGAAGAACCTTACCATCTACTATTACCGTATGAACATCTCCCGCTCCAGCAGAATATGCTAGGAGAGATACTCTATCATGGCGTGGATACCAATGAGGAGCATGCATATTGAATAATGTAATGTCTGCTTTGTACCCTGGTGCTATAACACCTGTTACTTTATTAAGTCCCAATGCCTGGGCACCATTAGCTGTAGCCATACTAACCGCTGTCTTAGCAGGTATAAGCAAGGGATCAAGAGCCTGAACTTTATGCAGCATAGCTACTAATCGAAGCTCTTCTATCATATCTAGATTATTATTACTGGCTGCACCATCCGTACCTAAACCAACACATAAGCCTGCAGCAAGCATGGCAGGTATAGGAGCAATACCACTGGCAAGTTTCATATTACTCCCTGGATTGTGAGCAATTCTAACATTAGCCTCTTTCATAAGGGCAATATCCGTATTTGATACATGTACACAATGAGCAGCTAATACGCCGCATTCTAATACACCTAAGTCTTTCATTAACTCAATTGGAGATTTACCATGCTTTTTTTTACATTCGTCAACTTCTCCCATTGTTTCAGATAAGTGAATATGAATTTCGGCTCCTAAACGCTGTGCCAAGGCAACTACCCGCTTCAAATATTCTGGTGGACAAGTATAGGGGGCATGAGGTCCAAGCATAACAGTAATGCGACCATCAGCAGAATTATGGTATTGGCGGAAGAAATCCTCGCTTTCTATTAACGCTTGTTCACCATTCGGTGCTACTCCAGCCATACCTCTAGCCAATACAGCCCTTATACCACTTTCAGCCACTGCTTTAGCTACTTGAGGCATGTGAAAGTACATATCAGAAAAAGTAGTCGTGCCTGATTTTATCATTTCAGCAATTGCTAATGATGTACCCCAATATACATCTTCAGCTTCTAAATTCCCCTCTGCTGGCCAAATTTTATTTTGTAACCAATCCATTAATACCATATCATCAGCATAACTGCGAAAAAGTGTCATGGCTGCATGCGTATGAGTATTAACAAAACCAGGTATTGCCAATTTATTCGTGCAGTCGATCACCTTATCAGCTTGCCATTCGGCTGATATTTCGCCTACCTGGTAGATTACAGCACCATCTACTGCAATATCAGCTGAGGTAACAACACCATCTAAGCCTAAAACTTCTGCATTTTTCAACAAAATTCTTGCCATTATATTTTCCTCCTTGTTGGTACTAACGATAGTCTTCATAACAAAATTGAAGCATCAACCACTATCTTCGGTACTTAAATTGTATACCACCCATTATTTGCTTAAATGTAAGGAGCTACACTTTTATTTAGTAATATGAGAACTACCTTACATTCCTAATTTATGCTTGTCCTAAATACATCCTTTGCTCATCCGTTAAGGTATCAATGTTAATACCTAGTGCTTGTAATTTAAGTCTAGCTACCTTGGCACTTACTTCATCAGATAAATTATGTACTTCATTTGACATATTTTTATGATGCTCTAAAATATGTAATACTGCCAAAGCTTGCATAGCAAAGGATAAATCCATAATTTCAGTCGGATGCCCATCACCAGCAGCTAGATTCACTAAACGCCCCTCGGCTAATAAGTATATTTTCCGCTGATCAGCCATAACAAATTCTTCAATATTTTTACGCACTGTACGTCTAGAAACTGCTAAATCCTCTAATTCTTCTTTATTTATTTCAAGATCAAAATGACCAGCATTTGCTAAAACAGCTCCTGATTTCATGACAGCCATATGTTCGCCACAAATAACATGCTTACAACCAGTTAAGGTAACAAAAATATCGCCATGTTTTGCTGCTTCCTCCATCGTCATGACCCTAAATCCATCAAAAACTGCTTCAATCGCCTTGATTGGATCAATTTCAGTAATAACTACATTCGCACCTAGTCCCTTAGCCCGCATAGCAACGCCTTTACCGCACCAGCCATAACCAGCAACAACAACCGTCTTGCCTGTAACAGTAAGGTTGGTTGTACGCATAATACCATCCCATGTTGATTGGCCTGTACCATAACGATTATCAAATAGATACTTACAATATGCATCATTCACAGCTACCATTGGAAACTTCAAACGTCCTTCCGCAGCTAAAGATCTTAAACGTATAACCCCTGTTGTAGTTTCTTCTGATCCACCTAGAATATTAGGTAATAATTCATTCCGTTCACCATGCAGCAAAGATACTAAATCGCCACCATCATCAACAATAATATCTGGTTTGGTATCTAAGGCTTTATGTAAAAAATTCTCATATTCTTCAGTAGTAGTATTATACCAAGCAAAAACCTTAATACCATGTTCCACCAAAGCTGCAGCCACATCGTCTTGAGTAGATAAAGGATTACTACCAGTCACAGCAACATTTGCTCCCGCATTTTGTAAAACCAAGGCTAAATAAGCTGTTTTAGCTTCTAAGTGCATTGTTACGACTATGTTTTTACCACTCAAAGGTTTACTTTTAGATAAGTCTTCATTTAATCCATTCAGCACAGGCATAAATTCTTTAACCCAATTAATTTTGTCATGTCCTTGTGGTGCTAATTTTATATCACGAATAATAGATTCCATTTTACAGCACTCCTTTTATTTCTTGTTGTAATTTAATGATTGCTTTATCATAAGGTTGTTTTAATATACCAAATTCCGTTACAATTGCTGAAACTAAGGAATTTGGCGTGACATCAAATGCGGGATTAAAAACATCAACGCCTTCTGGAGCTGTAGCTAAACCAGAAAAATGAGTGACTTCCTCTGCGTTTCTTTCCTCAATCGGAATATCTGATCCACTCTTCATAGTAAAATCAAAAGTAGATACGGGGGCAGCTACATAAAAAGGTATGTTATGCTCTTTTGCTAATACTGCAACACTATAAGTACCAATTTTATTCGCTACGTCACCGTTTTGAGTGATTCTATCCGCTCCAACAATAACAGCCTGTACCATATTTTTTTTCATAACCCAGCCTGCCATATTATCTGTAATTAGCGTTACTGGAATACCCTCTTGCATCAACTCCCATGCAGTTAAGCGGGCTCCTTGGAGTAATGGCCTTGTTTCATCAGCAAATACTTTAGTAATCTTTCCTTCTAAAAAAGCTTGGCGAACAACACCTAGGGCCGTTCCAAAGCCAGCAGTAGCCAATGCTCCAGCATTGCAGTGAGTAAGTATAGAAATAGGTTCATTAAACAATTGAGCACCATGCTGAGAAATTTTCTGATTCATATCACGATCTTCAGTAGCTATGGCAATAGCCTCTTTTTCTAAAGCTGTAATAATATCGATGATATTGCTACCCTTATCAGCTTTCTTAATAACAGACATCATTCTCTCTATAGCCCAAAATAAATTTACAGCAGTAGGTCTGGTTTGTCTTAATTCCTCAGCTACCTGTTGAATATCATTCCAAAAATCCTGACTGTTACAAACTTCTTTGGCTCCCAGTACCAACCCAAAAGCAGCTGCAGCACCAATCGCAGGAGCACCACGAACTTCCAATTTTCTTATCGCTTGTGCTACTCTTTCATAGTTACAACATTCAATATATTCGATATGATTGGGCAGCAGGGTTTGATTTAATAAGTACAGAAATTTATCCTTCCACTCCATTGTCTCCAACAAGATTATCACCACTTTCTACAATTTAAAACCACCATATTCTGTTAATGCATGCTGACAACTACAATCGCCTTCAGAATCCATCAATGTTATAGCATTCATAAGTAATTTTTTAAGATTTTCTGTATTTGCGTTCATAACGTGAAGTACTTCACCATAAGTTAAAGGCTTAGATGAAATGCCAGCTGCATAGTTTGTTACCATCGCAATAGTAGCATAGCACATTTCAGCCTCACGAGCCAAGACCACCTCTGGTACATTCGTCATACCTACTAAATGTCCACCTAACTTAGAAAACATACGAATCTCAGCCGGTGTTTCAAAACGTGGCCCTTCTGTACACACATATGTGCCACATTTATGAATTGCAATATCGATATTTTGGGCGGCTATCAACAACTTTTCTCTTATCATTGAGCAATATGGATTTGTTAAATCCACATGAACTACCCCTCTTTTTCCGCCTTCGTAAAATGTATTTTTCCTATTCTTAGTAAAATCAATAAACTGATCCACTAATACAAAATCCCCTAATTTCAGATCTAGTTTTAAGGAACCAACTGCAGCAGTTGCCAAAATCATCTTTACCCCTATCTTTTTCATAGCCCAAATATTTGCCTGGTAATTGATTAAGTGAGGTGCAATGGAATGCTTGCTGCCATGGCGTGGAATGAACGCTATACTCTTTCCCTTAAAATTGCCAACTTTATAAGAGACTAAGCCATAAGGCGTTAGCACTTCATTTTGACGCACATCTTCCAAAATATTAGGATCATATACCCCTGTACCACCAATAATTGCAATATGTATCATGGTTACCACCTACCATCTATATTTATCTTACAATCTCTTTCTATTGTACTATTATAAGGCTTTGTAATAAACTACTATATTTATTTAATATCACAAACAGTTAATAGTCCACACATGCTCTCTAAAATATAATCTGGTTTCTCATGCAAAATAGTCTCCCAGGATACACGAGTCCAACGAACTGCAGCGGTCTTCACACCAGCTTGTCTAGCACTGATTAGATCAAAGGAACTATCACCTACCATTAAGCATTCCTCAGGTTTCATCTTCAATTGAATTAAAGCGTTTTGAATAGGTTCTGGATGAGGTTTATGATTTTGACATTGATCCGCGCCAATAATTACTGGGAAATAGTTATCTAAATCAAATAATTTAAGCCCTCGTAAGGCAGTCTTCTTAGTTTTCGAAGTAACAATAGCCATTATAATACCAGCTTCATATAGTGCATGAATTGTTTCTACTACACCACCAAAAACTGTAATCATTTGATCATGGTGAGCCAAGCTATATTCTCGATAAGTCTGGATTAATTCCTCCACTTGATCTGGTCCCAAATATTCCATTGCTGCCCTTAGAGTTTTGCCAAAAAACGCATGAATTTCAGAAAGTGTAATTTCTCTCTTATAATGTTTATGAAAAGTATGTTTAAAAGAGCTAATAATTAGATCGGATGTATCAAGAACTGTACCATCTAAGTCAAATAAAACTGCTTTATATATCAAATTTATAGTCTCCTAATCATAATTTATTATCTTATTATACCCTAAAAGAAAAAGAGGCTTCAAAGCCTCATGGAAATAATTCTTACTTTTATAAAGTATTACAAATTCACACCTATTAAAGCGCCTAAAATTCCTACCGCAATCCCCGCCATAAATTTATTAGCTAATACAAATAGTGAAATGGATTCCTGGCTAATTTCCATACCGATTCCTACAGAAATTAACACATAGATGAGTCCAACTAATATTCCTATGATTAATCCTTTAGATTCAGCCTGCTTCGTAGCATATACGCTTCCAATAAAAATACTAACCATAGTTACCCCAACCATTACGTATTGCATATAATAATCAATGTATGTATTCTCGGTTACCAGGCTAATAAGTGATAGAAAGAAGGTACAAACCAATGAAACAATTATACTAACAAAAACACCTTTACCTATCAACGTAGCTACTCCCGGTCCCTTGGGCGTGGTATTAAAACGTGTCTTACCAATACGCTTAGACACAGAATTCCCCTCCCTACAGTAGGTATTACTAGGATTGATATTGTAAATTATGCAGTAAAAAAGTAAATAATACCATTTTTATAAAAAATTACACTAATTTTCTATAATTACCCATATTGCCACAGAGATTTGTATCTTATGTAATGTTGTCTTTAAAACATCTATTATTATAGATTCCAACTTTTCAGCATATCCATGATACCATAATTGGTAAGATCAAAGTGAATGGGCGTAACCGAAATTTTAGACATATTTATAGCAACAATATCGCTATCAGCATCATTCACATTTTCCACGACCTTTCCCCCCATCCAATAATAGGTCCGCCCTCTAGGATCAAGCCGAGGTTCAAATATATTTGCATATTGCCTTACCCCTAGTTTGGAAATAGCTACACCATCAATCTGTTCTGCGGGAAGGGCGGGCACATTCACATTTAATAAGGTATTAGGCGGTAGAGAACGATGAAAAATATCCTGCAATAGTCTTGCTGTAAATTCAGCTGCTGGTTTAAAATCATACGACCCCCAAGAATTGAGTGAAACAGCTACGGCAGGTATTCCGTGCAAAGCTCCTTCAATTGCCGCACTTACCGTCCCTGAATATAACACATCAGTGCCTAAATTAGGCCCATGATTGATCCCAGATACTACAAAATCAGGTTTCTCACCGATTAAAGTTTCTAAAGCAATTTTTACACAATCAGCAGGGGTTCCACCAATGCGCCAGCCGCAAAGGCGAGAATCTTCATTACAATACTTATCTACTCGTATAGGACTGTGAACAGTAATAGCCTGACTAGCAGCACTTCGCTCAACGTCAGGTGCTACCACCACTACTTCAGCGATTTTCAAAAGTTCTTGCCAAAGAACCTGAATACCAGTGGCATCAATTCCATCATCATTAGTTAATAGAATACGCAAACCTATCCCTCCTCATTTATAATTGTCCCATAAACTTATGAGTTTGCGGAATTACCCGTACATCCGTAAGGAAAGTAAGGGCCTGCTCTTGCCATAGCAACATCATATCTGGAGTAACGCCTTCACAATCATGGATAGGAGTTACAGGTTGTATGATAAAAGGAATTGTGTTATCGACTGCAGCTATTAACGCTACCGCTTGTTGGAATTCCAATTTACTCGTTTTACCTGTAACTACGACTTTAACAAAAACATTACGTGTATTAGCTAATGTTAAAAATGCGGCATGTTGATGCCACATTTCTTTATGAATAATGCTAGGCAACTTAATATCCATACTAATAATATCAATATGAGGCAAAACCAAGGCTAATTCTTCTGGCAAAGTACCATTTGTCTCTAAATAAATACGCCCTTTAATTTTCGGTAATATTTGGATCATGGCTTTAGCTTGACATAATGGTTCTCCACCAGTAAAACTAACTGAATGGTGAGGTACAGTCAATAAATTATTGATATAATTAGACAAATCTACAACTGAGATTGGATTGGTTATTGTCTGAAAATCGCGCTTTCCAGCAGTCATTTCGATTTGTCCTTCTGTTACAGCTGATCGTGACGATGGGGTATCACAATAATCACACTCTAAGTTGCACCCCGCTAAACGTACAAATACTTGACGATAGCCAACAAATTCTCCTTCACCTTGAATAGAAGAAAATACTTCAACAACGTTTACATTATTAGGCACAATTAAGCCTCCTGACTATATGCTGCTGCAGAATTTGGCGATTCCCATATTTTGATAGAGCGCAATTTAACATTCTCATTAATAACGGGTGTTTCAGATAGTTTTTCATATATGTATTTAGCAAGATTTTCTGCTGTAGGGTTAATTTTACAAAAAGGTTCAATCTCATTTAAGTAATAATGATCTAAGTTTACCATGATACCATTCACTGCTGCTTTTAAATCAACAAAATCAACTAACATTCCTAACTCATTTAATTTATTACCATATATATTTACTTCTACCTTCCAATTATGACCATGCAATCGGTTACACTTTCCTGGATAATTTCTAATACAATGAGCAGCTTCAAAATTCACTGCAATTGTCAATTCAAACATACTTGGTCTCCTTTATATTACAATATAATTATACACTAACTATTAAAAATAACTTTATTAATGATTAAAGCTCCAATCAATTCTTACTAACTAGTGGCAACTCCAACCATATATATATATTGAGAATTTAACTTGTATTATTTTGTGAAAAAAGATGAGTATAATACTCATCTTTTTATTTAACAGCTTGCTTACTTAAAAATTCCTCTTTACCAAATTCATTTTTTTGTGTTAGCAATACATCTTTATAACTAATACTACGTGTATGTTGCGTGTGACTCCACTCACGATCATTACGATGTAAGAATCCTAAAATAGTAATAGGTATCCAGCTATATACAAAAAGTGGATAAAAAATCAAATACCACCATGATTTACCTTTAGCGCCAATCATGGCTAAAATAATCACGGGAAATAAATATTGCCCGACACCTATAGCCGTCATGACTTCTATTGGTAATATCTTATTTATAATATTAGTGTAAAAAGGAGCAATGGTATATATATAACTCATTAATACAAAACTAGTTGATAATATTAAAAAATATGGTTGAAACAAATGCAGTACGCCATCTAATATTCTAATATCACGCTGTTTAATTCCTTCATATAACATACTTGGAATATACCGACCAGCTATATCAAAATGCCCTTGTGCCCACCTCTTACGTTGACGCCATGACTGCTCAAAAGTTAATGGCTTTTCATCATATACAATGGCATCATGAGCCCAAGTAGTAGGAATACCTTTTAGCAGTACTTTCATAGTAAATTCCATATCTTCGGTAAGACAAGTTGCTCCCCATCCGAACTTGCGCAATACCTCTGTAGAAATACACATACCAGTGCCACCAAGGACACTCGACAAACCAATATTATATTTTGCTAGATGCCAAATATGATTTACAACCCAAAATGAAATAGCAAATGTTCCAGCAATCCATGTATCATGAGGATTTTTAGAATCCAAATAGCCCTGAATTACCGTTTCACCTTTACATAAGCGATTGTTCATCTCTAAAAGAAAATTCTGTTCTACTAAATTATCAGCATCAAATATTACTACACCATCATAATTACGCTCTAGTTTAAATAACTTCGCAAACATCCATTCCATGGCATAGCCTTTGCCACGTTGTTCTAAACTAAATCTTTCATAAACAATTGCACCCGCTTCGCGGGCAATTTCTGCAGTATGATCTTTACAATTATCTGCTACTACAAAAATATCATATAATTCTTTAGGGTATTTTAGTACATGGAGATTTTCCACTAATTGACCTATTACTTGTTCTTCATTATGTGCAGCTACAATAATAGCAAAGCTATTTTTAGGTGTCATAATTTTATTTTCTTTTCTGCGCCAAATGCCAAAAAAAGCAATAATAAAATAATATAAAGTAAAAAATACAATAATTAGTTGTAATGGAATCATGATATAGTCAGAGATATAATTCATGGATTTTTCTCCTTTAAAAGCCCGTTTTTCAAAGTATATACAATATACTTCAACTTAAAACACAAATAACATTTTAATTCTAACTTCGATAGATTGTCAAGGTGAGATTTTTCTTAGAACTCTTAAAATCACAAAAAAATAAGCATCCAATAATCCGGATACAATTATTTTTTCATAAAAATACGCACTAAGTAACAGATTTATAGTCAAATAATCCAAAAATGGTATTCAATATACCAAATAATGCATATGCAAAAAATGGCGTAAATAGGATAGCATCTTTTGTAACAATTAGTATGTAACCAGCAACCAATATCGTTATTATTACTGGAATAATCCTAATTTTTTCCCCTTTTCCTTTAAAATCAGGATATTTTATAGTACTAACCATCAAATAAGCAAAGATAGTCACTAGCATTGGAAATATCCAACCGGCTGGTTTAATTCCAAGCATAACGAAAGTGGCAACAACACATCCTGCAGCAGGGATGGGCAATCCCATAAAATACCCTTTGACTGTACCTGTATTGACATTAAAACGAGCTAATCGCAACGCACCACAGGTTGCAAAACATGCAGCTACAAGATATCCAACAATACCAAAATCTTTTAATAAAAAGGCATAGGACAAAATGGCAGGCGCTACACCAAAAGATACTAAATCACACAGGGAATCTAATTCCTTACCAAACTCACTACTTACATTCAAGTATCTAGCAACTCTACCATCTAATCCATCGCTAATCATCGCTGCAACTACATATAATGCTGCTTGATAGAATTCACCATGGAAGGTAGAAATAATTGCGCACATGCCTAATACCAAATTTAATGCTGTTAAAGCATTAGGAATTATGCTTTTCATCGTAACAACCTCCCTATAACCGTCTCGCCGCCCTTAACTCTATCACCTTTCTTGACCAATATCTCTACTGTTTTAGGAACAATGACTTCTGTACAGGACGCAAATTTTATCAAACCATATCTTTCGCCTTTTTGCAATATACTTCCAAGGGTTACCCAAGAGACAATACGCCGAGCTAAAATGCCAGCTATTTGTGTTACCAGTACACGCATATTGTCATTTTCTAGGCCTATAGAGTGTCGTTCATTCTCACAGCCTACAGTCTCTTTATATGCAGGACGGAAACGTCCACAAGTATATTGTTGAAATTTAATTTCACCAGCGATAGGACTACGATTAACATGTACATCAAAAACTGATAAAAATATGGTCACCTTAAGACCAACTTGATTTAAAAATTGATCATCATAAACTTCACAGACACTCATTACCTTACCATCAGCTGGTGATAGAACTAAGTCATTATCACTAGGTATACTTCTCTTCGGATTACGAAAAAAGAACGTAATAAATCCCATTAAAACAGCTGGAATAATACTCCAATATGGATCAATAGTCACATAAATTATAACTGTAATAATAGCTAGAATAACTATATATATGTAACCTTCTTTTACTATAGGCGCTTTAACCATCTATCCACCTCATTTTACAAACATTTTTTTCAACATATACAACATCTTTATCTCTTCTACTTTTTTGTTGTCATTACTTTTATCACAAAACGTGGCAAAGCTAACATTCGAATGGCACGTTTAGGTTCTGACAACAAGCGAAATAACCATTCTAGATTAGCACGTTGCATCCATAATGGTGCCCTTTGCGCAACTCCAGCCATTACATCAAAAGTTCCACCTACGCCAATGGCTACGGGAACTTTTAGTTCTTCTTTATATTCATACAGCCATTTTTCTTGCCTTGGTACACCTAAAGCCACTAATAAAATATCTGGCTTGCAACCTTTTATCGCATTTACAATTTCAGGTTCGTCTTGTTTTGTAAAAAAACCATTCCGTGTACCTATAATTTGCACACCCGGATAACGCTCTTCTGCTATTTTTTTAGCTTTTTCAGCAATCCCCGGTGCTCCCCCAAGCATGTAAATTCGGTATTTTTCGCTAGCAGCTTCTATTAGTAGATTTTGTACTAAATCATATCCAGCCACACGTTCAGGCATGTAGTCACCCTGATAACGCGCTGCCCATACAACCCCTGCTCCATCGGGTACAACTAAGTCCGCATGATTAATAATATGTGCTAATTGTTTATCTTTATTAGCCATCATTACTATTTCTGCATTAGGAGTAACTACTAAATGAGGTTTTTTCTGCATTATAAATTGTTTTACAACAGTAACCGCTTCTTTCATCGTTACAACATCAATCATTACATTCAAAATAGCTATTCTATTGCGCACTATACATAGAGTCTCCTTACTAATAAAAAATCAATCCTTTTAAATTATCTAATATATTGTATCACACTATTAGAAGCTGGGCAATCGTGGTAATGGAAGTTTCCACCATGGCGATTTTTCTGTTTTCTTATTTGGCTGATTTTTAGAGCGTGCCCGATTATCAACAACAGTCGGCTCCGTTCCTTTAATAAAGGCACTATACTCTATTTCTAAACATGCAGGGGTGGCTAATTTTCCTGAATCTGCACAGATAGGTACATTGATGACTATATTAGGAGGAACCGTAAAATCAGTAGGATTAGTGTCATTTAATACTTGTGACATCATTTTTCCCCAAAAACCTGCAACTTGAGTACCTGAAATTTCTACTGGTGTTCGGTTATCATTCCCTACATAAATACCTACTAATAACTCAGGTGTATAACCCATAAACCAAGCTGTTTCATAGCCATCTGTTGTACCTGTTTTCCCTGCTGCCATACGTCCAATATTGGCGGGTGTACCTGTACCACTTTCAATTACTCCTTGCATCATATTGGTTACAATATACGCAACTTCGCTACTTAGAGCAGTTTGCTGTCTTAAATGTGCTTCTTCCAGTATTTGATTTTTTTCATCCAGCACTTTTAAAATAGCTATAGGCTGAGATACTACCCCTCCATTTGCAAAAGCAGTATAAGCAGTAGCCATTTCAAATAAATTTACTCCTTGCGTTAATCCACCTAAAGCAGTAGCTAAATTGTCATCTTGTGGAACCAGGGTAGTAATGCCCATGTTCTTAGCCAAATCAATTACTTTATCGATACCAACTTGCTGGCCAAGTTTTACGGCTGCCACATTGACCGACAACCGAAGGGCTTTTTTTAAGGTAATTGGACCACGAAATTTTTTATCATAATTTTGGGGAGCATATCCAGCAATATTAATTGGCTGATCAATAATAATAGCATTAGCAGTTAATCCCTGATTAATGGCAGCAGCATACACAAAAGGTTTAAAAGCCGAACCTGGCTGACGCACTTCTACCATAGTTCTGTTCAGTTGACTTTCTTCATAATTACGTCCACCCACCATGCCCTTAATATATCCTGTACGTGGATCAAGCGCTAGTACAGCCCCCTGATACTCTCCTAACACTGCTTCAGCCCCTTGTTGGACCTTACTATCCATAGTTGTATATACTTTAAGACCGCCTTTATATACGCGATTGGCACCATAACGTCCTACTAACTCATTTGCTACATAATCAATGAAATAAGATGCCTGTATTATTCGTTTCTTTTTACCAACTAGTACAATAGGCTCTTTTTGTGCCATTTCAAGTTGCTTTTGTGTAATATAGCCTTCTTTCATCATGCCTGCCAATACTGTATCTCTACGATCCATAGCGGCCTTAGTATCAACATATGGGGAATAAATATTAGGACCGCGGGGCAACCCTGCTAACAATGCACTTTCTGCTAGTGTAAGCTCATTTGCATGTTTGCCAAAATAGACTTGTGAGGATGCCTCTACTCCATAAGCACCTTCACCAAAGTATACCTGATTTAAATAGGCTTGTAAAATTTCTTGTTTCGAGAACTTACGTTCAATAATAATCGCCCAAAAAAATTCTTTTACTTTCCGCGTAAAAGTACGTTCTTGCGTTAAAAACATGTTTTTAGCTAACTGCTGGGTTAATGTGCTGCCTCCCTCCAATAAACTACCTGAACGCAGATTTACCCACATCGCACGAATTATACCGATGGGGTCTATGCCAAAATGATTGTAAAATCGGCTATCTTCATTTGCGATTATAGCTTGTTGTATATAGGGTGACATATTATTAATAGACACCACAATCCGATTTTCTTCGAATAATTTAGAAATAAGTTGTCCATTAGCATCAAATACCTGTGTTGCTGCAACTAATTGCAAACTATCCAAGTTATCAACTTGCGGCATGAAAAAAGCATAGCTACTATTAACAAACAAGCTCACAATGATTATAACGATTATACTAATAATACATAATTGCCGCATTTCACCACTCTCCTTATTAACTTTAGTATTCCAAAGCATAACAAACTTTACGCGCAGGAATACCTACTTAGATGTCGAATATGCAATTAATATAGTAAAAATAATAAAATATTTCGCATAAAAAATAATTTGGGAGAAAATTATGGTAAAAAAGTATAGTTTATTAAGCATTATTGGCATCATTTTTGTTATTTCTTTTATCTTTCTTACATCCTCTCCTCATTCCCTTGCAATACCAAATATGCAAGAACCCTCATCACCACCAGTATCTCAGCCCTTAAAAACGGAAACTCAGCCTGATGTATACTATCTTACTGAATCTACTAATGTAGTGCAAACAAATGACAAACCGGAATATGATATATTTACAAATCAGGAGCGAAAAGAACGTAATCTCCCGACTGCTTTAACGATTATTGAACCTCATGTCGGAAAGAAGATCATATATTTAACTTTTGATGATGGACCTGACCCGGAAAATACTCCCTTGGTTTTATCTATTCTTAAAGAAAATGATGTTAAGGCTACTTTTTTTGTAGTGGGAACCGAAGTAAGCAAGCACCCTGAAATTGTAAAACAAATATTTACAGCAGGACATGCTATCGGTAATCATACTTATAATCATGTTTACCGTGAGCTATATCAATCAACTACGAATTATATAGAACAATTACAACATAATGATGAAATCATTAAAAATATAATCAATGTACGTCCTCGTATCTCTCGTGCTCCCGGTGGAACAACGGGCCATTTTACTTCCGAGTACTGGAAGGCTTTGAAAGTTCAAGGGTATATTGAAGTGGGATGGAATATTAGCTCTGGCGATGCTTCTAGCGCTAAAGCAGATACAATTCTCCAAAACATAATGAACCAAACAAATAAAAACACCTATTTATGGAGTCATGCTATCCTCTTAATGCATGATGGCAAAGGACATAGCGAAACAGTAAAAGCGTTACCTGCTATTATTAAATTTTATAAGGAACAAGGTTTTGAGTTTCGAGTTATAAATGCAACAACACCGCCTGCTTGGTAAAGAAGCACAGCGGTGTTGTTATTTTTTAGTATTATAAGCTATAGTTAGGTGATTCTTTTGTAATACTAATATCATGAGGATGGCTTTCCTTTAAGCCAGCTCCAGTAATACGAATAAAGCGAGTATTATTAATTAGTTCCTCAATGTTACGTACTCCACAATATCCCATACCAGCTCTTAGCCCACCCAATAATTGGAATGCAGTATCAGCCAGCGTACCTTTATAGGGTACACGTCCTTCAATACCTTCAGGCACTAGCTTGTCCATATTTTCTTGAAAATAACGATCTTTACTGCCTTGGGCCATAGCGCCTAACGATCCCATGCCACGATATACTTTATAGCTACGCCCTTGATAAATAACTGTCTCACCAGGGCTTTCTTCTGTACCTGCAAACAAGTTCCCCAGCATAACGACACTAGCACCAGCAGCAATCGCTTTTACAACATCTCCAGAATATTTAATACCACCATCTGCTATAATAGGAATGTTATGTTCCCGAGCTACCTTTGCACAATTATATACAGCCGTAATTTGCGGTACACCAATACCGGCAACAACGCGAGTAGTACAAATCGATCCAGGACCAATGCCCACTTTGACAGCATCTACACCAGCCTCAATTAAATCCCGTGTGGCTTCTGCTGTGGCTACATTACCTGCAATCAAATCTACTTCTGGATACATCTGCTTAATCGTTCTAACAGCTTCAATTACACCTTGAGAATGCCCATGGGCTGTATCTACTACGATCACATCTACTTTTGCCGCCACAATCGCTTCAACTCGTTGCAACATATCTGACCCTACACCAATGGCGGCCCCTACCAATAACCTACCTCTTTTATCTTTTGCAGAATTAGGATATTTTTGGGCCTTTTCAATGTCTTTAATCGTAATTAAACCTTTTAAATTGCCTTCTCCATCTACCAATGGTAATTTTTCAATTCTATGTTTATGTAATAGTGCTTTAGCATCTTCCAAAGATGTTCCCACTGAAGCTGTTATAAGATGTTCTGTGGTCATACAGTCATGTAATTTTCTAGTAAGATCCGTTTCAAAACGTAAATCTCGGTTAGTTAAAATACCAACTAGTTTATTATTTTCAGTAACAGGAACACCTGATATATGATATTTTTCCATCAAATTTTGTGCATCTTGCAATGTATTCTCAGGTGATAAGAAAATAGGGTCAACAATTATCCCATGCTCAGAGCGCTTGACCTTATCAATTTCACTTGCTTGACGTTCAATAGGCATATTCTTATGAATGACACCAATACCACCTTCTCGGGCAATAGCAATCGCCATCCGCGCTTCTGTTACAGTGTCCATTCCAGCACTAATAATAGGGAGATTCAGCTTAATATTCTTAGTTAGATTTGTACTAACCTCAACATCTTTTGGTAAAACATCTGATTTGGCAGGTACCAACAAAACATCATCAAAGGTTAAACCTTCTTGCATAAACTTATTTTCAAACATAATTTACTCCTTTCATATCAATAGAACAAGTTATTTCAACTATAATAACATACTTAAAGTTACCTAATCCACTCTTTTTTATGTAATTCTTGCTAAAATATATATTTATTTAATATATATAGCTATTACTCCTAGAAACAACGATCATATAAAAACTATATAAAAAGATCTTCATTAATAGCTAATGAAGATCTTTAGAGTAGAATGTAACATCACATTTTATTTATCTGACATTAATATACCAGCTTTAGCTATATTCTGTTTAGCAGCATCTCTAATAACAATTGTTATTGCATCAGCAGGGCAATTAGCAGTTTGCATTATTGCTTCCGTAACCTTTTTTGCCATTTCTCGTTTTTGTTCCGTAGTGCGTCCTTCAACCATATCAATCTGTACAATTGGCATAGAATAATCATCCTCCCTAATCATTATTTATGCTTAATTCGATATATGTAACAATATCCCTGCTATTCATTTTATTAAAAATTAATGTTTAATTTTATCTTGTCTTTTATTTCGTTTATACCACCATAACCCTACATACACAGCAAGTACTAGCAAGATTACAACTAGTAAACGTATCAAGTTATCTCCTGCAAAAACTATATCATGGCCAATAAGAACTTTAATAATAACTGGTGGTAGCTTACCAATAACTGTTGCTAAAATGAAATCTTTAAAACTAATTCTACTTATAGCGGCTACAGCAGTAATAATTCCTGAAGGTGCCAAAGGCAATAACCGAGCAACTAGCAAGGCTTTAAAGCCATTTGCAGCACTATAATCATCCACTTGTTTTAAATATCTACTATTGGCTATCCATCTTGCTACCAATTGACGAAAAAAATAGCGGACAAAAATAAACATAAATACGGCACCAATGACTTCGCCTGCCCATGAAATAATAGTTCCCCAAAATAAACCATAAATAATACCAGATGCTCCTGACAAAATCATAAAAGGAAATACAATAGTAAATGTCATAATAATAAATAACCACATGGTTATTATGACTGACCATGGGCCAAAACTTCGTAAGTATTCTGCCAAGGCAACGATATCCCCATGCCTCAGTATACTGTACGAATGGTGGAAAAAATCTGGCTGCCATAGATACATCGCTCCAAATAAGACGATAATAAATAACCATCCAAAAAACCCGATCATGATACCCCTCCATGCTACAGAACAATAACTCTCTCCAATACTGTACTATACTAAAGTTCTTAAGAAAAGGCAACCAGAAAGATATTTAATTGTTTATCATTGTATTACATATTTCTGTATTTCATGCTGATAGATGATACACTCACCACTAAACCAATTCACACAATCATTACAACGTCTAACAAATGCCTCTGGTGATACATTTAGTAGTGAATATCCATATCCCATTGCGTTAATAATATGTTCAAATTCTTGGCATTCACTGGCAATATTTCGCAATTGTACTTCATTACAGATAGTTTTCATATTACCATCACCTCTATTATTAATCTTTAATAATAGTGTGTACTCAAACTTTAAGAAAATACTTTATAATTTTTTAAATGCCATGCATAAAGCTAGTACATAAGTGGCACAATGATAATGTAAATTTTCTCCTCTCCCATAATTGGCGGCCATACGGCCGTCCTTTTTTTATTCAATTTACAATTAATTAAAGAAAATCATACCAAATTCTTGGCCAAACCGTGCTCTCAAAGCAGGGCGAACATTATCAAAATATTCAGGTGTGGCCAATGTTTTTTCTGCAGCCTGCCGAGCTTCAAAAAAGACATCCATATCATTTATAATATCTGCAATTTTTAAATCAGGCAAACCATGTTGTCTAGTGCCAAAAAACTGCCCTGGACCACGAATTTTCAAATCTTCTTCTGCTAAAGCAAAGCCATCATTCGTTTTCGTCATAATAGTAAGCCGTTCCTGTGTTTCTGGATTCTTATTATCAGAAAGTAAAATACAGTAAGACTGGTGGCCTCCTCTGCCAATTCGCCCTCGTAGCTGATGTAACTGAGCCAAACCAAAACGCTCAGAATTCTCAATAATCATAACTGTTGCATTTGGTACGTTTACACCAACTTCAATCACAGTTGTAGCAACTAAAACTTTTATTTCTCCGCGATAAAAGCCATCCATCACCTGTTCCTTATCCGCAGACTTCATTTTACCATGCACTAAACCACAAGTAATATTCTCTAATTCTGTTTGCAGCAATTCATCATACAACTCTACAGCAGATTGAGCATTTACCTTCTCTGATTCCTCTACTAAAGGACAGACCACATAGGCTTGTCTTCCATCTTTGACCTCCTTCACAATAAACTCATAAACTAATTGCCGTCTATCCGAGCCCCTAACATAGGTCTTTATTGTTTTACGCCCAGGAGGCAATTGTCTTATGGTCGAAACATCAAGATCACCATATACAGTTAAAGCCATAGTCCGTGGTATGGGTGTTGCTGTCATAACCAAGACATCAGGCATATTGCCTTTTTTCTGTAATTTGGCCCTCTGACGCACACCAAAGCGATGTTGTTCATCCGTAACTACTAATCCTAAACTTTGAAATTCAACAGATTCTTGAATCAAAGCATGAGTACCTATTACCACATCCACCAAACCACACTTAATCTCTTCTAAAACCTGTTCGCGAACACGTTTTGGCAGCTTTCCTGTAAGTATTCTTACTCTAATACCTAATGGAAAGAACATATTCGATAAAGTACTATAATGTTGCTCTGCCAATATTTCTGTAGGAACCATCATTGCTCCTTGATACCCATTTTCTACTGTTTTCGCTAAAGCTAATGCTGAAATTACAGTCTTGCCTGAACCCACATCTCCTTGAAGCAACCGTTGCATAGGCTTCACATCTTCCATATCGAGCGTAACCTCTAACAATACTTTTTGCTGGTCTTCCGTGAGAGTAAATGGTAGTTGTTCTTTTACTTGCTTAACAAGTTGCCCATCAGGTCCATGCTTTAATCCAATGCTATTACTTCTATTTTGTTTCTTTATATATAGCAAAGCACATTGCAATAAATATAATTCTTCGAAGACTAGTCTTCTTCTTGCTTGCCTAAGCAAAATCATACTTTGAGGAAAATGAATATTTTCAAAGGCTAGCTTACGATCTAATAAGGAAAAGTGATCCATTATTGTAGATGGTAGTACCTCAGAAATAGTATCGCAATCATTCACCAACTGGCGTATTATATTTCGCAAAAACCGCTGACTAATACTTTCATTAGTTGCATATACAGGTATAATCGATCCGGTTTCAAGCTTATCTACATCTGTTATTATCTCAATCTCTGGATTTTGCACTTCTACTTGATACACTTTTTTTGTTTTACCTGTAATAAGAAGATCTGTTCCTGGTCTATACGTTTTTTTTATATGAGGTTGATTAAACCATACTAACTGAACCGTTCCTGTAAAATCACTTACTGTAATTTTTGTAATATGTAGACCGCGGCGAGGTTTACTCTCCACGCAGTTCATTATTTTCCCCTTAAAAGTCTCTACTTGTCCATCTATTAAATTATTTATCGTTTTAAGCTGACTACGATCTTCATGCCTTCTAGGATAATATTCCAGTAAATCTCCAATCGTAAATATTCCCAACCTTGCCAATAAACTTGCTTTTTTGGGTCCTACTCCTTTAATATATTGTATACTATCTTTCTTGCACTTCTCCAAAATAATCACCTTCCAAGTAATAGAAAATAGGCAAAGTTACTTTGCCTATTTTTTCATGCATAATTCATTTAATTCTTTTAAAAGAGCCTCAACATCAATGTCATGCATTTTTGCACCATTCTCGATTGTCTCCGTGGCCGCTCCCATACATCCGATACATCCCATACCATGCTTGGCAAAAACCTCACGTACCAAGGGATGAGAGCGGAGCAGTTCATTGATTGATGTTTCTCTGGTAATCATTATGTACGCCTCCTATCACTACCATTTCTATTATCTGTTTTTACTTCAATATTTATAATTAAAAGTCCTGCAATAGTACTTAAAGATAAAGAATTATACATATGCCTTGCATTCAATGAGTATGTTATGATAAAATACTAATGTTATGGTAATGAGGATATCTTGTCCTTCATCAAAGGAGGTGGAATACATGGCAAATCTTTGTGAAATCTGCAGTAAAGGTCAAACTACTGGCTCTAATGTCAGCCACTCTCATTTAAAAACGAAACGCACTTGGAAACCTAACATTCAACGGGTTAAAGCGGTTGTGAATGGTGAAACTAAAAGAGTTAATACTTGCACTCGTTGCTTACGTTCTGGAAAAGTTCAACGTGCTATCTAATTTAAATGTAAAAATCATTATAGATTATAAATGAGGCACAACAAAAAGACTGGGAAAATTCCCAGTCTTTTCTATTTTCTATTGTTTCTTAATAATGTCGATTATCTCTTCTAGATTACTCATATTAAATTGATATTTTGCACTACAGAAAGGACAACAAACTTCAGCTTGTCCATCTTCAACTAAAATATCGTTAATCTCTTCCACACCAAGACTAACCAGCACCTTCTGCACTTTTTGATAGGAGCAAGTACATTTAAATTCCAAAGGAGCTTCTTCATAGATAGTAACTGATAAACCAGCAAAAATTCGATTAATAATGCCAGCTGCATCTAGGCCCTCACTTATCAATTGAGAAACAGGTGGTAATAAAGCTATATTTTTTTCGATTTTACTTAAAACCTCATCTTCAGCATCTGGTAAAGCTTGTACCATAAACCCTCCAGCCGCAGTAACAGTCATATCCGGTTGCACTAAGACACCCAAGGCTACTGTTGACGGTGTTTGTTCTGATACATATAAATAATTGGTGATATCTTCGGCTATTTCACCACTAACTAATTCAGCACTACCTGTAAAGGGTTGTTTTAAACCTGTAAATCGAGTAACAGATATCTGTCCGCTACCAACGGCATTACCAACATCCAATTTTCCATCTGGTAAAGGCAAGTGGATGTGTGGATTTTTTACATAGCCACGAACCCTTCCGCTAGCGTGGGCATCTGTAATAACTTCACCAAGAGGGCCATCACCAGAAATTCGTATCATTATGCTCTCATCTGTTTTAAGATTAGCAGCTAACAATAAAGCTCCTGTCATAGTTCGCCCTAGTGCTGCAGCTGCTACTGGATAACAATCATGGCGCTTTCTAGCTTCTTCCACTAATGTTGTAGTTACTGCGGCAAAAGCACGTACTCCGCCCACTATAGTTGCTCTTGTAATATGATCGTCCATGACTACCTCCCTCTATAACTTTTCTGACATTACAACTTTTCCTGTTGCAACATCTAAAACTTCAATAGCATGTTCTGTTAGCCTAGCAAATGTACCAAGCCCATCGCCTCTCTTGGACATGGCTGGTGACCCTGGGTTTAAATAAACAATACCATTATGTTTTTCCAATAATGCCACATGAGTATGACCTGTAATAAATAGATCAGCTTTAAATTTGACTGCCATCTCTCTCTTAACATCATCCGTAAGGGTGTGTCCATGGTTGACAATAATGCGTAAACCATCAACCATCATATAAGCATATGGCGACTGAATGGGCATATTTAACACCATGCTATCCACTTCAGCATCACAATTACCACATGCCGCTATAATTGGAATTGGACAAGCATTTAATACATTGGCTAACTGTTTAGGATTATATTCTTTTGGAATCTCATTACGAGGACCATGATATAGTATATCTCCAGCATGAATAATAAAATCACACTGAACAAAATAGTTATTATAAATTTTTTCCCATGTATTTATACAACCATGAGTATCGCTAATTATACCAATATTCACGTAATCACCCATCATTTCCTTGGAAATATTTTACTTTTATCCAATAAACACGTCACTCTAATACCCCCATCTTGTATAAATAGGAATTAAGAACAATTAAGTCCTAAGGATAAGTGCACTTAAGATTGAGATGGAGTTAAACTCCACCTCAATCCTTAATCTTTCTTATATTTGTTTTAATAAATTAGCCATTTCAATCGCGGTTACTGCAGACTCAAACCCTTTATTTCCTGCTTTAGTACCAGCTCTTTCAATTGCTTGTTCAATGCTCTCAGTAGTGAGGACACCAAAAATGGTAGGAATACCTGTAGCCATACCTACATGAGCCACCCCTTTAGATACTTCTGCACATACATAATCATAATGGGTAGTGCTACCTCTTATCACAGTACCTAAACATATTACAGCCTGATATTTATTGCTAGTAGCCATTTTCTGTGCCACTAAAGGTATCTCAAATGCACCAGGGACCCAAGCAACTTCAATATCTTCTTCTTTGACGCCATGCCTTTTAAGACCATCCAGTGCTCCATCTAGCAGTTTGCTATTTATAAATTCATTGAATCTCGCCACCACAACACCAACTTTTAGTCCTTCAGCTACTAATTGTCCTTCAATAAAATTTATCATTTTCTATTCCTCCCCATATTGTTTAAGCATATGTCCTAATTTCACTTTTTTAACAGATAAGTAACGTTGATTAAATTTATTCGCTTTGATTTCTACTGGCACTCTCTCCGTGATCGTTAATCCATAACCTTCTAAACCAGCTCTTTTTTTAGGATTATTCGTCAGTAATTTAATACTTGTTAATCCTAAATCAACTAATATTTGGGCACCAATACCATAATCTCTTAAATCTGGCGCAAAGCCTAATATTTCATTCGCCTCTACTGTATCTTTGCCTTGATCCTGCAATGCATAAGCACGAATTTTATTGGCAAGGCCAATTCCACGACCTTCTTGTCGCATATACACTAAAACGCCTGCTTCTTCCTGATTGATACGTTTTAGAGCGCTATCCAATTGTTCACCACAATCACAACGTAATGATCCTAAGGCATCACCTGTTAAACATTCGGAATGTATGCGCACCAATACATTTTCTTTGCCAGCTACCTCACCTTTTATCAAAGCAACATGGCATTGATTATCTAATTTGCTTTCATAAGCAATTAATCGAAAATTACCATATTTAGTCGGCATTTTAGTTTCTGCACCACGTATTACAAATGATTCATTTGCCTTACGATATTTAATTAACTCGGCAATGGTAATAATTTTCAAATTGTGTTTTGCAACAAACTCCATTAGATCTGGCACCCTAGCCATTGTACCATCTTCATTCATAATTTCGCAAATTACACCAGCTGGATAGCATCCTGCCATTTTGGGTAAGTCAACTGCAGCTTCCGTATGTCCCGCACGTCTTAAGACTCCTCCTTCTACATAACGTAGGGGAAAAATATGACCTGGTCTTCTAAAATGTTCAGGAAGTGCATTAGAATCTAGCATAGCACTAATTGTTTCTGATCTTTCATGGGCTGATATCCCCGTTGTCACAGTATGCGCATCAACAGATACTGTAAAAGCGGTACAATGGTTATCTGTATTATCACATACCATCGCACCAATACCTAGCTCGTCCAATCTGGAACCAATCACCGGCATGCAAATCAGCCCACGTCCATAAGTCGCCATGAAATTAATGGCTTCAGGAGTCACTTTATCAGCAGCCATTAATAAATCGCCTTCATTCTCTCTATCTTCATCATCAACGACCACGATGATCTTACCACTTTTAATATCTTCAATCGCTTCTTCAATCGTATTAAATTTCATATTCATTACCTCCAATTATAACTAAAATCCATTTTTCTGTAAAAAATTCATATTAATAGTTGTAGTTTTAGACTGTTGATGATTTGAATTTAACAACTTTTCTACATATTTCCCAATAACATCCGCTTCTAAATTTACAATATCACCAGTCTTCTTAAATCCTAAGGTAGTTACAGAAGCGCTATGAGGTATTAAAGATACAGTAAACCAATCTTCAGCAAAATCGACTATGGTGAGACTTATTCCGTCAATTGCAATAGAGCCTTTTTTTACAATATAACGCATAACCTCGGGACCAGCCTCAATTCTTACAATTATGGCATTATCATTATTATCCTTAGCACGAATGATTCCAATACCATCAATATGCCCACTTACGATGTGACCACCAAAACGGTCACCAATACTAAGAGTTCTCTCAAGGTTAACCCTAGCACCAATTTTTAGACTAGTTAAGGCCGTACTATCAACTGTTTCTGGCATAACATCAGCAGTAAAGCAGTTTTCATCATATTCCACTACTGTAAGACATGTTCCATTAACAGCAATACTATCGCCTAATTTAACATCATGTAAGACCTTGCTTGCCGCTACCGTTAAACGCACAGATTTAACACCGCGGGCAATGGCTTTTACTTTACCTAATTCTTCCACAAGTCCGGTAAACATCTCGCCCCTCCCGGCTGCGCACATATGCGCTAATTAATATATCTTCCCCTATTGATTCCATATGTATATCCTCAAGTAACTTGGCGTCATTTACATCGGCTATTCCCTTTCCACCAATTGGACTTGGGGCATTAGTGCCACCAATAATTTTAGGAGCAATAAGCCAGTTAATCTTATCAACTAAATTATCTTCTAGAACTGAAGCATTGATGCTAGCACCACCTTCAATTAAAATACTAGTAATTTGTTGTTCACCCAGTATTTTAAATAGATGAGTTAAACTTACACCAGCCGATTTTTTTTTACATTCTATTACTTCCACACCACAAGTTCTGAGAGCATCAATCTTTTCCTGAGGCGCTTTATCTGTAACGGCAATAATAGTTCGTGCTAATCCATCTGTAACAACATTAGAATTAATCGGTATTTGCGCAGTACTATCAACGACCACACGGATAGGGTTTTTCCCCTGATACGCTAGCCGAGTGGTTAAACTAGGATTATCAGCTATCACGGTACCAATCCCGACTAAAATAGCATCATAAGTATCTCGTAATTGATGAACATAATTTCGTGATTGTGATCCTGTAATCCACTTAGAGTGTCCTGTATAGGAAGCAATTTTCCCATCTAGAGACATAGCACTTTTTAAAAGGACAAAAGGCTTTTTCGTAGAAATCCACTTAATAAAAACTTCATTTAGTTTTGCTGCTTCACTAGCCAAGACACCTTCTATTACTTCGATTCCTGCTTCACGTAACTTATAAATACCTTGACCAGCTACTAGAGGGTTGGGATCTGTCATTGCAATGATTACCTTTTTAATACCAGCTGCAATTAAAGCTTCTACGCATGGTCCTGTCCTGCCATGGTGAGAACAAGGCTCCAATGTAACATAAATAGTGGCATTATTTGCCAGATCTCCAGCTTGTTGTAGTGCATTAATTTCAGCATGTGGTGTACCAGCTTGTCTATGCCATCCTTCTCCGACCACTCGTCCATCACGAACAATCACAGCACCAACCATAGGATTCGGACTTGTACGACCTAGAGCATACTGGGCTAAAGCTAATGCCTGCTTCATATACTTTTCATCCACAATTGACCCCTCCAAAAAAATTAAGCTGTTAAAAAAGTTTAAAACTTTTTAACAGCCTCATAGAACATTAGAAGAATGCAACATTTATTAAGCCTTATAAAAGACTTAATTATCACCTTTTTCCATCCAGACTATACTGTCGGCTCCGGAATTCCACCGGATCAGCCATACGGCTCGCGGGCTAATCACCGCCGGTAAGGAGTTAAAAGATTACTCTTTTTCACCTTGCCCCAAAGGCTCACTTATTCAATTATGTATATGTTACCAGCATTGAGGAAAATAATCAAGCCCCTCTAATTTCACAAATAGCTTTTTTTATGTCATCTGCCTGATAGATAGCAGAACCCGCTACTAAAATATTGGCACCAGCGGCTACCACCTGCCTAGCAGTTACTGGATTTATGCCCCCGTCAACCTGAATATCTACCTGTAAATTACGCTCATCAATCATTTTTTTTAATCTAGTAATTTTATCAATCATACTAGGAATAAATTTTTGCCCACCAAATCCTGGATTTACAGTCATTAATAATACCATATCAACCTCATCAAGCACTTCTTCGATTGTTGATAGTGGTGTTGCTGGATTAAGAGATATCCCTGTTTTTAAGCCCAACTCCCTGTTCCTTTGTAATACTCTATGTAAATGCGGGGCAGTTTCAACGTGGATTGTTAAAAGATCAGCTCCTGCTTTAGCAAAGGCTTCAACAAGGTCTTGGGGATTATTGACCATAAGATGTACATCAAAAAGTAAGTCAGTAACTTTACGAATCGCTGCTACAACAGGGGGCCCAAATGTAAGATTTGGTACAAAATGTCCATCCATTATATCAATATGAAGCATATCAGCGCCTGCTATCTCTACCCTTTTTATGTCCTCAGCTAATTTTGAAAAGTCCGCGGAAAGAATTGATGGTGAGATCTTAATCATGATATTTAAAATCCTTTCTTCTTATCTTGAATTTCTGCCAATATTTCAGTATATGAATTATAGCGTTCTTCACGAATACCCCCCTCTACCACTGCCTGTTTTACAGAGCATTGAGGTTCTTTTAGATGTAAGCAAGTATTAAATTTACATTTATGCACTACTGCTGCAATTTCAGGAAAATAATACATGAGTTCATTTTTTTTCACATTATCAAACTCAGTAAAGCTAAAGCCCGGTGTATCCACTACAAACCCACCATTAGAAAGTGATAATAATTCAGCAAATCGCGTGGTATGTTTACCACGACCAATTTTTTCACTAACTTGGCCTGTCACTAGTGCTAGACCATCTTCTATACTATTTAATATTGTTGATTTACCAGCCCCAGAAGGGCCGGCAAATACACTAATCTTCCCAGATAAAACATTTCGTAATTCATGAATGCCAATGCCCATTTTGGCGGATACAGTAATCACTGGATAACCAATGCTGCGATATAAATCAAGTATTGGTTGTAATTCATCATTATCTGCCAAGTCAATTTTGTTAATACAGAGGATTATATCTAAATCCGACATTTCGGCTAACACTAAAAATCTGTCTACTAATACTGTATTAATATCTGGACTTACTGCAGCAAAAGTGATGATTACTTGATCTATGTTCGCGATCATTGGCCTTTGTAGCATGCTTCGTCGGGGCAGAATCTTTTCAATTATCCCTTTGTCATTTTCTGTTATATTATACTCCACCTCATCGCCTACCAAAAGGGAAAAACGCTCTTTTTTAAAACGTCCTCGTAAAGTACACATAATTACTTTATCATTGGTTTTCACATAATAAAAGCTATTATATGTTTTCAGTATCACCCCATGTTGCACTTTTTAAGCCTCCTGCTATATTGTTTGCTCTTGCAACAATACACCATTTATGTATACTTGGACTCTAACTTGTCCTATCCCATCAACTGTTTTTTCAATCTTATCACCAGGCTTGTGTACATTTTCATAAACTACACGTCGTCCATTGGTATCTGTTGTAACCACTTGCACAGCCTGCCGTATAGCGCCTTCAGGTACAGTTATCTGCACAACAGCCTTTTTCGTAGTACTAGCGCTCCCTTTTGCTACCGTAAAGTCTACGGACGTGCCTTCTGCAATCTCAGTAGCAGGACTAGGACTTTGCCCAATAATAATCCCAGCAGGATATTTATCACTAACTTCTTCTACTACTTTACCCACTTTTAGTTTTAAACTTTCAATTTGAGTATTCACAGTATTTAGTGGGGTACCACGAAAATCCGGTAAAGCAAACTTACGCGGTCCAGATCCCTTGCTTACAACAAGATCAATAGATGCATTTTTACTAACTTGAGCAGGCGAACGAGGCTGCTGATTAATGATCGTATCAGCAGGAGAATCAGCATTGAACTGTTCATCAATTCTACCTAACACAAGTCCTGCATTTTTAATTTGTAGTTCTGCATCTCGTCTATTTAATCCTCTAAGGTCAGGGACTACAGTAATCTCGCCGCCTTTGCTAACAACAAGATTAATCATGCGCTGTTCTTTTACAATATTATTAGCCTCTGGAGATTGAGAAATAACATGTCCAGTTGGTACTTTATCACTAAATGATTCTGATACATTAACTCGTAAGTTTTGGTTCACTAAAATACTGCGAGCAGTCTCAACTTGCTTACCAACTACATTAGGCACAGTAACTTCGTTATTGCTCCAAAACTTACCGAAGGCAAAGAAAGCGCCTATCATAAAGCCAAATAACAATAGTAATACGAGTCCCCATGCTACCTTTTTGGAATTAGTTTTCTTCAGTAAAGGATTATTATCAGTTTCTACTACAGTTCCTGATTTTACTTGAGTAGCAATAGGTTCGTCCAAGCGTGGCAATATCTGAGTAGGAAAATCCCCTCTTGATAAGCGACGTGTATGGTCATCCCTAAAATAATTTTGCACTGACTTTAAATCTGCGATCATTTCAGTAATATCATTATAGCGGTTAGTCACATCTTTAGCCATAGCTTTAAGAACTATAGCTTCTAATAACGGCGGCACCTCTGGCTTTAAATCTCGTATAGGCTGTGGTTCCTCCTGTAAATGTTTCAACGCAATGCTAATTGGCGTTTCACCATTAAAAGGCACCGTACCGGTCAGCATTTCATAAAGAACCACACCTAAAGAATAAATATCCGACTTTGCGCCAACTACAGTTCCTTTAGCTTGTTCTGGAGAAAAATAATGTACTGAGCCAATAATTGTTGCTGTATGATGCATGGTTACAGAACTTACGGCTCTAGCAATACCAAAGTCTGTAACTTTAATGCGTCCTGCACGAGTCATAAGAATATTATGAGGCTTTATATCACAATGCACTAAATTATTTTGATGTGCGTGTTCTAACGCTTCTGCAATATCTGCTGCAATTCTCACTGCCATTTCTATAGGCAGTGGTTCTCTTAAAATACGCTCCTTAAGAGTTTCACCTGATATATATTCCATAACAATGTAATGTACTTCTTCATCTTTGCCAACATCATACATATTAACAATATTATGATGAGACAACCTAGCTGCCGCTTGAGCTTCACGCCTAAAACGAGTGACAAACTCTTCATCATTAGCAAATTGTGAGCGTAACACTTTTACAGCTACAGAACGGTCTAAAAGTTTATCATGTGCTCGATAAACATCTGCCATACCGCCGCCGCCAATATGTTCTAAAACAGTATATCTTTTATCAAGAGTTCGACCAATCATGTGAACCATCACCTCCTTATTGTAATGCTGCTCTAAATACCTTACGAGCAATCGGCGCTGCAATACTTCCTCCAAATCCAGCGTTTTCAACGATTACCGCAATTGCAACTTGCGGATTATCTGCTGGTGCAAAACCAATAAACCAAGCATGAGAATCCCCCTGAGAATTTTCTGCTGTACCAGTCTTACCTGCTACTAGTACTCCTGGCAAAGAGGCTGATGAACCTGTGCCATCGTGAACTACTCCCACCATCATCTTATTAATTTCATTAGCCAATTGGGGACTAGTCGGTATAAGCCATTCTTCTTGTGTAAATGTTTTCATAGGGCTTCCATCAGAAGTGGTTATTTTATCAACAATATATGGTTTCATAATTTTCCCTTTATTAGCAAAACTACTTGCTAACATGACCATCCTCAAAGGGGTAACTAATAGACTTCCTTGACCAATACCTGTTTGGGCTAAATCTCCATCTCCTAAAGAAGAAAATTCCGGCAAACGAGATGCAACCTCTTGCAAATCTTGACCGACAGGCTGCTTAAAACCAAATCGTTCAAAGGTATTTGCCATTTTATTACGCCCTAATTCTAAAGATAAGGTACCAAAAAATACGTTAGACGAAACCGCTAATGCTTTCTCTAAATTAATATTCCCATAAGCTTCTAAATGACTTTCTTGTAAAATATAGTCTGGCGGAATTTTTAAGAAGGCTTCACAATGTATGGTTCTTTTTAGGTCAGTTATCTTCTCTTTTAGTGATGCCTCTGCAATCATAACCTTAATCGTAGATCCCGGGGGATACAATCCCTGTGTTACCCTATTTAGTAAGGGGCTGTCCTCATTAGTCGAAATACTTTTCCATTGTTGATCAATTCCATTAGGGTCAAAACTTGGCTTGCTTACCATAGCCAAAATTGCTCCTGTTTTTGGGTTCATAACCACAACCGCACCTTTATAATTACCTAACGCTTTATAAGCTGTTTCCTGTACATTCGCATCCAAGGTTAATGTTACATTATTGCCAGCCTTGTTCGTAAATGCATGACTTATAGCACCTAAATGAGCGATTGAGGCATTATTTCCTGTTAGATCCCCATTGAAAGTACTTTCAATTCCACTCCTGCCATATTTAACACTATCATAACCCACCACCTGAGCAGCAATAGCCGCATAAGGATATTCGCGTTTGAAGATATCTCCCTCTTTTTTACTATATGCTAGCTTTTCGCCATTTTTATCTAATATCATTCCATACTGGGTAGTACGAGCAGCTTCAATAGTACGACGATTCAAGGGATGGGTCAGTAAAAATTCACTTTGTACCACTTGTATATAAGACAAGTATATAAATAAAATAACCAATAAGCTAAGCAGTCCAAAAGCAACCTTACGAATGTTCTGGGCTAAATCATTCATGTCATTTCGCATCGCAGCCTCTCACTTCCGATATGGAAAATAACATACCGAGTAAAATAAAGTTGGAAACAATTGAACTACCACCATAACTAATAAATGGTAGAGTAATTCCTGTCAACGGAAAGAACTTAATGACCCCAGCAATAATTAAAAAAGTCTGCAATGCCATGGAAACTGCCAATCCAGCAGCTACCATCATACTAAAGGGCATCGGTGACAATAAGGATGTTCGAAAAGCACGATAAATCATAAGTATATAAAGTATGATAACAGCACCTGCTCCCATAAGTCCCATCTCTTCCCCAATAGCTGCGAAGATAAAGTCCGTATGTACCTCAGGAATCATAGTGGGAAATCCATAAGTAAGACCGCTTCCCATAATTCCTCCCGAACCCAAAGCAAACAAAGATTGAACAATTTGATATGCTCTACCAGAGGGATCAGCCCAAGGATTAAGCCAAATATCAACACGTACTTGAATATGTGAATAGAAATTATAACAAATTATGGAGCCCACTAAAAATAAGCTCATACTAATTATCACAAAACTGAATCTCCCACTAACCATATATGTCATGATAATTGCAAGACTGAAATATAGTAAAGCCGCTCCCATATCCCGCTGCAGAATAAACATTAACATTCCAATACTCCACACAGTAATAAGAGGTGCAATAAACCTTGGATGAGGCAATATAATAGGCCCGTAATGCTTAGTAGCCAGAGTAAGCAATTGGCGTCTTTCACTCAAATAAGCTGCTAAAAATAATACAATAAATATCTTTGCAAATTCAGAGGGCTGAAATCTAACTGGACCCACAATGATCCAATTCTTATTCCCTCCAATATCCACTCCAAATACAATTGCCAATAAGAGTAAACCTACACCAATAAATCCACAAATGTACTTAAAATAAGCGATCTGTTCCAGTCGTCTAGAAAGAAATACAGAGACTACAAAGGCACCCAAACCCACACCTATCCATATTACTTGTAACATAAACAACTCTGGTTTAAGTCTTAAAATAGTGATCATCCCAAGTCCAACTAGTAAAGCTGCCAATGGTAAAAATAAAGGATCTCCAGCATGTCCAGCTTTGCATAATACTGCATTTACCGTCATAAATCCAATAAAAATGAAAACGACTGCCCCTAAAGCCTGATAATCAATAAAACCATGAGCTAGACTAACTGCTAAAACTCCGTTCAACATAACTATACCAGCAACTACAAGCAAATTACGCTCAAGTTGACGTATGCTAATCATGTTTAAACATCCTCATTTTTTAATAGGATAGCAGTAATATTATCAAATCCACCAGCGTCTTTAGCCTGAGTGACTAATTGACCTAATATAGATGTGAAATCACAATCTTTGCTTTGCATTAGGGTGCCAATATCTTGTTCACTAACCAGATTTGTTAACCCGTCTGTACACATTAATACTACATCACCTGGTTTCCAATGTACGGACCCCGTATCAACTGTAATTAGACAACTAGTACCAACTGCACGAGTCAGCATATTTCTTTTGGGGTGAACACATGCTTCATCTTTAGTTATATTACCACTTTGTACCAATTCCCACACTAGAGAATGATCACTTGTTATTTGATGGAGTTTTCCATTACGTAGTAGATACATACGACTATCACCAACGTGGCCCCAATATATTGTTTCTCCATCAATATAGGACGCCGTTACAGTAGTACCCATACCACTGAATTCCTCTTTGGACAGCGCCATTTGATAAATTGAGGTGTTAGCTTGTGTTATCGCTTCTTTAAGTACTACTTCAAGATTATCCTTCCCCACATGCTCTTGAATATAACCAGTAACTGTGCTTACTGCAAGTTTACTTGCAATTTCTCCAGCAACATGCCCCCCCATGCCATCAGCCACAATGAACAAATGCGGTGGATCGCAGATATAACTATCTTCATTTGTTTCCCTAATCAATCCAATATCAGAAATTACATGTGCCAGCAATACCCCTCACCCCTTAAAACTAAATGTTACCGCTCCAATTTTAATTAAATCGCCATTTTTCAATAAAGTCGCCTCTGCTATAGGTTGACCATTCAGATAGGTTTTATTAGTACTATGTAAGTCCGTCAGCCAATACCCATTCAGGTCTTTATTAATACTAGCATGCTCATGAGATACAAAAGAATCATCAATTATAATTCCATTCTGTACATTTCGTCCTAGATATATTGTATCATCTAAAAAAAAACTAGTCTGCGCTAATTTGATATTTCCACTATCAACGACTAGCAATTTAGCCCGCTTATACAAATCTGAGTTATTTAGTACATCTTTAATAGACGAATTATTTTTTCCAAATCGATTTAAATCAGTATATATAACCTTTATGACTTTACTTAGAAAGTAGTATATTAATCCAAGCAAACTATATTGTAATACTATGCCAATAGTGTTTAAAACCAATCCCTTAGGCATTTAATTCACCTCATATAAAATAACAGTATTGCCTATTTTTATATGATCACCTGTCTCTAACTCTTTACGCATAATCCGATGGTCATTAACATATGTACCATTGAGACTTTTAGCGTCATATAATACGTGATTTCCATCTTCTAAAATCACATAAGCCTGTAACCGTGATGTATTTAAATCTGTAAGAGGTAATTCATTACTGGCTCGTCTTCCAATATTCACCCTATTAGTTTGCATATCTACTTTCACACCTGTGTCAGGGCCCTCTACAACCTTCAATACACCAAGTAAACAGGATTTGGCCGTCATATTGCATTCAATTTTATCAAATACACGAGTATCCGATTCTACTGGCCCTCCTATATTCTCACTTACTATCTTTTTTTCCTCCGGTAATGGTTCACTAAAGGAACTAACTACACGAAAATTCCCTTTAGTAATATTTTCGTCTTCTTTAAATCCTATTATAGGTATGCCAATAATAGTATATTTTCTTAGTTTCGCTTGCTCCATTACGTAAAGAGATAATTCATTACAAATAGACTGGCTATAGGAAGAAATTCGACTATAATCCGCACTGTTTAAATAAACCGTATACAAATTAGGAATATAGGTCTTAGAAACGCCAACTGTTTTTTCATCATCCATTTCCCTAACTAACTGCTTGCCAATTTCAATAGGCTGCAAGCCACTGGAAAATTTTTTGTTAAAAAAACCTTCAATATATTTTTCAAACATATTTTCCAAACCTCTTACAAACTTCATGGCCATTACCTCACCAATAATTTAATCTATTTTATTATACGTTATATTATCTGCATAGTCAAAATACGGTAATATTATCTTTTCTAAAAAAAATAATATGAAAATCCAAAAGCAAGGTGATATTACCTTGCTTTTGGATTTTCATTTAATACCTTATTCCGAAGCTGTCCACAGGCAGCACGTATATCTGTCCCCATTTCACGGCGAACTGTAACGTTTATTCCTTTTTGAAGAAGAACTTGTTCAAAGAGTTGAATTCTTTTACTGTCAGGACGCAATAACCCACGTTCAATTACCGGATTTACAGGAATTAGATTGACATTAGCCAACCTCCCTCTCATCAACATCGTCAATTGTTGAGCATGCTCTACTTTATCATTAATATCTGCAATTAATATATACTCATAGGTTACTCGCCTGCCTGTTTGCTTGGCGTAATTATCACCTGCAGCCATGACCTCAGGTAAAGAGTAGCGATTATTAATTGGCATTAACTGAGAACGCAATTCATTATTCGATGCATGTAAGGAAATAGATAGAGTTATTGGCAAGCCCTCTGTTGCCAACTTGTCCATTTCTGGTACTAAGCCAGATGTAGATAAGGTTATGCTGCGATAACTAAGATGAAGACTATACTCTTCATGGCACAACCTAATAAATTTTAATACATTATCATAATTGGCCAATGGTTCTCCAGATCCCATAATAACAATGGTATTAACAGTGGCTTGTTCTTGTTGCAATTGATTATTAATATACAAAACTTGTGCTAAAATTTCGCCACCTGTTAAATTTCTTGTAACTCCATTTAATGTGGAAGCACAGAATATGCATCCCATGGCACATCCAACTTGCGTCGATACACACACACTATTGCCATAAGGCTGACGCATTAATACCGTTTCTACTGCCATACCATCATGGAACTTCAATAAATATTTACTTGTTCTTCCATCAGAGGATTGCTCCACTGCTTGTGCTGCAACTGTATTAATAACAAAATGTTCCACTAATATAGTCCTATGTTTCTTCGATAAATTCGTCATATTATCAAAATCATAAATACCATGCTGATACATCCACTTTGCAATTTGTATAGCACTGTATTTAGGTAAACCATAGGGCTGAATCGTTATAGAAATTTCATCTACAAACATTCCGAAAATATTAATTTTCATTCTTACTCACCTATTTCACTCGCACTAAACGAGAAATGAAAAAACCATCCACATGATCAATATGTGGCCATAATTGAACCATATTCCCTTCATATCCTTTAACAGGAAAGAATCCACCCGCATGTTCTAAAGCAAAATCCTGATTATCTTGCAGAAAATCTTCTACAACCCTTTGATTTTCTTCTGGTTCAGTAGTACAAGTACTATATACTAAGATGCCACCTAGTTTTACGCATTCAGCGGCACTCTTTAAAATAGCCTTTTGCAATACAGGTAATTCCTGAAACATTGTTTCATTCTTTCTCCAACGTGAATCGGCTTTACGCCGTAAAACACCTAATCCAGAGCAAGGAGCATCTACTAATACTTTATCTGCTTGCCTAGCATACTTATCGCCTAACGTAGTAGCATCCACTGTTTGGGTATCAATAATAGTTAGACCTAGTCGCTGAGCATTCTCCTTAGTAAGCAATAATTTATGTTCATATATATCTGTTGATAAAACACGACCTTGATTTCCCATCAATGTTGCTATATGTGTACTTTTACCACCTGGCGCACCACAAGCATCAATAATAAACTCACCTGGCTTTGGAGCTAGAACATGCGCTACTAACATGGAACTTTCGTCTTGTATTTGAAACAATCCTTCACGCAAGGATTTTAAAGTACTAAGCGCTGGATAACTATGGCATACAATGCCTTCGGGAGTCCACTCTGAAGGCTCCGCACTTACACCTTCTTGTTCCAAAATGTTTAAGAGTTCTTCTCGAGAGATCTTTAAAGTATTAGTACGTAGTGAAAGGGCTGGAGTCACATTATTAATCTGACATAATTCTTCAGTAGCTTCTGGTCCCAGGCGTTTCACCCATCGAGCCACCATCCATTGAGGATGGAAGTATTTTAAAGCTAAAAATTTAACAATATTTTTTTCTCGATCAGGATAAACTACTTTTTCAGGTCCGCGACCAGCATTTCTTAGCACCGCATTCACAAATTTCACAGTACCAATATGTCCATATTTTTTAGTCAACTCCACGGCTTGATTGCAAGCTGCAGATACGGGAACTTTGGACAAAAAGAAAATCTGATACATCCCCATGCGTAAAATGTTTAAAATGACTGGAGCCACTTTATTCAATGACCTCGTTACATAATGGCCTATAATCCAATCTAAGGTTTCACCCGCTTTAATCGTACCATATACTAATTCTGTAATAAAACGACGATCTTGATCAGAAACTTTGTGCCGATTTAGTTCTCGTACCAAAGCTATATTTGCATAAGCATGATTACTGGTCACATCGTTAATGACTTTAAGGGCAATTTCTCGTGCATCCATTTATTCACCTTTTTAATTCCTTTATTTTTTAAGAATAAACTCTTGTACTGCCTGTTCTACTCGCTTAATATCAATCCGAGTATTACAACAGGGGCCATTTGGCCGCTCATTTAAAACTCCGATCACTGGAAGTGGAAAAACATCTTGAATGCCACTTGTCAAATCCCGTTCGCAAGCAATAGCTAGAATGGCATGGGGACGTAGGGTTTTTACTACTTTACGAGCCAATGTCCCTCCATTAACAATTGCTACATGTACTCCGAAGGTTTCTGAGATAGTGAGTAAATCTCCCACCTGACAAGCTCCACACTTACGGCAATTGTTTATATCATGAGTCACTTTATATTGGCATAACTCTTGCTGAATACAATGTGGTGTAAGAATTAAAAGCTTATCAGGTGCTACTTTAATACTTTTTTGTTGTATTAAATAATTACTTACCTCAATAAAGGATCGTTCTACTCTTTCTTTTTCTACATCAAAAAGTTTACCAATTCGTATAGCAAGGGGAAATAGTAAATTAATAGCATACCAAGCCGGTCCTTGAAATAAAGATAAGGTAGAAAAGCCCAAAATAGCTAAGATAATTCCACAAACTCCAATTCCAATAGCCAATATAAATAGCGCCAACAAAACACCAAGAACAACTGGCAAGTGAGAACTAATATTCGCCAATCCTGGGAAGGTTACCATCCACAATCCATAAGTAGAAAGAGTTGCTACTAATAGGCTGGCCAATATTAGTACCAAAAATAATCTCTTCTTCGGACGAGCTATCGCCTCAATCACAAAAACTCACCTTCTATTCTAAGATATCGCCAATACTTAATCCATAACCACAAATAAAATCATTCGCACTCATACGTCGTTTACTAGCAGGCTGAACTTCTATGATTTCTAGCATTCCCTGCCCTGTTTCTACTACAAAGCCATCGGCTGTAATCTTAGTTATTCTACCTGGTTTAGTTATACCATTATCCATTGGATAAACTCTGGTTTGCCAAGTTTTTAAATTTTTACCTTGATACGAGCAATAAGCACCTGGCCAAGGATTGAGGCCTCTCACTAAATTATGAATAGCAACTGCTGAATCTTGCCAGTGGATGCATTCTAACTCTCTTGTTAACATAGAGGCATAGGTAGCATGTTCATTATCTTGTGCAATGCGTGGAGCTTTCTTGCTAACAATCAATTTTATTGTTTCACTAAGTACCTTAGCCCCAATGCTCTTTAAGTTATCATGAACGTCTCCTGTGGTATCCATTTCTGCAATGGATACCTCTTCTTTTAATATCATATCCCCAGTATCCATTCCAATATCCATATACATCGTCGTAACACCTGTAACTTTATCACCTTTAATAATCGACCAATGAATAGGTGCAGCCCCACGATACATAGGTAATATGGATGCATGCACATTAATGCAACCCAAAGGCGGCAAATCCAATATGCTTTGCGGCAATAATTGCCCAAAGGCAACAACAATTATAATATCAGGCTTTAACAAGTACAATTCATTCTGAAATTCTATATTTTTCACTTTGTTGGGCTGCAATACAGGTAAGCCATAAGCTATTGCCGCCTGCTTGACCGGCGACTCTGCCAATTTTTGTCCCCGCCCTTTAGGTCGGTCAGGTTGGGTTACCACTGCAACAACATCATATTCTTCTCTAACCAATGTATCTAAACAAGGGACGGCAAAATCCGGCGTCCCCATAAATACTACACGCAAATTTGACATTTCAATTACCCCTTATGAATGGTTTGTGCTTTTTCAATAAATAATATGCCATCAAGATGATCAATTTCATGCTGTAAGGCTCTGGATAATAATCCCGTTCCTGTAATACTTACATTTTTGCCAAAACGATTTAATCCTGTCACAGTCACTTCCGAAAATCGCTCTACCTCACCAAAAACACCTGGTATACTCAGACATCCTTCATTACCTAATTCACAGCCTTCACTTCTCACAATAACTGGATTTATTAATTCAATCAGCTCATCATCCACATCAATAACAATCACTCGGAGAGATACACCAACTTGTGGAGCTGCTAATCCTACTCCGTCAGCTTTATACATAGTCTGCGCCATATCATCAAGAAGCTTTCTTATTTTTTTATCAACATGAGATACAGCTTCAGCTTTTTCCTTTAATACCCTGTCACCTGCTTTTCTAATTTCCATACTAATAAAATAACCTCCTTACTTGGATAAATCATGCCAAAATTCTATCATAGAACCATGCAAAAAGCCACGTTTATACTAAACAATTTATTCTACATGATGCTAACTGGTTCAACATCAATAATAATATCTGGGTGTATTGTTAGTCCCATAGACGCAATACAAGGCTTAACATCCATCAGATTACTTGCTTTTATGATAATATTCATACGAAAAATATCATTCATTTTTGCAATAGGTGCAGGAAAGGGCCCTATTATTTCCGTTTGTTTATTTTCCTCTAATAAACCTCGTAATTGTTTAATAATTTGCTCAGCTAAATTACGGGCCTTACCTTCTTCTTTAGCCTGAACTGTTAATTTTAGTATTTGTCCATAGGGTGGATAACAAAGAGCTTTACGATAAACAATTTCTGCTTCATAAAAGCTTTGGTAATCTTGCCTAGCACCTGCCTGTACTGCATAGTGTTCAGGATTATAGGTCTGCACTATGACCTTGCCTGGTTTATCGCCACGACCTGCTCGGCCTGCTGCTTGGGTTAATAAGGCATAAACACGCTCCGCCGCCCTAAAGTCAGGTAGATTTAATATGCTATCAGCAGCTATAATACCAACTGCTGTAACGCTTTTCACATCATGGCCTTTAGCCACCATTTGTGTACCAAGTAAAATATCATACTCGCCTTTCGCAAATGATTCTAAAATACGATCATAAGCCATTCTGCCACCTGTAGTATCTTGATCCATTCGCACTACACGGATATGAGGAAATAACTTTATTAATTCTTCTTGCAGCTTTTGCGTACCTGTACCAAAAAAACGAATATAGCGACTATTACATTCTGGACAAATATCCGGCACCTCTTCAACAGATTGGCAGTAATGGCATCTTAGCTTTTTACCAACTGAATGATATACAAGAGAAATATCACAATGTTTACACCGTACAATATGTCCACATTCTCTGCACATTACAAAAGTAGCATAGCCACGTCGGTTAAGCAAAATAATAGCCTGCTCTCCGCGAAGGATCGCCTCTTGCAACAATTCCTGCAAAGGCATCGATATGACACTGCGCCTTTTCTTACGCAATTCCTCACGCATATCAACTATGGTAACAGCAGGTAAGGAAGCACTTGCAATACGTTTTGACATAATAAGCATGGTATGTTGACCTTGTAGAGCTTGATAGTAGGTTTCAATTGCTGGTGTAGCACTCCCCATTACTACTACTGCTCCTGACAGTTTGGCTCTAGTTAAGGCTACCTGCCTTGTATGATATCGAGGTGTTTCTTCTTGTTTGTATGTAAATTCATGTTCCTCATCCATAATAATAATGCCAATATCTAGCAAGGGGGCAAAAATAGCAGAACGTGCACCAATTACGATACCAGCTTGTTTCCCACGAAGGCGTTGCCAAGCATCATAACGCTCACCAGTAGATAATTTACTATGCATCACAACCACATCATCACCAAATCTAGCTTTAAATCGCGAGACAATTTGGCTAGTAAGGGCAATCTCAGGAACCAGAACGATAGCTTGACGATTATTCTGACGGGCTGCAGCTACGGCTTCAATATATACCTGGGTCTTACCGCTTCCAGTAATGCCATGCAGTAAAAAAGATTGAAACTCCTTGGCTTGCATCTTCGGCATAATTTTTTCTAATGCTTGCTGCTGCTCTACTGTTAATGACATGTTACCTCTTATTCCACATAGATCAGCATAGCTATCACGTATTACCTGAACTTTTTCAAGTTTTATAAGACCATCCTGCACTAATTTCTTTACAGTGTCATGACTACTATTACTTTTTGTCAATTCATCAGAAGACATTTGTCCGTGATCCACCAAATACTGTAGTAAACGACATTGTGCTGGCTTTTTAGCCAAATTGCCAATATGTTTTCTAGTTGATTCAATATCCATCACTAAACTCATCACCGTCTTATAGCGGTGTGTTCCCGTTTTCTTAGCAATTGATTCAGCAACTATTATCTTATTGCGCACTAAGTATCTTACAACTTTTAAAACACTCACACCAAATTGTTTTTCCAGCTTAGATGAAAGAATAGGACTATGTTCATATATATGCAGAAATACTTGACCATACTCTGAAGGCTTAGCAGACAATGACACTAGTGCTTTTTCAATATCAGCATTCTCTTCTATAGAATAGGCTGTAACACTTTTTACACCAGACTTTCCAGGGATAAATAAACGCATAGCATCAACTAAATTACAAAGATAATATTCACTAATCCATTTAGCAGTATGCATCATATGGTCATCAAACCATCTATCATTATCTAGTGTATCTAAAATAGGCTTTAACTCTGCTACACCTGAGTCTTCCTCTGTTGTAACAGCAATGATAAAACCTTCTAATTTACGATTACCAAAGGGTACTAAAACACGCCACCCTGCAGCAACATAATCTAAATGCTCAGGAATACGATAAGAAAAAGCTTTATTAATATTTTTAGTTGCAATGTTTATTAAAACTTGAGCAATACGTTGCATTTTTACCACCAATCGATATGATAATCATCATAAAATTAAAAAGAGGGAAGCTCACTGAGTTCCCTCTTTTCTTAGCTATAATATATAATTCGCATGGGGCAGATAAAAAACCTGCTAAATATTTAATTTCAGGATTATATATTAGCTTCTTTCCGTAAAATTTCTGCTTTATCTGTTTTTTCCCACGGCAAATCCACATCCGTACGGCCAAAGTGTCCATAAGCTGCTGTTTGGCGATAAATTGGACGACGTAAATCCAACGTTTTAATAATACCAGCTGGACGTAAATCAAAATGTTTTTTAATAAGCTCCGCAATTAAATTTTCGTCGACTTTAGCTGTTCCAAAAGTTTCCACCATAATGGATACTGGATGAGCCATACCGATAGCATAAGCTAATTGGATTTCACATTTATCAGCGAGTCCTGCAGCAACAACATTTTTAGCAACATAGCGAGCAGCATAAGCAGCGGAGCGATCAACTTTAGTACAATCTTTACCAGAGAATGCACCACCACCATGACGCGCCATCCCGCCATAGGTATCAACAATAATTTTACGACCAGTTAAACCAGCATCTCCTTGTGGTCCACCGATTACAAAACGCCCTGTGGGATTGATATAATACTTGGTTTTCTCATCCAATAATTCAGCTGGTACAATTGGCATAATCACTTTTGCAATCATATCTTTTTCAATTGTCGCTAAATCAACTTCAGGACCATGTTGAGTAGATATAACAATCGTATCAACACGAAGAGGTTTACCATCTTCATATTCTACTGTAACTTGAGTTTTACCATCAGGACGCAAATAATTTAATTCATCATTCTTACGCACTTCAGATAAACGACGCGCTAATTTATGCGCTAACGATATTGTCAACGGCATATACTCCGGTGTTTCATTGGTAGCATAACCAAACATCATTCCTTGGTCACCAGCGCCAATCGCTTCAATCTCGTCCATTTGACCTTGCTTAGCTTCTAAGGACTTATCAACGCCTAACGCAATATCAGCAGATTGCTCACCAATGGAAACCAACACACCACAAGTATCGCCATCAAAACCAAATTTCGCACGTGTATAACCAATCTCTTTAATAGTATCACGTACAATTTTAGGAATATCTACATAACAATTTGTAGTAATTTCACCCACTACATGTACTTGTCCTGTTGTAATAAGAGTTTCACAAGCTACACGTCCCATAGGATCTTTCGCCATTATTGCATCTAATACACTATCTGAAATCTGATCTGCCATTTTATCAGGATGGCCTTCAGTAACTGACTCTGATGTAAATAATACTTTCTTCTTTTCCACATTCATACCCCCATTTATTAGTAAGGAAATAAAAAAACACCCATAGGGAGGGTGTTTTCACTCTCCCATCTTGCGGATTATACCGCAGGAATTGGCACCGTTTCTGGATTTACCAAATGGTTGCCGCGGTTTCATCGGGCCAATCCCTCCACCATCTCTTGATGAGCATATCATATGTAATTCTATCGAATCACATTCTAATCTAAAATAATAAAAAAATCAATCTATTTTCGACATTCTATATGAATCTTATCCAAAATAATTTCCGCCATATTTTCTTTAGACATTTTTGGCAATTCGTCAATACGACCATCACGATATAACAACTTTGCTATATTATCATCAGCATTAAAACCAGCACCTGGCATAGAAACATCATTTGCGATAATCATATCTAAATTCTTTTTAGCTAGTTTCTCTTGGGCATGAAGAATCAGTTGTTGAGTCTCTGCGGCAAAGCCAACTAGTATCTGTTGATCTTTCAATTGACCAAGTTCTAACAATATATCAGGGTTCTTCTCTAATATCAGCTGCAATGTTTCGCCAGTTTTTTTAATCTTATGCTCTGCAGTGTTCTGGGGGCGATAATCAGCGACTGCGGCAGCTTTGATTACAATATCACTATCAGCGTAATGTGCTAATACAGCCTTTCGCATATGTGATGCTGATTCTACATACTCTACCTTAACTCCGGGTGGAACTGCTAAGTGAGTAGGCCCTGATATTAATGTGACCATTGCCCCTCTAGCAACAGCAGCACTAGCTAAAGCATATCCCATCTTCCCGCTAGAACGATTACCAATATACCTTACAGGATCAATTGCTTCCTGAGTACCACCAGCCGTAATCAATATCTTTTTACCTACAAAATCATTTTTTGGGGACAAAAGTTGATTCACCTTATTCAGAATTACTTTCGACTCAGGCAAGCGGCCTATTCCTTCTACACCACAAGCTAACATTCCACTCTCTGGCTTAGTAAAATGATAACCTAACTCCGTTAACTTACCTATATTATTTTGAACGATTGGATTTAAATACATATTTGTATTCATCGCTGGAACAAGCAAGACAGGAGCAGTTGTTGCCATTACAGTAGTCGTTAACATATCGTCAGCAATACCATTTGCTATTTTACCAATAATATTGCCCGTGGCAGGTGCTAGCAGAAATAAATCTGCTCTACTAGCTAATGAAATGTGTTCAACATTCCAATTTGTCGTTTCAGCCCACATATCAACTACAACGGGCTGTCCACTTATTTCACGAAAAGTCAAAGGCGTAACAAAGTTAGCCGCTGAATGCGTCATAATAACGTATACATTAGCGCCCTGCTTTTTTAACTGACTCACGATATCTACTACTTTATATACAGCAATGCCACCAGCCACGCCAACAACAACATTCTTCCCTTTTAACATGGAAACCTCCTACTTTATACCACTTTTGGTCCGTTCATAGGAAATTTTATCCTGTGCAACTTCTTCTAAAGCAATTGTCACTTGTTTATTGGATTTACTATCGACTAAGGTAGTCGCCCCGTCCATAATCTCACGAGCCCGTTTTGCCGCAAGTACAACTAAGGTGTATTTACTATCAACCTTAGTAACTAATACATCTAATGATGGATAAATCATAGTAGTCCCCCTAAATATTCATTTATTAAAATTCGATAAAATATCTTTTACTATATTACAATTTCGTACTACTTGACACTTTTCTGCCGTAATAATCGCTGCGACTTTTCTTGTTGCTACCTGTACTTCATCATTGACTACCAAATAATTGTAATTGTGTACATATGATAATTCATTGTTAGCACAACTTAGCCTATTTTTAATTACCTCGAGAGTATCAGTTCCCCGCTTATGTATGCGATTAGCCAATTCATCTAAGGATGGCGGCGCTATATAAACAAATACTCCTTGCGGAAATTTGTTCTTAATCTGCGTAGCTCCCTGTGCATCAATTTCTAAAACAACATCTTTGCCATTTTTCAACATATCTTTCACTTGATGGCATGGTGTTCCATAAAAGTTCCCATAAACTTCAGCCCATTCTAGCAGTTCATCATCTTTAATCATTTTTTGAAACTCTTCATGAGAAACGAACCAATAGTTAATACCATGCTGTTCTCCTACACGCGCTTTTCGTGTAGTAGCGGATATGGAATAATTTAACTCAGGATAACTACGCAGCAACTCTTGACAAATTGTCCCTTTACCTGCTCCTGATGGACCAGATAAAACAAGTAAAATTCCCTCGTTTGCCATAGATGCTGCTCCTTTCATTTGCTATTCTGCAGTGTCCTCACTAGTCTCTTTGCTGGCAAGGCGATGTGCTACTGTTTCTGGTTGCACGGCTGATAAAATGACATGATCACTATCAGTTATAATCACGGCTCTAGTGCGACGTCCATAAGTTGCATCAATTAGCATTCCTCTGTCACGAGCCTCTTGAATAATCCTCTTAATAGGCGCAGATTCAGGGCTAACAATAGATATGATTCGATTAGCAGACACAATATTACCAAAACCGATATTGATAAGCTTTATTTCCATAAAAAATCCCCCTTACATTTCGTATCCTTATTCACCTTTATATTACTCTATGTTTTGAATTTGCTCTCTGACCTTCTCAATTTCACTTTTTATTTCGACTACAATATTAGCGATATTAAAATCATTGGCTTTAGAGGCAATTGTATTTGTTTCACGGTTAATTTCCTGTACAATAAAATCTAATTTCCTGCCAACAGCTTCATCAGCATTTAATGCAACCCGAAACTGAGTTAAGTGGCTTTTTAAACGCACTAACTCTTCCGTAATACTGGTCTTATCAGCAAATATGGCACTTTCTTGCAGTATCCTACCAGCGTCAGGTTCTTCACCCACAGTGGACAACAGCTCCCGCATGCGGCCTAATATTTTCTCTCTATATTCTACTAGAACTTGAGGTGCACGTTGTTCTAATGTAGTGATATAAGATTCAATATCAGTAATACGTAATGCTAAATCCTTTTGTATATTGAACCCTTCTGCTAAACGCATACTCATAAGATTATGTATTGCCACATCAACAGCTTCAGATAGTTTTGGCCATAAAACTAAAACGTCCTCTGTTACTTCTTCTACTTTAATAACATCTGGGAATCTAGCAATCTGATAAATATTATCATTTACTGCGGCAGAAAATAATTCTCCTAAATCTTTTAAAGCCTTATTATAGGCTATCGCTAATTCTTTGTCAATTCGTACAGCTTTTTTCTTTTGTCCATATTCATCCATCGTTATAAAAATGTCAATTCGCCCTCTTACTAATACATTAGATACACTACGTCGAATTTTATCTTCAAGTGGGCCTAAATTTTTCGGCATGCGAATAACAATTTCATTATAACGATGGTTTACAGCTTTAATTTCTACAATAAGTCGATGCTCATTATCCTGAAATTCACCACGGCCAAAGCCAGTCATACTTTTGATCACCCTAAATAACTCCTTCCTCTACGAATGTATTATTCACGATAAAATCACAATTATCCAATTCTTTTATAAATACTTCTCCATGCTTCCCCTAAATCCCTTTTTCATTGAATAGCTATACTTTATGCGCTACTTAATAATCAATTATTTTATTTTCGCCAGATCGAAATAAAAATTATGCTCTTTTTTGTCATTTGTTGTAATGGATAATATGATAGGAGTTTCAGGTAAAAGATCTCTATTTGAAAAATAAAAATAACATTGTGCAGTAAATGTAGTTTGTCCTTTATCCTTATACACTTCTTCTCCCTCAGCAGGTGTTATCATTTGATAGGCTTTAACCATATTCTTATCTTGTTTAATTACAGCACTACTATCTTTCGCAAAGTCCTGTTTATCCCCAAACAGGACTGTACTAAAAATCAATAGACCGGAGTAATCTTCCAATACGCCTTCACTATCTACTATTGTAATATTACGACCATTCAAACTTTTCTCCCTAGCATCTGCAGCTATTAACAAGAAGGAAGTATACAAATAGGAACGCTCTGCTGTGTCATTTAATTTTATAGCTTTCTCTTCATAAGACATCCATGGTAGTAGAAAATCTTGTAATGGGTTTTTCATCTTTAATTTACCATAATCTTGTGCTTCTTTAATCACGTCAAGATTAATTGGAGTGATTGCCAATGTTTGACTAGCTAATAGTAAGGAAAAAATAACTGTTAAAACAAAAAATCTCATTCTAGCGCCCCCCCTCACTCTTATAAATATAGTATTACACAACGGAAGGAAAAATTCCTTTCATGACACAGAAAGACTTAATTCAGGTGGAGTGTTAACTCCACCTGAATCTTAGTCGTGCTTATCCAGGAACTTAGTCGTTCGAGAGCTTCCATTTGTAAAAACTAGGAGTCTTTAAACGACTTTTTCATCGGATAAAATTATAGGTATTGTCCACGAAAAACTTCTACTGCAGGACCAGACATATATATATGATTATCCAAGCCCCATTCGATCAATAATTCTCCTCCGTCTAATTCAACAGTAGCTTGACGATCTGTTTTACCATTTAATACAGCCGCTACTAATGTTGCGCAGGTTCCTGTACCACATGCCATAGTGATACCAGCCCCTCTTTCCCACACGCGCATACGTAAGCTTTGTTTACTTAACACTTGCACAAATTCAACATTAGTTTTTTTTGGGAAAGCAGCATGAGTTTCAATTTTAGGTCCAAGATTACATAGATCAATACTAGTGATATCATCAACAAAAAGGATGCAATGAGGATTTCCCATAGATACGCAAGTAATTCTATGTTCTGACCCATCTACTAGTAAAACTTCATTAACAACTTGCTCATTTGCATTGCCTGCCATAGGTATCTCCCCACGTTTAAGACGTGGTTCTCCCATATCAACTCTTATAGTACTAAGAACATCATCAACAAAAATTAGCTCTGGCTTAATAATACCAGCTTTCGTTTCTAATGTAATTCTTTTCTTATTGGTTAAGCCATATTCAAAAACATATCGTGCAATGCATCGCGTGACATTGCCACACATTTCGGCCTCACTACCATCTGAATTGAAAATTCTCATTTGAAAATCTGCTATTTGTGAAGGTAAGATGATGACTAGACCATCAGCACCTATTCCGAAATGTCGATCGCACACCTTAATAGCCATTTCATTGTAATTATCAATCTTTTCTTCTAATCCATTAACAATTACAAAATCATTACCTAATCCATGCCATTTGCTAAAATTAAACTTCATATATATTCTCCTCGTTGTTAAATTTAGATACTTCTATTTTACAATTAATGTACCCGCCCAAAAATGGAACGTGATACACGTCTGCGGAAAAACAAATGTCTTATAGCGCTAATCATAAAAGTCCAACCGGACACGCATAATATTACAACCCAATCTACCATCCCCAGTGGAACAGTAGCAAAGACCCCTTGCATAAAAGGATGATAAACAACCAATAATTGCATGAAAAGAGAGCAGACTGTTGCTAAAATCAAATATTTGTTTCTCAATATTCCAATTTCAAATACATTATAACTCTCTGAGCGACAGTCAAATACATGAAACATCTGAGAAAAAACCAAGGTACAAAATGCCATTGTTCTAGCTTCTGCCAAGTCATTTTTTAAAAAGTACACCATTGCAAAAACAAATACAGTGCTAATACCAATCTGCAAACCACGGGCAATAATCTTACGACTCAGTCCCCGTGAAAACACACTTTCTTTTGGATTCCTCGGTGATCTGTTCATGATATCATGGTTATTAGGATCAACACCTAATGCCATGGCTGGCAAACCATCCGTCACTAAATTAACCCACAAAATCTGTACTGGTAATAAGGGTAAAGGCAATCCTGCAATCGTGGCAATAAACATAGTAAGCACTTCACCTAAATTACAAGATAATAAATAGCGAATAAACTTACGAATATTGTCATAAATGCCACGTCCTTCTTCTACAGCAGCCACAATAGTGGCAAAATTATCATCTGCTAACACCATCGAAGCCGCTTCCTTTGTAACATCCGTGCCAGCAACTCCCATTGCTATTCCAATGTCAGCTTCCTTTATTGCCGGCGCATCGTTCACACCATCGCCTGTCATTGCTACAATATGGCCTTGACGCTTTAAAGCTCTTACAATACGCAATTTGTGAGCAGGAGATACACGGGCGTATACAGTAACACGATTAATAATTTCAGATAACTCTGTATCATTCAATGCATCAAGCTCATTGCCAGTAAGAGCTTGATTCTTGTCTTCTTTAAACATTTGCAGTTCCTTAGCAATCGCTACAGCTGTATTGCGATGATCCCCTGTAATCATAATTGTCTTTATACCAGCTTGACGACATAAAGCAATAGCCGGTTTGACTTCTTGCCTAGGAGGATCGATCATTCCTATTAAACCTACAAAAACCAGATTTTTTTCCAAATCTCCACTCACATGGCTGGCTTCCACTTTTGTGATCTGGCGATATGCTACTGCCAATACTCTAAGGGCTTGGTCTGTCATCTTTTCATTTTCTGCCAATATTTCTGCTTTTGTTGCAGGTGAAAGCACTAATTCCCCATTATTACTGTTATAGTACTGGCACATGTCTAGAATAACATCTGGTGCACCTTTCACATAAATAATATTTTTATTACTTTTCTCATATATAACTGACATCCGACAACGTTCTGATTCAAAGGGGATTTCAGCTAGCCGCTGTTGATTCTTCTCGACTACTGAACGCCATATATTAGCTTTTGCAGCGGCAATCACAATGGCACCTTCTGTAGGATCACCTTCAATAGACCAGCCGCCTTGAGTTCCACGACGCCATAAACCAGTTATGCCTATATTATTCTGCTTTAAAATACTATTATTACACAATACACCAATTTCTAAGCAATGTAATAAACATTTATCCTTTGTAGGATCAAATTCCTGCTTATTCAATAAAAAATTTCCCTTTATTTCATAACCAGTACCAGTTATCTCATAAATGTTGCCTGCAACAAATATTTTTTTTACTGTCATAGCATTTTGAGTAAGAGTTCCTGTTTTGTCTGAACATATTACCGTAGTACAGCCAAGGGTCTCGACAGCAGGTAACTTTCTTATAATTGCATTTCGCTTTATCATACGCTGCACACCCAAGGCCAAGGCCACGGTAACAATAGCCGGTAATCCTTCGGGAATAGCAGCAACTGCTAGGCTAATACCTGCCATGCACATTAATAATAGGGGCTCCCCCTTAAGCACACCAGTTATAACAACTACAATGCAAATAATTAAACATCCCCATACTAACCAACGCCCCAAAGAATCTAATCGTTGTTCTAATGGCGTGCTTTCTTGCTCTACATCCTGAATCATATCAGCAATACGCCCAACTTCAGTAGCCATGCCAGTTGCACAAACTACAGCTTTACCTCGTCCCTTAACAATGCTTGTTCCAGCATATACCATATTCTTGCGATCACCCAGAGGACTACTTTCCTCATATTCTTTATCTACTACTTTACGTACAGGCAAAGATTCTCCTGTTAATGTGGCTTCATCCACTTCCATATTTTGTACCTCAATTAATCTAGCATCAGCAGCAATTTTATCTCCAGATTCTAAAGCCATAATGTCCCCTGGGACCATTTCGCGGGCTGCAATTTGTTGTAAAAGACCATTGCGAATCACACGAGCCATTGGCGCTACCATTGTTTTTAATGCATCCATAGATTTTTCAGCACGATGTTCCTGAACAAACCCTAATACTGCATTTATCATTACAATAGCTAAAATAGTCGCTGAGTCCACATATTCTCCTAAGAATGCTGAAATTAACGTAGCTGCCAGCAATACCAAAACCATAAAGTCCTGAAATTGGGCAAAAAATCGTTTCCACCATGGTGTTTTTTGCTTCTCAACCATTTCGTTATACCCAAAGTCAGCTATCCTAGTTTTCACTTCACTTGAAGTCAGACCATCGTTTTGGTCAGTTCGCCAAAAATCAATCGCTTCTCGTGCTGTACGTGTATACCATTTATCAGCCACTATGCCACCTCACTACCATGTGCTTTTTTTATTCATGTTATTCCTTCCACCCTATAATTAGACCTAAATTGACCGCCTAAAAGCAAAATGGTATACTAGTGAAAATTACAAAGTACAGTTATAGGTATGAATTATATTATAAGCATTATATAAATGGAGGATATTACATGGCTCTTGATGGATTATCTCTATCAATATTATTAACAGAACTAAATACCAAACTTACTGGCGGGAGAATTGATAAAATTTTTCAGCCAGATAAATATACATTAATTTTGTGGGTGAGACAAACTAATGAAAATTTACGTTTACTCATTTCAGTCAATCCTAAACATCCGCGTATGCATCTGACTGAAACAACCTTAGAAAATCCAGCAACGCCTCCAGCATTTTGTATGTTATTACGAAAACACTTAGAAGGTGGCCGCATTGCTAGCATCAGTCAGCATAGCCTTGATCGTATTGCTCTACTATCCATTGATTTTCGTAATGAAGATGGCACTATTTCAACAAAATATTTAACCATTGAATTAATGGGCAAACATAGCAATATTATTCTCACACAACATAATATTATAATGGATGCTATAAAAAGAATCGGCACAAATTTGAGTCGTTCACGGCAAATTCTACCTCGAATGGAATATACTTTTCCACCAGGGCAAATGCGCCTAAATTTATTAACTACGCCACTCTCAGATTTTTTTAGCACACTTACAACACTAGAAACACCTCTTGTAACTAAAGCTATTATTCAAACAGGTCTAGGCATTGGACCCATAACTGCCAAAGAAATTCTGTGGCGAGCAGGCTTGCCGGATGATATGGCTGTCCAGAGCTTAGACAATGCTGATATACTTGCTCTAAGCGAAGCTACCGATAGTATCATTACACATTTAAAATCTGGGGAATCAACGCCTACTGTAATGGTTAGTGCTGAAAATCAACTTGCTGGTATTGCCTCTTTTAAGTTAGAACATCTAAACCCTAAATATACTACCTATAATTTTTCTACCATGAGTGAGGCAGTAGAATTTACAGATAGTCTCTCCGGCAAAAAGCAGCTTGCTGAACAAACTATTTTATCAAGGCTTGTAATAGAAGAAAATAATCGTTTGCAACGCAAAAAGATCATTCTTACACAGGAATTATGCGATGCAACGGCTGCTGATTTTTTTCGTGAATGTGCTGATATTTTAATGGCAAACCTTTATAACATACCAAAAAATCAAGATAAAGTCATCTTGGAGAATTTATATAGCAATACGCCTGATGATAATCAAGTAACTATAGATTTTGATATAAGACTTTCTCCACTAGAAAATGCTCAGATTTATTATACAAAGTATAATAAATTAAAAAGGGCTAAAGAGTTACTAGAGGGACAACTCTCTCAATGCATAGAAGAAATCGCTTATCTTGAAAGCATCACAGTTGCCCTTGAACATGCTTCAAATACTCCTGATCTAGCTGATATTCGAGAAGAGTTAATGAATGGCGGCTATCTTAAAAAAGCAACTAAACGTCGTATGCCAATTCCTACATCCTCTCCTCTAACAGCCGTAACACCAGATGGATTAACTATATTAATTGGAAAAAACAATCGGCAAAATGACATCGTAACCTTTAAACAAGCACAACATAATGACATATGGTTCCATACCAAAGATATTCCTGGTTCCCATGTTATCTTACGATCTGGCACGCAGATTCCATCTCTTCACTCGATTGAGGCAGCTGCCCATTTAGCTGCCTATTATAGCAAAGCCAGTCAATCATCAAATGTACCTGTTGATTATACTCAGCGGCGTTACGTAAAAAAACCATCTGGGGCGAAGCCTGGTTTTGTTATCTACGATCACCAAAATACTATCTATGTTACGCCCGATGAAACAATCATTAAATCATTATTAAAGAAGCAATTTAACAAATAAGACTTAGTACGAAACAAGCTTTCTAAATCATCACATATAAAAGACCTTTGCTACTCACTACAAATGATAGCAAAGGTCTCTTTATCGATGACTAAGCAGCTCTAAGTCCCCCATCCACTCGGGAGCTCTGGAGCAAATTGATTCAGATGGAGTTAAAACTTCACCTGAATCAATTTTACTGTATCTTTTCTCATTCAACAAATTCCTTAATAACCACCTTATCAGCCTCATCAACAGGCATCAATTGTACCCCAACCACTTCTTTACTGGAAGTAGGCACATTTTTCCCTACATAATCCGCTCGAATAGGAAGCTCACGGTGACCACGATCTACGAGGACTGCTAGTTGGATGACCTTGGGACGCCCAATATCAATAATAGCATCAAGGGCAGCACGTACAGTACGTCCAGTATATAATACATCATCAACCAATACAATTGTTTTGCCACTTATATCAATAGGTAATTGTGTTTCATGCACTATCGGTTGATAACTAAGTGTAGATAAATCATCACGATATAAAGTAATATCCAAAATTCCTACGGGCAATTCTACGCCTTCAATACGCTTTATTTCAGCAGCTAACCGCTCTGCTAAAGGAACACCACGGGTTCTTATTCCTACTAAAATTAAGTCCACAATCCCCTTATTATTCTCAATAATTTCATGAGCTATCCGAATGAGCCCCCTTCTTATAGCTTGCTCGTCCATAATTACTGTTTTCTCTATTAAATTACTCATATCCTTACTCCTTCCTAATTATATGTATTTTTTTGTCGTAATTCTTTTAAAATTGTTTCCATATCTTCCGGTAAAGGTGCCGTAAAAACCATAATCTCTCCCGTAACAGGATGATTAATTTTGAGTTCAGCTGAATGCAAAGCTTGCCCAATAATAGGAAATGGCATACGTCCAGGTCCATATTTAGGGTCACCAATAACTGAGTGTCCGATGTAGGTCATATGCACTCTAATTTGATGTGTACGCCCAGTAAGCAATTTACACTCTACCAAAGTATAAGCGCCAAACCGTTCTATTACACGAAACTTAGTAGTTGCTTCTTTACTATTGACAAAGGTTACTGCCATTTTTTTACGATCACTAGAATGACGGCCAATCGGTGCTTTAATAACTCCCTGATCTTCCTTTATATTCCCATATACAATAGCTAAATAACGTCGACTGGCTGTGCGATCTTTTATTTGCTTGGCTAAACTCACATGAGCCCTATCACTCTTGGCAACTACCATAACTCCTGAAGTATCTTTATCTAAGCGATGAACAATACCTGGACGAGCCACTCCATTAATACCAGACAAATCTTCACAATGTTCTAATAAGGCATTTACCAGCGTGCCATTATAATTCCCTACAGCAGGGTGCACTACCATTCCCCGAGATTTATTCACAATAATAATATCATGATCCTCATATAAAACAGTAAGGGGAATCTCTTCAGGTATTAATTCTAACAGTTTAATCTCAGGTATACTTACTTTAATACTATCTAAATTCTGCACTTTATAATTAGATTTAACTACCTTTTCATTAACTGTAACATCTCCACTATTAATTAATCGCTGTACAGTGGAACGAGATGTATCAATCATACTTTTAGTCAAAAAAACATCCAAACGTTCCCCGGCTTCCTGTTCGCTTACATGATAATTCATCAAATTAGTCATTCTGTTCATCCTCTTTATGTAAAAATACCATAGTAAAAATGATACAACCCACACCACATACAATGGCTGTATCTGCAATATTAAAGACGGGCCAAATGCGAAAATCAAAAAAATCGACTACATAACCTGTTTTTATACGATCAATAACATTTCCAATTGCCCCACCGACCAACAAACCCGTTCCCAGACGCAATATACGATAATGTTTAGGAATCCGCGGATAAAGATAAATTGCAGATGCTATTAAACAAACTGCTACTGCTAAAAAAAATATAGTTTGATGTTCAAATAAGCCAAAGGCAGCTCCTGGATTTAAAACATAAGTAATATGAAAAGCATCCTCAACTACAGGTATAGACATGCCTAACACCATATGTGTCTGAATATAAAATTTAGACATCTGATCAATAAACACCACAAATAACACTACTAATAATATAGGCACTAATTTTCTCTCCTATCCAAGTACAACATTTTTTTGAGCAATAAAGCAAAATTGTAATCAACCACTTATTTCACAATAAAGCTTACTTTATATAATAAACAAAAATTGGACAAAGGTAAAGTTTTAACTATACTAAGTATCTTTACACCTAGCCAATTATATGACTTATTTTTTTAAATTTCATCTAAAACTTCAATATGGAATAAATTTAACTATAATGGGTGCACCGCGCATCCAACTTACTGGCTAAGCATATCATCTTTCAGATTCCTTTTCACTCAAGCAATCCTTTTATCTAATACTTTTTTTGGCATAAAAGAAAAGCCCAGAAATTCTGGGCTTTTCTATCAGAATCAGAAAATGTGACTCTTCTGATTCCAAATAAGAATGACTAAAGCTTAGTGCCTACGTCTTAGGGCTTGGCAAAGGAGCCAAGCTTTATCTTATATTATTTTGCTTATTCTGGGCTAATCGCTCCTACCGGGCAGGTTGCAGCACAAGAACCACAATCGATACATTTTTCGTCAATTACATATTGTGCATCTCCTTCAGAGATAGCTTCTACTGGACAAACAGAAGCACAAGCGCCACATGAAATACATTCGCTACTAATTTTATACATGAAATTCACCTCCTATGTAGATAACTGTATACTATTATACTATAAATTAGTAATAAATCACATAACTAATCTCATATTTAATATGAGATTTTTACAATAGACTTATACTATACTTAAAAAAACACATCCTTTTATTTTTCCCCTCTTATTATTCCTTGTCAGGAAAAAATCTACGCTCTATATTATCGCGAAAATAGAATCCAATGGCACCAAGAGCAATTAGCAAGGAGGTAACCATAATCGTAACGCGGATACTACATGTAAGATTTTGACCTATCACAGAATATAAGAGAATTGCAGGCATTTGCCCTATCGATGTAGCAATTACAAATTGGCAAAAGGAGAGAGTCGTTAATCCAACACCATAGCTTACCACTTTAAAGGGAATGATTGGTGTTAATCGAGCAATAAATACGGCAAATACTCCGTGTTTTCTAAGAAATATATCTGTCATTTTTAAATACCTACTATTTATGAACTTTTCAACTACTGGACGACCATACCATCTTGCAATAGCAAAATCTAAACATGCTCCTAACAATGCTCCTATCCAAGAGTATATAGCTCCATACTGCCAACCAAAAATCCAGGCATTTGTAAGTGTTATGGCTAATCCAGGAACAAAGGGAACTAATGACTGCAGCGTCATTAACAGGATACTGCAGATAGGCGCCCAAAATCCATAATCCAGAATAAACTGACGTAATCCTTCAAAATCACGATACCATAAATATGTAACTCCACTTTCGAAAAAATCTTGTATACCAGGCAAGCAAAAATAAGCAACTATAGCAACAATCAATGCACCAATTCGATAAATAAAATCTTTTTTCATCATCATTGGTTTTTTCATAAAGCTCCTCCTAGCAGCCTACCTCTTTACCTCGTATTGTATTTTCTGATAGTATCTTTATACCTTCATACACCTAAATCCTGCTACTACATAAAAAAACTGGGCTTAAAATTATAGCCCAGTTTTTAAATTATAATCTAAATGCCTCTTAGCTTTTATCCATACAAACAATATAACTTATAACTAAAAATGATTCTTAAATTCTAACTATTTTGTTTTACCCTTCTTCATGATCATTTTTTACAGGAATAGCATCTGCAGGATCGACAATTCCTTGCTGTTCATGACTATTACTAAATAACCTTTTATAATCACGAGTGCCAGGAATATCTTGGGGTGTATCAGAGCTGCCGTAGCGCATTACCGCTTGCAAAGCATCCTCACCATCAAAACCAATGAAATCATCTTTATCATGATCTAAAAAATTCTGACTAAAAGGCGGTGTTAGTACTTCTTCTTCCAAAGGTCTAGAAGCAGAATCTGAAGCATCATCCTGCTCTTGACATTTTATACACTCGCTTGCCCAAGGGATTGCTTCTAACCTAGAGATAGGTATGTGCTTTCCACATTTACTACAATACTCATAGGTACCATTTTCGATTTTCTTAAGAGCCAACTCTACCCGCCCCAATAGAACCCGAGCATTATCTTTTAACGCGAGATCCTTACTACGTTCAAATAATTCATCACCAATATCAGCAGGATGATTATCATACACAGATAATTCTCCAATTGAATAAGCTAAGCTGCCATTCAAGCCTGTTTCATCTAAAGAATTAATTTGTTTTATTAAATCCTGCTTTTCTACATATAACTTTTCGATTAATTGTTTACACCTCTTAGCATCCAAACTACCCTCTCCTAATGAATAATCTTTGTTACTTCACCTACTCTGAGCCTTTCCTTACTACTCATCTCAACTTCATTACTGTACCCTAAAGAAAGGATGGCCACTGCCCGAAGTCTAGGGGGGGCTTCTACTGCTTGCTGTACTTTAATTTCATCAAAAGCACCTATCCAACATGTAGCAATTCCTAGTCCATAAGCAGCCAATATCATATTTTCTGCAGCAACTGCAGTATCTTGTAAACAATACAATTGAGCACCACGTTCACCATATTTTTCATTAGAACGAGCTGGATCAGCTAAGATAACAATACTAACTGGGGAATCTTCAATTTGATTCTTTTCAAAACAAGATTCTGCCACTTTCTGCTTGACTTCTTGGTTCTTTATTACATAAAAAAACCAAGGTTGTAAATTTCCAGCACTAGGGGCCCAGCAGCCTGCCTCCAAAATTCTCGTTAAGGTAGGTTCAGGTATATCCTGCTTCTCAAAGCTTCGAACACTATGGCTTTCTCTCATACAATCAAATACGTCCTTGGTCATACATAAGCACTCCTTATTCATCTAATATTTTCCATTTTTCATTTCAACAATACGTACTATATCGGCAATAAAATCCCCAATACCAGGTATGTTGAGTAAAATAAGTTGACGTAATAAATGTAATACAATCGCAAAAACTACTGTAGCTCCAATCGCAATGCCCAACCCTCGTGCTATTCCAGCTACTAAATTAATTAAAATTAGTTTGCCAGGTCGTTCTAAAAGTTCCATATATTCAGCAATTCTCATTGACTCTAAATGGCGTACCAGTTTTTCTAGTTGTACCGTAATTACATCTTGTTTTTCCACAAAACATACCTCCAATCATATTATCTCCATCTTATAAAAAAAAAACCGGAATAAAATTCCGGTTTTTTTACTATCATTATAATTTTACAACTATATTATTACAACGCTTACATAATGTTTTATGATCTTCTATTTGACCTACTGTATCACTATAGATCCAACAACGCTCACATTTTCCGCCTTGTGCTTGTGACACAACAATAGATAATGCCATATCATCCACTTGATAAGCACTCTCTGAGGCCTTATCCGTACCTTCTACAACATGAACACTTGATACGATTAAAATATTTGCCCATTCTTTACTCATTGCCGACAATTGAGCAAATATCTCATCATTGGCATAAAGAGTAACTTCTGCATCTAAAGAATGTCCAATTACTTTGTTGCGCCTAGCTGTTTCTAATGCTTTAGTAATCTCACTGCGCATTGCTAATATAGAAGTCCATTTCGCTTCTAATTCGGCATTGAGATATTCATTATGAGCAATTGGCCAATCTGCCAATTGCACACTTTCAGGCATATTTTCTTCTTTGCGCATATGTTGCCAAACTTCTTCAGCTGTAAAAGTAAGAACAGGAGAGACAAGGCGTACCAAAGTATTTAATATTTCATACATAACGGTTTGCGCTGCACGCCTTTCTACAGAAGTAGGTAGAGCAGTATATACTCGATCTTTCAAAATATCTAAGTAAATTGAGCTCAAATCAACGGTGCAAAAATTGTGCACTGTATGATAAATTAAATGAAATTCATAATCTTCATAGGCTTTCGTAACTTTCTCACGAACTTGTTCAAGCCGCAAAAGCGCCCAACGATCAATCTCTAATAACTTATCGTAACCCACTTTGTCTGTATCTGGGTTAAAATCGTGGATACTGCCTAAAATATAACGGAAAGTATTACGTATTTTACGGTACACTTCAGACAATTGTTTTAAAATGTCATTAGAAACACGAACATCAGCCTGGTAATCGGCAGAAGCCACCCATAGACGCAGAATGTCAGCTCCATATTTTTTGATAACATCTTGTGGGAAAATAACATTACCAACAGATTTAGACATTTTACGTCCATCACCATCTACCACAAAACCATGGGTAAGAACAGCCTTATAAGGAGCAATTCCTTTTGTCGCCACTGATGTTAATAAAGATGATTGAAACCAACCCCGATGCTGATCACTGCCCTCTAAGTATAAATCAGCTGGCCATGCGAGCTCATCACGCTGCTCAAGTACAGCTGCATGACTAGAGCCACTATCAAACCATACGTCCATAATATCTGTTTCCTTACGGAAATCATCATGGCCACAATGAGAGCAAGTAAAACCATCTGGTAAAATTTCGCCTGCGTTTTTCGCCCACCATGCATCCGAACCTTCTTTATGGAATAAATCCTTGATAGCAGTAATCGTTGTATCGTTAATGACGTGTTCGTTACATTGTGTACAATAAAAAATAGGGATAGGCACTCCCCACACTCTTTGGCGTGAGATACACCAGTCATGACGGTCAGCTACCATATTATGAATCCGGTCTTCACCCCAACCAGGAATCCATTTTACATCTTTAATAGCTTGTAGTGCTTGTGCTCTAAAACCATCTACCGAAGCAAACCACTGTTCTGTTGCTCGATAAATAACAGGATTTTTACAACGCCAGCAATGAGCATATTGGTGTTTGATCTTACCTTTACCTAGTAACATACCACGTGCTGCTAATTCTTTGATCACAGGAACATCAGCATCATGTATTAGCATACCCTCAAATATGCCACCTTCAGCTGTAAAACGTCCTGCATGGTCCACAGGATTAATAATAGGTAATCCATGCTTCATTCCTGTTTCAAAATCGTCTGGACCATGTCCTGGAGCTGTATGTACACAACCAGTACCTTGCTCTAAAGTAACGTAGTCAGCTAAAACAATTACAGACTCACGTTCGATAAATGGGTGGGAAAAAGTTACCCCCTCAAGATCAGATCCCTTCATAGTTGACAAAATTGCGTAATTTTCTATTTTGTTATCCTTCACTACAGCTTCAATTAATTCTACTGCCAAAAGATAAATTTCACCTTGGGATTCTACCCATGCATACTCTAGTTCTGGATGCACAGCAATTGCAACATTAGCTGGCATTGTCCACGGTGTAGTTGTCCAAATAACGCCAAATACATTGTCAGCACTTGTTCCAACGGGTAGAGTCCCTTTATCATCTACTAAAGGAAATTTAACATAGATGGTATGAGATTTTTTTTCTGCATATTCAATTTCAGCTTCTGCTAATGCAGTTTCACATGAAGTACACCAGTACACAGATTTTAAACCTTTATAAATATGGCCTTTTTTAGCCATTTCCCCAAAAACCTCAATCTGCTTTGCTTCATAGGCAGGACGCAATGTTACATATGGATTCTCCCAATCAGCACCAATACCTAAGCGTTTAAAATCTTGTCGTTGTGTATCAATAAATTTCAGAGCATAATCCTTACATTCGCGGCGTAGATCCAACGGTTTTAGTTCATGTCGATTTAAACCTAGTATTTTTATCGCAGCATGTTCAATGGGTAAACCATGAGTATCCCAACCTGGTACATAAGGAGTATTAAAACCACGTAATGATTTATATTTCAAAATCATATCTTTCAGAATTTTATTTAGAGCATGACCAATATGAATATCGCCATTCGCGTAGGGCGGTCCATCATGTAGGATAAATTTAGGCTTCTCCACCTGCGTTGTACGTTTCTCATAAATCTTGTGCTGCTGCCAATACTCCAGCAACTCTGGTTCCCGCTCTGGCAAATTCCCTCGCATAGGAAATTCGGTCTGCGGCAAATTAAGTGTTTTACTATAATCCACAATAACACCTCCAAAAAATAAAACCTCTACATCCCGAAAGGGACGAGAGGTTGTTTCCCGTGATACCACCCTAATGACTTTTCAGCCACTCGAAAACGAAATAACGCTCGTTAAACGGCAAATCCTACTTAAATTTCAGTTTGCAGTTCAGGAGTGATCTTTACTAAGATTGATTTTATTAGGCTCACACTATTCCTAACTCGCTGCAAAATCGACTATCTTAGCTACTGTCTCCATCATAACTTTTGTAATGATTCATTCTACATAGTGATCTTGATTATAACTAATTCAAGAAGCATTGTCAAATATCTCTTACTATTCATCCTCCACGGGTTCACCTAATATTTCCAACTGAGCTTGTACTAATGTACGCATACGAACACGATATACATCAACCTGCTTTCTTAGATCCTGATACTCACTAGCCATACGCCGTACTTTATTTGAAGCTTCATCTATTAATTTTTGAGCATTAATCTCTGTTTCTTTTATCATTAATTCCGTTGATTTTTTTGCATTTAGCTTCACTTCTTCTGCCGTTTCTTGGGCAACAATTAAGGTATTATGTAGTGTATTCTCCATATGCTGAAAATGTTCCAATTTACTATTCAGTCGATCCATGTTCTCTTTCAATTCAATATTTTCCCGATATAGCTGTTCATAGTCTTTTATAACACTGTCAAGAAACTCATCCACCTCTTCTTCATTATATCCTCGAAAGCTTCTTTTAAATTCTTTATTATGGATGTCTAATGGGGTTAACATCAACAACACCTCCACATATCTACATAAAACGTTTTAATACAATACTAATTCGTCCTTTTTTTGTTTGGCCTAATACTTCACAAACCTCTACGCGCCCTTTACCACGCATGGAAAGAATATCATTAGTTTTAATAGATTGAGCACTATTTTTAGCTTCTTGCCAATTTACTTTTAGTTTTCCTGCCACTATTTCATCAGCCATTCTACTCCTCGAGGTACCAAAACCGGCTGCTGCTATAACATCCAACCGTAGGGAAGCAACAGTCGTTTTAATTTCTTTTACTTTTTCTTCTCGAGGAACAATATCAAATACGTTTAATTGAGATATACTTATCGGTGCCGCACCAATCTTATTAAAATTTTGCATCACGAAAGCCATAAAAGATGACTCTATTATAATTTGACATCCATGTCCACGCATAATGATATCACCAATAATTTCTCGTTTTATACCAAGTGCCATTAATGCTCCTAATACATCTCGATGCGTTATTTGATAATATCTCTCATCCCATGTTGCAGTAAATGCTTCTAACGTAAATTCAGGAGTGCCCCGAAATTCTTCATTCACAAAAGCAGCTTTTACTCGTTCAGCTCCATCATACCCTCCATAGGACAACAACTTTAATCGATCATAATGTGCACTAATCGTTTCTGCTATACTATATCCATAAGGATCAAGAAACTCCGTGGTTTTATATTTACGATTACGTAATGCAGCTTCAGCCAAATCCAATAGCTTAGCTGCCAAATCACCTTCACCGCTAGCCTGATAATACCGTAAAATCTTCTCTCGCTCACCCATGTGACTTTTTCCCCATCTCCTGCGATCGTTTAGTAGCTGCTTGTACTGCATCAATTAAAGCGGCTCGCACACCCCTTTGCTCCAGCATATGGATACCTGCAATGGCGGTCCCACCTGGTGAAGTTACCATATCCCTCAATTTTGCAGGATGCTCCCCTGTCTCAAGAACCATCTTAGCTGCTCCCAATAATGTCTGTGCGGCCATAACTAATGAATTCTGCCTTGATAATCCTACTCGAACGCCTGCATCAGTTAATGCATCTATAAGAACAAATACATATCCAGGACCACTACCTGATAATCCAGTAACTGCATCCATAGCACTTTCTTCCATAATAATCGCTCTACCAACAGAAGAAAAAACAGTCAATACTAATTTACCATTTTCTTCACCTGCATAATGACCCAAAGCCAGAACTGACATGCCTTCCCCAACTGCCACTGGAGTATTTGGCATAACTCTTACTATTGGGATGCGCACTAATTTATTCTCTAACATCCCAATGGTAATGCCTGCTGCAATGGATACCACTAAAGTGGTAGGCGAAAGCAATGGCGCAATAGTATCTAAAACCCCATTGATAATTTGAGGCTTAACAGTTAAGAATAATATGTCTGACGCTTTAACAGTCTCTTTTATACTCAAGTCTGTGAGTATTCCAAATTTATCAGTCATATACTGTAGTCGATTTTGTGAAATATCATTTGCAATAATATGATTCGGCATAACCAAACCAGCTTTTAATATCCCACCAATCAAAGCTTCGGCCATAGCTCCGCTACCGATAAAACCAATCTTCTTATCTTGCAACATCTTCAGATCCCCCGTTTTTAAACCTTCTATTTATTCCATGGTAAAAATTCTTTATCGCTGCCTTCTTCATGCGGAGTATAAGCTACATCTACATTATTAGGAGCGCATAAAAATATATTATTACCAATTTTTTGAATGCTCCCAGCCAAGGCATAGGTAGTACCACTAATAAAATCAATCATCCTTTTCGCAACCTCTTTATCACAATTCTCAAAATTAACAACAACAGGTTTTCGATTTTTCAAATGATCTGCTACATGTTGAGCATCATCAAAAGAAAAAGGCTCGACTACCATAACTTTCATCTGCTTTTGAGCGGTGGGTAAATTTACTAGATTACTACTTTTTTTCCCTTTCCCCAGCTCCAGTTCTTCTACTTTATGCTTTTGCTCTTCCTCTACTTCTACTGGTTCAAATAAGCCCAAGCTCCCCCAGACTTTTTCCATAAATTTCATACTTTTATACCTCCCTCTAATATTGACGCTGACCAAATATACCAGTACCAATCCGTACTAAATTGGAGCCTTCTTCCACACCTACAATGTAATCATTTGTCATTCCCATAGACAGCCATTCAATATTTGTATTAGCTAAATTAGCATCTTTAAATTCCATAAATAATTGATACATGTTGCGGAATAGTGGTCTGGTCTGCTCTATATTTTCATAAAAAGGTGCAATTGTCATTACCCCACACAAACGAACATACTCTAAATTACTAATCAATTTCCCTAAAGCTAAGGCATTTTTAGAAGCAATTCCAAATTTAGTATCCTCATTAGCCATATTAATCTGAATAAGAACATCTTGCCTTTTATTTAGAGCACCTGCAATGCGATTAATTTCCAAAGCCAATTTTTCACTGTCAACGGAGTGAATTAGATCAAACAATTGCACTGCTTGACGAACCTTATTGGTTTGTAGATGACCGATAAGGTGCCATTCTACTCTTTCTTTAAGCATTTGAGCCTTTTGCGTTGCTTCTTGTATTCGATTTTCGCCAATTGCTATGGCTCCAGCAGCAATAGCTTCACGAATTGCTGAAACATCATGGTTCTTCGTTACAGCTACCAATTTAACATCTCTAGATCCATTTAGGCTATTACTTGTCCTACTCACGGCACTATTAATGTTCTCTATAACTTGGGTTAAATTTACTCGTATAGACATGGTGAACCCTCCATTATATGCATTATTCGCGAATAAACATTAATTTCCTCTTACAGTATCTCCCAAACAAAAAAATATATTGACATTGTATAGCCTCTCTTTTCGCTAGACTACTTTTCTGTTTCTTTTTCTTTTATTACTAATCCAATAAAAAAACTTGCAAGCTATGCTTACAAGATAATGGCAGCACCCATTCGACCTGTAGAACCATTTTCTCTCCGATATGAAAAAAACAATTCATGATTACAAGCAGTGCATACGCCACTGACCACAATATTACCACCACTTACACCAATTTCTTCCAATTGAACATAATTAGCTTTCCATAAATCCAAATACCACTTGTCATTAACAGATCTAACTAACTGCTCCCAATTATTAAACTGATTCCTAAGTTGATTGATCACCACTTCATCCACTACGTAGCAACAGGGACCAATGGAAGGAGCTATGCCAACTAAGCAATCCTGTGGGTTAGTACCAAAATTAGCTTGCATCGCCATTATTGTTTTTTGTGCAATCTTCTCTACAGTACCTCTCCAACCTGCGTGCACAGCACCAACTGCTCTGTGTACTGGGTCTACAATTAATACTGGAACACAATCAGCAAAAAATAACATTAATGGAATACCTGGAACATTTGTAATCAGAGCATCTGTCGCTGGGATAGCTTCATTATAATTTTTTGCTCCCTTTCCCATAGATTCCTCCACCACTACCCCAATCGTATCTGTATGGAGCTGCTGGGCTGTCACAATATGATTTGGATGTATTCCAATTGCTTGACAAAATAGCTTTCGATTCGTAATTACATCCTCATCACGATCCCCAGTATGTAGCGCTACATTCAAGGAGCTAAATGGCTGCTTACTTACCCCGCCTAAACGGCCAGATATGCCATGCTTAATAGCTGATGAATTAAAATGAGTAAAGGTTCCATACCATAGTCCATTATTATCATAGTTTAAAATGAATCTTTCCACTGATACACGCTCCTATCAGCCCTTTTTGCATATTCCACAACGAGTGCAGCCTTGAGAACACGGGGCTGTAAAATGTTCTTTCTTGGCTTCTTCTAATTCTCGTTCTAAGTAAAGTGGATCTAATCCCATATCCAATAACTGCCAAGGCAAAATTTCATCATCTTGATCTCGCTGGCGGTACAAGTAATGTTCTTCGGCAAGCATATTTATTTTCATCGCTTGCTTGAAACCCTTACTACCGCCTCTTTGATGAGCCTCTAGCAAGACTGCAGACAAACGTCGATCTCCTCTTGCTAAAATACTTTGAATATAAGCTTCCTTTGGCGATTCAACCAATACCTCTATCCCTTTTCTTTGGCGCAAACTAGAGTTAATATACTTTAATCTTGCTTCTACTACTGAAACCTGAGCCATCGGCATCCACTGAAAAGGCGTAAAAGGCTTAGGGATAAAAGGATTCACGCTCAAAGTTAATCTACCTTTACTACCTAAAGATTCCATATAATCTTTAATATTTTTTGCCATAGCAACAATTTCTTCAATATCTTCTTCTTCCTCATAAGGTAAACCAATCATAATATACAATCGAATATGAGGTATACCTGCACTAATTGACATTTTTATTGCATCAAATAGATGTTCATCAGTAATGCTTTTATTAATAACGCGACGTAAGCGAATGCTTGCTGCTTCAGGAGCTAACGTAATCGTTCGGTGCTTACTAATAGCCAATGCATTTACTAAATCCTCTGTAAGAGTATCAGCTCTCAAGGAAGCCACCGACATATGCATGCCCTGGTCTAAAATAATACTACATAATTTATCAATAGCAGGATAATCAGAAATAGCAGCGCCCATTAACCCAACTTTACTACGAAATTCCTTTGCCTTTATGATAGCTGCTTCTAATTTTTCCAAAGATCTAACCCGAGGATTTCGATAACAATAACCTGCCATACAAAATCGACAATGCCTTCCACAACCACGGGCGACCTCAATTAGGAACATATCTTTAAATTCCGTATCCGGAGTTACAATAACCGTTTGTGCCTCATACTTATCCAAATCCTTAATCCAACGCCGCTCGACATGCTGGGGTATCCCCTCTGGGTAGGAGACTTTTTTAATTGTACCATCCGCTTTATATTCTACTTGATAAAAACAAGGCACATATACACCTTGCAGTTGTGCTAATTGAAATAAAATCTCCTTTCTATCGAGCCCCTTTTCCCGGGCTTGATAGTAGGTGTCTAATATTTCATGTATAACTTCTTCCCCTTCACCGATGATAAATACATCAACTAATTCAGCTAATGGCTCAGGATTAAAGGTTGCACATGGTCCACCTGCAATAATAAAGGGATCTGACTCTTCTCGATCAGCCGCTAGCAAGGGCACCTTTCCCAAGTGTAGGATGTTCACAAAGTTAAAATAGTCCATTTCAAAAGTTAAGGAAAAACCAATTAAGGAAAATCCATATAAAGGCCGTTGCGTCTCAATCGTCATAAGGGGTGTATTGGTACGGATATACTCTGGTTCCGTTTTTCTGTCGGGTAAAAACAGCCGTTCACAGGCTGTATCTCCTCTAGAATTAATTTGTTGATAAATAATCTGGAATCCTAAATTGGACATACCTACATGATATGTATTTGGATACACTAATGCAAAGCTTTGACGAGAACCAGGAGCAAAAACCATTGCTCCTTGTTCTTCTGCCAAAGTTTTTTGTAATTTTTCTTTTAATTGCCAAGTCAATATTATCACTCCATCTTAAGCACAATACGTTATACATTCATTTCAACCATTTTCATCATAGCATTAACAATACTTGCTATACAATATCATCTATTTAGATAGATTCCAATAATTATTAGTAAATATTATGCCTAAATAGAGTTTACCTTATTTTTATACTATTATTTTCTTTACAAATGTGCTACTCGTTGCTCTAACTCTTCATGTTTGGCATCGTTAAAGCGATCAATCGTGCTTAGATAACCCGTTATGCGCCTAACTCTCTTGATATCGGACGCAGAACATACAGGGCAAGTATCAGCGTCAATTACACCAAGATAACCGCAACCTTCACAAAAATCCACTGGGAAATTTATACCTGCGTATCCAATGTCACATTGCCTCATATAACAGATAATATCCTCTACTGCCCCAAGATTATTTACAGGTGGTGCTGTAAACTCCACATAACTAATATGACCTGCATTTGTATATTTATGATAAATAGCTTCTAATTTAATTTTATCATGTACGCTGATTGAATAGTTTACAGGGATATGAAAGGAATTGGTGTAATAATCTTTATCAGTAACACCAGGAATTAAACCATACTCATGACAATCCATTTTCACAAATCGTCCTGCTAATCCCTCTGCTGGTGTCGCTAATAATGTGTAGTTAAGCATATATTTGTCAGTAGCCTTGTCTACTTTATTACGCATAAAAGCTACAATTTCCTCACCTAATATTTGAGCTTCTTCTCCTTCACCATGATGATAACCGGTTAGGGCAATTAAAGTCTCAGCTAAGCCAATAAAACCTACAGACAAAGTTCCATGTTTTATCACTTCCGCAATAACATCATTTGCAACTAGTTTATCTGAGTCCAAATATAAACCTTGTCCCATCAAAAACGGCATATCTTTCACTTTCAGTTTTGCTTGTACCTCATAGCGGTGGAGTAATTGCTCACAAGTTAGATCAATGAGGTCGGATAAACTTTGATAAAATTTCATCAAATTTCTTTCTGCTTTGATGGCGAGTCTCGGCAAGTTGATTGTGGTAAAACTCAGATTTCCTCGTCCATCTGTCACTTCCGGGCCACATTTATTGGAGATAACTCTAGTACGACATCCCATATAACCAACTTGATCACCATAAGGTTTATTAAAGGAGGCATCCATAAAGCTAAAGGTAGGATTCAGTCGTTGAGAAGCTACACGAATTGCTAATTTAAACAAATCATAATTGGGATCTTTTTTATTTAAATTAACGCCTTCTTTCACGCGAAAAATAATATTAGGAAAAATAGGATTTTCTCCATGGCCTAAGCCTTTCTCATATGCCAGCAAAAGATTTTTCGTTACCATTCGTCCCGTTGGCGTAGTGTCTGTACCTATATTAAGACTCGAAAAAGGAACTTGGGCTCCTGCTCTACTATGCATTGAATTAAGGTTGTATATAAAAGCCTCCATGGCCTGATAAATCTCTTCTTCTTTGACTCCTTCCATGAAGGGAGCCATATCAGAGTCAAAAAACGCAAAGGACTGTCCACCATGCATATCATTTTGTGAACTTTGCAAAATAATAGCAGCTAAGGCCGCTGCTGATGCCGGACGTTTTGGTGGACGAATATAACCATGCCCATTATTAAAACCATTTTTTAACAATTTACCAAGGGGAATTTGCACACAAGTTAACGTTTTTCCATAGAAGTCTAAATCATGAATATGAATATCTCCTTTTATATGAGCTGTCGCCATATGTTCAGGAATTAAACGATTCAGATAATAAGATTTACTAGCAGCACTGGCAATCTGCAGCATTTTGGCAGAAGGTGAATTAGAAATATTAGCATTCTCTCGATTGGTCTCTATCAATATTTCCGCGACAGCATCCATTAAATAAGACTGGCCATCACGCATACGAGTCCGCTTATCTCTATACAAGATATAGGCTTTAGCTGTTTTAGCATGTCCTTTTTCAATCAATATTTTCTCAACAGCATCTTGCACCTCTTCTACACCAAACATACCTGCATTATATTCTTGTTTTAAAAAACGCAACACATCTAGTGTTAATTCCATTGCTAATTGTTTATCTGCTCCACCTACCGCTTTAGCAGCTTTAAAAATAGCTTCTGTAATTTTATTTTCGTCAAAAGAGACCTCACGTCCATCTCGCTTTTTTATTTTCATTATTATATCAATTCCTCACTTTTTATAAGGTTAAATTGCAATTACTGCTTATTTCTCATTAATAATTGTAACTCTTCCATAAAATTATTAATATCTGCAAATTGACGATACACAGAGGCAAATCGAACATAAGCCACTTGATCAAGATCTTTTAAATGTTTCATTACAATTTCACCAATTTGTCTTGTAGAGATCTCCCTTTCCATTGTATTGCGAATATCTCTTTCCACGACTTCTCCCAAAGCTTCTATTTTGCTAATAGGTATATACCTTTTCTCACAAGCCCTTACAATCCCATTTAACAATTTACTCTGTTCAAATATTACACGACGGCCATCCTTTTTTATTACCATTAAAGGTGTTTGTTCTATCATTTCATAAGTAGTAAAACGACGCATGCACTCCAAACATTCACGTCTACGTCGAATCGTATTCCCTTCTTCTGCTGCTCGTGAATCAATCACTCTACTTTCTATACAACCACAAAATGGACAACGCATATAATATTCCCCTTTCTGACTATTAATTCATCGGCAGACTCTTTCAAATGAGACTCATACTGAGTTTTTGATGCCCATATCTCTAACAAACTAATAAGCCTCAGTTCAGCACAAAATTCTTGACTGTATTAACTCACTAGATGTTGTGTTTTAATATCTACTTTACTCCACATATAGTGTTTCTCCTGCTTGTATTTTAAATAAAAATTAATTTCAGTAAAAAACAATAAAAATAAAACGACTGCTAACCTCCTAAGAAGCAGCAATCGTATCATTATATCATATGTAAATCGCTCTTTCACTTTAGTCTTATTTATCCAAGTGCTTGATTTCAGCAAAAGCAGTTTCTTCCACTAAAATAACATCAAATCCTATTTTATTAATTCTATCCCACGGAATTACAATATCCTCACTACGACCAAACATTCCCAAAAATTTTCCATTTCCTGGAACCACAATAGCAGTTAACTTACCGCTTTCCACATCAATTTCAATATCCGTGATTGCTCCTAATCTTTTACCATCAACAATATTAATTACTTCTTTAAGTTTAAGATCTGATACACAATTGGCAATGCCTCTCATATCATCCACACCTCCAATACATTCTATGTAGGACAAGAATATTTATGATAATAGCATTTCAATAATTTATCTACATTTCATTTTTGTTAGCTTTCTCAGTATATGATATACAATCATGCCCAGAAGCTTTCCTAACTACGTCAGAAGGCGATGATGAACTTTTAATTCCCATGGCTTTACATCCATAAGGAAAATTTCTATCCCAAGTTGTGTAAAGATAGATACATTTACTGCATATAGGTCTTTGTATTTTCACTTTATCACCTCTGGAACGCCCAAGACACAATTGGACAAAGAGACTTCTCTTTGCGGATGTGCTTATATTTTATAATCGACAGTTACCCCAATCCGCCCCGCAGCATGACTAGCCTGATTAATAATTTTATCTTGCTTCTCTTCCTTTAGATCTTTTTTCTTTTGAGGTGGATTGTCTTTCTTTTCTTTTGGCATATATTCAGGTCTCTTAAATAGCTGTATCCGTCCTATAGGTTTTACTCGCAATGTCTTCTCAATTGCTTCAATCGGTGGAATACGTTCCTCTTTTTTCACAACAATCACCACCTACTTTATTCCTATGATCTTATTAAAGCATGCCCCTGTTTACCTGTCAATAACGCTTCAAATCCTTAATCCTTAATCCTCATTTTAATCCATCCACTAATCAGTTGGATTCCCAAACACTTTTCGATTCTTCATCCTATCTACTATATAATTGGCAGCTTATCTCCCTGAATAAATGCATTAGCAACCTCTTCTTCAAGCTTTTTTAGTTCAGGTCTTTCACTCTGTTCTATATACGCAATAACTTCACACTCACCATTTTCTATTGCAGAATAGAGTCCTCTCTGTGGATTCTTCCTGCCAATGACCAAGCCGCGAAAAATACCTTGACAGGATTTCCTTGCCCGTGGCATATTTATCACCTCGTACTCATCCTATGCGGAAGGAATATTTACTAGCACTGAGTACTTTTAGTATTCTCAATAGCTAACTCATTGTCCCACTTATATCTTTTATCAAAAATAAGAAAAGACACGAACTCCTAGGTTCGCGTCCTTTCAAGACAGACAGTATTTTAAAATTTATAAGAAACAGTAGCACGGAAAGAAGTATTATCATCAGCACCTGCTTCAGTTTTCTGATTATTTCTATATAATAAGTTCAATGCAGTTGTTTTATCAAAGGTGTGATTATAGATGTAGTAAGCACCTTTTTGCTTAGGATCCCAGTCCGTGGCTATATGGGAATTACTACCAGTATCATGTGAGTAAATCGACAAATTATTTTTATTATCAAATGCATAACTTACTCCAAGAACCAGGGCATCATTGTTAGCATCGGCATCCGATTTCAGATAGTCTGCTACAAAATTGGCTTTACCAAGAGCATATTGCACATCAGTTCCCCAATATGTTTTATCACTACCAGCATTAGGATTAGACTTAGCTAAAGTACCCCCTACAGTCCAATCTTTTGCAGGACTATAAGAAGCATGTAGGGAATAAACTTTATCTTTAGTACTTTGATCACTTTTACCTATAGCGACTTGCAGTGAAGTAACACCAGATTTCCCTGTAGCAACCACGCCATCAAAAAATGACATGTTTTCTCCAATATACGCCTCACTACTATAAAGAAGAGCAGTCGGGCTAATGGAAAGACCTTGACGTCCTATTTTATATTGAAAATCTTTATCCTTCACTGTAATACCATATTGATCAATTACAGCTACATTAGTACCATACTTAGCTGTGTCAAAATCTGGACCAATTTTGTCGCCACTTAGAGATTGGGCCGCAAAACGAGCAAATAAATCAACATTATTGCTTAAGGCCGTTTTTGCATTCAAGCGAATACCAAAGATTCCACCTTGTTTATCAGAAGCGCCATCAGTAGTATTAGAACGATATTGCGTCTTAACTTGACCATCAAATTCCACAGGAGCGGCTAAGGCAGCTCCGGTAGTTAAAACCATAGCAGCAGCAAGAGCTGCAGTAATTATCTTTTTCATTTTATTTCCTCCAATATATATTGTTCCCCTTATGGCATCTTGGTACAGACAGATATCCAGATCTATATTTGGCCCCCCGCCCACCAGCCAACTTGCAGCTATATCGAGATGTTATCTATACTCACCTCCTCATGCACCTCAGACTATACTTACAAAATTTTTAGGATTTATCGTTAATTCTCCAGTCCAATCACAAACTCCTTCTAAATATATAAACATTTGTTTTTATATTTAGAACAACGCGCTCTACAATAAGATATAAGCAGTTATATTACTACATAATGCACCGCAGAAAAAGACATGATTAAATGAATGAAAATTGGACTAGCAAAAAGAGGCATGATATAATAGATGTAGTTAGATTATATGCATGTAACAAGTAAGTAAAAGGAGGTATGCACTTTGGATTTACAAGCTCTACTACTTGAAAAAAAGAAGAAAGCAAATGAAAATAATAAATCATTCTTAAAGGCGACTAAAGGAAAGGCGAACACTACTAGTCATAAAATGCCTATGAGAAAAGCTGGCAGAGGGAAATAATATCTGCTTTACATTCCGTGTTACAAAATAAATAATATAATGATAAATCAGTTACCTACAAATGACAGAACATACGCTCTGTCATTTTTATTTTATTCCCACATAAAAATAGATAATAAATCTTACCTTTTATGGAGGATATTATGAATGCGCTATATGTAAGGGTATCAACAGATGACCAAGCTCGCAAAGGTTACTCACTAGATGACCAGATTGAGGCCTGTCGCAATCGTTTATTAGCGCTTGAGCCCACTACTATAAAAGAATATATTGATGATGGCTACAGCGGAGAATTTTTAGAACGCCCTGGTCTGGAACGATTGCGTAACGATCTGCAAAATAGCATGATAAAAATCGTAGCAATTTATGATCCAGATCGCCTGTCCCGCAATCTTACCAATCAATTGATTCTTGCTGATGAAATAGAAAAAACAGGTGCTACAATCACCTTTGTAACTGGTGATTATGACTCTTCACCTGAGGGCCGTCTATTTTTCAGCATGAAAGGCGCTATCTCTGCTTACGAAAAATCAAAAATCCGAGAACGCACATCTCGGGGACGCCGAGCCAAAGCAAATAAAGGTAAAATTGTCCTTAATGCTCACCCTTTTGGCTATGACTGGGACAAAAAAAATAGTATGTACATTATTAATGAAGAAGCAAGTAAAACCATTCAACTTATTTATCATCTATGCATCAATCACGGCTATGGATCTAGGAGGATTGCTTTAGAATTACTGCGTCTTGGTATTGTAGGTATAAATAATCGTCCGCTCTCTACCTGTACGGTATCACGCATACTTACCAAAGAAATGTATCATGGACAACATCATCTTTTTAAACAAAAAACCTGCAAGACAGGTCAAAATACTCGGGTAATTAAAAATAATCCGCCGGAAATCTGGGTTCCTATTCAGATACCTGCTATAGTCACTCGAGAAATGTGGGAAGCAGCCCAACTACAAATCCAAAGAAATAAGAAACTAGCAACACGTAATAACAAATACAACTATCTTTTACGCGGATTATTATATTGTGCCCTCTGCGGACGTTCCATGACAGCTTATGCTCGCTCTGCCAAACGAAAAAATGGTAGTGATATAATTTACCGTTATTATTCCTGTATTTCCAAAGAATCAAATACGTATGCTGTCAATGGCGCTCCATGCCAGTGCCGACGAATACCAGTAGAGGATTTAGAGGAGGCAATATGGCAATGCCTTGTTACTATTGCCTCCACCAAAGGTTATCTGCAAAATTACTTACATACCAATAATACGCTTACCTATTCTAAACAAATAACATACTTACATAAGATTCAGCTTGAACTGAAAAAAAAGCAAACGAATACCTTACGATGGTATCATGAAAATTTGATTGATAGCCAAAATGTTCAAAAGGAATTACAAAATATCAGTACAGAGTTGACTACCATACAATCAACTATTTCTGAACTAACAACAGCCCAAGAAAAAGCAAATCAGCTGGTAATATCACCAATTGATTTGCTGCAAGCCAAAACCTTTATGGAAAAACGTAATATACTCTTAAAACTTCCCTATCGCATCTTTGCTGTAAGATTAGGAGAATCTTACGAATTCTTCCTTGAAAAGTAATCTTTATCATATGACCAAGACCACTAGACTTCTATCTTCTACAAATGGGCTTTAAAAGCATACTCTTAGTTTTTTTATTCTTCATTTATCTTTTTTGCCATTTGGATATCCGACATATTAAGGTCTGACGTCTTTATCATATTTTTACCTCCTACACCTCTGCTTGTTCCATATATTATATGAAGATAAAGAACAAAGGTGTTAACGATATAACAAACATATTAAGATTCAGCGTAAACCTTCTTTAAAAATCTCAGCAATTTTCCAGCGAAATTCAATTTTTTCATTTTTTTGTTCTATATCACCGATAAATTCTTTTGGTGGTACGGCAGTTGTATTTGTGATGTCAATAAAACATAGAGGAGGAAATAATACACACCACCAATTTTTCCCTTCTGCATTTCCTACCAATACTCGTACTGCTTCATATTTACCAGCTGGTAATACTAAACTGCCATATGCCTTTATGGGAAAATCAAACATACCATATTGTATGGATACTGGATAATTTGATCCATTCATTGCTACGACCTCTTCCGCTACAGCGGCGAGTTTATCCTTATGCTCTAATACAATTTGTTTGGCTATTTCTTTATCAACAACACTTTCTAGATGAGGTGATAGATACGCAATGACAGCATCACGTACTTTTAACTTTAGCTGCTGGTCCTCTACACTATCGCTGTTTGCTAATACATGTAGGCGAATTAAATTTTCTTTACCACATGATACAGGTAAATTCTCTTTTCCTTGATACAACAAAAATACCCACCCAGCAATAATGAAAAGAACTACTACTAAGCCAAATCCTCCTAGTTTCTTATACTTCACGATAAATTTCTCCCCTACCCATTTTATATATATTTACGCATGTGACTGAGAGCTGCTTTTTCTAAACGCGAAACTTGCGCCTGAGATATACCAATTTCGTCAGCCACTTCCATTTGTGTTTTTCCTTCAAAAAATCGTAAATTGAGAATATGTTTCTCTCTATCACTTAATCTGTGCAGCGCTTCTTTTATTGCTACTCCTTCTAGCCAATTAAAATCCAACTGCTTATCATCACTAATTTGATCCATTACAAAAATGGGGTCTCCTCCATCATGATAAATTGGCTCAAATAAAGAAATTGGTTCTTGGATAGCATCAAGAGCAAAAACAATTTCTTCTCTTTGAATTTTAAGTTCATCAGCAATTTCTTTAATGGATGGCTCGCGAGAATGCCGATTTACAAGAGAATCTCTTACTTGCAAAGCCTTATAAGCAATATCCCGCATAGAGCGGCTAACGCGAATAGGATTATTATCACGTAAATATCGACGTATCTCACCAATAATCATGGGTACAGCATAAGTGGAAAACTTAACATTTTGCGAAAGATCAAAATTATCTATGGCTTTCATCAAACCGATGCAGCCAACCTGAAATAAATCATCTACATATTCTCCCCGATTATTAAATCGTTGAATTACACTCAGAACCAATCGTAAATTACCATATATTAATTGTTCTCTTACAGATAGTTCACCATTTTGAAGCACCACAAACAATTCACGCATTTTAGTAGCGGAAAGCACCGGGAGTTTCGCTGTATTTACGCCGCAAATTTCCACCTTATTTATAATCATTTTATTCCCCCCATTGGTTTCCATCGTCCATTTCATTTAGTACCATACATGAGCATTATTGCCATGCATAATCAGTTTTATTCATGCTCTCTCCAACGGATAGAAGGAATTTTATAAGTAATCTAAGGAGTATGTACGAAAACTAAACTTATAGCTATACTCCTGTGATATAAGAAAAAGGCTACGCGTCCTTTAGTTATCAGCCTAAGCGTAGGTAAAATTCTAATGGGGTCGCGTTAATAATATGGACCTAGCGCGATCCTTATAGCAGCCAGATTCACCTTCAACTTATATTTTCTGATCTAATCAGGACCACACGCCTAGCGCGTGGTTTTCAATACACAAATAAAAAATACACCTCGTAACGAGGTGTATTGAAACTTCACTCCAGACTAATTTCTTACTTTTTTAGTTACTCCATACGCATGATTTCTTTACGTAATCGTTTTATAATTCTCTTTTCCAATCTAGAAATATAGGACTGAGATATGCCCAACATGTCTGCTACCTCTTTTTGGGTTCGCTCTGCTCCGTCATCATGCAAGCCAAATCTCAGCTCCATAATACGCCGTTCGCGGCCACATAATTTATTCATAGCGGTGTGTAATAAGGTCTTATCCACTTCTTCTTCAACAGATTTATAAATAATATCATTTTCAGTACCTAAAACATCCGATAGTAGTAACTCATTACCATCCCAATCAATATTCAAAGGCTCATCAAAGGATACCTCTGCTCTTGTTTTACTATTCCTTCTAAGATACATTAGTATCTCATTTTCGATACATCTAGAGGCATATGTAGCCAGCTTTATACGTTTCACAGGGTCAAAAGTATTTACAGCCTTAATTAAGCCGATGGTACCTATACTGACTAAATCTTCTATTCCCACTCCCGTATTCTCAAACTTTCGCGCAATATAAACGACTAAACGTAAATTTCTCTCAATAAAAATACTTTTAACCCCTAGATCACCTTTTTGCAAACGGGTTAACAAAAATACTTCCTCATCATTACTTAAGGGAGGAGGCAAGACTTCCGTGCTACCAACATAAAAAACCTCATCAGCTTCTAATAATCCTAACCTCTGCAACATGCCAATCAATTTAAGTTTTACTACTATTTTAATGATAGACCATTTCATGCGCATATACTTGCCTCCTCTTTTTTATATAATTCATTTAATATCTGAGGATGTAATAGGCCAGCATATGTTCCATCCCCTGATAGAGCCCCACAATAAATCGCAATCACTACATCATGAATAGTTATTATTTCATTTTTACTTGATACGATTAAAGCATCTGGCCTAAAAGCCAACAGCATACTACGACTACCAATGCCATGATAAGGGATAATTTGTGTACGTGAAAGCCACTTTACATCCACACACTGAGCTAAGTTCACTAACCACATTTCTGGTACATTCTCTCGCAAAAAAGCTACCACATCCTCACTTAATATTGGTTCAACAGCATACTGACTAACTAAAATTACGGGCTTACGACCAATTGTCGTATACAGACTGTTACCTGTATCAAGCATAGCTGTAAGCTCAGCTATCCGCCCGTCATATTCAATTTTAATATGGTATAAATTTTGCCTCCGCGTCACACCAGCCAACATACGCCGTATAATACTAACAATCAAAATACTGCCTAGGCAGCTCCCCCACACTATATTTTCCCAAGGCAAATTTTTAAGATTCATGGTTAAGGTATTAACGTAACCATTGGTTTGCCAAAAATATAACCATCCAACGATAGAGCCACCTAAAATAAAGGCCACAACATAAAAAGATGCTAAAAGCAAGAAGAGTATACGTTTGGATTGAAGGCCAAATGCAATACAAATCAGTAAAAAAGATACTGCTAATTTAGCTACAATAGTATGACATATCTCCATCATAGGTAACATGCCCACTAAGACATAGCAACTCCCTACTGCGGCTGCTAATATTATCCGCCAAATCTTATATGCAATACCTGAGACCCATGCTGTTAGCATTAGAATAATACTATTCATTATGATATTTACAATAAAAACTACATCCGCATAGATATACATTGATAACCATCCTATTACTTTATTACCTCGGCAATATATATATGTTAATAATAATCTATTGTTTCATCGCATAAGTTATTCTTATTATAACAAGCAGGTCATTATTTTTTTGTAGAAATAAGGTTATTTTTTCCATTTTATTTGTCGTATCAATATAAGAAAAGGCTTAGCTTGCATCCAACCCTAAAAACAGGTAGAAGCCTTATTCGTTCTTGCTTGAATCAAGAACGTGTATACCTTCTAATCCCATAATAAAAAGCATGTGAAATGTAACTGAACTGAACCCTGTCCAATAGACAGCAATAGAAAAGCCTAATCGTAGAATAT
>CAUROG010000002.1:0-288775 GCA_963526645.1 uncultured Pelosinus sp. | reverse complement strand
CTAGAGTTGCTATTGCACTCGCCGTTGGTGCCAAGCCAAGAGGACAAGCTTCTTTCTCTACGGCAATATCTAAAAACATATCCGAATTCTTACCCATAGTAGATTCCTGGCAACCGGTCATAACAATGATGCTAGCACCAATCCGTTTAATTGCCGGAAAAATACTAACTACCTCAGCCGTTTCACCACTATTTGACAAGGCCAGCACTATATCATCTGCTGTGACCATCCCTAAATCTCCATGAATCCCTTCTGCTGGATGGAGAAAAAAGGCAGGAGTTCCAGTACTAGCAAGGGTTGCAGCTACTTTCCTGCCAATATGGCCCGATTTTCCCATTCCAGTAACAACCACTCGTCCCTTACAAGATAAAATCATGTTAACTGCTGCTGTAAATTGACCATTAATTCGGGGAATCAGACTCAAGATAGCCGCTGCCTCGATAGCTAATACTTCTTTTGCTTGTTCAATCATCATGATGCAAACCTCCCTAAATATGTTATTAAACCACAAAGACACAAAGAACACTAAGAGTGGTTCCCCCTTTGTGTGCTGCGATAGCAGCATTGTGCCTTTGTGGTTCATTCTTTTTGTAAATTAACCTATTATTTATCCAAAGACCAAGTTGCTCTAATACCCCTTTCTCAAAGAGGAGCTAAGACGTTTTTGTTCCCTGGATAAATACAACTAAGATTCAGCTAGGATTAACCCCCTACCTGAATCAAGTCTTCTTTATTTATGTTTTCGAACTACATTATCAAGAGCTTGTACATCTTTTAGCAGATCTTCTAATTGTTCAATATATAACATATTGGGACCATCAGATAAGGCCTCGGCAGGATTATCATGAACTTCCATGAATAAGGCATCAATACCCGCCGCTACAGCAGCCCGTGTAAGGTAAGGCACAAATTCTCTCTGTCCACTGGAAGTGGTTCCTGCTCCCCCTGGCAACTGTACGCTATGGGTAGCATCAAAGACGATAGGATACCCAAAAGAGCGCATAATAGGTAAAGAGCGCATATCGGTAACTAAATTGTTATAGCCGAAGCTTGCGCCTCGCTCTGTAAGTAGAATATTTTCATTGCCCGCTTCACGAATTTTAGCAATTACATTTTTCATATCATTGGGAGCTAAGAATTGACCTTTTTTTACATTCACAACCTTGCCAGTTTCCGCAGCTTGGTTTAGTAAATCAGTCTGGCGACATAAGAAAGCTGGAATTTGCAAAATATCCAATACTTCTGCTGCCGGCTGGATTTGCGTGCTGCAATGAATATCACTCACCACAGGCACACCTAACTCTTTTTTAATGTAGTTCAGTATTTCTAGTCCTTCTGTAAGTCCTGGTCCACGAAAAGAAGCGTAAGAGGAACGATTGGCTTTGTCAAAGGATGCTTTAAAAATATAGGGAATGCCTAGGCGATCAGTAATCTCTTTTATAGCTTTACCAATTTTGAGAGTGCGTTCTGCCCCTTCAATAACGCAAGGTCCAGCAATCAAAGCGATAGGATTTTTCCCACCTACGGTAATTGAACCGATGTTAACTGTATTCATAAAAAATAGCCTCCTTAATATTTATAACGAAGAAGCATGGAGCTTGTTGAACCACAAAGGCACAAAGAGCTCAAAGGGCTACGCAAGGGTTTATAATTAATCTTTTGTGGTTAACAACATCTTCCTTAACTCTTTAACAACAAATTGACTTTTTCTAAGTCTTCCATGGTGTCTACCCCAATGGATTTGAAATCGGTTTTGAGCACTTTAATGCGATAACCGTGTTCCAATGCACGTAGCTGCTCTAGGGATTCTGTCTTTTCTAAGGGAGTGGGAGCCAGCTTTGCATATTTTAGTAGAAAATCCCGGCGATAGGCATAAATACCAATGTGCTTATATACAGACAAGTCTGTTTCTATACGAGGAAAAGGAATGAGGGAGCGAGAGAAATACAGTGCATAGCCTTGTAAGTCAGTAATTACTTTTACAACACTAGGAACATGATACTCACTCTTATCCATCTGTGTCATTAAGGTAGCCATTTGTAAATCAGGCTTATCCTCAAAGGCTTCCGCCAATTGGTCAATCACTTCTGGCTCAATCATAGGTTCATCACCTTGGACATTAATAATCAAATCTACATCTGGGCATTTTTCCGCCACCTCAGCTAGTCGATCTGTGCCTGTAGGATGATCTGCTGACGTCAGTATGACTTCACCACCGAATTGTTTGACAGTCTCATATACTAAAGGGTGGTCTGTTGCCACAATCACACGCTGAGGATATTTTGCAAGAGTAGCTCTTTCGTATACATGCTGTATCATTGGTTTGCCCGCTATATCCGCTAAAGGCTTACCAGGAAGCCTAGTAGAAGAATATCGAGCGGGAATTACACATACTATATTCATAGAAAAGCCTCCCCTATTCTGGACCTCTGTTAAAGTACTTTTGTAACAATATCCTGCTTTTCATCTACTTTTTTAATAATCCCCATTAAATCTTCATAGCCTTCCGTAAAATATACAGCAATGCTCAGAACATATAGAGGCAACGGGCGATCAGAGTGAATAAATTCAGCAGGAATTTTCACAGCATCCTTTTCTGTAGTCACTAAGGCATATACCTTTTCATCTACAGCTCGCTGCATAATATATTGCATTTCCGCCATGGTATAATCGTGATGATCTGCATATCTTACACCGCATACCTCAGTTACACCAAGGTCTAATATGGTTTGTTCAAAGGAAGAGGGGTTACCGATAGCTGAAAAAGCAAGCATCTTTTTACCATGGACGCTTTCTAATGGCACATCCTTAATGCGCATTCCTTTATACCATTCCTCTATTTCCACAAAACAGCGGGGTTTATGAATACTTTCCACCACTAAGGCCTCACTGTTATACTGATTCAAGGTATCATAAATCACCTCTTTAGCATCATCAGTTGCTTGATCTACCTTCGTTAGCAGAAAAACCTGCGCCCGTGCTAGATTCGATAGTGGTTCTCGTAGTGTCCCTCTTGGCAGCATGAATTTATTGCCAAACATATTTAATGAGTCAATTAACACGATATCTAAATCGCGAGCTAATTTCCAATGCTGAAATCCATCATCTAAAATAATAACATCTGCCTTAAGCTCATTTACAGCATATTCGCCTGTAACAATTCGATCGGGACCAATAACTACAGAAACACCGGGTAGAGTTTTTGCTAGTAAATACGCTTCATCCCCACCCTCTGTTGCTGACATATAGATTTTCTTGCCATCTGAGACCAAGCCAATCTCACCTCTCCATCCAGCCCGATATCCACGATTTAAAATGACCACTCGATATCCCATATCTCGAATAATGGTAGCTAATCGTTGGGCTGTAGGAGTCTTGCCAGTTCCGCCTACTGTAATATTCCCTAAACTAATCACATGACAATCCAGTTTATGCTGCTTTAAAAATCCACACTTATATAAGGCTAACTTAAAAAGTACAGCCCAGCCATAAATGATGGAAAAAACATGCAGGACTCCCAGCAGAAAGTCTGCAAGAATTCCTGGTGCTTCACCATGTACTAATCTATATAAATAAAGTTGAAATTCTTCACGATGGCGCATACTTGTTCCGCCTTTGTTTAATTTATTCGTCCCATTAACGCTTTTAGGTACATCACGCTTTTTCGAGAAGCCCCACGATTTTCCTCAATGATAGTCAGTGTTTCTTGGGACATCTTTAACCGTAATTGTTCGTTATTTAAAATCTCTAAAAAGCTTTTCCCTAAGGTCTTAGCATCATACACTGTCACACATGCTTGCCTTCCAGAAAATAATGCATATGTCTCTTTAAAATTAAACATATGAGGACCAACAATAATGGGCTTGCCATGTGCTGCCGGTTCTAGAATATTATGACCGCCTCGTGGCACAAGACTGCCTCCCACATAAATAATGATACCAATACTATATATTTTCCCTAATTCACCAATGGTATCAAGCACTATGATATCATGATGATCGCTAGGATGATCTGATAACGCAGTTCGTGAGACTCCTTTAAAACCATAATTTGCTGCTAAATTAATAATTTCTTCGCTACGTAGAATATCTCGTGGAGCTACTACAAGCTTTAAATTTGGAAATTCTTCTCGTGCTTTTTGAAAAGCAGAAAATAACATTTCTTCTTCCCCTGAGTGAGTACTGCCTGCCACCACAACAGGAACAGAGTCTTCAATACCCATTCCACGGCGTAGAACATGCTGTTCTTCTGGTGTCACACTTGTATAGGTCTGGTCAAACTTTGTGTTGCCTGTAACAACTACACGCTGCACATCTGCCCCTAAGCGCAGAATATATTGGGCATCGATAGCGGATTGCATACAGAATTTATCCACCGTGCTAAGCATATCCTTTAACATACTACCCATATGATGATAGCGTCCCACACTTTTGTCACTTATCCTGCCATTTACCATCATAACAGGGATAGCAAAGTGCCTTGCAGCCTTTAAAAAGTTCGGCCATAATTCCGTTTCTACCAACAAGAATATACTAGGCCTAATACGTTTGACCACACTGTAGCTAAGATAAGGTAAATCTAGAGGAAAAAAGATAATACTATCTGCATCTTTAATAATCCGTTTTGCCATGGCATAACCACTGGAGGTCACCGCGGACACTACTATGGGTTTATTGGGAAACTCATATCTTATCTCTTTGATAATAGGACTTGCCGCGACAATTTCCCCCACTGATGCAGCATGGATCCAAATACAATCTTTGTGAGCTACAGGTGCTATATCTTCCTCAGGTAAAAATCCAAAGCTTTGTTGCAACCGCTGACCAAAGCCTTCTTCCCGAATGAGGCGGAAGATAAATACCGGGGTAGCAAGCACAACAAGCACTATTGCTAATAGATTATAAAGAAAATGCATATTAGATACCCCTTTTCCATCTTTACCTACGTTCAAACTGAACCTGATACAATTTACTATATAAGCCACCTGCTGCCAAAAGCTCTGTATGAGTTCCTTTCTCCGCAATTCTTCCTTTTTCCATAACTACAATTAGATCGGCTCTCTTTATCGTAGACAAACGATGGGCAATGACAAAAGAGGTACGTCCTATCATTAATTTATCTACAGCCTCTTGCACCAACTTTTCACTTTCTGTATCCAATGCAGATGTCGCCTCATCCAAGATTAAGACACGAGGATTCTTCAATATCGCTCTGGCGATAGAAATACGCTGCCGTTGCCCGCCAGATAGCTTGGAACCTCGCTCACCAATTTGAGTTTCATATCCTTCTGGCATATCCATGATAAAATTATGAGCATTAGCTGCCTTAGCAGCATTCACAACTTCCTCATGACTAGCCTCTAGTTTCCCATATAGAATATTGTCATGTACACTACCATTAAACAAGATCGTTTCCTGAGGCACAATACCAATTTGCTCCCGCAGGGATTGTAAGGTAACGGTTTTTATATCAATACCATCAACGGTAATATTTCCCTCTGTAGGATCATAAAATCGAGGAATCAGGTTGGCAATGGTGGTTTTACCTGCTCCACTTGGGCCTACAATTGCTACTACCTGGCCTGGATTGACCTCTAAATTTAATTGTTGTAAAGCAGGTTCCCCTTTTTTATATTCAAAAGTCACATGATTGAATGCTACATATCCCTTTATAGTTGGCAATTGAGCAGCATTTGGTATATCCTCTATCTCTGGCTTGGTATCCAGCACGCCAAATACTCGTTCAGCAGCTGATATGGCTTTTTGAATATTGCCATATACACGACTCAAACGTTTAATGGGATTGGATAAATTAACTGTATAAATTAAGAAGGCAATCAGCGAACCTGCTGTCAGATTGTCATTTATAACTTCTCTGCCCCCATACCAAATAATCATAGTTACGCCAATGGCAGAAAGAAATTCAATAACTGGAGTCAAGGTAGCCATAATTTGAGAATTTTTCATTTGCGCTCTAAAATTTTGGTGATTTTCTTTTTGGAAACGTTCTATTTCATAATCTTCTCTGGCAAAGGATTTAATGACTCGTACAGAGGAGATACTCTCCTGCAAAATAGAGGTAATGTCAGCGGTCCTTTCCTGTACTGCCATACTGGATGTCCGCAATTTTTTACCAAAAATATTAATAGCCTGCCCTACTAGAGGTAAGGTTACCAAGGTTAAGAGGGATAACTTCCAGTGAAGATAGAACATGGCCCCCAATGAGCCAATTAAGGTCATTCCTTCAGTAAACAGTTCAATCATGCTTTCCACCAAAGCCCCTTGCACAGCTGCCACATCATTGGTAATATAGCTCATGATTTTCCCTGTCTGACGTTTTTCAAAGTATGACAAAGAAAGGCGCTGTAAATGTCGGTATACGCCTTCTCGAATATCAATTATGACCTTCTGTCCAATATAGGACATGAGATAGGTTTGTCCGAAGAAAAAAATGCCTCGCAGAAAAAAAACAATCACAATGCCTATGGCGATGGTATTAAGCATTGTCATATCTTTGGTTGATAGCACCTCATCGATTACATCCCGCAATATCCAAGGCACATACAGATTGGCACTTGCTGCCAGAATAATACAAAAAATTGCTACTATCATACGTGGCAAATAAGGCTTCACGTATTGTAGCAGGCGCATATATATTGTCATTTTTGCCCTCCACTTGAGCTTTGGCCCTTAGCGACGGTTAAAATTTCCCTTGCTACCCGTTCTACCGCACCTACGCTGCCTAATTTTTGTTTTACCTCAGCTAAGTCCTTCAGCATTGCCTTCTGTAATTGGGAATCTAGTAAAATAGGTACCGTTTCATTCGCAATATTATCAGCAGTTACCGCATGCTGTAGCAATTCCGGCACTACTTTACGTCCTGCAATGATGTTAGGCAAACTGATATAAGGAATTTTCACCAAAAGTCTGCCTAGAAAATAAGTAAGTGTTGCCACTTTATAAATGATAACAGTCGGCAAATTTAATAAGGATGCTTCAAGGGTTACAGTACCTGATGCTGCTATGGCTACATTCCCGATACTCATTAAATCATAGGTGTTTTTATCTGTTAAAATAACTGTTATCTTGTATTGCTTTATGATACATTGTAGCATTTCCCGGGAAATTGTCGAAGCCACTGGCAGAAAAAATTGACAGTCTGGCACTTTTTCTGTTATTTTTTCAGCAGCAGTCAGCATAACAGGTAATAAATTTATTATTTCCTGCTGGCGACTGCCTGGTAATAAAAGTATAATTGGCTTCTCGGGATCAGCTTCAAAGCATTGATAGGCATCCGCCTTTGGCATGGTCGGCTTTACAATATCCAATAGAGGATGGCCAACAAAAGTAACGTTAGCTCCAGCTTCTTTATAAACGTCTGCTTCAAAGGGAAAAATAGCCGCCACTTTTTCTACGATTTTGGCGACTTCTTTTGCTCTGCCTTTTCTCCATGCCCAGACGGTAGGACTAATATAAGATATTACAGGAATACCTTTTTCTTTAGCGATTTTGGCTAAGCGCATATTAAAGTCAGGATAATCAATAATGACTAAGGCGTCTGGACGTTCACGTTCCATGAGTTCAACTAAGTTATCTCGTAGTTTAAATAATCTCGGCAGGTTTTTTATGACTTCCACAAACCCGATAACGCCTAAATCGGCAATATCATATATAATATCTACACCAGCCTCTAACATAGCCTTCCCGCCCATACCAAACATTTTGATGTTAGGCTGTATGGCTTTTAGCGCATGAGCTACACTAGCCCCATGCAAATCACCTGATGCTTCACCTACCGAAATCATGATTTTACACATACAAAGCCTCCAACAAATACTAAATAAAGAAATAATTATTAAAACCTTGAAACCACAAAGACGCTAACGCGTCACACAAAGGGGAATGTTCCATAGTGTCCTTTGTGTCCTTGTAGATAATAATCATTATTTCTTCTTATTTTATCACATTACTAGAATTGTTATGCTATGGTCATTAGCCATTTTTAGGACAGTTTCCCGATCTACGAGTAAGGTTTTGTGCGCTTCCATCACGAGGGCTGTTGCTCCTGCTGTACGCATAGATTCAATGGTGTCAGGGCCCACGGCTGGTACATCAAAACGCATATCTTGCTTGGGTTTTGATACTTTCGCAACTCTGACTCCGCCCCTTCCTAGTTCACCACCGCGACGAATACATACATCCGTACCCTCAATGGCTTCTACAGCCATGACCGCGCAGTTTTTCACCACTACCGTTTGTCCAATATCCAGTCTGCCAATCTCTTTAGCCATAGTAAAGCCAAATTCTAGATCGGCCTGTTCTTCTGCTGAAGGTTTTCGATTTGTCAGCACTCCAGGTCCAGGCATTAATGTACGAAGCAATGCAGTTTGGTCCAGGACGCCTAGACCTTCTGCTGCCAATTCACGAACAAAGGCTAACATAATGGTATCATCACTATTATCTGTGAGACTTGCTAGCATTTTTTGCATCCTACTGTCAAGCCCTACTGTACCTGTAAACATTAATTCTTTAGTGACTTTGCCTAACATGGTAACTTCTGTAACGCCTTCATTCTTAAGAGTGTTAATAATTTCTTGTAATTGACCTACACTAATGTGATAGGTCTTATCTGCAACCTGATTTAGTTCAATATCTGTTCCAGGCACTACACCAACTGCAATCACGGTAAAGCCCATGCCGCGAGCGGCACGGGCAAATTCTACTGGCAATCTTCCGACACCAGCTAATAAACCTATTATTTTCATTGATTTAAGCTCCTATTCTCCGTCCCGACGACCGCGGCAGACACCCCGCTCTACATTACGCAAGAAGCGCAGGAAATGTTCCACTTCAGGATAGGATTCTAATTCTTGTTCCATCACTTCAATGGCTTGAGCCAAAGATAGTCCAGAACGATACAATATTTTATATGCCTTTTTAATATTGCTACGTGCTTCTTTACTAATACCAGAACGAGCCATACCTACATTATTAAGACCTGATACTCTAGATGGATGACCATCTGCAATAACAAACGGCGGAATATCTTGTACCACTTTTGATGCGCCACCAACCATTGCATTCATGCCAATTTTCACAAACTGATGAACACCAGCCAAGCCGCCAATGACAGCTCGATCTTCGACTACCACATGACCAGCTAAGGTCGCTGCATTAGACATGACAACATGATTACCAACAATACAGTTATGGGCTACATGGGTATAAGCCATCAATAAGCAATCATGACCAATCCTGGTTTCCTCATCTTCACCAGTAGCACGATTTACCGTAGCAAACTCTCTAATTTTGGTGTTATCACCAATAAAAACATAACTTTTTTCACCGGCAAATTTTAAATCTTGGGGTTCTGAACCAATGGATGCACTAGGGAAAATAACACAATTTTTCCCAATGCTAGTCCAACCATCTATAATAACATGGGCACTAATTTTAGTCCCCTCACCAATTACTACATTCTCACCAATCACTGCATACGGTCCGATTTCAACATCTCTACCGATGCGAGCATTTGGATGAACCACTGCTGTTTCATGTATTTTACGTAGAGGCACGACCACCTTTTCTGGTTTCATCTGTTCATCAACTCCTTACTAGACTAACTACATTCTCGCCACTTACTGCTACCATTATAATCCGACTAACCAGTCGAAATGTGGCAGCTATTATTCCGCCAAATTCAACGACTATAGGTGATTTACACTTATTATCTCACTATTAGTCTTTACTATCACTATTTATCTGTTTATTTCTTGTTTTTTCATTATATGGCAGATAATGCGAATAAAAATTCCCCTTCTGCTACCAGCTGATCATCTACAAAAGCCTGAGCCCATATTTTTCCCATGCTGCTGCGTACTTTAATAATTTCAGCTATCATGCGAACTTGATCACCAGGAACTACGGGTCTTCTGAATTTAACTCGATCCATACCAACAAAATATGCCAGCTTACCACGATATTCTTCAGGATATAGCATAGCTACCCCACCAACTTGCGCCATAGCTTCTAGTAGCAATACACCTGGCATAATAGGTTTCCCAGGGAAATGCCCCTGAAAAAATTCTTCATTTATAGTGACATTTTTAATGCCAACAGCCCGTTTCATAGGGTCAAGTTCAAGAATACGGTCTACCAATAAAAATGGATACCGATGTGGAATTATTTCTTGTATTTCAGTTGCAGACAACATGTACTTTCAGCTCCTTAGCAAAATATGATCTACTATTTTCTTAGCCAATGCTGTATTTAATGCATGGCTTGATTTTACTGCAATAACGTGGCCTCTAATACGACCTGCTAAAGCCAAATCACCAATAATATCTAAAATCTTATGACGAACTAGTTCATCCTCAAATCTCAGAGGTGTGAGAGCTTTCACATCATCATATACTACCGCATTTTCCAAACTACCCCCTAAGGCTAAACCTTGAGATTTAAGTAGTTCTACTTCATGCATAAAACCAATGGTGCGCGCTGGTGCGATTTCTGAGATAAAAATATCTTCAGTAATTTCATAATCACCAAATTGTACACCTAACATGGGATGAGAATTAATAGAAGTAAAAGATATTCTAAATCCATCATAAGGCAATATAGTAATAAACTTGTCATTCACTCTCACTGTCTGGGCCTCTGTAACCACTACTATTTTACGAGAAGCACTCTGCTCTATCACGCCTGCCTCTTGAATCATCCGGACAAAAGGCAAGGAACTGCCATCTGCCACAGGAGGCTCTACTGCATTAATTTCTACCAAACAATTATCTACTTCCAGCGCATAAAATGCTGATAAAAGATGCTCCACAGTAAAAACCTTCGCCAGACCATCTTCCAAGGTGGTGGCTCGCATAGCGTTGGTAACATTCCCAGCTACCGCTGCCACCTGAGGTACTCCTGGCAGATCCGTCCTTGCAAATACAATTCCTGTATCAGGGGGTGCTGGATTTATAACGATCGTCACATTCTGACCTGAGTGTAGTCCGATACCCGTGTATGCTATAGCCTTTGCTATTGTTGTTTGTTGCATGATTCCCTCCTGATATAATAACCTTTATACATTCTATAAAATATTTCCTCTCCCTGCAAGAAGAATTTACAAAATTATTTTATATTTACCAAGATACATGGATTGTCAAAAAGAAATTAAAGGAATTACTAGCCACATAGGCACAGAGAATTTTTTTTACCGCGAAGAAATAAATCCGCTTACATCTTCGCAACTTCGCGTTTCAAAGTTTTCCCATGCTAAGCAATGTTTTTGCCACTTAGGGTACGGGCATTGGTGATTTGTTGATATTCAATTAATTCTTTATATTGCTGACCGATAGCAGATCTAGGGCTACCAAATACGTTTTCCGGTATACCTTCTTCCACAATACTCCCCTTATCCATCAGTACAATGCGATCGGCAACGTGTATGGCGAATGATATCTCATGGGTTACAACTAGCATGGTACTCGCTCGGTACTTCGCCAAATCTTCCATAATGACTAGGACTTCCCGAACTAAAATAGGATCAAGAGAGGCCGTAGGCTCATCCCATAACATCAGCTCAGGTTCAAAAGCCAATGCTCTAGCTATACCTACCCGCTGCTGTTGCCCACCTGACATTTCACCTGATTTGTGCTCTGACCGCTTTTCTAAGCCCACCTTTTCTAATGCAGTCATTGCTTTATCATATGCTAATTCTTGTGATATGCCATCCATTATTAGGCCTAACATAACATTTTCTACTGCAGATAAGCGAGCAATTAAATTAAATTGCTGAAATACAAAACCGATACGTTTGCGAATCTGACGCAATTCTTCCGAACCCAGCTTCGTTATTTCCGTACCAGAAACACAGATTGTACCACTGTCAGGCTCAACTAGGCGATTGATAGTACGAATAGTAGTTGATTTGCCACAACCAGATGGTCCCATAAGAACCACGGTCTCCCCTTTCTTTACATGCAAATTAAAATCATTCACTGCGACCAATTTTCCAAAACTTTTATATAAATTTTGAATGGCAAGCATGGAATCACCTCCTTTCATTTTAAGACATCCCTCTATCTTCGCTCTTTGTTCTCTGCAGCAGTGCAGGACACACCCCGTCACTGCGTTGCCCCCCCTCTCAAGAGGGGAGTTTCGAGGTTTTCAACTTTTTTACTTAAATTTCATTTTGCGTTGGTTTAATTTTTGTAATAAGCCTGGGCGACCGCTAGGAATCACGATTTCCCTCATAATTTCGTCAATGGATAATCCTAATGACTGACCTGCCATCATTTCATCACTTGACATAGGACTAATTTTTTCAGTATAGCAAGCAATTACAAGCCCAATAAGTGCCCCTACAAAAGGTACAGCGATCCATGGTAAATAAGGAATTCCACCTCGGCCTAGAACAAACATAGCTGTCAATAAGATAGCCCCTACTACCATGCCATATACTCTTTCAACATCTGTAAAAGCAGCTACCAAATTCGTTAGTAGTCTACGCCAGCCTTTTGTCTGTTTTTTTCGACTTACTTTATTACGGCGCATGACAGTCATAATCGCTGTATGGTCCAGAGCCAAGAACACGATTGTCAAAACAATCGCTGTCAGTCCCGATAATACTGCTCTTACTTCATTTAATACACTATAGAGTTCACCACGTGCATTGGGTTCAATAATCCCAAGATCCGTAGAGTACAAGGATACATTTTGATGACCCACTTGACTATATACCACGGGTGCTACTGCGTCTGTACTGATATTGCTGGTAGTAAGAATCTGAATACGCTCCGAAGGAATAACCTGCCCAGCAATAAATTTATCCAATAAGTTTACTGAGCGATTAATTTCTTCATCTTTAAGATTCGGTACAGAAGCTGATAAATACTGCAATTGGCCACTCACTAAAGGTATATCTACCTGCCCTAGTTGAGCCAAACGGCTATTAATGCTATTCATATTTTTTTTGGTTCCATCTATATCGAATGAACGTAATGTGGAAATCGTATTATTTCCATTCCTTACAATATTGTCAATGGCCCCTTTGGCTTGACGAGCATTAGCAGCCACATTATTGAGGGATGCTAAGCCAGATTTAAAATCACTTAATTTTTTCTGAGAATCAACTAAATTATCAATAGTTCCGCCAACATCGCCATCTACTAATTTAAAAACTTGTAAGGTATTAATTAGCCCTCCCATAGAACGGGATGAGCTATCTACTTGATTCTGTAATGTTGTGGTATCAATATTAGCTAAACCGTTCGTGGCAGTCTGAATGGTTGTACCTGCTGCTTGCAGGCTTGTCAAAGTTTGCTCCATAGCATTGATACTATTGCTGTAATTACTCAAGGATTGTGTAGCAATTGAATTTAAATTTTGAGAATCTTGTGCAAAACCTGGGATCTGATCTACAATTTTAGTTGTTTCTGTCAATGCTGTTCCCAATTGCTGCCTTGGATTTTTATATGTGGCCGTACCTACATAACTACCTATTACATTGTTACTCATACGATATCCTTGGTTATTAGTAAGAGCAGCAGCATCCCCTTGGATAATAGAACCTTCTGCACTACCGTCCGTGTATACAGCTGTAATTTGCACTATTACATTCCCTCGGTCCACTGGATTGCCTGACACCAGTGGTGATGCAGTACCGGCGAATACAACACTATCGTCTTTCATCAGCTTTTCACCTGGGTTTGGCATTATGGTCACTTTTGATGCATAAGCTTCCAAAAAGCGTTTCAATTCCAGCATGGTACTTACCGTGTAGGCCATATCATCATTTTTACCATCAATAGATACACTTTTAGCATATTCCAGCTTTAATTGACTTGCCATAGCGCTCTCAATGGATTCTCCCATACGAATAGGATTTTGGGGTTCACTGCCTACTGGAAAACTAATTTCAATTACCTGGTATTGTTTTAAAACCGTTTTAATTTGTTCAGTTACTACTGTTGCTTTATCAATCGATGATAATACAACCCCAATAGATGAACCATCACGGAAGGCAAAACGTACGCCATCAATTTTCATAATCATATCCATCAGCATGGTTCTAGCTCCTTCTGGCACACCACGAATGGTTAACCTTGGCTCTGTTAACACGCCTACCCCAGCACCACCCGGAATACTACCGAAGGTTTTTCCCAAGTCTTCATAGATTTGCTTCGTTTTATATTCTTCAGGAATGGCAATAAAGAAAGAAGTTTTACCTGTAATCGTTGGACCTTCTTTCATTCTTGCCCCTGGAAAAACTTCTTTAATGATTTTTTGAATATGCGTTGCTGTATCTTCTTTCATTTCTTCCCGAGATTGAATGAGAATATCATATTCTCCATAATCGCCGACTAAACTGGCCAACGTCTTAGAGAAATAAGCATTCGCTGCCATAGATATAGAAGTAGCCAGTAGTGAACCAATCACGATACTAACCACCATGAGAATGATGACATCACGATAAAAAGAATCTTTCTTTATATTGATCCCACTTATCTTTTTTATTTTGGTCAGAATAGTAGACATGATTTATTCACCCCCCTTCCTACAAGGGTTTATTATAGCACGTATATCATTTTTTTTAAATAAGTATATACTATTTCTCTTAAATGTATATACTGGAAATTGAGAAATTTAGTTTTTTAAAAGTGTGAATGACTATTTTTAATCACAAAGGTACAAAGCAGACAAAGAAAATAGGATAACGTTTTTATTCGACATACTAAAAAAACTTTGTTACGTTTCTGGCGACATGTATTATGTCTATTTCCAGGAACATAGCAAAGTTTTTGTTGCTATCTTTATTTACTTATTTTTGGTGTACTTTTCCAACGATTGTGCAGCCAAAACCATTCATGAGGAGTGTTGCGTATATGCTGTTCAGTAACATTTGTCAATTGTTGTGTCATGAGAAGAAGATCCTCTTCCCTGCTGCTTGTCTTTTGTACCCATACAGGGGGGTGCAAGATGACTTCATGCTTTCCCTCCCCATTCTCTGTAATAAATGCGGAAACAATTGGTGCATCTTTCATACGGGATAAAGCTGCTGCACCTTGAGGCGTTGATGCTAAACGTCCAAAAAAATCAACCATTATGCCATCCGAATGGGCATCCTGATCCATCAATAAGCCAATGATCTGACCTTCCCCTAACATTCTGACCATTTCTCTTACACCCGTTTTATATGTCACATGCATACCGGCCCTAGTACGATTTTCATTAATAAACTTGTCCATATCCCCATTGGTTTGTTTCTGTACCACAGCTACTAAAGGAAAACCATACATAGCAAGGGAAGCACCTAAAAGCTCCCAATTTCCACTATGGGCTGTTGCTAATACTACACCTTTTCCATATGACAACGCTTCCGTCAAGTATTCAGGATGTTCCATATGTACATATTGTGTAATGTTATCCTTATTGAGGTTAGGCATATCCAATACTTCCATGAACATTTTGCCAAATCGGGTCGTACTATTTTTAGCAATTTTGTAAGCCTGCGCTTTATCAAGAGATAAACCACACATAATATTTTCAATTGCCATGTTTTTTCGTTTGGAAGGTACCAATATCCAACATATTTCCCCTAACATATTTCCAATGCCCTGCCATACGACTCGAGGCAGCATACTGATAATACTACTCATTATTTTAATAAATTTATATAGCATGTATGCTCCTCCTTACCTACATTCTAGCAACTATGATTAATAGGTATAGCTCACACCAAAATATCCATCATGATTACGCCAGCCCGCATCCAATTTAAGACCAGGTACAATGGACATACGTGCACCATAGTTCATATTTTTACCGTCATATTCAGCAATTAGTGTTGTTGCTGGAAAAGCATTATTACCTGTTATGATACTAACAGGATTGATGGTTTTCTCAATACCACCAAATACACCGTTAAATCGTCCATCGCCCACACCTGCATGTATCCTAAAACCTAAAGGCAATGCCTTGCTTGCTACGGCATAGGCAGAGCGCTTACTTGAACCGCTTATGTCTTCTACACCTAATGCCAAACCTGGAGAAAGCACAGTCTCAGGCAATACACTAAACTTGGCATTTATATAATTATTATTATCCTGTCCATCATAACGGAACCCAGCTACTCCAAGTTCTAACTTAGGTAGCACATTCGTATTAAATATACCAACACCACCATCTTTCAGGTGATAATACCCTAAGGAAAACTCCCCTTCACGCAGTACATCTGCCGATGGATTGTTAATTAAACCTGTAGAGCCATTCACTGATGGAGCTGCAAGAACTGGTGCAGCTGATAACAATAATACGCAACTTATTCCACATAAAATTTTTTTCACGAAAGATCCTCCTTAAAAACTATTACTTTTAGTCATAATATTCATATATTCTTCATAGCCGGCTACAATCCTGCCAGGTTTGACTAGGTAATAATTGTGTGGTGATTTGTGAAACACAGAGGCGCAGAGAAATAAAAGTGCGATAAAACAATGCTTCAAACCACAAAGACACAAAAAACACAAGAAAAGATCAATAATTGGTTGAAAAATATTTAAACCGCGAAGATGCGATGGGCACGAAGGGGGGCGCGGTATAAAAATTCCCCTCTTGAGAGGGGTGGCACGTAGTGACGGGGTGTGTTGGACGTTTTTTCACCACAAAGAAACAGAGAAAACATCACCTTTTGTCATTGCGAGGGATCGTGAAGCAATCGCTCGCAATGACATTATAAAAATAAAATAGAATGCGTTTTTCTGCCTCTATTTATTCTCCATAGCAGCCAAACGCTTTTCTAGGTCTTTGACCTTTTTAATTAAATCAGGGACTTTATTAGAGCTTGCTTCCCCACGCAGCCATTCCTTGTGGGGTCTGGCAGGAAATCCAGCATAAAAGGAACCAGCTGGTACATTCCCTATGGGCGCAGAGCGAGCAGCAAACACACAATTATCACCAATGGTTATATGTCCTGCACAGCCTGTTTGTCCGGCAAAAGTAACATTATTACCTATTTTAACACTGCCAGCAATACCCGTTTGGGCAACCAAAAAACAATTCTCTCCAACGACGACATTATGTGCTAAGTGTACCAAATTATCAATTTTTGTTCCTTTCCGAACAATAGTGCTGCCAGTAGTAGCTCGATCTATTGTCACATTAGCCCCTACTTCTACATCGTCTTCAATGATCACATTGCCCACTTGAGGGACTTTTTGATGACGACCGTTGACAGTAATAAAACCAAAACCATCGCTACCTACCACTGCTCCACTATGAAGAATGGACCGATTACCAATATGACAATACTCTCGCACCGTCACATTAGGATATAGTATGCATTCACTACCAACGGTCACTTCTCTTCCTACATAGGTATGAGGGTAAATAATCGTATTATTCCCAATGCTTACATGATCATCAATCACTGCATGAGCCATAATAGCCACATTTTCACCAAGAGTAACATCCTTGCCAATCACAGCTGTTCCATGAACGCCGGGCTCAATCATGACCTTTGGGGCATAGACTTTTAATAATTCGGTAAATGCTGCTCTTGGGTTTTCCACCATAATGGCAGGTTTACTAAATTCGGTAATATTCATGGGTACGATAACAGCAGCAGCATTGGATCGCGCTGCTTTATCCAGATGGGGCGGTACTGCAAATGAAATGTCTGCTGCACCAGCATCTTCAAGATTTGTAACACCCGTTATCTCAATATCACTATCACCTAGTAATACACCATTTATCAAGTCAGCAATTTCGCTTAACTTTTTTTTCAATGAGAAATCCTCCTGGATTGATATTTTTAAGAAAAACGCTAGTGTTTTTTTGTCATGCGAAAGATAGCGAAGCAATCCTCTTATCAAGAGGGATTGCTTCACTATCTTTCGCAATGGCATTTATAAAAAGTGTTCCTTATCAGTTTCTATTGCAGTTTTTGAATGACCTCATCTGTAATATCAGTACCACCTTGGGCTACACCATTTTTATATAAGACTACACTTAATTTTTTATCCTTAGCAATACCATCTAATGTTTGCTTAATGCTGCTGTCAATTTGCCCTTCCATATCCTGTTTCATTTTCATGAATTCTGCATAAAGTGTTTCTTGCTTCTTTTGAAAATCAGCAGCACTTAAGCTTGCTTTGTCTTTTTCTAGCTGATCGCTCAGCTCCTTGCCTTTAACATTTAATTGCTCTTGAAATTGTTTCACTTTAGGGCTTTCCGTCATTACCTTATTTACATCAATTACACCCACATTGCCACCGCTTGTACTACAACCACCCAAAAGAGCAGCGGTAAACATTAATAAGAACAGTAATGCTAATTTTCTTCCTTGTTTCATTGTAAGTCCTCCCATTCCTTTACTAAAATTTTTTACGAAACTACAGTACATTCAACAATATACTGTAATTGAAACATCTTTATTATTATATACAACTTTATTATTTATTACACTCTTTAATCACAACATCTGTTATATCCACACCGCTTACATTCATCACAACATTAGTTAACACGGCTTCAAAGCCTGACTCAATTGCAATTTTACCTGTTTTATCTTTAACATCTTGAATGATCGAATTTTGCAATACTTGGATTTCCTGCTGCTTCATTATTAACTGTTGCCCAATATTATCAGATACTTGATTGTTAGCAACAGGCATAGAAGACTTCTGGATATTACGTGCTGCTATTTCCGCCTGTTTAACAGATGCCTGCTTAGAAATCTCTTCATTAACCAGTTTACTATAGGCTTCTAGTTCTTGCTCAGCAGCTGCCTTATCGGGTGCCATCTTTTCATTCATTTGGACAACCAATTGTTTCTGCTTATCCGCTATCTTATCTGCATACTGTTTTTGAAGTTTTTCTAATTGTTCTTGTAGAGAAGCAGCTTCCTCGTTTGTCAACTGCACTGTTTTCAATTTAAGCTGCAAATTAAATATTTGCGGTTGATATTCCTTATCCAATCCATCAGCATAGGTTTTAAGTTCTTCTGATAAAATCTGATGAATACCATTCTCTTTTGCTGCAAACCTTGCGTTGATTTCTTTTTCCTTCACTGACATCTTTTCCGTAAATTCTTGCTGAAGAGCTTTGTTCAATTCTACCAAATCACTTTGAGATCCCTCTGACAAAACCATATTTCCTTGAGCCTTCTGAACCATAGCTGCCTGTTGTGCTTGGTCCTGAGCTGATATCGTTCTTGCTTCTTGTTCTAAAGACAGTAACTGATTATATTTAGGATGTGACTGCACTGCTTTTTTGATATCAACAACACCCACTTGAGTTTGAGGTTCCTTGGTGTCTTGAACTTGTTTTGTACCACATCCGGCAACAAGCATCATTAAAGCTAGTATCATGATCAGAAACTTACTCTTTGGCACCTCATCACCCTCTTTCTAATAAAGAGCCGAGCTGGTCAAACCTGCTCGGCCATACTACATTTTTAATTATTTACCATTCATTTTTTTGCCAACTTCATCTGTAATGTCCTGGCCACCATAAACAACATTTCCTTGATCCATCACCACAGATAAGCCTTTAGCATCTGCTACAGCTTTGATGGCCTCATCTACTTTAGCAAGTACTGGATTAACCAATTCCTGTTCTTTGAGCGTCAAGCGCTGTTGGATTTGCGCATAATAATCTTGTTTCTCTTTGTCATTCATAGTAGCTGATTTTGCTTCAAAGTCTTTTTTGGCTTGCTCCACTTCAGCCTGCATGGCTTGTTGTGCTTTCGCCATATCAGGATGCTGGGTTACTAACATTTGATGATTGACAACACCAATTTTAGAAGAACTATTGGCACCTGCCGCATAGGATGTACTACTTTGAGATACAGCCAATCCAACTATACCCAATACAAACATTACTGCTATTGTTAAGGATACAATCTTTACGTGCTTCTTTTGTAATTTCAGCATAAAAAAACCTTCTCTCTGCCTATTGGCATCAAATTTTACCTCTTCATTATAACAGGGTATATCCACATATTCAAGACCGTTGTTTCCAAAATATTCCCTAGTATTTTACAAGTTCCCGACCAATCGCAACCACTGATCTTCTTTTGTAATGATATATTCAGCACTTAAAAAATCATGAAGTTTGTATCTGATACCAAACTCATTATAGCCATTTTTAGGCGTTCGTTCTAGTCGCATACTCCAGTTGCGGCTAACCTCTTGATTTAGCCAAACTGTATTTTGAGAACTAGAGATATTATATTTTAACCCTGCTGTGGTATTAGAGCCAATTGTATGTCCCCACCCAGGCACGAATTCCCAAGTAACTGCACTGGGAATGAAATTCACTTCCATAAAAACTTCATCCCGATTACTTATAATCTTCCCAGCATGTAATCTGACAGAAGTATTATCGTCATTATGCCCCATATCTAAATAAGCTTCCAGAGATATTTTATATTTATCTGTTTCCACATTCAGAGCAATTTCTGTATCTGCTCCCACATTCAGAAAAGGGGTCGTTGTGATTCCATATTTTTTTGTCAGAGGTTGTTCCACTATCAGCTTATCGATAAAATACTCATAGTGTCTTTCCACAAAAGCCACAGGCAGACCAATGAGAATTTTACTAGTCTCATTCATTGTCGGTCGTACTGCCGCCAGCACAATATTCGGAATAGTATGGGAACGAAGAGATACGTGTACCTCCTGCACCGTAGTTCCTATTGGTGATAAGGAAAGCCTCACTAGGGTACGTCCCCCTGGAACCACGTCCATATTGACCCGAAATTCAGGCAGCTGTTCCGCGAGCAGTTCACGTGTTGCTACTTTTGATAGCCCTCCAGCCCAATCCACCGCATCAATGGGTAATCCCATTAACACATCATTTATTTTTTCTTCTACATTTCCCATGTCTTTTTTAATAAGATTCACTATTTCTGGGCTGAGAGTGCCAAAATCATATTCAATAGCTACTTCATGTACCACATCCCCCCAGGGAGCTATATCTATGGTGATAGCAGTGTTAGCCCCGGGGCTAAGATTGACGGATTGTACTGAATATCCTACCAATACCCGATCAAAGATTTCTTTGATCAGCTTTTCATAAGAAGCTTGATTCTGTGCTACTTGATTTACCTTGCGCCCCGCAAGCATCTGCTCACCTACCGTTCCCACACTGGCTGTCATACGCTTAGCAATCTTGGAGGGTGGCATTTGCCTCGAAACAATCGTAACATTTACTTTTTCGACTACTTCATCAGAAGCATAAACCACTGCTGACAGTAATACAAAGCAGAAAACTACACTTGTAAAAATAAGGGTGAAACGCTTTAGATGAATAACAATGCACCTCCTAAGAAAAATGCTACTGCGTTTTTTCATTATGAATATCAGTGAAGTATTCTCTTAGTGAGTAGGGGATTGCTTCACTATCGTTCCCAATGACATTTAATAAAAAAGCAATGATACGCGAAGACACAAAGCCGCATACGAATACGAAGCACACAAAAGGGTTATCATATCAATTCGTCTTTGTGTTCTTCATGCAACTTCGTAACCTTTGTATTTCAACGTCTTTCTAAAAAGTGTATAAACAGATAGATGGAGTCAAAATTATAGATATCAGAGTCAGGTCGATGACCTGACTCTGATAAACCTTTAGATTAGAATTGTCCACCGAAACTAAAGTGGGTTTTAGCACCCTGACCACCTTTGGCATAATCAAAACGAATTGGACCAATGGGGGTTGAAACGCGAACTCCCACACCTACGCTAGCCTCTAAATCGTTTAGTTTATATCCTTCGCCTGACCAAGCCTTACCAATATCAGTAAAGGCTACACCCTCTATTTTACTAGCAATTGGGAAGCGATACTCGGCAGTGGCTGCCAGCATTTTGTTACCTTTAAATTGATCATCACGGTAACCACGCAGCGTATCAGAGCCACCTACTGCAAAACGCCCACTGTCTGGCATTTCACCATCAGCGTAACCTACAGTTCCTCGCAGTGCTACAACTTGTGCATGACCCACTTTCAAATAGTTACGGGTCTCGGCAGTATATTTATTATAGTTAAAATCACCACCTAAGGATTTTCCAGCAAATTCTGCTGTCAAGGCAACGCGATTGCCTTCTGTAGGGCTAAATACGTTATCCCGTGAATCATATACACGCATTAAGCTGATACTATTAGTTTTACCAAAATTATTTTCCTTATAGGTATCATCATACTTTTCTCCAGATACCCATTCCATATAGGTATCCTTACGTTGTTTTAAGCTAATATAATTTTGTACATATTCTCCTTGAGGACGCCCTAGGGTAACATCAAAGCCTTTACGTTTTTTATCATATCTAGCCTTCTCATTTCCATTATCATCGTAATAATCTGTATATTCATTGGTCATGTCATAAACACTAAACCCAAGGGAAGTTTGCTTACTATCGAGCCATGGGCGATTGTAGCTTAGCTCATAGTTTCTATTGCTGGCATTACCGCCAAATTCCCAATGGAGTTTTACTTTGTCTCCTGAACCACGGAAGTTATCATCACCAAGTTCAATAATACCAACCATACCGTCATTCTTACTGTAGCCGCCTCCAATGGAGAATCGACCTGTCTTTTGTTCCACAACTGTAGTTTCAAGAACGATTGCATTGGGCTCTTGACCAGGATTCAACTTCATGTTTACATCTTCAAAATAGCCCAGGTTGTACACTTTTTGCATACTACGTTTTGCATCTTTTACATTAAAAGGCTGATTAGGTTTCAGCTTGATTTCACGAGTAATAACATTTGTCTTCGTTTTTTCATTGCCTTTTACTTGGATGCCTTCTAATATGCCTTCATTAACGGCAATTGTCAGTACACCGCCATCTCCCATTGCAACATCGCTTACCTTGGTCAGAATATATCCTTGATCATGGTAATACTGTTCAATGGCTCTCACATTATCATTTAGAGCTTTGGAATTTAAAACACTGCCTTTTTTAACGGTTAGCATACTATTTAACTTTTCTGAGGACACCTTTGTATTGCCTTTAATAATAATATCCTGCAACACTGGGTTTTCCATCACTGTATAGACGACCTGAATCCCTTCGGGAACTTCATTGAAATTAGATACTACATCAAAAAAAGTACCTAATTCATAAATAGCTTGCATATCTTGTTTCACTTTATCTGCTGCTAGTGTTTCACCGGGCTTGATTTTAACTACGCCCATGATTGCATCTTCTGATACTGTATGGTTACCAGTTACAGTGATAGAAGTTATTATTTTACCTGTAGGATCAGCAGCATAAGCAGGAGCTAAAATAGAAAACATAAAACTGAAACTAATAATCGCAGCAAGCAGCATATGCCTGTAATTTGTTTGATTTCTCATATATTACCTCCTTCTTGTCTTACTGGCCGCGTAAAGTTTTTCCGGCGGCCCGCACTAATTTCTGCATTTCATCAGGTGATATCGCTGGCTCTACCTGCTGAGATGATTCAGACTTTTTCTTCTGGCTAATTACACTAGGGACAGCAGCAGTTTCATTTTTTACTGGTGGGATAACCTCATTTAAGACTACTGTCTTTTCTTCCTGTTTTATAGTAACAGGAGATATTTGCCCACCATTACTGCTACTTTGTATCTTAGATTCCACTGGTATAGTAACCATTTTTACCAAGGGAACAGGTACAACACTGTTGGGCTTAGATGTCCACCAATATACTCCGCCTAAACCAACTGCCATGAGGGCAGCACAGGCTAAAGCCACTCCGTGACGAAGGGCTGCATATTTGTGGCGCCAATGTTTGGAACGGCTGACTTCCTTCACATGCTGAAGTTCAGCCTGGGCTAGCATCAAATTAAGCTCACCACGAACATCTCGCTCTTTGTCAAAAGCTTCTTCTGCTTTTGTTAGCCATTTTTTTGCAGAAGACAAATGTTGGTAAATATTCTTTTTAAAATGAGCCATATGCAACACCCCTATTATAAACAATATATATAATCCTGAAAAGAGGCCAGATTATGGTCATTGATTAGAACGCAAAATAGCTTGTTTTCGGTGATTAGCTGTACTTTGAACAACATTCCACCTTAAATGTGCCTTTTTACTCTCTTTTTTGCCTTTACCAATGCTGCATGAATTTAGACAGCATACCCCGGATACGCCGAATACCTTGCTTCTGCAATTTATAAATATGAGAGATGCTTATATCTAAACTTTCCGCCAATTGCTTTGGCTCACAATCTTCTAGAAATACACCGCTTAATACAGCTTGCTCCTTAACAGGCAAACGGTTCATAGCATTTTTAATCTGTTCAACCAGAAAATTATGCTCTGCCTGACTGGAAACGCCAGCTTTTCCATCTACTAAGAGATCGCCTAAGGTAATGTCTTCTCCAGCAGACAGAGGGCTGTCCATATAGGCTATGCCAAATTTCCCCTCTTTTTCCATGTAGTTAAGAATACGACCTCGTATTCGTTGGGAAGCATAGAGACTAAAAGCTACTCCTCTTTGATGGTCATATCGCTCTACTGCCTCAATCAGACCTACCGTTCCCTCTTGAATCATATCCATTATAGCGGCCTCATCAAGACGCCAGCCAGTAGCAATTTTAAATACCAGCGGTTGATAGTGCTCAATAATCTTACTGCGGCTGTCAAAATCTCCACAGTCTTTATATCCTCGCCACAAGGCTTCCTCTTCTTCTCGCGATAGTATGTGTATTTTTTTAAGCTCTTTCAAATACTGATTTAACATCATGTTAATCATCCTTCTTCTTTTAAAACCTATACCTAGCCTCTGCGCCAAGCCATGTGCGGTTTTCATCATCAATTGAACCTGTTAAGCTAATATTTCTCCTTAAACTATAGCGAAAAGATACTTCACTTTTATTGTGATCAACCCCCATAATATAGCTAACCAATAATTTATCAGTCAAATATTTGCTCATTTCTAAATTATATACTTCTCGATTAATAGTAGAGCTTTCATCTTTGTTATTATAACTTTTTTTAACAATATTAGAAGTAGTATCCCGGACAAAATGAAATTCATCCAAACCTAGAACATTACGGATATTACCTTCTATTTCACTAATAAAGCGCATTTGCAAACCAGCATCTAGGGCACTCATTAGCTCATCCCGACCTAAACTAGAATCCCCATTATTTTGCTTATCAAAATAGCGGCTGCGCAGAGTCAAAAGGGATAATATTTCCTGCTGGTTCATTGCCGGTTCCGATGTTAATTTAAATTCCATAGACCCCATCGGACCATTGACATTAAGATTAACTACTGTTTGCTGAAGTTTAGTCTGTGCTCTAAGTTTTATTATAGGTTCAAAAGAGGAAAATTGTCTAAATTCTACACTACCTTCTTCCACTTTAAATTGTGTACGAAGATAACTTACTGTACCGCGAAGGGCAATAATCCGTCCCGAAACATCTGGTTCCATAATACTTCCGCCTACTTTGACCCTGCCAATAGCTAAAATATCATACAGATAGGGATTGTAAAATTTTACTTTCTTACCAATTTGTATGTCCACATCTAAATCCATGTTCATATTGGATGGCTGGATGTCAGGAATGACTGGAATGTCAATGATATCATTCTGGAATATTAACTTACCTGCCAATTTAGGCCGAACAGTTCCTTGGGTAATTGTCAAATTACCATCAACAGCCCCAGTAAAATATTTGCTGCGAATCATAGGTTTATCTAATATTAAGGATACATTATAATCGACCAAATTTAACCCTTGCAACTTAGCAGTACCCGTCGCGCGGTATAAACCTGTACTCATATGACCTTCAAATTGCTTTACATTAATTGTATCACCTTCAAAGGCAATATCAACCCCCACTTTTTGGATGGGGTCCTTTAATGCTGCTAATTTCAGCGTACCATTATTAATGGTAATATTTCCTTTAAACACTGGCTGTTTCAAGGTGCCTGTTATCATAATCTCACCTTGGGTTGCTCCTTCTGCCCATGCTACTTGTTTTGTCAGCAGAGGCAAAATACTTAAATTTGCTTTATCTAATTTTACATTGAGATTCATTTGCTCAGCAGAGTTTGCCTGTTGTCTGCCTTCGGAGCTAAGAGCCGCTACTGGGATCATACCATAAGCACTTGCTTGGTACGGGCCTTTTTTCAATAAAATCTGATTGACATTGATAACATCATTATCCAAGATAATCAGTCCATATAAAGAGTCAAAGGTTGTTTCTCCGATTCCACCATTAGCAAGTTCTAAAGATAAAGCTGTATGAGGATTATTGGACACTCCTGAAACCTGTGCAGCAAAATCAAGTTTGCCTGTAGGATTAATAGAAGTGTTAAAGAAGGCTGATACTAAGCCAGCATCAATACCTCTACCGCCTATTTCCAAGTTAAGAGGTCCATTGGCATTTAAATCCGCTCTTCCTCGAGCCAGCACTACACCTGTGCCTTGCTTAACAGAAACATCATAAATAGTAACAATATTGTTTTCTAATGCAGCGTCCACAACGATGGATTCAACTGGATAATTTTTAATACTACCAGCCTTTAGATTGGCCATCAACCGAACAGTAGGTTTATCAATAATCCCACTTATCTTTGCCTGTCCATTCAGTGTTCCAACAATATCCTTATTGCCCACTTTGCTAGCAGCTAATATAGGCTGCAAATCCCCATCTTTCACATCAAGTACACCATATATTTCAGAAGTACCTCTGTTAACACCACCATAAAAAGTAAACGTTCCTTTTCCTTGGGCAAAAGATAGAGCAGGAATCTCAATTTCTTCACCCGCAACAGCAATTGTACCCATTATACCTGTAATTTCTTGCTGATTGAAACTTAGCTTATCAGCTGAAAGTTCCCCTTTAAATACGGGAACAGTCGGTGTACCCGTCAGCTTACCATTAAACTTTGCCTTACCGGTGGCGACAAAATTACTCGTATTCATATTTAATTTTTCCAGATCAATATTCTGGGCTGCAACATCAAAATTCAAATCATTATCAGGAGAAATAACACCTGATAACTGAATCTGTGTATTTAGTGATTGAATGACAAAATTAGTAATACTGGTTACACCTTGTTCCCGCTTGTAGGAACCAGCAGCCTTGGCAATTAACTGCCCACGAAAACTACCGTCCGTCAAAGTAATTTCACCAATTACATTCGGGTTTGCTAAAGTACCAGTAACCACCATTTCATTATCTACACTACCTGTTAATTTTTCACCTGGGACTAATAATGGCACCAGTGTTTCTGCTCTCGCCTGCCTCGAGCTAATCGCCATATTCACTTGATGCCCGCCAGATAAAGCAATACTTCCCTGCACTCTATGTTTTGTTACTCCATTAACCATTTCAATATCCTGCAAGGTTACTTGCAGAGGATTCCCATGAATATTTCCTGTAATTTGGGTAAAGGGCTGATATAAAATTTCTCCATTTACAGCCGAAAAGTTAGCTATTATTTCAGGAGCTGATAGGGTGCCACGAACTTCAGCATTGAACTGACCTACACCCTCAACCTTTGTGCCCGCAGCTTTACTTAACAGCTGCAAGGGCACGTTTTGAGCATACACTTGTAAGGCAGTTTCTTGTGCCCCAATCACTCCTCGAGCTGTTACCATACCTTGACCTAGACCAATATTGAGATAGTCTAGCGTGGTATTGCCTTTATCGTAGTAAAATCCGCTAGTCACAGAAGTAAAGGGTACACCAGCAAACTCACCTTCTCCTACTGCAACATTCCCCTGGATCTCAGCTCCTGCCAGACCACCTATGCCTTTTACATTTACCGTTGTATCCACATATCCACTCATATCGGGTATGATGTCAGGAAAATTTTGAATGTCAATATGGTGAGCCGCAAGAGCTAGTTGATAACTACCTGTATCTTGCTGAAATTGCCCTGAAGCTATAACATTTCCTCCAAGAATATCAGCCTTAAATTGATGAATTGTGATATTCTTATCAATCATATCCAATTTAACTTGTGCATTTGCTACTGGATATCCAGCTAATTCTCCAGCTACCATCTCTATATCCCCTATAATAGTAGGATTGGAGGTTATGCCCGTGATGCCAGCCTTAAATGCGACCTTACCATTAACAGGAATATTATAGCCTGTTGCCTTTGGATCAAAAGCACTAGAGGCCACTGTTAAATTCAGTATGGGTTCACTGGCATCGATAGCAATACTGCCACGTACATCGATGGGCTGTTCATATACTTTCCCTGAAGCAAACACATATAGATTTTTATTAGTAAAGGCCACTCCCCCATCCACTTGGCGAATGGGCATCTCATCAATATCCACATCAATCTTAGCTAGATGGGCCTCACCTGCCCACTCTATACTACCTTTTTCATAGGCCATTGTTACTTCTATCTGCTCCGCACTGCCTCCCACCAATTTGATAGGACCTTCATCAGGCATTAACATCTGATAATCACCTAATATAAGTTGGTCTGCGCGAAGGCTTAAGGTGCTGCGCCCTTTGCTATTGATGGTGCCTTTCCCTTTCAGTGGTGATCCTTGATGGATCCCTTGTAATTCCAGATTCATGCTAGGACTATTGGCAAGATCGAGACTTCCATTTAATTCTTCTAGCGTCCATTGGGAATTGTGGGCACTAATAATTGCCCTGCCGTCCACTAGTTTTACCTTGCTGGATAAGTCCGATTTTGATGAATTATCCTGTATGACTATATCTTGAATATTCCATTGTCCATTATTTCTCTGTGTAAGCCAAAGAGTTGGTTTTTCCACCGTTAGCTCGGAAATAGACTTCACTACATTCCATCCAGTTAAAATACTCCAAGGACTATAGGAAACGATAATTTTCTCGCTAGAGGCCAACATTTTTAACTGTTTATCATAAACTGCAACATTATGTATTGTTACCTTGTTGTAAGAGGTAACTTCAACTTCTCCTACAGTCACTAAACTACCTACCGCATTCGCTAATTCTGCACTCAGCGCATTCTGTGCTCCTGTCATGACTTCCTGGTTCTTACTAAACCAATACCCACTTCCAGCCATTAGGATCATACCTACTAACAATACTGCAATGACTCTTTCTTTCATTTTGGCCTCCTGATCCCACCTCATAAGACGTTCATAACAGCATATTACTTCTACATGACACTGCCAGCTTCCTTTATCTCTTGGCTGATTTTATTCTATCCGTGGTAAAGTAAATTATTCCACTGCTTTAAGAAGCATAATAGAAAACATATCCCATCTGTTAAAACACAATTGAGCCACAATGCACGCGGAGACAAAGTCTATTTAGATTTTTTTGTATTCTCCTTAGTGTGTGGCGAATCAGTGGCATTGTGCCCTGACGGTTTGTAAAATCTTACATTTTTCCACCTAAAAACATAATTTCTAATCTCACTAAAAAGAGCCGGGATTTCCCAGCTCTTTTTACTTTATATTATTTTTTTACCTCTTCCACAGGCACTCCCATGGCTTTGGTTAGGTTCGCTTTACTGGTATTGAAATCATACATGGCTTGAATATAGTTATTTTTAGCTTGGGTCAAGGATACTTGTGCATCGATTACATCCGTATTCGTTCCTACCCCAGCACTATAGCGAACTTGAGAGATTTTAAAATCTTCTTCTGCCTGCGCTACTGTTACCTTCGATGTGCTAATACGCTTTTCAGCTTCCACCATATTTAAGTAAGCCTGACGAACTTCTAATTGAATCGAATCTTTCGTCTGCTTGGCTGTTTGTAATGATTTTTCAACCTCAGAATTGGATTTTTTAATTCCAGCATTAGTTACACCAGAGTCAAATGGAGTCCATGTAGCAGTTAAACCAACTGACCAACCACTATCATCTGTCCCTGGAAAAGTTGTATCAGCCCAATTCTTCCCAGCACTAGCAGCAACAGTCGGCAACTTACCAGCCTTTGCGATCTTGACTGATTCTTGAGCTACCTTAATACTATAGTCCGCCTGAATAGCCTCTGGACGATTGCTCATTGCATAATTGATACTCTCTTCTAATGATAGTGCGTAGGGTTGATGAACCAGTTCATCTTTCACCTGTATTTGGGTATCTAAAGGCAACCCCATTACATTATTCAAATTAGAAATTGCTATTTCATAGGCATTTTGTGCCTTTGTTAATACTTGTTGATTATTCGCCAATTCCACTTGAGAGCGTAGTACATCAGATTTTGCTACCGTTCCTACATTATATTGGGCTTCTACATTTTTCAAATGAGCTTCCATCTGATTTACTGATTCTTGGTCTACTTTTACTGTATTTCTAGTTTGCAGAATTGTGAAGTAGCCTTTAGTAGCATCCAACTTGACCTGTTGCTTACTTTTCTCTACATCCAAATCCGCTACTTTTAAACCAAGTTTGGCCTTTTCAATATTCCCTTCCACCATGCCACCAGAATATAAATTCATCTTCAAGCCAACGCTATTAGAAAAGGAATTTTTTGTATCTACAGTATTATTCGAACGCGTATCAGAATGAGTAAGACTTAACTTTGGCAAATTTCCACCCTTAGCGATGTTAATATCGAATTCTGCTGCTTCTCTGTTTGCGCCTGCAATTTTAATAGCAGGATTATTTTGCAAAGCCTTTGCAATACTATCTTCTAAGGATAATTCCATTGGTGCTGCAAATACACTGATCGTATTTAACACCAGAAATCCGCCTGTTAGCGCTGCGGCTAAACGTTTTTTCCAATGAGTTTGTTTAATCATGTAAAAAAATCCCCCTCAATTCATTAATGAAACTTTGACTAGTTAGTCATGTTCGTTAATATGTTATTATTATAGGATGAAGTCCATTTATTGTCAATCAAAGAAGTAGTAGAACCCTGTCTGCTTATCTTTAAAAATTTCTTCGTATACCAAAATAAGTATTTCGATCTTCTTCTTTATTAATCCCATCACTCTGTCCTACAATGAAGGTATCTGGAGCCACTTGATATTGGGAGCGCAACTTCACCCGCACATCTTGAGGGTCATATACATCTAATGACAAGGACATCTGCTTACCGACTTTTGTATCTACTCCCACGCCCACTTTACTATTAATGACTCCAGCTCGGCCGGCAAAATTCTCATCACCTTTGCCAATCTGAAAATTTCCTTGGCTACCCTCTCCGATGTTATTTACTCCAATGATCGCAAAATTTTTAGATGAGGTATTAATTCTCACATCAGCATTGCTGTTATATTTTCCAGTATCACGATTGTAGAGCATCTCAAATCCTACTTTAGTATCGATGGATGATACTTTCGTAAGCATCTTGTCAGCCCTCTCACTAGCTGACCGGGCATTTCTCAATGTCTCTTTAATATTTTGGGCAGTTTCGGGATCTGTCACCACACCCTCCAACGCTGCTGCCATCTTTTCTACACGGAGGCTGGTATTTTTAATGTTGAATAGAGTCGTCTGCAAATCTTTAGCAGTCTGGCCATCATTAGCCACTGACTGCATCATAACGTCTGCTCTTTGCGCTGCATCACGCAAACTGCGAGACATGGCACTTAAGTTTTTAACGGTCACATTAATATCCCCATTCTCTTGGGTCATACGTGCCAAATTTCCTGTCATTACAGTAAGATTATCCGTAATTTCCTGGGCATTTAAAATAGTGTTTTTCATTGCAGCTTTGACTTTATCGTCACCTACAATTTCATTTAGAGATTTCACTAAATCATGTACTTCTTTGAGCACTCTATTTGATGATGCAATGAGTTCATCTAATCCTTGAATCTCTTCTCCTCTAACAATGGCATGAGGTGCTAAGAAGCCTGGACTATGAGCTGCTGGAATAATATTAATGTACTTTTCTCCCATTAAACCATCAGCACCAATCATAAATTTTGATCCTTCCGGAATTTTAACCCCTGGGTCCATTAACAAGGTTACTTGTACGCCTTGGGGTAAAACTCCCACTTCTTTTATTCGCCCAACATCTACACCCGCATATCTTACTACATTTCCTTCTTTTAAACCGTTAACTTGACTAAATACAGCCTGCACTGGATACCCTTTATCCCCAAATGTGAAGCTGCCCAAATGGATCAGCATATATGCCAACAAGAGGCAGGCAATCACACTAACGGAACCAACTTTAGCTTCTGTACTTATATTCATCTCAATTGCGACCTCCTTCGTACATACGCGCCAGGTGATTTCAAGCCCTGAATGAATTGCTGTACTACAGCATTTTCAGAATTTCTAATTTGTTCTACTGTACCCATTTCAATAATGCGCCCGCCATGAATCATTGCAATACGATCCGCAATTTTAAAGGCACTGGACATATGATGGGTAACTACTACTGAGGTAACACCTAGCACACGCTTGGCATTCATAATCAGCCTGTCAATCGTTCCTGACATAATAGGATCTAAGCCTGCAGTCGGCTCATCATACAACATAATCTCTGGTCTTATTGCAATTGCCCTAGCTAGGCTAACGCGTTTTTTCATTCCTCCCGACAGTTCATTGGGCATAACATCTTGCTGCCCTGCCAATCCCACCATACGAAGGTTACGGGTGACAATTTTATGAATTTCAGCTTCTGACATATTCGTATGTTCTCTAAGACCAAAGGCCACATTCTCTCCCACTGTCATAGAGTCAAATAGTGCTGAGTACTGAAATACCATCCCCATACCTATACGGATTTTATTTAGATCATCTTCAGATAAAAGAGAAATTTCCTGCTCTTTAATCCACACTTCTCCCTTTGTAGGCTTTAAGAGTCCAACCATTAAACGCAGCAATGTACTTTTCCCGGAACCGCTGGGTCCAATGACTACTAAAGTTTCCCCTTTCGTCACTTCTAAATTAATATCTTGTAATATATTTTTTCCATGAAAGCTCATGCTGATGTTTACTAATTTGATCACGAAATCACCATCCTTTTGCACACCAAATTAAGAAAAGAATAACTTTTCCTAAATATATCACTTATACCTTACCGATATAGCAACAAGGATAAAAAATAATTGCTGACAAAAATTAAAATAATAGAGCTAACTACGGAGGCCGTTGTAGCACGACCAACGCCTTCTGCTCCCTCACCAGTTGTTAATCCTTTATAACAACCAATAATAGCGATAATACCTCCAAAAAACATGGCTTTAACCAAACCACCTATGATATCATTGACCACAGCAAAGAGTTTAATAGAATGAACATAGGTATAAGATCCAATACCAGCGTACAAGGTAGCTACCAAATACCCACCCACCGTGCCAATAATATCCGCAAAAACAACTAACATAGGAACCATAATGACACAAGCGAGTAGCCTAGGCACTACCAAATACTTGATAGGATTAATAGCCATAACCCGCAGAGCATCAATTTGCTCCGTGACCTTCATAGAACCAATCTCTGCTGTGATCGCAGCCCCTACGCGCCCTGCAACCACCACCCCTGTTAATACGGGTGCTAATTCGCGTGTCATGGCAATTGCCACAACGCCGCCTACCGAAGATTGGGCACCATATTTAATAAATTCATTGGCCGTTTGCAGGGTAATTACCATACCTGTAAATAAAATAGTAAGCAATACAATCGGTAAGGAATCCACACCCAGGTGAGCCATCTGGTGCAAAACATGGCGCATTCTAGGTTTTTCCCGCAAGTGGTATAAGGTACTGCCTAACAGCATTATAATACGGCCACTATTTTCCATGGAATGAATAACTTTCTTTCCAATACCTTCTAATATAGGTAGTAACATCGTAAATCCCTCACATTGCTATTTAACTTCAATAATCATTATATTAAGCAATTGTCATATTATGAAGTATTCCATATAAAACCCAAGTTCCCTGCACTCTCAAATGGGGAAATTGATGGGATTTTTAAAAAACAGCTTGAGTCGCGAAGACGCAAGACCGCTTACGCTGACACGAAGAGCATAAAGGGCTTATGAAATCATTTGAACCACAGACACAGAGAACACAAGAAAAGATAGATAAGTTTTAAAAGAACTTGATGTAATTGGGCAAGGCGTCCATCCATTGCGAAAGTTGACTTTTAATCAGTTTTACTACTGGTTAGTGGGATAACGAGATAGATGACGAGAGTCTTAGAGCAACTTGGTCATCGGATAAAATGGGTAAGATCGCTTTTTTCTTGACAAAGAATAAAACATCCCATATTATAACATATATACTATCAGTACTCAAAATGTTTTTTCGGTACAAAATAATTTTTGAGGTGATTACCTGTGCGAGAACGAATTCTTCAGGCAGCTATCGAAGAAATCCGCATACACGGCCTGCGATTTACTATGAGTGATCTGACAAAACGCCTACGCGTCAGTAAAACTTCATTATATGAGTATTACGCATCAAAAAATGAACTGGTGCAGGCCTTTGCCACCATGATCCGTGACGACCTTCGCGAACAAAGGGAAAATATTCTCCAGGATTCGACGTTATCCATTCCCGAAAAAATTCATGCCTTGCTCAAGATCACTCCCCAAGATATCAACCCCTATACTAATCAACTCTATGACGACTTTCTGCAATACTATCCAGTGGAAAGCAAACCATTGGATGAATTTCTTCAAGAACAACTGGACCAGATGACAACTCTTCTTCTCCAGGGTATTGCCACTAATGTCATTCGCCCAGTAAATAGCAAAGTATTTCGCCAAATGGTTCTCGGTGTTGTGCTAGATCTTCTTACCAATCAGTTTCTTAAGGAAAGTAATATGACACTGCGAGATGCATTGTCCGACATGGCTGATATTATTATGTTAGGATTGCTTCCCTCAAAAAAGTAGCACGGCATTCCAGCTAGACCTTTGTAAACGAGATATTTAAAATCGCACAAAAGTGCGATTTTAAATATCTCGTTTAGTACTCCCAATACCGATTATGTCATTTACGGTATTTTAATCCAGCACCACTAACCATATATAAATTGCTACAGGAGGTGAATCATAAAAAAGTGATGTTATCGCGAAAGAGTACACTGCTACCATATTAAATAAGGAGTGAAACAATGCAACATTTGAATTGGTTAACGAAACTGCCTAAAAAGAAATTACATTACGTTTTAGCTACAGCAGTCATCGGACTAAGTATTATAGGCGGAGCTATCTGGAAAGAGCACAATAAACCAGCAGCTGTAGTAGAAGATATTACTATGGTACGCACCGCCCTAATTGGTACCACAGGGGCTGGCCAAGGCTATACCTATTCTGGTGACGTGCGTGGGCGCTATGAAAGCCAACTAGCCTTCCAGGTCAATGGGAAAATCATAAAACGAAATGTTGAATTAGGCAGTGCAATTAGTGCTGGTGATGTGTTAATGCAAATTGACACCAAGGATATTCAACAAACGGTAAAGAGCAGTTCTGCTCAAATGTACTCAGCTGAGTCACAACTACGATTAGCTGCCAGCAACCTCAGGCGTTATGAACAACTATTAGAGCAAGGCGCTATCAGTCGTGCCCAATATGACCAATTTGCCAATGCCCATGAAGTAGCCGTCGCTGGAGTACGACAGGCCTCAGCCCAATACGCACAAGGTGCAAATCAACTAGATTACAGCCTGCTGCGATCCGATAAATCAGGTGTTGTCTCTAGTATCTCTGCCGAGATGGGGCAAGTGGTCAACGCTGGGCAAACGGTGGTTACCGTAGTGCAAGATGGTGAGCGGGAAGTGGAAATCAATGTGCCTGAAAATCGCATTGAAGAACTACGCAAAGCAAAAGAGCTGAAAGTGACCTTTTGGGCACTGTCCAATCTAGGGGTTGATGGCAAGGTGAGAGAAATTTCTCCCATGGCCGATCCAACCACCCGCACCTTTAAAGTACGCATCAGTTTAATCAACCCAACCCTGGAAATTAAGTTAGGCATGACCGCTGCCGTAGCCCTGGTTGGCAGCAATGCAGAGCAAGCGATACATATTCCCCTAGCCGCCATTTATCAAACCAGTGATACGCCAGCCGTTTGGGTGGTAACTGATGATACCCTTACCTTACGACCTGTTAAAACTGGCAAATTGGGTAACAAAACCATTCAGGTCCTAGAAGGCTTGAAGCAAGGTGACCGCATTGTAACAGCTGGAGTACATAAACTCAAAGAAGGACAAAAAATAAAGTTTGATGGTGATTCTTTATGAAAAATTTCAACCTAACTGAATGGGCGCTGAATCATAAGCAGTTTATTTATTTTTTTATCGCCCTCTTCTTCATTGCAGGAATCTTTTCTTATAACAATCTGGGCCGCATGGAAGACCCAGACTTCACAATCAAACAAATGGTAGTCAGCGTTGCTTGGCCGGGAGCCACCGCACGCCAGATGGAAGAACAAGTCACTGACAAAATTGAAAAAAAGTTGCAGGATTTGCCAGGACTTGATTATTTAAAAAGCTATTCCAGTCCTGGAGTAACAGTTATTTATGTCAATTTAAAAGATACCATTCTACAAAAAGATATCCGATCCAGATGGCTAGAAGCTCGCAACATGGTCAATGACATGAAGGGCACTTTGCCAGCTGGTGTTATCGAGCCCATGTTTAATGACCGGTTTGATGAGGTATACGGTGTGGTATATGCCCTCACTGGCGATGGTTATACCTATGAAGAAATGCGGGAAAAAGCGGAAAAAATACGCCGTATTTTGCTTGATGTCCCCAGTGTTAAAAAGGTTCAACTCTTAGGTGTGCAAACGGAAAAAATCTATATTGAAATGGAAAACAGCAAATTATCTCAACTAGGGATTGATCCTAGCTTAATTATCTCCACCTTGCAGGCACAAAATGCTATGTCTCCTTCCGGTATGATTGAGACAACGTCTGATAATGTTTATTTACGGGCCACGGGCATGTTTGAACATCTAGAAGATATCCAAAGCGTCCCTATTCAGGCTAATGGGCGTACCTTCCGTTTAGGCGATATTGCCAAAGTAACTCGCGCCTATGCTGAACCGACGGACCCGAAGTTTTTTTATAATGGTCAACCTGCCCTCGGCATTACCCTAGCCATGGAACCAGGCGGCAACATTCTAACCTTAGGGGAAAATCTAGAAAAAATCATTAATCAAATAAAAAAAGAACTACCTGCCGGACTGGAAATTCATCAGACCGTCAACCAGCCTAAAGTAGTGGAAACCTCGATTAATGAATTTATCAAATCACTAGCAGAAGCTATCATTATTGTTTTAATTGTAAGTTTTGCCAGTCTAGGTATGCGCTCTGGTATCATCGTGGCCCTATGCATTCCCCTGGTAATTGCCATAGTGTTTACCTTTATGAATTTACTGGGCATTGAACTGCAAAGAATATCACTGGGCGCCCTCATCATCGCTTTAGGGCTTTTAGTCGATGATGCAATCATCACCATTGAAACCATGGTCGTCAAAATGGAACAAGGTTGGGATCGCTTTAATGCTGCTTGTTTCGCCTACACATCAACAGCCTATCCTCGTTTAACCGGTGAGCTAGTTACTTGTGCGGGATTTATCCCCGTTGGTTTTGCCAAAGGCTCTGCCTCCGAGTTTACTGTTACCATCTTTTCAGTTGTCACTATCTCTCTGCTCGCCTCTTGGATCGTTGCCGGTACAGCCACTCCCTTATTAGGTTACCTCTTCATTAAGATTAAACCAAAGGCCGAAGGTAATCATGACCATGATATACATGACACAAAATTTTACCGCTGCTTTAGGCAAGTTCTAATTTGGTGCCTGACCCATCGCAAAGCAGTGTTAACTGCTACCGTGGCCTCTTTTATCGCCTCTATTGCTCTATTAGGTTTAATCAAGCAGGAATTTTTCCCTGCCTCCACTCGTCCAGAACTCATTGTCCAGTTGCAACTGCAAGAAGGGGCATCTATAAAAAGCATAGAGGACATTTCTCGCCAGTTTGCCCAAAAGCTAGAAGGTAATCCCCAAATTTCCTACTATACATACCATGTGGGCGAGGGCGCTCCCCGTTTTGTCTTAAGCTTTGAACCAACTTTTAATAAATCCAATTTTTCTGAATTTATTATTGTTGCCAAAGACGATAAAGCTCGTGACGAGTTGCGTCTAAAGATTAATCAACTCTTGGACGAAGAGTTTCCCAGTGTACAGGTACATACTAAGGTTATCAACAACGGGCCAGCTTCTGATTATCCAGTTATGCTGCGCGTAAAGGGCTATGACATCGATAAAGTCCGTGAAATAGCGGAAAGAGTCCAGGTAATCATGTCTGACCACCCCAGTGCAAGAGATGTAAATCTTAATTGGAACGAAAAAAGTAAGACTATACATCTAGAAATTGACCAAGATAAAGCCAGAAGTTTAGGCATTACTTCCCAGGCCTTGGCTACCTCTCTCCAAACCCAATTATCCGGTGCGCCTATTGCCGAATTTAGAGAAAATGATAAAACCGTCAGCATGGTTCTCCGCTTCGCCTCCCAGGACAGAAATGACCCCTCCCGTCTGAAAGACCTCAATATCCACATCGGCAATGGCAAGTATGTCCCTCTTGATCAAATTGCTAAAATTAGCTTTGACGCAGAAGATGGTTTGATTTATCGACGTGACTTAAAACCCATGATCATCGTACAGGCAGAGATCATTCCCGGAGCAATGGGTGATGATGTTGTCGAGCAAGTATATAATAACCTGACTGAATTGCGAGCTAATCTGCCCCTGGGCTATAGTATTGAATACGATGGTTCAAAAGCAGATAGCATTAAAGCTGTCAAATTTATCTCTGAACCTATACCTGTAATGATTATTACGATTATGATCCTACTCATGATTCAGTTGCAGAGTATACCTAAAATGATTCTGACCCTACTGACAGCTCCCCTAGGCATCATTGGTGTATCAATAGGGCTCTTCCTCACCGGAAGCCCCATGGGCTTTGTCGTTCAGTTAGGCATTCTGGCTTTAGCCGGGATTATCATGCGCAACTCCGTGATTTTGATGGATCAGATTGATCAACAGCTTGCAGCAGGCGAATCATTGTGGGATGCTATTATTAATGCTACTGTCATGCGATTTCGACCGATTATGCTGACAGCTGTGGCTGCCATTTTAGCTATGATCCCATTGGTTTCCAGCATTTTTTGGGGTCCTATGGCTGTCGCAATCGCGGCTGGATTATCCGGTGCTACTGTGTTAACCCTATTAGTTTTGCCGGTTATGTATGCTGCCTTGTATAAAGCGCAACCGAGTACGCAAGTGCAGGATACTTCAGTAGGGAAAAAGCACTGCTAAGAATTATATTAGAAATGGAGTTGTTACGTATGTCCCAACTGTATAAAAAATTCTTGGTTCTATCGATGGTTCCAAAAATTCATTTGCAGCATTAACTAATGCATTTGAATTAGCTCGTTCCTTTGATGCCGAACTTGGCATTCTTTATGTATCTGTTTTATCCCAGCAGCTACCCGTAACTTCGCAAGTAGAAGGTTCTTCCATTCCTGAATACTCATTTTCAACTCCTGCAACTTTGCTAAGAAAGTAATTGAAGCGACTTTAAAACATATTCCTGAGGGGCTTCGAGTCCAAACCTACAATGAAATTGGATCACCATCCATTGTTATTACAGACTTTGCAGAACAAAACAATTATGATATCATCGTTATCGGAAGTCGGGGTTTAGGAGTCTTTTCTGGACTAGTCATGGGTAGTGTTAGCACCTACGTCGTACATAACGCCAATTGTCCTGTTTTAGTTGTCAAATAGTCTACAACGATACTAAAAAAGCCGCTAGTGCGGCCTTTTTAGTATCACATACACATCAGCTATCCACTACTCCAATCCATTACCCTTTTTGTAACCATTCTTTTTTTCTCTTGATCGTCAAACGTCTTGGATGCTCAAGAAAAAAAATAGCTTGTCAAACATAATTTTGGTAATTCAGAGGTGAATCCATATGAACCATAAAATCTTATTATCTCTCCTTTTGCTTTTCGGTATTTTTGCTAATACAACGCTAGTTGTCGCCAAGCCTATCATCAGAGCTGATACCAATTACTAGACTCTGTAACCTACAATATCGAAACCAGTACGCTACAATAATCTAAGCAGTCTAGCCTGCAGCCAAGTATTATGTATGCCGTATCTAAGCAAGTTATCCGTACGGCAGCAATATGGAATGAAGTTATCTCCTATGGAGGATTGTAATGAAAAAACTGACACTGTTTCTGTTCAGTCTTATACTCTGGTGGAATCCGCTTCTTGCCCACGCCGGCCCAATGGAAGACTATGAGGAATCCTATAAGTTGTACATTGCCGCTGGAGCCAGCGCAGCGGCTTACAGTGACCGAATTGGCCAATTGGCCAACCGCTATCTGGAGCAGGACGGCTGGCGAATTGACCACTATGTCCAACCCCAGGGCCATACCGGAGCCCGCTTCCTTCTGGCGAAAAAAGATCTCAGTAACGGTTCCTCGCTATACGTTATGGCCATTGTCGGAACAGAAAGCAACGGAGATATCAAAACTAACTTAAAAGTCGATAGAGTTTATTTTGCGGGCAACAACGCCGAAGAATTCGCAACCAATGCCGCAAAAAAAGATGTGCCTGCTACCGAACCAAAAGTTCACAGAGGGTTTTACGAGTTTGTGCAAGCTGGTCCGTCCGCTACTCTGCGCAATACCCAACAGCCCCCGCTCTCTCTGACAGATTTACTCATGGCTGATAACAACAGTAGGCTTTACCTTACGGGCCACAGTTTAGGCGGTGCAGCCGCGACCTTAACTGGGGCAAGACTGATCAGCATGGGAATTCACCCAGAACAAGTCGAGATCATTACCTTTGGCGCGCCCGCTGTAGGCAATGCCGCGTTCGCCACCAAATTCGAACCGGTTCTCCACTTGACACGAGTCGTCAATTCCGGTGATACGGTAACAGGTATCCTGCAAGCCTTGGTCGGCGGCTATAAACAGTTTGGGCAGGAAATCAAATGGAATTCGCTTGACATCGTGGGTGATCCCCATAAATTGGCTGGCTACGTAGATTCTGCAATAAAAAACTATTATGACAAGCGACACCAGGCTATGCAAGCTGGAATGGAACTGCCCGCCCCGTCTGTCGCCAAGCAAGCAAACCACGAGGGCACCTACATTGCCCCAGTCCAAAATAACCTTCCGGCTAGTTTGATGGCAGAATTTCGGTATATGCATGAAGCATTTATGGATGAATATCGGCAGACACTACCGGACTACGTTATAGCCAATACACAAGCGACCCCCAACACATGGCGCGAAGCAGCTATCTCCTCTGGCTGTAGGTGGGCCATTCTCTCCGAAATAAGCGCCTTTCGTGTAATAAAAGATAAAAATACCTATTACATAACAGTAAATCAGACTGTATATGATGTCGCTACCGGTACTGTTACTAACACTGCTACCTTTTCCACCGGGACATATAACTTAACTCCCCTGGAAGCATTCATTCATGCTTTTAAAGGAATGAGCGCTCATCTTAATGCCCAGTTGCCAAAATAACGACTTCTTTTAACGCAGTGGCGCAAATAGCACAGAGAAAAAACTTATATTTTTTATCATACTAAGAAAGAAGACCAAGATTGAGGTGGAGTAAAACTCCACCTCAATCTTGGTCTTTGTTAGCATTTAGCTTATTTAGCTGTATCTTTCACCACATTTACAATTACTTGCGTATCCCCGCTAATAATGTAGTCAGTAGCAACCTGATTTTTAGCTATTCCGTATTTCTTCTTATTCATACTACTTACTTCTTTAAGATTGGTTTTTAGAGCAATCGTATTTTCTAATTCTTTTTTTTCTGGCTTTTTGATATTATTTTTCTCTTTATTGGTATCACCAATACCGAAAAGATTACCCATTCCCATATCTAAAACTTCTACAACAATTTCGTTGTTCCGATCACGATCCACAAATTCTTTAATGACATCCGTGAATTCTTGATTTTTTTGTTTTGGCTTACCAAGCATAAGTAGCCCCTCATTCAAACCTTGTTGTTTGGATAAGAGCTGTATTAACGGTACCATACCGCCGCCACGTACTACTAAGGCAAGCGGTCCTGCCGGTTGATCTTTGGGAACCGTAAAGGAAACGACACGTTGAATAGGTTCGCCGCGAAAAGGCTTTAGCTTGACGGTTATATCAATTTTTTCTCCAGGCCTCACGCTAGGAGTGTTCGTCTGTGCTTCTATGATAGTAGCTGTGCGACGCTCTTCACTAACGGAAACATTGATCTTAACGTCCATAATATCTACTGGATTGTACTGATTGCCCGTCAGCATAGACATAGCCTCTAGAAATTCCCCTACAGCAGCTTCTCCAACGCTATTAGGACTATAAAACATATTTTCCCGAGTAATGGTCTCTACTGGCATATTGCGTCCTGAAATTTCAAAACTAACTTTAGCTGTACCTGGTCCCACCCGATCTATTGTCTTATCTATCACATTAAACATAGTAGTCGCAGATAAAATCGATGATAGTTGTTCATCTTTTACCACCTGGACTGCAGAATCTTGAATTTTTCCTGTGTCATTGTCTGTCACAATAATGCGTACTGGAATAATGGTAGGATACCTACCAAGATATCCGGAAATTCCCGCACCTCGATCCTGATTAATAACGCCTACAGGTTCCCCTGTTGTACCTACTTTAAAGGAGTTCTCTAACCCCTTCACTGTGGAAAAAACATAAGCATTGGTCATAAAGTACCCAATATTACCTTTCTTTAAGAAAGGATGTCCAAAAGCCAGAACCTTATTATCTTCCACATAGGTTACGGTTCCTAAAGCACCTACACTTACATCACCTCGAACCAACTCTACTCCTACAGCACTACCTGGTTCAAGGGGAGCAAACACAACATCAGAAGGTGCATCTCCCACTTCGTAAGGCACTAGGTTAAAAGGCTTAAGCTTATCCTGGAGCATGGTTAAGGCATTTCCGCTAAAGCCAGAAACCATTAGTGGCGTAGCCAATTGCTCAAAACCTGGAATTTCTTGGGCAAACTGCATAGTTGCATTATAGTTATCAGGTAAATTCCATAGTTTAAGCATATCGCCAATGGGAGTCACCATACCAACTTTATGATCTGTCAAAGACCAACCATAAGCCACAGCTCCTATCAACTTGCCATCAATATACACAGGACTGCCACTCATCCCCTGAGCAATTCCGCCTGTACGGTCTATGACATCACCAGAGGTACGTACCAAAATCAAATCCCCAGCTGGCCCTTTGTTTTTCATAATCCCTAATACTTCTACACCAAATTCTTCTAACTTGGTACCTGAGACTACGGTTTTCCCAGTCCCCTGCATACCTATCTTTATTTCATCTACTGGCATGATTTCCGGAGAGGCCCATACGAAGGACATAGGTAACATTAATAAAAAAATAAGCAGTGCCAGACGACACTGCCTGCATATTCTTTCCAAATATATCATCCTTTCTTTATTTACCGACTTCAATACGAGCCACTACATCACCTACAACAATGGCAACTCCTGGTGAAACTAATACTTCTTTCACAATTCCATTGGCTGTAGCCCGTGATGCAGGTATCGCACCCGTTATTGTATCAATTTTAACCAACACATCACCTTCGCGAACTGCATCTCCTGGTTTAGCCAAACCATTACTAGTGACGGTACCAGACAGAGATGCCTTTTGAGCCACAACATCACTTGCCATAGCCAATACACTACCAACTATCAGCACTAGGCCTATTACAAAAATCATTATACTTTTTTTATGAAGCATAATAAGCCACCTCCTTGCTTAATTTCATTATACAACATTGCAATGAATTATCAATCCTTAGGAGCAATAATTAATGCCGACCCCACAGATCTCTCCCGACCATCGGAAGGTTTATTCATAATTTTACCTTTTACTACCATCTCACTAGAGCCTCCACCATCTAAATTCATGGCATCCACAGCTCCAAATTCTTGCATAAATAAGGCTAATTCTAGCAGTGTCATACCCCTACTATTTTGTTGACGACCATCCACAACCGCAAACAGTACATGCCCGTCTTTGGTCACGCCAACCGCTGTACGGGGCGCTCTGCCAACTGCAATATCTGCCGGAAACTCTTCTACTTTACTGGTTAAAAATACACTATTATCTTTAATCAGGCGAGGCCCTGCACCAATGGCATAAATTGTCTTATCCCACAGGGGGCCAAGAGTCTCGCTAATTTTTACCACATCGCCAACTTTCAAACTTTCCAATGCCTTTTCATTACTACCATGAGCCGATAACACCACAGATCCGGGAGGAATTACAGCATTCCCACGGACAATGGCAGTGATGACACCCTTACTTACAATATAATCTGTACCATATTCATTGTTGCCTGTCATACTATCATAATAATTGTTATACAGAATCAAATCATCTTTACCTCGCTCATGATTCACACCTGTAATAGCAACTGAACGTCCATCAGGCAAGGTAATGCTTCCCTTATAATCAATTTGGTCAAAAGTCACTTTTCCATTGGGAAAAATTCCTAAAGCCGTACGCACTACAGTAGATGTACTAACAATTTGGCTGTCCATTTTAAGCAAACCTAAAATTTCTCCATTTAAAGCAAAGTAAGAGGCATTAATGGCAGCGATTGCCTTATTTCTTTCTGCCATAGATTGTAATTTTTCCAAGTCAATAATGGTGTCATTGGATAATATGGGTTTTATTGTATACTCATTCCCTGGCTTTAGATCTACTACATATGCCGTTACAGGACCCGCTTTAGTGCTCCGAAATAATGAGGTATACTTTATGCCAGGTGCAATTTGCTCCTCATATTTACGGTCAAATTCCTTTACAATATCAATTACTATTCGATTGGGATTAGATAACTTGAAAATATTATAAGAGACAATTGGATTTTTAAGATTAATTACTATTTGCTGTTTACCTGGCTGCACTTCTGTAATTTGCAAGTTGTTAACGACAGAGTCATTTAATGACATCACTGGCAATTTACTACTATTTATTGTATCAGTCAGATCAATCAGAATCTGATCTTGATTCTCGGAAAGTTTTGCAGCATAATCAGGCACTTCATTTACGTCAAGCACAATACGTACCTGTTCTGTCGTCTGGCTATAGCGAATTTTTTGCAACACGGATTTTGCCGGAGCTGCCCATACCATTTGTGAACATAAGACTAGTAAAACCATTATTGTACATATACGTTTATACATTTTCATTATAAAATCCCCCCTAAAAAAACGCATCGCGTCTTTATGAACTAGAGAAAAAACATTTTGAAACGCGAAGATAGGAATATGAAATAAATATCCCTTCGTGTTCTGTATTAATCTTTGCGACCTTCTGTTTCATCGTTTTCCCCACAACTATTGTTATTAAAAATTTTATTCTTTCTAGCATTAAAACATAAAGGGACATCAGTCCATTGCTACGCTAAGCGAAGAGTCTCTGTTTTTGTGAGAAAAGCCCAGGCACTATTTCGGTGCCTGGGACTTATTACTGACAGATCCGCTAGTATTCAATTGGCGATAAAGCATGTCTGCTAATCCAATGCCTCCGGCCTTTGCCATATCTTTTGTCATTTCGCTATCTAGCATAGATGACATCATGTCTTCTTGTGAATGATCGAATAAGGTTGATTTATCTACTGTCTTACGCATATTTGTCAGCATTAGATTTAGAAACACCGCTTCCAAATCTTTGCAACTAGCTTTTAATTTAGCATCATCTTTAGCTTGCTGGGCTTTTTCTGTCTCTTGTGCTAACTGCTCGGCAAAGTCACCTTTGGCCTTTGTCTGCACAGAATTTAGATTATGTATCATACTTGACGAACTAATTCCTGCTATCTGCATTCTTATCCACCTACTTTAAATGATCTGCAAATCAGCATGTAAGGCTCCAGCAGCCTTCATAGCCTGCAATATAGAAATAAGATCTCTCGGTGTAGCACCAATCGCATTTAACGCATTCACTACATCCCCTACATTAGCCGTAGATGGTAATACCATCACGTTTGCTTTGTCCTCTTTCACCTCAACAGAAGTGTTATTAGTAACTACTGTAGATCCACCCGAAAAAGGTGACGGTTGAGACACCTCTGTGGTTTTATTAATACGAATACTAAGTCCACCTTGCGCGACAGCCACTTCATCAATTGTCACATTCGCTCCCATCACTATGGTACCTGTACGTTCATTAATAATAACTTTCGCGATCGTATCAGGATTGATATACAATTCTTCGAGAGAAGCTATGAAGCCTACTACATTGCTGCCGTATTGACTAGGAACGGTAACCACAATAGTACCTGGGTCTCGAGTCATAGAAATAGGGCCAAACCGAATATCAATGGCCTCGCCGATGCGAGCAGCAGTAGTAAAATCAGGTTGACTTAAGGATAGTGTAACAGAACCACTAGGCGACATAAGCTGAGTAGGAACCTCACGTTCTACAATAGCACCATTGGGGGTAGTACCAGTGGTAGGAAAATTTTTCTGTTGGCTGCTGCCGCCGCTACCTGCACTATAACCCCCGGTAGAAACAGACCCCTGTCCTACAGCATAGACTTGTCCATTGGCTGCTTTAAGAGGCGTTTGTAGTAAAATCCCTCCCTGCAAACTCTTAGCATCCCCCATAGAAGACACTGTTATATCAATCGTATCACCTGGTTTCGCAAAAGCTGGTAATTGAGCAGTAACCATAACAGCAGCAACATTTTTAGCCTTTATTTGAGCATCATTCACTGTTAACCCAAAACTCTTTAACAGGTTAGCCAGCGACTGTCTGGTTTGAACCAGCGTATTAGAATCGCCCGTCCCAGCCAAGCCAGTTACCAGTCCATATCCTACCAGTTGATTGGTTCTGACGCCCTGCACTTTCGCCACATCTTTAATTCTCGTAATCGCACCAGATGCTAAAGCGGTCGCCATGATCGCCATAGTACAAGATACAATTGTAATAATAATGATTAACCTGCGCATAATATCCTCCGTTTTAAAACAAGAAATTAAGTAGTTGACTGATAATTCCTTGACGTTGCTTCTTGGCAATCGGACCATTACCATCTATTTTAATTTGAGCGTCACCTATATAGGTAGATAATATTGTATTATCTGGTGAAATATCCACTTGTCGTGCAATACCAGAAATGGTAATCTTTTGTTCCTCACCATTCTGCTTAATACTTTGTGTACCAGAAATAACCAAATCACCGTTAGGCTTCACTTCAAGAACCTGCGCGGTCATTCTAGCCGTAACATTATTAGTATTGGCAATGGAACCTTTAGCCTGAAAGCTATCGGAATTACCTGCAGTAGCAGATGCTATGCCATGAAAAATCCCTGTCCCAGCGTTCATATTTAAGCTAGTGGACTTGGAGTTAGCAGCGTTTCCAGCTCGATTGGCACTAGAGTTTTCACTGATAATAATGGTAAGGGTATCGCCCACTGCACGAGCTTTAATATCACTATATAAACTACTACTCGCTCCAGCATCACTCCATAAAGACATAGCTGAGACCGAAGATGTTGCCAAGAACACCAAGCACAGGAAACCTAACAGCAAACTAGAAATAAATTTTGTTAGGTTAAACATATTCTACACCTTCACTTTCTACTCACTATACAAATTTTATCCAATGATAAGCACACGGCTCCGAATCAAATGAAATTAAAACTCCACTGATATCGAAACCTTCTTTATCGATTCACAAATATATTTACTGAGAGGAAGAAGCACTCTTATAGGTTAATACTTGCACTTTTTCCTCATCTATTATCTTACCTAAGACAATTTTATTCGAGTTTACATTTCTAACTCGAATCAATTGACCACTATAGCCATCCTGCATAGTCTGCCCTGAAGCTGTCACTTCCATATTGCCTACAAGAGCAATCAAGATCACCATGCTGCCTCGTTTAATAAGTACCGGTTTATTCACCATTGAATCCGTCACCACCATACCTGGGGTTACTGGACGTCTGGCCATCAATCCTACTATCTTTTTCGTATCAGTGAAATAACCTGCTGCTATTTGTCCTGCATCCATCCGTTCATATCGCAAACTGTCTTCTGTAAAGATTTCACGAGCATTTACTTGACTAGCAGCAACTGCCACTTGGCGAAATAACTGCACATTAAATTTCAGTCCCACTTTAGTAACTGCTTGCCCATTTACATTGGCAGAAATCATTACCGTAACAGGAGTATTGTAGCGAATACCATAAGGTAAGTAGGTAGATAAGGTAACATTACCGGCAGGTGCTATCATATCCTGTGCATGACCAACTAACGATATGCTTAAGTCATCATTTTTCACATTAGGCCCCACTTGATCCCTAATCGTGTTTATTCCTTTATCAATTAATGTCTGTGCACTTATAACCTGAGAATTGCCAATAACCGTGACACTACTAGGAATGTTCCAGGTAACACCCGCTAAATTTATGCCTGCACCACCTAGGCGCATATCAATTACTTCCTTAGTGAGTACAAAACTACTGCCAGGAATAGGGGCATTACCCATTTTTAATTGACGCAAATACTGTTTTTTTTCTTCATCGTCACCACTGATAGTAGCCAATTGCCCTAGAATGATGGTTGTGCCATCCACTCTCACTTGCGGGGCTATGGTAACAGTTATACCTTCAGCCAAAACCAGACTTTGCAGCAGACATATCTGAAGTAAGATAAGCACACAAATTTTCTTACTCATTTCTTTTCTAACGCTTCAAGTTAGCAACCTGTTCAAGCATTGCATCGGATGTTGTTATCGCTTTAGAATTAATTTCATAAGCTCTTTGCGCTACAATCATATTTACCATTTCATCCACCACTTGAACATTGGACATTTCTAAATATTTTTGCATAACAGTACCTGCACCATCCACTCCAGGATTACTGGCCACTGGAGTCCCTGATGCCGCAGTCTCTTTCAACAAGTTATGTCCAATACTATCTAGACCAGCTGGGTTCACAAATTTAACCAGCTGTATTTGGCCCAATTCTTGGGGTGCAGTCTGACCTGCTAACGTAGCTGACACACGACCATCAGATGATACTGCAAGATTTGAAGAACCTTCTGGAATGGTAATGGCTGGTTCTAGAGGATATCCTTCTGAGGTGACAATTCTTCCCGTTGAATCTCGTTTAAATGCACCATCCCGAGTGTAATTAATGGTACCATCAGACATGGTTATTTGAAAAAAGCCATCTCCTTCAATAGCCATATCCAGATCATTGCCTGTGGATTGGAAACTTCCGCTTGTATAAATCTTTTGAGTAGCGACCTGGCGTACGCCACTCCCCAATTGAACTCCTGTAGGCAATTGAGTATCTGCACTAGTTGCCGTTCCTGACTGACGCATAGTTTGGTACATTAAATCCTCAAAGTCCGTACGACTCTTCTTAAATCCCGTCGTATTCACATTAGCCAAATTATTGGAAACCACGTCAATATTCGCCTGCTGTGCAGCCATCCCAGACGCAGCTGTCCATAATGATCTCATCATAATTTAAAAGTCCTCCCCTATCTGCGCAATAAATACATTCACTTTTAAAAAAATTATTGGAAACATCCTTAAGCAAGGTACAAGCTTTCCAATGACCAAGTCGCTCTAAGACTCCCTTCTTAGTGGAGGTTAAACACGGCTAAGTCCTTAGGATAAGAGCAACTAAGATTCGGATGTATTTAAAACTCCATCTGAATCAAATCTTCTTTATTGGCACTTATGTACAGCTCTAAAGGCTTCCATTTATACTATCGCTAATATAAGCAGAAATCTTAAATAAAAACTGAGCTTTTATCATATATCAAGCCACTCTCAGACTGCTATTCCTAGAAACGGGAGCTAAGTCCCGGGATAAGTGTCCCTAAGTTCTAGATAGAGCTAAGTCCCATTTCAATCAGGTCTTTTTATAGTTTTCCAACATCATTAGCAGCTTTTCCTAATAATGTATCATGAGATTGTACAACTTTTCCATTTATTTCATAAGAACGATAATTCGTAATTAAATTTACCATTTCCCCGATGACACTTACATTGGACATTTCTAAAGCTCCTTGCTTTACACTTCCAGTTGCTGGTTGTCCCTGCTGATCATTAGGTGCAGCAACTAGACTAGAGCCTTCTTTTCTAAGCTGCTTTTCATCGGCGAAATCTCTCATTCTCAACTTTCCTACTTCCACATCATCAACAAATACACTTCCATCTCCACTAACTGACATTTTACTGCCATTGATAATAATAGGACCATTTTCACCGACCACTCTATAACCATCGCTGGTAACTAGTTCACCTTGGGTACTTTTAGCAAAAGTACCATTACGTGTATAGCGCACGCCCTGAGGTGTCTCTACAGTAAAAAAGCCTTTTCCCCCAATTGCCAAATCAAAATCATTGCCTGTATTTCTTATAGTACCACGAGTATAACTCGTTGCCACTTCGTCCACCATAACCCCAGTGCCCATGCTGCCAATAATTGGAGCATCTGCTCCGTCGTTAACGCGTGTAATTAGAATACTTGCAAAATCTTTAGTAACCGCTGTATCTTTTTTAAAACCAGCCGTATTAGCATTTGCTAAGTTATTCGAAATAACATTTGTACGTTCAGCTTCTGCCAACATACCAGAAGCTGCTGAATATAAACCGCGAATCATGTAATCACTCCTTATATGATTAAGTTGTATCTAGGGACTATAGTTAAGCAATGCTGCCTCTTTTTAATGTTGTTAAACTATCCTCGATGCTACCCAATGAATCTAATGCTTTTCCTGTACCTAACGCTACACAAGAAAGGGGATCTTCGGCTAAGTAGGTAGGAATGCCAGTTTCTTGCTGAATAAGCCTATCTAAACCATAAAGCATAGAACCACCGCCTGTCATGACAATACCTCGGTCCATAATATCAGATGACAATTCAGGAGGAGTAATTTCCAGTACTGTTTTTACCCGTTGAATAATGAGGGATACAGATTCATGTAGGGCATCAAAAGTCTCGGCTGATGTAATTCGTAATGTCTTCGGTAAGCCAGAAACTAAATCCCTTCCCCTAATTTCCATGCTTTCATTACGTCCCAAAGCTAATGCTGTACCTATCGTAACCTTTAATTCTTCCGCAGTACGCTCACCAATCATTACATTGTATTCTCTTTTAACGTAACGCACTAAGGCTTCATCAAACTTATCTCCACCAACCCTCAGCGATTCGCTTACTACAATACCACCTAAGCTAAGTACTGCTACATCCGTAGTACCACCACCAATATCAACTACCATAGAACCGCAAGGTTCAGAAATATCTAGTCCTGCCCCAAGAGCTGCAGCCAAAGGTTCTTCAATTAAATAGGTTTTTTTAGCGCCGGCCTGCACGGCTGCCTCTAATACTGCCCTCTTTTCAACAGTGGTGACCCCAGAAGGAATACATACCATAATACGAGGTTTAAAGAAAAAGTTCTTAGGAACCACTTTACGAATAAAGTGCCTTAGCATTGTTTCCGTTGTATCATAATCTGCAATAACACCTTCTCTTAAAGGACGGATAGCAATAATATTTCCTGGAGTACGGCCTAGCATTCGACGCGCCTCTTCGCCCACAGCCAATACTGTATTGGTATCACGATCGATAGCCACTACTGATGGCTCCCGCAATACAATTCCTTTACCTTTTATGTACACCAATACGTTGGCAGTTCCTAAATCTACAGCAATGTCCATTGACATTCCAAACATGAATAATCCCCTTTCCTATCCCTACTTGTCCATTCTTTATTTTTATTTAAACCACAAAGACTAAAAGCATTATAACCTGTGCCTTTGTGGTTAATTAACTATATTTGTTAAAAAATAGGTTTACTTGTGACCATTCTACATTAATAAAAAAAATCCTTCATTTTTTGCTATTTTCTCCTGCGTCCTTATATTTTTTTCGTGTAGCCTCTCCACCACGAATATGACGTTCTGCTTTGTTTTGCTCCAATATAACCCTTACGCGGTTTGCCATTTTTTTATTAACTAGGGGTAATCTTTCTATCATATCTTTATGTACTGTACTTTTACTTACACCAAATACAATTGCTGATTGCCGTACCGTATGTTTACTTTCTAAAATGTGTTGACAAATGTCCAATACCCTTTTACGGATATAATCTTTCATAACCTTTTTGCCCCCTCACCCTTGCTTTGCTAACACATATATATGCGGACAAAATAAAAAAAAGCACTACTGTGCTTTTTTAAGGTTACTTTTTTATTGAGCCACTGCCAATTATTCTTTATTAATTACCAACAAAGGATTTATGTAGTCATCATTTTTTTTGATTGATAAATGCAAGTGATAATAAGGCTCTCCAGCGCAGCTGCCCATTTTACCAATTTCTTGCCCTATATGAATAAAGCTTCCTTTCCTAGTAGTGACCTTAGAAAGAGATCCATAATATACTTGATAATTATTATGTTTCACGACTACTGTTAGTCCACTATTTTGATCCTGGTATATGTCTGTTACCTGTCCACCATGTACAGCAGACACTACCTGGCCTTCAACTCCAAGTATATCAATACCTGTATGATAGCGCCAATCTTTATACAGAGGGTGTAAATACCAACCAAAATTGACTTTTATTTCTCCTTTTACCCCCTGAAAACCACTTGGCTCTTCTGAAGGCAGTTGACTCTTTTCCATCTGCAAGGATGCGGCAGGTATGGATTGAGGTAATGTTACTGTTTTTTCTAAGGGTAATACTTGAACAGGAGTAACAACTTCTTTTTCTATATTTTGTTGTGGAATGATAACAATATTCTGCTCTTTACTATGTATACTTACCAAGACAGATGCCACCAATATACTAGCTAGCACCAACAATCCAACGCCACTATACAAGGCTTTAAAGGGTATCTGATCATGAGATAAACGTTGTTTGTATAAGCTTGCATTTATCCTTTTTAAATGTAATGTTATAAAAGACAAGGCAGGCATCTTTAATTTGGACATACTATCACCTCATACTAAGTATGTCCGATTAAAAAGAATTCTAAACAACCCTTTCGTCAAAATGCATGAATATTCCTAAGGGCTACTCCTGTATAGTATTTAGTAATAATTTGTCGATAATCCATTCCCTCTTTAGCCATGCCATTGGCCCCATACTGACACAAACCCACACCATGTCCATAGCCAATTGTGTTAATAATTATTTTATTATCTTTCATTTCTAGACTAAAATTGTTAGATCGTAAATTCAGTTTTTCCCGCACATCTGTGCCAGACATTACTTTGCTGCCAATGCGGACTTGCCCTACTCGTCCAGACTCTGTGGTATTTAGAATAGCAGTAGCTCCACTGCTGTTATTTTGCATAGCAGCCAGAACTTGGGTTTCAGGTCCTAATAATTGTTCTACTTGCGCCAAGGAAAACTCTTTTCTTTCATAATATCTTGGGGATTTTTGATCCCATAAGCAAGGAACACTCTGTAAATAAGGATAATCAAAACCCCATACTTCTTTTGCACTGGCCGTCCTTTCCCCACTAGTAGAATGATATGCGGCCTGAATAAATTCGCCATTGTAAGTTGCTACTTCACCTCTTGTTGCCTCTATTGCTTGGCTAATTTTACGCCAAAATTTCTCATAATTAGTGCCCCAACGTTCTTTTAGACTTTCTTCATTTAACCATGCCTGGCTTTGTCGATAATCAGTACTCACATCAGCACCAGGTTGCTCCGCCAGACCACTCCCTCCAAAAGTCACCATATTTTTAACAGCATAAGTTCGTGCCGCCACAGCTTGGGCCTTTAGAGCTTCTATCTCAAATTCTGCAGGCATTTCTGCTGCCACTACACCTTTTAAATACTCTTCTAAATTCATTTCAACAACTTTCTTCTGGTCATGTAAATAGACCTTAATGATCACGTGGTCTCCCTTAGCCATTTTATCACTCCTATCTAGTTTTGGTTCTCCTATACTAATACCGCCTACTACTAGAATCGGAATAACAATCACCAACACTAGCACCAACAAAACACTCCCTGCTAGCACTTTCTTCACACATGTACCTCCCCCTGCTCACCATAAGTACTACATCCTATGCCAAATAGAGGGTAAGTATAACTGCCAAAAGAGAATAGTAATAATATAAATGTTGACGCGACCTTTGTCATTGCGAGCGCTAGTGAAGCAATCTCTTCCTAAGTAAGGGATTGCTTCGTCGTACCTCCTCACAATGACATTTATCATATACTTTCCAACGTTTTTTCAGCCTAAGCGGTTCATGTTATTATAAGCGTAGGTTAAATGCTAATAGCGGAGCGTTAATAACATGAACCTGGCGCGATCTAAATGCACCAAGATTTATTTAAACTTATCAATTCTGCTACTATCAAAAAAAAACTGGCAAGATAGATATCTCACCAGTTTCCCATTTATTTTTTAACTTCACTTGTGCCAATACGCTTGATATCTGCACCAACACCACATAATTTTTTTACTAGGCCATCATAACCACGATCAATATGATGAAGGTATCCCACTTCCGTTTCTCCTTCAGCGACTAAACCAGCCAGTACTAAAGCTGCTCCAGCTCTAAGGTCCGTAGCTTTGACTGGACATCCAGTTAACGTAGTTACCCCTTCTACCACTGCACTTCGACCATCTATTTTAATATTGGCTCCCATACGTTTTAGTTCATCCACATGCATAAAACGGTTTTCAAATACAGTTTCACTAACTACGCTTGTCCCTTGAGACACTGTGGTCATTGCCATAAACTGAGCCTGCATATCCGTAGGAAAACCTGGATAAGGCAATGTCTTAATATCTACAGCTCGCAATTTCCCATCACTCTTTACTCGAATACCATTTATATCTTCCTCAATGGTTACACCAGCTTCTTTTAATTTCGCAATGACGGGCTTCAAATGTTCAGGTAAAGCATTTTCAACATATAAGTCGCCGCCAGTCATGGCAGCTGCCACCATATAAGTACCTGCCTCTATGCGATCAGGGATTACTTCATAGACCTTACCTGTCAGTTCAGGTACACCTTCTATTTTAATTACATTGGTACCTGCACCACGAATACGTGCCCCCATGGTATTTAGATAATTAGCTAAATCAACAATTTCTGGTTCATGGGCCGGATTTTCCAAGACGGTTTGCCCCTTAGCCATGCAGGCTGCCATCATAATATTTTCAGTAGCACCTACACTAGGGAAATCCAAGTAAATTCTTGCTCCCGTTAAGCCGCCCTGAGGCGCTGTTGCTTCAATATATCCATGACCAATATCAATTTTGGCACCTAAGGCTTCAAAACCTTTTAAATGCAAATCAATAGGACGGGTACCAATTGCGCAGCCACCTGGCAATGAAATCTTAGAGTGGCCATAACGGGCCAACAAAGGTCCCATAATCAAAAAAGAAGCACGCATTTTGCGCACCAATTCATAAGGTGCTTCACAAGTACCGATCACCGTGCTATCAACAAGCATGGTTTGTTCATCTTTATTATATTGTACTGCCACCCCTAGATGCGTAAGTACTTGACTAAAGGTACGTACATCTTCTAAATCCGGTATACCTTCAAGAGTACTTGGTGATTTCCCAAGTAATGTTGCAGCGATAAGTGGTAATACTGCATTCTTTGCGCCACTAATTTTGATGGTTCCATATAGCTTGTTACCTCCGCGGATAACTAATTTCTCCATAAGGTCATATCCTCCCAAAAACACTACTAAAATATATTGTAAAAAAGTTCAATCTTACCCATTAATATTCCCTAGTAATAATCGGTGATCCAATAATCACATAAGTGCGATTCTCATACTGACTATAGCGAATTGCTATATTCATATTTATTTTTTTACCGTCCACCTGTAAAAAATCCGCAATTGCTGAGGAAAAGCCAATAGCACTAATATAATGATCTTGCACAAGTTTATCAACAATAATTCCATCGATTGCCGAAAAAACACTTTTTAGCATAGTTTGTGACTCTCCATCCATTAGTTTACCATCAAGCCATCCTATCAAGCAAGTGCTAATCCTAGGGGAATCACCATTTTTTTTAGCAATCTTATATATTTTTTCTTTTAATGGAATAAAAGATGTATTTTCGCCTGTTAATGATTCAAAATTAATTACTAGATATGCTTCTGTCTTTGATCCATTCACTTGATTAGGAATAACCTGTGCCATCACTACAACATGATTATCAGGTTTACTATATTCCGCTTTTGCTGTACGATGGTTACTTCTTTGTTGATATATAATCTCATAATTTGAAGCATGTATTTCTAATTCTTCCATAACTTGTTCTAAAAGAGCCTGTAGCTGCTCATCACTGTAGCGTTCATCAGGCAATTTCACCCAAGCGTTTATACTATATTCTTCCATGGTTGCACCTGTTGCTGTCATAACTGTATTTAACGGATCTTGAGAGGAAGCAGGCACATATTTTATAGTGGCAAACAGGATTAGCATCAAGCATCCGATTATTATACCTAATCTGACAAAAATAGTATACATTTTCCCCATCCTTATGAAATCAATTCTGATTCTTTCTTTACTCCATATACCTATTCTTGCCAATTTTTAGATGAGATATACTAGAAAACGTTGATGCGCCCTTTTAGCAATCAGCCTAAGCGCTGTATTCATATTATTGCTAGTTCAGAGCGTTAATAACATGGACACATTATATTACTTTTTAAAAATAACAAGCAAGATTCACGTAAAGCTTATATGTTCAATATGCAAAAAAAACAGACTGAGCATTTAAACTCAATCTGCTTTTTATTCATTTCACTATATTTTGTGCTTACGCTCTGCCACTTTCAAGCGAACAATAGCTCGTTTGAGAGCAACCTCTGCTCTAGCAATGTCGGAGTCACTTGCTTGCAGACGACTTTCAGCACGGGCTTTGGCCGCAGCTGCTCGTTCTACGTCAATTTCCTCAGCAAGCTCAGCACAATTTGCTAATATTGTAATTTTTTCTGGCTGCACCTCAATAAATCCACCACACATGGCAATTTGTATTTCCTCACCATCCGTGATGACTCTAAGAGGCCAAATCGCCAATGCGGCAATCAAGGCAGCATGTCCTGGAAGGATACCAATATCCCCAGCTGTTGTCCGGGCAATAACCATACTAACCTCAGCAGAATAAGCCACTTTCTCTGGGGTAACAATATCCAGCCGAATTGTTTTAGCCATTTATTATTCCCCTTTCATTGTCCGTGCCTTTTCCACCACTTCTTCAATAGAACCAACCATGTAGAAGGCGGCTTCTGGCAAATCATCATATTTGCCGCTTAGGATTTCTTTAAAGCCTCGAATGGTTTCCTTCAATGGTACATATTTACCAGGCGTACCTGTGAAGGTTTCTGCCACGAAGAAAGGCTGACTTAAGAAACGTTGTATTTTACGCGCTCTCGCTACAGTTAGTTTATCTTCATCGGCTAATTCTTCCATACCTAAGATAGCAATAATATCTTGAAGTTCTTTATAGCGCTGCAAGACTTCTTGCACACCTCGTGCTACCTGATAATGTTCTTCCCCAATAATGTTAGGGTCCACAATTCGAGAGGTAGAATCTAGCGGGTCTACTGCTGGATAAATACCAAGCTCGGAAATCTGGCGAGACAATACTGTGGTCGCATCCAAATGAGCAAAGGTTGCTGCAGGAGCTGGATCTGTCAAGTCATCTGCAGGTACATATACTGCTTGTACGGAAGTAATGGAACCTTTTTTCGTGGAGGTAATGCGTTCTTGCAATGCGCCCACATCTGTCGCCAACGTGGGCTGATAACCTACTGCTGAAGGCATACGTCCTAACAGTGCAGAAACTTCAGAACCAGCTTGAATAAAGCGGAAAATATTATCCACGAAGAATAATACATCCTGACCACCTACATCACGGAAATATTCTGCCATGGTAAGGCCTGTCAAAGCAACTCGCATTCTTGCACCAGGGGGTTCATTCATCTGTCCATATACTAAGGCAGTTTTATCAATAACACCGGACTCTTGCATTTCCATCCAAAGGTCATTACCCTCACGAGTACGTTCACCTACTCCAGCGAATACGGAGTAACCACCATGTTCCGTCGCAATGTTACGAATAAGTTCCATGATAAGTACGGTTTTGCCTACACCAGCGCCACCAAACAAACCAATTTTACCACCCCGAGAATAAGGAGCTATCAAATCGACAACCTTAATACCCGTTTCCAATATTTGAGTCGACGTTTCTTGTTCTTCGAAACTTGGAGCTGGGCGATGAATCGGCCAATGGTCATCCACTGCCACTTCCTCAGGATTGTTGTCTACCGTCTCACCTAGTACATTAAATACCCGGCCCAGCGTACCTTTACCCACAGGAATCGTAATGGGAGCACCAGTATCTACCGCTTGCATACCGCGAGTCAAACCATCTGTAGAGGACATAGCAACACAACGAACCAGATTATCACCAAGATGTTGCATCACTTCTACGATAAGGCTGACTTCTACTTCTGTAGACGTATCTGCGATTTTAACAGCATTATAGATGGCAGGTAGCTGTTCTGGAGGGAATTCAATATCAACAACAGGTCCAATAACCTGTATCACTTTACCTGTACTCAAAGGGTTCCCCCTCCTTTTCTTTTTACTTCAACGCTTCAGCGCCACCCACAATCTCGGTAATTTCCCGAGTAATGGTGGCCTGACGAATCTTATTATAACTTAGAGTAAGTTTTTCAATTAATTCTTCTGCATTATCAGTAGCAGAACCCATGGCTGTCATACGAGCTCCTAGTTCACTAGCGGCTGCTTGAAGCAAAGCCCCGTAAATGGTTGTTTGCAAATATTGAGGGACTAAATGACTTAGCACTTCTTCCGCCGAGGGCTCAAAAATATAATCTTGAATGTTCGTACTATTTGGCATATCTTCGATAGGCAACAACTTTATACTCGTGGCCTTTTGCGTAATCGCGGAATGAAACAAGGTATATACCAAATGAACTTCATCATATTTACCACTTTTAAACCCTTCAGCTACTGATCTAGCAATGGCTATTGCATGTTCAATAGTGGGTTTTTCCGAAAAGCCTGTAAATTCCTCATCCATCGGATAGCCCTGTCTTTTAAAATAATCTCTAGCCTTACGCCCTACAGCGATTACGCTACTATTATTTTTATCCTTAATTTGAGGCAGTACTTCTTTAATTACATTGGAAGAATAAGCTCCCGCTAACCCCTTATCGGCACTTAGCACTAAGTAGCCAATCCTTTTTACTTCTCTAACTTCCAATAAAGGGTGAGAAAGATCACTGGCATGACTGGTTACACTTGCCAAAACAGCTCTAACTTTTTCTGTATAAGGAAGGCTAGCAACAGCTTTTTCTTGGGCCCGGCGTAACCTTGCAGCCGCCACCATTTTCATAGCCTTCGTAATTTGTTCAATACTTTTTACGCTTTTTATACGGCGGCGTATATCCTGTACATTAGGCATTTACATCACCTCGCCGTTTTATCGTCAGTAATAAATGATTCTTTAAATTCTTTAATTGCTTCTTTTAGTGCACTTTCTGTTTCTGTAGAAAGAACTTTCGATTCTCTAATAGTATCTCCAATAGTAGGATGATTGGACCGCAAAAACTTGGTAAATTCACGTTCAAATCTAGCCACATCTTCTAATGGAACATCATCAATATAACCATTGATGGCTGTATAGATAATCATAACCTGTTCTTCAACAACGATAGGAGAATACTGAGGTTGTTTTAGTATTTCCATGGTACGTTGACCTCGATCTAAGGAAGCCTTGGTCTCTTTATCAAGGTCAGAGCCAAACTGAGCAAAGGCTGCCAACTCCCGATATTGAGCCAAGTCAAGACGCAAACGCCCTGCAACCTGTTTCATGGCCTTAATCTGGGCAGAACCACCTACCCGGGATACTGACAAGCCAGCATTAATCGCCGGTCTGATACCAGCATAGAACATTTCGCTTTCCAAGAAAATTTGACCATCTGTAATGGAAATAACATTCGTCGGAATATAGGCTGATACGTCACCTGCTAAGGTCTCAATGAGTGGCAATGCAGTGATGGATCCACCGCCTAATTCATCAGACAACTTAGCAGCCCGTTCTAATAGACGAGAATGTAAGTAAAAAACATCCCCTGGATAGGCTTCTCGTCCTGGAGGACGACGGAGTAAGAGTGACATTGCACGGTAAGCTACAGCATGTTTTGATAAGTCATCATATACACAAAGTACATGACCACCCTTATACATGAAGTACTCACCCATGGCCACACCAGCATAAGGAGCAATATATTGAAGAGGTGCACTGTCCGATGCAGATGCAACAACAACAATGGAATAGGCCATCGCACCATTTTCTTCTAATGTATGTACTACACGGGCTACTGTAGATGCCTTTTGACCAATCGCCACATAAATGCATATTACATCTTGTCCCTTTTGGTTCAAGATGGTATCAACAGCAATGGCTGTTTTGCCCGTACCACGGTCACCGATAATTAGTTCACGTTGTCCGCGACCAATAGGTACCATGGAGTCAATGGCTTTTATCCCTGTCTGCAGTGGTTGTTTAACGGATTGACGATCTGCAATACCTGGTGCCAAAAATTCAACAGGACGAAATTCCGTAGTCTGGATGGGTCCTTTTCCATCAATGGGCTGACCCAAAGCATTTACTACTCTACCTACCATGGCTTCACCAACAGGTACTTGCATGATACGACCTGTACGACGTACGGTGTCGCCTTCTTTAATTAAGGTTTCTCCTCCTAGTAAAACAGCACCTACATTATCTTCTTCCAGATTTAGTACCATGCCATATACTTCATGAGGGAACTCTAACAATTCACCTGCCATCGCTTTCGCTAGGCCATGAATACGAGCAATTCCATCTCCTACCTCAATAACAGTACCAATATCATCTACATTGAGGTCTACTTGGTAATTTTCAATCTGCTGCTTAATAATTGCAGTTATTTCTTCTGGCCTGATTTTCATACGGAGTCTGCCACCTCAATTCCTGTCACTTCATTATTTAAAAGGGCCTTTTTCAATGTTGCTAATTGGCGGACTACACTGCCATCGATTAATTTATCACCAATTTTCACAATGATTCCACCAATAATCCCTTGATCGATTTGTGTCTTTAACACTACTTTTTTGCCAGTTACCAAGCTGAGCTTATCTACAAGGGCTGTCTGCTGACTTTCCACTAAAGGTAAAGCCGTAGTTACTTCAGCCTCAACAATGCTCTGAGCTTGATTCGCCATTTTGACATATTCATAAATAATCCCCGGCAAAATACTTTCTCGCCGTTTATCCACCAGTAACAATAAAAATTTAAGAACAATATTGGAAATATCTTGTCCAAAAACTTTCTGTATGGTTTCCTTTTTAGCTTGAGCTAGTACTTGGGGATGATAGATCAGTGTCGATAAGTCATCATAAGAAGCAATGGTACTTTCCACTAGACGCAGTTCTTGTTCTACCACATCCAGCATACCCTTTTCTGCAGCCAGCTCATAAATGGCCTGGGCATATTTTATAGCTAACTGATTGGTTAGCATGATAGACCACCTATTTTCTGCTCATCTAATTTCTCGATAAAATCAGTTACTAGGCTGGCGTTTAATTCTGTATCCATCTTTTCTTTGACAATTTTAGTTGCAGCTGCCATAGATAAGGCTACCACTTCGCCGCGAAGCTGGGCTAATGCCAACTCACGTTCCCGAGCAACCTCTTCTTGTGCCTTTTGCAGAATACGAGCACTTTCTGCCCTTGCTGCTTTTAAAATTTCTTCCTTATTCTCTTCTGCCAGTTTTTCAGCTGCTTCCACAATCCCTTGTGCTTTGCTGCGGGCTTCTACTAACTGTTGTTTATACTCTAATTTAAGCTGCTCCGCTTCACGTCTTTCACGTTCTGCGGTGTCAATGTTATCAGCAATCTTTTGTTGACGATCCGCCATACCTTGCATTAACGGTTTATATGCAAATTTGGCAAGAATAGCAACTAAGATAAGAAAATTTACAATTTGCGCTATTAACGTCCCATTCAAATCAACCAATGAAAGCACCTCCTCTTTGAGCGGTATCAGGAGATACTGGCAAGAAACCTCATGCCAGCAACCTTATAATAATCTTACTTTAAGAATGGATTGGCGAATACTAATACGATAGCTATTACAGCGGCAATAATAGGAATGGACTCAATCAAACCTACAGAAATCAACATATTGACCAAAATGGTACCTTTCGCTTCTGGTTGCCTAGCCATACCCTCAATTGCCTTTGATGTTACAGCACCATTACCAATACCAGCACCAATTGCTGCCAAACCAATAGCAAATCCTGCTCCTAGAACGGAAGCAGCTACAATAATTGCATGTTCCACAATAAAATCCCCCTTAAAAAATCTTTTTTATTACGATTATTTTCTTAAATTCTGTGATAAACACCTTTTGCACACTATCTAGTGACCATCTTGTAGTGAATTGGAAAGATAGGATATTGACAGCATGGTAAATATAAACGCTTGTACAACACCGACAAACACACTAAAGGCCAACCATAACGTGGGTACAAAATAAGGTACTAGCATACCCAAGACCAAGAGCAAAATTTCACCAGCTAAAATATTGCCGAATAAACGGAACGATAACGTAATTGGTTTTGCCACTTCTTCAACAATATTAATAATCACAAAAGGAATATATGGTTCGAAAAAATGTTTTATATACCTTACAATTCCTTTGTTTTTTATCCCTAGAACATGGACGATTATAACAATCATCAAGGCCAAGCCTAGAGTCGTATTAATATCATTAGTCGGTGATGTAAAACCCGGTATCAGTCCAAGTTCATTACTCACTACTAAAAATAAAAATAGTGTAATAATAAGCGGTGCCAGTTTTTGGCCTTTGGATCCCATGCTCGCTTCCATTTGTTCCAGTAAGTAAACAACAGCCATCTCTAAGAAATTCTGCCAACCCCTCGGCCGAAGCTCAATACGTCTCGTTGCGACAATGGCAAATACAATGACAATAGCCATCGTAATCCAGGTCATCATCAGCGTATCCATATTAAAAGTCAAACCAGCAAAGTGAGCTAAGGGATGACTTCCTATTTCATGTCCTCCACCGTGTTCCATACCCTCCCTCCTTTCTTTTTATTCCAAGTATCCGATGACCAAGTTGCTCTAAGACTCCCCTCTTATATAAGTGGGAGTTAAAATCAACTAAGTCCCTGGATAAGTGCGACTAAGATTCTGATGGAGTTAAAACTCTACCTGAATTAAGTCTTCTTTATGCTAAAACGCCATTTTTTTTGCGTCTATGCAACTATGTTTTTACAAAAATGCTTTTTATAATAAGCACAACAGCTTGTAAAAACAGGATGATCTGCAACGTAAATAAACCAAATACAGCTGACCAAAAATCAATACCTGGTATTTTTACTGACAATAACAACATCATAACGATAAAACTAAGGCGTATTAGCCAGCCTACTCTCATATATAGTAATGCCCTATTTATAGGCATATTAGCACTTTTATTTATTCGATAGCACATCAATAGAAAATATATCACGCTAGTAGAAATCCCAATAACCAGTCCTGGAATTTTCCCAGAATATCCTGCAATATAAGCAGCAGTACAGGTGGAAATACCCCATATTATCATTTTCAATATTGTTTTTTTTATTTCAACAACATATTCTTGCATATATGTATAAAGAGTGATTCACCCTCTATTTTCCCCCTACAACTTTCTTGTACATAGCCCACATTCCTGCTACCATGCCCAGCACAATTCCCCATACAGTTGCCCAGGGCGATATCTCGAAGTATCCATCAAAAAACCTCCCTAGCAAAACCCCTGCCGCTACAGAAGATACTAAATAAAAACCAATGGATGCTGCAGTAGATAGCCCATCCAACAACATGTTTTTATCTTTTTGCATGGCACTCACCTCACATCCTATACGCCTTGCTTTGTAGAAATTTTCAAAAAATTAAACTTTCTGTTTACCATTATTTCCAAGTAAAGATAGATCTAGTATTCCTGAAGATTTTCCCCCCAGGAATACATCTTAAAGCAGTTCACAATTATTTCATTTTTCGACAATTAACAAGAAAATCCTGCTAAGACCTACAATGTTAATACAATGTATACATAATACTACATAATTTCAACTTTTTTAAGTAAAATACATGCAGTCAATATCCTTAGTCTATTTTGCAGTCTCCAAATTGATTAGGCTTTACTTGGGAAAAGCCATACTTCCACAAAATAGTTTCTACAATACGTCGCGATGCTTGGCCATCTCCATAGGGATTGCAAGCAGTTGCCATATTATTGTATTCCACGTTATCGGCAAGTAAGAGCCGAGTTTCCTCATACACCCGATCTTTGTCGGTACCAATTAGTTTCACTGTACCTGCCTCAATGGCCTCAGGGCGCTCTGTATTATCTCGCAATACAAGCACCGGTTTGCCAAGAGCCGGAGCTTCTTCCTGTACACCGCCAGAATCAGTAAGAACAAAGTAAGAGCGAGCTAATAAATTGGCAAAGGGCTGATATTCTAAAGGATCAATCAGCTTCACTCTTTCAATACCACCTAATTCGCTATTCACGACATCTCGCACAAGGGGATTCTTATGTACTGGAAAAACCACTTCTACATCTTCAAACTCTGTTACAATATCCCTGAGAGCTTGATAAACATGCCGCATAGGTTCACCTAAGTTTTCACGTCGATGAGTCGTTACAAGAATAACTCGTTTGCCTATATAATCAATATTTGCCAAGGTTTCATCTGCAAACTTGTAATCTTTATCGATTGTCGTTAACAAAGCATCAATTACCGTATTCCCCGTGACAAAAGTCGTTTCTTCTGCCACAGCTTCTCTTAGTAAATTCCCCTTTGCAGTTTTCGTTGGAGCAAAATGCACATCCGCCAGAGAACCTGTTAATTTACGATTCATTTCCTCTGGGAAAGGCGAGTGCTTATTATGTGTTCTAAGTCCAGCTTCTACATGACCAACTGCTGTTTGATGATAAAAAGCAGCTAAGGCCCCGGCAAAGGTAGTCGTAGTATCTCCATGCACCAATACAATATCAGGTTTTTCCTTGCTTAATACTTCATTCAACCCATGCATAGCCCTAGATGTAATATCAAACAACGTCTGTCCTTGAGACATAATATCCAAGTCATAATCTGGTACAATATGAAATAATTGCAGTACCTGATCCAGCATTTCTCTATGCTGAGCCGTAACCGCCACAATGGGTATTATAGATTCAGGATGTTTATTAAGTTCTAAAATAACTGGGGCCATTTTAATTGCTTCTGGTCTTGTCCCAAATACAGTCATCACTTTAATACGCGACATATACATACTCCCCTTTAAATCAGTTTAAACTTTTTTTCGAAAAATTTGTGCCTCATCCTTTTTAATCAGATCAGATCCGAAAGAGCATAATTAGAAGGATGAATAGGGTTTTATCTATACCTCTGTAGCTTACTCTCTCGTTTCAATTACTTATTTCAATAATTGGAAAAAATAAAGTTTTTTTATGTATAAATAAAAATGAGCAGGCATAACGCCCGCCCAAAATGTAACCTTAGTGACTTTCAATCGACTTAGTTGCTTTTAGTACACCTATTTTTCTAGCGCCAATAAAGGCGATGCCTAATAAAGCAACAATTATAAACGCCCCAAAGGATTTATTCACCTCAGTCAAGGCAATGGCACTCAAGCCCAAACAGCCGCTAATGACATACATCAATAATACTGCTTGCTTTTGGGTGAGACCCATTTCCAGCAATCGATGATGCAAATGACCCTTATCCGGTTTAAAAATAGGACGCCCGCTCATATAGCGACGAATAATCGCAAAAGCAGTATCCAAAATTGGTAACCCTAAGGCTACGATAGGTACAATGAGGGCGATAGTAGCCGCACTTTTCACAGCTCCAAGAATGGATATTGCTGCTAACATATATCCTAAAAACATACTACCTGTATCACCCATAAATATTTTGGCTGGATTAAAGTTATGCTGCAAAAAGCCCAATGCACTGCCAGCTAAAGCTGCAGTTAAAACAGCTACTGTCCAGAAGTTTTGCTGCAATGCTACCAGCAAAATTGTAACTGACGCAATCGTAGATACCCCTGCTGCCAGTCCATCCAAGCCATCTATTAAATTTACTGTATTCGTTAAACCTACAACCCACAAAATAGTCAAAGGAATTGCCAAATACTCTACATACAGCATTTCCCCAAAAGGATTGGTCAACCATTCAATACGAATGTCAAACATAACCAATACGGCAGCCGCTACAATCTGGCCCAATAGTTTCACTCTAGCCGGTAATGGCTTTAAGTCATCAATAATACCTACAATTAGAATTACCGTACCACCTACTAATAGACCCATAATCTCACGACTGACATACATACTTGCCAGTATTGCCAAAACAAAAGCTGCATAAATAGCTAACCCGCCCATTCGCGGAATAGGTCTGGTATGCACTTTACGATCATCTGGAGCATCTAGAGCTCCTACCTTTATTGCAAAATCTTTTACCTTCGGTGTTAAAAAATAAGCAACCGCTAAAGCAATTGTAAACGCTACAATATATGTCTGCATAATTAGCACCTCATTTCTACGCAACAATCCCATTTTACATCACGGGAATGACCTTGTCAAACGGATTCTGCTATGCTGAAATTTCTTGTTTTCTAGTGCCTTTATAACCTAATACTCCAGGGCTAGTAGACTTACATACAATAGCCCTTTCTTCTAAGTTTAACAATATGTCCTGCTATTAGTTCTTCTATATTAACATGATACTTTTCTGACAAAATATACATCATGGTGAAACAACACTGAGCCACATCTAAGAGTTCATAAGCACAACCTAGTAATACAGCTTGCATAACCAACTCTGGTTTTTCTCCTGATGCCCCTGATCGTTTACCCAAAAACTGTGTGAATTCACCTATTTCTTCTTGAATTTTGCAAACAGTTGTCAACAAGGTCACATCTTCTAAGATTAGGCGTGGTAAGTTCAAATATTTAAACTCCCCCACTGTTGTAATGCTATATAACAGGTTAGGATTAAATAGATATCCTTTCTGTTCTAATTTGCTAATATGTTCATGAATCAAAGCATCTACCTGTATGCCGTAGGGCTCTTCCATTACAAATAACATAGTCACACAGGTTTGAGCTACATCTAACAGCTCGGTTGCTACCTCCGCTAGTAAATCTTCAGCAGCCCCTGGAATATTCCCCTTAGTAAACAGCATATTTTCATAAGGTAAAAAGTGAAGCACGGCTCTGGCTAATTCACCAGCCTCTTCCATAATTTTCAGCAAGGTTGAATCCAGGGTAGGAGTCAAATTATTTAATTTTGGCAGATATATAGACTTAATCATAGGATTCTCCCTACCTCTAACTAATAAAGTAGACTTAGATTCAGGTGGGGTTTTAACCCCATCTGAAGCTTAGTCGTTCAACTTCCAGGGAAGTCTCCTAAACTCCCTCTTTTAGAAGATGGGAGTCTTAGAGCAGGTTAGTCATCGGATAAAATTACTTTTTTCTCTAGGCATATATATTACCTCAATGGAGGACAACGCGAACCAATCTGTATGAGGGGAATAATCCCTAGCATACACGACTTTATTAATACCAGAAGTAATAATCAGTTTCTGGCACTCAGGACAAGGCCTGTCTGTACAGTATAAAGTGGCTCCTAGCCTTTCATCAGGCGTACATTCTAATAAGGCATTGGGTTCCGCATGAATGCAACGTATACAATGGCCTTCTAGCATAGCACAGCCATCATCTATACAATGAGGCAAGCCTGCTGGGCTACCATTATAACCTGTCCCCTTAATGCGTTTGTCTTTTACAATCACGGCGCCCACTTCCCGCCTTAAACAAGTACTTCGTTCTGCTACCTGAAATGCAATATCTAAAAAATATAAATCCCAGTTTTTCCGCATAGTTATCTCCTCACCTATAATATAAACACGAGTAATACCTACATAAGCTTCTAATTTATTATACTATAAATCAGAAATGAACTAAAGAAGTAAGGGTTTTAAAAGTTATCCTTGAATATTTAAATTATCGCAATAAATATCTTATTATTTTTGTAAATCCATGTACTTCTTTTCAGTATATGTGGTATTCTAGAAAATACAGTGACAATTTTTATTACTTTTTCAAGGAGGATCTACTTATTATGAAAGAACTTTTAGAATGTCTCGAAAGAGATCATACTCAGTCACCGGAACAATTAGCGCTCATGCTTAACAGACCGGTGGAGGAAATTGCCTCACTTATAAAAAAATATCAGGATGAAAAAATCATTGTAAAATACCAAACGATTATTGATTGGGAAAAAGCTGGCGTAGATAACGTCACTGCCGTAATTGAAGTGAAAATCACTCCCCAACGTGAAGTGGGCTTTGACGCCATTGCTGAACGCATTTACCGTTATCCGGAAGTGCGCAGTTTGTACCTAATGTCAGGAGGCTATGATCTATCTGTCACTATTGAAGGAGCTAATCTAAAAGAAGTGGCGAACTTTGTTTCTACCAAATTAGCTACTATTGATGGTGTGATTAGCACTACCACCAATTTTATGTTAAAAAAATATAAATTTGCCGGGGTTATTATTAATGACCAAGAAGAAGAACATAGGCTGGTGGTATCACCATGAATTGGGCTGATCGCATATCACCAACTGTTAAAGCAATTCCACCTTCTGGCATCCGTCGTTTCTTTGACATTGCAGCCGAGATGAAAGGAGTCATTTCCTTAGGCGTAGGCGAACCTGATTTTATCACACCATGGCATATAAGAGAAAGCTGTATTCACGGACTACATCGGGGCCACACTTCCTACACCTCCAACTATGGTCTTCTGGAGCTTCGAGAAGAAATCGTCAAGTCCCTACATAAGGATTACCAAGTAACCTATAATCCTCGAAATGAAGTCCTCGTAACTGTCGGGGTAAGCGAAGGTCTCGATTTAGCCATGCGGGCTTTGCTCAGCCCAGGTGATGAGGTCCTTATCCCTGAACCTTGCTATGTGTCTTATAAATCCTGTGTAGCACTTGCAGGTGGCACCCCTATCACTATCCCTACTACTGTGGAAAACCAGTTTCGCATTACGGCAGATGAATTAGAAACTTATGTTACGCCTCGCACCAAGATTTTGCTCATTGGTTATCCAAATAATCCCACAGGCGCGATTATGAGTAAAGAGGATCTGGAAAAGATTGCAGCCTTTGCTCAAAAACACGACCTCATCGTTATCTCCGATGAAATCTATGCCAAATTAACCTACGATGGTACCCATACTTGCTTTTCCAGTTTACCCGGAATGCGAGATCGTACGATTGTATTAAATGGTTTTTCCAAGGCATATGCCATGACAGGCTGGCGTATTGGTTATGCAGTCTCCAATGAGGATTTTATTGGGGCTATGAACAAGATTCACCAATACACCATGTTATGTACCCCGATTACAGCGCAAATAGCTGCTATTGAAGCCCTAAAGAGCGGTGAAAAAAACGTAGACCACATGGTAGCAGAGTATAACCACCGTCGTCGTTTAATTTATAATGGCTTTCGTCAAATGGGCTTAGAGTGTTTTGAACCTAAAGGAGCATTCTATATATTCCCTTCCATTAAGAAGACGGGTCTAACCTCTCTAGAATTTGCCGAACAATTACTCATGGCTGAAAAGGTAGCCCTAGTACCAGGTAATGCCTTTGGCGACAGCGGCGAAGGTTTCGTCCGTTGCTCCTATGCTACGTCTACCAAAAATATCATAGAAGCTCTTGAACGAATTGGACGGTTTGTAGCAAGTCTACAGAAGTGATTCTATTTCCAAGAATAACTTAAGACACGAAACTCACAAAGGGGTTTATATTGCATGAACTCGCCTTCGTGTTCTTCGTGCAACTTCACAACCTTCTCGTTTCAATGTTTTTCAAAGCTTATAAAGTAATAGTATAAAACAAAGAAGACCAAGCTACGCGCTTTGGTCTTCTTTGTTTTATACTAAATGTCCATAAATGTATCCAAAGGTGAATTAGGTTTAAGCATAGGTGCTACCAACTGATCTGTAGGGATTTTTACAACAATGACTTGTGGGCTATTACTTGCCAATGCAGCGTAAAAGGCCTGGGTAAACTCTTCTTGGGTAGTAGCCAGAGCACCTTCAATGCCAAAAGCTTTTGCAAAGCAAACAAAGTCCATAGGCGCTGGCAGCAAAGAAGCCGAATATCGCTGCTTGTAAAACAATTCTTGCAGTTGACGCACCATCCCTAAGGCACTGTTATCTACAATGATTGTAATCAAGGGCAGTTTTTGACTTGCTACTGTAAAGAGTTCACAGCCAGTCATTTTCATTCCCCCATCACCTACAATCGCAATGACTCTTTTAGTCGGTACAGCAAGCTGAGCACCAATGGCAGAAGGCAGGCCAAACCCCATGGTACCCAGACCACCTGAAGTAATCCAAGAACGGGGATATCCTATATTGAGATTCTGAGCAGCCCACATTTGATGCTGTCCAACATCCGTAGCAAAAATGAATGGTTTCCCTTCTGTCATCTCTGATACCTGTTTTAGCATCCATGGCGCCGATAACACATCTCCACTATGATTCGTCTTAAAGCTTTCTTTCCACTCCTGAATCATATTCCACCATAAACAGTAATTAAGAGATTGCATACGTTGATGCAGCATTTCTACTAATTGCTTTACATCTCCTGCCAAAGGAATATGAGTGGTAACATTCTTATCCAGTTCAGCGGGGTCTACGTCAATATGAATGACAATTTTACCTTCCGCATATTTGAGCTTATTACCAGTTACTCTGTCATTAAAACGGCTGCCTATTGCAATTACTACATCAGCACCATGAACAGCAAGATTAGCCGCCTTATGTCCATGCATACCCGTCAACCCTAAGAATAAAGGGTGTTTATTAGAAAATACACCTAATCCCATCAGGGTACTTACTACAGGAGCATTGATTTTTTCAGCTAAAGCAATTACCTGTTCATAAGCACCAGATGAAACGACACCACCACCAACAATCATCACTGGCTGCTTAGCGCCTTCAATCACACCTACTGCCTTGTCAATCAATTTGCTGCCCAGATCTGATAACTCCCATTGAAACCTAGGTTTGTCATTCTGCTGCTCATCTTCCTGGGGAAAAGTAAATAGAGCTGTTTGAATATCACTGGGTATATCAATCAATACAGGCCCTGGGCGACCTGAAGAAGCAATTCGAAATGCAAATCGTATAATTTCGGGTAAAGATGCAATATCTTTGATCAGAAAATTATGTTTCGTTACAGGCATAGTAATTCCAGTGATATCTACTTCCTGAAATGCATCATTACCAATCAGATCCGTTGAAACCTGACCAGTAATAACGACCAAGGGAACTGAGTCCAAATAGGCGTTAGCTAGCCCAGTCACTAAATTGGTGGCTCCTGGACCACTAGTAGCGATGCACACTCCTACTTTGCCACTAGCACGAGCATACCCGTCAGCAGCATGTATGGCTCCTTGCTCATGGACCGTGAGGATATTACGTATAGCCCCATCATATATAGCATCAAACAATGGTAAAATACGTCCTCCCGGATAGCCAAAAACCGTATTTACTCCTTGTTCCAATAAACATTCTACAATAGCCTGCGCACCAGATATTTTCATACAAGCCACCTCCTAACGAAGATGTTAACCAAGTTGTTCTTCAATTAAACCCGTCATTTCTTCCGTGGAAACTTTAGTAAAACCATGTTTGTATAAATCCGCTGTACGATATCCTTGGACTAAAACCTTATCTATCGCTTCTTCAATCGCTACAGCCCCTTGCTCAGCTCCTAAAGAGTAGCGCAGGAGCATGGCTGCAGATAAGATAGTACCCACAGGATTTGCTAATCCCAATCCCGCAATGTCAGGGGCAGAGCCGTGGATGGGTTCATATAACCCTGTACCGTCACCAAGACTAGCGGAAGGCAGCATACCAATAGAACCTGTCAGCACAGCAGCTTCATCACTTAATATGTCACCAAATAAGTTGTTTGTTACAATTACATCAAACTGCTTGGGTGCCAAGATGAGCTGCATAGCACAGTTGTCAACATATAAATGACTCAAAGTAATATCAGAGTACTGGGTAGCTGTCCTTTGTGCTGTCTTACGCCACAACCTAGAGGAAGCTAATACATTGGCCTTATCTACAGACACTACCTGTTTACGACGTATTTGAGCCGCTTGGCAAGCTAATTTTACAATACGATCAATTTCAGGTGCACTATAGATTTCAAGATCAGAAGCCACTTCTACACCATTGACCATTGCAGCCTCACGCTTTTCCCCATAATAAATGCCGCCATTTAATTCCCGTACCAGCAAAATGTCTACACCAGTAATGGCCTCAGGCTTTAGAGGTGAAAATTCAATTAGAGCCTCTGATACACGAATGGGACGTAAGTTGGCATATAGCCCCAATTCTTTTCGCAATCCTAAAATGGCTTTTTCTGCCCGGATTTCCGGAGAAACACCATCCCATTTTGGGCCACCTACTGCGCCAAGCAATATGGCATCTGCTTTTTTAGCTGCCTGAATCGTACTATCTGGTAAAGGCACGCCACAGGCATCAATGGCTGCACCGCCAGCTAAATGATGCTCAAAGTTAAATGTTAAACCACTCTTGCCTGCTACTTTTTTTAATATACGTACAGCAGCTGCTGTTATTTCCTCCCCAATACCATCACCGGGGATCACAACAATATTCTTTTCACTCATAACCTTTCTCCTTGATCTAATAAATCAACTACGATTGCTTATCATCGATCCTATGAATAATCTGATATGAAACTATCCATTGTTTTTCCCTTCAGGATAACCACATGCCGTCAATCGTTTATTAATTGCATTTATATAGGCCCTGGCACTTGATTCAATCACATCCGTGCTTAACCCCCGCCCATTATATACATCATTGTTATACTCTATCCATACTGTGGCTTCTCCTAAGGCATCTTCACCAGCAGTGATAGCTTTTAACTGATAATCTTTTAAACCAACAGCAAAGCCCACAGCTTGCTCAATGGCTTTAAAAACAGCATCCACTGGCCCATCGCCGCAGCTTGCTTTTTCTGTAATACCATTACTAGTCTCTAACCTCACAGAGGCCGTTGCCGAATTTGCACTACCACCACTCACCACTTGATACGACACTAAGCGATACCAGGCAGGCTGCATGGAAGGCTTATCAATAATCAAAGCGACAATATCTTGATCAAATACTACTTTTTTGCGATCTGCAAGGTCTTTGAATTTAGCAAATAATACATTAATGGCCTCGCTATCTAAATTATAATCCATTTGCTTTAGGCGCTCTTCAAAAGCATGTCTGCCAGAATGTTTGCCCAGCACAATAGAATTACGGCTCATGCCAATTACTTCCGGGGAAATAATCTCATAGGTTAGAGAATTGTTCAAAACGCCATGCTGATGTATACCCGACTCATGGGCAAAAGCATTCTCTCCTACTACGGCTTTATTAATTTGTACATCAACCCCTGTCAAGGCACTCACTTGGGTAGAAGCACGATAAATTTGTTTCGTATCAATTCCTGTAGATACCTTGTAATAATCACGGCGAGTATAAAAGGCCATTACCAATTCCTCTAAGGCAGCATTTCCAGCTCGTTCACCCAAACCATTGATGGTGCACTCCACTTGGGTAGCACCAGCCTGTACGGCTGCCAGAGAGTTAGCCACTGCTAACCCTAAGTCATTATGACAGTGGACACTAATATCCACCTTATCAATACCAGTCACATGCTCTCTTAAGTAGCGAATTAAAGCCCCAAATTCATCAGGGGTTGTATACCCTACTGTATCGGGCACATTAATCACCGTCGCGCCTGCAGCTATAGCTTTGGCATATACTTGGCAGAGAAAGGCCCAGTCCGAGCGGGAAGCATCCTCGGCAGAAAATTCAATGTCCTCAATAAACTGTTTTGCGTATCGTACAGATTCTTCTGTCATTGCCAGAACCTTATCTCTAGACATTTTTAATTTATATTCCATATGAATATCACTGGTCGCAATAAAAGTATGAATCCGCGAACGCTCGGCCTTAGCTAAAGCCTGCACTACAGCATCAATATCCTTTTTATTGGTTCTAGCTAACCCTGCAATCACAGGACCTTTAATATATTCAGCAATCTGGCTGACACCTTTAAAATCTCCTGGTGAGGCAATGGGAAATCCAGCTTCAATGATATCTACATTTAATTTGACCAGGCTTTGGGCAATCTCCAATTTTTCATGCATATCCAAGCAAACACTAGGTGTCTGCTCACCATCACGTAATGTAGTATCAAAAATTTTAATTTTGCGTTCCATACCAATACCTCTCTCCTACCTTATTTCTTCAGCCAACTCATCATACCGCGCAGTTCTTTACCCACCGTTTCAATTTGGTGCTCTGCTTCACGACGTCTGGTTGCAGAAAATTCAGGGCGATTGGCCTGATTTTCCAAAATCCAATTTTTCGCAAATACACCATTTTGAATTTCCGTTAAGACCTTTTTCATTTCTACTTTTGTTTCATCTGTAACAATTCGTTTACCAATCATATAATCACCATATTCAGCAGTGTCGCTGATGGAATAACGCATGGCTGCCATACCGCCTTCGTACATAAGATCGACAATCAACTTCAACTCATGCAAACATTCAAAATAGGCTACTTCTGGCTGATAGCCAGCTTCTACCAACGTTTCAAAGCCTGCTTTTACTAAAGCTGTTGCGCCCCCACATAATACAGCTTGCTCACCAAACAGATCTGTTTCCGTCTCTTCCTGGAAAGTAGTTGTCAATACGCCGGCTCTAGTACCGCCCACACCCCAAGCATAAGCTAGTGATAAAGCCTCAGCCTGACCGGATGCATCTTGATATACAGCCTTTAAACATGGCACTCCTGCCCCTTCTTGGAATACTCGGCGTACCAAATGTCCAGGCCCTTTAGGAGCAACCATAAATACATCTACATCAGCTGGCGGGGTAATTTGGTTAAAATGAATATTAAAACCATGGGCAAAAGCTAAAGCCGCACCGGTTTTTAGGTTTGGCGCAATCAGTTCATTATAGATTTTAGCCTGCTTTTCATCTGGAACTAAAATCATAACCACGTCAGCAGCAGCTACCGCTTGAGCAACTTCCAAAACTTCTAAACCATCATTTTTGGCTTTTTCCCAAGACTTGCTCCCCTTGTACAGACCAACTATTACTTTTACACCATTATCATGTAAATTTAACGCATGGGCATGGCCTTGACTACCATAACCAATAATAGCCACCGTTTTTTTTGCAATTAATTCTACTACCGCATCTTTGTCATAATACATTTTACTCATCTTCATCATCTCTCCCTAAATTTTAAATATTTTTATTTTAAAACAGCCTCTTCATCTGTCGAGGATACCATGCTTCCAAAAAAACCAATATCAGTCTCCTCGATTTTGAGAGGTGGTTTTCGCCAGTTTGTTAACGTTTTATACAAATGAATCTACCCTAAACCTTAACTTGAGATGTATCAAATAACTCACTAATTTCACATTTCTCTTTTTCATAAATACTGCAGTTACCTCGTTGCAGGCCTACAACACCTGTACGAATCATTTCTAGAATTCCATAAGATGATAGAGCCTCGATCAAAGCTTCAGTATTGGTTTTGCCGCTAGTTATTTCTACCATCAAGGTATTTTCGGAAATATCCACTACTTTGGCTCCAAATGTTTCTGCTAATTGCAGGACTTCCAACTTCTTATCTTGATTCGCTTTCACTTTTATCATAGCCATATCTCGAACTACTGCAAGGTTAACAGGTAAAACCTCTACTGCTCGTACCTCTACCAGTTTTTCCAGTTGTTTTACCACTTGCATCACGATCCCATCGCTACCTTGCATGACCGCTGTAATTCTCGAATATTCTGGTACATGGGTAGTTCCTACAGCTAAACTCTCAATATTAAACCCCCGACGAGAAAACATGCCGGCCACCCGCACCAATACCCCTGGCTGATTGAGTACTAAAATCGAGATTGTATGATGCCCCATTCTCCTCCACCTCCATTTTACTGTTTAGGAAAACAAAAAAAACTCCGAAATATCCTCACTCCTAGCTGAAACAACATGAATTGCACAAGTTTCAGCAGTGAGAAATTTTCCGCAGAGTCTTTTATACTCACGGTGTAATCCGCATAAGCGCATTTGTATCGCTTGGTCCAGTCCTTTTTACAGCGGAACCCTAGATACTCTTTCTCGTTACGTCGTTGTAACTGAATTTTTTTTAACAAGAACAAACTCATTGAAAATGTTCCTCCTGTGAAAACACCTTTGCTTTCTAGGTCTACATTTCATTACATTTTAAGCCATTATACCAGTCATGGTAGAGAAAAATCAAGATTATTTTACTTTTTTAGCTTAAGAAAATAAAAAAACAGGCTCCAAGTATAACTTGGAGCCTATTTTAAACTTTATAACTAAAATTATATGATGTCATTAGGCATACAATGGATATTTTTTACACAACTCGGCAATCATACTTGCTGCCTTAGCTTTAACAGTTTCATCAGCAGGATGAGTCAATACCATAGCAATAATGTTAGCCACAATCTCCATTTCAGCTTCTTTCATACCACGAGAAGTAAGAGCTGCTGTGCCAACACGAATACCGCTTGTAATAAAGGGACTGGTAGGATCATAAGGAATCGCATTTTTATTTACAGTGACGCCTACTTCATCCAATATTTTTTCAGCTTCTTTACCTGTCATATTCTGAGGGCGTAGATCGACTAGCAATAGGTGATTATCCGTACCACCTGAAACCAAGGTAAATCCAGATTTTAGCAAACTCTCTGCCAATGTTGCGGAATTTTTAACAATCTGCTGCTGATACAGTTTAAACTCTTCTGACAAAGCCTCTTTAAAAGCCACAGCTTTTGCTGCAATTACATGCATTAATGGTCCGCCCTGAATACCAGGAAATATGGCTTTATCAATTTTAGCAGCCAATTCACTGCGGCACAAAATCACGCCACCTCGTGGTCCCCGCAAGGTTTTGTGAGTTGTTGTTGTGACAATATCTGCATGCCCTACAGGATTAGGATGTAGTCCCGCTGCTACCAAACCAGCAATATGAGCCATGTCCACCATAAGCATTGCCCCTACTTCGCGAGCAATTTGGCCCATACGCTCAAAATCTATAACTCTTGAATAAGCACTCGCTCCCGCCACAATCATTTTGGGGCGATGTTTTGCTGCAAGTTCGGCTACCTCATCATAATTAATCAAGTGGGTTTTCTCATCTACACCATAAGGAACAATATTGAACCATTTACCTGATATGTTCACTGGGCTACCATGAGTGAGATGTCCGCCGTGAGCCAAATTCATACCTAAAATAGTATCACCTGGCTCTAAAAAGGCAAAATATACTGCTGTATTGGCTTGAGCACCGGAATGTGGTTGCACATTGGCATGTTCTGCGCCAAATAGTTGTTTTACCCTATCAATCGCTAACTGCTCTACTACATCTACATGCTCACAACCACCGTAGTAGCGTTTTCCCGGATAACCCTCAGCGTATTTATTTGTCAGAACGGATCCTTGCGCTTCCATAACAGCCTTACTAACAAAATTCTCTGAAGCAATTAGTTCAAGCTTATTTTCTTGACGTTGCCCTTCTAATGCAATTGCCTTTGCAATCTCCGGATCAAAATTAGCAAGTATACTCATGTTAATTCCCCCATATTCTTATTTCTCCAATGACCAAGTTCGGCAGATAAGTGCGACTAAGATTCCATGAAGTTAAAACTCCATCTGATCTTAGTCTTCTTTATTCATAAACAGATCGCGAACCACCAATCAGTTTAGGACGCGTGAGAGCTGCAGTTAAAAATGCTTGTCCAATATTTTTTTGTTTTAAACGTACAGGCACAGCTACTGCTTTTAAATGCATACCAATTAACGTGTTACCAATATCAAGACCCACATGAGCCTTAATATTCTCGACTACTATAGGAGAATGAAAAGAATTCATCGCCATAGCACCTAAAGCACCGCCAGCTTTCGCAACTGGCACTACCCTGACAGGCTCCAACTGATACCTTTGAGCAGCCTTTTCTTCGATCACCAAGGCTCTATTTAAATGCTCGCAACACTGCACTGCAAGATAGACATCAAATTGAGCACACACTGTTAGTAAGCTGCTTAAAATAGCCTCTGCCACCTCGGAGGACCCTGCTGAACCGATTCTTTCCCCTATTACTTCACTGGTGCTACAACCCACTATCATAATTTGTCCAGAAGTAACCTCTGCTATCTTCAGCAATTCCTCAGCAGCCTCAATCGTTTGTCTTTTGATCCCATCTAGTTCTATGCTCATACCACCACTGCCCCTTTAGGATAATTAGGATTCCAACTGGGAAATTTTTTCTACTCTTGCAGCATGACGACCACCAACAAATTCTGTGGCAAGCCAAGTAGAAACAATCATGCGAGCCAATCCTGGTCCGATAACTCTTTCTCCCATGGCTAAAATATTTGTATCATTGTGCTCCCGAGTCATTTTCGCTGAAAATACATCATGACAAAGAGCAGCTCGAATACCCTTTATTTTATTAGCGGCAATACTAATACCAATCCCTGTGCCGCAAATCAAAATACCTCTAGTATATTGCCCACTGACAACAGCCTCACCAACTGTCTGAGCAATATCTGGATAATCAACGGACTGCGCCGAATGGGTTCCAAAATCTTCAAACGCAATGTTCTCTTCAGCTAATAATTTTTTGATTTCTTCTTTCAACTGAAAACCACCATGGTCACTACCAATTGCTACTAACATGTATAAACCTCCAGCTTCCTCTACATTCAGAATGTCAGTTCTTTTACAACATACTCTATCATCATTTTTCTCTACTCAATTCATTTTTCCTGCAAGTTCTAATATTCTGCGCCAGGAATTTTCCAAGCACTTTTCGATTTCTACGGCACACCCTTCATAGATGTCCGTATTCCCGCCGTAAGGATCAGAAATATCTCTATGTTCACCAGCGAACTCAGCTAATGTAAATACTTTATGTCGAGCCTCAGGCATAATGGAAAGCACTGCCGCCTTATGACCTCGAGTCATGGTCAGCAGCAAATCAGCAGCTACAATATCCTCAAGGCAAAGGGGACACGAGCGGTGGCTTACCATATCAATCCCCCGCTGTTTCATAACCGTCTGGGCCCCTGGGGATGCTTTGCCCTCACCCCACACAGCAATACCAGCAGATGCTACTGCAATCTGCTCTGATACATTACATTTTTGTATTTTATCCCTGAGCAATACCTCAGCCATAGGACTACGACAAGTGTTACCTGTACAAACAATCAAAATCTGCAGCATTTCTATCTCCAACTGCCTTTCTGCTATTAATCTTATAACTAAGCTAAAATGCCATCAATGCAACATAGTCCATAGTATATGAATTCCTAATAAAGCCAGGACCATTCCTCCCACAAGTTCAGCCCTGCCACCAATATAGCGTCCTACTTTTCGCCCCAGACCCAAACCTAATAAAGCAATAAAAAAAATAACAATCCCTAAAATAATACTTAACTTTACTAAATCAACATCCATCATCCCCATACTAAATCCTGCTGCCAAAGCATCAATACTCACACTAGTCGCTAATACGAATAGTGAAAAGCCCTGCAAGGGGTGGGCTTTATTTTTATTTGGTACAATACCAATTACATTCTCTCTAATCATGTATATACCCAAACCAATTAGAACCAACGCTCCTAAAATACTAGCCCAATTTTCCATAACAAGCAGAGGATATTCACTATGATAAGCACCGAATTTCTCCATTACCGATCCCAAGAAATGTCCAATATAATAACCTGTCAATATAAGAACGATATGAAATAAAGCAAAGACAACTGCTGCACGAAAAATGATTTTGCGTCTCATTCGATTCATACCAATAGGAACAGCCACTGAAAATAAATCTGTCCCTAAGGCTGCGCTTAACACCAATAATTCTAGGCTATTCACCAACCCCACCTCCATTGGTAGAGTATATGTGAGGGAAATGAGGGATATGTTACCCTTTCACAATCCTATAACCACTAGCTTTTCGTAGACGGTTCATAACTGCCAATCCTAAGCCCTCTTCCGAGATGCCCTCTGCACAAATCATATCTACAGAATGGTTATCATAACTGCGCAACGCCGTATAAAGATTTGCGGCTATTTCATCCACATTCTCCCGCCTGCCATAAATAGAAGGTACTACAGCTGCAGGCAATCTACTTGCAGTCTCTGCAGAAACTAATGCACCTACTCTTTTACCTTTGGCCAGTGCAGTATCTATCTCCTGCAAAAGCAGGTTTACAGCTTGAGAATATTCCCCTTCAAATAATATCATCGGTGCCTCAGGAGCATAATGAGTATATTTCATCCCTGGAGAGCGAGGGGCAAGTTCAAAACTACCGCTAAGATTAGGGTCAATTTCCACCTCCCCTAAAGTTGCTATTAACATTTCTAAGGTAATACCACCTGGTCTTAGTAGGGTTGGCACTGGCGTAGTGCAATCTACTACCGTTGACTCTACACCAATCTGACAATTTCCAGCATCAACCACAGCATCAATTTTCCCTTCTAGATCAACTAACACCGCTTGGGCACTGGTTGGACTAGGTCTTCCTGAAGTATTAGCACTAGGCCCAGCAATGGGTATACCTGCCAATTCTATCAGCTTACGTGCAACAGTAGAGTCAGGCAAGCGAACCGCTACTGTTTCCAAGCCTCCGGTAACAATATCTGGCACCACAGCCATTCTTCTTAATACAATAGTTAGAGGACCCGGCCAATACGTTTCCATTAAAACCTTAGCATTAGCAGGGATATGAGCAACAAGCTTATTTATACTCTCTTTATTAGCAATATGTAAAATCAAAGGATTATCTGACGGCCTGCCTTTTGCTTGATAAATTTTACCTACCGCTTCTTCATCCAGCCCATTGGCACCCAAACCATAAACGGTTTCTGTGGGAAAAGCCACTAACTTGCCCTGTTTTAAGAGTTCTGCTGCTTGCTTTAAAATTCCTTGATCTGGTTTATCTTTATCCACTATAAAATGTTCAGTATGCATATTAACCCTACCTTTATGAGTAAAACATTACTAGAAAAACGCTGAAATCCTTTTTAAACCTCAAAGACACATTCTTTCTTCAATCTCTTCTCAAAAACATATGATTTCCATCTTTGTGGCTCATTATCCTCTATAGTCTTTCTAATACCACAACACGTTCTATCCCACCATAGTCTTTCACAATTTCGTTTAATTTAAAGCATCCTGTCGCCTCAGCCATGGCTGCTACCAACTGAGCCTGACCAATACCAACCTCCATAGCCATAAAACCACTGTCGACTAGATATTTTCTGCCTTCTTGCAAAATACGACGGTAAAAATCTAGTCCATCTTCACCGCCTACCAACGCTAAACTAGGCTCTTGTCGCACCTCTGGAGTAAGCCCAGGAATATCTCTTTTTGGAATATAAGGCGGGTTTGATAATATAGCAGTAAATTTTTGGCCTATTACAGGAGTAAATAAATCTCCCAGACAAAAAGTAAGACGCTCCGTCACTTGATGCTTGGCAGCATTCCCTTTAGCTACTATCAATGCCTCTGGTGAAATATCCACCGTTACTCCCTTAGCAGTTGGCAAATTAGCCAGCATGCTAATACAAATAGCACCACTTCCTGTCCCAATATCTAAAAAACAGGCATTCTCTACTGCCGTAAGACGACTTAAAGCTGCCTCCACTAAGATTTCCGTATCAGGCCTAGGAATAAGTACAGCAGGCGTAACATTAAAATCTAAACCCATAAATTCTTTGCTGCCAATAATATAGGCCACTGGTAAACGTGCGGCTCGCTGCTTTACCGCTGTACGAAATGCTGATAACTCTCTTTCTTCTAACGGTTGATCAAAATGAACATATAAATACAATCTTTCTTTACCTAGGATATGGGAAAGCAGTACTTCCGCATCCAGACGTGGATTTTCCACGCCTTTGTCTAAAAAGTACTGCCTAGTCCAATTTAAAATTGTCTGTATGGTCCAAACTTCTTTTATATTTGCCATATTACTCACCTTGCTGCATACGTTGACTTTGGTCTGTTGTTATCAAAGCATTAATGATTTCATCAATATCGCCATTTAGCACAAAATCTAACTTGTGCAACGTCAATCCAATACGATGATCCGTTACTCTACCTTGAGGAAAATTATAGGTACGAATGCGCTCACTACGGTCCCCTGTACCTACCTGACTTTTTCGGGTCTCAGCCAATTCTGCCCGATGCTCTTCTTCCGCCTGTTCTAATACTTTGGCTCTTAGAACACGCATTGCCTTGTCTTTATTTTTCAGCTGGGATTTTTCATCCTGACATTGTACGACGATTCCCGTTGGCAGATGAACAATTCTAACTGCTGATTCCGTTTTATTAACATGTTGGCCACCTGCACCACTAGCACAATAGGTATCAATTCTCAAATCATTTTGATTAATGACTACATCTACTTCTTCCGCTTCAGGCAATACAGCCACAGTTACAGTAGAGGTATGGATACGCCCACTGGATTCAGTAGTAGGAACACGTTGTACCCTATGTACTCCACTTTCATATTTTAAACGACTATAAGCACCATCACCATCAATAGTAAATATGACTTCTTTAAATCCACCTAAATCTGGAGCATTGGCATCCAGAAGCTCCGTACGCCAGCCATGGTTTTCCGCATAACGAGTATACATGCGAAACAAATCCCCAGCGAATAAGGCAGCTTCATCACCACCGGCACCGCCACGAATTTCCACGATTACACTTTTTTCATCATTTGGATCTTTAGGCAATAATAAAATGCGCAACTCTTCCTTCAACACTTCATTTTTAGCTTTCAATTCAGAAAGCTCTGCTGTCACCATCTGCCGAAAATCATTATCCAATTTATCATTCAACATTTCAAGGGCATCGGCAATACCTTGCTGTACCTCTTTATACTCACGAAACTTTGCCACGATAGGTGTCAACTTAGAATGATCTTTCGCATGTTTTTGCCATTCGGACATATTGGCAATCACCGAAGGATCACTAATTAAATTCTCTAAATCACTATGTCTATCTTCAATGGCCTGCAATTTATCCAGCATGGTCATTCTCCTCTAAAACTTATTTATACAAGAGCTAAATCCACAAAGGGGAGCGCATAAGATCTTTATGGTATCCCTTTGTGGTTTGGTCGTTACACCTCTTCTACTGGACGAGCCGCTTCTAAGGCTTTTATTGCCACTTCCAATTGATCATCACTGGGTTCTCGCGTCGTTAGTTTTTGCAATAGTAAACCTGGCATAATGGCGATTCCTACCCATGCTGCTTCACTCTTGCCCGCAAAACGAATAATCTCATAGGCAAGACCCGCTACCACTGGCATTAAGATAATGCGAGACACAATGCGAATCCATAAATCGGGCCAACCTAAGAAAGCAAACATAACAATACTTACAATCATCACGATAAACAAAAAATTGGTACCGCATCTAGGATGTAATGTAGTATAGGTTCGAACATGCTCCACATCCAATGGCACTCCTGCCTCATAAGCATGGATAGTCTTATGTTCAGCACCATGATATTCAAACACTCGGCGAATATCCTTCATTCTGGATATAGCTGTAATATACACCAAAAAGATGGCTAATCGCAGCACACCTTCCATTAAATTTAATACACGAGGATCGGTTATAGCACTGTGAATGTATTTGGCTGCATAGGTTGGAATGATTACAAATAGAACAATAGCCAATCCCAGAGAAAAGGCCATGGTCAGGGCGATTTCCTTATTTGACAATTCCTCTCCTTCCTCACCAGCTACCTGAGCCGAAAAGGATAACGCCTTGAGCCCCTGCACTAGTGACTCAATTAGTGCAACAACACCTCGTAGCATAGGTTTTTTCAAAATGGGATACCGGTCACTAACGGGTGTAAAAAATTCTTTCTTTACAAGAATTTCACCTGATGGCTCCCTGACTGCAGTAGCGATAATGCCAGGCCCGCGCATCATTACACCTTCGATGACTGCTTGACCGCCAATACTGACTTTAGGTTTCATGGTATCCCCTCCTTTTAATGATCCTGATAACAAATATAAATGTAGCAGAGCATTTCTGCTCTGCTACCCCGTTTTTAGGCCTGTTGACCGTAACGTTTATTGAATTTCTCAATACGTCCACCAGCGGTAATATTACGTTGCTGACCAGTAAAGAACGGATGGCATTTTGAGCAAACATCGATACGAAGTTCTTTTTTAATAGAACCAGTTACAAAAGTGTTGCCACAACCACACATTACTTTTGATTCACCATAATTAGGATGAATTTTATCTTTCATTTATTGCACCTCACTTTAAAGCACCTTGTAGCTTTTACCACATCATTATAGCACAACCATTTACCCTAAGCAATATTGTTTTTACTACTAATTACTTTAAATATTTGGAAACTGCCTATGATCCCCGTCATCTTCTTTGTCCAAAGACCAAATCGCTCTAAGATTACCATCTTCTATCTCGTACAATTTGTTGTACCCTGTCCATGGTAGTCAGGAAAACAAGTTGTAGAGTTCGAACCGAGTTGTTGCTAGGGGGCTCTTGAGCCCAAGTCTTCTTTATGATTTACTTTTCTACATAATGCTTTTATAATGAGATTAGATTACTGATTAATGTGAAAATACAGACTTTTTTTGAGGTGCTTATATGTTTGCTGAAGAAAGACGTAACAAAATCCTACGAATGATCAGACTAAGACAACCCGTTAAAGTAAATGAGCTCAGTTCCTTATTTACCGTTTCTGAGGCTACCATACGCCGTGATTTACAAGAGCTTGAAAATCTAGGGCTCATTCAACGAACACATGGAGGCGCCGTCTCTGTCCAATTAGAAAAAGAACTTAGCTTTCACGATCGTGAAGTATTTCTTTTAAATGAAAAACGAGAAATTGCGGCTCTTGCTGCCAGCATGGTCAACGATGGCGAAACCATCTTATTAGATGCGGGCACAACTACCCGAGAAATCGCTCGAGCATTAAGCGGGAAAAAATTAACCGTTGCCACGAATTGTATGGATGTAGCTTTAGTTTTTGCCGAAGAACCTGACATTGAAGTGCTGTTGCTCGGCGGCGAATGGAAAAAGTCCCTCCATTGTCTCACTGGGCCACTCACCAATTCTATGCTCAAACTCTTCTCCTTTGACAAAGTATTCCTTACTGCTAACGGGATTGACTACTCTTTAGGGGTCACCACTCAATATATAGCGGAAGCAGAAACAAAACGAGCCATGTTATCTGCTAGTAAAACTAAAATACTAGTAGCTGACCATTCTAAGTTTGAGAAGAAATCCTTTTCTAAGATATGCAATTTAGATGAACTATCCATGATTATTACAGATCGCAATGTTGATAAAGATATTTTGGAATGCCTACGTAATCACACCCTCGTTATTATCCCGGAAACTACTCTATTCAAAGGATCAGATGATATTAACCCGGATTTTGTTTATAGTAACTGTCACCTTAAATCCAGCTCTTGACAGCACATTGCATCTGCCTAACTTACCATAGGTAAAGTCAATCGTATGGAAAATGTTCTACTGCCCCTGGCGGTAAAGGAATTAATATAGCCAACGTTATACATGCCCTTAACCATCCAGTCGTTGTAACAAGAACAAAATGCTGATCCATCCAAAACGTAAAGCCGCTTACACAGAAACGAAGAACACAAAGAAAGGGTTTGGTAAACTCTTCTTTGTGTTCTTCGTATATCTTTGTGACCTGCGTGTTTCAATGATTCTCCTAAAACCTTTTTAACCATAGCGACACAGAGGACTCAGAAAAAGATTGATAATCACTTATTATGCAAATTCATAGCCTTATTCATACCTTGCTCAATAATACTTTGCGTTGCCTCAGCAGCCTTGCTAATAGCCTCTTTCAGCAGAGGTTGTTCTTCAGCAGTAAAAGAACTTAGGACATAGTCCACTACCTGCCAACCTGTAGGAGGACGGCCAATACCTACACGAACCCTTGGAAAGGAGTCTTTATCCAAATGAGTCAATAAAGACTCAATGCCTCGGTGTCCTCCTGATCCGCCTTTCATTCGCAAACGCAAACGGCCTGTGGGCAAATCCATATCATCAAATATAATAATGATATCTTCTACTGGCACCTTGTACCAGCGTGCCAATTCCCCCACTGCTACGCCACTTAAATTCATATACGTCTGAGGCTTAACAAGTAATATGGTATCATCTCCACGATATTCAGCAACCAGTGCCTCCTTACGATTTTTCCATCCATTAATCCCCCAGCGACGAGCCAGCTCATCAATCACCATAAAACCTATATTATGACGGGTCCCACTATATTGCTGCCCTGGATTGCCAAGGCCTACTACTATTTTCACCCTTTAACGTCCTCCGTTTTATCTAGAATTTCATCTACCGTCACAAACTTATACCCCTGGGCCGATAGAATCTGAATAATCCTTCGTGTGGCTTCTACACTCTGTATGCGAGGAGCCTGGGACATTACGCCATCACCATCATGCAGAAGAACAATAGAGCCGTTCTTAACTTTACTTACGGTGCGTTCCACAATGACGTCCACTCCCGGATTGAGCCAATCACGACTCATAACCGACCACTCCACAACTTTCAAGCCACGCTCCGCCATAATTTCCATAACTACAGGATCACGAAAACCATGAGGCGGTCTCATTAAATGAGGCTTTATGCCTGATGCTGCCATAATGACCCGATTCGTTCTATCCATCTCCTCAGCAATGACTTTGCGATCAGCTTTTAATAAATCAATGTGATGATAAGTATGATTTCCCAATTGATGCCCTTCTACAGAAATACGCTTTACCAATTCAGGATATTTTTCAGCATTTTGCCCCACAAGGAAAAAGGTAGCAGGTACATGGTACTCTTTCAGCACATCTAATAATTGCTCTGTGTATGGCGGATATGGGCCATCATCAAAAGTAAGAGCTACCACCTTTTGTGTGGTCTCTTTATTAGAAAAAACTCTGCCAAAAACCTGGTTTTCTGGCAATACAGCACTAAGTGTCAAAAAGATACCAGTAGTTATTCCTAGCATAGCCAACCCCATGCCTATACGTATGGGGCGTTTTATAACATTACGATAATCTAATATTAAACCAATTAATACAATGATGGTTAATAAACCAAGCATATTAACCAGCCGTATTTTTATATCAAACATCATTGCTCTCCATTTCTTTATACATAATTAACCACTTACCTTGAGAGTCCTGGGTATAACCTTTCAGGACAAAATTCCACTTCTCATATAATGAAATGGCAGCAGCATTATCAGGCCGCACTTCTAATCGCACTACATTAGCTTTTCTTATAGAAAAGTACTGGATTGCTTTGCCCAAAAGCTGCCCCGCCACCCCCCGGCCTCGAAACTTACCTGATACGGCAATGGATAGAATCCGGGCATTAGCTCTTTGAGTGGGAGTAAAAGCGGAAGAGAGAAAGGCTATTTTATTCATGACAATTACCTTCACAGGATGCAAACCAAAGCCATACTGCCCCGTAAGCCAGCGCCAAGCCCATTTTACCAACTGGCCACTCCATATTGCTCTTAGCCATAAATTTGATAATTGGGTGGGAGCAAAACAATAGCCAACCACCTTCCCAGATAGAGTACGTGCCACTAGTGCCGACTGGGGTTCTGCTTGGTATACTAAAGTAAATACATCCTGCATGGCCTGAGATTTTGGTAAAATACCGCCACAATGATGTCGTACACTTTCATCAAAGCTTTCCGTAAATAAGGCTGCAATAGCCGGAATATCAGATAATCTAGCCTGTTCTATATTTATTTCTGATTTTTCATTTAATTCCCGTAACATTAGCATCACCAACCTTAATGGAATTATATCATATGATAAGCAGAGAACAAACCTAAGAAAAACGCAATGACCTTTTATAAAAGTCGATTTGAAATGCGAAGACGCTTACGCGGAACGAAGAACACAAAGGTTATGATAATAACGTTTTTTACTTTCTAGCACCTATTAAAAAACAGGACGCTTCATGTGCGCCCTGTTTTAATTTGCTATATTACTTATTCGTCAAACATTCTACTGACTGGAAGTTCACCAAAAATCCTAAGAATAGCTTCACCTAAAAGTGGTGCAATGGATAATACCTTTATTTTAGCACTTTCTTTTTCTTGAGGTAAAGGAATGGTATTGGTAATCACCAATTCTTTAATAGTAGATGATTCAATACGAGTTACAGCTGGATCACTAAGAACAGCATGAGTACAGCAAGCATATACCTCTTTTGCGCCAAATTTTATTAACGCATTGGCCCCCTCGGTCAGAGATCCAGCAGTATCCACAATGTCATCAATCATAACTGCAGTTCTTCCTTCTACATTACCGATAAGATTCATAACCTCTGCCACACCAGGCATTGGGCGGCGTTTTTCAATAATGGCAATAGGTGCATGCAATCGATCTGCTAACTGTCTAGCGCGGGTGACGCCACCTAAATCTGGAGATACAACAATCAAATCATCCAAATTTTTAGAGCGAACATACTCAGCTAACAATGGCACACCAGGCAGATGATCTACAGGAATATCAAAGAACCCTTGAATTTGGCCAGCATGCAAGTCCACTGTAACAACACGATTCACTCCAGCTGTAGTCAGCAAGTTGGCAATCAGCTTCGCAGAAATAGGCTCACGTCCCCGGGTTTTGCGATCCTGCCTCGCATAAGCATAATAAGGAATTACCGCTGTAACTGTGCGTGCAGAAGCCCGTCTGGCAGCATCCACCATAATTAAAAGTTCCATCATGCTGTCATTTACAGGATTACAAGTAGGCTGCACAATAAACACATCTTTACCACGTACACTCTCATCAATGATGACTTGCGTCTCTCCGTTATTAAAATGCCCCACAAAAGCATTCCCCATAGTAAGACCCAGATGGTCAGCAATTTCCTTAGCCAACCCTGGATTGGCATTTCCGGAAAAAATCCGCAATCTCTTCATATCTTCCATTGTAAAACGTTACCTCCTGATTATGCTTTTTACATTATGCTGCGTGCTCTTTTGGAACACGCTTCTAAAAATAAATTTATATTGAATGCATTAAAGGGTAAATATATTCTTTAATGCAACTATATCTAATCAACTTTTTTATCTCTTAGTTACCCAATCCTCAATGTTACTTTGGCGAGATCTGGCTACACCTAGAGCATCTGCTGGGACATTTTTAGTAATGGTTGAACCTGCAGCTATATAAGCGCCTTTACCTACAGTTACAGGAGCTACCAAGTTAGAATTACAACCAATAAAAGCACCATCCTCAATAGTGGTTCGACTCTTGTTCTTACCATCATAATTAACAGTTATGGTGCCTGAACCGATATTAACTTTATCCCCCATATCGGTATCGCCAATATAACTCAAATGTGGAATCTTACTGCCTACCCCAATTTGAGAATTTTTAACTTCTACAAAGTTTCCAATTTTAACACCCTTTGCTAAAACAGTATTTGGGCGTAAATGAACATAAGGACCAACGACTGCATCATCACCGATGTTGCAATCATGGGCATATATAAAGTGCAAGGTGACATTATCACCAATACTGCTGTTTTGGATACGGCTATTAGGTCCTATGCTGCAGTTCTTTCCAATAGTCGTAGTTCCCTCAATCCAAGTAAAGGGGTAGATAACAGTATCTGCGCCAATGGCTGCTTCCTGATCAATAAATGTACTATCAATATCCATAATGGTAACACCATTATCCATTAACTCTTCCAATTTACGTTTTCTGATAATTTTCTCCGCTTCTGCCAATTGCATCCGCGAATTAATCCCTAGTGTTTCTTGAAAATCATCTACCTTCACAGCCCATACTTTAGCATGAGAAGTTGCTAAAATCCCGATTACATCTGTTAAGTAATACTCACCCTGCATATTATTGCAATTTGTATTCTGTAATGCTTCAAATAAGGGGGCGCGTTCAAAACAATAAATCCCTGTATTAATTTCATTAACAGCTAGCTCTCTGCTATTAGCATCTTTTTGTTCTACAATTTTTAATACCTGTCCACTAGCATCTCGAATAACACGCCCATAACCTGTAGGGTTAGGCATATGAGCTGTTAGTACTGTAGCTGAAGCCTTGGCGGCTTTATGCTCAGCAAAAAGTTTTCCTAGAGTCTCTCCTCTAAGCAAAGGTGTATCCCCACATAATACCATGACAGTACCGTCAAAACCCTGTAAAAAGTCTTTAGCCTGCATAACTGCATGACCTGTACCTAATTGCTCCGCCTGTACAACAAATTCGGCTTGCTTTCCTAAAGTCGTTTCAACACATTCTGCCCCAAAACCAACTACCACAACTTTTTCCTTAGCTCCCGCTGTATGAGCTGCATCCAACACATGCTGCACCATTGGCTTACCACCAATCTTATGCAGCACCTTAGGTAAGGTTGATTTCATACGTGTACCTTTACCTGCCGCCAAGATTATCGCTAGTAAATCAGACATGAACCTTCCTCCATTCCACCAACGCTCTATCATTTATAAAGAAGACTTGATTCAAATGGGGTTATAACTCCATCTGAATCCTAGTCGCACTTACCCTTAAAACTTAGTCATCAGATAAATGAATTTTGTATCCACTTCTCCAAACTTCTTTACTTTTCGACATCAATCTCAACATTCCTGCCTAAAAAATAAAGTTTAATAATAGTGAATATTCTAGATAATCTTTGCACTATAGCCATGTTGGCGTAAATTACTCAAAATTTGCTCCGTATGTAGCGCATCGCGTGTCTCTAGGCTAATCTCGATAACCGCTTGTCCAATTGGTACATTTTGTTCCACTCTATCATGAAAAACAGAAATTACATTCGCCCTAGTATTCGCAATTACCGTTAATAATTGCTGAAGTAGACCCGGTCGATCTGTAATCTGCGTAGAAATTTTAATGCGCCGGCCAGCCTTTACTAGGCCTCGTTCAATGATGCGTGATATAAAATTCACATCAATGTTACCACCAGAAACCACACTAACCACTTTACCATGAGCGGGAATTTTATGATTCAAGATAGCCGCGAGGGCAATTGCTCCTGCACCTTCCACCATTAATTTCGACCTCTCCAGCATCATTAAAATCGTACTTGCAATAGCCTCATCGTCCACTACTACAATATCGTCTACATAATGCTCCACAAAAGGAAAGGTTAAATTTCCAGGAAACTTAACAGCAATACCATCAGCAATGGTTGTAGCATCAGGCGTACCTTTTAGCACATGAGCATGCTTAGACATATACATGGCCGGCGCTCCTTCTGCCTGTACACCATATATTTTAACATGTGGTGCCATTTCTTTTACGGCTAGAGCTACCCCAGCAATCAGTCCACCACCGCCAATAGGTACTACGATTGCAGAAACATCTTCCAATTCTTGTAATATTTCAAGTCCTATGGTTCCCTGACCGGCAATGACCTGTTCATCATTAAAAGCAGGAATGAAAGTCTGCCCAGTTTCTATTTCTAACTCCTGAGCCTTATGAAAAGCATCATCATACACCGTGCCACTAAGCACCACTTCAGCTCCATAACCCCGTGTCGCCATTACTTTAGCTAAGGGAGCTAATTCAGGCATGACAATCGTTGCCTTCGTCTCCATCATTCTGGCGGCATAAGCCACTCCTTGGGCGTGATTGCCTGCCGAGGCAGCAATAACTCCTTTGGCTTTTTCCTCTGACGTAAGGGAATGAATCTTGTTATAAGCACCACGCAGTTTAAATGATCCTGTTTTCTGCAAATTTTCTAGCTTTAAATATACATCATATCCAGCCATACTACTAAATGTAACACTTTTATCCAAGGGGGTGCGATGAATCACATGATACATTGCTTCATGGGCCTTTCGAACATCTGCTAAACTAATACTTTTCTGCAAAATAATCGCCTCCATATCATTTTAAGAAAAATGCAACCTGTCTTATAAAAGGCACAGAGGACGCAGAGATATTTTGAACCACAAAGACACAAAGGACACTATGAACCTCTTTCTTTGTGATTCGCGTAAAACCGCTATTAGCATTTAGCCTTCTTTATAACACAGGTCTTATATCGATAGTCTTAGTATGCTGTCCAACGTCATGCAACATGAGTAAAGCCAAGTAATCTTCTACTATTTTTCTTTCAGGTTCAATGGTAGCGATCAGCACACCAGTTCCCACAACCTGGGCACCTACCTCCTTTGCCAAATCAATCATTCCCTGGGCCGTGCCTCCAGCTTTCATAAAATCATCAATCACTAAGACTTTTGAGCCCGCTGCTAAGGCCCGCCTCGGCAGGGACATGGTTTGAATACGTTTGGCAGAACCAGACACATAGTTAATACTTACTGAAGGTCCTTCTGTAACTTTACTTCCTTGTCTTACGATCACCAAAGGCAAACCAAAAGCCCGAGCTGTAGAAAAAGCCAAGGGAATTCCTTTGGTTTCTACAGTCATAATATAATCGGGCGATAAATGTGAGAATCTCGCCCTAAAAATTTCACCCGCTTGCATCATCAAATCAGGTGTAAATAAAACATCTGACATATATAAAAATCCGCCTGGGATCAGCCTTTCCGGGTCCGAGAGTTGTTTTGCCAACTGAGTCAGCATACTCTCCATACGTTCCTCTGAAGGAAACGGTACATATTTTACGCCACCAGATGCCCCTGAAACAGTTTGTACTGTTCCCAAGCCAAATTCCTGCATAGACTGTTTTATAGTTACCATATCTTCACTCAAAGTAGACTTTGCTGTACCAAACAAGTTACTAAAGTGTCCTAATGAAAATAAATGCCCTGGCATATCCATTAGCATTTTGGTCAGGGCTACGATTCTTTCTACTCTCCGTACTTTAGTCATTACTTTCTATCCTCCATCACAAAAAACGCCGAATGTTATTATGTTTTTTAATATTTTCATTCACTTTCTCCGAAAAAAATAAAATCCCTGCAAGAACTAGTGTTTTTTATATTATATCACTTATCTAAAAAAAAATTTCTATCTTTTTACATTGAAAAAGATTAGAAAATGTTACTACATGTAAAAGCTATAAGAAAAGACTTGGCTTTTGCCAAGTCACACTCTATATCACTATATTCGAATAGAGAAAGTCGTACGTACCAACTCTAAATCACTAGGTTTATCCACATCAATTCCAAGTTCAGGATATCGAGATTGAACAACGGCACCCGTAATACCTAACAAGGTCTCTACCCTTTCTCTTACTTTGATTAAACTTAATGTACCTAGTAAAAATTGCAGTACAAATCCCCATCCTAATAAACAGCAAAGTTTAAAAGGATTCTTGCGATTATCAATCAGCTTTTCAGCCACAGCTAAGCATTGAGGCACAATAGCTGGATTCACCAAAAAAATATTACCCCCAGTGTAGATTCCGTCCTTAAATCTCACATACGTGCGTTTACTGCCTGGATAATATTTATTATTGATCTCTTTACTGACGATGGGATAATATAAATCCGCCTCTACTGCAGCACATTGGCGAAAAAAGTCAGCAATAGCCTCAGGTGTTAAGAGGGGAATATCAGCCGTTACGACTAGCACCTTATTCTTGTGCCCAATAGCCTTTATCCCCAGTTGAATGGTCTCAACCAGAGTACGGCCTCCCTCAAGTAAAATTGTATCTTTGGGAAAATCACATTTTTCTAATTGAGGAATTGGGCCCATGATAAAAATACGTTTCACCTGGGGGGAAGCAGCCAATGCATCTGCTACAAAAGTCACCATAGGCTTACCAGCTATTTCAATCATCGCCTCATACGACTGAGATGAAAACTTACTCAAATGTTCACTATTTTCACCGCCAGCCAGTATAATGGCATCATACATATAACCCAAACCTCCCATGTGAATGTTACATACAAATAATATAACTCTCTTTATACTATCCCCAAAAAGTTAAAACTATTCTTGGTTCGAATCGGCTCCGCGTTCTAACATGTTCTTCAATAAAACTTGCTCCGCATTTGCCATATGTTCCCCAGCAAGCTGTTGTGCTAAGGAAACATTGCGCTGTCCTAACGATTCTACCATACGAGTATGTTCCGCAAACATTGCCTTAAGTCTTCCAGGATAGGACATTGACAACGACCTAAAGCGGGTTAATTGTTCCCGCAAATTATTAATAATACCTACAAGACGTTCATTACGACTGGCCCGATACAAAATGTCATGAAATTGGCTATCAGCTTCCACAATTTTTTCCATGTCATTTTCTTCTATATAGCCGCCAATTTCCACTAAGAGACGTTCCATTTGTTCTAGTTCCTCTTCTGTAATACGCTCTGCAGCCAATCCAGCAGCTAAAATATCTAAAGAAGTACGTACTTCAAATACTTCCGTAATATCTTTAATGGAAAGATCGGATACATACGTACCACGGCGGGGTATCATGACTACAAATCCTTCTAATTCTAATTTGCGGATGGCTTCCCGTACTGGAGTACGGCTTACCCCTAATTCTTCAGCCACTTGAATTTCCATCAAACGTTCACCAGGATGTAAAATACCCGCAACAATTGCATTACGCAATGTTTCACACACCACTTCCCGGAGGGGCTGGTAGCTATCTAATTTTATTGGTAATAATCGGCGTTCCATTATACTCCCCCACTTTTTCCTACTGTTCTCGCAACAAAAATATCAGCAGCACTTTGACTTTTAAGTTTTTCAGCAATATATTCTGCCTTGGCCTGCTCTTCTACTAAGCCAAAAACAGTAGGACCACTGCCCGACATCAAGCTGGCCATTGCCCCATACTGCATCATAGACTGTTTTAACTTCTTTATTTCAGGGTGAACTGGAATGGTTACAGTTTCTAATACATTGCACAAGCCCTTAGCCACACCAGTTAGATCTCCTTGTTCCAGACTAGACTTTACACCAAGTGTATCAGGATGAGCCTTCACATCCTGACCTCGATACTGACGATATACCCAAGCGGTAGAAACGCCTATAGGTGGTTTTGCTAACACAATATAGCAAGGCTTAATCTCAGCAAGAGGCTGGAGCAATTCACCTCGGCCTGTGGCTAATACCGTCCCACCTTTTATACAGAAGGGAATATCAGAACCTAACTTGGCCCCAAGCACCTCCAGCTCATTAGTGGATAACCCCAATTTCCATAACTGATTCAATCCTAGTAAAACACTGGCAGCATCAGCGCTCCCACCAGCCAAACCAGCAGCTACTGGAATGTTTTTCTCAAGAAAAATATGTACACCATTTTTCACTTGATATGTCTCTTTTAGGAGTGCTGCCGCACGGTATGCCAAATTACGTTGATCACAGGGCAATCGGGCAATCGTAGTTGCAATACTAATATTACCAGTTTTTCTTTCTTCTAAGTGTAACACATCAGCAAGGTCTATGGATTGCATAATCATTTCTACCTGATGAAACCCATCTTCCCTTTTATAAAGAACATCTAAGGTTAAATTAATTTTTGCATTTCCCTTTATCGTTAACATACTCACCTAATCATTGAATTGCTTTACAGCAAATTCTTCTTGCACTGTTAATACTTGATTAATATCCAATAGAATAATTAATCTATCATCAATCTTGCCAACCCCATTAATATAGCGAGAATCTACGGCTATGGAAACAGGCGGGGCCTCTACATTTGCAGTACTTAACCGTACTACTTCTGTCACTGCATCAACTGTCACACCTACTGTTTGTCCATTGATTTCTACAACTACAATACGGGTATCATCATTATGCTCTGTAATTGGCAATTGAAATCTCTTTCTTAAATCGATCACGGGAATAATGCGGCCTCTAAGATTAATAATTCCCTCCATAAACGAAGGCGTCTGAGGCAATTTTGTAACTGGCAATAAACGGTTAATTTCCTGAACTTTCGTAATCGGAAGTCCATATTCCTCATTTGCCAACCGAAATGTAACCAACTGTAATTCCTCTTCCGCCTTTATATGTTCCATATGGTAATGCACCTCCATAACACATTAAAACATCGAATTTATTATTATATTCGATATTATAGCGGTGTTTGCCTGCAAATACCAGTAATATTTTATGCAAGATATTATATCCGAGGACTAAGTCCTAAGGATAAGTACAACTAAGGCTCAAATGGAGTTAACATTCTACCTGAATCTTAGTCTTCTTTTCTTTCATTCCTACTTACTATATCTATCACTTTTAAATTCCAGCCTTATTTATTCATTGACACTAAAAGTATTTTGCCTTCACTGTCCTTATTTATACATGTACTAGTTTCGTAATACACGTTTTTGAATATAGACTCATTTGCACCTGCCAAACTGTACTTACATATAATAACCAAAGATCTTTCAGGAGGTTGATTTTATGAATCTTCGTACACTCTATTTACCTCATAGGCTAGCTGGTATTGAATTTAGAGAAGATAGTGAGCACTACCTGATTGGTGAGATACAACAATTATTATTCAAAAAGGATTTGTACCAAGGACCGATTCATAATAAATATGATGCAGATACCATTCGTGGAATCACCTTATTCCAAGAAAAAGAAAAATTACCAGCGACTGGAATGGTAGATCCTCTTACTTATTGCCGCTTACACCAAGCAAATATCACTACCATAACACCCATATCACCAGTCACGAAACGGGCGGATTTTACATTACCCAGGGCCAATATTCTAATTACAACCTCTTCTCGCCAATTAACACTATTCAATGGCAATGCTCCAGTACATCAATTTCCAGTAGGTATTGGTAAATTAACTACTCCCACACCATTAGGTAATTATGCTATCGCACTTAAAGTCATGAACCCTGGTGGTGTACTAGGAACTCGCTGGTTAGGTCTAAATTATGATTCTTATGGAATTCATGGCACTGACAAACCTTGGCTGATCGGTACAATGGTATCCAATGGATGTATTCGTATGCATAATCAAAACGTAGAGCAAATCTTCCCCTTAGTAAAGGTGGGTACGCCTGTTTACATCCGGAATTGATTGACAGAGGCGCAGAGCAATTTGATCCACCATTTTGCATCTTTTTATCATATAAGTCAAGAGTGCAGCTCGTTCCTCAGCCTTGGGCAGCCATTCCTGTGGTATATCTTCTACGAGCTGAGCCAACTCATCTTCCTCGATATCCTTTACCCTGGCAACATAGGGAGTAAAATCTCCAGACGTAAAAAAGTAAGTTAGCAGCCAACCATAAGCTCTTCGTCGATTTATAACAATTTTCGCTGCCAAATTTTCTAAGCTTTTACTATTCCATCTCCCACGTACAAACAAATGAGAATTATCAATGGCATATAGTATATATGCAGAATTTTGTACGCATACTATTAGATTCTTTCGATTCTTAGTGCGATCAATATTGTGAAACATATGATCAAATAGCATGACGCCCGCCATAGCACTCTTATTATTCGCTTTGTATAAATTATTCCTTCCAACATATTTATTGCTGTGTATATATTGACTGGCAAAATGAATGTTAGAACGTCTTCCAGCAGCTCGCAGTGATTTATGTTTTTGCATCACCTGTTCATCAATCCGAATTAGGTCACTTGGAGGAAAACATAACTCCATACGTTGACCAAACCAGCATGCTATGTACTCATTGACCAAGACCTTAGTACCCATAGGATTATTCTGTAATTTAACTACATAAATATTGTCATCGTTAGCACGAAATACTCTAGGCACTGTTACTCCAACTCCTACTGAGCCAAGATATTCAACTGCAGTAAGCACTCCTTTCCCTCCTTCATTTTCAAATTACCGTAAAATATATTTGTTTATTAACGACACACGCTACACTATATGCTCCTATGACAAAATCTATTATGAAAAATAAGCAAGAAGAAATACCGCACAATCTACTTGGTAATAAGCAGATTGTGCGGTATTTTAATGCTCTCATTACCCTTTGGGTGCTGAAGGCATAGTACCCGTACCAGTATCAGCCAGCCAACTAGCTACCCATCCAGTAGTACCACCTGAAATAACTACTTTATACCAACCAAAAGCCTGATCCTTTATGGTCACCGTATCGCCCTTATTAAGCTTCGTCACCACAGGGAAATTAGTGCCGGGACCTGTTCGAAGATTAACTTTATTCGCCGTAATCGTAGCATTTCCGCTAATACCCATCTTTGTTCCAGCTGTTTGAGGAATTCCAGGACCTGTTACATACATATTTTCATAGCCTTCATTTCCTGGTCCTGTTACAAAGGCATTTTCCTGACCAAAACCTTCTATCTCCCCACCACCTGTCTGGGCTGCAGAAACATAGTCCTCGCCACCGCCCAAAGCGCTAGAAGAATACACATTTCCTGAAGGATTGGAACTAACATAGTCACCTTGACCATATTCACCAATTGGCGCTAGCCCAATAACCTCCATTTCAGTGGTAGTAAGAACACGAGCCCAGAATTTAAGGACAATGGTAATATGCACTTTGCGTCTGTCATGATGACAATGAAAATCATAATCTACATACTCAACCACAACATCGGCACTAGCGTCCATATCAGGTTCTGCACCCTCAATTTCAATATCCCGGGTAAAGCGTACATGCTTTCTCTCAAATGCATGGACCGGTTGGTTCGGCAATCTGGCCACATACATAACTTTAACTTCCAGATCACCGCGAATAATAATTTTATTACGAATTACATCTACCGTATCTATACATAAATCTTTTACATACACATCAATGATTTGATCAATATCTGGTTTAGAAGCAGGAACAAACATGTCGAACTCTACAACCTTTTGTTTCATTTCTGCCCCTAGAACCTGCTCTACAGAAATCTTTTCTGGACCTGGCTCTGGGCATATGCAATTCATATCTAAATCATTTATTGCTCTTTCACTGATTACATTATCATCTTTCTTTAGGTCATCACTCATTTAACTCCCCCCCTTTTAGCAAACTTAATTACTTATCGACTCATCCTTTAGGCTTATTCGGCATCGTCGGCATCATATTTCCACCAATTTGCACTTGTCGGTCAGCCATAACTTTTGCCACAATTTTAAGCACTATGGATACATCAAACTCACGGTTGCAGTGGTGGTGGTGATGATGGTGGTGACCATCACTGTTACCACTGTTACCACTGTTACCATTGTCACCGCAATCGACATTATCATCACAATCATCATATTCGCTATCATAATCACAATCGCTATCACAATCACTATCACAATTGTTATTGCCATGGTGGTGGTGATCTTTACAATCATTGCAGTTATCACCATATTTGTACTTATAAGCACGGCAATGTTCATCCACATCATAATCTACAAATTCAACGATAACGCTCGCATCCGCATCCATACCTCTTCGTGCGCCAGGTATCTGAATATCCTGGGTCCATTTATAATGTTTAATTTCAACAGCATGCACAGGCTGATCAGGCAAGCAAGCTACATAGATCGCTTTAATTTCAAATTCTCCACGTACAATTACCTTATCATGAATAACATCAACACAATCAATTTCAACATCTTTCACAAAAACATCAACAATTTGTTCAATTGCCGGTTTTTTGTCAGGAACAACCACATGGATATCCAATACCTTTTGTTCTTCCTGTTCTCCAATTACCTGGCGAACAACAATGGTTTGCGGACCAGTCGAAGTACCTAATGTACATTGATTATAGCCTTGATTATAACCTTGGCGTATATCTTTCTCATCCACACATATCCCCCCCCTTTTATGTTCTATTTATATATATGCCAGTAAGATATTTTATGTGCAAAAAAGAGTTTTTTTAGAAGATACTAGTAGCTTTATGTGGGCTAATGATTCTATTTTTTAGGATTAGAACATAACATTTTTACCTTGATACGCATAGAATATAGCAAGCCCTGTCAGTTCAATTAATAAAAGGAGGATATATGTCAATGAATTACCCTAAATATGATTGTCATAAACCAAAACCAGTACATTGTCATATGGAGGATAACTGCGAAATGCCTTGTATGAAAGAAAAGATGGACAATGAATGTTATTCTAATATGTGCGCCGATATGAATAAAATGAAATGTAAAATGGAAAAGGAATGTATAAAAACTTATAAAACCTACTACAAGCTGTATAAGGTCTGTGAATACCGCCTATACAAATGTTGCCCTTGCTGCGGTCACGAATTTGACTATCACAGTCATCGAGGCACTTGTCCAAAATGCGGAGTCTCTATGTAATGAATCTGTAAAATACTCGCCTGATGCTTTATAGAAGTATAGAAAAAAGATCCTACGGCCTAAGCCATAGGATCCTTCTTTTATTTACCAATAAACTCTTGCACCACATAAGCTGACCCGTCGCTATTATAACGAACACCAACACCAACTTCTGTATAATTCGTATTAAGAATATTCGCCTTATGTCCAGCGCTGTTCATGAAAGCGGTTTCAGCAGCAGTTACATTATTATTGATCGCTATATTTTCTCCTGCATAGTTGTAACTGATACCAGCATTCTTCATTCTATCAAAGGGAGTCTGACCTTCAGGATTATTATGTGCGAAATAATTGCGGTCCATCATATCTTGGGCATAATTTCCTGCAAGACTTGTTAGCTGAGAATTAGTCTTTAAAGGGCTCAAGCCATTTTTGGCCCGATCGGCATTTAACAACTCAACAGCAAGTTTTTGATCAGCTGCCACGTTCTTACTTGAAGTCGTATTAGTTGAAGTATTTCCAGAAGTTGCACTTCCAGACGTTGTACTTTTACTGGATGAGCCTTTATCTCCATGATGTCCTGCAATCAATGCAATTGCCCCGACCGCTAAAAGCCCTCCCGTTAAGTTTTTATTAACCTTACTCTTTTCATCCTTGATAACAACACTCTCAGGTTCAGCTGCAAAAGCAGACGTAGCAAAAATACTACCAAATGATGTCGTAATCAACGAAACTGTCATGAATCCAAGGGTTGCCATACTTAATAATTTATGGTGTCTCAATATAATTACCTCTCTTTCTAGTTAACATAATATATTTTTTATTTTTGATACAGATATTTATATTCGCTCTTTTATTGATATTTCCTGCTTTTCATTCGTGGTAATGTTTACATAATTACGAAGCTACTGCAAACACACACACCTAAACGTCTTACAAACATAAAGAATCTTTTTTTCAAACACGAAGATATGAAGACTACGTAGAACAGGAAATAAGCATATCATTCTATTGCTATCATAAAACATATATACACTAACATAATAAAAAAATAGAACAATCGGCATATGCCGACCGTTCTATTTTTTATGTAGCATTCACTTTATTCCTTTTACTTTTCCACAACTCTTTATATCCTGCCCAGCCATTTAATACAGCAAACAATGATGCCCCGCATAATGCTAAACCATTGAGAAGCTCTCCATAGGCCACGACAACAATACCAGCTCCTAATCCCAGTATCCCGATCACAAGATGAACCCCGAAATGCAATCCCCACAAAGGCCAGTATCGCCATAAATAGATTTCTTTATTTTTCCCTCCCATGACCTCACCCCTTTTGTTATATGATGAATCATCACTATAATCTCATGAGTAATATGGTACAGAAGGTACTATCATTAGATCATATATCCTTTTACAAATTTTTCTTCAGGCCTGCATTTCATAATTGGTAAGCTGATCTACATAATCTAAAATTTCTTGAGCAGCCAAAATACCAGCCTGATTCGTAAACTGAATTGACGAGATTGACAACATACCAGAGCAATAACTATCCCATATCTCTCCGTGACGCGGTGCTATTGCATAATTAGCCGCCTCCAGCATGCACAAGTCTAATAAAGAATCTCCAGCAGCAATTACGACCTTTTCCTTTAAAAGATCTCGAACATATGCAACAGCATCCCATTTATTCACAACTTCCGGTACAATATATAGTTTTCTACCTTGTAAAGAGATTCTCCAATTCTGTGCTTTTGCCCATAAGGAAAAACTCTCTAGAGCATCTGCTGGTATTTTATCCCGCTCTACTATACAGTAATGAAAACAGCTATCTGCCATTTTTAAAGGTCCAGCCCATGATGCATGGCTGATTTCACTAAACTGAGATAATATATCTTGAGAACACAAACACATTTGTGATATATTTTTCTTTATCTTTTTATTCCAATCTTGATCCACTACTCCATTTACAATCACATTTCCCCCATTGCTCACCACCCCATAACCAGGAATGATTTTCTCATGAAATAAGGAAATGCGCTGATATTGTTCGATCGTACGTGTGGTGACTGGAATAAAAACATGCTGAAACGCCAATTGTTGCAGTTGCCCTATGGCACGATCGGCCATAAATGAGATGTCACGGCTCTCATAGGTCTCTACTAAGCTGATTGCCGGCAGAGAAGTATTCGACAGCAGCCGAAAGGATTTAGGGGAATAAATAAGTGTTTGATCAAGGTCACTGGCAAATAACATTAGTCCCCTCCCATTGTTTTAATTAAGCCACAGCATGAGTAAGACATCCTTGGGAATTCTTCTACTGCCACACCTCGATCTTTTGCTAATAATAAAATGTGCTGCAAATTAGGATTATCTTTGCTATCAATTAATATCTTCCAAGGAATGCGCCGTAATAAAACTCTGGTCGTTTCCCCTACTCCAGGTTTAATAAGATTTATGTCGGGCAAATGAAATAATTCTTGTAGCTGCTCTATTGTATTCAGTCCTGCCCAAGTAGGTGCCTGTAAATTTTCAAGATGCTGTTTGGCCATAGTATTTGCCTTATGAGCAATCAGGGGATATTGGGCTACGATGGTATCAATAAATAATGAGGAAACATCTTGTTCCATCCATTCTTCATAGAATTTTGCACCATGAAAATCAAATTCATCAACCAGATCTGCCACATGGACTGTTCGGCTAACTAAACCTGAAACAGTGGAGTTTAGACAGGCACTAGGAATCAGAAAATCCTCCCTCGTTCCATACAGCCGTACACAATATCCCGGGTCTGCTAGGACTGCTAAATCAGCTTCTACTTTCTCTCCATACTTTTCATTAAAGGCAGCACATGCCTGAATAAGTTGATTTGTAATTGCTCCTTTACCAGTCCACCCATCAATAAATTGTACGATGGATTCTGGATGCTGCTGCCTTATATATAACAAGGCATTTTCATCAATACCCTTATCGCGAATAATAGATATGCTGTAATGAGGCAATATAATGTTATATTGTTCCTCAATATAACGTTTAATTAGAATTCCTATAGGAGTCCCAGCACGAGCTAACGACACTAATACAACATTTGTACCTTTTAATTTTATGATTTGCTCTGCCACACTACCAGCAGCTATAGCAATTTTTCGGGAGGTTTTCTGAAGCATTTTATGAAATAAGGTAATATATTCAGGTTTAGGCTGATATTCTACAGGTAACATCTCGGAGTAATGTCTGCCCCTTTGTATTGCAACTTCTCTAGTTTGATTATCCAGTTCGGGAACTAGCCCACCAATGTTTTTAAGTAGAAAAATAACATCACTGGGGCTATAGCTGCCAATCGGTTTTGGAGGAGGAATCACAGGCTTAGCATGATATTTACCAACGCACGCTACAACATAAATCTTACTAACCCCCAGTGGTGTAAGAGCTTGCAATAAGGATTCTAGTTGTTGCTCCTGTACCTCTCTTTCTAAAAAGATAAAGATATCATCGTAGAAACTAGGAGGAATATTATACACATAGTTCATAATTTGACTGTCTTCTGGATTGCAAAAAGAAATCGACCGCTGCACTCCATAGTTTTCTCGCTGCACTGAGTAAATTGGGCTTCTGGTCGTGGACTGCACACTCACACCTTCCCCCATATGACTGGAGATTTTAAAAGGAATATACATAAACTCCCCTGTTCCCATACATAAGGTGTTGTTGCCTTGTCTTTTTTCCTTTAGCCATATACCTATTTTACGAAACTTTTCTTCAATAACGGCCTGCTCTTGGCTCGTAATGCCAAACCGCCCTGTGGCCTGCAAATAAGGAGTAGCATTTCTTTCCTCATTTGTATTCAAAGAAGAAACATTCCTCAATACACCTATGTCTTCTTTTATTACCAGCATTTCCACTGTCGGTTTCACATCCGTTTGAGCAACGCAGGAAGCTGCTTCCTGATAGTCTACTACAGGTTTTCCCTTTATTACAATATCACCTGACAACAATGAGATTGTATGAATTTGTACCTGTAGTTCCTTTTCAACTTCCACATACTTTTGCTTATCGGCTTGTGAGCGCCAATCCAAGATAGACAATACCGCATACCGCTTGCGAGGATAGCGGTGCTGGATCGCTCTAATAAAATTTAAAGCTGATTTACCTGTAGTAATTTCATCATCTACCAATACCACCATATCTTCATTATCAAACCATTCCCCTTGAGTTCCATAACAGTAATGCTCCACGGCATGACTATGTTCTTCTGCAAAATTCAATACATTTTCAATATCCAAGATATTTTCCCTGGTAGTATGAATATATTTAGCATTACTAAAGCAACTAAATACCCCATGTCCCAAGGCAGTTGCTGTTTCCGCAAATCCAATAAATAAGGTATTTTCCTGCAGGGTTAATGGATGCTGCTCAATATACTCCCACACTGTCTTCATAGCAGAAGGATTGATAAATGCTTGCGAAAAATCACAGTGCCTCTCAAGGGCTTTGTCATCATACATCATGCTAGCGTAGCGTGCCGCTAAAGCCCCTCCACCAAGTAAAGGAATCAGAGGATGTACAGGAATGTGTTTCCCTAAAACTTTACTGACAAACAAAAAGCCGCGTTTTGTATTTTTCCTCGCGGCCATAAGAAACAATGTATCAATGGGAATTTGGTAGACATTATTGACAACATGTACCTCAACCTTTAAATCTTTCAAAATAGTATAGTCATACATATTAGGTAAGTAAGCTGGTGAAGTTATGCTGTTCATGAAACACCCCATAAATTTTTGATTTTATTATTATTTTCTGAGCCCAGCGCATGTGAGGCTTTACTTCGTTCATTTTATTAGCATATTGGCTTGCAATTACACCCACATTTCCATGAGATCCGGAAAGAATACTGCAAGCATCCATATATTCCTCATGAGTAACTACACATAAGGCCTGTACAGGTTTTATGTGGCTAGGATGAATAATCGTCTTACCAATTAACCCATTTGCCTTATCTAGTACAATCTCATGTAGTAAGCCATCCATATAGTGATTCAGAAGTGAAGCTCGCATACGTTCCCCAGCCTGTCCCAAATTATCCGTAAAAAGTCCGTGGCGCAATAAGGGTTTTAAAACTCGCTCACTAGAGTAAAACTCCCAAACAGGACCTGATACGACATACTCACTGCCCAGCCGGCTAAAGACATTAATAATATCATCAATGCAACTACGAATCACGGAGATATCATAAATCGTCATATCCGGACTGCGCCTTAAACCAAACAATCCAGAAAAATCCGTTGCGCCAATACGAACATTTAACACTAACTTGCGATAAGAATCCAACAAGCACTTCACTTCGAGCAGACTTTTCTGTCTACTCTCTATATAAATAATCTCTGGTGATTCCAAGATAGGCATCCCATAAATAGGCTTTTCTTGGCATTTATTAATTTTGTCAAGAGCCTCAAAGTAAAGAAAGCCATTGTTTGCTGTAAACTTGGGAAAGACGAAGCCTGTTAATAAACCTACATCTTCCCCCAGCATCTGGGTAATCCTCCACATTTGACCTACATCCCGTATCCTTACAAAAATCAAAGGAATATCTGCTACAGAAACGCTTCCCCGACTGAGAGCTAATGTTAGCTGCTGCATCTGATTGCTCAGCATGTTCTCTGCTTCAACCACTTCATTATCACCAATAGCATCCTCTAGACAAAGGACCATGGACATTAAACCTTTTAATTTGCCGTTAATCACATCTTGAGCAATGGTTTTACGGGTAGCAGGCATATATAAGGTTGCACCTAGAGCATATTCTAACAAGGACTGGTCATCTATCCTGATTAATTGGGGCGATAAATAAAAGATCGACTGCTCTTCTTCAGGCGAAAGATAGTTGAAATAACGCATTATGCACCACGTTTACGTAAATGATGAACCACAAAAGTACCAATAAATATGGCTATTAACGTGGAAAAGAATACGGTTTGACTGACATGATAATTAAAAACAGAGGCCATCATTTTCGCGCCAATAATACCAATCATAATATACGCTGTGGTTTCCAATTCAGGATAACGATCAATCAGCGTCAAGAAAATCTGCGCCACCCCTCGCATCATCATAACGCCAAAGATACCACCTAAATACAATACCCATATTTGATCACTTACGCCAAAAGCGGCTAAGACACTATCAATACTAAACGCAATATCCATAATCTCAACGGCCAAAACAGTACGCCAAAAACCATGAGGTGCTTCAGGAATCCCATCTTCATCTTCATCCTTATTCTTTTTCATAAAGAACTGAGCTGCCATCCATAATAAATACAGAGCACCTGCAGCTTTTATCCACCAGATTTGAATTAAATAGGTTCCTAGTCCAATGGCGATAAAACGGAAGAGATAAGCACCTATGATACCATAAAACAGTGCTCTTTTTTGCTGTTCTTTCGGTAAATGCTTTACCATAATTGCCAGCACTAAGGCATTATCTGCCGATAAAAGCCCCTCTAATACAATCAAACTGCCAATAATGGCCCAGTTCATAGGATTATAAATAACACCTAAAAACTCAGCCATATTAAAAAAATGGGAATAGCTCCCTAGAATCCCCGTAATAAATTCACTCATTCGTCAATACTCCTTCGTTACTATCTGCATTCATTATTTACTTCCAGGAATCAGGCTTTTTGCCCACTCACCAAAAGCTTTCGGATTTCTCGTCTGGATCAAAACTACGCCTGGTCCCCTAAAGCGGCAAACCAGCATTTCCCCTGATGTAAAACTAGATATCCAACCAGATGTTGCTTTTTCAATCTTGTAATCCATATAATCGGGCCAGGCTACAAGATGATTATTATCAATGATCCTCTCTTCCCCAGCCTCCAGATTAATAGCATGAATAGCGCCATAGGAATTTAAGAAAACCGTACCTTTACCACTTACTTTCAAAGTAAAAAAGCCTTCTCCAGAAAACATCCCCTGCATCAAGTTTTGCATTTTACTGGATACTTCTATACCCATAGAGCCTGCTAGAAATCCATCTTTTTGCACTACCAAACTATAGCTGCCATCTAAATCCACATCTATAATATCCCCAGGTATGGAGGGCGCTAAAGTGACTTCACCAGATCCGCGCCGCGCAGTAAGAGTTTGGAAAAAAAACTTTTCTCCTGCTAGCATTCTCCCTATACCACCTAAAAAACCACCTTCCATCTTGCCTTCCACATCAATACTTGTTGACATGGACACCATTGCATCTGATTCTGCTTTCAACAACTCTCCTTTATGCAATTGCACCTTCAGTAATGGAAAAGCACCTGGGTATAAAATTTCATAATCCACAATAAACCTCCATACATGTCATGATTCCAGCTTTATTTTCTACCAGCTGTCCAGTTAAAGCCAAAACCATAGGCTTTATCCAGTTCTTTATGCCCTCCAAAATATTTTTCCAGTTTTGTTATAACCAGTTGATTGTTCTTATTTTCAATCTTTATTAAGCCACACATAATTTTACCTTTATCTGGGTTATCCAGGTGAATGATAATATCTGCACCACCCTGCTGTTTGACAGTAACAACCCCTTTAGCTGAATCCCAATTGGGAGCTCCTTCATAAATAAAGGCAAACACTATGACAAAATCCAGCAACTCCATTTTAGTGAATCTTAAGTTCTCACCGTCTGTACTTTGCCCAGTCCGATCATCCTTATCTAAGCTGATATAAGGAGAAGAAGACAAAGAACCAAATAAATCACCTAATGCCTGAATTACACCCTGACTACCATCTTTTAAGCGATACATACAACCTAAATCAAGATCAAGAGTGGATTTAGATAAGAACGAAAACATGCTTTTTTTCTCTATGGCTGAATCCCATTGCAAATTGACTAAGAGCTCTCCTGTTTTTTTTGTCAGATCGATAGCATGAGAATCACCACTCTTGGCAAGATTTATTTTTTGGGGAATTTTCGCTTTCTTAGTCATGTCAATTTTATCAAAAAAACTCATTTTAATATCCTTTCTATACCTCTATAAATTTTCCATTTATTGTATTTACAATATCACCTAATTACAGAGAAGACAATAATAAATATAATAAAAAGAACACAAAGTAGGCACTAATTCATCCTCTTTGTGTTCTTTTTGTCCGCAATAGCAGCTTAGCGCCAGTTTTATTTTCTATTTATTAGCCTTGAAAATATTTGTCAACAAATCCTTGCAAACCAGAGTTGTATCCTTGTCCTACTGCCTGAAATCTCCACTGACCATCTTTTCTGTATAATTTACCAAACTCAATAGCAGTTTCTTTTGAGAAATCTTCATCCAATTCGTATTTAGCAACTTCTTTATTGGTATCTTGGTCATAAAGACGGATAAAGGCATTACGTACTTGACCAAAATTCTGTTTTCTCTTTTCTGCCTCGTGGATAGTAACAACAAACACCAATTCATTAATAGCACTATCTACTTTGGCTAACTCCACAAGCAAGGTTTCATCATCTCCATCGCCTTCACCCGTAAGATTATCACCAGTATGCTTAACTGCACCGTCTGGGGAGGTTAGGTTGTTATAGAAGATAAAACTTTTCTCACTAGGTATTTTCCCGTTTGCTCCCAGCATGAAGACAGAAGCATCTAGATCAAAATCAACTCCTGTATCTGTACTATTAGTATCCCAACCTAAACCCACACCTACTTTTTTCAGGCTAGGTGCCTCTTTAGACAAATTAATTCTTTCACCTTTACTTAAGTTGATACCCATATCCTTACCTCCTGTAATTTAAGAAATCAGCCTATTAAATCTATTATTTAAGCCACACTTAAGCCAAAATTAACGCAAAGTGCTGATAGGCCACCTTGGAAACCACTGCCGATAGCATTAAATTTCCATTCAGTACCATTACGATACACCTCTGCTAATACAATGGCCGTTTCAATGGAGAAATCTTCTCCTAAATCATAGCGAATGAGCTCTACACCAGTTTCTTCATTGAGAACACGGACGTAAGCATTCCCAACTTGTCCAAAATTTTGTTTACGAGCCTCCGCATCATGAATGGTAATGGTAAAAGCAATTTTTTGTACATCAGCAGGGATTTTAGAAATATCAATTTTAATTTGCTCATCATCCCCATCACCAACGCCGCTGCGATTGTCACCAGTATGCAGTAAAGCCCCTTGGGCTCCTGTTGGATTATTATAAAAGACGAAATCCTTCTCATCTCTTACTTTTCCTGAGTCTCCAAGAATAAACGCTGAGGCATCTAAGTCAAAATCATGACCACCATCATACTTATTAGTATCCCAGCCCAAGCCTACAATAATGTTCTTTAAGCCAGGATTGCTTTTGGTTAAATCAACCTTCTGACCTTTACTTAAACTTACCGCCATTTCATTACCCCCTATTTATTTAGCTATATCGCTTAATTACAGCACTAATGGAAGGATCTTGGGTACTTTCACCGAGAGCAGCAAACTTCCACTCTCCTTGATGACGATACACTTCCCCCACAATAAGTGCTGTTTTCCCGGCATAACTTTCCGTCAAATTATAGCGAGTTATCTCTTTCATATTGGATTTATCTACTACCCTAATAAAAGCATTCTTTATCATGCCAAAATCTTGTTTACGTTTCTGGCAATCATAAATGTTGACTACAAATACGATTTTATGTATGTTAACAGGTATTTTGGGCAACTGGACTAAAACTTGCTCATCATCGCCATCGCCACCACCAGTACGGTTGTCCCCTAAATGGGTAACACTACCGCAAGGGCTTTTCAAGTTGTTAAAGAATATGACATTTTCCTTAGTAGTAAATTTTCCATTGGCGTCTAACAATAATACAGAGGCATCACAATCAAATTCAGCCTTTTTACCGCCAAATAAGCCACTTAAAAAGCCTCCACCACCAGACTGTTCCACTGGGTCCCAACCTAAACCAACAATTAGTTCGGAAAGTCCAGCATTCCCTTTGGTTAAATCAATTTTTTGACCTTTTTGTAAACTGATTGCCATAATTGACCCCCTTAATAGTGATAGCTTTCTACTCATGCTTTTTAAAACCATAAATTAATGATTGTGCCACTAATTAAAATCTTATTATATGGTTTTATTTACTCAAGAACGTAATGTATATATAATATCATGTAGTTTTTAAAACTACAATATTTATTTTACAATATTTTTAGATATAATTGTAATAATATATAAAATATCCCTATTTTTTCTTTATTATAGTCTCATTTCCTATTAATATCTCTACATCTAGTAATTATATTCACACAACATAATTATAATTATTTTGACATCTAGCATTAAAAAATATTATAATGTAGCACGAGGTGTATAATATGGAAATTACAAAATCAGTCTTAGAAAGTTTCGCAACGAAGCTACTCGATAATGAACTTAAAGTAGAGGATATCCCTTCTATCAAACAATACGCAGACCAAGTAACAGAACTATTAAACAGCAAACTGCATCATCGCCGCAAAGGGGATGAAACTAGCGTCGCTATCAGTAAAGCAATGATTAACAATTATACAAAAAATGGATTACTTAATCCTTCCGACAAAAAGAAATATGATAAGAATCATATTATCCTACTAAGTTTGATTTACCACCTCAAACAAGTTCTTTCTCTCGATGATATTAAAACTATTTTTAACCCTATTTTAAAAAGTTTAGATCATCCAGAAGAAAAAAAATCCATTATCGACCTTGATGATATTTACAAAGCATTTTTAGAATTTCAAAAAGAAGAGTACTTCGATACTTGTAATGACTATGAGGATCGTTTTAATAGAGTTTGCCAAAAAATAAATAATCCCTTTGAAAATACTGCAAATAAGGACATGGTAGAAAAATTTTTAACTGTATTATTGTTAGTAGCAGAAGCTACCGCTGCAAAACAGCTCGCTGAAGAAATGATTGATACATATTTTAAAATCAACGAATAATTTTTGTGTGAAAAAGCACTGCCGATGATTTCATTTTATCATCAGCAGTGCTTTTTTCATTCTTTTTGAAATATCTAGCTAAGTACTAATAAGGTGTCTTAGGCATGCCCAGCCTGAACTTCCCTCTCGTTTCAACGCCTCCTACCCCTTCAATACCTGTCACTGAGGCGGTAATGGCATCACTAAGATCCACCGTACGATTAATTGGAGTAAAAGCTACTTTCTCTGCAATAAACACAGGGTCATAAGCATGGATAAAAATACGCGTTGGGGCACTGGCAAAATTAGCTCCAGCCGCTAAAATAGCTTCAAAATAAGATTGGCAGGCTCCAGCAAAAATCACCAAGTCATCCCTAGATGGTTCGAAGATTCTAGCCTTTTTTACTGCTTCTATAAAATATCTAGAATTACGATAATTGTTAATATCGCGAAAATCTTTTTTGCCACCACCAAGTAAGGCATCATGTCCTGTTAGAACTAAAATATCGGGACGATATTCATCTACTAAAGCAATAACGTGCTCCGATTGTTTTGATTCCTCTATGCACCGCCCCACCGCTTCCATATTCATTTGATTATAGGTTTTTAGACACATGGCAAGATACTCTTCATCACCATCTAAATGTAACACTCGGCCAGGCAACTCAAAAAAATCATATTTCTTCGAGTTATCAGAACGATTCATGTTAATTGTTTTCCAATCTGTACTGCGACGCATCATCACTCTTTTTAAACTATCGTCGTGTATGTGTTCAGTACGCAGAATTTCATTACGTAAGTGTTCTGCCGCTACACGTTCTAAATCCTCTAGCGGCGCATCTGCCACTAAGCGTAAATGCATGCCCTTCAACAAACAATGGGTTTGCCCCATGTCACTCTCGAAAATCTTTGTTACTTTAAATACGATATCGCCGCCATGAGACTTACGAATTACAAAATCTCCTACTGCTACATTAGCCACCTATATCCTCCCCCCCTACTTATTACATACTATGTAGCATAAAAAAAAATGCCACCAGGAGGACAATAGTAAGTGATCTCTTAAGGGCACATTGTAGTAAAAACCCTTGAGATAATTTGCTGCATTACGAAAAACCCAGTACTTATATTTTTCTTATTTTCAGGTAGCAAAAATACCTTTTCTCCAATATACTGTATTACACCTGTGACCTTTTAAGGTCACATGCACCGCACTCAAAACCTTCGAGGTGATGGCGCATGATTACTGTGGTTGTCCCAGCGAAAAATGAAGCTGGACGTATTGCAACAGTCCTACAAAATCTAAGTACACTACAAATTGATAACATTATTTTAGTAGCGAATGGTTCTAACGATTCTACCATGCACGAAGTATTACAAATCGGCATTCCCAAATTACAAATTCTCTACTTCCACGAACGTTTAGGTATTGACATCCCTCGAGCTATTGGCGCAAAGGTAGCACTCGCACAAGGCAGTGATGTGGTGGCCTTTGTAGACGGTGACATGGTAGGGACATTTGCTGAAAACCTAACAGAACTAATTGACGGAGTCTTGATTAAACATTTGGATCTGGCCCTAACTAATTGCTATCCTGCTGCACCACGACACATCGAACGTTACAACCCTACCTTTCAATGGAGGTTAAATCTCAATAAAGAACTTGGCTTAGATAAAAAAATCAATTTAGCAACCCCCTCCCACGGTCCCCACGCTGTCTCACGACGCTTTTTATCCACTATTCCCCTTCGCGAATTAGCCATTCCACCAGTTTCTATGGCTTTATCCAGAATAAATAAGCTAAAAATCGATGTAGCAACTACCATTCCTCACTACCAATTAGGCTCATCCCTAAAGACCCATATCCATTGTGCTAAGATCATTGAAACCATCGTAGGAGATTGCTTAGAAGCAATCAGCGTATTCCAAAATACCCCTCGGACTCGCCAGTGGCAAAATAAGACTTATACTGGCTACCATAGCGAACGCCGTTTTGACGTATTAGACCACTTTCTCAATCCATAATAAAAAGTGCGATACGTTCTTTACAAACATGAAAAGGTCATTGAAACGCGAAGATTCGAAAAATACGAAGAATAAGAAATAAATATAATATTCCCTCGCGGCCTTCGCGTTTCATCGTTTTTCCCAAAGGACATAGCGCGACATACAAGCAACAAGATCCACGTCTAAACTTATAATCAATCTATAATACTTTGAAGAAATTCAAAAGGGCCTCTGCTCTATTAAGCAGAGACCCTTTGTTCTTTTACTGAATCCATACATTAGCAATAGCAGCAAATTCTTCTAATGATAAAGTCTCACCGCGGCGAGTTCCATCAACTCCTGCTTTTTCCAATATCACTTTTAATGTTTCAGCAGGCACGCCTGTTGTTTTAAGAGTATTCGACAAGGTTTTCCGACGCTGGGCAAAAGCAGCTTTTACCACGCGAAAAAAAACTCTTTCATCTACTTCTACAGGTGGTTTTTCTCTTACTGTGCAACGAATTACTGCCGAATCCACAGCAGGAGGCGGGATGAAAGATGCGGGTGGTACGATAAACATAATCTCAGGCTTTGTATAATATTGGACCGCTACAGATAAGGACCCATAATCTTTAGTGCCGGGAACGGCTACCATACGCTGGGCTACTTCCTTCTGCACCATTGTTACTAATACGTCAACGGGCATGTGTGCTTCCAACAGCCCCATAATAATGGGTGTCGTAATATAATAAGGTAAATTGGCAACTACTTTATACCGAGGTGCCATTACCTCTTTAGCAATATCAATCCGCAAAATGTCTCCATGTACAACCTTAATATTCTCATAGCCTTCCAACGTTTTTGCCAGTACTTCGATTAGTCTTCGATCAATCTCTACAGCGGTAACATCAGCACCAGCCTCGGCTAAACCTTGTGTTAAGGTACCAATCCCAGGACCAATCTCTAGCACTGCATCACCTTCTGAAATATTGGCAGCTTCTACGATACTCCGTACCACATGTTCGTCAATTAGAAAATTTTGTCCGAGTTTTTTACTCATCCGTATACCAAATCGTTTTAAAATATGTAATGTTACATCTTTATTTGCTATAGTCGGCTGTTTCATACTACTGCCTCCAATGTTATTGAACCGCCTGCTCAAATTCAGCACGGGTTACACCATAATGATTAAGGCGCTGCAAAAAAGTTTTGGCATTAGCATAACCAATGCCAAGCTTTGCACCAACGATCGCCCGTTTTGCCGATGCATCTTGGGTACCACTGAGTCCATAATTCATAATATCAGACCAAATAAACTCCTCACTTGGCTGCCACTCTAAATATCGCACTTTGACAAGAGCTGCACGAATTGCTTCACTAGATGCTTGTTCAATGCCAATATCATTTTTGGCAATGGCATCTTCTTTTGGAACAAAGGCGTGCTTGGCCTCTGGAAAGCGCTGGCTTAAAAAGTTACGAATTCGCTCACCAGCACTATCAGGATCTGTCAAAATAATAATGCCTCGCTTCGTGTAAGCTTGCTCAATTTTCTCCAAACTATGAGGTGCTAATCCAAAACCACCTGTAGCAATACAATCGGCCTCTACAGCTCGTTTCACCGCATGTATATCATTTTTACCTTCCACGACAATAACTTCTTTAATCATAATTCTACCACTTTCTATCTTCTTCTAGATACTTACTAGCCAATCAAAAGTATCCATATTATAGTATCAAAAAAAGAACAGGGAGTATACCCCCTGTTAGTCAAGAACATAAACTTTTACTGATCTTCTACCAAATCTCCAAGCTTCACTGTCATCTTCCATACACAAATCAATACGATTGCCAACAATAGCACCACCAACATCAGCAGCTGTAGCTAAACCATACCCCTGCACATAAACTCTGGTTCCAAGGGGTATAACATCAGGGTCAACAGCTACAACACCACGACGAGCCTTTATGCCAGTAGCAGTGATTCCTTCAACAGAACCATCTGTTGGTAGATATGCAGTGGCCTCCATTGTTGCTACTCGACTAAACCGCATCGATCCCCGCGATGTGTCAACTACATCACGAGTGCCCACATGAACAACCTGCGGTTTTGGTGCTTCTTTTATTTTTTCACTAAGTTGCTCGGCACTTACTTCTACACCATCGGCATAATGAATTCGAGCAATAACCGTTTTAACACCATCTCGTCCTTCTTCAATTACCCTCTCCACGCCCTTTTCCAACGTTACATCTGGCTGCCTGATTATGGTAAATCGTTCTACCACATCGTGCTCAACCTCTTTCTCCGTTAGGGAAACGGCCTGAACATACATATTCGCTTCCACTTTGGTCTGTCCCTCTGGCAATAGTTTAGTATTTTCCATTTTCAGTCCTAAACTTTCTGCCAATTCACCTACTGTAGGTTTACCAGTCACTACCACCTCAGTTTTTCCCTGATAGGTCACAGTGACAGGTACTGCACGATATACAGAAATGGTACTACCATCCGTTAATTTTGCTGTAGATAGGCGATATTCATCCTTTGATTCTAAATGAATTCCTGCCTGTGCTAAAACTTCTTGAGGTTTGTTATGTAATGTGTTTATCATTATGGTAGTGCCGTCAACGGCAATGTGTACTTTTTTGGTGGAAAACATGAACCCTGTTGCCACCAGCAAAACAGTGAAAAGCGCGAGAAATAGGGGGAGCGTTTTTTGTCGAAAAAGCACTTTTTTCAACTCAATATACGTCATAAAATACCTCCTTTTCAAACGTTTGAGTATTATAACATGACTTTTTAATATTGTCTAGTTATTCTTTTACTTTTAATAAATTATTTACCAAGATGTCCTTCTTTATACCTATTAAAAAATATCCTGTTAATTCTTCAAAATATGATGCATTTTACCGCTTCATAGGCATTAGCATATAAACTAAATCTATAAAAACTTATTACATATATTTACATTTATTTTTTTTATTAAAAAACTTAGGATTGCACCAATTTTTAGGTAGATATACAAGCCTTAAACTACACTTATGTAAATCAAAAGATCATCTTCTAAATTATTAAAAAGTAAGAGAATATCTCTAAACAAGATATTCTCTTATCGGTTAATATATTCTGTTATTCTTACTATATCTTAAATAAGTTTCTTACATTTGCGCTAGTAGCTTTTGCCAAATCATCCAACTCCATACCACGCAAACTAGCAACCTGCTGGGCAACCAATTTTACATAAGCAGGTTCATTCCGCTTGCCTCGATAAGGCTGTGGTGTTAAATAGGGAGAATCCGTTTCTACCAACAAACGCTCCAAAGGTATTTTCGCCACAATTTCCGGAAGCTTTGCTGCATTTTTAAAAGTTACTGGTCCAGCTATTGAAATATAGTATCCCATTTTGATGACATCATGAGCCATCTCTAAGCTTCCGGAGAAACAATGCAACACACCATTTAGCCCTTTGGCTTCTTTTTTTAAAATATCCAATACGTCACCATGAGCATCACGGTCATGAATAATAAAAGGTTTATCTGTTTGACGAGCCACATCAAGCTGGCGAATAAATACAGAACGTTGTACATCTCTAGGTGAGAAGTCATAATAATAATCTAGTCCAATTTCGCCTATGGCGACTACTTTATCCAAAGTAGTCCACTGGGTTAATTGGTCATAATCAGCATCTAAGGCATTTTGGGCATCATGTGGATGAATACCAACAGCTGCATAAATACTTTCATATTTTTCCGCAAGAGCAATGGAGCGAGCAGATGACACCATGCAGGCCCCTACATTAATAATTCCTGTTACACCATTTTCTCTAGCTCTTTGAATTACTTGTTCACGATCTATATCAAATTTTTCATCATCAATATGTGCATGAGAATCAAATAACATAATTAACTCTCTCCTTCACTTTTTATGTTAATAAGAAGATTGCTCGCGCCCTTACGAACATAGAGCAAATGCCAACTATCCCATCGTGTTCTTGGAACGCCTTCGTAATCTTCGCGTTTTATCATTTTTTCCAAAAAAATAAATTTTAGAGGTTCGTTTGTTTTACCGCCTATATTATTTCTATATTTCTCTGGGCTTTCAGTGGTTGGAGTCAACTTCCCGATAACATTTCTATCATTATCCATTCTAGTTAACAAAAGCGCCTATTATAGGCGCTTTTGTTCTTATGTAAATTTATTTTACTTTACTACCGGCAGGCATTTCTGGAACTGTGACTACTGATAATTTGTCGTCACAAGAAGCAGCCAGTACCATACCACGTGATTCTATGCCTCGTATTTTTGCTGGTTTTAAGTTAATAATCATGACTACATTTTTGCCTACCAATTCTTCCGGGGTATAATGCTTAGCAATCCCTGAAACAATGGTACGCACTTCAGTACCTAAATCCACGGTAAGCTTTAAAAGTTTATCGGCTTTTTCTACTTTTTCCGCTGCTAGCACAGTTACTACTCGAAGATCCATCTTGGCAAATTCATCAATGGTTACTTCTGGCATACTTTCCATAGCTTCTTCCAAAGGCTTTTCTTTTGCCTGATCAGCTACTTTTACTTCGGTTGGAGCTTCAACTACTTTATCTTCAATACGCGGGAAAATAGGTTCTGGCTTAGCTACTATAATATCTGCAGGCAATTTCCCCCAACCCTTAGCATCATTAAAGGTAAGAGCTCCAAAGTCACTAGTTAATCCTAGCTGTGCCCAAATTTTAGGTCCTGTCATTGGCATAAAAGGTGTAATCAGAATGGCTGTAATTCTAAGAGTCTCGGCTAAATTATATAGTACGGTGTCAAGCCGTGGTTTTTTCGCCTCATCTTTAGCCAATGCCCAAGGAGAAGTTTCATCAATATACTTATTCGTACGGCTAATCAATGCCCAGACTACTTTAATAGCAGCATTAATATCCATAGCATCCATGAATTTTTCATATTGAATGACAGTATGTTGTACTAATTGTGCCAATTCTTTATCAAGATCTTCCACATCGCCAGCTGCTTTAATGATACCTCCATTAAAACGACCAATCATGTTTAAGGTCCTATGCAATAAATTACCCAAATCATTGGCTAAATCTGCATTGATCCGATTAATAAGGGCTTCTCTAGAAAAATTCCCATCCATACCTAAGGTAATCTCTCTTAACAGAAAATAACGGATTGCATCTGGACCAAATTCTTCAATTAAGGCAACGGGATCAATTACATTGCCCTTCGATTTGGACATTTTATCCCCTTCCATGATTAACCAACCATGACCATATACCTTATGGGGTATTTCAAGATCCAAGGCCATTAAGATAATCGGCCAAATAATACTATGGAAACGAACAATCTCCTTGCCTACCAAATGAATATCAGCTGGCCAAAACTTAGCAAATTTCTCCCGGTCATCTAGATATCCTGCCGCTGTAATATAATTGGTTAAGGCATCAAACCATACATATACGACATGTTTAGTGTCGAAAGGCACAGGAATACCCCAGTCAAAAGTGGTACGGGAAACACAAAGGTCTTCCAAACCACCTTTTATGAAATTCAACATTTCATTACGTCGAGAAACGGGCTGGATGAAATCAGGGTTGTTTTCAATGTGGGCAAGCAATCGCTCTTGATATTTAGACATACGGAAAAAATAGCTTTCTTCCTGAACCATTTCCACTGCTCGACCGCAATCAGGACATTTACCTTCTTCTACCTGCCGCTCCATCCAAAAGGTTTCGCAGGGCGTACAATACCAGCCTTCATAAGCCGCTTTGTAAATATCTCCTTTGTCATAAATCTTCTGGAAAATAGCTTGTACAACATCATGATGACGTTGCTGCGTAGTACGAATAAAATCGTCATGAGAAATATTAAGTTTCTCCCATAATTGTTGAAAAGAATCTACAATTTTGTCTACATAAACAATGGGAGCCACATTCTGTTCCGCTGCTTTACGTTGAATTTTTTGCCCATGTTCATCTGATCCCGTAAGAAATAGCACCTCTGATCCTGCTAGCCGCTTATATCTGGCAGCTGCATCTGCAATGGTTGTCGTATAAGCATGACCGATATGTAAACGATCACTCGGATAATAAATAGGCGTTGTAATGTAAAATGGTTTTTTTTCCACAGTTGTAATAAGCCTCCTTATAATGTTTAAATATTAAAATAAAAGACAGGGTTGTTGGTTGTGCTTATGTAAATCTCATCGAAAAACGTATATCATAATTCGACAAAAATAAAAACTTCATACTTTTATATTATTATCCCTATTTTACCAAGAATATACACTTATGTCGAATGATTATCGACCAAATTGTACCTTTCTTCTTTTTTCGACAATAAAATCAGAACTATCATACAACTTATTTACTGATATGGGAAAAATAGGTTGACACCCTATTTATTATTTGGTATTATTTAGTTAGACATATTTTGTCGAATGTTGTTGAAATGAGAGGAGAATAATTATAATGAAATCAACTGGTATTGTAAGAAAAGTGGACGAGCTAGGTAGGGTCGTTATTCCAATTGAATTGCGCCGCACACTCTCCATTGAAGAAAAAGACGCGTTAGAAATTTATGTGGACAGCGATCGTATCATCTTGCGCAAATATGAACCTGCTTGTTCTTGTGTATTCTGCGGCAATGCTGATGAAGTAACTGTCTTTAAAAATAAAAACATCTGTAAAGAATGTTTAGATGCAATGGTAACTAAAGCCGTTTAAAAGAGGTTGTATAACCTCTCTTTTTTTTGCCCAAAATCAGAAAAATATTAGCACATCCTTTTAAACCATAGAGGACACAGAGAAAAGATATAAATTAGTAAAAACCATGTCTTCTAAATCTGCCTTTACGCTAATTCCAATGTGGCCTGATATACTTCCCTCTTTGGTAAACCTCTTTGTTGGGCAATGGTTTTGATAGCATCTTTTTTAGACACACCAGTTTCCATTAATGCCATAACAGCATCTTCAACAGAAAGCTGTTCCTGATCATCTTTAAGGGTTTCAATACTTGGATCTACTTTATGCCCCCCCACAATAAGGGTAAATTCTCCTCTAGGATCATTTTCCCTAAAATGAGTGACTAAACTTTCTAAGGTGCCACGAACGAACTCTTCAAACTTCTTCGTTAGCTCTCTAGCTGCTACCGCAGGGCGGTCCCCAAAAGCCCCCATCAGTTCCCCTAGTGTTTGCTTTATACGATGAGGAGATTCATACAATACAAGAGTATAGGGTGAAGTTGAAAAACTAGTCAGTAATTCGCGACGTTTTTTTTTGTTTACTGGCAAAAATCCAACAAATGTAAATAGGGTTGTATCCAGTCCTGAAGAGACAAGGGCTGATAATGCTGCATTTGCACCAGGTAGAGGCACTACCCGAATGCCCGCCTCTACAGCCAATGCCACCAAATCAGATCCTGGATCGGAAATTCCCGGTAAACCAGCATCACTTACTACCGCTACATCTTGTCCCGCTACTAATTTTTCAATGATTTCAGGCCCTCTTGCTACTTTGTTATGCTCATGATAACTAATCAAACGAGTATGAATGTCAAAATGACTTAATAATTTTCTGGTATGACGCGTATCCTCAGCTGCAATCAATTCTACTTCACTAAGCACTCGGACTGCACGATACGTCATATCTTCTAAATTGCCAATAGGCGTTGCGCACAAATATAAGATACCCGAATTCTCCAGCAAATAATTCACTTCCTTTTATAAGGCATTACTACTACTACTTTTAAAAATAAACCTTTTGAAACATGAAGACATGAAGAGTATAAAGAACACGAAGCAAGCACAATAGCCCCTTCGTGTCTTCGCGTTTTTAATGGTTTTACCAAAAAAACTTATACTTTCTGATACTACAAGAAGTAACCACTACGGATTGCTTCTTTATCTGTGCTCTTTATAGTATTGCATAATCTCCTTGCTATAACTGCCATCAGGCTTATATATCACAAGAGGGGGCAATACTTCAAGACCTGGTTTTGCCCCTTTTACACCTTCTACCAATAACATGGTAGGTTTTTTATCTAGGCTACTATATACTAATTGCAATAGCTTTGGTTCAATACCAGCTTGCGTCATGGCTGTTAAAATTTCGGCCATACGCTCTGGTAAGTGAACCATGGCAAAGCGCCCACGACGATATTTTAATAAATAACGAGCAGCGTTCACTACATCCTGCAAAGTAGCTGTTACTTCATGCTTTGCTCTAGCCACATTATCATTGGGGCTGATATAACCGCCACTCACTGGACGATAAGGAGGATTGGATACCACCAAATCATACCCCTCTGAGGGTAATATATGTTTTATCTTACACAAGTCTCCTTGTATAATCTGCACTTTGTCATTCAGCTGATTTAAAAGTACACTGCGAGTTGCCATATCCGCCATGGTCTGACTTAATTCCAAGCCAGTCACATGTTCGGCGCCTCTTGTCGTCAAAAGAAGAGCAATCACACCAGTCCCTGTTCCTAAATCTACGGCCTTTATTCCTGACCTTACAGTGACAAAATGAGATAATAATATGGCATCTAAGGAAAAACAAAACTCTTGATCATGCTGAATTACTCTTAACTGCCCAATTAACAGATCATCTACACGTTCCTTTGAGTTTATTACTATTTGGTTATCCATTCGTATCCTTTTCCACTACTTCTTCCCATGGTATGACAATACTATTACCATTTGCAAGCAATACAGTTGCATTTTTCTTCCCCTGATTTACCGATGTGACCTTCCCCTCTCCATCCACAGTGATAACTTCACATCCTACCGGCGGAGCAGGGATTTTTTTGCAACAAGGTGCATAGGAATCATTCTCATATTTTAAGCAGCACATTAATCGTCCGCATATTCCAGAAATTTTCGTGGGATTTAAAGAAAGCTTTTGGTCTTTAGCCATTCTAATGGATACTGGCTCAAAATCTCCTAAAAAAGTAGAGCAACATAATGATCTGCCGCAACAACCGATACCACCCATCATTTTGGCTTCATCACGAACACCAATTTGTCTAAGTTCAATGCGAGTACGGAACACGGCTGCCAAATCTTTTACTAGATCACGAAAATCAATACGTCCCTCTGCTGTAAAATAAAAAATAATTTTATTCACATCAAAGGTATATTCTACATCCACTAGCTTCATATTTAAATTATGAGCTTTTATTTTTTGTTCACAAGTGGAGAACGCTTCTTTTTCTTTTGCTCTATTTTCTTCTACTTTAGCGCCATCCTCAGCAGTGGCTTTGCGTTGTACGGTTTTCAGTGGTGCCACAATGGCTTCTTCTCCCACCTCACGTGGTCCAATAACAACTTCTCCATATTCTAAACCTCTGGCAGTTTCCACAATTACAAAGTCTCCTGCCACCAGGATAATTTCGCCAGGTGCAAAATAATATACTTTGCCAGCTTTTTTAAAACGTACTCCTACTACTGTTTCCACCTTCAAACCCCCTTTGCTAAATCAACTATTTTTATCAGTAAAGCTTCACTCGTAAGTCTTGTATTGGCATTGGCATGCAAGGCTCTCCTAGCTGCCTCCACTGCCCTAATCGCTCTTACTAGTTGCTTTTCATTCCATTTATCAGCCAATTCACTCAGTTCCTCTACAATATCTATATTAAATAACAACTGCCTGCCCTGCCCAGTAGTAAGCAATAGTATATCACGCAAGATATAGGTTATATATTTTATAATTTGCAGAATCTCATTTCGTTCCATCTTCTCTAATAACGCCGCTGTGTGCCATATCATCTCCATCTTAGTTTTCACTACATTTTCCATAATCTCTAACGCCTGGTTACGCAGATCAAATCCTTCAGGTTCCAGCATGGCAAGGGCAATCCCCAAACGACCGCCACTAAGACGAGCTGCTACTTCAGAAAGTTCCGGCAGGTGTCCTTTAACCATCAAAGCCTGAGCTAATACATCGTCAGCCAAAGGTTGAAAAGGCATGACCATACATCGAGAAATAATAGTAGGAAGCAGCATTTGTCGGTTAGCTGCTATTAAAATAAATATAATTTCTCCCGGAGGGTCTTCTAGCACTTTTAGTAGGCTATTAGCAGCTTGGGTTGTCATGAGCTCAGCCCCATCAATAATACACACTCGCCGCTGACTAATATAAGGTGCCATTGAGACTTCCTGCTGCAGAGTTCGAATCTGTTCAATCTTAATATTGGCTCCATCGGGAGCAATAAGCAAAAAATCGGGATGGCTGCCATAAGACATCTGCTGACAAGAATGACAAACACCACAAGGACGTTCTTCCCGATTACTGCACAATAAGGCCGTACCCAATACCTTTGCCACCATACTCTTACCGATACCGTTAGGTCCAGAAAACAGAACTGCATGAGGCATACGTTTGCTACTTTCCATATGGCACAACATAGCTACATGGTCTTTATGCCCAATTATGTCCGTCCACTTCATACCTCACACCTCTACATATATAGGTCGACTAACATACCACGAATAGCATCTTGTTTAGCCAAAATATCCAATTGCCGTTCTTCTCCTAGTCGTACATCTTCCGTCAAACTATCTAACGTAGCATCTACTTTTTTTATGATCGTATATACTTTTTGCCTACCATGACGATCCCAACCTTGTTGGGATTGTAACGTATACATGCGGCCTACGGCTTCGCCAACAAATTGCCTTATCACTTCACGATATTTTTTAAGTTCACCATAAGTCGGCACTTCACCTAGGCGCTTACCACATTTATCAATCTGGGCTAATAAAGAATTTAACCTGTCTCGAGATTGTCCATCTTGGTTCTTGAGTAGATCAGAGGAAAAATGGCTTACGGATCTTTCTGCCTTGCTGCCAGTATCCCGTTCCAAAAGGGAAGGTAGGTGAGTAGCCCCTAAATTATTTATTTTCATATAGGTCACTGCCTTTCAAGCTATAAAAAAGCAATAGCTTTACCATAATACTCACAAACATTAGATTGCATCTAAATTATAATTGTTTTCCAGCAAATAATCAATTTATGCTTTCATTAATATAAAAATAACCCATTTTAAGAAGAAAATTATCCTGCGTTGCAATATTTGACTTTCCATTATTTTTTATCGTATACTATAGCTAATTAATTTAGCGCTAATAATATTATATTTTGTTTTTTTATGGAGGAGTCTGCAACAAGACTTCTCCATATTTATTTTTAAATCAAGGAGGATATACTATAATTTATGCCCTCTATTTATGGGCAGCCAGAATTCAACTTAACTAAACGGAGGAATTTTTATGACTAACTCTTTCGCATTCTATGGTTCAATTATCATTTTTATCCTAGTCTATGCTATGATCATCTGGGAAAAGTTCAATCGTACGGTAATTGCAATGACTGGTGGCCTCATTATGATACTGATTGGTTTTCTAAGCCAAGAAGTTGCTATCAAAGAAGATATTGATTTTAATACTATCGGTTTATTGATTGGTATGATGATTCTAGTTTCTATCACACGCCGCAGCGGCATTTTCGAAGCTGTTGCCATCTGGGCGGTTCAAGTAACCAAAGGCTACCCATTATCCCTTCTTGCATTATTATGCATGATCACTGCTATTGCTTCAGCATTACTGGATAATGTCACCACCGTATTACTGATTGTACCTGTTACTTTCACCTTAACCAATCGCCTGAATATAAACCCCATGCCGTTTCTTATTGCAGAAATACTTACTTGTAATATTGGCGGTACTGCCACTTTAATTGGGGATCCTCCTAATATTATGATCGGAAGTGCCACTCATCTCACATTTATGGATTTTCTTATTCATCTAGCTCCGATTGCCCTACTCATCTTACTGGTTACCATTGGTCTGTTACTCTTATTTTATCGTAAGGAATTACACGTAGAGGAAGAGAATCGCCTAAAGGTATTAACCTTATCTCCTAAAGAGCAAATCAAGGATTGGCTGTTATTAAAACAATCTTTGGCCGTACTAGCCTTAACCTTAATTGGTTTTATGCTTCATGGCACTCTACAACTTGAATCTGCCACTATTGCCATGTCTGGAGCTATGTTATTAATGCTTATCAGTCGGGAAGAACCGGAAGACATTTTACTTCATGTGGAATGGCCTACTGTATTTTTCTTTGCCGGTTTATTTATGTTAGTAGGAGGATTAAAATCCACAGGCGTCATTAAGGCCTTAGCTGAATGGGCAATCGCTTTAACAGGCGGGCAGCTTGATTTGACTGCTTATTTAGTCATCTGGCTTTCTGCCATAGCCTCTGCTTTTATTGATAATATTCCCTTTGTTGCTACCATGATTCCAATGCTCCATGAAATGAGTTCTATTTCAGGAGGAAATATGGATCCAGTCTGGTGGTCTCTAGCCCTTGGTGCTTGCCTAGGGGGTAACGGCACCTTAATCGGAGCATCTGCTAATGTAATTGTTGCTGGCATTGCTGAAAAAAATGGTTATCCAATATCATTCCGCCATTTTATGATCGTCGCCTTCCCCTTTATGATCTTATCAATTATCATGGCTCATTTTTATGTATATCTTCGGTATTTTTAAGCTGCATCTGACCCAATTTCCGGAGTTCCCAAAACAAGAACAGGCCTGTTAATAGAGCCGCAGAAAAATCTGATATAGGACTTGCTAACCAAACTCCATTTAAACCAAGGATCATCGGCAACAGCAGTAATAAAGGAATTAATATAAGCAACTGCCTTGACATGCTAAGGACAATAGCATAGCCAGCTTTTCCTACTGCTTGAAAATAATTAGCACCAATAATTTGAAAACCAATTACAGGAAGCATGCAGAGGTTAATTCTCATAGCCTCCGATCCAAGAAGAACCAGTTCAGGATTATTATTAAATAACATAATAATCTCTTTATCAAAAATCTGAATAACTACAAATCCCAATGTTGAAAATAAGGTCGCAGCATATATGGCAATTTTCAATGCTTTTATAACGCGGGAATAATTTCCCGCCCCGTAGTTATAACCAATAATGGGCTGAAGTCCTTGGCTAATGCCCATTATGGGCATCAACATCAACATGCCTATTCGGTTAATGATCCCAATAGAAGCTACTGCTAACTCACCACTATATCGCAATAATGTAAAATTAAACAAAATGGTAGTCATACTGGAAGCAATTTGCATGAGAAAAGGTGACATTCCGATCTTAAAAATGCTGAAAACAATCTTCTTATCTAGATTAAAATTCCCTTTCCGTAATTTTAATCTACTTTTCCCCCTTAAGAAATAGGTCAATATCCATGCTGCTGATACTCCTTGGGATACCACTGTTGCTAGAGCAGAGCCACTGATTCCTAAGTTAAAGGTAAAGATAAATAAAGGATTCAGCACAATATTTAAGCCTGCAGAAATGAGAGTAGTTGACATGGCCATTTTAGGATTCCCCTCGGCACGTACTATATTATTTAAGCCAAAGCCAACATACATAAAGACACTGCCCAGTACAATAACTTTCGTAAAATCTCTGGCATAGGGCAATACCTCTGGTTCAGCTCCTAATATAATTAAAATAGGATCTAAAAACAACAGTACACCTGTAGTGAAAGCTATGGAAAAGATCATAGAAAGGGTAAAAGCATTTCCTAGTATTTTTTCTGCCTCCTGCTCCTTTTTCTCACCAATCCGCAGGGAAATGACTGCGGCTGCTCCTACACCCACTAACATCCCTAAGCCCATTAGTACAATCATAACGGGAAAAGCTATCGTAACTGCTGCAAGACCAATTTCGCCTACACCACGTCCTACAAATATACTATCGATAACATTATAAAAAGCATTCACTACCATCCCTGTAATAGCTGGTAACGAGAATTTCCATAGTAGTCTTGAAATTTTTTCTTCGCCTAAAGAATTAGAACGATCCATAATACCTCCAAATCTTGTAATCCAATCTATATTATATCATTAACGACATTAGTTTCCCCTCAAATCGTTATTAATTGCATCTAATTACCTCTATTTTATTTTTTTTTTGAACCATCCCACAAACTATCTATTTTCCTGCCTGAAAGATAAAAAGAAAGAAACCGATCTTTTTATAAATAAAAGGTAGAAACTATACATAATTAATAGTTTCTACCTTTTATCTGATGATCGATTTGTTCTAAGAATCTCTTCTTGTCCCGTTAGCTGCGTTATTCACTTTTGTTAGCTTCACGACAAATCTCTAAAATTCTGGCACAGGCTTCATCTAATTGCCCATCATAGTTCCTCACAATATAATCACAGTTAGATGCACACTTTGAATCCAGTAGTACCTGCTCCATTATCTTCTTTCTTTTTTCGTTATCACTCTCTATGGGCAAACGTTTCTCCAGCTGATACACTGGACAGTCAATATAAATCGTTATTGCAAAAGGAACGCGATGTTTAATCTGCTGTGCCCCCTGCCAATCTAAAGTAACTACACAATCCTGAGTTTCTGCCATTTTCACTTCTTCACGGCTAAGACCAAAAAAACTATTTTTATATAAGACACTTTCTACTAAATCTACCTTTTTGAATTCCTCTTTCTTTACAAAATAATAGGCATCTTCTGGTTCGCCCAACTTTCTCAGACGAGTCGTATGAGACCGCAGCCTATACATTCCACCCTGTTCCAGTTTCTTCTCAATCGTAGTTTTTCCCGATCCATTTGGACCAAGTAGAACAATCAGCATATAATTACCCCCTATGCAAATCCCAATATGATCTGAAATGAATTGTATAATACTAAATTGTACATTTGTTATATACAATCCTGCTTATTTCCATATAATATGAAATTTTCCAGAAAAATTAGTTTATAAATAGGAAAAGCAGCTTTGTTTTTTCTTTACAAAGCTGCTTTTCCTATTTATCATTAGTTATTATCTTTTGTACCGCTTGATACACTGCTTCATGAATCTCTTCTACTGTCTTTAATGTCCCATGATTGATGCATGGTATCTTTCGCCATTGATATTTATCAGCAATTTCACAATAATTAACATAACAGTTTTCCAAATATTGTTCATCCCGTTCGTGTATATCCGGCATTTGTTGCCCTTGTAGTTTGGCACGTTCATCTCTAAGAATTTTACTGTAAGCTGGCGGCATATCCAGAAAAATTACGCCATCAGGAATTGGCAAGCCAAATTTTACAAACTCTAAGTCCCATAGCCAATCCAGAAAAGCATCTTTCTCTGTTTTTTCAATAATTTTGACAGCCTGATGCACCATATTGGAGGTAGTATAACGATCCGCAATGATAATACCACCTTGCTTATAAAACTCGCCCCAATCTTGCTTATAAGATGCATATCGATCTACCGCATAAAAGCTAGAGGCGGCATAAGGATTGACAGCATCAGGACTATTACCAAAATCACCATTTAAATACATTTTAATTAAAGCTGATGAGTTGCTTTTATAATCAGGAAATGTCACTTTACGTACATTTCTTTTTTCTTGTACCAGTCGGTTATACAACCTTTCTGTCTGTGTTGCTTTACCACTGCCATCTCCAGCTTCAATAATAATCAATTTACCATTCATTTAATCCACCACTTTAAATTATATTATTTTTTCACGTATTTTACGCAACAGTTTTTAACCTTTTATCCCTTATAGCTACTGTATTTTCACTCGTTGCCTATTTGGAACAATTATAATTTTCCCTCAATCGAGCTACCACTATCTATTAATTTTCGGTCATTCCGACTAGTCGCTAATAATTTTCTATTATACACCATTTTATCATAGTATTGCGACTCACTCATTACCAAATTTCATTAGCGGTGATATTCTTACTTAACAATATCTAACACCATGATTATAAAGCGACCCATTAAACTTCTCTTTGAAATTCTTTTTTGTTTTATCTATGTATTACACTCTTAATTATCAGATAGGGCCAAAAGGAAAAAGGCGGTCTTAAAACCGCCCTAATGATTAAACCTTGAATTTTTCAATCGTACGCTGTAACTCCTCCGCCATCGTGGCAAGGCTTTGGCTACTGGCCGCAATTTCTTCCATAGACGCCGATTGTTCCTCTGTTGCCGCCGATACGGTTTGAGTTTGGCTTGCTGTATTTTTACTTACGGTATCAATTTCCTGTATTGCCGAAACTAGTTGTTGGCTTCCAACTCCCATTTGTTGAACACCTGCCGCGATTTCTTGCCCCTGATTAGAGAGTTCATTAATGAGTGAGGCAATTTGCTTAAAAGATTGTCCAGCGTTATTTACAACCTCGGTTCCTATTTTCACTTCTTTAGTCCCCTCGTTCATGGCTACGACAGCCCTATCCGTCTCTACTTGAATTTCATTTATTAGACTAGCTATTTGCTTGGCCGCGTCTTGAGATTGTTCTGCAAGCTTTCTTACTTCCTCCGCAACTACGGCAAAACCTCTGCCTTGCTCGCCTGCTCTAGCTGCTTCAATCGCTGCATTCAGGGCAAGCAGGTTGGTCTGACCTGCAATCCCTGCTATGGTGTCAACAATCTGCCCAATTTCTTTTGACCTTTCGCCGAGTTTAGTAACAACAATGGCGGAATTATTCACGGTTCTCTCGATACTACCCATTTGGTTAACAGCAATTTCTACTGCTCCAAGACCTTCTTTGGCGGACTCTGCGGTCTTAGTTGTAGTCTTCGCCACTACATTATTATTTGCAACCACATGCTGTATGCCAGAAGAGACTTGCTCAACCGTTACAGTAGCATCGTCAATAGATTTAAGTTGGCTTTCTGCTCCGTTTGCAACTTCTGTAATAGCTGTCGCTACTTGATTTGCCGCTTGGGCTGACTGCTCCGCACTTGCAGTTAATTGCTCAGAGGACGCCGCCAATTGCTCTGCCGATTGGGCGACATTCACTACAAGCATACGAAGGTTTTCAGTCATAACATTTATCCCTTTAACCAACTGACCTACTTCGTCTTCAGAGTTAATATTAATCGCCTTTACAGCTAGGTTTCCATTTGCAATTTCTTGCACGTTAGAAACTGCAGCGTTTAGTGGTTTGGCAATCAGTTTTGCAACCCAAAGTCCTAGAACAAGTGCAAGTATAATAGCTAAAATTGGCACGGTAAATAGCATTCGATTGGAATAAGCATAGTCTACATCGCTCCTATCGATTATCTCGTCAGCCGTTTTAGCATTGTACTCCGCAAGGTCATTACAAAGTTTATTGATTGTTTTGACATGGGGAATCACAACGGTTTGGTAATACTTATATCCCTCTTGCTTTTCACCCGCCAAAGCTAGGTCTAAGCTTTTTTGGCGTTCTGCTCTGTATGACTTTAATGCTTCTTTTAATTTAAGTAAGTTCTCTTTTTCAAATGATTCAGGATTTGCCTTTTCGTATTCAGCAATTAATTTGTCATTATCATCTTTCAGTTTCGCAACTTTTTTTTCAATTTCTGACTCCGTAGCTTTGTCGTTATTTGCTAAAATAGCATCAATCGTCATGGCTTCGATAGCTCCGTTGTTAACTCTAACAGTATTAATCCAATTGGCAGGAAGTAATTTTTCAGAGTAGATTCTAGACATTCGTTGATTTGCCTTTTTGTTAAAGTAGTATCCCGTAAAGCCGATTAAACTCATAAAGATTGCCATTAATACAATAAGACTGATAATTTTAGTTGCTGTTTTAAAATTACTAAACATATGTTGCCTCTCCTTCTATGTATATTGCTTTTAACTTTGACAATTTATTTAGATACCTTTAAGTATATAAAAGTAATAAGCATTACTTACCATCTTATGATTTTCCTAGTAATACAGGACAAAACCAGACATTTAGTCTGGTACCAAAAAATTTTAGTCAGGCTAAAAAGGCAACCTGACAATCATAGTACCACTGGTACGTTAGACTCAAGGCTTTACGTCCTCACTTTTCAGTAAGTTTACCAATATTATGCTTACTTGAATATTTTAGCATCCATTGACTAGTTAGTCCAGTGAAAACTAGGACTTTAGTAATATAATCATTACCTAAGTCCTTGCCTTACTGATAAAAATCACAGCTACGTATTAAAACTATTTTTTTAGCATTATCTGCACCATATAGCCGAATTACTCTAAAAAAAAAGCCGTATAATAAATGAGGCCGCTGAAAAAGTCTATATTTCAAAAATCATACTAAAAGTAAAAGATTGTTACAGGCTTTAAATGCCCTGTAACAATCTTTTTTGATATGCTTATACATCTTAGTACCCCTGAAAATTGTTTGAAATTAAAAATGTAATAGTTTTTCAGTGGCCTCTAATAAATACGGCTTTTTTTACTATTTTTTAAAAAAATCCCATCCCAATAGCAAATTTTTAAGCAGAACTTTTTCACTTGCCCTTAAGAATCCTTATATTTCGCGATGCATAAAATTCTTATTTTAATCCACCACTTTAATTGTTTTTAGTGTATAGTCTTCTGGTCCAGATACGTGCATACCACCTTGCTGAAGCAGTCGACAATAATCGATAATTTCCTGGGTAATACGTTCCCCGGGACACAATAATGGTATTCCTGGGGGATAAAAAGTAATAATTTCTGCACAAATCATGCCTACGGAATGAGCAAAAGGCACCATACATGTATTGCCGAATAAAGCATCACGAGGTGATAAAACACCTTGGCTTGCTACTATGGGATAAGGTGCATTGATGCAACTCTCCACGAGGGAAAAGTCATGTACTTTAGCATACTTTTCTGCCATATCCTTAAGAGCTGCTACTAGCATCTTCACTTCCTGTTCTTGATCCCCTAAGGTAATTAAAAAGAGAATATTATATAAATCCGATAGTTCAACCTGTATTTTATATTGATGACGTAAAATACGTTCTGCCTCAGGACCTGTTAATCCCAATCCTTTTACGGTAACTGTAACTTTCGTCGGATCTAAACCAAAGATACCAGGATTTCCAACTTTCTCAGAACCAAAACAATATAAACCGGGAATCTGATTCACTTCAGTTCTCACCCAATTAGCTAAATCAATAGACCGTTCTATAAGTTTTGGCCCTTCTATCGCCATTTGCATACGGGCCACATCTAAGGATGCTAACATAATATAGTTTGGACTCGTAGACTGAGTCAATTGCAGCATTGTCTTAAGATGGGGTACACGAATACGCCCTCCCTGACAATGTACTAAAGAACATTGGGTTAATGCACCAATAATTTTATGAGTACTCTGAGCACAAATATCAGCCCCAGCATCTAGGGCTTGCAGCGGCAGACGATTGCTAAAGCGCAGGTGAGGGCCATGTGCCTCGTCTACCAGTACCACCATATTATGTTTATGAACAATATCTACAATCTTCTTTAAATCCGTAGCTACACCGTAGTAACTAGGATTTATAATAAGTACCCCCTTAGCGTCTGTATTGCCAAGTACTGTAGCTTCTACTACTTCCGGGGTAACTCCCATAGCTAATCCTAACTCATTATCAACTTCAGGCTGCATAAATACGGGAATCGCTCCGCTTAAAATAATCCCACCAATAATAGAACGGTGGGCATTACGTGGTACAATAATTTTTTGCCCTGGGCCTGCAACAGCCATTATCATGGCATAAATCCCACCAGTTGTACCATTAATAACAAAAAAACTATGGTCCGCACCATACAGCTGTGCCGCCAAGTCTTGCGCATCTTTAATACATCCATAGGGTTCCTGAAAATCATCTAATTCTTCCATTAACGCCAAGTCTAAAGCCAAAGTATCTCTTCCCACTAGTTTTTCCAATGTATGGTGCATGCCTTTACCTTGCTTATGCCCCGGAGTATGAAAAGGAATTACTTCCTCTTGCACATAATGCTGCATTGCAGCCAGCAAAGGGGTATCTGTTTGCCTTAAACGCAACCGGCGTCCACCTCCTAAGATTCTCTATTTTTAATCATTATACCCCATTTGAAACGAATCATAAGACAGTAACACCAAATTCTTGTTTAATTTATCTTATGGAGCATTTTATCATAGTACATATTTTTATCCGCTTCTTTAAATAATTCTTGCATATCTAGCCCTGATCCATTATGCAAAGCCCACCCCATTGATAGGCGGACCAATTTCCCGGCAACATTTTTTTGACAATGTTGCACTTTTTCTCCAATTTGTTGACATATCTCTTGGATAATTTGCTCATCAGCCCCTGGCAATAGCACAACAAATTCATCGCCACCAATTCTGGCCACCGTATCACTATTGCGACAAGCCTGCTTTAAAGCAGTCGCGGCAGCAATAATCAAAGCATCGCCGAAAGCATGTCCTAATGTATCATTGACAGATTTTAATTCATCTACATCACAAACTATGATCCCCACCGAGTCATAGGCCCCATTGGAAATCCTTTGCAGCTCTTCTTCAAAATAAGTACGATTATACAGGCCAGTAAGGGAGTCATGCATACTTACATGCCTAAGCTTTGCCTCTACCAGCTTGCGTTCATTTATCTCTTCTTGGGCTAGTTTATATAAAATTGCATTATCATAGGCAACAGAGGCTAAACCAATAAAACGTTCTAATAGAAATTTTTGTTCTTTGGTACAAACCCATCCAAGCTCATCAATATAAATATAAATTACACCAACAACTTTCTTATCAGAAAATAAGGGCATGCCAATAAATACCCCACTGTATTCAATGCTGTGAGAGTTAATGCGTTTTACCCACCTATGATAGTCATTGACAATTATAGTCTCACCAGTACGAAATACCTCACCAATAATTCCTTCATCCTTATGTTGGATAGCTCCTATGTTGTTTGCTTCAAGGCCTATAGCAAACTTAAGCTCTACATCAAGACCATTGGATTGTAAAAGATATAAGCTTCCACTAGCATTTTGAAATAAATTCACAGCATGAGTAATAATCTTAGCCAATACGTGATCCAGGTCTAAACGATTTAAAAGTTGCAAGGAGACTTCATTTAAGGCTAATAAATATTGGTTCTGTAAGTTAATTTGTGCATCCATTGTTTTACGGTCTGTAATATCAATTACAATACCAAGAAGAGACGTAATCTCATGATCCTCATCGCACACAACAGCTGCAGACAATCTGGCCCAAAAAAATGTCTGATCCTTACGAATACAGCGCCTCTCAACATGGCATTCAAAGCTTTCCCCATTGACCATTTGTCTTAATTTCTCTGAAGTCCTTGCCCACTCATCCGGATGGGTCACCTGTTTCAAACTAATTGTATCTAATTCCTCTAAAGAATATCCTAGCATATCCCCTAACCTTCGATTCGCATAAATGCAATTACCTCTTTGGTCAACCATACCAATACCTACTACCGCATTATTTAAAATTCCCTGCAGCTTCTCTTCGCTTTTTCCTAATGCAATTTCAGCCTGTCTTGCTTGTAGAATCCTCTTGATCCGATATTTTAGAACATTCCAATAGATCGGTTTAGTTAAATATTCACCAGCCCCCGCAGCAAAGGCTCGCTCCACTGCCTCCTCATTATCATAGGCAGTAATTAAAATAATCGGAGTTCTATTCCTTTTTCTATGCTCCTGTAAATACTCACACACGGCATAGCCATCCATTTGTGGCATAATGCCATCCAGAATCACTAAATCAGGATTTACTTCATCAAACATCGCAATTGCTTCTTTGCCATTCGCGGTTTCATAGACCTGATATCCCCAAGACACAAGGTTATTGCTTAATATTCGGCGCTCTAATTTACTATCCTCGGCAATAAGAATTTTAAATTGTTGATCCATTGCATCCATCCCTTGTGTTAAAAATACTCCTCTAATGAAACCGACCTTGACAAGTCCTCTTACGCTTATACAGCAACCGATTAGCCTCGTCTATTAATTGCTATAATATAACAAATCTTTATATAAATCTACTATTATCCTATAGTAAATCTTATAAATTTATTTCTTCTCGGAATCTTCAAGTTTATTCTAACCTTTCCAACAAGGATAGGGATACACCTTAGAAACTTTTACTCCTTTTCCTTGAATTCCTAGATATATCCCTTATCATTTCAAATCTATTTTAACAATAATCTTTGTACCGGCTCCCACTCCCGATTTTATTGTTAAGTCACCGTTCAGAAGATTTACCCGTTCACGCATACCAAGTAAACCAAAGCTCTCACTACCTAAATTATCTGCTGTATCAAAACCCTTACCATCATCTATAACTGAAGCCAATAAAGCACCTCGACGAAATTCTATGATAATGGATATATTGCTAGCATTGGCATGTTTCTCAACATTCGTAATGGCTTCTTGAAAAATTCTAAAAACACCAATCTCCACATAGGAATCTAAACGCTTTTCCTCACCTATGATCCTAACCGCAGTAATAATACCACTGCGTTCTTGCACTGTATCTAAAAAGCGTTTCACTGTAGGTACTAAACCTAAATCATCTAATGTCATCGGTCTTAAATCAAAAATAATCTTCCTCGTTTCTTTTAAACAAAGACGTACTTGTGAGCGAAGGTCCCCGAGTTCCTTTTTGGCACGTAACACATCAATATCAATTAATCGTTCACACACCTCTGCTCGAAAAACAATATTTGCCATAGACTGAGCTGGCCCATCATGAATTTCTCTTGATACCCTGCGACGTTCTTCTTCTTGGGCTTTAATAATTTTGGCACCAAATATCTGATTTTGTTGCAACGACTCAATCTTCACTACTACGCTACCCATTTGGTCCCCTAAATAGCCTAAAACAGCTCCTACCTGCGTTGTTAGCCCTTCTGCCTTGGATACTGTATTTTTTAGAGAACGCAATCTTAGTTCTAGTTCATCTCGTTGTTGACGTAAACTTTGTTCTTTAGCGCGTGCCACAGCCAGTTCTACTTGCAGGTTGCTTGCCTCATCATACACAGCCTTAATATCTTCTTCCGTATGCACATTAAAGTTACGGCTAACCTCCATTAATTTCAATCTAGAACGCCGCTCTTTTTTTTCTAAATCATCCACGATAAAAATAATCGCAACCGTTTCCTGTTTTGTCCGTTCGACGTCTTTTTTTATATTTTCAACTTCATTACGAGCAGCCTCATAAATATCAAAAATTTGAGTTTTTCCCTTTTCTACAGCATCAATTGTAGTTTTAATAATTTTGTCCAGATCACTAATATTAATGTTATTCATACAACCACCTTAGCCATTTCTAATCTTGCAGATTGAGTGTATTTCACCAACATAGAAACATTCACCTGCAAAGAATTATCTTTTCTTATATAGCAACAATAATTTTCTCAGATAAGAAAAGACTTGGCTTATGCCAAGTCTACAACAATAGACCATTCAGAATCATATATTCTAATGAATTGCCCTTTTCTTCACTTTTCCACCCATTACATCATGAACTTCGTTAATGGTCACAAAAGCATTTTCATCAATTTCTTTAATTATATTTTTCAATTTCGCAATTTCTAAACGAGTAATAACAGAGTACAACACTTGCTTAGACTCTCCTGTATAGGCACCTTGCCCATGTAAAATTGTGACACCACGACCAAGCCTAGCCATCAGCACTTCAGCGATTTCATGAGGATGATCACTAACAATCATTACGCCTTTGGATTCATCTAATCCTTCGATGGTGATATCAATTAATTTATAGGCAACAAAATAAGCCACTAAAGAATACATGGCTTTATCCCAACTAAATACTAAGCCTGCGCTACCAATAATAAATATATTAAAAAACATCACAATCTCGCCAACGGAGAATCCAGTACGTTTATCAAGAATAATGGCAACAATTTCCGTGCCATCTAAAGAGCCTCCATAACGTATGATAAGCCCTACACCTATCCCTAGAATAATCCCACCAAATATAGATGCTAAAAATACATCATGAGTAAAACCTGGAATGGGCACCAAAATACTCACCCATACGGATAAGGAAGCAAGGGAAAACAACGTAGAAATCGCAAAACTTTTTCCAATCTGCAAATATCCTAAATATATAAACGGCAAATTTAAGATGAAAATAAACATTCCCAATGGCCAAGAAGTTAAATGGCTTGCCATAATGGATATGCCAACCACTCCGCCATCAATAATTTGATTGGGGACTAAAAACACCTCTAATCCTAACGCTGCCAAGATGGAACCAATAAACATAAATACATACCTTCTGATCTGTTGTTTCATAGTCATTTTCTTTCCGGACATATAATTCCTCCCTTTTCTACTTACTCAAAATTTTATACCATTATATTAATATTATACCATTTTCCCCAATTAATCAAATAACTGAGAATAAAAAGGCAGAAAACCTGGTGTTTTCTGCCTTCATATTCTCAGTTGAACGATGACTAAGTCTGCTTTATTTAATTCCAAACTGCCCTTGGACTTCTTCCCATACCAAAATTCGAGTTTTGGCAAAACCGTTAAATACAGTAGCCGATGCCGAGGTATAAGCCCCACAAGCTGGCACCAGAATCAAATCATCCAGATCCAGATTGGGGATCAGCTTATCTTGAAACATAATATCTAAGGAATCACAACTTGGCCCTGCAAAAGTAGCGGGTATTTTCTCGCCACTTTTGAACGTCTCCAATTCAAAATCCCAATGATCAAAAATAACCCCTGAAAAAGTGCCATATAATCCATCATCCAGAAAATACCATTGTTTGCCATTGCGTTTTTGTGTACCAATCACACGGGTAATGAGATTAGCTACTGTACCGCAGATAAAACGGCCAGGTTCAGCCCAAATCTCCGTATCTGGAAAATACTTCATAACTGCTTCATAAATGGATTTCACCATAGGGACTAGATCAATGGTATCATTATCAATTGCCGGGATAGGGAACCCGCCCCCGATATCTAAGATTCGTAAATCAAAACCTTCTTCCTTTGCCTGATCAAACAAACCACGGAAAATTTCTAATGATTCCAAATAGGCATCTGCACTAGAAGACTGACTACCCACATGAAAACACAATCCGGCCACATCAAGACCTTGCTGACGAGCTAACTTAAGAAGGGGTAATACTTCGTCAGGATGAGCGCCAAATTTTTTATTTAAGTCGACTAAGGCATTGGGATTGTCCACTCTAACCCGAAGCAATACCGTACCGCCAGGTATTGCCTTAGCCATTTTACTAATTTCACTTTCACTATCAAAGGTAAATTTATATACACCGATTTGATTGGCTACCCTAAGTCCACTTGCCGTTTTCACTGGATTGGCATACACCATACGTTCTGGTGCAATACCCATATCTGATAAAAATTGCATTTCTCCATCTGATGCTACATCAAAATACGAACCCAGTTCAGCCAATTTCCGGATAATTGCTTCGTGAGGATTGGCTTTTACCGCATAATGTAATTTAACTCCCGGCAAATAACTCGCCAAAAAAGAATAATTACGTTCTACTTCTTCTGTTGACACCAATAACAAAGGGGTGTCATATTGCTGTGCCAAACCTTCTACAGCTGCTTGTGTTAATTTAAAATAACTATTCATATCCCTCTCCCATCCTATTTGTTATTTTAATTGAACCATTCTTTTGCTAGTAATAGCAAGAAAAGTAACTATATGATTGTACCATACAGTAGCAAAAGTGCAATAAAAAAATACGTAAAATAATAAAATACTTATCTCCTATAACAAGCAATTAAAAATCTCTTTTGCACTTTGCAAAAATACCCTTATCCATAGGGATATTCTATGCATATGGTAAAGAAGAAACTTCCACATTTCATGTGAAAGTTTCTTCTTTACCATTCATCAAACGATAACCAACACCCGACTCTGTAATAATAAATTTAGGCTGTGATGGATTTTCTTCTACCTTGCGCCGTAGCTGTCCAATATATACCCTAATATAATGAGTATCTTCATTGTATGCAGTACCCCAAACAGCCTTTAACAGCTGTTTATGAGTCAATACCTTACCCACATTCTGAGCCAATACTTTTAATATTTCATATTCTGTAGGTGTCAGTTTAATTTCTTTGTCACCACGAGTTACATTTCGTGCAATTAAATCAATCATTAATTCACCACAAATGAAAACGGGGGAACTCTCCGTGGTCACAGCATGCCTTAAGGCTACCCGTAAACGAGCTAATAATTCTCCCATACTGAAAGGCTTTGTAATATAATCATCTGCTCCAGCATCCAAGGCTGCAATCTTTTCATTTTCCTGATCACGAGCAGTCAGAATAATAATAGGGACCTTTGACCATTCACGAATAGCGTCAACTACAACTTTTCCATCTATATCAGGCAATCCTAAATCCAAAAGAATCAAATCAGGTTTAAATACAGCAGTCCTATTAATTCCTTCTTGTCCAGTCTGGCATTCATCAATATCATACCCATGAGCCGTTAAGGATACTCTTAATAGCCTCCTGATTTGCGGTTCATCATCAATAATTAATATACGAGCTCCTTTTTCCATTATGCACATCACCCGCTTTATAAACGAAATGAGAAATTACTATCTCTCCTATATTATAACACATACTTTGGAGGTTGTTTGTCAAATGGAATGGCGAAAGTCATCACCGTGCCACCGCCAGGGCGGTTTTCAGCATGAATATATCCCCCATGTGATTCAATGATCCCTTTGCAAATGGATAGCCCTAGCCCTGTGCCACTCACGCTTTTTAACTGCTCCACTCGATAAAACTTATCAAAAACCCGTGTCAGATCTTCAGAAGGAATACCTGAGCCTTGGTCAGCCACAGATACCTGCACCACAGCTTCATCCTGATTGGCCGTAATAACAATTTCACTGCCCTTAGCTGAATACTTGCAGGCATTATCCAGTAAATTTACTAAAACCTGCTCAAGGAGCACACAATCCGCCTTTACCAGAGGTAAGTTTTCTGGTATATTTACGGACAGCGACCTGTCTTTAATGGATTCCGTCACCCGTCTGAGGGCAATACCAGTAATATCTTCTATATCACACCAGTCTTTTTTTAATTGCATCATACCACTCTCGAGTCTGGCCGTATCTAATAGGTTGGCCACTACACGATCCATACGAGCTGCCCCTTCCTTCACCGTTTCCAACAATTCTTTTTTATCCTCACCTGAATATACACCTTTGGTATCTAATAGGCCAGAAATAGCACCAATAATGGATGCCAGAGGAGTTCGCAGTTCATGAGAAATAGAATTAAATAGAGCAGTACTCAATTGATCAGAGGCTAGTAGTAATGCTGCTTTCCCTGCCTGTTCAGCTAGATTAACCCTTTCAACAGCAATCGCTGCTAGCCCTGCCCATGATTCAATTAATCGCCTCTGGGCAGGTGTGAGCATTTTCTCCTGAATATGAATACCAAAGACACCGACTGTATTACCGCTTGTTGTCAATGGCAAATACATATATTTTGCACCTGGTAGTGTTTCAGTGCAACGTCCGGCAATTTCACCATGCTCATATGCCCAAATTGCTACCGCCAACTCACTGGTATCAATGCCTGCTTGCGTTGCCCCTGCTTCGGCAGCGAGAATCAGCTTATCATTTTTTTGAGGCAAAAATACAGCTACAGGTCGCTCTAAGGTTTGCGAAGATTGATCAACTAAATGGCGCACAATAACATTAATATTAACTACTGCTGCAATCTCGCGGCTAAAAGCATATAATGCTCGCGTAGATTTTTCCCGTTGTCTAGCTAACTTGGCCTCTAGTCGCAGCCGTTCAGTCTGTCCGCCAATAATAAAGGCGACCAAAAGAAATAGCGGTAAACTCCATATGTAGCGAAGATCGGATACATTAAAACTTAATATGGGTGGAATAAACATAAAATCAAAGAGCAATACACTATATATTGCCGTTACATAGGAAGGTCCTTTACCCCACCATACTGCAGTTAAGAGTACAGGCAACAAATACAGCATAATAATATGCACAGGCTCAACATAGTCACGCCACCACCAATTACCAGCTGTAATCAATGAAATCAACAGTATTCCATAAATATAATGACGCCAAGGTATTGCCACAGTAGCTGGCAAGGTTTTCACTTTAGGTTCAACCTTTATTTCTGTCTTCCCCTGAATGACATGGATATTGATACCACAGCTATAACGAATGAGTTTATCTACCAACGCACCACCGCTCAGCCACTCCCGAATGCGCCCTTGCAATGGTTTACCGACTACCAAATGAGTAACATTTTGCTCCTTGGCAACAGTCAGAATTTCTTCAGACAGATCATTGCCTGCCACACTTAATGTTTTAGCTCCTAGTTCCTCAGCCAAACGCATATTGCGAAAGATGCGATCCCGTTCCTTTTCACTCAGTTCTAACCGCCGGGGAGTATCAATATGGACCGCCAGCAGTTCTGCTTGTAAGCCTCGGGCCAACCGCCGCGCTGCCCTTATAAGTTGAGCTGAAAAAGGACTAGCACTCACGCATACCATGACCCTCTCACCAGCTGGCCACGGTCCTGGAATATCATGTTCTTGCATATAGTTATGCAATTCTTTATCCACCCGATTAGCCGTAAATCTAAGGGATAATTCACGCAGAGCATTAATATTACCTGGGCGGAAAAATTTATTCAGCGCCAATTCAGCTTGCCGAGGCATATATATTTTGCCTTCCTTCAACCGCTTTATCAACTCATTAGGCGGAATATCGATAAGTTGGACCTGATCAGCCTGTTCCACAATACTGTCAGGCACCGTCTCTCTTACAGTCACACCGGTAATTTGGGCTACAATATCATTCAAGCTTTCAATATGCTGGATATTCAGCGTTGTATATACATCAATACCGGCATTTAATATTTCCTCTACGTCTTGGAACCTGCGAACATGGCGAGATCCCGGCACATTAGTATGGGCCAACTCATCTACAAGCACCACCTTCGGCTTTCGGTCTAAAATAGCATCAATATCCATTTCATGTAAGAGCTTACCGCGATACTCAATATCTTTGACTGGCATCTTTGGCAGCCCTTCCACCATTTTTTCCGTTTCCTGACGCTTATGGGTTTCTACCCAGCCAATGATAACATCCACACCATCAGTGAATAGGTCATGGGCTGATTCTAACATGGTATATGTTTTACCCACACCAGCAGCCGCTCCTAAAAATACAGTTAATATACCTCGGGCCTCCTTATTCAATTTGTTCAACAGCATATCAGGATCAGGACGTTTTTTCCCCTTGCACTCATCAGGCATATCATTGCCTCCATTATTTATATACTCTAAAAATATTTGAAACACAAAGACACGAAGAATATAACTCCTTCGCGTCCCGCAACAGCGGCATTATCAGCCTACTTTCGTTTTTACTTACTTCCCATTTGATCTAATGCCATATTTAATAACAGTACATTGACTCGCGGTGCGCCCAGAATACCTAATGTTTTTGTCTGTTCTTGGCTAGCAACAAGCCTTCTGACTTCACTCTCTGGTAAGCTCCGCTCTCTAGCAATACGCTCAACCTGCAAATAGGCCGCTTGAGGGGAAATATCAGGATCAAGGCCGCTGGAAGAAGCTAATACCAAATCCGCGGGTACGATTGCATCTTGAGGCAGCATATTTTCAGTACGTACTTTATCCAAGTTATCTTTCACTGTATCCATTAATTTTTTATTTATTGGCCCCAAATTTGATCCTGATGAACTCGCAGCATCATAACCATCAGCTCCAGCTGAGGATGGGCGTCCATGAAAATACTTTTCAGCAGCAAAATTTTGTCCCAATAACAAAGAACCAACAGGTTTATTATCTACATACAACAGAGAGCCATTGGCCTGGTTTGGAAAAATCGCCTGTGCCAGCCCAGTCATGGCTAAAGGATACATTACACCAGTAATAATCGTCAATACAATTAGCAAGCGTAAGGCTCCTATTATTTGTTTCCACATCATTTGTCAACTTCCTTTCAATACCGATGTCCATTCCCTTGGTGAATAAGCTTTCTCTCCCTTATGTCCTTGCGGTTCGATTTTTTTCCATCCTTATACTAACTGCAAGACAACCAGTATCATATCAATCAGCTTAATCCCTATAAAAGGAGCCACCAAACCGCCAAAGCCATAAATAAACAAGTTGCGACGCAAAACCACATCAGCGCCCATAGGTTGATATTTCACACCACGTAGAGCTAAGGGAACAAGGGCAATAATGATTAAAGCATTGAAAATTACGGCGCTTAAAATAGCGCTTTCCGGGGTGGCCAACCTCATAATGTTAAATACACTAAATGCAGGATAGGCAGCAGAGATGAGGGCCGGAATAATCGCAAAATATTTGGCAACATCATTAGCAATACTGAATGTCGTCAACGAACCTCTCGTCATTAGTAATTGCTTACCAATTTCTACTATTTCAATTAGTTTAGTAGGATTGCTATCAAGATCCACCATATTACCAGCTTCTTTTGCTGCCTGGGTACCACTATTCATAGCCACACCCACATCAGCCTGAGCCAAGGCCGGAGCATCATTGGTACCGTCACCAGTCATTGCTACCAGCATACCCTTTTCCTGATACTCGCGGATCAGAGCGAGCTTACCTTCTGGTGTCGCCTCCGCCATAAAATCATCCACACCAGCTTCTGCAGCAATTGCAGCTGCAGTCAGTGGATTGTCGCCTGTAATCATGATCGTTTTTATACCCATTTGTCTGAGTTCTCTAAATCGTTCTTTAATGCCGCCTTTAATTACATCTTTCAGGTGAATGGCTCCTAATACCTTAGAGCCTTCAGCCACAACTAATGGTGTCCCCCCACCTTTAGCAATCATTTCACAAGTCGCTTTCACATTATCAGGTAGTTCACTACCCTGTTCCCGTATATATTTTTGAATCGCATCTACCGAACCTTTACGTATCACCTTATCTTTTAAATTCACACCACTCATGCGAGTATGAGCACTAAAAGGTACGAATTGGGCTCCTAAATTACTTAAGTCACGTTCACGCAAATTATATTTTTGTTTAGCCAACACTACAATACTTCGGCCTTCCGGCGTTTCATCAGCCAATGAGGCCATTTGCGCTACATTCGCCAATTCTTCAACATTCACACCAGTTGCCGGAATAAACTCGGTAGCCATACGATTACCCAAAGTAATGGTTCCAGTCTTGTCTAGGAGCAGTACATCCACATCTCCAGCCGCTTCTACCGCCCGGCCAGACATAGCCAACACATTCCGTTTTAGCAATCTGTCCATACCTGCAATACCGATAGCACTTAATAATCCACCTATAGTAGTAGGAATCAGACAAACGAGCAGCGCCACCAACGTAGTAATGGAAATACTGACTTCTGAATAACTAGCATAAGGATACAGCGTTACTACAGCTACTAAGAAGACAATTGTCAAACCAACCAGCAAAATGGTTAAGGCAATTTCATTAGGGGTTTTCTGGCGTTTAGCCCCCTCAACCAAAGAAATCATTCTATCTAGGAATGTCTCCCCCGGATCGGCAGTCACTTCAACCTTAATCCAGTCAGACAATACTCGCGTTCCGCCGGTAACGGAAGTTTTATCGCCACCCGATTCACGAATAACTGGGGCAGATTCACCAGTTATCGCACTTTCATCCACACTGGCCATGCCCTCAATCACTTCGCCGTCACTAGCAATGATATCCCCAGCTTCTACCAACATAACATCGCCTTTTCTAAGTGTCGTAGCCGCAACTACTTGTGGTTTACCATTTACCATTTTTTTAGCTTCTGTTTGCGTACGGGTATTCCTCAAAGCCTGAGCCTGGGCCTTACCTCGCCCTTCAGCTAATGCCTCTGCAAAATTAGCAAATAATACAGTAAACCATAGCCATATGATGACTTGCAGGGCAAATGACAAATTAGTCACATTCTCTTGTTGTATGATATCCTTCACTAAAAACAAAGTCGTCAAAAGTGAACCGATTACCACTATAAACATAACCGGATTACGTACTTGCACCCGGGGATCCATTTTTTTGACAGCATCCTGACAAGCCTGCCATAAAATTTCTTTATTAAAACTATTACGGCTTGTATTCACAGCCTATTCCTCCTTGATACCACGCTACATTTATTGATTACCACAACCATAATTATTTAAAAAACAGCCCCCTCAAGCATCAACAAATGTTCCAGAACCGGTCCCAAGGACAGTGCTGGTAAAAAGGTCAATGCACCAACCAGTAAAACAACACTTGCTAACAATATTACAAACAATCCTCCAGTTGTAGCAAAGGTTCCCGGCCCTGGAGGTGTAATTTTCTTTTCTGCTAGACTACCAGCAATCGCCAGCACAGGCAGAATGACTCCAAACCGTCCTATTATCATAGCAAGACCAAGCATTACATTATAAAACAGAGTATTCGTACCTAAACCTGCGAAAGCACTACCATTATTACCCGCTGTTGAAGCATAGGCATACAGTACTTGGCTCAAACCATGAGGTCCTGGATTTGAAATACTCTCCACTCCTGTTGTTGAAACAATGGAAATTGCACTACCAATTAAAACAGTAACCGCAGGAATGATAATTGCCAGCATAGCCATTTTCATTTCACGAGCCTCAATTTTTTTACCTAAGTACTCAGGTGTCCTCCCTACCATCAAGCCAACAATAAATACTGTTAGTATAATAAACATCATCATGCCGTATAATCCAGCACCAACGCCACCAACAATGACTTCTCCAAGCATTATTTGTAGCATGGTTATCATTCCGCCAAGGGGTGTTAGACTGTCATGCATGGCATTAACCGCACCACAGGAAACAGCTGTCGTGACACCAGCAAATAGTGATGTCCCTCCAATGCCAAACCTGACTTCCTTGCCTTCCATGTTGCTTGGAGTGCCTACTCCTAAAGCCGATAACTGAGGATTACCATATTGTTCACTAATATAGAGTGCACTTAAGCCAATGGCAAACAAAAGCAACATAGCTACAAGCATGGCATAACCCTGCCGCCTTTCCCCCACCATATTCCCAAACATAAATATCATGGCTGTGGGAATAAGAATAATACAATACGTTTCTAAAAAATTAGTAACGGGTGTAGGGTTTTCAAAAGGATGTGCCGAATTGGCACCAAAAAATCCGCCGCCGTTAGTTCCCAGAAGTTTGATAGACTCTTGGGATGCGACGGGTCCCATAGCAATCGTCTGCTGACCGCCCTCTAAAGTATCCACGGTTCCGTAGGGTGAAAGATTTTGAATCACGCCCTGCTGTACAAATATCATACCGACAATAATGGAGAGTGGTAAGAGTATCCACAGTACACTACGAACCATGTCAACCCCAAAATTCCCTAGAGATGTTACCTTCTTTTGTACTAATCCACGAATTAACGCAACCGCAACTACCATACCTGTAGCTGCCGACAAGAAGTTTTGCACCGTCAAAGCCGCCATCTGCGTGAAATAGCTGACCATAGATTCACCACTATAGGACTGCCAATTTGTATTTGTCATAAAACTAGCAGCAGTATTAAATGCCAAATCTCCTGCTACAGGCGGTAAATTTGCTGGATTCCAAGGCAATACATCTTGGAGGACCTGTATCAAAAATACTAAGATCATACCAAATACATTGAATACCACTAATGCACCAGCATACTGTCGCCAGTTCATTTTCTGCTTATCATCCACGCCACCTAAGCGATAAATCACCTTAGCTATCGGGTTTAACACCTTATCAAAAATTGTTTTTTCTCCCGAGTACACTTTAGCTAAATACCTTCCCAAGGGCCAAGCCACCACTAGTAGTAATACCAAAAATACTGCCAACATGCTTACATCTGTAATCATTTTAAAACTCCTCCGGTTTCGATAATGCATAAATCAAATAAACGAGTAGACCAACCGATGTTAAACCTGCTACCCATAAATCCATCACCTGTACCAGCCTCCTACCTCGAAACTCCTTACATGTCTATTGTAACTCCACTTGCGATAAAGATGCCGTCAATAAAAACAATAAAACTATAAAGAAAATGTAAAGATTCAAACCATCATTTTCTCAAAAGTTCTTAAGGTTGTAAGATCTACTATACTTTTCTGTGATATCATTTACTTATATTTTTCCTTGATGTGAACCACAAAAATACAATGCCACTATCGTGGCACACAAAGAAGAACACAATAGACCTTCATTTAGGAAAAGTCTTTGTGTTCTTCGTGTCTTTGTAGTTCAATTTTCTATCTATGCCACAAGATTTCTGGACTAATATCTTTGATACTTTTACAGCCTGTTAGAATCATAGCAGCCTTAAGTTCGCTAGTGTATTTCTCAATAATGGTTTTAACTCCCTCTGTACCGCCACCATAAGCACCCATAATCAATGGACGACCAATTAATACACCATCTGCCCCTAGGGCGAGCAGCTTCAATATATCGGCTCCTGAACGTATACCACCGTCAGCCAAAATAGTTACTTTACCTTTTACAGCTCTAGAAATTTCCGGTAACACATCTGCCACTCCAGGAGTATGATCGAGTACCCTGCCCCCATGATTGGAAACTACAATAGCCTTAGCCCCTACTTCCACACATTTGATAGCCTCATCCACAGTCATAATACCTTTTACAATAAAGGGTAGTGCTGTAGACTGTATCAATTCAGTAAGCTGTTCCTTGGTTTTAGGCCCAACAGGTTGACCTTTTAAGGCCATGGTAATAAGACCTGCCCCATCAAGGTCCGTTCCTAATGCTATGGCGCCTGCTTTTTCGGCTAATTTAAAAAGTGCAATGATTTCCTTATTATCCACACGAGGCTTGATAATGGCAATGCCCTGACCTGCTCGGCGAATGGACTCTAAGCCATCTTCATACATACTCGGATTTGCCGGATCACCAATCCATCCTATACTTCCTGCCAGATGGCTGCCTTCCACAAGAGCAGATACCATATCTAATTCATTTAATGCCTCCCCAGCATTTATGACCGCACCTGTAATAGGAGCTCCCATGATTGGAGTTTTTAATTGCTTACCAAACATCTCCACACTCGTATCAGGCTGCAATGCATCATGTATGGTTCGCATATTCAATTTTAGACTTGCAAGAGCTCGTACATTTTCAGTAAAGGCCTCACCTGTCCCTGTACCACCCATACCAGGAACTTCTCCTGCACAAGCCCGTCCATTACAAACTGGACACACTCGACACTTACCAACCATCTTTTTCCTTGCAGTTTCTCTTAATTCTCTCATATCCACAAAGATTTCCTCCTCTATGCAAATTCTATAACTATAGTACATCAAAGTAACATTAGAAACAAACACTAAAAATAATATTTATACAAAAAAGGTGGGCTAAGTCTCCTGACTTAGCCCTTTTGGTTGTTGTGTTGTTGCTAACGTTTTCTATTATAAAAGCCCTGTTGCCGTACAAACTCCATATGCAACAAAGGCTGCAAGGAATGGACCAAGGATAGGTACCCAAACATATCCCCAATCAGAACTTCCTTTAGTAGAAATTGGTAAAATTGCATGTATCATACGAGGACCAAGATCACGAGCAGGATTCAGAGCATATCCACTGGGCCCGCCTAAGCTTAAGCCTAAGGCCCAAATACACATAGCAGCTAGATAGTTACCAAAACCTGGTGCCATACCAGTACCAGTTACTAGTTTACTGCCAAAAGCAGTGAGACAAATGAATAAAAACGTAGTTGCTATAACCTCACAAAGAAAAGCTGCCATATCATTTTTAATCATTGCGCCAGTAGCAAATGTCCCCAAAATAGCACCTTTATCTTCCGTAACTTCCCAGTGAGGAAGATAAGCTAGCCAAACCATAGCAGCACCAAGCATCGCACCAACTAGTTCAGCAACCATAATCGGAATTGCTATGGGAAGCGTATAGGCACCTGCAAGTATCTTAAATAAAACAAGGGCTGGATTCAATTCCCCTGCACCACCAAGAGCATTACTAACAAAAGCTCCAAGCATAACTGCAAATGCCCATCCTGCAGTGATTGTGATCCAGCCACCGCCTAGTACGCTAACATTTGCTCGCGATCGATTCAAATTGACATTGGCGCAAACCCCACACCCAAAGGTAGTAAGAACTGTCGTACCCATAAATTCAGCTAATACGATTGACATAATTTCAATTCCTCCTTAAAGATACGTTAGACTTCTCTACTGCCCTATGTCTTCTCCACATATTGCACTGAATCCACCTCCTTCTTCTTTTCCATAAGATGATTCAGCCGATGGCCAAGTCTGGAGAATGAGTAATGCACCTACGATTTAAAGGAGTCAAATTTCACCTGAATCAAGTCTTCTTTATCACTTGCAGTTGCTACTATTAATTGCAAATTTCATGCCAATTTATATATTTTAATAATTATATAATAATTCAGTGTTCTTGCGCCTTTATTAACCCCAAGTAGGATAAACCTAATTCGTCATAACTATATAGCGGGGAATTATTACCCGCCTCGGGGAATTTTCCTCCGTAATGAATGGTAGCAACTTAGAAAATACTCCTTAGATATTAAAAGCCAGAATCCCTCTAGCAATAACTTGCTAGAGGGATTCTGACTATCCATTATGTATCTTTTTATCAATCCCATATTTCTGCGCCTTGGCTGCCACAGTTTTATGTGTTATTCCAAGGACTTTACCTGCTGCAGTATAACTCCCATATTTATCTAAGGCAGCCGTTATTATTTGTTTCTCATACTCCTCTAAAAGGAATACATCTCCTTGAACGATGGAAGCAGATATTGATTCTACGCTATTATCATAACTTCCATTTGTATTCTGACGAATCGATAAAGGTAAGTCACTTAATTCAATATATTCCCCATCTGCTAATGCAACAAATCTTTCAATAATATTTTTCAATTCCCTGACATTTCCTGGCCAATCATAACCAATTAATGCATCCATCGTAGATTTCTTAATTCCTTGTATTTGCTTGCCAAAATCCTTATTAAACTTCTTCAAGAAGTAATCTACCAATAAAGGAATATCATCTTTCCTCTCTTTTAAAGGCGGCAAAAACAATGGTATGACATTCAGCCGATAATAAAGATCTTCTCGAAAGCGCCCCTCCTTCACCATAACTTCCAGATTCCGATTAGTTGCAGCTACAATCCTAACATTAACAGCAATTGTTTCTTCACCACCAACCCTCTCAAAATTACTAGTCTGAAGAACTCTTAATAATTTTGTTTGCATACCAAGATCCATCTCGCCAATTTCATCCAGAAAAATAGTTCCTTCATGTGCTAACTCAAATTTCCCTAGCTTCTTCTTCATTGCTCCGGTGAAAGCGCCCTTTTCATGTCCAAATAGTTCACTTTCTAAAAGGTTCACTGGAATGGCAGCACAATTCACCTTAATAAATGGCCCCTTTACCCTGGGACTTGCTAAATGGATTCCTTCAGCAACTACCTCTTTCCCTGTTCCGCTTTTTCCAATAATCAACACTGTAGATTGAACCTTTGCGGCTTTAGCGGCTAATGCTATGGCATCTAAAACCGTTTCATTCATACCAATAAACTTTTCAAATGCAGAGCCATACTTCATTGTCCGAATGAATTTTTTTTCTAAGGATTCTCCTACCCATTTTTGCGGATGCCAACTGGCTTCCTTTTCTTTCGATAACATGTTTTGCAAATTATCAGTTTTCAATTTCAGTATTTCCAATTTTTCTTTTAGGCAATTTACCTCTCGCTCATCCTTAACTACTACAATAGACCTTACTACCATGTTATCAACAAGGATTGACTTGGTTAGAACCGTTATGGGTTTCACAGTATCGATACAGGTGATATTGCCTACAATTTCTTTCTTCCTCTGCAAATCTCCCTTTGACCAGACAGTAGGAACAATATCATTTATATATTTTCCAATTAGATGTTCAACTGGCTGCTGTACAAGATCTGAAAAAATTGTATTTACAAAGGTAATATGGCCCTCTCGATTTAGAATAGCAATACCATCATGTAACATATCCAACATCAATTTATCGTTTTCATGTAGTACCTTACCTGAAAACCCTACACCCTTTTCTCCAGAAAGATCAATAGCCCCTTCACTTTCTAAAAATGTAACCATCTCTTCTCTCGCATCAATAGACTCTTGATCTTTACTGGAAATATATAATTCTTCTCCCTTTTTTACATCTACATCAACAATCAGCCCAAAATTTGTACAAGATATCTCTGGGTACTGTTTATAATGCATAAATAGATTTGTTTTGTATTTTCGCTGTAGCTGATATGCTTTCTGTACAACCAAGGCAGCAAAATCAGTACTTAGTCCTTCCTCGTGCCTTATGATTGCCTTTTGCATGAACATCCTCCTAAAAGCTAGAATCTTACAAGTCTCTAGACTCGCTTCTTATATATTATATGGATTATATTACCATATAATGTTCTCTATAACATGTCCAACTCCTTTTTATCTAGCTTTGTTAAATGTTCTTAATAACCCTTAATTGAATTAAAAAGAAGCATTACCAAGAAAACCCTAAGCTATTTAGCCAAGTTTTTTTACTAAAGTAAAGAATTTTTAATTATACCCTAAACTTAATCAGCAAATAATCATCAAAATGCGTAAAACCCAGAGAAGCATAAGCCCTTATTGCGGATAAATTATCTTTACGCACAATCAGAGAGGGAATCTTATTTCTAGCTATGATATTTTGACATAGTTCAGACACAATCGCTTTACAATATCCTTGCCCCCGTTCTTCCGCTGTAGTAAATACCCCGCCAATTTGATTGATTTCCTTTGTAGTGGCTTGAATATAAGCCTGTGCGACTATTTTATCTTCAGCCACTAGAAACAAGAACTCTTCCTCTCTAGCACGCTGTTCCAAAAATTTTCGGATTTCTTCTACACTATAGTTATGACCAAATCCCTGCCAATAGGCGTCTTTCACAAAAATTACTACTCTATCTTTATCCATTTCTTCTGCCTTAGCAAAGGTAACATTTTTTAGGGCAAATGGAGAGAAATTATTATTTACAAAATAACTACTTTCCTGATAAGTTACGGTATTCTTTGCGTCACTAATTGCATCGTATAGAGGTTTGGCATATTTTTGCATGCCTATTAGAATTTCAAAGGGGCGCTGCTTCATGATATTAGCAAAAGGCTCAATAACCCTCTCGTCCACAAATAGAGGTATACAACTACCCATATTATAAAAAGGCAGTATCCCCAATAAATCACCTTTTGAAAAATAGCCATAGTAATCGCCACATCGTCTCTGCTCTTTACAATTATCCAAGCCAAATTCCAACACATTCCCCATTAAAAAAGCTCCAGCTATACTATCATTCTTTAAATATTTTATTACCTTCGCTGTATCCTTTTGGGTAAGCAATGAAATCATGTCAATTCCTCCCTACTAAAACTATCTATACGCCGAAGAGGGATTTCTGTGGTTCTACCTAATATTCCTGCCAACTGGATAAACATCCCATTTAAGAAATTGTTTCTGTATCATCTTCTTAAAAAATGCATACTTTTTTTCATATCAAAGAACCGTTTGCATTATTGAGAACCTATAGAAAAAACTTTTCTGAATTACAAATAAAAAAGCTGCCACCAAAAGGCGACAGCAAGTTACATCCATTTATTTTACGATTCCGATCTCTTCATCTGTTAAATAACAGGCTGGATCTGATTCCCAGAAGTTCCCTGTGGCAGCTTCCGCGCGGGCACGGAAATTTCCATTACAAACATTTAACCATTTACATTTACCGCAACGGCCTTTTAACAACCCTTTGCGATCTTTTAACCCTGCAAGAATAGGGTTTGTTTCATCAGTCCAAATATCACCAAACGCTCTGTCACGTACATTACCGAATGTATAATTTTGGGTAAATTGATCGGAATGAACATTACCTAAAGGATCGACATTACCAAATGCAATACCAGAACGGTTACCGCCATTACGCATCATCAGATTCCATACCTTCTCTGCGCGCACTGGATCTTTTTTAAGAGACTGCAAATACAAATATACAATATCCGCATGATTATCAACCGTTAAAATCTCACATGTTTTATCTAATTCCTGGGCCTTAGCCATGATAAGGTCCATAGCCGCACGAGATTCCTCATGAGTCACATCATGTTCCATCATTTGCGAAGCTCTACCAGAATACACCAAGTGATAAAAACATACCCTCGGAATTTTCTCTTCCTTAATTAGTTGAAAAATATTCTCTAGATCATGAAAATTGTAACGATTAATGGTAAAACGCAATCCAACCCGTTGTCCCACATCTAGACAGTTTCGAATGCCTTCTAATGCCTTATCAAAAGCCCCTGCTTTGCCACGGAATTTATCATTGGCCTCACCCAGTCCATCAAGACTAATGCCAACATAACCTACATTTAGCCCTTTGATATCTTTCGCTAACTGTTTGTCAATCAATGTGCCATTGGTAGAAAAAGTAGCGCGTATGCCATATTTATTTGCGTATTCGACCAGCTCAAACACATCAGGACGAATTAAAGGCTCTCCACCTGATAACAACAACACTGGCACCTTAAAAGCAGCACAATCATCGATGAATTTTTTGGCTTCCGTTGTTGTCAACTCACCATCATATTTTTTTCCATCTGAATCAGAATAACAATGTACGCATTTTAAATTACAGGTTCTCGTAATATTCCAAGAAAGCACTGGCCCCATACCCTGAGCAGCACCATGACGTTGTCCTTGAACCCCCGAAGCATATCGCAGCGAGTCTCCAAAATTTTCTGTATCACAAAGCAATTTGCTTACACCTATCATATCTTCACATCTTTTCTTTATATTTTCATAAGTAAAATCCCTAAAAAATGCATCTTACTTTGATATACGTTCTCTGCATATTGTAACAGTCTTATATAGGAAATGTCTATACTTAGAAGTTTAAAACTTACACCCGCTTATTTCCATTTCTCAATACCATTTCACTGCTAAAATGCCTACATATTCCTTCAATGCCAAACTGGTATCTAATAAAGCATTTGCCGAAGGCCATAACTGATGAGGTTGAAATTTATGTTCCACATTGGTCTGATAATCAGTTGGATAAGGCAAGACTGCTACCTGTACTTTTTGAAATTGCAATACGGATCGTTCCATATGGAAAGCAGATGTTACCAGAATCGGCTGTTTAAATCCATCTCTATTTAGTAATTCTTTGCTAAACATCGCATTCTCAGTAGTATTTAAACTTTTATTCTCAATAATTATTTTATTTTCTGGAACTCCTAAACCTATTAATATTACCTTAGCAATTTCAGCCTCACACCCTGTAGTTGCTAAGACCTTTCCGCCAGATATAATAATAGGAACATGTAGGAGCTGATATAACTGAGCAGAAGTCAAAAGACGATTGGCAGCAAAACCTGACAAATGACCTAATCCGTTAACATTGGGTGTATCTAGCGTTGCTCCGCCCCCCAACATAATAATAACATCTCCGCTAACAGGTTTTGGAACCTCATATTTTTTTTCCAAACTTCCAATTAATCGATCGCTTACAAAAGAAATCGTGCATAAATAAAATGTCAAAGTAAATATCCCTACTACTTTGACCATATTACGTTGATTTTTATATAAATAAACACATAAAAAAAGCAGTCCCACTATAATAATCCCTGGGGGGAATAAGAAGGTACTATATAAAAACTTAATAAAATACACCAATATTTTCTCCTCCATATTTCACGACTGACATATTATATTCTCTTCTAGCCTCATTATAACTCTCTATTACGTAATATGCAAAAAGCTGAAACTATAAATCCTAAAAGCTACAAACCCTGTATTTTTTTGAAAATATTTGATAAAATTACCATAACATGTATAATAATACTAATAATACTTAGTTTCTCCTTTGAATATCTTACAATTTGGATACATCTTTCTTATTATATAGAGTTGAGGAGTTGGTTCTTATCGCTACTAAAATGATCAACGTCAAAAATTTAACCCCTGGACTTGTCCTAAGTGATGCTGTCATCACTCCTAACGGAAAAACACTGTTAAATCCTGGGGGAGTATTAACCCAGCGAACTATATCTTTATTAAGTATGTGGGACGTAAACTATGTCTATATTAATTCAGATGATGACCATGAACCTATGGAGAAAGAGGTGCAACTTCAGTCTTCAACTTTTGATGTTTCTGCTGAATGCTTGCAATTTTTCAAGGAATATGATTCTATTTTGACATCCACAGCAAATTCCTTTGAATTTGTTCGCAACCAGAATAAAGTGCCTGTTTTAGCCCTTAAGAGCACGTCTTTTGCTATATATTCTTCTATTTTGACAACAGGACCTGCCCTTATGGATTATTTGTTAATTAGCGATTATCAGCTAGCTAGTACGATCGCACGTCACACTGCTATGGTCGCATATATCTGCGGGCTAATAGGTAAACAGCTCAATTACAATGAATCTGAGCTTAAAGCAGTGACTTTAGCCGGACTACTCCATGATATTGGGAAAATGGTTGTTAGTCATGAAAATAGTTCCACTACGGAAAAAACTCATGTTATCAATGGAGCCCAACTTATTAGAAATGTAAAAGGCATTTCTGACGAAGTAACCTTAAGCGTTTTACAACATCATGAATACTTAGATGGCACTGGTTTCCCAATGGGTATTTCCAATCGGAAAATTCATCCCTATGCCAAGATTATAGCAATTGCAGATGTATTTCATTACCACTCCTATAGTGAAGATTGCTGCAATCCTTTCAAAGCTCTTAATATATTAACAAAAGATATGTTTGGTAAACTTGACCCTACTATATGCCAAATGTTTACTAAGCAGGTTCGTGATTCTTTATTAAATAGCAATGTAATGTTAAGTGATGGACAAGAAGCAACTATCATCTTCTTCCCACCATCTAATTCCAATGACCCTATTGTTAGGACATTAGATCAAAAACTTATTGATCTTTCTGCAGATAAAACTCTCTTGATCACTCGAATGTGTACCCCCGATTTTTCGATTCAATGAAAGAAAACAGGCTTTTGTCTTTTCACAAAGCCTGTTTTTTTATTTGAAAATATGTTCTTAAAAATGATGAAAAGTACATACCTAGATACACAATACCAAATCCTCCTACAACAAAGGCCTGTAAGCGACTTTCTTAAATTCTTCCCGCCCATCTTTCTCTAATGCGTTGCTAGCTGCCACATCATCTTACAGAAAAGCTGCTTTCCTTGCTGCAACGCTTTTTCAGTCTGTATTTTAACCGTATATCCCATAAGCAGGATCGGTATACTGACAAATAACTACTGATATCATTAGACTACCTAAAAACCTCAATTGTATAGCTTATTTGTGTTAGAGAAGCAGTATTTTACCTGAGAGATTATATGTTATCCTATGATAGCACATTTCTAATCCTATCTTTAATATAATCAGGCAAATCTATCGATGTTGTGAAATTGATCAATCCCTTTTCTGGCTTAGCTTCTTTTATGATCACAGCATCCAAAGGTTTATAACCCAATACATCAATGGTTCCAATATTTGAATTATATAGAGCCTGATGAAAATCAATGGTTACCTCGTTCCCTACAATCTTTATCCCTAAGCCATGACCTGGGTCTACATTGCCTACCATCTTGGTAACCATGGCCAAACTGACCTTGGAAAAAATCCATGATACGATAGGCTTATTAGGCAATTTTTTATCTAGCACTTTTAACTTCATAATGGAATAATCTTTATTATGTTCAAATTGCTCTACGCGACATAGAAAAACCATAGGTCCGGTTTTCTTTGTTAACGCCGTAATTTTCAATTTGTGATCGTCTAAGGATGTAATGGATAATTCCTTTATTTCTTCACTATCCTCTATAGCAGAAGCTAACGATTCATTAATAACATCATCGGAAAGAGCTACCTTTCCTTGTTCTAAATTTTTAAAGGTCTGTAAATTCCAAGTTTCCTTTAAAACAGCAATAACATGTGATAAATCAGGTATCTTTAGCTCTGTGCTCCATCCCCTCACATTTTCTATTATATTACTTGAAATAACAACTGGCATATCTATCATATTACATATTCCCCCCAAAGAACCTACTCATACGGTTTTTATTATATATAAATCACATCTTCTATGCAATTATGGTCACAATACAGAAAAAAATAAGCTCCGACCTTAGCGGAGCTTATTTTTAAAATTGCTAAATTACCTCTAATTGACGACTGTCTTAGGCTTAGTGGAATCACCATAGTCAGGTGGAATTGTCCGTGATAGATGCACCCAACGAATGACAGAGTCCACAAGAACGACTACTACCAATATAAACATGACACTACTTACACCAACTAAAAGATAATTTTTCGCTGGTAAATACGTATTGAAAATGTTCATATAATCTGCGGTAAATGTAACCGTTGCCAAAAAGGTCATAGGAATGATCGTAATCCAGGCATAACGTCCTCGTCCCATACGGAAGAGCATTGTAGTACCTACTGCTAACGTCAAGGTACCTAATAATTGGTTTGAAACACCAAATAAGGGCCAAATGGTAGAGATATTACCTTGCAGTACTAGGTAGCCCCAAGCAAAGCAAATCAAAGCACTCGTGAAAATGATACCAGGCCACCAGTGAGTATCTTTGAGTGGTTTATAGATTGTACCGCCCATTTCCTGTAGAAGATACCGACCAACGCGAGTACCAGCATCGATCAATGTCAGAATAAACAAGGCTTCAAACATGATGCAAAAGTGGTACCAAAAGGACATTAGTGCTTCCATTCCCGGTATTTTGGAGAAAATATGAGCCATGCCGACAGCCAAAGAAACGGCACCACCAGGACGGCCTGTTATATTTTCACCGACCATTTCGGATAGGTGGGGTAATTGGTCAACTACTAATCCCAATTTGGCAAATGCTGCTGGAGTAGCGTTGATAGCAAAATAGTCAGCTGGGTTTAAGCTGGTAGCAGCAATCATTGCCATCACGGCAACAAAGCTTTCCACTAGCATAGCGCCATAACCAATAGGAAGAATTTCTCTTTCATTTGTCAGCATCTTAGGGGTCGTACCAGTACTAATCAAGGAGTGAAACCCTGATAAAGCACCACAGGCTATAGTAATAAATACGAAGGGCCAAGCTGGACCGCCAATAACAGGTCCACCGCCATTCACGAATTGACTGAATGCAGGCATTTGGATTTCTGGTCTAACTACAATAATACCAATTGTCAGCGCAGCAATCGTACCGATTTTCATATAGGTACTTAGATAATCTCGAGGTGCTAACAATAGCCATACTGGCAACGCAGCGGCACAAAAGCCATAAATAGCCAGCATAATAGATAATTGTCTGATGTCAAAGGTAAAATAGGGTGCCCATGCGGAATGTTGTATCCACGGACCGGCAAAAACAGCAGCCAGAACCAACAATACACCAATGACAGAAGCTTCCTGAATTTTTCCAGGACGCAAAAAGCGCAGGTAAATTCCAATAAAAACGGCAATTGGAATAGTGGCAGCAACGGTAAATGTACCCCAAGGACTGTTGTATAATGCGTTAGCTACTACTACTGCCATACCAGCAAGAGTGATCACCAGCAAAAATAATACTGCAATGGAAGTACAAAAACCAGATATATTGCTTACTTCTTTTTTTGCGATTTGTGCCACGGATAAACCATTGTGGCGAACTGAGGCGAACAGGATGACCATATCGTGGACAGCACCGGCAAAAACCGCACCAATCAACAGCCACAATGTTCCTGGTAAATAACCGAACTGTGCAGCAATTACTGGGCCTACCAATGGGCCAGCACCTGCTATAGCAGCAAAATGATGACCAAAGGTAACCCATTTGTTTGTCGGAACGTAATCCCGACCATCATCCATACTTACTGCTGGCGTAACACGATCTGCGTCCAGAGTAAGCACTTTGGCAGCTATAAAAGAACCATAAATGCGATAAGCAAGCGTTAACCATAGTGCGGCAATAATAACAAGATAAATACCATTCACAATAACTTCCTCCTATTTCTTAATATTCATAAGATTTATTCCACTTATAACATACCTTAAGTATTGCCATGAAGAAAGTAAAAATGGATCAATGGAATAAATTGAACGATAATCAGAAGGGAATGGGCAATCACTGGAAATGGTATAGGATCGCACTTAAGGCATAAGGATAGTCTATGTATGATGGTAAAGCAAAAAATAGCAGCAAACATTTTTTATGTTTGCTGCTATTTTCTTATTGCCGTTGACGAGTAATAATACGCACTACTCTTTCATATACGAGATAATCCCACATCCATTTTACAAATACAACGGCCCGGTTACGGAAATCAATGAGACGTAAAATATGCACAAAAGACCAGATGGCCCAAGCTATAAAACCATGGGTTTTAAATTTACCCATATGCACAACAGCTTCATTACGACCAATGGTTGCCATATTACCTACATCTTTGTATACGAATTTTTTAAGTTCTTTCCCACGAATCAAACTACATATGTTTTTTGCCGTGATATCAGCTTGCTGCATAGCCACAGGTGCTACCATAGGCAAAGGTCTTTCCCCTTGTATAAATTGAGCAGCATCGCCAATAACAAACACCTCAGCACGTGTCGGCAACTGTAAAAACTCATTTACGACCGCTCGCCTCATACTAGCCTGCTCTACATTTAAGGTATCCATTAAGGAGTTGGCTTTTACCCCTGCTGCCCAAACTACCGTGTAAGTTGGAATGACTTCGCCGCCCTTTAGGCTCATCTTTTCTCCATCATAGTCTGTGACCTGTACGCACATACGTACTTCTACGTGTTTGCGGATTAAGGTTTCTACGGTAGCATCACGTAACTCTTCTGGCATCGAGGCTAACAATTTGTCAGAAGCCTCTACTAACATGATACGTACTTCCTTGAAGTTCAGATTATGATATTCTTTCACCATAACATGATAAATCAGTTCTGATAAAGCGCCCGCTGATTCTACCCCTGTGGGGCCGCCGCCAACAATTACAAATGTTAATAACGCCCGACGCTTATCAGCGTCCTTTTCATGGGCCGCTAATTCAAACATACGCAGGACATGATTCCGAATCATAACAGATTCATCCAAGGTCTTCATGCCGAAACCATTTTTCTCCATAGATTCCATACCAAAATAATTTGTCATGCCGCCTGCCGCTATAACCAAATAGTCATAACCAATCTGGCCAGTATTCATAGTAACCACTTTATTCTCAAAATCCACATCCCCTACTTCTGCTAATCGAAAATCTACATTTTTCTGATCTCTAAATATAGCACGAACAGGGTACGCAATATCATCAACTGACAAGCCAGCCGTAGCTACTTGATATAACAAAGGCTGAAATAAGTGATAGTTATACTTATCGATAAGGGTAATCTTCACCTCATGTTTTGCTAACGCTCGAGCTGTTCGAATTCCTCCAAAACCAGCACCAACAATTACAACATGAGGTGGTTTTACCACTGCTTCATTTTGCATTTTCTTCTGACCCTCCATCTCTTCCCTTCTCTCCACTATACAATAACATATTCATAAGCAACATTCACTAGTACTGACAGGCCGTCTTATCTATTTTTACTTGTTATAGCTTCATAAATCGCCTTTTTTCTCTCTTTATCTCCATAACAAAATACTATCATCCCTATAGTTTTTTTCAATGAATTCTGTCTATTTTTTCACATAACAAGTGTATACTTGTTATTCATTTTCCATCAACAATACAAGAGGGAATTTCTTAGGTTTCTAAGAAATTCCCCTATTTATTTTTATTTATCGTTCTTTTGTATCCTCTTTTGAATTACTCTGCCCACATGTATACCACTGGCGCTAGCTTGAGATAATCCTCGAGTTACACCTGCTCCATCCCCAATACCAAACATATTGGGAATTTCAGTTTCTAACTGCTCAGTAAGTTTTAAGCGAGAACTATAAAATTTCACTTCTACACCGTATAGCAACGTATCATCATTAGCCATACCAGGAGCGATTTTGTCTAAAGCATAAATCATTTCAATTAAGTTATCCAAATGACGTTTTGGCAGAACTAAGCTTAAATCTCCCGGTGTAGCTGCAAGCGTTGGCTTGGTAAAGCTCTGGGCCAAACGATGTTCATTGGTTCTGCGACCTTTTGTCAAATCTCCAAATCGCTGAACTAACACTCCCCCGCCTAACATATTCGAAAAAGAAGCAATTCGTTTACCATATTGTTGCGGTTCATTAAATGGCTCTGTAAAGCGATTACTAACCAATAAAGCAAAGTTAGTATTTTTACTATGAAGTTTTTCATCACGATAACTATGCCCGTTTACAGTAATAATACCATCTGTATTTTCTGCCACAACATATCCTTTGGGATTCATACAAAATGTACGTACTAAGTCGCCATATCGTTTAGTCCGATATACTAACTTAGCTTCATATACTTCATCTGTAATATGCTGAAACACTTCTGCAGGTATTTCAACGCGTACTCCTACGTCGACTTGATTACTAGAAATAGTAAGCCCCATTTTTTTGCACTTATCTGAAAACCACTCTGATCCAGCACGACCAGGGGCTGCTATCAAATACTCACAAAGAATCTCTTCCTTGCTATTTTGCATCTTTACGACAAAGTTGTCTCCTTGCTTTTCAAACTCTTCCACATGTTTATTAAACAATATAGTAATTTTATCTTTTAAGAATTCATATATGCATTTTAATATGTGCAAGTTATTTTCCGTGCCTAAATGGCGAACTTTCGCTTGCAAAAGATGTAAGTCATGTGCAATTGCACTCTTCCTAATGCTGCTATTTTTTGTGGTGAAAAATTCCTTAGGTGCACCATATTTTATATTGATCGAATCTACATAATCAATTAACTCTTCTACCTGGGAATCTGTAAGATACTCATTTAGCCAGCCCCCAAATTCGCTGGTAAAATTATATTTACCATCGGAAAAAGCTCCTGCCCCGCCAAAGCCCCGCATAATGCTACAAGGCTTGCAATTGATACAATGAGTTACTTTCTTCTCTGCTATAGGACATGTTCTGTGATAAATATCATGGCCTTCTTCAATCATAACTACGGAGATCGTTGGGTTACTAGAGACGAGTTCATAAGCCGCAAAAATCGCTGAAGGGCCACCACCAATTATCGCTACATCATATTTGTTGTTCATTACTTTGCTCCTCGTTATTATTGTATTTAGCTATCTATGACGAATCCAGAAATCATTATATACTATTTTTACCGAATTTTATATAGCAAAATCGATTTATTGTTCGGATTTTTCTTTTTTATTTTACCCTCTATTTAACTATATTTTTTATTGACACAGCTAAGAAAAATTGGTATAATCCATTTATAAATTTTATACGAAAATAGGCAATGGCGCCTTCGCATACTACTTGCGAAGGCTTTTTCTGTCTATTAGGGACAATGGCGTCCTAAAGGTATTACTATCTTTAGGCGCCTTTTCTATTCCCTAAAGAGGTATAAAATAATACATTTATCCATTAAAAAAAACAATACGGGAGGATTTTAACATGAAAAAACTATTTACTATGATGAGCGCCTCTGTCCTTATGATGCTCTTCAGTCTTGGAACAGCCTTTGCAGAAGCAACGGAAGCCGCCGCTGAAGTTGCTACCATTGATACAGGCGATACTACTTTTATTTTATTAAGCGCTGCCCTTGTTATGCTTATGACACCTGGATTAGCCTTGTTTTACGGTGGTATGGTTCGAACGAAAAATGTATTGAGCACTCTTATGCAAAGCTTCTTTATCATCGGACTTATTACTGTACAATGGGTACTTTGGGGATATTCTCTCTCCTTTGGTCCTGATATCAATCATTTTATCGGCAGCTTAGCCTGGTTTGGCTTAAATGATGTGGGGCAGCTGCCTAATGCAGATTATGCTGCCACTATCCCCCATATGGTTTTTATGATTTTCCAATGCATGTTCGCTATTATTACAGCAGCTTTGATTACAGGTTCTTTTGCTGAACGCATGAGATTCTCTGCTTTTACCGTATTTATTCTCATTTGGGCTACTTTTGTTTACGACCCTCTAGCTCATTGGGTATGGGGCGTAGGCGGCTGGATGCGCGAACTGGGTATATTAGATTTTGCCGGAGGTACTGTCGTTCATATTTCCTCAGGTATTTCTGGATTGGTTGTTGCCTTATTTATCGGCAAACGTAAAGGATATGGAACTGAAATCATGCTACCACATCATTTGCCAATGACCCTGATCGGTGCTTCTCTTCTCTGGTTTGGCTGGTTTGGTTTCAATGCCGGCAGTGCACTATCAGCAAATGGTCTGGCAGCCAGTGCCTTTGTAGTAACTCATGTTGCAGCAGCCTCTGCCACACTCTCCTGGGTTCTAACAGAATGGCTTTACCATGGAAAACCTACTATATTGGGAGCAGCAAGCGGCTGTGTTGCTGGTCTTGTTGCAATCACTCCTGCCTCAGGCTTTGTTAGCGTTTTACCTGCTGTCATCATCGGTTTAGCTGGCGGCTCTATCTGTTTCTTTGCTGTGAGTATCGTAAAAGCGAAACTTGGTTATGATGATGCTCTTGATGCTTTTGGCGTTCATGGCATTGGCGGCACTTGGGGCGCTATTGCCACCGGCTTATTCGCCTCCACAGCCGTAAATCCTGCAGGTGCCGATGGATTCTTCTATGGTAATCCAAGTCTTGTCTTCACTCAATTAATTGGAGTTGCAGTCACTTGGGCATTTGCAGCTATAATGACTTTTCTTATTTTGAAAGGAATTAGCGTATTCATGCAAGTACGTTCTGATGAAAGCCATGAGGATATTGGTCTAGATATCGCGGAACATGGTGAACGTGGTTATACTTATCAAGATTTAACGGCTGGTTCTACCCTGTCCTTCTCCCCTGCTAGTCAACCAGAATCACTTACATGCCCAATCCTACAAGCATCACATTCCAAATCTCACTAAATCAGAAAGGTGGTAATACGTCATGCAAAAGATAACCAAAATTGATGTAGTGACTCGCCCTGGTAAATTAGAAGAGTTAAAAGTAGCTTTAGCTGATATTGGCGTAACAGGTATGACTGTTAGCCAAGTATTCGGCTGTGGCCTCCAAAAGGGCCATACAGAGGTATACCGTGGCAAAGAATATAACATCAATCTCTTAGCTGGGATAAAAGTAGAAATCGTAGTATGTGAAGTTCCTGTAACAACAGTAGTTGAAACAATCAAGAAGGTATGTCGCACAGGTAAAATTGGCGATGGAAAAATATTTATTTACCCTATAGAGAATGCCGTCCGCATTCGTACTGGCGAAGAAGGCGACATTGCAATCATCGATCCACAAGATAATCAATCCTAAATCTTCACTTAGAGTATTTTACTACATTAACCATTCCTCCTTCTTAAACCTGACAGTTCACACTGTCAGGTTCTTTTTATCTATCATCCATTCTGTCAGAACTACAGCCTAAGTGCCTTCTATTACTCTCCCTTAAAATCTTGCCATGATAGTTACCACTTTATACACTACTATTGAATATGACATGAAATGAGACGACTCTAAACTATAATATTTCTACATACATTCTTAACTGCTCCCAGAAGGAATATAATATTCAATAGCCAATTACCATTATAAATAACATTTTTTATTAAAAACCTCTCAAACATTTGTGAAAGGTAGGTAATATACTATGCCGATAATGACAAAGATCGATATCATCACCCGCCCCGGTAAACTCGAAGAATTAAAAGAAGCACTAAATGCAATCGGAGTCACGGGTATGACTGTAAGCCAGGTCTTTGGTTGCGGACTGCAAAAAGGTCATACTGAAATATACAGAGGAAAAGAGTATAATATCAACCTTTTAGCTGGAATAAAGATAGAAATTGTGGTCTGCGAGGTTCCTGTAGAAAAAGTAGTATCTACTGTAAAGAAAGTTTGTTGCACTGGCAAAATTGGCGACGGAAAAATTTTTATTTATCCTATTGAAAATGCAGTTCGAATTCGCACCGGTGAGGAAGGACCTATTGCCATCCTTGATCCAAAGGACGTCATAAAATAGTATTACTTTTATAACACTTCTTGACGCACCAGACAGGGAAACTGTATAATGAGTGAACAAAAATTATATATTATCTACTAATGAATAGATAAAGACAGGGGAATCATATATGAGTGAAGAAACATTAAACAAAATATTATTAACCATGGAAAGCATCAACAATCGCCTTGATGGCCTAGAGAAAGTAACCTCAGGGGAATTACAAAAATTACATGAAACCATCAACCTGCTGTCAGCAGACCAGCAAGATGATGTTGTTACGACTCTGCATCGCATTGATGCGAAAATTACTGCAATCTTAGAAACACAAAGACTTAACTTTGAAATTCTTAAAGTTTTTTCAAGCGATTCAGTTCACCACTAAAAACAGCAAGATTCACTTTTAACTTATACTTTTTAAGATAGTTAAAAAATACACGGCATCTGCCGTGTATTTTTTATTATCTCTTATTCTCTAAAACGCTCCAAGCCTGCTGCAACCCTTCCTCAAGCTCTGCTATAGCTATTTTGAGTTGTGCAAAAACGTGATTGACATCAACAAGTTGTTTACTACTCCCCATTTCCTCCAGTTGAGCAGCATATTCCACCACTATTTTGTTGCCGAAGTATGTTGCAGCCCCTTTTAAGCGATGAGCACTTAACTTTAAGTGCTTAGCATCTTTTTGTTCTACAGCCTGCTCAATATTTCGCATATACTGAGTACCATTGTCTAAGAAGCAACTAATAACATCTTTCACTGTTTCTACATCGCCCTGACATACGTTCAGGAGTTGATCTAAGTAAACGCTAACCATAACTTCTTTATGCTTCTCCTTTGTTTTTCTCTCCTCTCTTGCATAGGCAGAATCCTTAGAAAATATTGTTGCTAACAAGGCATTTAACTCTTCTGAATCCAAGGGTTTACTAACATACTCATCCATCCCAAAGGACATCAGACGTTCTCGATCACCTTTCATAGCATAAGCAGTCATAGCCACTATAGGAATATGGATTGTATTCCCCCATTCCTTTTCTAAAGCCCGAATAGCAAACGTGGCTTGCACTCCATCCATTTCAGGCATCTGTATATCCATAAAAATAATATCAAACTTTTCTTTACGAAATAATTCTATAGCTTTACTCCCATTGCTCGCCAATGTAACCTTATGTCCTTGATTCGTCAACATTTTAACAGCTACTTTCGTATTGATAAACTCATCCTCTACTAATAAGATCCGCAGCGGTCTGATTGTAACACTATCCTTAGAACTAACGGGTTGTTCTATCATCTCTAACGAACTATTATTCGAAGCCAAAGCAGAAACCTCAAATCCAACTGTAAAGTAGAAGGAACTACCTCTTCCTAGACTACTCTTCACCCATACCCGGCCGCCCATGAGTTCTACCAAATGGGCTACAATGCTAAGTCCTAGGCCTGTCCCACCATATTTTCTGGTTGTCGAAGAATCTACTTGTGTAAATTTTTCAAAAATGATATTAATTTTCTCTTGCGGAATACCAATTCCCGTATCTTCCACAGTAAATAAAAGATTTACCTTATTACCCTTATACTGATTAATACTAACAGCAATGGAAACCAAACCTTTTTCAGTAAATTTAACCGCATTATCAGCCAAATTCATTAAAATTTGTTGTAAGCGCCGAGGATCACCATATAGTCTTTCTGGCACATCACAATCAATATGAATCGTACATTCTAGACCTCTTTTTCGCGCTTTCATTAGTAGAATTCGATAAAATTCATTCATCACATCCCGCAATGAAAAACAAATCACTTCCAATTCCAATTTGCCCTCTCTTACTTTAGAGAAATCCAGCAAATCATTTAGCAGTACTAATAATTTTTCCCCCGAAACTTGTACCAACTCCAAGCATTCCCGCTGATCTGGCTGTAGTTTTGTTCCTAGTACTAACTTTGCCATCCCTAAAATACCATTCATGGGGGTACGAAGTTCATGACTTATAATTGCTAAAAAATTATCCTTTGCCTGATTCGCATTTTCTGCCTTTTCCTTAGCCTCAAGCAAAGCTTTTTCTAATTGCAATTTTTCTGTAATATCTTCTAAAATCAAAAAGGATAATGTCATTTCCCCAATAATCTTCGTTGTAAGATGCACTGACAGATCTTTTACTTGACCTGAATTTAAATTTTTTTTTGTAAGAAACTGGTACTCACCAACTTTTGCATATTGTACCATTTTTTGCTCCGGAAATTCACAGGAAACCTCATTTAGTTCATGAATCAAACGTCCTGTTAAAGAAGATTGGTAAAAATTTTCGGCTGCTGCATTGGCTTCTAGTATATGTCCTGTCTTGCTTTCAATAATCATCATCATATTTTGATGATGATTAAACATCATATGAGCTAAAGCCTCTGTCTGCAGCAATTTTTCTTCTGATTGCAACAATTGATTAAGACGCTGTTCTGCCAGCATGCGGCTTGTAACATCACATAGCACAATTACTCTACCGAAAAGTTTCCCTTTATGCTGCAGAGGAGTTGAATTTACTTCATAATATATTTCACCATGCTGTAGCATGGTAGAATACTTCACAGTTCCATCTTCCTGCACAGCTTGGAGCAGCCACTGGGAGGCCACGTTCTCTACAGCAGCACCCACAACATTCATCTTTTTAACATCTAAAATTTTTTCCAGTTGACTATTTATATCCAATATCCTATTTTTTGTATCAAGAACTACGACACCTTCACCCATATTTTCAAATACAAGGCTTTTTGCTGCTGGCACAATTTCAAAAAATTTAAAAGCAATAAAACTGATCACAATACATAGAAGAACTGAGCTTGCTATAGCAATGTCCAAACCTGCGTATAATAAGTACCCAACAAATTGTAATATCATACCAATAACAGTCACACTCCAGAAGAGCCACAATCCATATATAAAGCGGTACCGCCAAGTATAAAAAGAAATAGAATATGACATACCTGATATTATTAATAACATTATAAATTGTATACTCATACGTTCCATAAAATCACCTTCTCAAATACTACTTAATCCTTATTCATAATATAGATGATTTACCCCAAAGCCACATCTGCCAAAAGATATACTCTAAAAATAATAATAATAATGAATTTAAAACCATTTTTATTAATACCTTTTCCAACATGAATATAAAAATAGGAATATCCCTAGATATTCCATCATCATACTTTTCCTTTATATCATTCCAAGGCTTTTTGCTCGCGCTACTGCCTTTATCCTATTATTGACCTCTAACTTGCCAAAAATATGATGTACATGTGTCTTAACCGTACCTATCGTTATTCCCATCTCCAAAGAGATCTCTCCACTAGTAAGGCCATTACCTAGTAAACGGAGAACTTCTCTTTCTCTTTCTGTCAATTGCTCAGTCAATTGTTTTAGCGGGGTCTTGAGTGATATCCCCCCCACATTTTGTTGATATTTATTAATTCCATCAACAACTGCCAACACTAAATTCTCTTTGCAGCAAGGTTTCACTAAAAAGCGAAATACATTACCCAAGTTCACTGCCTGCATAGCAACATCTAAATCTGCAAAACCAGTAATCATGATACGAACCATACTCGGTGCAATAGTACCTACGATTTTCAACAATTCAGCACCATTCATTTCAGGCATATATTGATCAGATACAATTACAGCAAAAGACTTATCATTTTTTATAATTTCCAATGCTTCGTTAGCATTTGTCGCGGTAACGATTTCCGCATGATTTTCTAACATTTTATTGTGCACCAATAGGGCTATACCATCGTCGTCAACCAATAATACTCTTGCTTTTAGCATTCACGTACCTCCCTATATAGCTACATTACAGATTCCGCCAAAAGATTTTTTAAAACAAATCAAAGACTGTTAATGCGATGACCAAGTAGGATGGATAAGTATGACTAAGGTTCAATAGCAATTTATTTTCTATCTAATTCACCATTTTGCAAAGGTGCAGCTTGAGCAGCAGACTGGCATATACTCAAGCTCAAGAAGGATATCATTTAGTACTATAAAATTTTTAGGAAACCAGCTCATATGTTATCTCCTAAACCCATCAGAACTCATAAGAAAATAATACCATATTAGTGTCAAAAATAGTAGAGTTCATGTAAAAACCTTTTATTTTAGATTAAACCGCTCTAAGGTCCCTCACCTTTTACAAAAGAGAACTAAGAGCGGCTAACCTGGCAGATAAGTGCAACTAAGATTCAGATGGGGCTTTCGCTCCATCTAAATCTTAGTCTTCTCTATAATTGGGGCTGTCCATCTTTATCGTTGCAAGAACCTCGACATTCTGGAAAGCGAGAGCACCCCCAAAAAGCTCCATTCTTGCCATTGCGCAATTTCAATATACCTTGTTTGCATTTCGGACATCGTTTAACAGTGGCATCCTTATTCTCAATGTGTACTTCTTTGGCTTTCAAGCATAAGGCCGTAATAAACTGAGTCTGCTGATCAATAAAACTATTCAACTGCGCCGTCCCCTCTACCATACGATTAAAGATAATCTCCCATATGGCTGTAGAATCAGGATATGTTAATTCTTCTGGCAATGCATCAATAAGAAGATATGCAGAATCCGTAGGATATAAATATTTTTTCTTTTCCTCTAAAAAAGCCCTCACTGTCAGCTCTTTTATAATAGAAGCCCGAGTAGCTTCTGTCCCAATGCCAGAAACATCTTTGAGGTGCTTTTTTAATTCTGGATTCTTAACATATTTATGAATTTCCTTCATAGCTTGCAGCAACGTACTAGATGTAAAGCGCACTGGCGGCTTTGTTGTCTTTTTTTCCAGAGTGGCACCAACAAACTCAGCTTTATCATCCTTTTTCATATTCGGCAGAGTTTTACTATCTTCATCCTCTTCCTCTTTACTTTCACCACCATAAAGTTCTTTCCAGCCAATTGTCACTATTACCCTACCATTTGCTATAAACTCTTCTCCAGCATGCTCTAGCTCCGCTCTCGTCTGATTGTAAACATGAACAGGATAAAACTGTGCTACGTAGGCTTGAGCAATTAAAAAATATAAATTTCTTTCTATCTCTGGTAATGTATTGATTTTACAAGGTACCTCTGTTGGAATGATCGCGTGATGGGCTGTAATTTTTTTATCATTCCAAGCACGACTTTTTATTGTAGTATCAGCCTTACTTGACCATACTGCTAATTCTTTCTGATGGCAGCTACCCAAATTTGCAAGAATTACAGCGGCATCCCCTTTTTGTGACTCAGGCAAAAAATCACAATCTGAACGGGGATAGGAAGTGAGTTTCTTTTCATATAAGGCCTGAGCACCAGTTAAAACAGCCTGGGGATCATATCCGAATTTTTTCCCAGCCATAACCTGTAGAGCAGATAAAGAAAAAGGCAGGCGCTGTGGCTCTCTTCTCTCATTTGTATCACAAGATAGGATAGTAGCTGCCTCTTTCGTACTTTCCAGCTTCTCAATTAGTGCTTTTGCAATAGCAGGGTCAATTAGGCGCCCTTCCGTATCTCGTCCCAGTTGTTCTTCTTTTGGCTTCCACATTGCTTTAAAAGGTCCATTCTCATGCTCTATATCTGCTTTTATCAGAAAATAATCTGCATTTTTAAAATCTCTTATTTCTCGTTCTCTTCGCACAACAAGAGCAAGGGTGGGAGTTTTAACTCGACCAATAGGCAATGTAATATCATGACCAGCACTTTGAGCGGCTAAAGTAAAAGCCCTGGAAAGATTCATACCAACAAGCCAGTCTGCACGCGAGCGCGCTAAAGCCGATTGATTCAAATTATAAAAATCCTGGTTATTCCGTAGATCGGCAAGAGCCTTCTTTATGCTTTTCTCATCTAATGCATTCACTAAAATACGCATAACAGGCTTTTTATTATTGGTATAGCTTAATACTTCATCTACAAGTAATTGCCCCTCTCTATCCGGGTCACCTGCATGAATGATTTCAGCCGCTTTACCAATGAGTGTTTTAATAATATTAAATTGCTTCATGCAAGAATCTGCTACTAACAATTTCCATTCTTTAGGGATAATGGGCAAATCTCCAGCTCGCCATTTTTTATATTTTTCATCATATTCGCCAGGTTCAGCTTGCCTCAAGATATGACCAAACACCCAAGTTACGACTCCAGCACCAGTTTCAATATATCCATCTTTGCGTATGAGGGGGCCTGGTAGGCATTTCGCAAGTTCTGCTGCCATACTGGGTTTCTCTGCAATAAATAATTTCATGCTATTCTCCCTGCAATCTATTTTAAACCACTCTGTATTTAGAATTGAAATTCTGATCTCGATTCCATATTGTACACGATTCTTTCATCATACTGCAATGATTTTCTATGAAGAATGGCTGATGTCTTTTTTATATCTATGGTATTTAACACAATTGCCCCCCGACCATAACGGCACGAGGGGCAATTGTGTAGAACTAAATACCTTTAGATGGAAAACTTTCTAATTGTTCTTTGTAAATCTTCTGCCATATTGGATAACGCATGACTAGATGAGGCAATTTCTTGCATGGATGCGGCTTGTTCTTCTGTCGCAGCAGATATACTCTGCGTCTCAGCAGAAGTAGTTTTCGTTATCGTTGTAATAACCTGTACTGCAGCAATGATTTTTTCATTTCCAGCATTCATTTGTTGAATGGAACTAGCAATTTCATGAGCCTGACTTGACACTTTTTCCACTAGCAACTGAATTTGACTAAAGGATTGGCCTGCTAGGTTCACAATTTCCCCGCCAATAGATACTTCCCTTGTACCATTATTCATGGCAGCTACTGCTTTATTGGTATCATCCTGTACCTCATTAATCATCTCAGCAATTTTCTTCGCTGCTTCTTGAGATTGCTCTGCTAATTTCCGCACTTCTTCTGCAACAACTGCAAAGCCTCGTCCTTGTTCACCAGCTCTTGCAGCCTCAATCGCAGCATTTAAGGCTAGTAAATTTGTTTGTCCTGCAATTCCTGAGATAGCATCGACAATTTGTCCAATTTCCTTAGATCTCTCCCCTAACTTGGCAACTACTTGCGCCGATGTGGATACGGTCTGTTCAATAATATTCATTTGTTGCACAGCACTGCCAACCGCTTTAGCACCCTCATCTGCAGCACTAGCCGCCTGATCTGAAGTGGCTACTACAGTCGCTGCGTGATCTATCACACGCTGAATGCTGTTTACCATTTCTTCCACAGCAGCAGAAGTATCATCCACTGCCTGAGACTGTTGCTGCGTGCCGTCAGCCACTTCTGAAACAGAGCTAGCGACCTGACTCGATGCATAAGCCGACTGCTCTGCACTGGCTGTGAGTTCTTCTGAAGACGCTGCAACCTGCTCCGCTGTTTGTGTAATATCTTTGATTACATCCTTTACGTTGTTTGCCATAGTTGCAAAAGACAATGAAAGCTCTCCTATCTCATCACTTGACTGAATCGAAGTAATGTCTCCTGTAAGATTGCCCTTGGCTAATAACTGAGCCTGTTTTGTTAACATGACAACGCTATCTGTTATTCTCTTAACTAAAACCCAGCTCATGGCAACGGAAATCAGAATACCTAATAAGGCAATGAAACCGAATTGATATCCTAAGTCAGCAACTTGACCGTATACCTCTTTTTTATCGACGGTAATTCCTAACAACCATCCTGTTGAAGGAATTTTAGTATAAATCATCATCTTAGTTACGCCATCTTCATCAAAGGTTTTCATCCCTTGATCTTGTGCTAACATCTCTTTAGAAAAATTACTGATGGCAGGATTATTATTAATATTTGTTGAAACCTGCGCGGCATCTGGATGTGCCAAAATAACTCCTTGCTGGTCAACGATAAAACCATAACCTTTACCCTTTACATTAATCTCTTTAACAATCTGACTTAAAAGACCTAATTCTATATCGATCCCAACCACCCCTCGAATATTACCGCTTGTTCCTTTGAGGGGGACAGCCGCTGAAACAACATATTTTTTAGTTGATACATCAATATAGGCATCTGTAAAGATTAATGCATTCTTCGCCTTACTTTGCTGATACCAGCCTCGCTGACGCGGATCAAAATTTGCCGGCAGAGCCGAACCGGAACCTAAAAGCATCTTGCCATCTTCTAACCCCGTATACAACTCCAACAATGCTGGGTCTGCTTTATAATGCTGCAAAAAAGAAGCAGATATCTCATTATCACCTAATACACTTTGAATGGTTTGACTTGTTACTATAGCCGTCTGGGCTTTCGTTAACAGCCAGCCATCTAATTGTTTTGCATGGGTATTAGTAATCGAAATCATTTCACTTGTAACGTTTTCGGTCACCTCATTTTTTGCATAAAAATAGCCCATCCCTGTAACTACCAATAAAACGATACTTGTGATCATTACCAAAACTAAAAACTTTGCCTTCAACTTCATACTATGTAGCCACTCCTCGTATTCTACTCTTATGAGAAAATGCCTTTGCATAGGCACGCAAAGGCATCTTCCCTCTCAAATGTATAAATTCTATAAAAAAAATTTTTAACAGTGTTTAAGCATTATGTCAATATGCAAACCTTGCTTGACCTAACTTGAGTTGTAATTCATTTGCTATTCAACAAAAAATAGTATATAATACTTATAGGAAATTCTTATTGGGGCGTCGCCAAGCTGGTAAGGCACGGGATTCTGATTCCCGCACTCGTAGGTTCGAATCCTGCCGCCCTAGCCATATGACTTATAAATGAGCTGTAAAGCATCATATTATGTAAAAGTAGTACCCCTGCACTAGTGCAGGGGTACTTTGTTATTTTATCGGCTGCTAAACCATTTGATAAATTCTTCATTTGGTAAAGGCTTTGAAAAGTAATATCCCTGTATCTCATCGCACTCCAGCTTACGAAGAAAATTTAATTCTTCTGCCGTTTCTACACCCTCAGCAATGGTTTTTATTTTTAAACTTTTTCCCAAAGCAATCACCGAATCAATAATCGCTTCATTAACAGAATCCGTTGACAAACCACGCACAAAAGACTGATCAATCTTGAGTCGATCCAAGGGGAAATAACGCAAATAACTGAGACTTGAAAATCCTGTACCAAAATCATCCAGTGCCAAATTAACTCCTATATCCTTAATCTGCTCTAATTGCTTAATAACAAATTCAGGTTGCCCCATAACAACACTTTCTGTTAATTCCAATTCTAAATAGCCTGGCTCAATACCGCTCTCTTTTATAATATTTGCAAGCAATTGCAAAAAATTTGTATCCTGAAATTGAATCGCAGAGATATTAATAGAAATAGGAATCGCAGGAAGACCCAATCTAGTCCACTCCTTATGCTGCCTACATGCTTCAGCCAATACCCATTGACCAATTGGAATAATAAGCCCAGTCTCTTCTAATATGGGAATAAAATCTCCTGGAGGCACAATCTTGCCAGTTGGATGCATCCATCGAATGAGAGCTTCCACACCAATCACTTTTTCCGTTTTACTGTCAACTTGCGGCTGATAAAATAAAACAAACTGATCCCTTGCCAGAGCCCGCCGCAAATCATTTTCAAGTATAAGGCGTTCTGCTGCGTACTCATTCATATTGGCTTCAAAGAATTCATAAAAATTACGTCCATTATCCTTTGCCTTATGCATGGCCGTATCAGCATTGCAAATTAGTACCTCTGCAGTCTCACCATTATCAGGAAATATACTAACACCAATGCTCGCTGTAACGATAAGCTCCAAATCACCATGTAACAAAGGTTTTTCAAGAGCACTCATAATCTCATGAATAACCGGTATTATTTCATCTTTTTGAGAAATAGCAGGCACAATAAAGTTAAAGGTATCTCCACCAAAGCGCGCTGTTAGGCTTATTTTCTTTGAACAAGTCTGTAAACGCTCCGCAAGTTCTTTTAAGACTTCATCACCAGCCTTATGTCCTAAAGAATCATTTATATTTTTGAAGCGATCCAGATTAAGAGAAATAACTCCTACGCGGCTGCCAATTTGATGTGCTTTTTCTATATCTTTTGCTAGTTTTTTCCCTAGTACCTCTCTATTAAACAGCCCCGTTAAAGCATCGTGCCTTGCCAGATAACGAATACGCTCTTCAGCGGCCCTTTTTTCACTAATATCCGTAAATCGAGCCAAATAATTAATAAGATTGCCTTCTTCATCTTTTATCTGATCAATACGTAACCATTTTAAATAAATCACACCATCTTTCCGCTTCTCCCATATCTCCCCTTCCCAAGAACCAGTTTGGGTGATTGCTGCCCACATGTTTTGGTAGAATATTTGGTCATGATGGCCTGACTTTAAAAGACGAGGGTCCCTGCCTATAACTTCCTCTGAGGAATAACCTGTGGCTAAGGAAAAGGCACGGTTTACAGCAACAAAACGATTTTCTGTATCTGTAACTGAAATAGCCTCACCACTACTTTCAAATATTTTAGCCCAAATGGGAATTTGCTTTCCTATCTTTTTGCTCTCCGTTATGTCAATTGTCAAGGCAACAATCCCTGTCACGATTCCCTCTGAATTTGTAGTCGGTATCTTACTAGTATGTATCCAAAGAGTCTCACCCTTAGCATTATTGACTTGTTCAACAATTCCGATTTTAGGCTTACCTGAATGCATGACCGCTAAATCATCCTCATAATATTTCAAATAATAAGCGGGAAATAACTCTTCTACAGATTTTCCTACCAAATCCTTCGCCGGAATGCCTATGTCTTTTTCTACCTGTTTATTTACACGAATAATCTTATTCTTCGTATCTTTGTACCAAACTTGCACAGGAATTAAGTCAAATAACGTCTCATATTCTTCTACTTTATTATTACTTAATTCTAAAGTAGCACTCTCTTGAGCAATAGTAGAGTCTAACTCCATTTTCAAAACACTTAACCTCCGCTCTTTACTCTCAGAACTTCCAAAGATAATGACTATTAGTCTTATTCTTCGACAAGTTACCACATAATTCCTATAAGCAACGTGTAGCTTTTCAAAAATTTGAACCATCTATTATTTGTTATTACCATAAGGAAATTCCATTACTGATAATATACTTAAATGATGTACAAGCCTCATTGATTTTTGATACAATAGAGCCAGATATGAGTGAAAAAGGAGTTTTATTTATGCAAACCCCAACCTTGCCAACAAAACCAACTCCACCCACGCCTCCTACCATGAATATGAAACCTCCAGCAAGCAGCAACACGGAACCAGTTACATCTCCACCTATCTCGAATACTTCTAGTGCTTCAAAATTACAGACTACAGAAACACCAAAAGAAGGGAAAACTACGAGCGCACCTCCAGGCACTCTGGAGAAATCCGTTTCTGTTGACAAAAATACGAACTCTCCTCAACCACCTTTAGGCACGTACCAAGAAACCTCGTCCCAAACTACCGCTGCCCCTACTGTACCCGCTTCAAGAAAACAACAGTCACCCCTTGGCATTGGCTTTCTTTTCTCCTTAGTCCTTTTAGTTGCTATAGCCTTTGTCTGCTTTCGTTTATGGAAAAACAATCAAAACGCTCCAAAGGAATCCAGAACCATCCTTGATTATTCTACGGATACATCTGACGATCTCTTAGATCTAATGAATTCCTCCATAACCAATACACCTCCTCCCCAGACCATAGTGAAAGGAAAAAGTAAATCAGCATCCAAGATTAAAGGTAATTTTGAAGTTAGAATCTGATTAAAAGAAAATGATTGACAAATATAATATCTACAATCTATAATGAAAAACAATAATAAATAAGAGCTCTAGCTGGTCAGAATACTGAAGGCTGAATAAATTGGCATTTGCCATTTGTTCAGCCTTTTTTGTTTTTGTCAAAAATATTTCATACAATCACATTCATACTTAAGGAGGAATAACCCTATGCCAAAAAGTGAACCGCAATATTGGGATTATAAACTGGAAACACAAACTAGAGCCGACTGGGATTCTTTAAAACTACAACTACTCATATCACATCTCAAGCATGCTTATGAAGGATCCCCTTATTATCGTAAGATTTTTGATGCTGCCCACTTACATCCAGATAAAGTAAAAAATTTAAACGATCTTAAGCATTTTCCTACCATACAAAAATCCATATTACGAGAACGCCAGGAAGCAACAGCACCTTTTGGTGACATCATTGCCGTACCTGAAGAAGAGATTGTATATATTTCTACGTCTAGTGGATCAACTGGCATCCCCACAGCTTCTCCTTTTACAGCCAAGGATTTTGATGACTGGATTGATTATGAAGCCAGACAGTTTTTTTCTAGTGGCTTACGATCTCACGACCGTTATTGCCATGCTTTAAATTTTTCCCTATTTGTAGGGGGACCTTGCGTATTAGGCGCGCAAAAAGTAGGAGCTCTATCCATCCACGCAGGTACAGTGCCTTCAGAACGTCTTTTAAGTCTCATTCGTCAATTTGAGGTTACCGCGATTTGGACAACGCCATCCTATGCTTGGTATCTAGGGGAAACAGCAAAAAAGGAAGGCATTAATCCTGCAAGGGAACTTTCTCTACGAAAGATATTTGTTGCTGGAGAACCTGGTGGATCGATTCCTGAAACACGTGCAAATATTGAAAATCTATGGGGTGCCGATGTTTACGATTATTATGGTTTATCCGATATCTTCGGTTCCTGCGCTGGTATGTGCCAGGAAAAGAATGGTCTACACTGGGCAGAGGATCACATTCTCACCGAGGTATTAGATACAAAAACGGGTGAACCTGTACAAGAAGGGGAACGAGGTGAATTAGTACTTACTACTTTGAAAAAAACAGCCAGACCCCTCATCCGTTTCCGTACAGGAGATATCGTGTCTTACACTACTGAGCCTTGTCAATGCGGGCGTACGTCTCTCAGACTCCACGGTGTACACGGACGTCTAGACGATATGCTCATTATTAAAGGTGTTAATGTTTTCCCCAGCGATGTAGAATCCATTATCCGGAAAGATTCTGATTTCACGGGAGAATATGGTCTTATTGTGAACCGTGGTGTCAATCATTTAGACGAATTAACTGTGCAAGCAGAGCGCAGCACTAATACAGATACAGCCTTATTGACAGCAAAACTGAATAAAGCATTAAAAAGTGTTATTGGCGTGTCTGCAAAGATAGAAATTCTAGAATCAGGCACTCTTCCCCGGGCAACACACAAAGCAAAACGTGTAATTGACAATCGAAAAAATCTTTGGAACTAGGAGGCTCATATGACATTACAAAATAGCTCTCAGTATATTAATAGTCTAAAAAAGCTCCGTCCCAACATCTATAAATGGGGCAAATTAATTGAGGATGTTACCACTCATCCAGCTACTCGCCTTCACATTCAATCCGTTTCCCTTTCCTATGATGCAGCCTTTGATCCTGAACAAGCTGATATCTTCACCACCAATTCCCACTTCTCTAACCAGAAAGCACATCGGTGGAACACGTTAATGAAAAGTCCAGAAGATGTGGCTGGCAATATTCGCATGAAACGGGCCCAGTTTCGTAAGACAGGAACTTGCCAAGGGGCTACCTGCACTGGCTGGACTATTCTTAACGCTTTATGGGCAGTAACCTACGAAACAGACCAGGAGCTTACTACTCCATACCACAGTAGACTAGAAAAATATTTGCGTTATGTAGAAGAAAATTCTCTAGTCCTAGCAGGTGCCATTACAGATGCAAAAGGACATCGAGCATTAAAACCATCCCAGCAAAAGCATAAAGATAGCAATTTGCACATTAGCAAAATAGTGCCAGGCGGTATAATTGTCAGAGGCTACAAGGCACAAATCTGCGGAGTGGCAGCCGTTCATGAAATTCTCTGCGTCCCCGGCAACGCCTATGGGGAGTCTGATAAAGATTTCGCTTTGGCATTTGCCGTACCGCGAGACGTCCAGGGACTCACCATTGTAGAAACTCGGCGCCCTAGTGATACTAGAGACGAAGAGGAAGGCTGGGATTCTCCTAAAGCCGGTGCAATCACCCAGGCATATCTCCTTTTCGATGATGTTTTCGTCCCTGAGGATCGGATCTTTCTACAAGGTGAATATGCTTACGCAGGAAAGTTCATTGAATACTTTACAGCTCTTTATCGCTCTGCCATTGGAGCTTGCGTGGCTGGTCAAGGGGATATATTAATTGGAGCAGCTATTAATATGGCTCGCGCCAACGGTCTATCCCGCAAAATCTTCCAAGATAAATTAAATCAAATGGCCGCCAACAATGAAGTTACTTTCGGTTTAGGTTTAGGAGCCATACTCTTAGGCAATCGTCATCCTTCAGGAGTTTGGCTGCCAGATTCGCTACTAGCTCACGTCAATAAAACTCAAGTAGCTAAGCTTCCTTACGAAACAAAATTATTAGCACAAGATATCAGCGGTGGTATCGCTGAGACAGGCTGCTTTCCTTCTTATGCAGATTTCCAATCACCAGAGTATGGTCAACATTTGCTACATGCTCTAGCAGCAGATGCCGACGGCGAAACCAGAGCTCGAGCAGCCAGATTAGTAGAATGGTTGACCATTGGTGGAGGAGTACCTGGTTGTATGCATGGCGGTGGTTCGCCAGATGGTGCAAAATTAGTGGTCAGAGCATTAGAGCCTTGGGAAGACTATGCTGCATCTGCACTTAAAATAGCCGGCATTCAAACAGAACTGAAGGACCCCATCATAAAAAAATAAAATACTGCTAAAAGATATATAATTCCATTTTTTATTTCATCAAATGAGAGGAGCTGTTTATTCATGTCCAAACCAATAATCTGGGAAGAACTTACATTGGATACTGCCTTAGAACTTAGCAAAGAACGAGGAATCGTTATTTTCCCTGTTGCCACTACAGAAGCTCACGGCAATCACTTACCCCTAGGAACAGATACGTTCACAGCAGAATGGATTGCTTTGGAGTTAAGCAAATTAACAGGATTGCCTGCAATAGTCCCTACCCCTGTTCGCGCAGGAACCTCCCCTACCTTCCATTACGACACTAAGGGTGATCCCCTACCAGGTACTTTTGCTGTCAGTCACAGCACCTTACACAGCTATGTAAGAGATATTATAAGAGGTCTTTGGACTTCTGGATTTCGCAAAATCATTATTATTCAAGGACATGGACAAGAGCCTAATTTTCAAGTGATTACTCATGAAGTTGCTACCGAATTACGCCGTGAAGGCAAGCCGATTTTCATCGCTGGTGCAACTTACTGGGAGTTAGCTGCTGAGACCTTACGTACAGAATTAACAACTCCTTTTTATCACGCCGGAGAAGATGAAACCAGCAATATTTTATATGTAAGACCTGATCTCGCTAAAATGGATAAAGTTCAGGGTGCTGAACTAGTTCCTCTGATTGATAAAACCTTATTAAAATATTCCATTACCCAAGATGCTACGGAAACCTTTCAAGTGTTTGATATTTCTCAACCCATTCCTGTACACGAACCAGGACATGTTGGCTCCAGAGGAATTGGCACAACGGAACAAATTCTCTCCTCCACAGCTGAAAAAGGCGCAAAAGTACTACATAGAGCAGTCGAACGCTATTTGGACCTAATTCGTGACATAGAACGGCATTATGCTCCCCAAGAAGTTCCTGGAGTGGATGTGACCAAACGTCCTACTACCCCTCGTTTTACCGTAAACTATTAGAGACTAGCTAATCCTTTTTCTAAAAAACTTTTTTAACACGAAGATGCGAAGAATAGGAAATAAAAATATAAGAATAGGGAGATACATTATGAAAAAACAACTACGTTTTATAGCTTCATTACTGCTCCTTCTTGTCATTGGCCTTATCGCAGGCTGCCAGTCTAGCCAGCAATCTACGCAGTCACAACAGCCAAAGAAGTTAGTGTTCGGCGTCGCCCCTGGCCCCTATGGAGATATGATTCGTTATGCGATCAAACCAAGTCTTGAAAAGAAAGGCTACACGGTAGAGCTGAAAGAGTTTAGCGACTATGTCCAGCCCAATCTTGCCCTCAATAATAGAGAATTAGATGCAAATTTATTCCAACATAAACCATACTTAGAAAAATTCTCAGCGGATAAAGGATTAAAGCTCTCATCTGTTATAAATGTTCCAACTGCTGGCTTAGGCATCTATTCTCGTAAAATTAATGCTACCAATGAAAGTGATCTGAAAAAAGTTCTTAAACCTGGTGATGAAATCACCCTCGCCAACGACCCAACGAACCTAGCCCGTGCCCTTCGCTTATTGGAAAAAAATAAATTCATAACACTTAAACCATCCATCGACGCTACAAAAGCTTCGGAAAAAGATATAGATCAAAATCCTTACGGTCTAAAATTCTCGCCAATTGAAGCTGCCCAATTACCCCGTTCCTTAGACAGCATCACGCTATCCGTTGTTAATGGCAATTATGCCATTGCCGCTGGCATTCCTTTGTCTTCAGCCATTATTCAAGAAGAATTATCAGAGGAACTAAAGAATCTTATTGCCGTTCGTACAGAAGATCTAGATAAACAATTTGTCAAAGATCTTAAAGAAATTATTGAATCCGAAGAATTTAAAGCCGTGATTGAAGATCCGAAACATGTTTTTAAAGATTTTCAAAAGCCTGATTGGTATACAAAGAAATGGAATATAAAATAACTCATCAGGAGGGGTAATGCCAATGATTGATCTACAGGACATTCAAGTTTTATTTTCAGAAAAAAAACGATCCTTTGCGGCAGTCAACAACGTATCCCTTCATATTCAGAAAGGTGAAATATTTGGGATAATCGGTACTAGCGGAGCAGGCAAAAGCACACTGCTCCGCACTATTAATCTATTACAGCCGCCAACAAACGGCAAGGTCATCATTGATAAAGAGGATATTACTCACTATGAAAGCGACCAACTGAGGCAATTTCGTACCCATACAGGGATGATTTTTCAGCATTTCAATTTGATTCACACTAAATCAGTATATGATAACATTGCCTTTGCTCTAAAGGCAGCTAAGGTGGATAAAAAAGAAATTGCTCCAAGAGTAAGCGAGCTTCTTGACCTCGTGGGGTTAAGGGATAAAAAAAATGCCTCACCTGCTCAACTTAGCGGCGGGCAAAAGCAACGGGTCGGAATCGCCCGTGCTTTAGCCAATAAACCTAAAATCCTACTTTGCGACGAGCCAACTTCAGCTCTTGATTTAGAAACAACCAATTCCATATTGGATTTGTTAAAAGATATTAACAAAAAGACAGGAATCACTATGGTACTCATTACTCATGAGATGGCAGTCGTAAAAAAAATCTGCCATCGCATGGCTGTAATGAGCAAAGGTTCTGTCGTAGAAACCGGTACTGTATTGGATATATTTGCAAACCCTCAAGATGAGTTTACGAAGCAGCTTGTAGAACATTCTTATGACTTTGATTTACCCCCGCGTTTATTGCAGAATGTTTGCGGAAAAATTCTTAAAATTGTTTATATAGGCAATAAGGCCGAGGCCCCTGTCCTCTCTGATGCAGCACAGAGCTATAACATTAGGGTTAACATTCTCCATGGGAAAATTGAATATATTAATGAGCAGCCTTTAGGTGTCCTCTTGGTGAATGTGATTGGCGCCCCAGAAGAACTTACCAAAGTGATTGACTATATTAGTTCCCAAGTAGAACGTGTGGAGGTGACATATGGATAGCATTGATTGGATTTCCTTACTGCCTGATTTAATTAAGGCTTTCGGCGAAACATTCTTTATGGTTGGAATCTCTTTGTCCCTATCGATTCTCCTAGGGATTCCTCTCGGACTTCTCTTATACGTCACTGCTAAAGGACTATTTATTCAAAATGCTGTGATCAATTCCCTTGGTGGATTATTCATTAATATGATTCGCTCTACGCCCTTTGTCATTTTATTAGTGTTACTCTTGCCTCTTACGCAAAAACTAATCGGTACAACCATCGGTCCTGCAGCAGCATCTGTACCTTTATCCATCGCAGCCATCGCATTTTATGCTCGACTAGTAGAAGGATCTTTGTGGGAAGTAGATCGTGGCGTAATTGAAGCTGCTATATCCATGGGAGCCACACCTTGGATGATTATTAAGGATGTCTTATTGCCTGAAAGCCTCTCTGGATTGCTTCGTGGACTTACAATTACAGCCGTTAGTTTAATCGGTTATTCAGCTATGGCAGGTATCGTGGGGGGCGGAGGCATTGGCGATTTAGCTATCCGCTTTGGCTATTATCGTTATGAAACAAATGTGATGCTTATCACTGTAATATTATTGGTGCTTTTAGTGCAGCTCGTACAATCTGGTGGAGATTATATCTCCAGAAAGTAGCATATAGAAAAAGACTTGGCATACGCCAAGTCTTTTTCATACAAAGAAGCTCTATCCTATTTATTATTTACTTATTCGCAATAACATCAACGCCCATATAGCGCCTTAATACTTCAGGTATAAGTACGGAACCATCAGCCTGCTGGTAATTTTCCAAAATAGCAGCCACAGTCCGACCGATAGCTAGACCAGATCCATTTAGTGTGTGTACAAACTCAGGCCTAGCCTTTGCCTCCCGGCGGAATTTAATATCAGCTCGGCGGCCCTGAAAATCCTCAAAGTTAGAACAAGATGAAATTTCCCGATAAGCATTAAAGCTAGGCAGCCATACTTCAATATCATAGGTCTTAGCAGAAGAGAATCCCATATCCCCACTGCATAAAGCCATCGTTCGATAAGGTAAACCTAATAATTCTAAAATGCGTTCCGCATTACGAGTTAATTTTTCTAATTCTTCATAAGAATCTTCTGGTAAGGATAATTTGACCATTTCCACTTTATTAAACTGATGCTGACGAATTAAGCCACGAGTATCTCGGCCAGCAGCTCCTGCTTCCGCACGAAAGCAAGCGCTATAAGCAGTATAATATAATGGTAAGTCCTTCGCATCTAAGATTTCGCCACGGTGATAATTGGTAATTGGCACTTCAGCCGTAGGAATCAAATAATAATCTAAGCCTTCTAACTTAAACATATCTTCGCCAAATTTAGGCAATTGCCCTGTACCTGTCATACTCTCCTTATTGGCAATAAAAGGAGGAAAAAACTCAGTATAACCATGTTCACCAGTATGTATATCAAGCATAAAATTAATCAGTGCTCTTTCTAAACGAGCGCCGAGACCACGATAAAAAGTAAAACGTGCTCCTGTAACCTTCCCGCCCCGTTCAAAATCAAGAATGTTGAGTTTCTCACCAATCTCCCAATGGGCTAGAGGCTGATGTGTAAAAGTAGGTAAAACACCCCAATTACGTACCTCAACGTTATCGTGTTCATCACGTCCTATGGGTACTGATTCATGAGGCACATTAGGGATATTCATAATAATCGCCTGTAATTTGCTCTCTACCTCTTTCACTTTCCCATCAAATTCAGAAATTTGATCGCCCACTATACGCATTTGAGACACTAAATTATCCGCATTTTCTTTTGCTTTTTTTAAGCGACTGATTTCAAGAGAAACGGTATTACGTGTATTTTTAAGTGCCTCTACTTGGCCTAATAGCTCCCGACGTTCTTTTTCCAATGCCAGAAACTCATCCAAACTAAGATTCATTCCCCGCTTAACTAAGGCCTGCTGAACTTCTTCTGTATGATCTCTAACAAATTTAATATCAAGCATACTTTAAACCTCCTAATTTATAGCAAGAAAACACTATGCGTCCTTTAAAACATCATCGAACCACTCAGGTACAAGGACACAAGAGTTTATTATATTTTTCTACCTAAAAATCTATACATTCTGATACCATAATAAAAAACTCCCGCCTGCTATCCAGGAACGAGAGTGTTTTCCCGCATCAACATTGCTATACGGTACACAACGGAATAAATCTGTTCTTATACATAAATAGCTTACACTATTACATTTTACAATATTCACTATTTATTGTAAAGCATCTAGCATCTCTATTACAATTAGCTGTTCAGAGTAGCAAACTGGATGCTCACCTCAGAATTACACGCTCCAATAAAATCAATAAAAATGCTACAAAGCCCTGGATCAAACTGCCTGCCTGCACATTTTTTTATTTCTGTTAAAGCTTCTTCAATGCTATGAGGATCACAATAACATCGTACGCTAGTCATAGCATCATAAGCATCACAAATTGTCAGCATTCGGCTAATCAATGGAATATTTTCTCCTTGTAGACCATAGGGATATCCATAGCCATCGTATCGTTCGTGATGATGGCGAACAATTTGGGCCAGAGTCGCAAACTCATCAACTTCTTGCAAAATATCCGCCCCTTTACTAGGGTGACGCTTAATTATTTCATATTCAGCATCTGTCAAACGGCTTGGCTTATTTAAAATCTCTTCTGAAATTCCTATCTTTCCTACATCATGTACAATTCCTGCTAAATAAGCCATGGTTACTTCGTTAGCAGATAACTTCATATATTCGGTCAATCCAACGATCAAAGCAGCTACATTTTCACTATGCTGCATAGTATACATATCTCTAACACCGATTGCTTTGCAAAAGGCTTTAATAATGTTCATATTCACAGCATCCAGTTTTTTTTCAAACACTTTGAATTTATCGATTACAATATAGTTTCCTACAGCATACTCTGGCAGTCCGTTCTCATCTCGTAGTATAGAAGTATTAACCAAAAACCACTTGCTTTCCTTACTTCCAGGTACTTCAAAATATACCTCACAGGCACTCATTTCCTGTCCAGTTTCCATGGTTTCAATTAAGGGTCTCTGATAATCACTACTTATCTTTTTCTTATTACCATCATAAAACATATCAATTACTGGCCGATTTAAAACATCTTGTTGCTCTATATTCCACATATCACATAATGCCTGATTGATAAAGACAGGTTTATATTCATTATCAATCACAAGCACGCCGTGAAATAAACCCGTCTGAATTGCCTGTGCAATACGATAAGATATATCTTTTTTCATTTGGTGCAAGCTCCTCTTAGTGCATTTTACCCAGCTCTTTTCTTCCTACAATGTAAACCAACACCCTTTAATTAAAATTCAATTTTTTTTTAATATTTCCTGCATAATATCCCAACTTTTTACATAGAAAAAATTAGACCCTGGCAAGTTTTAAGGAGTGATGCTATGCCCTATCATTTATGTATTAAGATCGCCAAAATTGCTGCAATCTACGCAGGAACCATTATGGGAGCTGGATTTGCATCTGGGCAAGAGCTAACACAATTTTTTGTTGTGTATGGCAACATGGGATTAGTCGGCTTATTGATCACAGTGGTTTTATTCGCCTGGCTAGGTATTACCATTTTAGAAATTAGTTATACCATCAAAGCGACTAGTTATCATCAATTATTATATTATGCCTGCGGCAAGAAAATCGGAACCATACTAGATAGTATCATTACCATTTTTCTCTTTGGTGTTTTAACTGTTATGTTAGCGGGGGGAGGTACTTTATTTCGGGATACTCTCCACTTACCCTATAGCCTAGGCATCAGTCTTATGGCTTTCAGTTTAGCAATCACAACACTCTATGGCATTAACGGCATAGCAACTGTCAATCTCATCATTACACCGCTTTTAACGATTATTACAACTTTCATTGGGATTTACTCCCTCACCTATCATGAATGGAATTGGGCAATGACCCACATCCCAACTACAACCGTCAATACGCCTACTTCCCACTGGCTACTTTCCAGCTTGCTCTATCTTTCCTACAATCTAGTAATGAGCGCTACCGTATTAGCCCCCCTCGGCTTTCATACTCCTGAACGATCAGTCCGCATCATCGGCAGCATTATTGGTAGTTTGCTACTCTTACTATTAGCTGGCTTAATTATCATGGTGGTTATAGTCCACTATCCTTTATCTCCAGAATATGAAATACCCATGCTCTATATCGCAGGAACACAGCATATAGTACATCATATAGCTTATAGCTTTATCTTTATTGCCGCTATGTATACTACAGGTTTGGCCAGTTTATATGGATGTACCACAAAGCTGGCGGCAGTCACAGGTTGGTCTAAAACTACCGCCTTACTCATCTTCATTACTCTTAGTATTTTTGTCAGTTATATTGGCTTTACTTCCCTTATTGCTATTATTTTCCCGTTATTTGGTTATGCAACCTTATGGTTTATCTGTAGACTGCTTTACTTATCTTTTTTTCCTAAATAAGCAATGGCACTTAATACAGCAACCAATCCCTCACCAGTAGCTTTCGCAATCTGCCATGGTTTACCCGTACAATCACCTGCAGCAAACACTCCTGGAATACTGGTGGACATATCCCGATTCACTTTTATAACCTCACCATCTAAAGCAATGCCTGGAAGTATATTTTCCACTGGGTCAGACATGCGAATGATAAATACACCATGAACATTCAGCTCCTCCTTGCTCATCTGCAATTTTTCTACTACAACATCGCCTTGAATCGTTTGGGGCTTATCATGCACGAGTTTAATTCCTGAACGTACTGCGGCTACATCCTTATATTGGGGCAGATAATACACAGTTCGACATAATTCACTTAAGTAATCGGCTTCATGTTCTCCTTCCGCAGTATAAGAAATAACAGCCACATCTTTTCCTTTATACATCATACCATCACAAGTGGCACAATAACTTACACCTCGACCTAAGAATTCTTTTTCTCCACGAAAGAGAGTGGTCGCTACTACACCTGTCGCAATAATCACTGTCCGCGCTTGATACGTTTCCCCTGGCGTTACCAAAGTAAAAATATCATCCCCAGGGAAAATGTTGACGACTTTTTCTTTTATAATGCTTGGTTTATAAGACATGCAATGAGCTAAGAACTGTTGCATCATACCTTGCCCAGTAATTTGAGGCATACCTAAATAATTATCTACGATATGAGCTTTTTGCAGTTTTAGACTAAAATCCATATGTTCAAATAAGGCAATACTTTTATTACGAATTCTTCCTGTCAAAGCAGCGGATAAACCTGCTGGTCCTCCACCAATAATAGCAATATCGAATATTTCACTAGACATTTTTCATTCCTCCCCATTTCTTTTTAATACATAGTACGTCTATACCACATAATTATATATATCTCATTGACATAAGGATCATATACACCAAACTCTGATTGGAAGGTAGTGATATTATGTATAATTATAAACTGATTCGTCTTGGTTATATGCCTATGTTTTATTTAATGTTTGCTGGCGGCATCTGTGTGGGAAGTATTATTGGTTTACTCTTCGCCATTATGGACCGAAGTTCCTCCGGCATTTTAGGTGGTGCTTTTATCACATTCTTGACAGGATTAGCCTCAGGTCTACTGGGCATTATTTACACCCTAGTATTCAATATCCTAGCACCCACAATGGGTGGAATCCCAATGCAGATTACAACCTTACCCGAGTCGCCAACGCAATCTTATTCCATATCCTCAATTGATAAGTCTGGACTATAAAATGCTACATATTGTTTTTTAATGGTTATTATTGTTATTGTACTCTGTTTTTATTCATAACCCTAAAAATCTCTAAACTTAAGACAAACGCTGGCGTATTGCTTATATCTTCTGATACTAAATCAGATAAGACGAAAAGCGGGATACAGGTTGCCCTGTAGTCCCGCTTTCTAACTTTTCTTTTTATAGCCTACCCATTATTCTGCTGGAAATTCAGCATAAATTGTCGTAATGCCTGACAACCTTCTATGGTCATGGCATTATACGTAGAAGCCCTCAGACCACCTACAGAGCGATGTCCTTTTAGGCCGACGAGGCCAGCCTTTTCAGCTTGACTGGCAAAGGCCTTTTCCTGTTCTTCACTTGGCAAACGAAAGGTAATATTCATTAAAGAACGACTATCTTTCTGGGCATGCCCCATATAGAAACCGCCACTTTGATCTATGGTATTATAAATAAGAGCAGCCTTTTCCTCATTATGCTTTTGTATTCCTACTAATCCACCCTGACTCTTAACCCATTGCAGCACCAAGTCTAGTACATATACAGAGAAAGCAGGTGGTGTATTATAAAGGGAATCATTCTTAGCATGAGTTTCATACCGCATCATCGTAGGAATATCCTTGGGGTTGTTCTCCAATAATTCCTTACGGGCAATCACCACTGTCACCCCAGAAGGTCCTAGATTCTTTTGTGCTCCTGCATAAATTAAAGAAAATTTTTCTGCAGCAAAGGGTCTACTTAAAATATCCGACGACATATCTGCTATTAATGGTATCTGACCAAAGGAAGGAAGCTCCTTCCATTGAGTCCCAAAAATAGTATTATTGGAAGTAACATGAACATATGCAGGATTATCACTTAGCTGAATTTCATCTATATGAGGAATACGCTTGTAATTCCCCTCGGCAGTTGTTGCAGCGACATGGGTATTACCAAATAATTTGGCTTCTTTAAGAGCCTTTTCCGACCATGCACCAGTCAGTATATAATCTGCCGTCCGCCCTGCAGATAAGAAGTTCATTGGTATCATAGCAAATTGGGTACTAGCCCCTCCTTGCAAGAATAACACCTTGTAGTTATCCCCTAAGCCCAAAAGTTCCTTTAAATTATCTTCAGCCCTACTATTAATTGCTTCATATGCTTTTGAGCGATGACTAATTTCTAAAATAGACATGCCCGTTTCTTGATAATTGAGCATTTGTGCTTGTACTTCTTTTAAAACATCTAAAGGCAGTGCTGCTGGACCTGCATTAAAATTAAAAATACGCTGAGTCATCCTAATTCCCCCTATTTATCATGTGTACTGCGATGGCATCCCTAAGTTTAGGCTCAAACCAAGTGGACTTAGGCGGCATAATTTGCTCAGAATCAGCAATTGCCATTAATTCTTTAATAGAAGTCGGAAACATGGAGAAGGCAATAATATATTCTCCACTGTCCACTAACCGCTCTAATTCTCCCATACCACGGATACCTCCGACAAAATCAATACGTTTATCCGTACGAAGATTCCCGATACCAAGTATAGGTTCCAGCAAGTTACTTTGTAATATACTAACATCCAACTTTCCTACCGGATCGTTTTCATTAAAACTCCCTGGTTTCGCCACCAATTTATACCAAGCCTTATTTATATACATACCAAAGTAGTGAGGATATTCGGCTTTACACGAGACACGAGTGCATGGTTCAATATTAAACTTCTCTTGAATTTTTTCTAGATACTCCTGCTCTGTTAAACCATTTAAATCTTTTACTACTCGATTATAATCCATAATTTTCGTCATAGTATGAGGAATAATTACAGCTAAAAATCTAGCATACTCCTCTTCGCCAGTATGTGCCGGGTTGTTTGCCTTGTACGTTTCATAGACCCTAGCAGCGGCTGCGGAACGATGATGTCCATCAGCAATATACAGGTTTTCAACACGAGCAAAAGCCTGTTCAATTGCGGTTATTTTAGCAGCCTCATCTACAACATACAGCGTATGACGGTTTCCATCTTCTGTAACAAAATCATATACTGGTGGTTTGCTCATCCCTTGCGCAATAACAGCATTCATATGATCATTAGCTTTATAGGTAATGAATACCGCTCCCGTTTGTGCCCCGGTAGCCATAATATTGTCAACTCGATCCTGTTCCTTATCAGGTCTAGTCAATTCATGCTTCTTAATAATATTATTTTTGTATTCTTCTACAGATACGGTTGCCACTAATCCAACTTGAGTATGACTTCCCATCTGCTGCTTATAAATATAAAAACACGGCTTTTCATCCTGCACTAAAATACCCTTTTTAATAAAATCTTGAAGATTCTCATTTGCTTTTTGATACACCTCCTCCGAATATGGATTCACATTAGGAGCAAGATCTACTTCTGATTTAGTAACCCTTAAAAAGCTGATCTCATTCTTTGACGTAATTTCTCGTGCTTCATTGGAATCCATTACATCGTAAGGTAGTGAAACAACTTTAACTGCCAACTCTGGGACAGGCCTTAGCCCACGGAAGGGTTTTACAGTAGCCATATTTTTACCTCCTATATTACACAGAAATTAATCATTTTCGCTCCTATAATTCCATCCACAGCTTTTATTTTCAGCATAACAGCTGCTGGAACATCAGAGTTTACGCCCATTACCATAATATTCGTACCCGTAACCTCGGTACGACCAACCTGCATACTGTTAATGTTAATTCCATCCGTACCCAAAATGGTACCAACATGACCGATCATTCCTGGCCGATCTAAATGAAGCCCTACGATTAACCATCCTTGAGGATCTACATCCACCCGATACCCATCAATCATTACGATACGGCCTTCTTCATGACCAAACAAGGTTCCGGCCACAACATGAGTCTTTTTATCTGTATGCACACGCACTGTGATCAAATTAGCAAAATTGGCAGTTTCTTTACTTTTTACTTCCCGTATTTTAATACCACGGGCTTTTGCAACTCCTGGAGCATTTACGTAGTTAATATGTTCCGTCAAAATGGAGTTTAACAGCCCTTTTATCATTGCTGTTGTCAGCATCTTCGTGTCAACTTCACTAATTTCTCCATTATATTCTACATCTACTGCTGTAATACGTCCTTCCGCTAAATTAATCGCCAAGCAACCCATCTTTTCTGCCAAGTTAAAGTAAGGACGTATGACTTCCAATACATGAGATTGAATGGGTGCCATATTCACAGCCGTAGCAATAGGCTCTCCCTTCAATGCTGCAATAATACCTTTCGCCACGTCCACTGCAACACCAACTTGGGCTTCTGCTGTAGATGCTCCTAAATGAGGTGTTACAATTACATTATCTAGTTTAAGTAAAGGATTTTCTGGATCAACTGGCTCTTTTTCAAATACGTCAATCGCTGCCCCTGCTATAACACCTTGTTCAACAGCCTCGGCCAAATCCCCTTCATGAATGACACCGCCCCGCGCACAATTTACAATCCGTACACCAGGCTTCATTTTAGCAAAGTTCTCTTTATTTAAAAGATATTTGGTTTCAGCGGTAAAAGGTAGGTGCAATGTAATAAAATCAGCTATAGGAAAGATTTCTTCCAATTCTAGCAGTTGAATTCCCATAGCAGCAGCCTGTTCAGCACTGATAAAAGGGTCATATGCTACAACATTCATTTCCATAGCCAGAGCCCTTTTTGCCACACCTGTACCAATACGTCCTAAACCAAGAATCCCTAATGTTTTACCCCGCATTTCAACACCCATTAGCTTGCTGCGCAGCCACTGTCCACCCTTAAGGCTCCCATGAGCTTGAGGAACATTACGTGCTAATGCCAGCATCATCGCCATGGTATGCTCTGTAGCTGCAATCGTATTTCCTTCAGGAGCATTGAGCACAACAATACCCTTTTGGGTAGCTGCCTCTACATCAATATTATCCACACCCACACCAGCACGACCAATCACTTTTAAATTAGTCGCTGCTTCAATGACGGCTCTAGTTACTTTTGTTTCACTACGTACTACTAAGGCATCATATTGAGGGATAATTGCTATTAATTCCTCAATGGGCAGTTTTATTTTAACATCTACCTCATATTCCTTTTGTAATAATTCTACACCTTGGGCCGAAACTGGATCACTTACTAATATTCTCATGTGACTATTCCTCCATATTACTATATTTTTTATTATATAATTCTTCAAAACAAGCCTTAAAAAGGTATAAAAAAAGCCCTCATCCCACCAGGGACGAGAGATATTCCCGCGTTGCCACCCAAATTGCCATATATACATATAGCCAACTCTTATCGCTGTATCGGGCGACACCCGTCATAATTCATCATTAGCCATTCCAGGGCGGAACCAACTGCCAAAATGACCGACTCCCACCATCCGCCGGCTCTCTGTACATTCTGCACACTTAATTTCCCTTTCATCACGTTCAAATATCAATTTAACCATATTATATTTTATCAACTTATGAAAGTCAAGTGTATTTTTACAGCAAACATTGCTACATGCCTTCTACGCTTTTCATTACTTTACTTGATTGTGACTGTACAATAACAGTATCCCCTTAAATTATTTAATCTTTCCTATTATTAACAGGATAATGAGTCGCAAGCGAGAATATTAGAAAGCAGAGTAAGTATAAAAAACAATAAATAGGAGGCTACATAATGAGTACAGAAATACGTTATAATGAATATGCTAATGAAATTACCGAAGTACTAAGTAAGGGAGCATTTTTAACTACAGAATGGGATGGAAAAGTTAATACCATGACAATTGCTTGGGGAAGTATCGGCTTCATTTGGCGTAAGCCCGTCTTTATGGCAATGGTTAGACCCTCTCGTTTTACCTATGAAGCTATGGAAAAGAGTGGTCAATTTACAGTGAGCATCCCTTTTAAAGATATGGGTACTGCACTAGGTATCTGCGGTTCAAAGTCAGGAAGAGATATAGACAAATTAGTCGAGGCTAACTTAACAACTAATCCTGGAAAAAAAATCTCGACCCCAGTGATAGCAAACTGCGGTTTACACTATGAATGTAAGGTTGTATACAAACAAGTAATGACACCAGAATTACTAGATAAAGAACTTCAAGATCAATCATATGCTACTGGGGATTACCATACCATGTATTTTGGTGAAATTCTAACAACCTATGTAGATGAAGATTAGCCCTCTAACCGGCAGAAAGATACATAAAAGTAGATTTGGAGCAGTTTAAATACTCGCCAAATCTACTTTTTTTTATCTGATAACCAAACCCTTAAATAAGTGTGCGCTTAGATTTAAACCCTCACCCTATCAAGTCGTATCTATAGCATTCTTAGCTTGTTAAACCTTCACTACCTTCATACGGGATTCTGCACGCATATCCTGCCAAACATCCCGAGCTAGATCAGCAATTCTTTTTTCTTGTTTGGCTTGTGGACTGCTAACAACTCTACTCAAATACAGCAAGGCCTTGTCATTAGAACCCGTCCGACGAAGTAAATCACCAATAAGATAGATAATCGTTAACTCTGTCATAGGACCCACTGGCATATTTTCCTTTTCCAATGCGATCTCGTAATAATCAATCGCTTTAAGCAATGTTGCTTTTTCCTGCTCCTTCTGCTGGGCTTCTCGATATAACCATCCTAATCGCAAATGCAGCCCAGCTAATCTGCTCGCAGGTACTGCTGCCAGTTCTCCACAAACAATCGCCAGTTGATGACTTACAATTCCCTGCTCTCTGCTGCGATTTCCACTTAAATCAAGCCGCATTTCTCTATTAGAAAAAAATCTTTGTATTTTCTCTGCCGCTGCCGGCAAAATATCTTCAAAGTTGGTATCTTGCGCTGCATAGCAACAATGAGGGCACATCCAAACTTTATAATAATAAGGATTTACGTCTTTATAATAAGAACAAAAATCCGAGTCCTGTTTTATCAAAACCAAACGCGAACGCACACGTGTTGCACTAAAATTCTTGTTGCAAATAGGGCAAGTTTTTTCTACAGAAAATAAAACACCTAGCATATTTTCCACTCCATCTCCTAACACAAACAAACTGCAATTTTACTAGAATATTATACCACATCATGTTGTAAATTCCATAACTGATAAAATAAACCTTCCCGGGCCAATAGCTCTCTTTGGCTGCCCTGCTCAACAAGAACACCCGCTTCAAGTACCAAGATTTCACCCATATTCTGTAGCCCTGTCAGGCGATGTGTAATTAAAATCATAGTACGCCCTGTCATTAACTTTTCAATAGTTCTCATAACAGCCTCTTCGGTTAAGGCGTCAAGCCCCACTGTAGGCTCATCTAAAATAAGTATAGGGGCATTCCTTAATAATGCTCTGGCAATAGCAATGCGCTGGCGTTGCCCTCCTGATAAAGCATGACCATTTTGCCCCACCATAGTATCATAACCTTGAGGTAAGCTCTTCACCCACTCACTCAGCTCTACACTTTCCAAAACCTGCTGAAACTCAGCTTCACTCGCATCTGGCCTTGCTAATAAAATATTATCGCGAATGCTGGCGTTAAACATATGACTTTGCTGGGAAACCACACTAAACATATTACGCAGCTTTTGCGATTGATAGCTCTTTAATTCCTGGCCACCGAGCCAAATGGACCCTCGATCATATTCCCAAAATCGCAATAGAAGATATAGCAATGTACTCTTGCCTGCTCCGCTTGGTCCCACAATAGCCAGACTCTTTCCAGAGGCTAAGGTAAAGGAAATATCATGCAATACCTCCGTCCCTTGCTCATTATAGCGAAAACTCAATTTTTCTACCTTAATCGTTTCATCAGCACTTGGCAAAACCCCTTCTGCCTTATCAAAGACAGCAGGTGATCGATCTACAATAGCAAATAGTCGCCTAGCCGCTGCCATACTTTCAACCCAATAGTGCACCGCTAAAGGCAGAGGTAATACAGCCTCGAAGCTACTTTGCACAGTTAAAGCCACTACTGCCAAATAAATACCTTCCAGTTGACCACTGTGCACTAAAGGAATGGCTAACCACAGGACTAGCCACATAGTCACATTTACAATTAATAAACCGACTGCATCTACTATCCCTGTCATGTTGGCAACTCTTCCTTGAAGTCCTGTCAATCTTTTATCAAGTTCAGCAATACGCTGGGCTTGACGGTGAGTCTGACCAAAAGCTGCAAGTTCAACAATACCTGTAATGCTATCTACTAACTGAGCTTTCATCTGCGTTCTCGCAATAACCAATTCATCCCCAATTGATTTTTGTACGATGTAAACAACCACAGGTAAGAGTATTCCTAATAACACCGCGCCGGCTAACAACACATATACAAATAGCAAATTAAATTTGGCTAAAAATAAGCAGGTACCAAATACTACTAGAATCCCGATAAACGGAGGAGCTAGTACCCGGAGATAAAATTCCTTTAAAGTTTCTACATCACCAACAATAGCACTAAAAAGCTCCCCACTTCGCCATTCTAATAACCGAGCTGGCGCTAAGATCTCTAGCTTTGTATAAAACCATACTCGTATAGTTCCTAATAGACGAAAGGTAGCATCATGAGAGACATACCGTTCTAAATAACGAAAAACCGCCCGAGCAATTCCAAAAAACCGTACTCCTACAATCGCGACTGATAACTCTATAATAGACGGATGTAAGGCCGCACTAGAAATAAGATAGGCCGAAGCCGCCATCAACCCAATATTACTAGCAATGGTTAAGCATCCAAAAATACCAGCCAATACCATCATCAGCCAAGAAGAGCCCATAATATGCATCAAACGAATAAATATACTCATTTCTCACCTCTGAAGGCCATCACCAGTTGAGAATATAAGCCTTGTACCTTCATTAATTCATCATGAGACCCGGCTTCCGCTTTTTTCCCTTCATGAAGCACTACAATGTGATCTGCTTTATACACGGTAGTCAATCGATGAGCAATAATTAATACGGTGCGTTCCTGCATAAGCCTGCGCAATGCTTCATCAATAACAGCTTCGCTTTGAGGATCAAGACCAGCAGTAGCTTCATCCAACAGTAAAAAAGGAGCATCTTGTAAAAACGCTCGAGCGATGGCTAGACGTTTACTTTGTCCACCACTTAATCCATGTCCGCCCTCTCCCACTAAAGTATCATATCCATTCGGCAAGTTCATAATAAATTCATGAGCGCCAGCATTCTTGCCTGCTTCTATGACTTGTTCTAAGGTCGCACTTTCCCGACCCAAACGGATGTTATCCGCAACTGAATTATAAAATAAATGAGGTGATTGAGGCACAAAAGCTACCTGAGATAGCCAATCCTCTAATCTTATATTCGCTAAGTCTATTCCATTAATAAAAATTTTTCCTTTATCAGGGCACATAAATGACAATAATAGGCTGGCAATTGTACTCTTTCCTGAACCGCTAGCTCCCACTAAAGCCACCGTCTCCCCTGGTTTCATTACAAAAGATACACCCTCTAATGCAGCCCTCTCTCCATCATTATAGGCATAATGTACATTTTCAAAAGCAATCTTCACTTGCTGCTGACGAGGCAAAGAGATTTCACCATTCATCTTCTCCCTAGGCTTGGCCAAAGATAAAATAGCAAAAATACGTTCTGCTGCTGCGCTACCCGCCATTCCTGCATGAAAGTGAGTACCTAATTGACGTAAAGGCAAATAAAATTCAGGCGCCAACAATAGCAAGAAGAAAGCCTGTTGAAAATCCATTTTAAAATACAACAATTTAAGTCCTATAGTTACAGCCACTAAAGCTGTACTGATGGTTGCTACAAGTTCTAAAACCAGTGCTGATAAAAACGCAATTTTTAGCACACTTAGCGTCTTATCACGAAACTCAGAACTCATACGATGAATTACCTGAATTTGCTCAATACTCCTCCCAAAAATTTTTAGTACTGTCAACCCTTGTAGTACATCTAAAAAATGGGCACTAAGGCGAGACAAGGTTTCCCATTGGCGCTTATTAATCTCTTCCGCTGTACGCCCAATAAAAATCATAAAAATAGGAATTAGGGGTGCTGTCACCAAAAAAATAATAGCAGTAGTAAAATCTAGAGGAAAGACAACTGCCAGAACAATAAGAGGAACCGTTACTGCTGTAAATAATTGTGGCAGAAACTTAGCAAAATAAGGCTCTAGATTTTCTATTCCCTCCACTAACACATTAATCAATTCTCCCGTTTGTTGTCCACGAATATAAATTGGCCCCAGGGCAAAAAGAGAAGTCAATATCTGTTGCCGGATATCTTTTTTTATGTATGCAGCCAGAGAATGGGCTGTCACTTCAATTAACCAGACAAATACACTTCGCAATAGCATAATTGCAAATAGAGCTGCCATCCACAGGCTGACCCCCGACCAATCTAATCTAGCTAAAAAAACACCATTGATAATTTTAGCTAGAAAATCAGCTTGTAATACAGCTAACACTCCACCACCAAATCCTAGTCCAACTAAGAGAAAAAACTGCTCTCTATGATGTTTTAATTGTTTCATAAGACGTTTATCAATCATATCTAAACTCCTGTTCGTTACAGAGAAAATGCTGTAACTGCAACCTACCTTTTTCCAAAATCCCGGGTTAAAACAGCGAAGGAACACACACCGTCACTGCGTGCCCCCCCTCTCTAGAGGGGATTTTGTATGCTTACCCCTTCACAAACTTCATATATTCCGTTTCAACATGTTTTTATATTTTCATGTTAAAAACGGCAGCATGTCATCATGCTGCCGTAGCAGTGTATTTTCATTCCGCAACATACAAAATTATTTTTCACAAATTATGATTTCTCATTCTATCATAACGAGGTTTTTCTTAACTTGCAATATTTATCTTTCTACCCCTTTATTGCTTTCCTATAATAGGAACGGACAATTCCCACGAATTATCTGCTTGCTGCCAAAGCCACATACCGCCAAACAAAGCCTGTACATCTTGGGCTAATACATAGAGTATCTGCCCTTTTACAACACCAGGCACAACCTGATTATTACTATACACCAATTGCTGCCGTTCATCCCACACCACATTTTTATGAAAGAAGGTTGCTACCGTCCATATGGGAATAAAGATTTGCCCTTGACTAGCAACGATCTGACCTGGCAGGAATGTTCCATTAACTTTAAGCTTATGTATCTGAAATAGAGGAACCTGCTGCCCTGCCTGCTTATGAATGATACTTTCCAAAACATTGGCATTGACGAAATTAGGTACGCCAGCCTCAATCATTTTTTGCTCTACCTCTAGAACAGTGGTAGAATGCTTTTTTAATCCATACACATCGGGATAGATTCCCAAAGAGACTTGTCCTACAGCATTTATTGCTATTCTCGCCAGATCATAATGTATATATACTGCTGTATTATTAGGAACCATTTCAAATAATTCTTCTACATCTGCCTCATCCATTCGAACACAACCATTGGATACCCAACCGCCAATTGCCCAAGGTGCATTCGTACCATGAATTCCATATAAGGGAGCAAATTCCATCCAACGATATCCTAATGGATTATCTGGCCCAGAAGGTATGGCCTTTTTACTTTTAGGCGGATACCACCAAGGATTGACCTCTTTTTGCCTAATGGTAAACCTTCCAATAGGTGTCGGTGTAGCGGGCTTGCCAATAGCCAGAGGATATGTTTTTACTAAGCGATTCTCAATATAAAAATCAAGAGTGCGACTAGGCAAATTGATAACAATGCGGCATGCTGGCAAAGCCCCTTTTAATACAATTGAAGAGTCTGTAAATAACTCCCCCTTAGGCAGTATATTCAAATAACTTGGCCCTACAGCGTTGCGAGAGACGATCACCTTATGCTGCGCTGAACTTGCAACTGTCACACTATCATAGTTATACTGCCATCCAAACCACACTAGAAATAGCAGTATGGATACACTTATTACCATAGCCATAATGTATTGTACAAAGGCAATTTGTTTGGATAAATTGATTTCTTTTCTTAGCTTTTTTTTAAGTATGCGTGAATATCCTTGCCCCAAGTCATCCATCTTATCAGACTCCAATATTTTCTACAGATACTGCATATTCATCACTATCTCTCATTATTCTCCCTAGCAGCCATTCTCCCTGCAAAAGCTCTCATGTATTTTAAAAACTCTAATGTTCTCTTAGAGAATTGCCGAAAGGCATTAACCACAGAGGCACAGAGAACACAGAGGGAATGCATTTTTAGCTATCAGACTAAGCGATGGGCCCATGTTATTATAAGCGGAGGTTAAATGCTAATGGCGAAGCGTTAATAACATGGGCCCAGCGCGACCAATAAGCCATGATGTTATATAAAAGGGTTATGCTCCCTATTCCAATAGGAAGCATAACCCTAAAGCACATCTTAGTTCACCAAATGTTTCTCTATTTTGCTACTGTACAGCGATCTACTAAATATACCATGGACTGATAGCTCAAACCACTGCGATGAGCTAAGCCCATTTCGCAAGTACGGCTATTGGAATATCCTGAAGTACAATCAGCAGGTAAGCAGTCTTTCAATTCAGCTAAAGCAGATTCATTTAATTCTGGAACCTCAAAACCTTTGTCACCAGCAAAACCGCAACATCTAACTCTTTCTGGCATAACTACCTTCGTAGCACAAGCCTCTGCCAATTTTTTAAACTTTTCTTTTAGTCCTAATTTCGTAGAACTGCAAGTAACGTGTACGGCGATGGTTTCTGGCTGTTGCGTAAATTTCAGCAAATCAAATAGATAGTCATGAATGAATTCTACTGGTTCAAACATTTTAAGCTTCTTATCCATCACTTTTCTCATGCGATAAATACAAGGACTGGTATCACAAACAATTGGATACTCTCCATTATTACTCACAATCAATAATTCTTTTTCCAATTCACTGCTCATTTTATCAGCTGATTCAAACAACCCTTTACTCTCAAAAGGCATGCCGCAACATAATTTATCCATCTCACGAGGGAAAATTACTTCATAACCAGACTTCTCCATTAAGTTGATCATGGCTTGGCTAAGCTGCCGCTTATCTCTATCGCCAGGAGCAGCTCCACCCATAGTACGACTTACACAACTTGGGAAATACACAACTTTACGCCCTGCTACACCTTTTTTTGAACGAGAAGGATCAGGCGTCTGTCCAGGACCAGCCATCCAAGGATTCCATAAAGGCACTTTATGACCGCTTAGGGAATGCAGTCCTCCTGCAATACCACTCATTAGAGAAGTTCCCAATACGGAATGTGCCATCTTTGCACTAGAAAGACCCAGGCGTGCCATAGTTGTTACACCAGCAAAGTTCTTCGTAATAAAACGTCCAATCAATTTTCCATTGTCGCCCATTAACTGAGCTCGATAATGCTTTGTGTGTTCCCCTGTATTAATGCCTACAGGACAGGTAGTAGAACACAATCCATCAGTAGCACAGGTTTCATCACCAAAATAAGCATAATCTTCTTCCAACCGACGTAGGCGTTCCGCATCTTCGCCTGTTTGTCTCAACCTGGCAATTTCACGTTGCACTACAATACGCTGCCGAGGCGTAGCCGTAAGATTTTTGGAAGGACAATTAATTTCACAGAAACCACACTCGATACATTTATCAATAATTTCGTGAGCCTGTGCCATTGGTTTCAGGTTTTGAATATAAAGCAATTGATTATCCGTAATAATAACATCTGGATTTAACGTATTATCAGCATCAAATACTTGTTTTAATTTACGCATATAACTATAAGCAGCTTTGCCCCATTCCATTTCTACGAAAGGTGCCATGTTACGCCCTGTACCATGCTCTGCTTTTAGCGATCCGCCATATTCATTTACTACCATATTACAAACGTCTTGTATCAAGGCTTGGTAACGTTCTACTTCTTCTTGATTTTTAAAAGTTTGCGTTACGACGAAATGCACATTACCATCTAAAGCATGGCCATAAATGATGCCATCGTCATAGTTATACTTATTCATAATATTGCGAAGTTCTAATACGGCTTCGGCCATTCTTTCTTTAGGGAAAGCCACATCTTCGATAATAACTGAGGTGCCTGGTTTTCTCATACCGCCAACGGCTGGGAAAATCCCCTTACGAATATGCCATAGTACTTCATATTCCGCTTTTACATCGGTGAAAGTAATTGGCAATACAGTCGGAAGATGAGCTAAACGTGCCTTTACGTTCTCAATCAACTGATTTAAGGTAGCTTTATCTTCAGCTCGTACTTCTACTAATAAAGAAGCCGCATCAGGTGATAAGGTTTTTAAATATTCTGGCATTCCCGGTTCATCTTCAACAGAACGAAGAGATGCACGGTCCATTAGTTCTGCAGCTGCGACCAACTCACGGTCAAGTTCCATTACTGCTAAACAAGTAGTATTCATATCAGGGAAAATCATCAATGCTGAAGCTTTATATTCATGCTCAATAACCGTTTTATAGGTAATTTCAGTAATGAAACCTAAAGTACCCTCAGAACCGATCATTAAATGATTAATAATATCAAAAGGATCCGAATAATCCACAAAAGAATTTAAACCATAACCCGTCGTATTTTTAATTTTATACTTACGGTTGATAATTTGAGTTAGCTCTTCATTTCCATTAATTTCATCACGAATTTTTTCAAGTTCTTGTATAATCGCAGGATGGGTTTTGCTAAATTCTTCCCGTGATGCTGCATTTCCCGTATCCAGCATAGAGCCATCAGCAAAAATTATTTTCATGCTCGCTACTGTCTTATAACTATTATCAGCCGTACCACAGCACATGCCACTAGCATTATTAGCTGCAATGCCGCCAATCATCGCATTATTAATGGTAGCTGGGTCTGGTCCAATTTTTCTAGCATAGGATTTTAAATACCCATTCGCTTCCGATCCAATAATGCCTGGCTCTAAGGAAATCAAGCCACCATCTTCGCTAATCGAATACTTATGCCAGCCTTCTGTGGCAACTAAAAGTACTGAATCAGTAATAGATTGACCGGATAAACTTGTTCCTGCTGCACGGAAGGTCACAGGGATTTTTACTTTATTGGCTTGCCTCAAGATACTCGACATTTCTTCTGGCGATTTTATTTTGATGACAATCTTAGGAAGCATACTATAAAAACTAGCATCAGCCCCATAAGCTAATGTGCGAATAGGATCAATGAAAACTCTTTCCCTTGGAATAAAATTTATAACATCATGGTAAAAAGTCCTATAATTATCTGGTAGTTTGGCAATATCACTCTCTACAATTTTCATTGTCATACGTATAGCCCCCCTTTAAAAATATAAAAAATATTCCTAGCACCACTATAACATAATTCGGCAAAATATACACAATATTTTAATAAACCAGAAAAATCGACTAAATTCGATAATAAGGGCAGCTTAAAAGCCACCCTTATTTATTAATATTCTAGTTCTTTAGCAGTAACACGTTTGCGAAATACCCAATAGGTCCAGCCTTGATAAGCTAACACAAGGGGTACTAAGGCTAGTGCTGCAAACGACATAATCTTTAATGTATATACACTAGATGATGCATTGTAAATGGTTAAATTCCACATGGGATTTAAACTCGAAACCATAAAACGAGGGAATAACCCACTAAAAAAAGCGACTGTAGTAAAGACGATGGCTAGCCCACTCATGGCAAAGGCCCATCCAAATTTTTTCATCCATAGCAAAACATATCCTATGACAAAAACAACTACTGCCCCTAATAAGGCTGTGCTGGCTAATACACTCTTAAATAAATCTGTATTGGTATAGGTTAAACCAACGAGAACCAAGAAAGCTACCGCCGCAAGTAACCCAATGGTTACAGCAGGTCGCCTAACACGCTCAATCAATTCCCCTTCTACCCTAAGGGTCAAAAACAAAGCACCATGGAACAAAAATACCAGTAGAAATGCAATCCCACCCACTAAGGTATAAGGACTTAACAAATCAAAGAAACTGCCAACATACTGCATCTTAGCATTAATCGGTATGCCTTGAATCAAATTCGTAACGGCAACCCCCCAGAGTAGTGCTGGTAAAGCGCTACCAATACAGATCATCCAATCCCAGGCGCTGCGCCACTGGGAGCTTTCATCTTTGCTGCGAAATTCAATGGCGACTCCTCTTAGAATTAAGCCTACCAACATTAAAAACAATGCCATATAAAAACCACTAAACATAGTAGCGTAGACATGAGGAAAAGCTGCAAATAAGGCCCCGCCCGCTGTAATCATCCATACTTCATTGCCATCCCAAAATGGACCAATGGTATTGATTACAATCCTTCGCTCCACGTCATTTTTACCTATAAAAGGTAGAAGCATGCCCACACCATAATCAAAACCTTCTAGGAAAAAGAAACCCGTAAATAAGACCGCCACTAATATAAACCACAATACATTTAGTTCCATAATGTTGCCTCCTTCTTCTTAGTCAGCACACCAAGAACAGGTTTGCCATCCACAGGCCCTATTAAAACAAACTTACGTATTAAATAAATAGCCACCGCTGCTAATACCCCATATAGTACTGTAAAGCCAATCATAGAAATCCAGATTTCTGTACTTGTTACATTGGTAGAAATGCCTTCACTTACTCTCTGCAAACCTACTACAATCCAAGGCTGGCGTCCACCTTCCGTTAAAATCCACCCTGTAGAATTTGCAATATAAGGCATAGGCAAACTCCATAATAACAGTTTGAGAATGAAGCTGTTATCTTCTAGCCGTTTTCTATATAAGAAGAATGCACCAAGTACCGCTACTAACATCATCCACAATCCAGCTATCACCATTATGCGGAAAGTCCAGAATGATTGATTAATATTGGGAGTATAATTACCTGGCCCATATTTCTTTTCCGCTGCTGCCTGCAACTCATTGATACCCTTTATTTCTCCTGAGAACTTATCATAAGCCAGTAATGATAATACTCCTGGAATCCCTATTTCAAATGAATTCCTTTTATTTTCCTCATCTACTACTACTGCTATGGCAAAAGGTGCCGGATCTGCCGATTCCCATAATGCCTCCATAGCTGCCATCTTCATTGGCTGCTTTTTAGCGAGGTATTGAGCTTGCAAATGCCCTGTACCCATTACCAACATTGTGCTTACCAACATGCATGCTAAACCAATTTTGATAGAAGGTCTAAACACGGGCAAATGACGTTGCTTTAATAAATAGTAAGCACTAATCGCTGTCACAAATACACCTGCTGTTACTAAACCTCCTAAAACGGTATGAGGAAATTGCCCCCAAACATATGGATTGGTTATAACTGCTGTAAAATCAGTCATTTCTGCCCGCCCATTGCGTAAGGCATATCCCACAGGGGACTGCATAAAGGAGTTCGCAACTAAAATCCAAAAGGCTGATAAATTACTGGCAAAAGCCACTAACCACATACAGGTTACATGCAATTTCTTAGATAATCGATCCCAGCCAAAGATCCATAATCCCAAGAATGTGGACTCTAGGAAGAAAGCAGATAGAGCTTCTAAAGCTAAGGGCGCGCCGAAAATATCCCCCATGAAGCGGGAATATTCAGCCCAGTTCATACCAAAGTGAAATTCCTGAACAATACCCGTCACTACGCCCATAATAAAATTGACTAAAAATAACTTCCCCCAAAACTTAGTCATTTTCTTATAGGTTTCATCACCTGTCTTGACATACAGGGTTTCCATGACTGCGACTAATACGGACAATCCCAATGTCAACGGTACAAATAAAAAGTGGTACACTGTTGTTATGGCAAATTGCCACCGTGCCAAAAGCACCTCTTCCATATTCTTTCCCTACCTCTCCTCTTTATTTTCTGCCACTAATCTAGCAAAGTTAACTCCCTTTAGCGCCTGAGTAAAATTTGTTTGAATCACAGCTAGTGAAGCATGTACGGAGCACTTAGTATCACAGCCCTTACTACAACTAGAATCTTGCTTTAAACAACGTTGTAAATCCATAGGCCCTTCCATCACTTCAATAACATCTAAAAGGCTGATCTCCTCTGCTGGTTTTGCCAAAACAAAACCTCCATCTACCCCGCGATAGGATTTCACTAGTTCCCCTTTTACTAAAGAGTGCATAATTTTTTGTAAAAATCCTATTGGTATATTTTGCTGTTCAGCGATAGCCTGGCGATTAGCTAATTCACCTTCAGATCGCTCTGCTAAATGCATAATGACACGGAAAGCATAGTCCGTGGCTTGATTAAACTGCACGTATATACCTCTTTTCTTTAATTAATACTATACCAGTTTGGTATTAATTATAATTTTACTATTCAACCAATACTTCGTCAATAGTTTTTGGAAATTTTTGTTTCGATAATACACTTCTCGCAATGACATATACTTCTATCCCCGAAATTCATAGGTTCTGCTACTACCTGTTATATTTGTCTACGAGTATTGCCAGCTTACTGCTTAGGTTCTCTGTCAGCATTTCTTTTTCATATCGCCATGCCCAATTACTGCCCCCAACGGTGCCAGGAGTATTCATTCTAGCAATACCTGATAGACCTAATATATCTTGTAATGGGACAATCACAGTATTTGCATTATTACTATACAAAAACTTTATAAACTCCCAGTATGTCTCTATACCTTCTTCTTCGCTTATGGCCACCTGCTGTTGTACGCATTTTGCTAAAGTAAGATCTTCTGCTACTAACTGCTCATACCAACTTCTCGTTGTATCATTATCATGAGTAGCTGTATATACAACAGTATTTTTCTCACAAGTATAAGGTAGGCATTTTCCCGTTTCGTCATAGGAGAAAGAAAAATGTAATACTTTAATACCTGGAAAAGAAAGCTCATGCTTTAGATCTTCAACCTCAGGTGTAATAAATCCTAGATCCTCTACAATGATGGGCAAAGAGCCTAAATGTTTTTGCAAAACACAAAAGAATTCTTTCCCAGGTCCTTTTACCCACTGGCCCTGTTCTGCTGTTTTTTCTGTAGCAGGAATTTCCCAATAGGACTCAAAACCACGAAAATGATCCATCCGAACCACATCAACTAAGGTATATAGAACCTGTAACCGCTGTCTCCACCATTGGTATTCATCTTTGGCCATCTCTTCCCAGAGATAATGAGGATTGCCCCATAATTGACCTGTTTTACTAAAATAATCAGGAGGAACCCCAGCCACTGTCTGCGGCTGGCCATTTTCATTTAAATCAAATAACTGTTGATTTGCCCACACATCACAACTATCGTGAGCTACAAAAATGGGTATATCACCAATAATACTCACATTCCATTGCCTAGCATATTGCTTTAAGTCCTGCCATTGACTAAAGAAAATAAACTGAACAAAAGTATGATAAGCAATGTCGTCCATTAGCAGTTCTTCATACTCTTGTAAGATGCTCTGTTCTCGTAAGGCAACTTTCTTTGGCCATTCATGCCATGCCTGATTCTTAAAATGAGTTTTTAGGGCCATAAACAGAGCGTACTCTTTAAGCCAAAAATGATGTTCCATTAAAAATTGCTTATAGGCAAGAGTGGTACTTTGCTGCTTAAAATTTTTAAAAGCTTTACGTAGTAAGGATTCTTTATAGACTCTGACCTTAGCAAACTCCACTTGATCTTTATGAAAGGCAGGGGTATCTTGGGTCTCATCTGCAGCTAATAAGCCTGAACTCATTAACTTTTCTAAAGAGATTAATAGTGGATTCCCAGCAAAAGCGGAGGGACATTGATATGGCGAATGACTATCACCCACAGGATTTAAAGGCAATACCTGCCACAACTTCTGCTTACTCCTATGTAAAAAATCAATAAACTCATAGGCCTCTTTTCCCAAATCTCCTATTCCATAGCTAGATGGCAATGAAGTCGGATGCAACAATACCCCTGCCTGACGGGGAAATAAACTTTTTTCCACTTGCAACAAAACTTTGCCTTCTAGAGGCTGTAAGTGTACTGTTAGCATTCCTTTCACAATGGGAATTTCCTGATTCTCATTCAAAAGATCCACCATAACTCCATGGCACCATTTGCGAATGGAAAGTTCTAGGGTTATGGGCTGATCTACGCTTGAGTTTAATAAGACGATTGCTGTATTGTCCTGTGCCTCCTGATCGAAAATATTTTTACCATTACTTATTTTGCGAATATAGCCATAGACATGTTCATGGACAGGTAGAGAAATCCAGTCCCCCGTTTTAAAAACATCATAGGTATTATGTACTGCAATCACTTGTTTATACCAAGACAAAAGCTCCTCATTTTCTTGTCCCCAAGGATAGGTCTTACGATTAAAGGGGTCCCTATAACCTTCTAGACCAGCCTCATCACCATAATAAATACAAGGAACACCTGGAAAGGTCATTTGCCATAAGGCCAGTATCTTTAATCGGGCTACTCCTAATTGCTTTTTGTCAGGTGGCAAACGGTATACAGACTGCTGGGCTACAGTTAAACTTTCAGAAGAAGGGGCCTCCCCTAGTAGCGTCAGTATCCTCGGTACATCATGACTACCAATTAAATTCATCATGGCATAAAAGTTCTGACGAGGATAATTTTCTGCCAAACTCATAAACAGCCGATGAACAGCAGAGGCATCAATTATGCCTAGTATGAAATCTAATACAATTTTGCGAAAAGGGTAATTCATTACAGAATCCAATTCATCGCCTTGCAAGTACTTCCTAAGTTTTCCATAACTCTCTTTATTAGAGGCATCTTCCCAAACCTCACCAATGAGTACGCTATCTGGATCTACCTCTTTCATGGTCTTATATATTTTTTTAATAAATTCATCAGGCAATTCATCTGCAACATCTAAACGCCAGCCTTTAGCCCCTAGGTGTAACCATTGTTTGATCACACTATCTTTGCCTTCGATAATAAAATCAATATAGGACGGTTCATTTTCTTCCACATTGGGCATTGTATCAATGCCCCACCAAGCCTCATAGGAAGTTGGATATTCTTTAAACCGATACCAGTTATAATAAGGAGATTCCTTAGACTGATAAGCACCTACTTCAGAATAATTTCCTTCCCGGTTGAAATAAATACTATCACTGCCTGTATGACTAAAAACACCATCTAAGATAACTGCAATGCCATATTCTTTTGCCCTATCACATAACTGGGTAAAAGTCTGGTTATTACCTAGCATGGCATCTATCCTTTTGTAATCACCAGTATCATAACGATGATTACTAGGTGACGCAAAGACAGGATTAAAATAGATGACACTGATTCCTAGCTCTTTTAGATAAGGAAGTTTACTAATAACGCCCTGCAAATTCCCGCCAAAAAAATCATATGACACAATTCGCCCTGTAGCTGCATCCCGAATATAATAAGGATTATTATCCCAATGAGCATGAATTACACTACCCTTAGGGGCAGTTAAGACCTGACAGTCTCCTATTTCTTTATAAAAACGATCGGGGAAAATCTGATACATGACAGCTTTTTTAAACCAATCAGGAGTAACTGCCTCCTTCTTGAATACGGTAATCTGATATCCCGGAGGTTCCCCTTCATATAATTGGCCTATACCGCCTAAATGATCCGGTTTATTGCCATAGTAATACACCCGATCTTCGACATGAATAATGAAGTAATACCATACAATGCAAGGAGCCAAGGGAGCGTTCATCTGTACTTCATAAAGCATATGATTGGCTAAGTTTTCTACTAAGGACATGGGAATTTTCTCTTCACCCAACTCCTCTCGCCATAACCGAAGTTCAACACCTACAGGCAGAAGAGTATCCTGGATTTTCAGATGCAGAACAAGAGGTTCATTACAACAAACAGCCCCAAAGGGGCTGCGAAAATAATCCAATTGTGAATTATGAATAATAGATTCTTGCTTCATATTTTTTCCTCACTTTCAGTTAGGAAAGTACCTTGCTATTCTATTAATTTTTTATAAATTGCCTTATATTCACTCGCTGATTTACGCCAGCTATAATCACTTTCCATGGCATTTCTCACTATCTTATTCCAGCATTCCTTATCCTGAAATATTTTCAGTGCCCAATTAATCGTATCCAGCATCTCATGGGCATTGTAGTTTACAAAGGTAAAACCATTTCCTTCAGAGGTTTGCACATCATAGGATTTTACTGTATCTCGTAAGCCACCGATTTCCCGCACAATAGGCAAGCATCCGTAACGCATAGCGATAAGCTGTCCTATGCCGCAAGGCTCATAAAGGGAGGGCATCAGGAACATATCGGCGCCAGCATAAATTTGATGGGCTAAGTCTTCATCAAACATAATATTCGCAGATACTTTTCCAGGATACTGCCAGGCCATGTATTTAAAGAAGTTTTCATATCGGGCTTCCCCAGTCCCCAAAATCACCAGTTGAATATCATAAAATTCTTTTCCCGTAGCCGCTGCTAGCTTCATTAGATCCTGAAGCATTCTCTCGATTAAGTCTACCCCCTTTGGGCCAACCAAACGAGAAACTAGAGCAATTACTGGTACGTCTGCCCTAACTGGCAGACCCAAACGAGCTTGTAGCCCTGTTTTATTTTTAATTTTATTCTCCAGAGTATTTACATCATACTGGATAAATATACCTTTATCCTTAGCTGGGTTATATACTTCATAATCAATGCCATTTACAATGCCCACTAAGTCATTTTGGCGCTTACACAAAAATCCATCCAGTTTTTCCCCAAAATAAGGATCTTGAATTTCCTGAGCATAGCTCCTGCTGACAGTGGAAATCATGTCTGAATATGCCAATCCGCCCTTCATAAAGTTAACAGCCCTGTGAAATTCTACACCTTCAGGTGTGAAGTACATCCAGTCAAGGCTCAATATGTCATGTAAAATATCTTGAGAGAATATACCCTGATACCCTAAATTATGAATGGTAAATAAAGTTCTCATCTTACTATAATTTGGCTTTCCACGATAATGAGCATCCAATAAAACACTAACCATTCCCGTATGCCAATCATGACAATGAATAACATCAGGCAGAAAATCAATCTTATCTAAGGACTCCACTACAGCACGGCAGAAAAAACCAAACCGTTCCGCATCATCTGGATAGCCATAAAGTCCATGTCTTTTAAAATAATATTCATTATCAACAAAATAGAAGGTAACCCCTTCATAAGCAAACTCTAGAATACCACAATACTGCTGCCGCCAGCCAACCTGCACAAAAAAATTATTTTTAAATACCATTTGTAACTTAAATCGCTCTGGTATGTCTTGATAATAGGGCATAATAACCCTAGCATCCACACCCTGTTTTATTAGTTCTTTAGGCAATGAACCAATAACATCTCCTAATCCACCTGTTTTTGCAAAAGGCACCGCTTCCGCGGCTGCGAATAATACTTTTGTCATAGTTTAATCACCCGTCCTTTCTTTATTACAAGGGGATAATTTGATTCACCTTTTAACTGCTTATGCAGTAATATGTACATCCTTATCACAAATAACATTCTCTACTATTACCCCTGGGCCTATTTCCCCTTCTGCATAATAACACTATTTTCAATATATGCTCCCTTCTGTACATTTACACCACGAAATACAATACTATTTTCTACCCTTCCTTTAACATAACACCCACACCTTATTTATATTTCTAGTAGCGTATATGTCTCAAGCATGCTTGGGGATTTTTTTATATATATAGTAGCCAAGGGAGGAAGAGTAATGCTTAAAGACTGTGCATGATTGTGCCAACACACTTCTTCCGCCGCCAATATTTTTGAATTCTTTTGTCCAGAGCCACCAAATTCCTCGCTGTCACTATTAAAAACTTCCTGATAAAACCCTGTAACAGGTACTCCAATTCGATAAGAGCTATGTACTACGGGTGTAAAATTGCACACGACGATTAAGAATTCTTCTGGACTAGCCGCTTTGCGAATAAAGCAAATAACACTTTGCAGATAGTCACTGCAATCAATCCACTCAAATCCTTGCCAATTACCATCCACTTCCCACAAAGCTTTTTCCTGTTGATAAAAGCGATTTAACTCACGACAGTACTCTTGCATTTTTCCATGCATAGGAGACTCTACTAAGTGCCAATCCAAGCTCTCATGATCTTGCCACTCAATAAATTGGCCAAATTCACCGCCCATAAATAATAGTTTTTTTCCCGGATGGGCCATCCAATAGCCATAAAAAGCTCGCAAGTTGGCAAATTTTTTCCAATAGTCTCCAGGCATTTTATCGAGCATTGATTTTTTGCCATGAACTACTTCATCATGGGATAAAGGTAAGATAAAGTTCTCAGAAAAAGCATACATAAAAGAAAAGGTTAATAAATGATGGTTCCACTTGCGATGCACGGAATCCATCGCTATATAACGCAACATATCATTCATCCAACCCATATTCCATTTAAAATTAAAGCCTAACCCCCCATTATAGGTAGGCCAAGATACCATAGGCCAAGAAGTAGACTCTTCTGCCATCATGAGAGCATGAGAATGCTGGGCAAATACGACTTCATTTAGCTTTCGTAAAAAAGCTGTCCCTTCTAAACTATCATTACCCCCATATTGGTTAGGCGTCCAATCTCCTTCTTCTCTACCATAGTTTAAATACAAGATATTAGAAACAGCATCGACTCGAATACCATCAATATGGTACACATCTAACCAAAATAAAGCGTTAGATATGAGAAAACTCAGTACTTCTTTACGCCCTAAATCAAAATTAGCAGTACCCCATCCTTTATTTTCACCACGCTGTGCATCAGCATATTCAAACAAAGGTGTACCATCAAAATTCCTAAGTCCATGATCATCTTTACAGAAATGCCCTGGTACCCAGTCTACAATCACACCAATTCCATATTCATGGCATGTATCAACCAAATACATAAAATCTTCTGGAGTACCATATCGACTAGTAATAGCATAATATCCTGTAGCTTGATAACCCCAAGACCCATCAAAAGGATGTTCTGCTACTGGCATCATTTCAACATGAGTATAGCCCATAGCTGCTGCATATTGGGGAAGATGCTCTGCCAGCTGACGATATGTCAGCACACTGTTGTTTGCACCTCGCCGCCATGATCCTAAATGCACCTCATAAATCAATACAGGCTGCTGATTTATTGACCTTTTCTTTTTTGTCTGCCACTTTTCATCCTTCCATTGATAGCCATTTAGATTATATACCCGGGAAGCAGTTTCAGGGCGAAGTTGAGCATAAAAGGCATAAGGGTCAGCTTTCATTAGTATTTGTCCGTCTGCAGTATGTATTTTATACTTATAGATATCTCCCGCCTTAAGCCCAGGAATAAATAATAACCATACACCTGACTGGGAAGCGCGTTCCATGACATGCTTGCCACCTTGCCAATGATTAAAATCTCCTACAACTTGTACCTCTTTAGCATTTGGTGCCCATACAGTAAAACGTACACCAAATCGATTATCTTTTTCTGTAATATGAGCCCCTAATAGCTGGTAACTACGAAAGTTGCTGCCCTCATGAAACAGATATAAATCCTCTTGGCTTATAGGTGAAATGTTGACCGCCATATAATACCTCTCCCCATATTTAACTTTCATCTTACGATTTAGTAACCACTACAGGCTTTGTATGCCAAATATCTTGAGCATATTTACGAATTGTACGATCACTGGAAAATGTATTTGCTTACTTTTCCGGGAAATATTCCTCCTTGTATAAAATATGTAACTTCTATACCTTTATATTTTACTATTTTAAAAAATCAGGGATACACTCATTAAGCATATCCCTCCCAAACTTTTATCCTTTTATGTTTACCCTAGTTAAATCCCAAATTCCTGTGGCATATTCTGTTATTGTTTTATCACTCGAAAACAAACCCGAATGAGCAATATTTTGCAGAGACATGGACAGCCACTGTTGTCTATGGCGAAACCGATCATCCAATAGACGGTGAGCATCAGTATAAGCCGCAAAATCTTTCAGGACAAAGAATTCATCATTATTGCGTAGCAAATAATCATATAATGGCCTAAATTCTTCTCTTTCATCAGGCAAGAAGCCATTTACCAACTGCTCTAGGACTTTTTTTACCCGCATATCCTCATTATAAATATCCCAAGCGTTATATCCTCCATAGTTATAATAATGAAGAACTTGCTGAGCAGTGAGACCAAAAATAATCATATTTTCTGGGCCTACCGCTTCTTCGATTTCAATATTGGCACCATCTAATGTCCCAATGGTGATAGCCCCATTCATCATAAATTTCATATTACCTGTACCAGAAGCTTCTTTACTAGCAGTAGATATTTGTTCACTGACATCTGCTGCAGGAAAAAGCATTTCCCCTAAAGATACACTATAATTCTCCATGAAGACAACTTTCAGTTTATTTTGGATGGACTTATCATTATTAATTACTGTCCCTAATATGTTAATTAATTTTATGGTTTGCTTAGCAATATAATATCCTGGTGCTGCCTTACCAGCAAATATAAATGTACGTGGCACCATATCAAGATTTGGGTTTTCTTTTAATTGATTATATAGATGCATAATGTGCAGCACATTTAATATCTGACGTTTATAAGCATGAATACGCTTAATGTGCACATCAAATATAGAATGAAGGTTAACAGTGATGCCGTAGTTATGATAAATATAACTCGTTAACTTTTGCTTATTCTTCAGCTTTATATCAGCTAATTGCTCTTTAAAAGCAGTATCCTGAGAAAATTTACGCAGTGATAGCAGTTCACTAGGATCTGTAATCCAACGATCTCCAATGGAACTACTGATTAAATCTGCTAGATGAGGATTAGCCTTTAGTAACCAGCGACGATGAGTAATACCATTCGTTTTATTATTAAACTTATATGGATCAAATTGATAAAATTTATGCATCAGGTATTTTTGTAAAATTTCAGAGTGCAATTTCGCTACTCCATTTACACTATAACTACCCACTACTGCCAAACGGGCCATATGTACTACTCCATCGGCAATCACTGCCATATCACCAATATAATCCCACTGACCAGGGTATTTTTCCCAAAGATCCTTACAGAACCGTTCATTAATTTCCTCAACAATCATATAAATGCGTGGGAGCAGAGTTTTAAACATTTCCACAGGCCATGTTTCAAGAGCCTCTGGCAAGACAGTGTGGTTGGTATAGGATATAGTCTTCGTCGTAATCCGCCAAGCCTCATCCCATCCCATTTTTTCCTCATCTATCAATATTCGCATAAGCTCTGGAATAGCTAACGCTGGATGGGTATCGTTAATATGCACTGCGATTTTATCAGGCAATATTTTAAGATCATGATTGGTAGATTTAAACCCTTCCATAATACTGTGTAACCCTGCAGAAACAAAAAAATATTCCTGCTTCAATCGCAACAAACGCCCCTCGGCATGAGTATCATCAGGATATAAATACTTAGAAATTCTCTCTACGGAATTCTTATATTCTACCGCTTTTAGAAAATCACCACGGTTAGAAAATGTGAAATAACAATCATTATGAGCCAGCTCTGCACTCCATAACCGAAGAGTATTTACCGTATTATTTTGATATCCTACCATGGGAATATCATAAGGCACCGCTAATACCACTTCTGCATTTTCATGAATATAATAAGTCCTACCATCTGCCTTTTCCATACTTCTTACACTACCACCAAAGGCTACCTCTACGGCTTTATCTGTTTTGCGATACTCCCATATGTAGCCATCCTTTAGCCAATTATCTGGCAGCTCTACCTGATAGTTTTTTACTATTTTTTGTTGAAAAAGACCATAGGCATACCGAATCCCACAACCATGACCAGGAAGAGATAAAGCCGCCATAGAGTCTAGAAAACATGCAGCTAATCTTCCCAGCCCTCCATTACCTAATCCTGCATCTGGCTCCTCCTGTATTAAAACAGCAAGGTCAATACCCAGTTCTCCTAACCCCTCTTGGCAAACCTTTTTTAACCCTAGATTAAATAAGTTCATGTCTAGCAATTGACCCAACAAAAATTCAATAGAGAAATAGTAGAGTTGTTTATCGCCGCGACTACGATACTGCTGATTTGTCTTTATCCAATTAGGACTAATATAGTCACGCAGAAGACTTCCTAATGCTACATATTGATCATGAATACTAGATTCTCCTAGGATCTTACCGTGCAAGGCTTGCAATTTCTGACTATAGGCTTCTTTAAACCTCTCTTTATCTATCAACAAAAAAAACCTCCCGAAATGTATAATTCTGAAGGATAATCTTTTGTTCTCTCCATTCTTTCACTGCTCTTACACCACAGTGCCCTTCGCTACCACAAGAGGATAATTTTTCTCTCCCTTTAACCATTTCCCCTGAGTAATACAAACATTCTTATCACATATGACATTCTCAATAATCGCATTTTCTGCAATCTCACACTTCTGCATAATAATACTATCTTTGATATATGCCCCTTTATGTACCTTTACCCCGCGAAATAAAATACTATTTTCTACCCGCCCCTCAATAATACAACCATTGGCAACCATAGTATTAAACGCTCTGGCATTTTCCTTATACTTTACAGGAGCCTCATCCTTAACTTTTGTATATACAAGCCCTGATTTGAAAAATAACTCTTCCCATTTTTCGGGTTTTAATAAATCCATATTATGGCGATAATAACTTTTTACCGAATCAATTCTGGCAGCATACCCTTTATAAAGATAACCATATAGCTTTAGCCGATCCACATTTTTAATTAAAATATCTTTTACAAAGTCCCATCCGCCCCGCGCCTGACAATCTTTAATCAAATTTACCAATAAACTCTTTTCGATAATATACATTTCCATGGATACTTTACGGGATGCCGTCTTATGAAAATTACTGCCCATATCTACAATGCGCCCATCAGGCTGACAATCTACGATAGTATATTGCTGCAGCTCATCCTCCATGTCATATTCCTTATATAATACTGTAATATCAGCACCCGTATCTTGATGAAACTTAAAGGCCTTGCGATAATTTAAATTGCAAACAATATGACTGCCAGCAATCAACATATACTCCTGTCTACTACTTTCAATATAATCTAAATTATTATAAAAATTTTCTACATTTCCCCGACATCCACCTGATGAGCATGAGTTTGGACTAGGAGGTAAAATAAATAACCCATCTCTTTTTCTCGCTAAATCCCATTCTTTTCCAGATCTTAAATGATCCATTAACGCCCGATATTTATCTTGTACCAAAATGCCTACATTCTGCATGCCCGAATTTACCATATTTGATAAAATAAAATCAATCAACCGATACCTACCGCCAAAAGGAAGAGCTGCCAATGGCCTTCCCAGTGTTAGTTCTTTTAGCAAATCCTGACCAGCATTCAGATTAATAATACCCATTACATTTTGCATCTTATCCCACCTGTTTTGTTTTACTTATTACACTATTTCCCAATATATCTGCGTCACTAGGTATTACTATATTTTCATCAATCACACTAATCTCCTCGTTATTGGTTGAGCCAATCACAGCTCCTCCTTCTACTAAGCATTTTCGTCCAATAACCCCACGATAAATCTGCGCGTGAGCGCCAATGGTTACATAAGGCATAATAATAGAATCCTTTACTACAGCACCTTCCTCAATACGTACTCCGGGAAAAATTACAGAGTTCTCCACCTCACCAAAGATAGAGCAGCCTTCACTCACCAAAGAACGTGTTACGGTGGCTGTGGCACCAATATAATGTGGTGGTCTAGTAGGATTTACAGAATAAATACGCCAATTGGGATTATGTAAATCCAGCTCAGGGTCATCAGCCAGCAAATCCATATTGGCCTCCCAGAAACTTTCTACCGTTCCTACATCTTTCCAATACCCTTTAAAATAATAAGCAAATAAGCGATGACCATCCGTCAACAATTTAGGAATAATATCTTTACCAAAATCATGGCTAGAAAGAACGTTCTTATGATCTTCCTCCAAACTCTTTCTTAATAAGCGCCAATTAAAAATATATATCCCCATGGATGCTAAGTTACTCTTCGCATCTTTAGGCTTTTCGATAAACTCTGTAATCCTACCCTTCTCATCTGTATTCATAATGCCAAAGCGTGAAGCTTCATGCCATGGCACTTCAATTACCGAAATAGTCACCTCTGCTTTTTGCCTCTTATGATGTTCCAGCATAATGGAATAATCCATATTATAAATATGATCCCCGGACAAGACCAATACATAGCTAGGGTTGAGCATATCAATAAAGTTTAGATTTTGATAAATCGCATCCGCTGTTCCTTTATACCATTCTGCACTACCTTCCTGAGCATAGGGAGGTAACACATAAACCCCTCCATCCCTACGATCCAAATCCCATGAACTGCCGATTCCGATATAACTATGCAACGCCAGAGGACGATACTGGGTCAAAACCCCTACAGTATCAATTCCAGAGTTGTGACAGTTGCTTAAAGGAAAATCAATAATGCGATATTTACCACCAAAGGGCACAGCTGGTTTTGCAATCTTTCGCGTCAAACTTCCTAACCTGCTGCCTTGCCCACCTGCCAAAATCATAGCAACACATTCCTTTTTACGCATAACATAAATCCCCCATTCATTTTATAACCATGCTACAAAAACTCATGCAGCCCATTTCCTATCCTATGCACGAGTATCTACTTACATGATTAATTATGAGCAACTTTATCTAATTGTAAATATTTTCCTTTTTATCTTATTAGACATCGTCCCATAAATTCCCTTTTATGAACCTTTAATTCCTAAAATATATTATCCATAGAAAATAGATACGCTCTATCATAATAAAAAAAACAGATATAGCTTTGTGAACTACATCTGCTAGAATCCATCTTAGAAAATTTTTTAATATAATTAGACCAATAACTCTATAAACAACTCTACTAAGCGAGGATCAAACTGTATACCTGCACATCTGCGAAGTTCAGCTGTTGCCTCTTGATTAGTCATTGCTTTGCGATAAGGCCGGTCATTTGTCATTGTATCATACGAATCTACTATAGCTAACATACGGCATTCAATAGGAATATCATCCCCTGCAATACCCAACGGATATCCCTTTCCATTCCACCATTCATGGTGTTTGAGTATCCACTCCGAAATTGGTTCTAAATCCGAAGTTGATTGCGCTATACGAAAACCAATTTCAGGGTGTTGCTTCACAATCATATATTCCTCTGCCGTCAAAGGAGTAGCCTTAAACAAAATAGTATCGGAAATTCCCACTTTTCCAAGATCATGAAATTGGGCAAAGAGACGAAGCTCTGCAATCCTTGGTTCCGGCAAACCTATAGTAAGTGCCAAGGATACTATTAATTTTTTCATGCGCTCGCCGTGCCCATTAGTAATAAAATCCCGAACTTCTAAAGCACTCATCAATGCCTCAACAATAGCATTTTTAGTACTCTGATGCCTATGTAATTTTTCTCTGTACATATAGTTATCCGCCTCTTTAAACAAGGCATCCAAATCTGTGAGAATTTCTTTACTTACGGAAAAGCCTATGGATAAACTAAGGGGTACTATTGGCCGTTTGTAATTATACTCTTCTATCAGCTCTCGTATGCGAGAACAAGCGATTTTAAAGGCAGAAGCAGAATTAGTAGGAAGCAATATTGCAAACTCATCCCCACCTATCCGTGCTATTAAATCATTTGGACGAAAAGCTTTTTTGAGAACATCAGCAACTGCTCTTAACACTTCATCCCCCATGCTATGCCCTAGTGTATCATTAACAAGCTTTAAACCATCTAAATCACATATAATAATTCCTACGGCTATATTAGGTATATTGCTCATTCCTCGCATTGTTTCTTCAAAATAAGCCCGATTATATAAGCCTGTCATAGTATCATGGTGACTCAAATAAGCCAGTTTTTCCTCAATTTCCTTTCTATCCGTTACATCCCGAATAATCGCCAAAATCTCTTCATCACCTCTAGGTACAATGCGGGCTTCAAAATAATATTGACTTTCTTCTTTAGTCACTTGAAATTCATACATCTGGAGATTACCGCTGACCATCGTATCTTCTATTGCATCCATAGTTTGCTGAGCAAGTTCTTTTTCAAACACTTCAGAAACATTTTTGCCTAAGATGTCGTCCGACAATAAAGAGTACAGTAACTGACCATTTATTTTACAATCCATAAACCTTCCGTCACGCCTAATGAGGAACATGTTATCTGGAATAGCATTGATCAACGCTTGATTATTACGTTGGATTTTATGAAGCTCTATTTCCCTTCGTTTTCGACTCCGAATATCACGAATTACAGCCAATATGCACTGTCTACCACCAATTTCTGCATGCTTTAAATTTACCTCAACCCACATATGCTCTCCAGCTTTATTCTGGATCATCCATTCAAAAAGCTGAGGTTGTCCTGCTGCAGCACAGCGAATCCACTCAAGGGCTTCCTTCTCGCTGTACGGTGACTGCTTGCGTCCTATTTCCTTTAAACCTCGTGAAATCATTTCCTCACCATAAAAACCATATAATTCCTGGGCTTTCTTATTACTGTCTATAATTTCACCTGTTGCAGCATCATGGACTACAATTCCATCACTTACTGCATCAAAAATTGCTCTATAATTCGCTTGAGAAATCTGTAACGCCTTTTCTGTTTGTTTACGTTCTATCAGCTCATTCTTATAAGTAGTAAAAAGTGTAGCATTATCCAGTGCTATAGAGGCTAACTCCGCAAAACGCGTTAATAAGTCAATTTCATTCGCCGTAAATTTTCTTTCTGGTTCAGCAAAGGACAATCCTAAGGTTCCAAATATTTTATCCTCAGACTTAAAAGGTACCTGTACAGTACAATGCATATCATCAAAATAGGTATCCAGCAAACGTTTTTTCCATATACTATAATCTTCTACGACTATGATTTCCCCAGTTCTATACACTTCACTGACAAGACCTTCTGTAAGTTTATCTACCCTTCCTGCGCCTTGCTCATACACCCCAGTACCAATAAAGTTTTTAGAAATACCTTTTTCCTCATCAATTAGGCAAATATATCCATGAGATGTGCCGATAAGCTTTGCTGCACTTACAACAATGTCTTTTACTAATTCACTTGAATCAAGCCTATTCATAAGCCCTAATGCTGTTTCGTTCAAAGAGTTTATCACTAGATTCTTCTTTTGAATTTCTTGCTCGCGACTTAGTAGCTCATCTAACTGTTGACGCAATTCTTCCTCAGATGCTAGGCGCTCTTCACCTAAATTTTCAAGAGCAATATTTTGTTCCATTAGTACTCTATGAGATTGGTTAATAAGACGGTAGAGAATTCCTCCAGTACATAAGATAAATAACCAACCTTTTAATACGGATAAAACAGTGATTATTTTCAAATCATCAAACATCATCTTAATCAAACTATCAGAGAATACAATCCAAAAAACACCTATTATAATATAAATAATTACAATACTTAACGCACTTTTACCTATATAGTCTCTATTCATAATAATCACTCCTGATTAGTGTTTCTATCTATGATTAGAAAACTTGACATGCACAAAACCTGTCGCGAAGGTGCAATCCTTAGCTGCACTTATGTAAATCAGAAAGTCATATGCTTTCTGATTACACCTAGAGAGATTTAGTGCTAACCAAAATTTAGAAAGTTTATATAATTAGTGGTTATTCTTCCATAATCTTCGACATTTTTCTTTTTTCTCCTATTAAATTTGCCAATCTTTCCTAATTAAAATCAAACCATTAATTACTGGGACCATCCAAAGAAATTCTCTCTTAAACGTTAGAAATATAAATCGCTGCAAGTATTACCATGAATGAATATCCAATTGTGCTTTTACGATTAGATTAGATATTCCCCATGTACAAAAAAAGTAGCCACTCTTAAAGAATGGCTACTACTCAATATATATTAGTTTTTAAAAGCATCATAAATTTTTTGATATTCTGGTGTTGGGGAAATTGACGTATAAATATAAAGATGAATACCATTAGGGTCATTCACTACAAAACTTCTTTCCCCCCAATGCTTATCCTGCATTTCTTGATAAATAATAACTCCCTCTTCCTTCAAGCGCCGATATTCAGCATCCACATCATCTACCTGGAAGGAAATAATTAAGCCCTTGCCATTAAAGAACTCACCCTCTTCTCGTTGGGCTAATGTAAAACTAATACCACTCGTAGGCAAATCTCGTGCGATTAATTCTATGTACCAGTCACTTTCATATACTAATTGAAAATTAAAATGCTTCATATAGAATTCCTTCGACTCTTGCAACTTGTTTGTATTAATCGTTGAATCAACACGTTTTATTTGCATAAGAAATCTCTCCTCCCACTATAACCGTCTAATAATTAAAAAACTGAGAACCAGTGTACAAAGTTATAAAAAGCTCTTCTTATAAATGAACCTATATTATTTATTCAACATTATACACTAAAGTCCTCCCCAAAACTATATTCTTACCTTGATTACCGCAAGATATAGATATTATGTAAAAATCACTAAAAAATAAGTGGCTACATGTCATTTGCAACCACTTATTTGTATTTTTTCAACTCTTGTTGCCACACCCTGGACCCGCCAATACAAAGGGTTACTAGGCACACGTTATAGAACTCCTTATATTCTACTTTCTGATATTTTAGAATTGTACATTAGTATAATATAATTAATATACAATATCTAGATTAGTAGTATTTCTACTTTTTTATAAATACTACTAAAATCTTAGAAATAGGCAAAGCAGGCGTCTCACCAAGACGCTTGTTTATCTCAAACCATTTAAATTTATATTTTATTCGGCCTAAAGACCCAAGAGTTCAATAATTTTTTTATCAGCGATACCATTTGCCTTAAGACCGCGATCATGCTGAAATCTTTTAACGGCCTCTTCCGTATCTCTGTTAAAAAAGCCATCTGCTCTTCCTTCCAGATAGCCTATCTTTTTCAACTTTACTTGCAATTGAACTACATCTGCACCAGTAGTTTCATACTTTAGAACACGTTGTGTGGAAACGTTCTGCCCCTCAATCCGTACAGGTGTACCTACTGGTACCCATTCAAAAAGTTCCTCAATATCTTTATTTCGCAAACGAATGCAACCTTGGCTTATAAAATGACCAATGCTCCAAGGGCGGTTGGTGCCATGAATGCCATAGCCACCCCACGGAACATCCAAACCAAGAAAACGTGTCCCGAAAATATCTCCCGACCGAAAAGACTTCCAAATCACAATCCAGTCGCCAATGGGCGTTGGTGTACTGCTCTTACCAACAGCAATACGATATTTTTTATATACCTTCCCATCATTATGTAATTCTAAAATGCGATCAGAAATTTTCACGACAATAGTTACTTTTCCTGTAGGTGCTGTCATAGTTTGTTCGGAAATAGCCGCTAATTCCAATTCATCCAAGTACTCAAATCCCACTAGGCCAACAAGCAAGCTAAATATCATCAAGGAAGCAATAGCAAAATAGGCTTTCCGCCAACTTATTATTATAGAATGCAGCCTAACCATATTATTTCCCCCTATCAACCTTCACTCTACATATGTAGAGAATCTACGAATAGAAGTTCTTCACTAATGATCAGGAGGAAAATCACGTCACCTACGCACTCAGATAGTCCGTAATCCCCCTAGCAATTGCTGCAGCAAACTCGTCACGTTTTTCTTCGTCAGCTAGTAAAGCCTCATCACTTTCATTGGATATAAAAGCCGTTTCAACAAGAACTGCAGGACAATTGGCCATGCGTAAAACATAAAAATTGCCTGTTTTAACTCCACGATCAACGGTACCTAAATAACTAATAATTTGATTTTGTATGCAAATAGCCAGTTTTTCACTGTCATCACCCAAGGCATAACAAAAAGTTTCTGTGCCCTTTGCCTCTGTATTAATAGAACCATTACAATGTATTGAGACAAATAAATCAGCACCAAATTCTTTTGATGCATCTATTATGTGACGCAGTGTATTTACTTGTACCTCTAACACATCATAAGATACTGCCCTAAGATAATCTGCGACTTTTGACATCAAGTCGCGATTAACATCTGCCTCCTGCAAACCTGTCTGACCAACTGCACCGCTATCATGCCCTGGAAAATGCCCACCGTTAATTGTTATTCTCATATAAAGACACCCCTCTATCAATTTATTCACATCTTTTTTATATTATGCAATCAAATAGTGATTTGCCCAGTATCACTGCCAGCGAATGAACATAACAACCTTCTGTATCTAGCCCCTACCGTATATAACGTAAATAAAAGGGCATGTTACTACATACATCCAAAACCATCTTAAAAACAAACGATCTTGGAGGTGCTCACTTGTCAGTTGAGCTATGGAGCCAATATATATCAATTGCCATTGCCTTATGTGCATTACTCCTCAAATATAAAGGCATGAAACCGTATATACCTGTTGCTATGTTTGCCAGCCTATATGCTAACCTTTGGTGTTATGTCGCCACATATTTCAATTGGTGGGAATATCCCATACAACTGGTACCTATCGTTGAAGATATTTCAGCCATCAACAACATGATAATAGTACCTATTACGGCAATGTTCTGGGTTAGATATTCTCCCATGTCAAGAATCAAATGGGCTTTCTTATGGGCAACACTGTTGACCATACCCGAATACTTTCTAGAGCGTTATACGAATGCCATAAAATATCATAGCGGTTACGACTGGTATCACACTTATATATTATGGCTTATCAGTTGGTTCATTTGGTATCAGTTTCATAAGTGGTTTTATAACGATTGTAATCGTGATGAAGCATAGTCCTAGAATCTTTGCAATAGAAACGGTAACACTATGTACATTCCTCAATTAACATTTCATCAATTACACCATATATAGAATTTTCATCCAACTTCTAATAAGACACCATATGTTTCAATCTTTTTCTCAAAACTTAAAAATGCTGCTATTATTACTTGGCTTGCACCAATTTTGGAGCGAAGATGTAAAAAATCCGCCTCACCTAATAAAAAGGAAAGACGGCTATTGGAGAGTATTTATTTTATTTCTAGCAGATGCCAAAAACCTACTTTTGGCAAGTTGGTGGCTATTCATCCAATAATTTATTAACACGATATAAGTATAACAAAAAACCTACAATCACTATAAAATGAAATAAATCTGTTAGCCAATGTCCAAACATCATCATCATATCATCGCCCTTAATACTATTTTATGGAGATCTATATAAACGATTGGTATAGTCATGAAGTTATTATTTTTCTTAACCTCTGCTATATCCATTATAGAGAAAAGATATGGCAAAAACATGACGATATAAGCATCTAACTATTTCCATATTTTTCTTTCATTAAATGATAATCTAATGAATTGCGGAACATTAATAAGGGGTGTTAACATGAAATGTCCATTGTGCGGTACAAGTGCTCAATTTGATTTTTCTCATTGTCCTCATTGTGGGTATAAAATGCCCCTGACAACTGAACAACCGTTGCCAAATTGGAGACAAATGCCGGGGTTTCGTTCTAAGACGCCATGGAAAATGCTTCTTGCTGTGATTATTTACATATGGATATTACTCGCAATCGTTGCTTCCTCGTTTAGCTTCTTGTAACAAGAACTAAATAGAGGCCGCCCACTCAAATGTATAAGCAAAGGTTTTCGCGTCAAGATACTTATACCTTCTGCTATATCGAAAATCTATATTTGTGGACTTTGATGTGGGATGTTAAATCCTAGGATAGATAATTAGTTATATTTGTTCTCATCCTCTTCACGGTCAAGAGGTTTCATGGCAGGAACGGTTGATGTCCCGAGGGAGGTCACACTTTCTTTAGCGGTAAGCGCCCTAAGAGCAAGCGGTAGCACCAGACCAAATAGTATTGCTCCAACAAAATCACAAACTGCTGTTTTAAAAGGTGTAGGGATTGTTCCTGGTAATTGAAACAATGTAAGGATTGCATAAACTGCAAACCAGACCGTCACTGAGAAAATGAATCCTTTGAACAATAAATTGCGATTTGTCACAGTAACAACCCAATAGGCAAAAACAATACCTAAGATGCCCGACGCCAGTATATGACCAAAAAATGCAAAGATGATTTCACCCCATTCAAATGGTGGTGTGTGGGCATAGATAAGGAGTGCGATTAAATCCGCCTGACGTATGGTAGTCATATCCATTAAGCCAGCAAACATGCTCCACACATTAGAAGCAAGTCCACCAACAATACCTGCAGCGAATCCTCGCGTGAGTCTATCCTCCACACAATCTACCCCCTCTATCAAAAAACATCATTTTTAGTATCTGCCAATTAAGAGAAAATATTCTTGAACCATAAAATTCACTTAATCAGCAACGACATGAATATAAAACAAGTATGATTAGGACATGAAGATATTATTGCAATAATATTGCACAAAAAGTAACAAAAAAAGGTTCTAGTAAATCGCTAGAACCTTTGATTTCACCTGGAGCCGATATACAGATTAAAACTGCAGACCTACTCATTACAAATGAATATTTTTCAGTCCACATATGGCTCCAGTCTTTTATTTACTTGCATCTTTAAGTATAATGCTTCTTTGTAAACACTCTTGTAGTTTAGGTTTGACACCGTTTTTCCCCGCCATCGCGCTGGGCTTTTTTTATTAATTTCAAAAAATGTATTGTGAGTAAAGTTGTGGATAACATGTGGATAGCTGTGGATAAGTATATTTTATCTATAATCGCAGCAAGAATAATAGGTTTTTGTCCTACGATTTATATGCTTAACTGGCTACTCTTCTGTATCATTTTATACAAGAATAAAAAAACACCGCCCTACCAATTTAGACTGAGCCCTTGTATTGGACATTATAGAAAAGGTCCAATACAAGGGCTCAGTTCACAATTATGTAAGACGGCTACATGTTAAACTTCATGCTTTCTTATATACCAGCTCTGCTTAACGAAACATACGTATGGACCATAGAAGTATAATGGCTCCTATAGCACTTGAAAGTATCGATCCTGTTGTGCCATATGCAAAGATATCCGTAATATCAAATAAAAATCCGCCAATAAAAGAACCTATAACAGCCGCCCCTAAGTCTCCCCATATACCACCGAAACTATTGTTGCTTGAAACTATGCCAGTTGCCCGCCGAATCTTAGTATTACTTTCTCTATCTGCTGGTTCACAATATGTATTCGCCATTATAATCATTCCTTCCGAACTAGATCTTATCGTTGAGGTAAATATATACTTTTTGATAATCATTGTAAATTTAAAAATATATTCTGTTAAAAGGCACAATTGTGTAAATTATAAATATTAAACATTGCTGTGATTGTTTGTAAAATAAAATAAGGGCCGTCCTACCAATTAAGGTAAGACGGTGCTTTGATGTAGATAATTATATATGTTTTGTACGGTCGTCCCAGATAAATAATGTTATTACTCCAATATCAGCCAGAAGGAAACTCTATCACTACTGCAGGTCGAAGAAACAGATATCTCTGAAAAACCTCATTTATGCATTAAAAAAGCGCGTAGTTTTTAGCTACACGCCTTTATTTGAGAACAGGCTACACACCTGCTTGATTTCACTGGAGCCGATATGCAGATTCGAACTGCAGACCTACTCATTACGAATGAGTTGCTCTACCAACTGAGCTATACCGGCAATGTACTCTTATAATTTTATGCTTCTACTGCCGCAAAGTCAAGATCTACTATCCGTACCTAATATGGTAAATTTCTATCGTATTCCTTTCATCAGCAAATTCTTATTGCCCTCTTTCGAAGACAACAATAATGATTGCGTTGCCAAGCAATTATTTCAATCTTATTTTTCTATATAATCAGCGATATAAATACAATCCCAGCTAATATTACTTCCCAGTAAAGAATTGTAGTATATAGAAATCTACGGGAAGGCCCATTGGACCATTTATCAAAATCCGATGATTTGTACGATGCTTCTAAAAAATAAACAAATGTTAACGTATTAGTTATCATGTTTACTAAGTTTAGCATTATCATTAGATGAAAGAGTTTCCAAATCATAAAGTGGCCTACAAAAATTAGTGTCCACACTGTCCCTATACAATTCATAGCAAGAGTCTTTCCCCATTTTGGTCCCACATGCTCTAATATTGAACAGTAAATTTTCTGTATAGGATGATTTGACATTTGGCATAAAAGGCTGATGGGATAAGACAGGTGCATAACCTGATGCTATATAGGATTATTCAGCCTCTAAGACAATTTAAAGGATACTGTTCCAGTCTCACCTGGCAGGAAATGTGTATTCTTTTGTCGAATTCATTTTCCATATATGTACAAATAGCAAATATTAAACAGGAGATTGCGAATGCACTTTTTTAATTATTCTCGGCAAGTCATTTCCATATTCTTATTTTCAATCATGGTTCTTTTCTTGTTGTTTTCATATGCTGTAAGCTCGACGGGTAAGGCACCCTATATAGGAAACGGCTGGGAATACACTTGGGATGATACGGAAGTGACAACTTCTAGCAGTAATGTAGCTTGGCATCCAATGAACTTTCCTGGGCAGCCTCCTGGACGAGACGGTCGCAATGTCCTTTGGCTCCGGATTAAACTACCGGAGGAAAAAATAACGTATCCAACTATATACGCAAAATACATTCGCCAAAACTTTGAAGCTTATCTTGACAACAATTTAATCTATAAGTACGGCAACTTTGCAGTCTCCTCAAAGCAACAATTTACTCCCTTTTTCCCGTGGCACTTAATCGTCCTTGCTGAAGATGCCCCAGGAAAAACCTTGTACTTTCGGATTCATTCTACTGGTCCATCAATTGGGATCATGGCAATGGTCCAATATGCTCCCTTACTTGAGGTATTGAGTGATAAAGCTGTCCTTGATCTTTTCAAAATTGTTTCGGCGACAATTACCCTATTTCTGGGGCTATTTGTTCTTGTTCTATATCTTCGTGACCGCAAAAATTATATTTATCTGGCTTTTTCAGCATCAGCCCTACTCGGAGCTGCGATGGTATTTGGTAGTACATTCACCTGTATGCTTCTCTGGAACAACCCTGCATTCTGGACGAATATGACATTTGCTGCGGGAGCATATTGGCCAGCACTTCTGCTTGCATTCTTTTGGAATCTTGTCGATGATCAATATAAATCAACGATCCAACGCCTTACTATATTTGTCTTTGCCTTTGAAAGTATCAGTCTAGGCGCCTTTCTATTTGATCCCACTCTCATCTACGTGATTTATCCAGTATCTATACTAGTACACATTACTACTTATCTGGTTATTCTATATATATTTAGAGCGAAGCTGCGCTATAGTCAGGAAGCCCAATTGTATGCCCTGGGATCAACATTCTGGAATGCTACACTTTTGCATGATGCACTTGGCGCAATAAATCTGACTCACCCCCGGACACCGTTCGGGGCATTTGGGCAATTTGCAGAAATACTTGCATTGGCAAGCATTCTCATCCTCCGCTACCTTGCCGTTCAAAATCAATTAAAAACCTATTCCTGCGAATTAGAACAGAAAAATTCTGACCTCAATCAGATGCATCTCACATTGCAAACCTTAAATCAGAATCTTGAACATATAGTTGATACTCGCACCATGGGGCTAACTGTTCAAAAAGCCTGCCTGCAACAACTATTCGAAAAATCTCCAGATGCCATGGCCATGCTTGCTATGGATTACCGAGTTATCAATGTAAACCCTGCTTTTGAACTGCTTTTTGGAATATCCAAGCAAGAGGCTATGGGGGAAAAAATAGATGGTATTCTTCCCATTCTCGGGGAAAAGGAAGAATCCGAATATATTCAAAACACCATCGCATCAGGAAACACCGTTCATTTAGATACTATACGGCACCAAGCAAACGGTGAGGCAATTCACGCTTCTCTTATCGCTTATCCTTTTATCACTGAAATCAATACTGAGGGTATTTACATTATCTACCGTGATATTTCTGAAAGGAAGCATGCTGAGCAATTGCTCAAGGACAGTGAAAGACAGTATCGATTAATTGCAGAAAATACTAGTGACGTAATATGGCTAATAGACCTCAACATGAACCTCATCTATATAAGCCCATCTATTGAAAAGTTATTGGGCTTCACTCCGGATGAAATGATGAGACAACCTATTTCTGACGTTTTTTTATCCTTACCGCCAACGACTATCAACCAGCTGATAGAAGCATATTCTTTCAATAATAAAACCGAGCATCTTCCCATTCGCATTGAGCTAGAACAAACAAGAAAGAACCAGAAAATTATCTGGACAGAGTCACTAATAAGTATTGCCGAAAATGATGACGGAACGATTCTCGGGTTCCTTGGTGTAACAAGGGATATACATGAGCGTAAGCTAACCCAAAATTTGCTGCTTCATTCTTATGAACGAAGAAAGATAAACGATTTCTTTAACAATATCCTGCGAGATTCGGCCATCTCCGAATCGGAGATTTACCTTCAGGCTTTGAGAGTTCCTATCCAGTTACCGCAACAATTTTCACTTTTTTTCTTGAGTATAAATAAACTAACTATCAATCCATCACCAAGCAACACGGACTTTTCACAAATGAAAATACTAGTTGATACTATTGTTAACACTCTCAACCAGCAACCTTCCACTATTGCCTGGGAATCTTCAGAAGGCATTGGAATACTCTGTTCTTCTACTATCTTGGCAGAACGCAAAACAGAAGAATATGAAGCCGCCAAAAACTATCTCCAACAACTGTCTGGTTTGCTACCTTCTGGCTCATGCAATATAGGAATTGCCGATTACTTCTCTGGCTTTTCAAATTTTTCCATCAGATTGAAACATGCGCAAACAGCAATTAAAATTGGCAATCTAGTGTGGCCAGACCAAGCAATTTACCATTTTGAAGACTGCGGTGTCTATCAGGTTCTTGCACACTATGCCGATACGAACGAAGCTGCCGCATACGTGGACCGCACATTAGGACCTTTGCTGGACTACGACCAAAATAAAGGCACTGATTTGTTGATAACCTTAGAAAAAATACTATTAGCCCATAGTCTCAAAGAAGCTGCTGAACAGATGTTTTTCCATCATAAGACCATACTGTTCCGCAAGCAACGAATCGAAACTATCTTGAATGTTTCTTTGGATTCTTTTGAAACCCGGATGGCTCTAGGGGCAGCAATCCACATTCTAAAATTGTTGCGCACGCAACAAGGAACCCGTGGTCCTGAGGATTCAATTAGCAGTAACTTTACTAACGCCACAAACAACTGAGGTGCTTTATGGACATTCATACTTTTAATACTTGCAAAGCAAGATTCAGTTAAGCACTAATTTAAACATATAAAATTCCACTTTAGACCCAAAAAGACCGTAAGTTTAATCATACTTACGGTCTTTTTGCTCTAAATATAGGGATTTTTCTTATTTTCCTTCCACAAACCACTTACCTTCATCATCAAACAAATAAACCTGCTTATTGCAGATTCTACAAGTATACCTTATCCCTGCGCCACCGCCTTTAAGCGATGCGGCTTGACGTACTTCTAGAATACGATCAACTTCAAATGTTCTGCCATCCTCCCATTTAATTGCTAGTGGGCGAACTTGACCGTCAATTGTATGTTCTGCTGTAATTTGCACGAAAATCTTTCCCATATTGCTTTCACCTACTACTATTTAAAATATGACACTGGATGTATAACATGATCTTCTTTAGGATTAAAACCAGTAAGGGGACTATCTAGTAGCATAGAGCATCGTTGAATGCTGTAGTGGCCAAATCGCTTACGTAGGTTATCCACCGTTATTGCTAAGGTTTCCCCATCCAATTGACTATTGGCAAACAGATCTAATTGGGTATTGCTATCAGCTGTCACTAGATCAGTTCCACGAACACCAAAGCTGCGGATCGGGTTATGCCATGAATAATTTGCAGTAAACAATTCCATTGCCTTTTTAGCAATATCACCTGAAAGAAAAGTTGCCCTTGATAGCTTACCCTGTCTCTCAAAAGAAATGAGATCATTACTTCGCATGCTGATAGATATAGTCCTACATTTAAGGCCATGCTTTCGGAGTCGAGCTGCCACACTCTCTGCCAGCACATAAATGATAAGTTTGACATCTTGATTATTCATTAAATCTCTTGGGGTTGTCGTACTATTACCAATAGACTTAATTAAGCTTTCCTCACCAGTCTGCCGCACTGGAGCAGAATCAAGACCGTTTGCAAAATGCCATAACATTTCACCCCAAACTCCTAGCAATAATCTTAAATCACTACTATCACGTTTTGCAAGGTCACCAATGGTATATATAGCACGGTTCTCAAATTTCCGCTTGGTGGAGCGGCCAACATACAGCAATTCACCAATGGGTAGCGGCCATACAAGTTCATGAAAATTTTTTTCTGTGATAATTGTAGTTGCATTCGGCTTTTTCATATCACTGCCAAGCTTAGCAAAAATTTTATTCCATGAGACTCCCACTGATCCAGTTAGGCCAAGTTCATCTTGCATACGTTGCCTAATTTGATTTGCAATATCTGAACCTGTACCGAATATTTTCCCTGTGCCGGAGACATCAAGCCAAGCTTCATCGATTCCAAATGGTTCAATTCTATCGGTGTAGTCTGCGTATATTGCTCGGGCCATTCTAGAAAATCGTAGATACTTCTTAAAATCTGCCTGTACAGTTATTAACCCTGGGCACTTTTGTTTTGCTTGCCAAATTGCCTCCCCTGTTTTAACCCCTAGCGCCTTTGCAGGATAATTTTTAGCCAGCACAATTCCATGCCGCGCTTGGACATCACCACAGACAACAATGGGTTTATTGCGTAGTTCTGGACGATACAAACACTCTACACTAGCGTAGAAATTGTTTAGGTCTACGTGTAGAATTGTACGGTTCATTACTTCTTGCCCCTCTCAAAATAGAACATATGTTCTACTTATTATAGAATTAAGAGTAGCAAAAATCAAGTAGCAGATGCTGCCAAAATAAAAAATCCCCCAATGAAGTGCCCCCCTTAAGTAGATCTTGACGATCTTTTCTTACCGTATCTACTTTAAGGGAGGGCACTTCACGAAGGAGCGGCTATACTCAATCATTTTTCAACTATCTATTTTCATGTACTTTACGTAATTCTATTTCGTGACGTTCCTTTTCACATTTCTGTCTTTCATGCCATTTTTTCTCTGATTCATTCGGACGTCGCTTCATTTCTTGTTCATGTCTTTTCTTTTCGATGCGTTCTCGTTCTTGTCTATCTTTTTCAAAACGGCCTTTTTGAAATCTATCTTGTTGCTGATCATGTCGATCATATTGTTGCTGTATTGGGACAGGCTCCTTATGCTGTGGCGAAGCTTCTATTACAGATGCACCTAGACCTAGTTGCATTATACCTACCATTGATAAAATGGCTAATTTTTTAACTATGTTTTTCATTACAATTACTCCCTTTATGTATTGTCTTAATTATAATATATGGATATGACAGCAATATGACTAACTAGTCACAATACTGCTTTTAAAGTAAAAAAAATTGCCTCATCCTGAAAGATAAGACATTGCTAAATAATCATTTGATTAAATATCCTCACTTATTCATCTGATAATTTGTGAAGATTGTATAAATATAATACCAATCCTGCAGTCAATATGATATGAAACACGTTAAATAACCAATCCCCCAAAATCATTAGTATCATCTCCTTGCTAAATATAATTATTGAATTCTATATACGAGAGTTTATAGCGACGATTATATCTATCTGTTACTTCTATTATAGAAAAAACTTATGACGAAAATATGACGAAAACAAAATAAAGTCGTCCACCTACTGAACTGCACCCCAAATATTAGACTTATTTGTCTAACATTTGGGGTGCAGTTCATACTTAAAGGTAGACGACTTTGTTGAAAAGTTATTTTTTCTTAGCTGCAGCAGGTGCTACGTTAAACATCCGTATAGCCCACAGAAGTATTACCGCTCCAACAGTACTTGAAATTATCGTTCCGATTGTACCATACGCGGATATGCCGATAAAGCTAAATAAATATCCACCAATGAAAGAGCCTACAATACCAGTTATTAGATCTCCCCAGATCCCGAAACCTCCGCCACGTGAAATCATGCCAGCTAACCAACCGGAGACTATTCCAATTAATAAAAACCAAATTATTTGCATTTATAATATACCACCTTTTATATGATGATATCTGTATTGTCCCCAATTACTTACAACTTATACGATGATTTTCCATAATTTCGACTCGAAGAAATGGTTTTACATCCTTCGGTAAAAACATCATCATGCTCAATGCCCAGTCATGGTAGTAAAATAATATAAATCAAGAGCCGCCTTTAAAGGGTGGCTCTTGATTTATTATCTCTTATCGATGCTCCCGAATTTCACGTAGGGCTCTTTCATGGCGTTGTTTCTCTTGTTGCTGCCGTTTATGCCATTGCTTCGTTGTCTCATGTGGACGACGCTTCATTTCTTGTTCGTGTCGTTGATTTTCGGCGCGTTCTCGTCGCTCGCGTTCATTACGATCACGTTCATGGGGATTATGTCCCCGATTATCATGTTGATTATATTGCTGTTGCATGGGAGGAACATTATTATGTAATGGTGAAGCTTCGATTACGGATGCACCAAAACCAATTTGTATGGCACCCACCAAAGAGTAGATGGCTAATTTCTTAACTACGTTGTTCATTGAGCATTTCTCCTTTATTGGTTATGTAACTTTTATTCTTGCTTTTAATTATTCGTTAGTATATATAGTAATGCTAAGCCCCCAATAGCTCGCATTGTTTCTTCATGATGTTTCTTTTCACGTTCCTGACGTTCACGCCATTCATGCTCGTTTTCATGATCACGCCGCTGCATTTCTTTTTCATGGCGGGCTCTTTCTTTATTGATCCGTTCATCCCTATGTTCAGGACGATTTTCTTGCCGCCTTTCATGTTGCTGATCATTATGTCTTGGTGATGCTTCTATTATAGATGCACCAAAACCCACCTGCATCAAACCTACCATGGAATATATAACCATCTTCTTTACTATACTTCTCATACGATTCGCCACCTTTATCTATTTTACATATCGTCTCTATGTATTTTTCAATTCAATGCACATTTACTTGGTCATTCATTTTATTAGCTTTAACTTTCCCTTCGATATCTTGTTTTAATTATAAGTCTGGATTGTGACAACTTCATGACAGATTTATCACAATTTGTATCAATCTTGTAAATTAAATATAAAAAATAGAAGGTCATAAATAGGAATTATTTATGACCTTCTATTCGATAGCTATAATACTTTTCGATTCCATTCCTTTAATTTATCAATATATGCTCCAGCCAGATCCATAGTACTCATATCATGAGATATAGCATCTTCAGGAGTGATGGTGATAATCTGAATGTCATCATATTCTACAATAACATTTGTCCCATCCGACTCCAAAAGATATCTATCTGGATTATAATTTGCCAACTGACTAATGCGATATAAAGATCCTGCGACAAAATAGGCTCTATACAGAGGCTTATACCCACCATATTCCACATCAATCGTTGGTAATTGCCATGCCTCATCTACAACCAACCCAGATTTTCCATTTGGCGCTAATTGAGCCTTAGGGTGTATACGATCCTTATTTAAATGTTGCTGTACTAACGCAATTCTTTCTTTACCTTCAGGATGATCCGAAAATAAGTCCTGCTGATATTTTTGCTCCAGGCTAGAAAGTTTTGATAATCCCATGGTCATACTATAGGGATTATAGCCCGCCTTAGAAGAATGAGCATATCCTAAATAATCAGCCTCCCTCTCATCAGAACGGCTATACCCAGCCATAATCGCATTCATGGCTAAATTCTGAAGCATTGCACCCTTATCACCAAATATGGCAACAAAGCCTACATTTAACAAGAGATTTTTTTCAATTTGCTTCACCGAATGACGCTTAACCACATGTCCTATTTCATGTCCGATAACACCAGCCAACTCATCATCTGAGGGCATCAAATCCACTAGCCCTTTAAATATGTAAATAAACCCGCCAGGCGCAGCCATAGCATTAACATCTTTTGAATTTAGCACTTTAAACGAATAGGGTAAATCCTTTCTGTCACTAACAGCCACCATTTTCATACCAATTTTAGTTACGCGGTCTTGCAATGCCGGATCATCCACCACACCATATTTCTTCTCCAATTGCTTACCAACATCACGACCAATGTTTATTTCACTTTTAGTGCTAATAATAGAGGCGTGAGCACATGGCATCAACCCATACATGGTAGCTACACAAATAATTGCAGCAAAAATCAGTCCCGCACGACGCATAATTCTATGTACCATTTTAGCCCTCCAGTCTGTATGTAATTATAAATGCTAGATCATACCATAGGAAATTAGAAAATTGGCTTGCACCAAGCTCAGAGCAAAGATGCAGACTATGCCATCTCATGAATATTCTATCATATGTGGCGCAAAATAACTTACAAGAAAAAACTTCCTAGTTAAAATATTGCAATTTTATGGCTTACTATATTCACCTCTGGCTTTTAATATTGCCTTAGTTTCAAAGGATAACAAGATCTGATTGAATACATATGCCAATGCAGAGGACAAAAGCGTTCCCCATAGAATCTTTGGCAGATAATTCATCCGTAATCCATCAAAAAGCAAAACGCCTAGCCCACCCGCATGGATGACAGCTGCAATAGTTGCAATACCAATGGTAGACACGGTTGAAATGCGAATACCACCTAAAATAATTGGTAGGGCTAAAGGCAATTGTATTTCAAAAAATAATTGCCTAGTACTAAGGCCCATACCGCAACCCGCTTCTATAATGGACGCATCGATAGATTGAAAACCTGTTAATGTATTCCTGACAAGAATATACTGGTTATAAATGACTAACACAACAATAGCAGTCATTTTACCTAATCCGAAGACTGGAAGCAAAAAAGAAAATAAAGCTAAGCTAGGTATAGAATATATAACTCCCAACGATGATAATACAATTGTAGATAACCACTTCGACCTTGCAATCACCAGCCCTACTGGAATTGCAATCAATAGAGAAATCATCATACTCAAGAATACGATATACAAATGCTCCAATAGCAATATTGACATTTGCTCATAATATTTTAACAGATAAGTTATCATATTTTAACCACCCTGTTTCATTAAGCAGATACTATTTTACCCTGCTTAGTACTTACCTTTAACTGTTCCCAGGTGATTTTTCCAACTATACTTCGCCGATCATCTTCTACCAATACCTGATTCTGATCATGTTCCAAAAAGTAAGTCAATACCCTATGCAAGGATTCTTCCTTACTTACTCGAAAACCTTTATCGATTATCGATGCATCAATAGGCAGCATTGCAGATTTTGCCTTTAATACCTTTAACCGTTGCACAACGTCCTGTGTAGAAATTAGCCGTGTCACATAGTCGTTGGCAGGCTTTGAAATAACCTCGTAAGGTGTATTAAATTGCTGAATTTCCCCCTCATGCATGATCACTACTTTGTCACCTAGCTTAAAAGCCTCATTAACATCATGAGTCACAAATAAGATTGTTTTGTTCATTTTTCTTTGAATATTGATTAACTCATCCTGCATGTTTTGCCGCGTAATGGCATCAATCGCACCAAAAGGTTCATCCATTAACATGATATCCGGATCAGCGGCCATCGCTCTCGCCAAACCTACACGCTGCTGCTGACCGCCAGACAATTGCCTTGGATAGCGCTTTTTAAATTCCTGAGGTGAAAGACATACTAGCTCTAAGAGTTCATCAACTCGATTCGCGATTCTTTCTTTATCCCATTTTAAGATTTTAGGAATAGCTTTAATATTCTCTTCTACCGTCATATGAGGAAATAAGCCAACCTGCTGTATGACATACCCAATTTTACGCCGATACTCTTCTAGCTGTAAGTTCTTAATTGGTTGCCCGAAAAATAAAATATCTCCGCAGGTAGGCTCATAAATTCGATTAACCATTTTTAAAAAGGTGGTTTTCCCAGAACCGGAAGTTCCTAAAATGGTAACAAAGCTTCCCTCCTCAATACTGATATTTACCCCTGATACAGCGTATTGGGACACATTAGTATATTGCTTACTTACATTACGAAGCTCGATTGCAGTTCTAGCCACTTCTTTATACCTCCTTGCCTATCTCCCACCTCTTAAGAAATATGTACCTTGGTGTGCCTCTATTTAATCGTATTAAAAAACTCTTTTGCCACCTCAGCGTACTCCCGTTTCTTAATATCCACCTCAGCATTTAGAGTAATTACTGTTCTGGTATCTAACGTTGCTGTGATCTTATTCAAAATATCTTTTATCTCAGGATTTTTTTCTAATACATCTTGCCTAATAACAGGAGCAATGTTATAGGGCGGCCATACATGTTTATCATCTTCTAACACAATAAACTCATCCTTGCTTAACTCACCTTCTGTGGTATATGCTACCGCCAGATCTGCTTTATCATTATGAAGTACATCGTATTTGATGCCGTTATCATATAGTTTGCGTTCTTTAAAATCAAAGGGACCATATACCTTGACTAGTGCTGGTAGCCCATCTGCTCTCTCATCAAATTGCCCTTGAGAAGCAAATCGGATGCTGCTAGCATTTTTCTGTAGATCAGAAATAGTATGTATGTGGAATTGATTTGCTGCCTTTTTCGTAATAACTAACCCCTGGGAATCGTTAGCAGAAGAAGGCTCTAGCCAAATCAGTTTAAATTTTTCTTTATATTTACCAGAAACTTCATTATATACTTCTTTTGAATCAAATTTAGGAGCTTCTTTCAAAACAGTTAACAGACCAGTTCCTGTATATTCAGGATAAAAATCGATATTACCGCTTACCAGTGAAGTGTGTACAATAGCACTGCCTAAATTCAATTTTCGTTCCACCTTATAACCCCCATTCTCTAAGGCCAAGGCATACAATTCTCCTAGAATTAAGGATTCCGTGAAATCCTTAGAACCTACTTTTATCGTTGCTTTATTTCCTTTTGCATGTTCAGAACTAGTGTTGTTACTACCGCATCCCGTTAAAACCATCAATAAGACTAGCATGGGTAACACTAAGAATATTCCTAATCTGGATATTTTTTTAACCATTTTCCACTCTCCTATCGTTTTAATCACGCTGATATTTAGTAATACGATACTGAACAGCGGCCAGAGATATTTCTGAAAAAATAGACAATAAAGCTACCGACATCCCTCCGATCAATACAATCCGAAAATCATTCATTCCAATGCCAGTAAATATAAAATCGCCTAAACCACCTGCACCGATATAAGATGCTAACGTAGCACTGGCAATAACCTCAGTAGCAGAAGTCCTTAACCCTGTAATTATGAGGGGCATTGCTATGGGAATTTCTACCCCTAAGAGAATCTTCTTAGCATTCATTCCCATACCTGCTGCGCATTCGATTACAGATGGATTAATATTTTTAAAGCCTACATAGGTATTGATCAATATGGGCGGTATAGCCAATAGGGTAAGTGCGAACAATGCAGGTATAAAACCAGTTCCCAATATTGGCATAGCAATGACCAATATAGCCAAACTAGGAATAATACGCAGTACAGTAAAAACATTAATCACAGAATAGGATACATGATTGTTTTTTGCACATAAGATTCCTAATGGAACGCCTAAGATAAGACTGATCACAATAGCTGCAATACTAATTTCTATATGTGAAATGACAGCTTCATAGTATTTATCAATGTTCGTTAATAAATATCCTATAATCTCATCAAGCATTTTATTCTTCCCTTCAATAAGTATATCTTTCCTCGCTACCTGTACCTTTATCTAATACCAAATCCACCTGAAACGAAGTCTTCTTTACCTTATTCATTATCGATACAGAATAAAAAAACCGAAAAGGCTAAGTAAATTTCTCTGCACAAAGGAGAAATTTACTTAGCCTCCATTGATTCTGGTCAGCCCAATGGTAACCGTCTTGATATCATTTCTCTCCTTTACATTGCAGAAGATCATCAATAAGAAGCTGTTATTCCTTATGAATCTGTCGTTATCAATATCTATTACTGTTTTACCTATTGGATTATTTTTATTATGCTGACAAGTTAGAAGCGTAGATCTAAGCATGTTCTTCCTTAAAAGTATATCAATACTTACTTATACATAGAACTCTTTAAAAATAAAGAATATAAACTATAGTATTTTGTACTGGCATCTGCATATAAATAGTAAAGTAAACATACTTAATCGTTGCATATATGTCGTATAATGTAAAAAATTATACTTTTTTCTTTATATAAGCAGGTATTTTTGCATCAATGTAGTATACTATATAATAATAAACTGAGATATAGTGTTTACTATATCGTTTGGAAGGTGCATTGTTATACAACTTACAATACGACAGACTAATATTTTGGAAATAATACAAACCCTTGGCCCGATTACAGGTGAAAAAATTGCAGAAAAACTAAGCCTTAGTCGTGCAGCTCTTCGCTCGGATTTGGCTATCTTGACTATGTCTAAACTCGTCAGTGCCAAGCCTAAGGTTGGCTATTATTTTACCGGCCGAGATCTACAAAGATTAAACACTATGTCTTTTGACTCCATTCTCATTGCTGATACCCTCTCCTTACCCATTGTGGTAAAGGACAATAGTACGGTCTATGATGCTATCGTTACTTTATTTACGGAAGATGTAGGCACTATTTTCGTAGTATCAGAAGGTAATTTTCTTGAAGGAGCCCTTTCACGGAAGGATCTTCTAAAGGCAGCTATGGGAGGCAAAAATAACAACGAGCTCCCCGTCAATATTATCATGACAAGAATGCCTAAAATCATTTTAACAACACCAGAGGAATCCGTGTTGTCAGCAGCTCAGAAACTTCTTTATCATCAAGTGGATGCGCTACCAGTAGTTAAGAGCATGAAGGTAGGTGAAGTAACGAAATATCAAGTGGTTGGCCGTTTTACGAAAACCAATATTACACGTCTTTTTGTTCAGCTAGCGGAAAATTAAAAAATGTCAAACTTTCTGATTCCATAAAAAACAATCATTCCAAATTTCCAAGATAAAGGAGGCCCTCTTTGAATACTTTATATAACAGCCAAGTTCCCGTTATCTACATATTATCCGACTCTATTGGTGAAACAGGAGAATTGGTTGTGAAAGCTGCGATTAGTCAATTCAATGGCCACAATATTGAGATTGAGCGCAAGCCTTACCTAAAGTCGGCCGCACAAATTGATTCCATCCTGGAAAAAACAGCGCAAAGGAAAGGCGCAATTTTCTATACCATAGTACGACCCGATTTAAAAAATGCTTTAGAAACCAAAGCCCACGATTTGGGCATCATTCATGTCGATATTATGGGTCCTGTCATCGACGGTTTACAAGCAGTTACTAACTTGTCACCTCGCAATGAACCAGGCCTCATTCGAAAAATAGATCAAGCTTATTATACAAAGATTGAAGCCATTGAATTTGCCGTAAAGTTTGATGATGGCAAAGACCCTCGAGGCCTATTGCAAGCAGATATTGTCATCACAGGTGTGTCAAGGGCCTCTAAGACGCCCCTATGCATGTACCTAGCCCATAAAGGCATCAAGGCTGCTAATGTACCTCTAGTAAAAGAGATACCACCACCGCCTGAACTTTTTCAAGTAGCTCCTCATAAAGTCATCGGACTCACCATCAAACCCTCCCTATTATTTGAAATCCGTAGAGAACGTTTAAGAGCAATGGGATTGCAGCCTTCTAGCAACTATGCGAATTTAGAACGTATTATTGAAGAACTTGATTATGCCCAAGGAATTATGCGTAAAGTAGGTTGTCCTGTCATTGATATTACAAATAAAGCAACAGAAGAGACTGCAGAAAGAGTCCTAGATTTTTATCGTAAAGGAGTTGTTGAATAATGGAGAAATTCGTATATTTATTTGATCAAGGTTGCTCTGACATGCGTTCACTACTAGGAGGCAAAGGAGCCAACTTAGCAGAAATGACCAATATTGGTTTACCTGTACCACCAGGCATGACCATTACTACAGCCGCTTGCAAGGAATACTATGAAAATGGCAAAAAACTTCCAAATAAAATCATAGAAGAGGTGCGCCAAAATTTGGCGCACCTGGAAAAAACCATCGGCAAAAAACTGGGAGATGTAGATAATCCCCTGTTAGTTTCTGTTCGCTCTGGGGCTGTTTTTTCTATGCCCGGTATGATGGACACCATTTTAAACCTTGGATTAAACGAAAAAACGGTACAAGCTATAGCTAAAAGCACGAATAATCTAGTGTTTGCCTATGATTCTTACCGTCGTTTTATTCAGATGTTTGGCGATGTGGTATTGGAAATCCACAAATATGAATTTGAGCAACTATTAACACAGCATAAAAAGAAACAAGGCGTTACCTTTGACCAAGAAATGTCTGCTGATACCTTACGGGCTGTAATTGATAGTTACAAAGAGCTGGTATTAGATCGGACAGGCTCCGTTTTCCCTGAAGATCCAATAGAGCAATTATTCCTATCCATCGAAGCTGTATTCCGTTCTTGGAATAACGACCGCGCTTTCATCTATCGCAATCTTAATAAAATTGATCACGACTTAGGCACTGCCGTCAATATTCAATCCATGGTATTTGGCAATATGGGCAATGACTGCGGTACAGGTGTAGCCTTTACCAGAAATCCTTCCACTGGTGAAAATGTATTATATGGAGAATATCTGACTAATGCCCAAGGAGAAGACGTGGTGGCTGGCATCCGTACTCCTCAACCTATCGCTAAACTGGAGGCAGAAATGCCCGAAGTCTATGCCCAATTTGCTAAAACCGCCAAAATATTAGAAAAGCATTATAAAAATGTACAAGATATTGAGTTTACCATTGAAAAAGGAATTTTATATATATTACAAACTAGAAATGGCAAACGAACTGCCCAAGCTGCCATTAAAATAGCCCACGACTTAGCTAGCGAAGGTCTCATTAGCAAACAAGATGCCTTACTATTAATCGAGCCAGCTCAACTAGACCAATTGCTTCACCGCCAGATTGACCCCACTGCCAAATTAGACATCATGGCTACAGGACTACCTGCTTCTCCTGGTGCTGCTTCTGGTACCGTCGTCTTTGATGCAGATCATGCAGAACAGCTAGGTAAAAAAGGGCAAAAAGTAATGCTTGTTCGTACGGAAACCACTCCTGATGACATTCATGGCATTATTGCTGCTCAAGGGATTTTAACCAGCCGTGGAGGAATGACCAGTCATGCCGCAGTAGTAGCCCGCGGCATGGGGAAACCTTGCGTATGCGGTTGCGAAGCAGTAAAAATCAACTATCACACTAAGACTTTTACAATTGGACAAACTATCATTAGTGAAGGCGATCTCATCTCTATTGATGGAGCAACAGGCAGAGTCATTGCGGGACTTGTGCCAATGAAAGATCCTGAACTTTCTACTGAATACCTGACCCTACTAAATTGGGCTGATGAATATAAAAAATTGGAAGTTAGAGCCAATGCCGACAATCCTACAGATGCTAAAAAAGCCTTAGAATTCGGTGCCAAAGGTATTGGCTTGACCCGTACAGAGCATATGTTTATGGGACAAGACCGTCTGCCTTATGTACAAGATATGATTTTAGCGGATAACTTTGAGGAACGCAAAGCAGCACTTTCTCATCTGCTGCCAATGCAAGAAGAGGACTTCTATGGCATACTAAAGGTCATGGCTGGCCATCCCGTCTGCATTCGCCTCTTAGATCCTCCACTTCATGAGTTTCTTCCTAGCATGCAAGAACTGCTCATTGAAACTACGAAACTCCAAATCACTGAGGAGAATATGACTCTTTTAGCCCAGAAGGAAGGACTCCTCAGAAAAGTCCGTGCTCTTCATGAATCCAATCCAATGCTTGGACATCGAGGCTGCCGTCTAGGCATTACTTTCCCGGAAATATACGAAATGCAGATACAAGCCATCTGCAATGCGGCTTCCCGACTTACCATAGAAGGCTTCAAAGTATTACCTGAAATTGAGATTCCGCTGACCATTGGTAATGCTGAAATGAATTTTTTCAGAGAAAAAATTGACTCAATTGCCAAGGCTACTATGGAAAAGTTTAAGGTAACCTTCCACTATACATCAGGTACTATGATTGAACTGCCAAGAGCAGCACTCTTAGCTGGTGAACTGGCTGAGTCAGCTCAGTTCTTTAGCTTCGGTACCAATGACCTGACCCAAACCTGCTTAGGCTTTAGCCGTGATGATGCAGAAGGCAAATTCCTAAATGATTATTTGAACATGAAGCTCTTAGCAGACAATCCATTTATTACCCTGGATACAAAAGGCGTAGGCAAACTAATGGAAATCGCCGTAGAAAGTGGACGCAAAACCAGACCTGACATTCTAATCGGTATTTGCGGCGAACACGGCGGCGAAGCTCGCTCTATTGCGTTCTGTCACCAGATTGGCCTTGATTTTGTCAGCTGCTCTCCATATCGTGTACCCATTGCTCGCTTAGCTGCAGCCCAAGCTGCCATTAGCAAAGGCGAAAACTACGGTACGAAATAAGAAAGAGAAAAACCAGCGCATCAGTATGAACTGCGCTGGTTTTTCTCTTTTACTCTTTATACTATTTCCACTTTTTCAGTATACGGTAGAACTTCTTCCAATACTTATCTAACTTTTTATGTAGAGAAAACTGTTCACGTACCTGCCAGCCAATCAACATGCCCGCTTCCAAATGTACTGCCTTACTAGATTTGCCCCGTAATAATGTTTTTAGTAAAACTTCAATACCGCGAGAGTCGCAAATTATCCCCAGAGTATCCTGCAATCTTGTTGACTGCTCTATCAGGCGGGAACTCTCACCAAGTATCGGTTGCATCACTTCTACTACATACCTAATTTTTTTTATCTCTAAGCGCAGATTGTGAACATATTCCCCATCCGTCCACTCCACTGTTTCTTCTGCGTCTTTCCTCACCTTTTTAAGCCAACTGGCTACGTTACTGATAACATACTCTTTTGCTGTATGATTATAGGTAATAACTTGCTGCCAATCTTTGTCTAGCAGTTCAGCCCACAAAGCTAATAGTAATGGAGTTGCTAAGCCAGCTTTAAACTCATGGACTACCTTTTCCATTTCCTGATTGCGCTTCTCTATTAAAAGATCTCCTACCCATAATTTACTATTTTCTTCTGTCATCTTATAGTTTACTACTTGCTGCCAACTAGCATACGCTACATCCAGTTCTCGTATAGTGGCTATTTTTTGCCCCAGTTTTCTCAATTCTTCTTGATACCATGTATACTGTTTTATCACAGTCAAAGGTTCAGAAAACGTCAGTACAGATCGCAATCTCCGCAAACAAATACGCAGCTCATGAGCCATTTCTGGTTGCTCAGGATTTTCTATAAAGGCCCTTTGGGCTACTAAGACTTGAGTTATTAAATCTATTAACAGTACCGACAGCGCCTCACCTATAGGTTTCGTTTTATCTACTTGGGGCAGCACATTCTTCTTTGAATTCTCACTAGACAAACCAGCCAGCAGCAGACCACGATAAAATTTACTATCAGGTTCAGGTAGCAAGGGATACTCTCTAGCTAAAGCAGCACCTAACATAAATAATGACACAGGCTGTCCTGTCTTTAATTCCAACTCTATTTCCAAGATAGGTGCCGTCTTTTCACCCGCAATAATAGCACCTTTGTCAGCGGCCACTTCAATGGTACTACCATCAGGCATAACAACATCTAGTTTTTTTCGTTCAAAGGAAGTAATCAAAATAGGCTCTAGTATCTCGTCACCCACAATTTCTTGCAACCTTAGACCAATCTCTGTATGAGAAAAAGCTTCTATTTCCGGCTCACTACTAGAAACAGATACATTCCATTCCAGTCTGGCATGCAAGCCACCTTTAGATGAGCCACCACCTTTAATAGTGGCTACCCAAATCTCTCCCTCGCGGCGAATCCGGTAAGCAAGCTTTGCTTTTTGTAGTGCATGACTAGGCGTATCAAAGTAGCGAGCCTCCAATTGCTGCGTAGCTTCCGACCCAGGCACAGCCACCGCGGCTAACGCCTCTGCTGTCATTATTTTTCCCCAAACACTCTCATCAGTGCAATAAAGTTTTAATTCCGTTTCCGTATGCTTAGACAATAGCGATCACCATCCTAATAACATCGTCATGTTATACTTTCCATTTCAGAGTATAACATGCACCTAGCATTGTCAACGTATTCCATCGGGATTTTCATGCCTAATAAATACGCCTCAAAATCAGCATCTTGCTGATTTTGAGGCGTATTTTAAAACTCCGTAGAGTTTGGCGGAATTTCTAAAAATTCAACACCAGGATTACGTTCACTTACCCAGCGAATCGCCCATTCATTACTTAATAACAGCACAGGGCGATCTTTGATATCACGAATCATCATACCGCTATCAATGCTCTTCATAGACTTAATATCTTTTTCTTCACCAACTAACCATCTAGCGACACTAAAGGATAAACGATCCATGATTAGTTCTACACCATACTCATTTTTCAAACGATACTCCAGCACTTCAAACTGTAATGAACCAACTACACCAATAATAAAGGCCTCTGACGCAAAATCACTCTGACGGAAAACCTGGACAGCACCTTCCTGTGTCAATTGAGTCATACCTTTGACGAACTGTTTCCGTTTCATTGTATCCTTAGGCTGTACCTTGGCAAACTGCTCTGGAGGAAATACAGGAAAGTCCTGAAAGGTAAACCTAGCGCCACTTTCTGGACACAATGTATCTCCAATACCAAAAATACCAGGATCAAATAAACCAATAATATCACCAGGATACGCTTCATCAATAATCGTACGCTCTTGCGCTAAAAACTGCTGTGGCTGAGCCAATTTAATGACCTTGCCGGACTGAGCATGATACACAGACATGCCTCTAGTAAACTTGCCGGAACAAATGCGAATAAAAGCCAAGCGATCGCGATGAGCCGGATTCATATTTGCCTGAATCTTAAAAACAAAGGCAGAAAAGGCTTCATTTGCCGGGTTGATCTCACCTTCACTGGAGGTCCTTGCTACAGGAGCAGGTGCCAATTTCAAAAACTCTTCTAGAAAGGGGCGCACACCAAAATTCGTCATAGCACTACCGAAGAACATAGGTGTAAGTTCACCAGCCGCCACTTGATCATAATCAAAGGCATCGCCAGCCATATCCAAAAGCTCAATATCTTCGCATAACGCAGAATGAATATTTTCGCCTAAAAGCTCACGGAAAGCAGGATCATTAACGCTTCCCATAGTGGAAGGCAATACAGACTGACCATGGGCACCATCTTTCGCAAACAGCTCTACTTGAGCTTGTTGGCGATTATAAACGCCTACATAACTACCGTCTATTCCCACTGGCCAATTCATGGGATACGCGCGTATTCCTAGAACCTGCTCAATCTCTTCCATTAACTCAAAGGGATTCTTGCCATAGCGGTCTAGTTTATTGACAAAGGTAAATACAGGAATGCCCCGTTGACGACAAACATGAAACAGTTTCTTCGTCTGATCCTCTACCCCTTTAGCCACGTCAATCAGCATAACGGCACTATCGGCTGCCATAAGCGTCCGATAAGTATCCTCACTGAAATCTTGGTGACCAGGTGTATCCAAAATATTAACTCGATACCCATCATAATCAAATTGCAATACACTAGAGGTTACAGAAATACCTCTTTGCTTTTCAATCTCCATCCAGTCAGAAACCGCATGTTTTGCTGCCTTACGAGATTTTACCGAACCTGCCAAACGAATGGCACCACCGTATAATAATAATTTCTCCGTTAATGTAGTTTTCCCAGCATCAGGATGGGAAATAATGGCGAATGTTCGCCGTTTATTAATCGTTAATTGTAAGTCTTCCATTATATCGTAAAAAACCCCCTACACTCATACCTGCACTATAGAAATTTACTCTTCTATTACTATATGTTTACATATCTAAAATGTCAATTATTATCCTACTATATACTCTTATTTCTCATTCTTTTTAAAAAGAAATTTGAACCGGGAAGACACGAAGATTGCAAAGAATAGGAACTAACCATACTATTCTTTCGTGCATCCTTGTGATCATCGTGTTTCAACGTTCTTTTTTCAACTTATAAAGTAAGATACCAAAACAAGGGCTGCCCAAAAATCTGGCAGCCCTTATGTTCTTCTTGTACTATACTTATTTTACAATTTGATGCCGGTTTATTGTATCGCCTTTCAGTACATCAGCCGTTTGACTGTAAGTAAATCCAGGATTCAATGCCGTAACAAAACCAGCAAACCATTTTTGATAGCATTCTTTCATGAAGGTTTTATCTACACCAGCTTTAACCCAATTACGTTCTTGGAGGCAAGTTTCACCTTCCCAAATCACTTTATCTGACTCATTCACTACCACTGCATCACCTTGATCACAAGGCATACCATTTAATAAGTAGTCATTAACAGCTTGATAGATACCTACTGCTGTCTGAGCATCATATTTCCCCTGGGCTTTGGCATGTTCACCGCATAGCTTACCGTGTTCAGCAAAGGCAGACAATACGATATCTTGAGCAGTGCCGCCGCAAGTATCAATCAATTCTTTAATGAAAGCAGCTTCCCGTGTTTCCGCAATTGTAATCTGCCGCTGCAGCCAGCCATGAATATTAGTATGATCGATTAGCTCTCCAAGCTCTACATCTGGCAAGGGCTGGCCATAGATTTGCCAAACCTGAGACTGAAGCTCTTCCGCTGTAGCTCCACACATTTCCTCAGCCTTTTGAAAGATCAGTTGCTCTCTTTCTGCAACCCGCCCTATTTTATGATATAACCAGTAGTGAATATGACCTAAAAATGCACTCATTATGATTCCTCCTAAATTACTTTATTTAATCCTGCTAGAATTTCATTAACATCAAGACCATGAATCCCTGCTGCCTTGTTTAAAGCTTCCCCTGTAGCAGACGGGCATCCAAGACATCCCATGCCAAAAGAGCGGAATACAGGAACCGTTTGCGGATAGACCCTGATAATATCACTAATTACACTATCCTCTGTAATTTTGTCACCAAATACCAAGGTACCCTCTGTGAGGCCACCTGCTACAGGAACAATAACTTTCCCTTCAGGAGATTGCGGCACTAAAGGTTCTGTCGTTTGACTCACGCCTTGATAAAAAGCGGCTAACACATCCGCTCTAAACTTTTTAAAACCAACACGATCAATAAATTGCCCCACCCGTTCAATATCAGCATTTTTTTGATAATATTCTACGATAACATGTACGATACGTATTACCTCATCATACTCCAAACCTTCAATTAAAAGATTTGCCAGCCTTGGATGAGCACCAGCAGTACCGCCTACATAAATATCCCAGCCAATATCAGTTCCCATGACGCCAATATCTTTTACATGCACCTCAGAGCAGGAATTGGCACAACCGGCTACGCCAAATTTCATGCGGGATGGCATTTCTTTTTTATGATATAGCTTGTCAAGTTCCATACCCAGTTTAATACTATCTTGTTTGCCTCTTTTGCAAAAAACACTGCCAGGGCATATCTTTATACTACGCACACAATTGGCAAAACCCATGGCAGGCTGCATATCGAGCTCTTCCCAAATTTTTTCAATATCCTCCGCTTTAAGTCCTGTGATCATAACACGCTGAGCGGACGTTAATTTCATTACACCATGATACTTTTCGGCTATATCAGCATATTTTCTCATAACCTCAGGCTTTATAAAACCTCCAGGCAAATGAGGCGTTATTGCGTAAGTACGATTACCATTATGGATCTTTTGTAAATTAGCACCTATAGGCAACATTGTGCCACCTCCTTAAATATTATCTTTATCATACCCCATTGTTGTCTTCTTATCTGTGATCTATATCAAGTTTTAACATTTTTTTCAATTTTATATCTATTCTTATGACAAATTCAGTTTCAAACTCCGGACTGAATTATCTCTACTTTCTCTCTATATAATTACAATCACCACTTAGTTACAAAAAACATAACTATTCTCTATAATATTTCGCATCCCGTTATAATATGTATCATTAATATGTAGCATTGTATTTTTAGTGTTGACATATTTTAAATTTCCATTATAATAAACCTAACAATAAGTTTACAACTTTACACTTTTAAAAGTGATGACGGAGAAAGAGAAATACCCCTATGTTTCAGAGAGCCGGGTAAGGTGGGAGCCGGTAACATATGTATTTTGAGTCACTCCTGAACTGCAACGCTGAAAATAAGAGTAAGCCGCGCCGGAATCAGTTCTTAAGGGAACGCAGCCGTTATCTTGCTAGGGTTTATATAGACCCGATGAGAGATGTATTCACAATACGTGAATACAACAAGGGTGGTACCGCGAGAGAAACCTCTTGCCCCTTTTTTAGGAGGCGTGGGTTTATTTTTTTTACCCAGAATAAAAGGAGGCTACTATTATGCATAGTAACATTGTAAAAAAAGGTTCAACCAGAGCAGCCCATCGTTCTTTATTTCATGCTATGGGGTACAGTCAGGACGACTTAGAAAAACCACTGATTGGTATCGTCAACTCTTTCAACGAAATTATCCCTGGACACGGCAATCTGAATGAAATTGCACAAGCCGCAAAACTAGGAGTAGCAGCAGCAGGCGGTACACCTATGGAATTCCCAGCCATCGGTATTTGCGACGGAATCGCCATGGGACATAAAGGTATGAAATATCCTTTGCCTAGCCGTGAGCTCATTGCCGATTCCATTGAAGCAGTGGCCGAAGGTCATGCCTTTGATGGCCTAGTCCTCATCCCTAACTGTGACAAGATTGTACCTGCTATGCTCATGGCAGCTGCGAGAATCAATATTCCCTGTGTAGTAGTCAGCGGTGGGCCTATGTTAGCAGGACGCTACCAAGGAAAAGACATTAGCGTAAGTACCATGTTTGAAGCCGCTGGAAAATATGAGGCAGGAAAAATCAGCGCTGATGAATTGGGTACCATGGAAAGATCCTCTTGCCCTGGCTGCGGTTCCTGTTCCGGCCTCTTTACCGCCAATACCATGAACTGTCTAACCGAGGTACTAGGCATGGGTCTTCCTGGCAACGGCACCATTCCTGCGGCCTACTCTGGAGCGCGAAAGACACTGGCTAAACAAGCTGGAGCCGTTCTCATGAATTTGATAAAAAATAATATTAGACCTCGGGATATTATGACAAGCAAAGCCTTTGAAAATGCTATCGCTGTGGATATGGGAATCGGAGGGTCCTCCAATACCGTGTTGCATCTTACCGCCATTGCCCATGAAGCTGGTCTTCCTCTGCCTCTATCCCTTTTCGAAAGTATCAGTGCCAAAACACCTTATATCACAAAATTAAGCCCTAGCGGAACGCACCACATGCAAGACTTAAATGAAGCTGGCGGCATTAATGCAGTCATAAAAGAACTTGCCAAGGCAGGAGTCATCCATACCGACGCTTTAACCATAACAGGAGTCTTAGAAGATCGTATTGCTAATGCTGAAATTACGCGTACAGATGTCATTCATACTATCGACAACCCTTACCGGAAAACAGGCGGTATCGCCGTACTTTCCGGCAATCTTGCTCCTGACAACGCCATCGTTAAAGAAAGTGCGGTTCAGGAACATATGCTGGTATTTGAAGGCCCTGCTCATGTTTTTAATTCTGAAGAAGCCGTCATTGAGGCTCTACTAGCAAAACAAGTAAAAGATGGCGAAGTCGTTGTCATCCGTTATGAAGGGCCAAAAGGCGGCCCTGGTATGAAAGAAATGCTAAATCCTACTGCCATTATTACAGGTATGGGGCTAAAAGTAGCACTGCTCACAGACGGACGTTTTAGCGGTGCCACACAAGGAGCCTGCATCGGTCATATATCACCAGAAGCCATGGAGGGAGGCCCTATTGCCCTTGTAGAAAATGGAGATTCCATCGCCATTGATATTCCGAATCGCAGCCTAATCTTAAAAATTAGCGACGAGGAAATGGCAGCACGCCGTCAAAACTGGGTACAGCCTGAACCTAAAATCAAAACGGGTTATCTTTCTCGCTATGCTCGCCTCGTAACATCAGCCAATACAGGTGCAGTATTAAAATAAGGAGGCCATAGCCATGGCATTTATCGAAAAGGTAGCCAAACTCATTACTCAATATTTCCCCTTATGGGTTATTGTTTTTGCCGCAGCCGCATTCTTTCAGCCTGCACCCTTCAAACCCCTCGGAACCTATATCCCTTATTTGCTGGGACTTATTATGCTGGGTATGGGACTTACCATGTCATTAAATGACTTTAAATTGGTACTTACCCGTCCCAAAGACGTCTTCTTTGGCATTCTCTTGCGCTATCTGATTATGCCGACTGTTGCTTTTGGTGTAGCCAAATTACTCAACCTACCGCCAGCCCTGGCGGCTGGGTTGATACTGGTAGGAGCCTGTCCTAGTGGGACTGCTTCCAATGTAATGACCTTCATCGCCAAAGGGGATACAGCCTTATCGGTTACGGTATCCAGCTTTAACACCATCTTAGCTCCCATTCTTACCCCTTTTATCTTCCTATATCTTGCTGGAACCATGATTCCCATTCAAGCCGACGCTTTGCTCGTTGATATTCTAAAAATTGTTCTGTTGCCTATATTTGTAGGCATCACCTTACGCATGCTGGCCTCATCATTTGTCGATTCCTTTAGTAAGGCCATTCCTGCTTTCTCCGTTACAGCTATCATTATGATTATTACGGCAGTCGTCGCTCTTAACGCTACCAAACTAGTAACCGTTGCAGCAATCGGCTTCTTAGCTGTCATTTTGCATAATTCCATTGGCCTTTTCCTCGGCTATGCAGCCTCTAAAGGCGTGGGCATGAATGAAGGCAAAGCTAGGGCCATTTCCTTTGAAATCGGCATGGAGAACTCCGGTCTGGCTGTTGCCTTAGCCATGGCGCACCTTGATCCCATTGCAGCCATTCCCGGTGCCATTTTCAGCGTATGGCACAACTTCAGCGGCAGTCTACTGGCAGGCTATTGGAGTAACCGCAAAATAAATGAGAAGACAAAAGACGATCTACTTTTTAAAAGTTAACGTGCTGTACAAATAAAGCCTTTCGAACCGTGAAGGTGCTATACCACCTTTTCGCGCCCTTTGTGTTTCTCTGCACCTTCGTGGTTCATTCCTTCTTAAAAAGCCCAAAAGACCTTTATCAGCCGAATGCTGTTAAGATCTTTTGGGCTTCTTTTATTTCATACCTTGTATCATACTCTCAGAAACACTGGACAATTCTCCGGCCATAGATGCCAATCCTTGACTGGCTTTAGCCATCTCCTGAATGGAGCTTGCCTGACTTTGAACCGTATGATCAATATTCACTACTTTTCGGTTCATGATCTCTATTGAATCCTGCGTTTTCTTTAAGGAAGAATTAATATTCTGTACGGACTGAGCACTTACAGAAGCCAATTTGCGAATTTCTTCAGCAACTACGCTAAATCCTCTACCAGCTTCTCCTACACGGGCTGCTTCAATTGCAGCGTTAAGTCCCAGCAGATTTGTCTGATTGGATACGTTCTTAATAAAATCCACAATCTCATCCGTCTTATGAATCGTTTCAGCCAACTCTTTACTTAATGAACCCAAGTCACTGCAAATATCCGATAATTCCTTGGCACCTGCTGCCAGTGCATCCATACTCGCCGTGAATTCATCAGAAGAATTAGCCAGCGTTCCGGCTATGGTATGAACCTTTTCCTGGTTCATGACAGCCTGGGTTGTGATCAGACAACCAATTGCCTGATTGCCTTCTTTTATCGGAATTGCGCAAGCAATATAAGGAATATCAAAAGCGGATTGTTCCCGGGAAATCATACGAATCACACGACTTCCCGTATTGATACATTGTTCGCAAACCTGCCCTTTCATAGGCTCTCCAGCCCTGACCCCTAAATCAAAACTTTTGCCTGGCACATACGCAGTGTATGTCCCGTCCTGGATAACTGACACACCTACATCTTCTACGAATATTTCATTGATATAAGGTGCCAGTTCTGTAAACATCCTTACGATTTCCCGTCCCGAAAGATTAGACACTCTCTTCACCTCACCCATGGATTTTAAGATTGCAAAATCGTCTTATTTTGCATCGATCGCAAAATCACTCTTGTACTTTTCCAGAAAGCCAGTATTAAAATCACCCTTAACAAACATGCTGTGATTCAGCAATTGTTGATGAAAAGGGATGGTGGTATGAATTCCTTCAATAACAAATTCACCTAGCACTCGTTTCATCCTATCAATCGCATCTTGCCGATCTTTTCCCCAAACAATGACCTTCGCTACCATGGAATCATAAAAAGGTGAGATTTCATATCCTGGATATACCCCACTATCAACTCGCACACCAAACCCGCCTGGAGGCAGATAGGCTTCGATCCTGCCCGGTGATGGCATAAAATGATTTGCTGGATTCTCTGCATTAATTCGGCATTCAATAGCCCATCCATTGATTTTTACATCTTCCTGGCTAAAGGACAAAGGCTCTCCTGCAGCAACCCCAATCTGCTCTCGAATCAGATCAATTCCTGTAATTGCCTCTGTGACTCCATGTTCGACCTGAATGCGAGTGTTCATTTCCATAAAATAAAACTGACCATGTTTATCTAACAAAAACTCTACCGTACCTGCTCCATGATACTTCACAGCTTTCGCTGCCAGTACGGCAGCATCTCCCATCTGCTTTCGCAATGCCTGATCAAGAGCAGGGGAAGGCGCTTCTTCTACCAGCTTTTGATGCCGACGCTGAATGGAACAATCCCGCTCACCAAGATACACCACATTTCCATATTGATCAGCCATAAGCTGAATCTCAACATGCCGAGGCTCTTCCAGATACTTTTCCAGATACACACCTGCATTGCCGAAGGTAATCGCCGCTTCCTTCTGGGCTTGGCGAATTCCTTTGATTAACTCTTCCTCATTTTTGGCCACTCGCATACCTTTTCCGCCGCCGCCAGCCGTTGCCTTGACAATAGCAGGATAACCAATGCCTCTGGCCACTTCAATTGCTGTATTTACATCCTCGATAATTCCATCAGTTCCTGGAACAATAGGGACGCCCGCTTGTTTCATCGTTTCTCTGGCAACGGCTTTCGCTCCCATTTTACGAATGGCATCGGCCTCCGGACCAATAAAGGTAATCTGATAATTTGCACAAGCTTGTGCAAAATCCGGATTTTCTGCCAAGAAGCCATACCCTGGATGTATTGCATCCGCTTGGGTAAATTGAGCAATACTCAGTAGCCTGTTTATATTTAAATAACTATCCTTAGAAGAGGCAGGACCAATGCAATATGCCTCATCAGCAAGTTTTGCATGATATGCTTTTTCATCTGCTGTTGAATACACAGCAACAGTTGCAATACCCATTTCGCGACAGGCCCTGATGATTCGCACCGCAATTTCTCCACGATTGGCAATCATGACTTTCTTAAACATCGCGTCTTCCCCTTTAGCATGATTATCGTTCTAACATCCAATCTTCTTTCTTATTAAAAAACAAGAAAGTACATTAAAAATACATTTACCGTCAATAACATCAGCGCAGTTGGCACCTGTGCTTTAATAACGCCATTCTTGTCCGGCAAATCAAGCAGTGCAGCAGGAACAATATTGTAGTTGGCAGCCATGGGTGTCATCAAGGTTCCACAATACCCTGAGAACATACCAATTGCTGACAAAATCGCAGGATCGCCGCCATGCAGCTTCACAATTAATGGCAATCCCACACCAGCTGTCATGACAGGAAAAGCAGCAAAGGCATTTCCCATGACCATAGTAAATAGTGCCATTCCTACGGTATAGGCAAAAACAACCAGGAACCGATTATCAACAGGAATTGCTGCGCTTACCAAGTTGGAAACCACTTGCCCAACACCTGCAGCCGCAAATAAAGCTCCTAAAGTTGCCAGCATCTGTGGCAGCACTGCCGCCCAGCCGATGGCATCGATTAAACGCCGTGATTCTTTAATGGGCTGCATTCCTTTTTCTTTGGTCAACACCATAGTTGCCAACAGGGCAATTACGCAGGCAACACCTAAACTAACAAGGGTAACGTTGGCTTTATCAAATAAATCTAAACCGCCTAGCTTTACATCTTTAAGTCCAAGGGTTCCATATACAGTAATGATCGGAATGAGAAGTGCCGGCATGAACAGCCAATTCCCGAGCTTTTTGGATTGAGCCATACGCTGCTCTCCTGTAGCTTCCTTGTGTTTTCCCATGCCTACGCCACCAAATCCGGCAATTATCGCCATTATGATTACTAAGATACCTACATACATAGGGGGAATGACAGTACCAAACAAAAAAGAAACAGCATAAATTCCCCAGAATGCACCTGTTAATATTCGTTTTGAATTTCCTTTATCTTTCATTGCTAATAACGCAATCAAAGCAATAAATATTCCTGCAATATAATAAATATAAGTAAGGCTGATAATCATAATGCTACACCTTCCTTTGCTTTTCCATGACTAGAAGCACTTCGTTCTACTTCCCGGGCAATCTTGCGATCCAATAAATACAATCTTACTCCATGGATAATAAAAGCAGCGATCGCTGTTGGGATTCCCCACAAAGCAATATGCAAAGGCTCCAGTATAATGCCATTTTGCTCAAAAAATCCTTTCATAAGCAGTACGGCGCCAAAGGCAATAAATATATCTTCACCAAAGAATACCCCTACATTATCGGCAGATGCAGCAAATGCTTTAATCTTATTACGGGTATCCTCCGGCAATTCTCCATGCTTATTCTCGGCTGCAGCCTCTGCCATTGGTGCAATCAGAGGACGCACCATTTGTGCATGACCGCCTAAGGCTGTCAAGCCAATCGCCGCTGCAAATTCACGGATGAACAAATACAATATGAGGACACGGCCAGTCGTAGCCACCTTTATTTTGCCAATCAGCTCTTGAGCCTGCTCCTTAAGACCGTTCCTTTCCAACAGTCCAATGACTGGCAGCGTAAGAATGAATAAAGAAAGATAGCGATTTTTTACAAATGCTTCACCAAAAATAGTAAGAATCTTATCAAATGGTAAATTTCCAGCCACACCCGTTACAATACCTGCAACGACAACAACCAACAAGGGATTAAACCGTAATACAAATCCAATAATAACAACTGCGATACCTAGAAGTGTCAACATGTTCCTCGCCCCTTTACGTATTTTTTCTATGACTCAGGTTTCACTAAGAATAACGGCTGTCCATATTCAATAAAGTCTCCATCGTTAACCAATCGCTCTACAATCGTCCCTTTTACGCCTGCAACGACTTCATTAAATAATTTCATGGCTTCTAATACACATACAATAGTAGTGCTCTCTACTTCTTCCCCTACCTTAACGAATGGATCTGCCCCTGGCTCAGAAGCCATATAAAAGGTCCCGACTGTGGGAGATACAATGGTGTGCAGCGGCTCTGCCTGAACATCGGGAATCTCCTCTGCCAGACGCTGCTCGCCTTCAGCAGCTGCACACACCACTTTTGGCGCCTCCAAGGCCACATGGGAATCAGTCTGTACCCTATGATCCCCAGCTTTTGAAATTACAATTTTATTGTTTTCCTGTTCTAATTGAAAATGCTGTATCGATGACTGCTCTACCATACGTATTACTTCTTTTATCTCATCAAATGTAAGCATCACTTTCACTCCTTGTTCTTTTTACTCATGCTCAAATTCACGTTATAGTTCCTGTTAACTGCAATTGAATAGTGATGCTAATACGCTGTATATCCGCTTCTCTGGCTGCGTGTAATCCTTCTGCTTCTGCCAGGGAAATTTCCTCAAATCGGATTTTGCCCCCCGGCTTAATCTGAGCCAAAGTAGAAATATCTACGCCCGCTACCTGGGCAATCTTCGGATATCCCCCTACCGTTTGCCGATCTGCCAGCAATATGATGGGATTGCCATCTGGCGGTACCTGAATAGTTCCAAGAGCCACTGCTTCAGAAACCATCTCTAAAGGTTCCGTCAGCTGCAAAGAAGCTCCTGATAAACGATATCCCATTCTGTCCGATTGCGTGGTAACCTGAAAAGGCTGCTGAAGAAACTGTTTTCTGCTGTCTGGGCTAAATAAGGAAAACTGACTGTTTGGTATAACGCGAATTCTATATTCCTGAGATTTCTGCAAAACATAGGACCTCCCCACATACCAGTATGGAAAGGCGAAAGAACTAGAACCCATTGCCTTTTCTAAGGACTCTACAAATGGCGATGGACAAGCCAATCCTAAGGGAAGAATATCTCCCTGCAATAAGGCTCTGCCTTGATAACCGCCGATTCCCGCCCGCAAATAGGTACTTTTACTGCCCATCACCTTGGGGATATCGTAACCGCCTCGAACGGCTAAATAAGAACGACAGCCCGATTTTAAGGCACCAAATTTTAGAACACTTCCCTTGCGAACCAAGACAGGTCTGCCTTGAGGTACGGGCTGCCCACTAATGGTTGGTGATAAATCTCCCCCTGTAATCGCCAGAAGAAGATCCTCTTCCAATAGCAGCGAAGGTCCCATGAGGGTCATTTCGATTACTGCTTCCCCTTCCTCATTCCCGACTAGAAGATTGGCAAGGCGCAAAGAGTAGGCATCCATACCGCCACTGACAATAACCCCATATTTCTGGTACCCATATCTTCCTAAATCTTGTATGCTGGTCAGAAGACCCGGGGTAAGAACTTTGATACTCATGATCTTCCCCCCTTATACTCTTCATACTCTTTACGGGTAATCGGATAAAACCGTATCCGATCCCCTGACTGCAGCAGGGTGGGCGGATTGTCCTGAGGTCTGAAAAGTTCTACTGGCGTATTACCAATGAGCTGCCAGCCGCCTGGTGTTGCAATAGGATATACCCCCGTCTGCATGCCGGCAATACCAACAGAACCTGCAGGTATGGACATGCGGGGTGATTGACGCCGCGGGGTTGCTATGCACTCGGACATCCCGCCCAAATAAGGAAAGCCGGGAGCAAATCCAATCATATACACCAGATACTCACCATGACTGTGAATGTGAATTACCTCATCGGCCGTAAGCTTGTTATATTGGGCTACATACTGTAGATCGGGGCCAAACTCCTCACCATAACATACAGGGATTTCCACGATTCGCGGTGTATAATCTGCATCATGATCCAGCTTGCCGAGCTTCTCTCTTACCATGACAGCAAGGATTTCAAAAGTAAGGAGTGATTTCCCCTCTGGCGCTTCCTTGTGCATCTTTCTGACTATCACCGGATCATAAAATATAGTGACACTGGAAAATGCAGTTACATATTCAATCATTCCCGGCAAGGGGCTTAAATCCAGATTTTCGGTAAACATTTTAACCCTGCCGTGTATCTTTGGATCAATTCCTTTGCCAAATTCAATTAGGATCGCCGATTCACCGAAGGGAAGAATCTTAACATCCAAACTCCTCACCTCGTTGCTTTCCACTTACTGCACGAATGGTAATATTCGACTCTTCCAAAGAGCTACGAATCTGACAAGCAAATTCTAAGGCATGAGCACCATCACCATGAATACAGACGGTATCTGCTTTAATAGAAATATCCTTTCCCTGCTGAGATCGTACAACGCCTTCTTTCACCATACGAACGACCTGAGACACAGCTTGCTGGTGATCGGTAATCATAGCACCCGCCTCTTTTCTTGGAGTCAATGTTCCATCCAATTGATAGGTACGATCGGCAAATACTTCATGAGCTGTTTTAAGTCCAATTTTCTCTCCTGCAGTAACTAGCTCACTGCCAGACAAACCAAATAAAATAAGAGCTGGGTCAACCTTATACACGGCCTCGGCAATTGCCTCCGCAAGATCCTGCCGCTTTGCTGCCATATTATAAAGAGCACCATGGGGCTTTACGTGCTGCATTTTTCCTCCAGCCGCTTTCACAAATCCATAAAGTGCTCCGATTTGATAGACAACCATCTCATAGGCTTCCTGAGGAGATATATCTATGTTCCGCCTGCCAAAGCCTATAAGATCAGGCAGCCCTGGATGGGCACCAATCGCTACATCATTCTGTATTGCAAGCCTCACCGTACTAAACATCACACGAGGATCACCTGCATGAAAGCCACAGGCAATATTAGCCGATGTAAGAAAGGGCAGAATCAGCTCATCGGTTCCCAGGGTGTAAGCACCAAAACTTTCTCCTAAATCACAATTCAAATCCACTCGATACATAGCAGTACCTCCCTCACTAAAATAACAAAAAGGCACATCAAACAAAGGGTTACCTTGTCTGAAGCGCCATTGCTTCTTGTGTTCTATCGCTTGTCGTGAACACATAATTAACTTGTGACTTATCATATCATTCCATAACTTCTATGTAAAATTGAAAAAACAATAGGGCACTTCAATTTTATCGAAGTGCCCTGGGATCTACGCTATCACTAGGAATGAGAAGCCATTCACTCGTTTTTTTCCCATGCATGTGCAATATTTTTATAACTCTCCTGCTCTTTTTGTAAGACTTCAATCGCCTCTTCTTCCGTACTGCATAGAAAACGAATACAGTCACCCGGCTTGGCCTGGACCAACTTGGGCAAATCCCCTCGAATGACTGATCCTAACTTGGCGAATCCCCTTGTTGTTTGATGATCCGCCGTCATAATAAAAGGCATGCCATGAACGGGTACTTGAATCGCACCTAACCACACAGCCTCAGATATAATATCAGCGTTACCAAGATGTTTGATCTTGGGACCTTTCAGTCGATACCCCGTCCTATCCGATTGCGTTGTCACCTTGTAGGAACTGCCGAAAAAACTATCCAAAGCTGCTGATCCAAACATCGTATCCTGAGGTCCCAGAATTACTCGCAGCTGCACTTCATTAGCATAATGAGGAATATATCCATCTGCCAGAATCCCAAGCTGAGTTTCACACTCCACATCCTTCCTCACATGCAAAACATCTCCCTGCCGCAGTACTCGTCCTTCATGGCCCCCAATCTTTACTGGGGTACAAGTTGAACGACTTCCTAAAACAATAGGAACATCAAAACCTCCACGAACAGCCAAATACGTTCGATAACCGCTAGCAGCAGTATCAAAGCGAAGTATACCTTTTCTAGGAACGATAAAAGTTGACCAATTCGAAATAGGCATGCGATTTAAGATACCTTGCATATTCCCACCGCAAACTGCCACAATCTGCTTTTCATCAAACTTGAACGTTCCTCCTGTACCCGTCATTTCCAGCACAGCAGCATTAGGACGATTACCCACTAATAGATTCGCCACTTGGCTGGCATAACGGTCCATCGCTCCGGAAATGGGCATACCATACGCCTGAAATTCCCAGCGCCCCTGATCCTGAATAGTAGTGAACAAACCCGGCTCTATCGTTGTAATCACAATTTTCACCTCCCATTACAGATAAGAAACCTCAGGTACATACGTCCCGCTTTCTACGGATCTGCGAATTGCAAAATACTCAGCTATGGAAATCTCTTCAAAATGCAGATAATCTCCCACTGAAAATAAAAATGGTTTATCACTGGTAAGATCAAAGGCTTTTATGGGAGTACGTCCAATCAGCCACCACTCTCCTGCACTTTCAATCGGATAAAATCCCGTTTGATTGCCGCCAATCCCCACAGATCCTCCTGGAATTCGCTCCCGGGGCCTTTCCTGACGAGGTACTGCAATCTCACTGGGCATTCCCCCAAGATAAGGAAAACCAGGAATAAACCCCAACATATAGATCATATAGGGTTTGGAAGTGTGAATACAAATCACTTCCTGAGGCGACAAGCCTGTATACCGTGATACATATTCCAAATCAGGTCCTAACACGCCTCCATAACAAACAGGAACATGCACTACTCTAGATGACAGCAGGTCATCTACACGCTGATGCTCAATCCTTCCAAGCTTGTGAATTACCTGTCTAGATAGTTCCTGGCGTGTAATCACTAAAGGATCAAAAAAAATACTTACAGATCGATAAGTAGGAATTACCTCCATTACTCCATTAATAGGCTCGAAATGGAGCAATCTCGCCAATTGCTGAACCCGCAGATTGACTTCAGGTGCAATAACGTTGCCAAATTCAATTACCAACCCACGTTCACCAGCAACCAGAATCTGAATCGAATGAGTATTTTCAGTCATTTTTGGCTCAACTCCATTTCATGAAAATTTTCTTAACGAGGGGGGATCGCTTCGCTATACTCGCTAGTAACGGACTTATGATGCTTTTTTACCCTTTCTTTACTTATAAGAAAGAGAGCCATAAATGCATGCATTTATAGCTCCATCGCTATTCGTTCACTAAATTATTAAATACTTTATCATAGGATCATTGGAAAAACAATACCTGTGGACTATTTTAATAATCGTTCTTCAACCAGCCGGATAAAGGCTCGTATTCCATGAGACAGCCACTTATCCTTATGATAGGCCAAATACGCATTTGTCTCAAGCTCTACTCCCTGCCACGGCAGTTCGACCAATAAACCTGCTTTTATTTCTTCCGCTACAGCAGCTAAAGGCAATACCGTGATTCCTAAATTATTTATTACCATCTGCTTAATGGTCTGAATATGACAGATTTCCAAAATGGTTTTAGGCACAATTTCAGCCTTTGCCAAACCTTCTTCCAAAGCCGTTTGATAAGCAGTTCCCGGCTCCATAAAAATCAGTCGCTGCTCCTCTAGATCTTTGATTTGTACTTTCGGATAAGCCGCCAGAGCATGATCTGGGGACGCTAGCATCCCCATTGGCTCGTCCCATAAAAACGTACTGACCAAATCCATATCCGATGACTGTTTCTCATGAAAAAAAGCAAGATCCATCATATTTTTCCGCAACAGATTTCGAAAGTCACTGCCTATACCAAAATTCACTTTTAACTGAACATCTGGATATAGCACTGTATATTCTTGCAGCAAATCCGTTAAATAATATACACATAATGACTCTGGCATGCCAATCATGATCGGTCCCTTTGGTATTTCGAAATGGTCAAACTCATTTTTCGCATCCTCGGCTAATTTAGTAATCTTTTCTGCATAATCATAGAGTCTTTCCCCATCCGTTGTCAGCATCAGCTGGTGTCCGAATCGTTCAAAAAGAATCGTATTTAATTCTTTTTCCAACAGCTGGATATGAGTCGTTACACTCGATTGCGTATACCCTAAGTACTGAGCTGCTTGTGAGAAGTTCCCTAATTTCACTATGCTCATAAAAGTCTTTAGTTGCCGAAATTCCAAAACACATCACTTCCTCTCACAAACTAACCGATACGTACTATATACCAAAATTAAATAAGATCAACTTGAGTTTAATAGTATCGTAGAATACAAATAAAGTCTACCCAGTATGAAATGCGCATACTCTTGTTTTCCATTTTATGTTATAGTAATCATAAGCTAAATTTTGGCCATTGGCTCATCAGATGTATATTCCATCAGCAGGGAAACAAGCTAATTATGCCTGCAACAACAAGAGGCTGGAATTTGGTAAAAAACGATAGAAAGAAGGAATCATGAATATGGACTCCATCATTCAAGTCGACCAGGAAAAATGTATCCGCTGCAGTATCTGTGCTAACGTCTGTCCTACAGATGTTATCCATATGGGTAAGCATGGACCAGAGGATACTGGAAACCACTGTATTGCTTGCGGTCACTGTGTGGCCGTCTGTCCAAGAGAAGCTCTAAATAATGTAAAGGCTCCTTTGTCCAATCAAGTGTCCCTAGAAAAAACTCCATTGCTAGATGCAAAAACCGCTGCCAACTTCCTACGGGCTCGTCGGTCCATCCGGTGCTATAAACCCGCAGCCGTACCTAGAGAAAAACTCCTGCAACTTCTTAATGTCGCCCGCCTTGCACCTACTGGCGGCAATACCCAGGGAATCACCTATTATGTGATTGATAACCCTGACACACTAAAAGGCATTACGGCCGCTACTATCGATTGGATGGAAGAATTAATTAAGAGTGCTTCACCCATGGCACCATATTTCAAGGGAACCGTAAAAAAATATCGGGATACGGGCCATGACGGTATCCTTCGAGGCGCTCCCTGTCTCGTGGTAGCCATCGCGCCAAAAAGCTTTATGCCCCGCGGACGGGACAATACCCACTTCTCCCTGGCTTATGCCGAACTGTATGCGCCGACAATCGAATTGGGAACCTGTTGGGCAGGATTCTTTGAAGCTTGTGCTTTATCCGGCTATCAGCCAATGCTGGATCTCCTGAAACTGCCAGCCGATATGACTGTCACTGGCGGAATCATGGTAGGATTTCCAAAATATACATATAAACGATTAGTCGATCGAAAACCATTGCAGGTAATCTGGCAATAATCAACCTAACGGTGATATAAACGGAGGATATACTCTCATGACATTGGCATGAAGTATATCCTCCGTTCCATTGTAACTAGCGTACATCCTGAAAAATCTAAATGTATCATACGATCTATTTATCGTTTTTAAATCCTTGCTTCTTCATGGTTGGGTATACCTCAGGAAAATACACCTGTTTATAGGAATTTGCGACTTGTTTACTCCAATTTGTATCTTTATCGCCCCGGTCACTATAATATTTCGACATGGCAGCATCATATTCATCAATAGCAGGCCCAATCTCATCCTTTTGGTACTGTTCCACATGCACTAAGGTCTCCAAGGGAAACCGGGGTTTTTGTGCAGAAGCATCGGCTGGATAACCAATCACCAAACCCACTAGAGGATAGGTGTACTTTGGAAGACCTAATAAATCAATCATTTCCTGGGACTTTCTGCGAACCGCTCCAATGGGCACGATTCCAAGACCAAGGGACTCAGCAGAAATAATGGCTGCGCCCATGGCAAGCCCCGCATCAAAAGACCCTACCAAAGTGCCTTCGATACTCTCATGAATGATTTCCTGTGCGCCATTTTTCTCACAAGCGATATATGCTTTATAAAAATCAGCTACAAAGACTAAAAATACAGGGGCCTGCGCGATCCAAGGCTGTCCTCCCGCCCACTCAGCAATTTTCTCTTTTTTACCCTTGTCTTTAATCACGATAATGGAAATTTGCTGACCATTGATGGAAGTCGGCATGGACTTTGCCGCTTCTAATATCTCCGTTAATATTTCATCAGGTATATCCTTGTCTAAATAATTCCTTATGGATCTGTGATTCTTAATTGTTGCGATGGTTTGATTCACAACCTGACCTCCTTGAAGACTACTCCTATATTCTATTCTTTTTATTATTATAACTCGTTCTGCCCAATTGATACGCACGGTCAAAAACTAGCAGGATAGTATCAATTTACACTTTTCCATCCTTACCCCATTGATCCTTTACAAGAAAAAAATTTATGAATATAATAATTGATCATAGGTGTATGTGCACGCATATACTTTTCTCTTTCATTACGAAATGATTCAATTAGCCAATCATTAGTTTTTTACGCCCATATGTGCATATACACTCACGGTCGTAAAAAATATATTGATCTAACCAGAATAGTGATTTAATAAAAAATAATGCATGAGGAGAAGTGAATGATGTCACTTACAGCCAAAATAAAAGAGTATGCCTTAGATATTGGATACAGCAAGGTCGGTATTATTCCTGCCGATAGTTTTCCTGAGTATATTGCCGATATAACCAATCGCTCCGAGATGTATTCCTTTTTTGTCAAGGAGCTTCCCGAGCAGCGGAACCACGTTCCCAGATGCCTGGGGCAAAATCCATCATTACTACCGTAGCACAAGCAACGGCAGATCCTGAGGAGCTGGTCCGTGAATATGCAGCATGGCCCTTAGGTAAAATTGGCGGACTCAAGGCCAAACAAACCCTTGGAGCTACATTAGTAGGTGAGATCTCCGATTATGTGAAACGAGAAATTGTAACAGTTCTATTAGAGATGTAATAAAAAGTATGCCATAACCATCTTTTTCTACATTATTTCCAGGAAATAATTACCTTATTATGCCATTGCAAATGGAGTAAAGCAATCTCCCCCAGCACAGGACTGCAAAGAATTGCTATCAGATTACTCCGTCACACCCCTCCCAATGACATAGAGATGTTATATATTCTTATCAACATACTTTTACGCCTATGGTAATCGACAATTTCAAGCAACCTCTCTAATTCCCCTATCGAGAGGGGTGTCTGTAAGGCCATATCACCACTTTATTTACCGTTAAATACAAGTTTCTGCAAGGCTAAGCTGTAAACTAAGCACCGATTCCCGGTTCGTTGGGAATCGGTGCTGTACTATTTCTTGATAAAAGTCCCGTTGTCAATCTCCTGAAAAGCCTGCTGCAGTTCTTCTCGCGTATTCATAACAATCGGTCCGCCCCATGCTATGGGTTCCTTGAGGGGAGATCCGGAAAATAGAAGGAACCGGATACCTTGATCTGTCGTATGAATAGCAAATTTGTCTCCCTTATCAAATATTACTGCTCTATGGCTTTCAATCATCGTTTGCATATCAGTATCAAAACAACCGGCTCCCTCGACGATATATATAAACAGCGTTGCCTCTTTATCTGTTGGTATACTCCATTCACAGCCTGGTTCCAACTCCACATCCAAAACTAATGTTTTTACATAATCCCCCTGTGTCGCTCCTGACGTGTTCCCATAGTGGCCCGCGATGACACCGACATTGCAGCCATCTTCTCGTATCTTGGGAATCATCGATTCAGTAATATCGCGATACTGGGGATGTGTCAGTTTGTCTTTGCGAGGAAGATTCAGCCAGAGCTGAACTCCCAGCATTCGCTGTGAGGGCTGAGGCATTTCTTGATGAAGGATACCGCTTCCAGCCGTCATCCATTGGCAGCATCCATCCAAAATTCTCCCCTTATTCCCCAGACTATCACTATGCTCAATATCACCGGCAATCAAATAGGTTACGGTTTCGATACCCCGGTGAGGATGCCAGGGAAAGCCTTTAATATAGTCCACAGAGTCGCGGGAATCAAAAGCATCCATCATCAGAAAAGGGTCAAACTCCTTAGCATCAGCGTGGCCGATAACCCGCACCAGCTTTACTCCCGCTCCGTCAAGCTGAGTTGTACCATTTACAACTTTTCGTATTTTTCTTGTTGTACTCATATTATCACCCTTTCAGTATCACAGAGGGTACAATGGCCTTCTGTTCTATTACTCTATATTTACCATATTGACTTTAACTATTCCCACACGATAATTAATAAGATTGCACTACGTTATTTATGAATAATATCTTTTAGCAAATCCAAAAAGTGCTTACTACTAGCAGACAATTTATGATTTCGTGCCCAGACAATTACAGTTTGCGTTGATAGGGTGGGTTCTACAATTGTTTTGTAAATTAATTCTGAATCAGAAATGAGCCCCTCAGTAGACTTTGGCACTAATGCCATGCCGATTCCCAGTTTCGTCCATATTAGGTTGAGTAAAATTCCATCACATATGCATACGATATTTGGCTTAAATCCAACTTTCTCACACCATTCAACAAACATAGCTTTCCACCTCAGTGGAACAATCAACGGTTGGTTAGCAAGCTCAATGAGCCGAACTTTTTCAGGATCTTCGCCACAAGTACATCCATCCCTTTTCATAGCAATAACCAATGGCTCATCAGGCAGAGTGATTGATTCATAAATTTCTGAATCAAAAGGGGCTCTTATAATGCCAACCTCAATGACTCTACTGTTCAATAACTCTAAAATACGACTGCCATCACCTTCCCATAACTGAAAAGTAACATTGGGGTATAAATTATGAAACTTATGAAGCAAGCTTGGCAGCATTGTAGCCCCTGATGTAGTCACCGTTCCTATGGAAAGAGTACCGACTAAGCCTGAATTCAATTCCGTAATTTCTTTAATCGTACCATCAACTAGCCCTAATATTTGTTCTACCCGTTCCCGTAATAACTGGCCTGCTTCCGTCAGCCTTATTCTACGGCTGCCACGTTCAAATAATTGAACTCCAAGACTATCTTCTAGTTGTTTCATTTGTTTGCTAAGGGGTGGTTGCGCTATATTAAGCCGTTTCGCTGCATTGCTGATATTTCCCTCTTCCACTATGGCATAAAAATTCTTCATATCCCGGATATCCATCTATACACCTCTACTATACTTTTTCAATATAGAACATATATATTATTAATAATTTTATTATAGTTTGTGTCATGCTATAATTGCAACAAATAATGAAAAAGCTATTTGTCCAAAGAAAAGAAATAACTACTACTTGAAAGGAGAAAACAATGCGAGCTTGCAGCTTTGTATGTATTATCGGCGTAGTATTTCTAATCATTGATCAGTTTTATAGCGGACTTAGCTGGGAACGGCTCTTTATTGGTGGTTTTGTGATCGTAGCTATCTGGACGGACTGTGAACGCTGGTTGCGCTTAAAAGTAAGAAAGGCAACAAGCCACGGCATCTTTCCTAATGATTGAATTTGTTCAGATCCCGCAAACAACATCCCTGTCTCTGTGTTATCTTACAGCTTTATGTACTCTTACAAAATAGCTTCCTGCAAGTTCTCTGTTGAGATCTTACAGGAAGCTATTATTGTTCGGTGACTGCTATGCAGCGAGTACCCTATCTAATGGATTGCCACTCCACTTCTTTAAATCCTACCAGCACATTGTCATTCCCAATTAGAAGAGGACGTTTGACAAGCATTCCGTCAGTAGCAAGCAGGGCAAGCTGTTCCTCTTCAGACATGGCTGGCAGTTTATCCTTCAGCGCCAAGGATTTGTACACAAGGCCGCTAGTATTAAAAAATTTTCGCAGAGGAAGCTTGCTTTTCTCCCACCACTGAGTAAGCTCCATTTCTGCGGGATTCTGCTCTTTAATATTCCGCAGTTCATAGGCAATACCATTGTCATCCAGCCACTTTTGCGCTTTTTGGCAAGTAGTGCATTTGGGATAACAAATAAAAAGATATTTCTGATTCATGATTCTAACTCTCCTATTCCTATATCTTAGAATATCAGCACACCATTCGTGTCAACCATTCTCCTTCGTTCCTTACCACTTCTGCCAATTACTACTCTTTGTACGCATGATTAGCTATTTGGGTGATCTGATCCCATGTTCTTTTATACGAACTGGATTCACTGGTAAGGGTGAGCTCTTTTTCGGCCCGAGTGACTGCGGTATACAGCCATCGGGGGTTGCTTCTAAAAGCATCTTGGTGAACAAAGACTTTTTCCCATTGACTGCCTTGGCTTTTATGAGCGGTAATCACGTAGCCATAGGTGGCGATGGATACTTCTTTGGAAAGTTCATTTTTTCGGCTAATGGCGTTTTTATCATACCAGTCAGCAGGGAAATGTTCCTTCACATCGAGGAACTGGGCATGATAGACGGAAGACTTTTCGATGGCGGGAAGAAGAAGGATTTTGTGATTATTGTTGGTAATCAAATAGGCCCGAACGGTGCTAGGAGACTCCTCAGCGCTTCCTCGAATCGGCAAGATCTTGGCGGTGATGATAGTGACTTCATCTAGTGTCAATCGATCGCCATTGACAAAGCGGGTACCATTGCCAATAAAGAGGATTCGATCCCCATTTTGGGGCTCATCTGTGCTATGTTCGCCGAATTTGACTTGACGAGCTTTCTCGTTGAGGATGAGTCTTGCCTTGTTCGTGCCAATGATGAAGATACTATCTTCGTTTTGAACGACTGACTGGAGAAAGGCTCTGGCCGTAGCTTGCTTACCGAGTATTCGCACGGCTCCCCGGGACTCGCTGGGAACAATGATCCGTTTTAGATTTCTAAGGCAGGTTGCATACAGCAGAATCTCACTGCTGGCACCTTGACGCTTTACCTCGGTGAGTTCAAAATTTTTGTTATGGAGGATTTCTGGATCATCACCGACGGGTTCTAATTGAAAACTGTCGCCAAAGAAAATGACTTTTGCCTTCGCGGATCGAACTTCGTTGATAAGATCACTATAAACACTTTTGCTAATCATGGAGGCTTCGTCTACGAGAATGAGATGATGGGATTTAAAGGTAACACTCGGTACCCAATCGCCAGTATCAGGATCAGGAGAACCATAGAGGATGGAATGAAGGGTTTTAAAAACCACTTTGATATCACCAAACTTTTCCTTCAAAACCTTAACCGCTTGGTTTGTAGGAGCTGTAATGATACATTCGTATTTAAGGGATAGCCCATATTTGACGATGTTCTCAGCGATCGTTGTTTTGCCTGTGCCAGCATAACCAGAAAGGATATAGCTGGTTTCTTTTTGACTTAATAAGAAGGCGTCGATTTCCTTTAGAGCGATTTCTTGCTGTGCGGTATAGGTTATGGGATTGCTACGAAGGGTGAGAATGTCATCATTGGATAGGGCATCGGGAGCAAACTCTTCTTCTACGGCTTCTTTTTTCGTTTCAACAATTGGTTTCCTTCGAGCTTTTCGAGGTTTCGCTTCACGGTCCAAGGGCAGTGAAATGAGTTCAAGCTGCTTCATATTGGACTCCTTGCCACGCAATTGTTATTTCAGTAACTCTCATATTTTACGCCTCTTGCCTTCCCCTTTTAATAAACGTACCGATAATTTCGTCACGATTATACATCCATTCTCATAGCATGTCAAACATCGGATTAAAAAGCCCTCAGTGCAAGTACTATATGATAAAAGTCCTGCAAAGCAGATACTTCGCAGGACTTCTTGTATAAGCAACTGACATTCCCTTTTGTCATTTTTTTGACGTCGATCTCTTTCATGGCTAAAACGCTACACTTTTTCATACGAATAACCTTCTATGACTCTGGTATTTTGATTCATTACTTCCATCATTTCCTTTATAGCACCGCTACCACTTTTACAAACTTGTCAGGAAAGCCAGCCACGTTCATAACAGCATCGGGAATCTGATCGAAGGTCACGACTCGACTGATGATCTTATGCACCTTCACCTGCTTATTTTGCAGTAAGGAAATGGCTTCGGGGAATTCATTGGCACTGGTGAGGGAACCGACTATATCCAATTCTTTTTTGGTAATCACAGCCGTAGGCAAGGGAGTGTCCCCGTTGGGCCAGCCCACCAAGGCAATTCGCCCTGTGGCGGATACATAGTCAAACATGCCAAAGATAGCCCCTTTAGCTCCTGAGGCTTCAATCACAACTTCTGCCATACGTCCCTGAGTAATGATGTTCAGCTCTTGTATCACATTGCCCTTAGCCGGATGCAGGGTATAGGGTATGCCAATCTCTTTCGCCAGTATTAAGCGTTCCTCTTCCACGTCTAACACGATGGGAACCGCTCCATAGACCATGGCAACCTGTGCCGCTAACAAACCAATAGCTCCCGCCCCAATAATGAGAACATGCTCCCCGTCCTTCACTCTCGCCCGATGATTGGCATGGAGCGCGATAGTCAAAGGCTCAATCATGACAACCTCTTGCCACTCCATTTCGGCAGGTACTACATGTACCAAATTCAGAGGATGGGACACAGACTCTGCCATACCACCGTCCGTCTGCACCCCTAAGACCTTTAGCTGTTCGCAGCAGTTGGTTCTGCCAATACTGCAAGGGTAACATTGGTAACAAGATAAATATGGCTCTAGTACCACTCTATCCCCTACCACAATTCCCTTGCTGTTTTCACCAACCTCTACAACTTCTCCACCAATCTCATGACCGATAATCCGGGGGTAGCTCACCGTAGGATTGACGCCCCGATAGGCTCCAATGTCTGATCCGCAGATGCCGAGGGCTCGAACTTTGATGAGAACTTCATTCTCACTCTTGCGTTCTGGCATGGGGATGTTTTTGATACCGATTTTGAGAGGTGAATCTAGGGTTATGACTTTCATGTGTTGTCGTCTCCTTTTGATTTAAGATTTAGGTGGTTATGTACCGTAAATAAAACGCGCGCCTCCTTTCTCTGAATAATAAAATGCAGAATTTTACAAGTTATACTTGATCGATAGAGAACAAATTACACACTTCCTTAGCTAGATTCAGGTGTAACATTATTTCACTTGTCGCTTTTTGCTACATCATTCTGCAAAAAAATTTCCCTCTCAAAACCAAGAGTCAAAGCTATTCTTTTTGTAACTTTAGGGCTTGGATTTTTTAGTCATAGTTCAATTTGTTTATACTATGGCTACTATATTTACCTTTGTTTCAATTCGCTAAAAGATCATTATAGTTGCGTTTCGCTACATTGTCAATAATCTTTACATTTATTTGTGACTTATTGCTACAAAATATTTTAGTAGCAAACCGCTACATATATAATAAATAGTAAGAAAGGTTGTGATGAGCTTTGTTAGGTAAAAAACTAAAAGAATTAAGAACTGCCAAAGACTTAACACAACAGAAATTAGCAGATATGCTGGATATCCCTCGTGGAACATATGCCCATTACGAAATTGGAAAACGTGAACCAGATAATGCTACCCTTTTGCAGCTTGCTAGATTTTTCAAAGTTACAGTTGATTATTTATTAAATAACGATACTGTCGGACTCCAATCTGCTCAACCAAGCAAAGAACCTCCTAATGACTTAATTAAATTTCTTGATCAGCCAGAAATATTACTCGAAGGTGTATTGCTGACTAAAGAAGATAAAGCCAAAATTAAGGCATCGCTTGATATTATATTTTGGGATACAAAACAAAAAAAGAAGCAGGAAAAATCGTAGAGCGATTTCTCCTGCTTCTTTTTTTATGTATTTATACAATATAGCTTATATTAGTAGCGATTTTATGGAATTAACAAAATGACCTTTGACAGTAATATTTTCAACTTTGAAAATATTATTAATATACTTAGCTACTTTTTAAAGTTATAGCATTCGCTTTCAAACTATACTTAGAGTACTTATACCTGATATATCTTGAAAATCCATCTTCATGTGTAGATAGTATAATTTGTCTATCTTCAAACTCATTTCTCAACAGTTCTACAAAAGACGCGATATTCAACTCATCCATTGTTTGAACGGGATCATCGATAAAAATACATTTAAATGAACCATTTGAGTAAATCTTGTTTAACGCTAATGTGAAAGAAATAATAACAGCCGAAAGCTGCCCAGAGCTTAATGTATAAATAATATCATGGTCTGGCCTGGACGGAGATATAAACCTAATACTATTTAAACCTGATTCATTCTCTGACTCTGTACTTTCATTATTGGATTCTTTGATTAATATTCCAAGTCCCCCCTGATAACTTTGCATAATCCTTCCACTGTATATATAGAATGGAATTTCTATATTCTTAATAACCTGATTTTGATATTTTTCAATATTGTTTTTTATGACTTCCTTGTATTGAGCCGTCTGGGGTATGATTTCTTCACTCAATATCTTTTTTCTACCTATATTTTGAGATAGTTCCTTTCTTAACTGTTCGATTCTTTCAAAGGTTGTATTGTAATAATTGTACTCAATGTACGCTACCTTGTTCTGTAGTTTTTCTACTGTGGTTATGTTTATATTATCGGTATTCTCACTAAAGTAGCGATTAAAAATTTTAGGGAAATCGTTTGTACTACGAACAGCAATATATTCGTTTGTAAGTTGTTTTATTGAAGTAGAAAGTTCACTTACTAACTCCTGTACTAAAGTTTCCTTTAAAGTTAGACTATTACTATCCAACATATACTTCTCAATATTTATACTATATTTAGTACAGCCTTCAACAAAAGCTTTAAACGTCTCTTCCACCTTACTCTTAGAATCGAAAATGTATTCAAATTGTTCGTTATCAAGATTTTTATGTTCCTCAAAATATAATTTAATTCTCGGTAAGAACAGAGAAACATAAACATCTTTTAACTCTGTAATTTTACTCTCCTTTTGAAGTGTACTTTCATCGGAGAAGTTTTTAAATGATTCTGATGTTTTAGCTATTTGTTTAGCTAATTCGTCACTATTACCCCAATCATATCCACAAAAAGCACATTGTCCACCATCTGATTGTGCTCCGTTAAAAGATAGAGCCTTGGTATTAAGAATCTCCCTTGCTTGATTCAACTCACTTGCTGCTTTTGCTAAACTATTTGAACTTTTTTCGTAGTTAATGATTTGCGAAACAATTTCATTTATTAATTGTATATTAGCATCATCTATCTTTAATATTTTAGCTATTTCTGAAAAGTTAATGCTTACGTACTTACCGTCTGAAACTAATTTAACTTGTTGCTTCAAAAATTTAAGTGCAAGAATGGTAAGCTTAACATTTTCAAGTGTATCTTTAAACGGATAAAGGAGCATGTAATAATTAAAATAATTCTGTTTCTCTAACCAAGTACTGCACCATCTATTTTTTTGTTCGATTATAAATTCATTGTAGTTCTGAATAAATAACTGTATTTCTTTAACGACATTAATAATCTCATTTTTTTTATTAACATCACTAATTAATATAACTTGCTCATCCCAAATTTCAGTTTCTTTTTTCCAAGACAATAATTTTTCATATTTTATATCAGTGCTTTTTTGCAAAGTATCCTCTAACATTTTGATATCATTTTCTTGATTATTTATTATTCCCTCTAAATCCTTCAGTAACTTATTGAGTTGCCGAATCACCTTAGAAGCGTTATCAAAATCACTTTTTTCTTTTTGCATATCAAAGAGACGATTAATTCCAGCCATTCTATCTTTTTCAGTTTTCTTCAGGAAATCAAGCCTATCTTCTTGTTTTATATAATAAAATAAGTCGAAGAAAGAAATTACATTATTTCCAAACCTACTTAAAATTTCCTGGTGGTCACATTTATATGTGTCGCTATAATCATTAGTTTCGTACGTTGGCAAGATATAAGTGTTAGCCAATTCTCCTAATTTTGTCGGATTATTTTTCTTCCCTCTTTTGATTTTACTTACAGCAGGTATCAGTTTTGCTATGACTAAAGGGGTATTATTCTCCGATAAAAATTCAGCTTTAATTACCACATCTTTTTTGGGATTACCCGCAATAAATACAGTTTCATAAGCTTCCGTTTTTAATATACTTGAATTATCCGAAACTCTTTTGATATTTCCTGTTAATAAGAATTCTATAGCATCAAAAGCACTTGTTTTTCCGTAACCATTAGGCCCATCAAAAACAGCTAAAGAGCAATCAGTAAAATCTAATTCTCTTTGAGTAAATAATTTATAATTATCTAGGTATATTCTCGAAATCTTATAGTTACTCATATACATGCTCCTTTGACCAAAAATCAATTATTTGAGCAACATCGCCTTTCTCAGGAGCTTCTTTAATCTTTTCGCTAGACAAAAAGATTACCAAACTTTTTGCTTTTAGCAGATTCTCTGAAACAATATTATCTTGAATCATACTTGCCAAGGGCTTAATTGATTGATTGTCTGGGACTCTAACTGGCATTACAGGAACTTTCATAATAATCTTAGAAAGCAACATATAGTCTTCATTATTGACTGAATTTATTTTATAGTTTCTAAATCTTTCAGGATTAGTAACAATACTTTCAATATATTTCGTTAAATTTGAGGATTCATTATATGTTTTTAGCAGTTCGCCGAATACCTCTTCTGCAATTTTTTCATCATATGTTAAAACGTATTTCTTAAAAAAATATGGATTTTCCTCAATCTGTAACCCTTTTTTTTCTAATGCATCAAATGATTTGAGCTTACTGTCCTTTGCAATGCAAAACACTAACGAGGTATTTTTATCCACTTCTGCCATGTAAGATGAAGAGTTTTTTATAGATTTAGTAATATCCGAAAACAACCTGTTTTCGTCCATACTAAGAAAGGTCTTTTGATCCATAGAAGCAACTACGAAAAATTCAATTTTGGTATCATTTTTTCGATAAGTAAAAACGATACTTTTTATATAATCAATTGGGAGTCCCTCATATCCATCAAAACCATTTTCCTTCAGTATATTTAAAATAACACGGTCAATCATCGTTGAACCTCCTTACAACATCCCCAACAGGCTTGATAGAAACCTTCTTACAATGACATATATGGTCGGAAGAGTCAAACCCAGCATCAGAGAGTTCGTCAATCATACTTATTTTACTTGCGCACTCCCAAATAGAGTTCTCGTTAATGTCTTTAGTTACTAATTCATCAATATCCATTAACACGCCCTCTATAACTTTGTTCTGGATAATATTAAGACAGACATATGAAGAATCATCATCCGTCCCTTTATCTGCTAATGCAGTCAACAACACAGTCTTTTTATCCTTCGAAGTGTATCGAATCATTTCTTTTTTAATTTCATGTCCCCTTTTAATATCTCTTAACGCTTTGAAGAAACAGGAGTTTAGACCGGCGGGGTCAAATATTTTTTGAAACACTTCAATGGTATGAATTTCACCTTTTACATCCGTGCATAATATTCTACAAAATTTTTCAAAGGTTTCTATATCCATATTTTTAACGTCTTCGACTGCTGCAACTAAGTTGCAGTTAAGACAAATCTCGTTATCACCTTTTTTTGTGCATCTTTTACAATAATTGTTATGTAGATCAAAGAACTTATTCTTTAAGTGGAATAAATAATATTCTTTCGAGCGATCACTTAATCCATGGCTTTCCAAGATGTCCTCAAACGTTTGAAATGGTATTGTAATCTTATTATTTTGCGAATATGTCTTATGACGTTCAACAACATTTTTGTCAATTTCCGCCATTAGATAATGATATATAGTTTCCTTATATTTAGTATCAGATTTCCTCCAATCCTCTCCTTGTAGAATGAGATGGTTATTAATTTTCTCAAGAATTTTATCTTTAATCGCTTCTAAATCACAATGATTATCCGCTCCATAACTAAATAAATGAATTTTTGACAGACATTCACTTGTTAGCTTTGCCACAAATTCAGCGCTATCCTGTTTTGCAAACACTATCGCCTTCTCTATCGCAGTTTTTACAGTCTCAGTTGTTGTAATCTCGCCAATATTGAGTTGGATTCTTTTAATTATATTCGGAACAGATCCAGGCTTAGGCCTTTGTATCCTTTCAAAGGTATTATGAAACTCTTTTTCATCAGTTAACAATTTTTCCATTTCTGATATAAGAGAAGCTGCCTTACGATGCTTTTCAGCTAGATCTTTTATATTACTTTTCCAATCAATCTCATTTAAAGAAATGGATTTCCAAGTATGTAAAAATGCTCTATCAATGGTATCATATTTGATAACTTTTGCAGCTAATCCAAAAATAGCTTCACCATAATCCTTTATTACCGTAGTATCAAGTGCTTTAACTTGATGAATAGATTTGTAGACATTCCTATCACCGCTTTTATGTATTATGGAAAAATCTTCGATCCATTCTAACTCTAGATCAAAATCTGATATTTCTGCTCGTTTTCCAACTGAATAAAGTTCGCATATCTTATCCAGCACAACATACAAAGCTACTTTTCCCTGATAGTTATATCCGCTCCAGCTTGGGGTTGCATCACATTCGAGATTACATTCTGACATATGTACATTTCCTCCATATATATTACATTTGCTCTCTTGTACAAACTCTCGAGCCAAGCCAATTAAAGTTAAGCATTTTTTTAAAAAGATACAGAATAGGTTAGTTGTCCCTATTAAAAAGGATAACTTGAAACTGTAAATATTTCATCGTTATGCAAATCTAAAGAGAAGCTACCTATAATCTACTAGCAAGGTAGATTATAGGTAGCTTCTCCTTCACAAATACTAAATCCTGCTATAATTTTACATTATATGCATTATTTTACCAGGAGTCTCTATTTCAAGATTTTATCTATTAGCAGTTTCTTTTATCCCAACATGGAACACGGGGACAGGTTCCTTGTCCCATTTTATAAGAAGCTAGGCGACAGTTCTTTGACTTGCACGATTCTGTTTAAGATTAAACAGAATCTTCGTATCAGGCATAACGGAATGTCTGTCCTCTTTTTAATATAAATATTTACTACTAAACTACAAAAGTCCCTACAAATTAATACAAATTTTAGCAGGATTTTCCTGTATTTAGTCAGAAGCTTTTATTAGATTGGAAAATGAATATGTATAGGGAGGAGTTTATGCCTGAATCGTTTCATTTTATAGCTTATATACTGATTATACTGCTTTTCGGCTTTATAGCATTTATAGTTTCTGATCCATTTATTGAATACTGTGATAAACTAAGTAGATTTATTGCAAGAACTATTTATAAAAAATTTAAATGGCATTATATTATTCTTATATTTGAAACCTTCTTTTTTCTAATACTATTTTTAGTTTTAGGTCCTTATCAAAAATATTTAGATTTTATAACGTATCCTTTTTGTCTCCCCTTAGTCCTAATAATAATGAGATTCGTAAGTACTATTTATAATGACTTAAAAAAGAAATATATAAATTATTTTTCAGTCATTGACTACATAAGGGGTAAACTGGTAATTACGAGAATTTCTATTATCCCTGTGCTAACTCTTTTAGAACAAACAACTGGAGTTATCGTTATTATCTCAAGTTTTTGGTTATTTCTAACTGCACTAAGATTCTATCATGGATCTGAATATTTTTATTTTGTAATTTTTTTATATACACCACTTTCTTTAGCATTTTGGGTATATTTTACCTCTTCACTAAAATTCCAACCCTCAAAAATTAGTAATGCACGAAAATTAATTACATATGGATTCTTGGCATTGATTGCATTTTATGGAGGCTATAATGAATTTTCAGTTCATTTTTTAAAATCTGACCCACTTTATCCAGAAGTGATAGGTTTACTTTTTTCAACATTAGTTGTTAGTTTTTTTGCTCTCGACAGAGTTTTAAATCTGTGGAAAAGTTATTTAGATGATTTTAGAGGAAACAATATGGAAAAAGTTTATGTCCTTCAACATAGTTATTCCATTGGAGCATACGGAGAATATGACGAAACAAAACTAATTGGCGTATATTCATCTAAAGAATCTGCAGAGAAAGCAATTGGACAATATCGCCTGCTCCCCGGCTTTCGAGAATATCCCCTTGAGTGTTTCTATATTGACGAGTACGAACTAGATCAAAATCACTGGATTGAAGGATTTATTAAGGTGTAAGTTACTCATTTTCCCATGTTTCCTCTTAGGGCATTGGGGACATTCCTTATCAATGACAGGAGGGACGTTCCTTTTTATCACCTTCTGCCACTGTACTCCATTGAGAAAGTATTTCTTGGGACAGGCTTGACTTATTTTATAATTAATTTATTTGAACATGGGAGTGGACATGAGGACATTGGGGACGTCAGACCAATGTCATAAAGCCTTAGCTTAATACCATCCTGAGATAGGGGACGGGGTCACTGACACTAACCTTCAACGATTGCATGGTCGCACCCCCGTCCCTATGACAACCTTTTATCCGGGCTTTGCAACGTGAAAAGGAGGCAAAAAAAGCAGACGGTGATTAAACCGTCCGCTTTTGCCTTTCTGCCGCTTCTGGACAAAATGTCCAGAGGTCGGTCAGTTAGGCATGGAGAATGACTTAGGATTCTTATTATGTGGTCGCCATTCAAATGACTTTAGCAATCAACTGAACAAGATTAAAATACTTTCCGCCCTCAGCCTCCATCATTTTGATGTCTTCAGCGACAATGGGATGATAACCGGTCTGCCATTCTTTCCACGCCTGTTTGCAACAGGCCATTTCGCGGCTGTCCACCATTTCAATGCCCTCGGTCCTCTTCCACAAATCTTTCCACCAATCAAGAGAGTGCAGGGTTCTTTCCATCTCGCTATTCCAAAACGGCTGCATATCATCGGGAACATTTTTCCCAAATTCGTATTGTAAGCCGGGAATAGCCACGGCGATATAGCCGCCCTTTTTCACTAAAGGAATGAGCGACGGGAGCATTTGGGCCGTATCACCGAAATAATGGTAAGCGTCCACAGTAAACAACAGGTCAAAATATCCGTTTGCGAAAGGCAATCCTTGGGTCGCGTCTACTAAAATCGGAACGGCTTTATCGTCAATCCCGATGGATTTGAAGCGCTCATAGTTTTCAGTCGGTGAAATCCATAAGTCGGCGGCGAAAACTATTGAGCCGTATTTTTGTGTCAGCAAGAGCGTGGAAAGACCACACCCACAACCGAGGTCAAGTATACGCATATTCTCATTGACGTTTAGGCATGACGCTAATTCCTCTGCTACTCGCATGGCATTAGGCCCCATCATGGTAGCTTTCAGAAATTCCATGTTATTCTGACTGGAAATAAATTGATTTGTAAATGTGCACATAATATTCTTCCTCCGTCCATCCTTTATCTTGCTGCTATAATTCAATTGTAATAGTTATATTATTACAATGCACCCTACAAGATCATTCAGAAACAAAAAAGCGACACGGCAAAATCGCCGTGTCGCTCTCACTTTAGCATTGACTTTTCATATCAGCCAATATTTTGTAGATTGTTTTGGGTGATAAGTAATTACAGCTTGCAATATCCTCAACGGAAATACCGTCTTGATACTGAGAAAAAATGGTCTCGTTGCGTTCCTGAATATATTGCCTGCTGTTTTTTACTTCCCCCCACCGTTTTATATTCTCTGCCTTTCGTGGGATATAAATATATTCACCGTCAATATACTGTTGTATTGCTTCTAACAAATCGGCGGGAAATATACTAACTGCGTTCTTGTAGCCCATTATGCTCCTCCTAAAATTATAGTTTTAGGATTGAGCAAAGGCTATCTCACAGCATGTTTGTTATGCGATAGCCTTTGCTCCGCATAATACCGACTCCAAATCATATAGGTTCATAAGCCAACTTCCTTTCTTAAAAATTTTACCTTTCCTGATTTTTACCTTTTGCAAACCTTCGGGCGTTCTTCATACCACCTACACCGCACGATTTAAATCAGCAAGTGCTAAGTCATTCTGCTTATGCAATGCAGATAATTCTCCCCGATTAATATATGCATTTACATCATTAGGGTTAATTGCTAACGCCTGATTAAAATCCGCAAATGCCAAATCAATTTGTCCTGTTACCCCATAGCACTCTCCACGGCTAACATAAGCACTCCCATGATTGGGATTACTCTTAAGAACACTGCTGTAATCGGCAATCGCTAAATCATATTTCCTTATTTTCTCATAAAGCCGCCCGCGATATATATAGGCTTCAATACAATTAGGATCTATTTCAATTGCATGATTATAATCAGCCAGTGCTAAATCATTTTTACTATTTGTTCGTGCTTAAGACCTCTGGTATAGTATGCCACCGGATCGTTTGCTGCGTAAATAGTTCCGTCAGTTGTTTTTAAGATACCTCTTCCATACATACCATTTTGATTGAAGCCACCTTCATAAGAACCATTGGCAAAATTCATTTTGGCTGAAGTTTCTGTTTTTCTGATTCATCAAGCTTTACACTATCACTGAAAGAATATTGAACCAAAATAGTCTTTAACTGCTTAAAATTATAGGAATGATCAACCCATTCATCCTTTTTCTCCTCAGCGAGAGAGGAATTCGTAAAAGCTAGACATCCAAGAAAAATAATCAAATCATGAAAAGTAATTTACGCAACTTTTTAGCCTCCCAATACCTTTGTATTCCGGACGGATACCAATCGTCTTGCCTTACTCCTCCCCCATATGTAGTTTTACCACTGCTTACCCCTGGGTAAATTATTCATAAGGAACGTAGATTTCGTTATAATTAAAAGAGTCGGATCCTCTAAATCACATCTTTCTAATTCTTGATTTTTTAAAAGTTTTTAGATCACATTCTATAGCATCTATCTTTGACACATTAAGCAAAAAGCCTTCCAAATTTATACAATAATTTAAAGGCTTTTTCGCGATTATAGTGTACGGTTCTCCACCCCAATAAATCTTTAACGTTATGAACAAAAAGATTTTTTGTTTATATTTGCAAAGTACATTAATGCCCGTCGCATTATCATGGCAAAATCCTTATTAACGATGGGACACGGAGTCGGTGAAGTCTGCGAGAAGTGTGGCTTTAATGATTACAGGAACTTCTTAAAAGCATTTACAAAGGCAGTGACAAAAAGGAACGTCCCTTTTGTCACTTTTTAGGCAAAAGTAGACTTGACTTTACCGTATTGTCACAGTTGTCTTGCCCAGCACCTTGCCGTTTTGATCCACGAACTTCACATTCATACCGCCGGACACGTTAAATAGATCGCGATCCACCAGCACGTAATCAGACGGATAAGCTAAATCGCCGGTATCCGGGTCGGTCAGTCTCGGACTCTTAGCTCTGACGTTTACAGTCATTTGGTTGCCTTTCACTGTAACCTTCTCGATACCGATGTCATGCTTGGAGGATGTTCCACCGAGGTAAGCCAGCAATGCCACTTTATCGGTTAAGTCCACATTGGCCAGACTGTCGAGAACCGGTTGCGGAACTGTTTGGGCCTTCGCTTGCAACTGACGGCTGTACACAACAGCTACTCCCATATTCTGTGGGTACTGCTGTTTATACCAACTCCAGTTTTTATACGCATTGGTTTGGAAAACCACATTACTGGATGGTTGTCCAGGTTGTACTATTGTCTCATACACTCTGTACGTCGTCCAAATAGCCCCGTCATCGCTGCCAAACGGTCTGACCAAAATCATCGTATAGTTCTTACCGTTCTGGGTAACCTGCAGATCTATTTGTCCATGGCGGGCAATCGCACTACTGCTCAATTTGCGAACGATGGTAAATTGAGCTTTATCTCCCAAGCCATAGTATTGTTTACCCTCTTTTTTAGCCACTTGCATCGGATCTAGACGCCATATTTCGCGTCCTTCATCAACGTTCTGCTGCCATTTGATTACCTTGTCATAGTCTAGCCCTTCTATTCCAGAGCCAGCCACCGGCTTATCCGGCTTCGCAACAACCGCTACTTCTCTGATAGACACGATTTGCCAAATCTTCTTGCCGCTAGGCTGGGTAAGTTCAACAAGATAGTATTGGCTTCCATGACCAACAAGCACATAGGCCTTACTTTTGCTGGAAGCCGAAATTTGAGAAATAAGCGTAAATGTATCTTTTCTCGCATTAAATCCATATTTGGTCGCATTATTTTTCACAACTTGAACAGGGTCAAGTAACCACAGATGTTTGCCGCTGTTAACCGCCTGCTGCAATTGATTCACAACAGCAGTATCGACAACAGCCGTTGCTGTCTCTTTTCCCACATTACCAACCACCATGCGCTTTGCTTCACCTTTATCATCAGTAAGCACTACTTCTGCATTGGTGATTACTTTCTCCGCCGATTGATCAATCAATTCTTCAGCTGCCGCGATGGCTGAGGGGGTAGCTGATGATACCTCCACTGTCGCCGAGTTGACTTGTTCTAGTGATGCCGCTTGAGCCTGGCTAATTCCTGATGACGCCCATTTCAATGCCGCCCCTGCGGGCTCTGAGAGCAGCACCGGCATGACCGCACCTGCCAACACTACGGTACCGATTGTTGCTGCTATCAGTTTTTTCAATCTTATATTCATCATATTTCTCCTCTCATAATGGGTCATTTCTGATCTGTCTCATACTATTAAACGAAAGAGAACAGTAAAGGTATCGCCATTATGAAGAGGAAAAGTTACCCAGGAACATAGGGAAAAAGGTACTCTGTTTCAACTCACCAACCACACTTTAGTGATATACTCGCTATTCGCGCTAATTAGGTTAGTTGTCCCTATTAAAAATGATAACTTTAAACTCTCCATATTTCATCGTTATGTCAAATCTAAAAAGAAGTTACTCATAATCTATAGGGTGACAACAGGGACTTTCCTTTTTGTCATTGCGAGCACTGCGAAGCAATCTCTTACTTGTTAAGAAATTGCAGGAATACAGTAGCGGATAGTTCTCCTAACTTAAAAAAGCAGCCCTGCAAGTAAAATTACTGCAAGGCTGATCTTCTTGTTTCATGACTAACTTATAAATAGCTGTAGGAATTGTAGAACATACTATATTTCAGTCTAAGTATACGATCTTACTTGTTTTAAAGGATTCAGTTGCGGCATAGGCAATTTCTGCAGATTTAACGCCATCATTCACACCAACGTCAGGCTTACGATGTTCGATGATGCAATCTACGAAGTTTTGCATTTCATTGAGATAGGCCGCTTCAAATCTTTCCAAAAATCCTCCTACGCATTCATTGGTTACACCATTTTCATTTGAAATCGTTACTAAGTTTTTGTAAGGAACTGTGCCAATGCGCAATGAACCTTTTGTGCCAATTACTTCCGTTTCTATATGGTATCCGTGAGCGCACATCCGACCTGCATAGAATAATCCCATTGCATCATTTTTATATTGGATCATAGCAGCTCCATTGTCTATATCACTATACGCTGCAAATTCTTTATATTGAAAGCAGGCACCAATGGCATATACGCTTTTAGCTTCAGAATCTAATAGCCATCGGGATAAATCAAAATCATGAATGGCCATATCAAAGAAAAGCCCACCGCTCTTTTCTGCAAAAGCAATCGCTCCATTTATTACACTGATCGGGTCAACTCCATAGCACCTGATCATTATAGGCTTTCCAATATACCCTTCATCAATTTTCTTTTTTGCATAGGCATAAGAAGGATCAAACCGTCTCATAAAACCAAGTTGAAAAATTTTCCCTTGATGCTCTTCCACATGTTGCTTCGCTAATTGTACTTCTTCCATTCCTATACCGAGTGGTTTTTCGCTAAATACGTGAAATCCCGCCTTCAAAGCTTGAGTAATCTGTTTACAATGCTCAGTTGAAGAAGAACAAATGCTGATAGCATCCAACTCTTTATTATTAAGCATCTCCTCAAAATTGGAGTAGCCGTATTGAATACCCCATTCTTTTTTTACCGTGTCAACTTCTTCCTGAACAATACTGCAAACTGCAGTAAGCTCGGCGTTAGGAATTCTAAAAGCAATGTTTTCCGCATGACGCCGCCCTAGCCGCCCCAACCCAACAGCACCAATTTTAATTTTTTTCAAAACATTCTCCTCCTATCACTACATATATTTTCTGATCAATGGCAATCGTTCACCATCTATTATCTACTGTAATAAGCAGCGTAATTAAGCCATGTATACTCCATTACGCTCTAGTTACATCCGTCTCAGAGTTAGGACCCACTACGGTAACATCAATACCCAGCTTGTCTCCAGCCTGTTTTGCACCTGCTTCTACAACCTTCCAGTAATCACTATTTAGAGCCTTTACAACAACTCCTATTTTAATTTTGTCCCATGCTTTTTTGGAATCAGCCTACTGACTCCCCTGAGAACCGCCACAACCTGTTAAAAGTAAGGAAATACTGATAAACTCTTTTTCATCAAAATTCTCCCCTTTTCTTAATCTTCTAATTGGCTGTAAAGCTAGATACGTTCTATAATTAACATCACAGCACCCCCTTCGCGCCAAATTGATAACACAAGGTACGCTGTACAGTTTTATGCAAGCGTATGCGTAAATGGCAATCAAGATATAACTTCCTTAAACTTCGTAAATATGCTCTATATGTAACCTTTCTTAAACGAAAGGCAGATACGATTCTTTTCGCTTTGGAAAAAACGTTTTTTATGCAAGCGCATGCATAAATGCCTCCAAAAATTATGCTCCACACGATTCCCTAATAATCAACTTTGGCTGTACTGCTAACTTTTGTTTTATATTCGACTCCTTAGAATTCATTGAATCAACCAATCGCTTGCAGGTCAATAATGCAACTTCATCAAAGGGTTGGTGAACAGAAGTTAAATAGGGTCTAAAATAAGTACACAATTTAATATTGTCATAACCGATCATGGCTATGTCTTCTGGTACTTTAATATGCATTTCTCTTAGTGCTGAAAGTGCACCTAAAGCCATCAAATCATTTTGTCCGAATATCGCTGTAATATCTTTTAACTTATCTTTATTATCCTGTATCAGCTGATAACCGGAATGAAAGGTGCCATCCCCATAAAGAAAGGGGTTTTTATCAAAGGATATCGCATTATCTCCAAAAGCAGTTTTATACCCCTCTATTCTCTGTTCAAATTCTCCACCGGAGACCTTGGCAGAAATGCACATAATTCTCTGATGCCCAAGCCCGATCAAATGCTGTGTAGCTAAATATCCACCTTTAAGCTGATCGACATGCACATAGTCTACATCTCTTGTCTTGCATATCGTCGGCAAGTATTTACAGAAAATATACGGAATATCCGATTGCTCCAATATAGCCATACTCTCAGCATCGAGTTCCTGCTGCATAATAATAAGACCATCAACTTTTTTGGCTGAAATTAATTTCCTAATATTATTTTGCCCGGTAAATTTATTAATCAGTAAGGAGATAATAACATCAAATCCTAAACGTTCTAAATTTTCAATTAATGAATCTTGCCAATCTATATAATGTATATTGTGAGCATCATCAAATATTCGTTTCAGACAAACAATTCCAATGGTATGAGTCTTTCTTGTGCTTAGGCTCCTTGCACTCGCATTAAACTGAAAGCCATGCTCCTTAGCAATCTTTAGTACACGCTGCTTGGTTTTGTCGGAAATCATTGAACTATTATTTAAACAGCGTGACACTGTAGACTGGCTCACATTGGCAATTTTAGCAATGTCTTTTGTTGTAATTACCATATTTAGTTCATCCTTTTAAAAATAATGCATACGCTTGCTTTATGATAAAAATAAGATATTTCCTGCTGATTGTAAAGAGTCTTTACCATACATATTTAAAAATATATTTATCTTTCTGCTACTCCTTGTAGGCATGATTTGCTGCTTTTATCATCTGATCCCAGATCCATTTGCAGGGGCTTGATTCCATAGTCAGTGTAAGCTCTTTTCTGCCCGATTCGCCGCGGTATAGAGCCAGCGGGGATTACTCCTAAACGCATCTTGGTGGGCAAAGACTTTTTCCCATTGACTGCCTTGGCTTTTGTGGGCGGTGATGACGTAGCCATAAGTTGCGATGGACACCTCTTTGGACAGTTCGAATTTATAGGTAATTGTCTTGCCTGCCTACTCATCTACCTCACCTCTAATAGTTACTATAACATAAAAGTGACAAAAGGGAACGTCCCTTTTGTCACTCCCCGCAGAATCGGCAGCAGCTTTTGTCCATTTTCTGTTGCTGTGACCCCTCTATGCCCGCGCACCAAAAGCGAAAAGCCAATTTCGTTCTCCAGCGCGTTCATCATATGCGCCACGCCCGGAAGGCGTGTAGCCTGACTGCTCTGCCGCTTTTGAAAAGCTGCCAGTATCGATTTGCGCGAACAAAAATCTCACACTTCTTCAAATCCATGGTCCAACTCCTAGCTGTGAGAATTTCTCATATCAAATGCAAGAATTTGTCGTTTTATGTTATACTAAACTCATTGTATAGTGAAATAAGTAAAATGACAAGGTACAGGTGGCAGGGGGAGTTTGTGGGAAAGTGTATATCAGCCGGCACGTAGGTGGCATCTATGACCGTAAATCTTTGAGTTATCTGAATTCTTTGGGTGTTTTAGCAAGGCTGAATTAATATTTCATGAAAAAGGAGATTATATAGATGAATAAAGGCACCAGGAACAATGCCACCTTTATTGGGTTAATTGCTATCATACTTTGGAGCACAATGGTTGGTTTAATTCATAGCGTAAGTGAACTGCTTGGTCCGATAGGAGGTATTGCCATGATCTATACCACCGCCTCTGCTCTTCTTATTGTAACCTTAGGAGTACCCAAAATAAAAACTTTCCCTTGGAAATATTTATTAATTGGAGGTTTTTTATTTGTAGCTTATGAAATATCTTTTGCTCTAGCGATTGGGTATGCAAACAATGGGATTCAGGCAATTGAAGTCAATATTATAAACTATTTGTGGCCCTGCCTTACAATCGTATTTGCTATCATTTTTAATAAACAGAAATCTACACTCCTGATAATTCCCGGACTTACCCTTTCCCTTTTTGGTGTTTGTTGGGTATTAGGCGGTGAGAAAGGTTTAGATTTGAGTGTGATGATTAGCAATATAAAAAGCAATACTTTTAGCTATGTTTTAGCATTTGTAGGTGCTTTCATTTGGGCTACGTACTGCACTGTCACAAATAAGTTAGCGGAAGGAAAAAATGGCATTACATTATTCTTTATCCTCACTGCTACTGTTCTATGGGTTAAGTTCTTTATTAGTGGCGGTGCTGCGCTCAACCTTAGTATGCGTGCAATAATATATGTATTGATGACAGGCTGTGCAGTGGGTTTTGGGTATGCTTCCTGGAATTTCGGTATTCTGTATGGCAATGTTTCCATACTTGCCAGTGCCTCATACTTCACGCCAATATTATCATCGTTATTAGCCTCATTGTTTTTGAATGCACCACTTTCAGTTTCCTTTTGGCAGGGTGTATTTATGGTATGTTTGGGATCGGTATTATGTTGGCAGGCAACTAAGAACCAGTCATCAAAAAATAAAGTTTGCTCTTCATAATTATTTTTCATTCGGTTCTATAATTTTATGCTTTAGATAATATAATCAGCCATACTGTGATCCGTGACCTTGCAAATCCACCCTTTCTATGGTTGAGATGAGCACAGATTTATGTCTGTTATAGAATCTTTGTTAATATCTAGGTAATTTAATTTGTTCCATATAATAATTCTCAACGCCTATTTCCTTCATTTGATTATTTCGCTCTATCCATCTTTCTCTGGTCTTTCCTTCAAATTGTTTATTATATGGGTATTTCCACCTTAATAAAATTTGATTTATAATCAGACGCTGTTATTCCATAAATTCTTTTAAAATGCTTATTTATGCAAAAGACGCAGGGACGGTGGTTCCGTCTTGCAACTTCTTTCAATAACTCCCTTATTGGCAGACACCACCTTCGTCCCCTTGTCCTTCCTGTCAACTAAAAGAGAAGCTACCCATAAATTTACTAACTGAACTGAACCCTAGATAACGGACAATGACAAAAAGCCCCCAATCGTAGGATAA
>CAUROG010000001.1:0-297554 GCA_963526645.1 uncultured Pelosinus sp. | reverse complement strand
GCTACATACGGCATAAGGCTTCTTTTTAGATTCCCACTTTTCGGGTTCAGACTAAAATCTTAACAGCTTTTTATTTTAGTTTGAAATGGTTTGATTATCTTTTTTGTTAGTCCATTTAGCAATTGAGGGTAATATTAGCCCCAGACCAAGGAGTACGAAAGGCGTTAATAAGTTAAGAGACAATTGGAAATACCATTGTGAGGTATAAAGCTGTACTCCTTTAGGGAACATACCCATAATGCAGGCGAATGCGGTGAATAAGAAGCACCATAATCCGATCGTGATTGCAAGATTGGAATTTTGCACGAATTTGTAGTCGGAATTAAATTTGCCAACAAGGCGACGTAGTGCCATATAGGCAACAAATACCCATAAATAACGAAGAGGCATAACAATAGAGTTTAAATCCAGTAGCCAATTGTACAAGGAATTCATATCACCAATACCTAAGGCTGGAATAACAATCATAATGCTGACCAGCACAGCAGTCATTTTATAACCATTGATAGGAGCATCATATTTATTGGTTTTGGTTAAAACAGTTGGAATGTATTTAGAATCGCCTTCAGCGAGTAAAACTTTGAGTGGAGCATCTATGGAAAATACAAGAGCTGAAAGCTGTCCCAGAGCACTTGCGATTGCATAGAGAATGAGGAAGAAATTACCAACTCCGTAATATTGTCCGAGCATTTGGAAAGCATAATATTGACCATTCATTTTTAAATCTTTTGGTATATTGTTGGCATCGAACATCATACCCATGGCAAAAGAACCTAGTAATGCGGAAAGAGCTACTAAGACTGCTACTATGATCATCCCACGAGGGAATTCTTTCGTAGGATTATTTGTATTATTTACATAAGGTGAAATTTTCTCAGCGCCACCTACTGCAAAGACAAGCATGGAAATGGTCGTAAAATAAGTAAAATCAAAGTTCGGGATAAATGTATGTAGGCCTAGATCTGTCGTTGCTGGAGCAATACCTCGAATTGCTGGTGCAGCAATCATTAAAATCACATATAAAAAAGACATGACTAGCATCGACAAACCTGCAACGGTTCCAATGCGTTTTAAGGAAGTGATCCCCCTAGATGCAATCCAGAGAAAAAATAGAAAGATTGCTAATGTCATTAGTTGCAACGTCATAGGACTAAATGCTTTAATAAATTTACCATCTTGGAAAATACCCCAACCCAAAGCCACTAGTGCCGCTTGAGGCTTCTGTGCAAGATAAGGTATATGTACTGCCCAGTAGGTCCAACCAGCAAAATAAGCAAGTAAGGGGCCTGTAGTGGAGCGAATCCAGGTACTAACACCTGCTTTACCATCTTTGAATGTAGATCCCATTTCTCCAACCATTAACACATAGGGAATAAAATAAAGTCCAATAATAAGTATCCATGAAACGATAACTGTGAGTCCTTGGTTAGCATAGTTATTAACAACATTGCCAAATCCCCATACCATGATAAAACCCATAAGTGCAAGATTATACCATCTTAGTTTTTTTGCTTCATCTTGAGCCATATATAGATCTCTCCTTTCTAATTGTCTTTACCTGAAAGACGATTTATTTTAACATTCTTTTTTAAAATAGGCAATCAGTCCTAAAAAATGGCAATATTGTTTAAATAGAATGTGGATTATTAGAGGAAACTCAAGTATTTTATAGGAAAACAATGACTACAGATTTGAGACAAAAAAACAGCAGAGTAAGATGTTGTTTTACCGATAGTACACTGGAAGTGGAAAAAACGCCCTGCATGCGGACGTTTATTGTAAATAAAAAATATGCGAGATTTAAAACAAAAAAGGTACCAGCATGATACGAGGCCGCTGAAAAAGTCTATATTTCAAAAATCATACTAAAAGTAAAAGATTGTTACAGGCTTTAAATGCCCTGTAACAATCTTTTTTGATATGCTTATACATCTTAGTACCCCTGAAAATTGTTTGAAATTAAAAATGTAATAGTTTTTCAGTGGCCTCCATGATACTGATACCTTTTTAAAAAACTAAATTGTGATTTGGGCTCCTAACAAGTCAACAAAAGCTTTGAGCCATGCAGGGTGATTAGGCCATGCTTGGGCTGTAACTAAGTTGCCGCAGGTAACAACGGGTTGGTCTTGCCAATCGGCTCCTGCAAGACGGCACTCGGCAGAGCAGGCTGGGTAAGAGGTAACAGTACGATTCGTCAATACATCGGCGGCTGCTAGTAGCTGCGTACCATGACAAACAGCTGCAACAGGTTTTTTTGCTGTGAAAAATGCCTGAACGATATGAATGGTTTCATCATACATTCTAATATATTCTGGTGCACGTCCACCAGGGATGACTAGACCGATATAATCATCTGGATTCACATCGACAGCTGCTATATCTACAGGAATGCGATGACCGGTTAACTCTATATAGGTATCTAGGTTTACAAAATCATGTACTACCAGTTGCAATGTATCACCAGCTTTTTTGTTTGGAGCAGCGATGTCAACTTGATAGCCTAGCATCATTAATGCCTGTTGGGGTACTTTCACTTCATAGTCTTCTGCGCAGTCGCCAGTCAGCAATAGGATCTTTTTGGTCATGATCGTTTAACCTCCCTTTAAAATTACCATATAATTCTATATTGTAGATTTATTTTCCTGCTAAATGTATAAGTATTACTATTAAAACATTCCTTTTTTTCGGAGATAAAGACCAACGCCGCAGCTGGTAATAATGGCAAGACATAAAACGAGCCAAAAGCCCACTTCTGTACCTTGCCAAGGTACAACAAGGGTCATACTCCAAAAGCTTGAAATCATAGTAGGAATCGAGACCAATATGGTTATTGAAGCCAAAAATTTCATCATTTGATTTAGATTATTATTGATAACAGAAGAAAAGGCATCCATCATACTACTTAGTATGTCGCTGTATGTCTGCACTAATTCTAAAGCCCGTTTATTTTCAATAATAACACTTTCTAAGACATCTTCATCTTCTTCATGCATTTTCAGCAAATACCGCATTTGCGGGTCCGAACGCATACGAAGTATAGTTTCGGCCACGATTACATTACCACGTAGAGCAGCGGTAAAATAAGTTAGCCCTTTTTCTAGATCAAGAAGTTGGAAGACTTCTTCATTGTTTGTTGATTTTCGCAGACTAAGCTCAATTTCATCCGTTCGCTTTCGTATGTTACGAATATATTTTAAAAATACTGTATCCGCATGGTATAAAATCTGGAAAAAGAAATGGGTTCTCTTGGCTGTATCGAATGAAAATCGGTTACTATCGTTAGGATCAGGGAGTATTTGCACCAAATCATTGCTTATAGTGATGGTTGTATGCGGTGTTAGTATGATACTAAGAGGAGATGTTTCGTAACAATCTTCACCGAGAGAAAGAGGCACATGAATAATAGCAAGAATACAGTTATTTCCTAAGATGATCCTGGGACAGTCATCTTCATCAATAGCAAAACGAAAAAAATACTCAGGAATTTGAGCTGCAGCTGACATTTGTAAGATCTCTTCTGGTGTTGGGTCAATAACCTTAATCCAAACTCCTTTGTCGGAAGGGTTCCATGGAACTTCCTCGAGTTTGTCTTGCAGTGTTTTGTAGGTTGTCAGCATAAGATTCTCCTATTAGCCTTTTTGTACCCAATATTGTGCTTTAGAAATGCCTTCTAAATCTATATTTTCTACAATTCCAACAATGGCTGCATCAACTGCACTATTGTCGTTGCTCATTACCCGTCGTGCCGAGCTTCCAGTAGATACTAAAACGGTATCGCTATTACCTGCTCCTACAGTATCTACTGCAACTTGCAGGCTGATGGTATTCATGCCGTCTAAATTTAAAGGTTGAACGATTAATAGTTTATTCCCGATTAAACTTTCATTTTTGGTCGGGGCCACAACTGTTCCTACCACCTTTCCAAGCCACATGAAAATTCCTCCTAGTACATTATTTTCTATAGTTTTTCTCTCTACCTACATCTAATTTGACGACGGATTTATAATTCCCTTTGTATTATTTTGTGACACCATGGAATAATATTGTTTTGAAAGCTTTTTTTGATAAGTATCATTTGTTCAAAATCGTTATGACAACTTTCTAAATCGCTGATTGAAAAATAGCTTCTATTTCCTGCTGAGAACCTTGGCGAGGATTGGTTACACAGCAGATGTCTTTGAGAGCATTCGCTGCAAGAGTCGGAATATCTTTTTCATTAAATCCACGGACTTCAGAAATGGTTTTAGGTATTTTCAGATCATTAATCAGTTCTTTAATCGCTGTAACTGCTAATAAAGCAGCAGAATCGTCAGAAACATCTCTTGTATTCCTACCTAGTGCTCTGGCAATATCTGCATATTTTCTTGGAACAGCATGGCGGTTAAAATCAATAACATAAGGAAGCATAATAGAGTTCGCTAAACCGTGAGGCAGATTGTACATTCCACCTAGTTGGTGAGCAAGAGCATGTACATAACCTAAACTGGCATTATTAAAAGCAATTCCGGCCAGATACTCCGCATAAACCATCATTTCTCTTGCTTCTATATTATTTCCGTTTAGAAAAGCAGCTTTAAGATAGCCGGCAATTAGTTCGATGGCCTTTAGAGCTTTACAATCTGTCACGGGCGTTGCATTTGTTGATACATAAGCTTCAATTGCATGGGTTAACGCATCCATCCCTGTAGCTGCAGTAAGACTGGGCGGCATTCCTAGCATAAGTTCTGCATCATTTACAGCAACGATAGGCGTTACATGCCAATCTGTAATTGTCATTTTAATATGAGTTTCTTCATCGGTGATGACGCAAAAACGGGTTAACTCACTGCCAGTGCCGGCAGTAGTATTCACAGCAATTACAGGGGCAGAGGTTTTTTTAGATTTATTAAGGCCCACATAATGTTTGATTTCGCCTCCATTTGTAGCTAATAGGGCGATGGCTTTTGCACAATCGTGAGGTGAACCTCCACCAAAGGAAATGAGAAAGTCACAACCATTATCCTGGAACAATTTTAAGCCATAATTCACTTGGGAAATGGTTGGATTGGGGGACACATCATCATGGATGATGTAAAATATACCGGCTTTACGTAAGACTTCTGTTAGTTTATCAATTAATTTCATTTCCACTAATGTTTTATCGCTTACGATAAGGGCTTTTTTAAATGCCATAGGCTTTATATAGGTTATAATTTGTTCTAAGCATCCGACGCCTAAGATGCTTATGGGTGTCATAAAATATTCAATAATCTTTTTATTCATGAAAGTGTAAGCCTCCTTTATATTAGCTTATTGACAATAAACATATCATTGCTGTTTTATTTGGGCAAGGATTGTCAGGTCTGGTTTCGATGATTGAGCAATAAATCAATACAAGATAACAAAGGAAAACCCATATTTTGTTTTTGAGAAAGATAAAATGGAACATGAAATTATATTAATACGTTATGGCAAAATATTGCCGAGTATCCAAATGGAGAAGGAAAGGAACTTTACTTAACTGAAATAAATCTGTACTGATATTGTAGCAAGGAGTAGGTGGAAGGTTTGTTTGGAAATGTGATTGGAGATTTTATCACTGGTTTTCAATTTTTAACACGAATTCCTATTAAAACGCAAACGCAATGGTCGCCAGAGAGTTTCAGCCAAAGTGTTAAATTTTTTCCGATTATCGGCGGTATTATCGGCTTATTATTAGCTGGTATTGTATGTGGGGCCCAGATGTTTTGGGGGGCAAAACTGCCAGTACATCTTCTAGCCATAGGATTGATTTTGTTTCAAGTCATAATAACTGGAGGCTTACATTGTGATGGATTAATGGATACGGTAGATGGTATTTTTTCGGGAAGGTCTCGTGAAAGAATGCTGGAAATTATGAAAGACAGCAGAGTAGGTGCATTTGGTGCCATGTCATTCTGTCTGCTAGTTTTCGTAAAGTATTCTCTCATTATGGATATTGACCTCGCATTATTACCATTGGCTATTTTAGTTATGCCTATTGTGGGACGGACGGCTGTGGTAGCTGCCATTACCTTATATCCATATGCTAGAGCAGAAGGATTGGGTAAAGCTTTTTATCAATCTGCACATAAGTATACCCTTTATGTGGCAGGATTATGTTCAGCCTTATTGTTAATTCCCTTGGGCCAAATTGTAATAGTGAGTGGAGTAGTAGGTATTTCCTTCGCTCTGCTTCTTTCACAATATGTTAGTAAACGTCTTGGAGGCTTAACAGGAGATGTTTATGGCGCTATTATTGAGCTTACAGAAATTATTACTTTATTAGTATTTATTATCTAAATAGGAAAAGAGGGAGATGCTTTGACAAAAGTTATATTTATTCGTCATGGTCAAACTTCCTGGAATAAGGAGAAAAAGTATCAGGGGCATAGTGATATTTCACTAAACGAAAATGGTTTGAGGCAGGCTGAGTTAGTCGGCAAGCGATTGGCAGAGGAAAAAATCAACGCAATTTATAGTAGTGATTTACTGCGTGCCTGTCAGACTGCCGAGCTTATTGCCCAGTATCATGCCTTGCCGATTATAAGAAAACAAGGATTTCGTGAAATTAATTTTGGTGTGTGGGAAGGTCTTACCTATCAAGAAATTATAGAAGTCTGGCCAGCAATTCTTACCACAATGTATTCTCAGCCAGGTGAAACCTGTCCTCCCCAAGGTGAAAGTTTTAATAGGGTGAGACAAAGGGTAATTAGGTCATTGCAGCAATGTATTGCGAAGCATCAAGACGAAACCATTGTGATTGTTTCTCATGGAGGAACCATGAGAGTGATTCTATGTGCTGCATTGGGGATTGATCTAGACAAAATGTGGTTCATACGTCAGGACAGTACAGCAATCAATATCATTCAATATTTTGACAGCAAGGTGGTGGTATCCTTAGTAAATGATACATGCCATATTAAATAGGGGTATAACATGGGACTTTTTTTACTATCTAATTGACTATATTGCTAATCAACGAATAGCACATAGGAGAACGGAATTAACTGTAGTACTATTGTGACAACAGAATAAATTGCCACCAAACAGGTGCCTCTCGTAGAGAGGAGAATAGGGAAGCTCGGAAAGGAAGTAAAATCCTTAAACGACGCGGTCGCGCCACTGTAATCGGGGAGAGACTCTTGCCTAGGCCACTGGGAAACCAGGAAGGCGCAAGAAGTTTGAAGATCCGTAAGCCAGGAGACCTGCCTGTTATGGCTGTCATCTACCTCCGCGTAAGGGGTAATGCCAGAAGGAAGGGATTTTTTATATAAAATACCTAGCCTTTTGGGCTAGGTATTTTTATATTTTTTAATATTTATTTATGACTTAGGAGGGGTAGAGATGGATTTGGAAAAAAGAGTGGATGAGTTAATAAATGGTGCGGCAAAACCACCCCAGAGCTTAGGGATATTAGAAAAACATTTGAAGAAAGTGCTATTGTCATGGGGAGAGGTTCATTCAAAAATGAAACCCCATCATATCATCTTTGCGGCCGATAACGGTATTATAGAAGAAGGTGTCGTCAATTATCCTGGGGAGATTACCTACCTACAAGCTAAAAATATGACAGATGGCAGAGCGACGATTAGTTGTTTTTGTCAGTGCAATGAAATACCATATAGTGTGATTGACATTGGTATTAACAGTGTATTAGAGGCTGGCATCAACCATAAGGTAGCTTTTGGTACTAAGAACTTTATGAAAGAAGAAGCCATGAATCAGGAAGAATTTGATCAAGCTTGGTCAGTCGGCAAAGACCTAGTGGATCGCTTAGTATTGCAAGAGGAATATAATATGCTGTCCTTTGGTGAAATGGGAATTGGCAATACGACAACCTCATCTGCTGTTTTACATGCCTTGACTGGAATGCCGCCAGAATTTATTGTTGGCTATGGAGCAGGATTGAGTAGTAATGAATTGTTGAAACGTAAGCGCAATACTGTAGCAAAGGGGGTAGAACGACATAAAAGTAAAATGCATAAGGTAGAAGATATTTTACGTTGTGTAGGAGGTTTTGATATTGTGGGTATCTGCTCGGGAATGCTGGAAAGTTCTAAGCTTGGGGTTCCTTTTGTAATTGATGGATTTATCACAGCAGTAGCCTATGCTTGTGCATTTCGTATAGACAATACAATTGAAAAACATGCAATTCCTTCTCATATGTCAAAAGAACCAGGTATGGCTTACTCATTACTGCTAGGTAATATAGCTGCTGAAGATGTGATTCTACATGCAAATATGGCTTTAGGAGAAGGCACAGGTGCAATCCTTATGGTCTCCATGCTAAAAACCATGGCGTACACCATGCAGAATATGGCAAGGCTTTCGGATTTTGTATTAAGTGAACAAGTGCCAGTAGCTGCTGTATAACGAATCGTCTTTGCTTGCTAAAATCTAGTAATATATTGCTGTTTGCAGGAACTAGTTTACCCTTTATATAATACTTATCATGTTAAGTGAGGCTTAATTCAAATAGAAATTAACTCTAACTGAATTGAGTCACACTAATCCGCCAAACCAAGCCCCTCTAAGACCCGTTGTACCAAAGATGGGAGCCTTAGAGTGGCTTAGTCAGCGGATAATGGCAACAAAATGATATAGTATGGAAGTTTTGATAAGGGGAGGATTGCTAGTGCAGGCATTAAATCGATTTACCTTAGGCGAAATTGTCAATACTCAAATATTACAAGAAATACAAGATAAGTTTTCTGACGCTACAGGCTTGGCGGCAGTGATCGTTGATCCAGAGGGCAATCCCATTACCAAGCCCAGCAATTTCACGAGATTTTGTAGCTATATTCGTTCTCTTCCTCGGGGGCTAACCCGGTGCGTGCAATGTGATGACGAAGGCGGGCGCCGCAATCAGAAACCTTTTGTATATAAATGCCATGCTGGGTTGACGGATTTAGCTGCACCGATTGTAGTGGAAAATCAATACATTGGTGCATTTCTTGCTGGACAAGTTATTTTAGCCCAAGAAGAGAGTGATGTGAAGGGAGAAATGTTTCGCTGTACAGCTGACTTAGGGCTTGAATGTGAATTATTATCGGAATTTTTTGATATTGTGAAAGTTGTACCGGAAAAACGCATAAAAGCAGCTGCAGACCTGATTTACATCATGTCAAACTATATTGTGGAAATTGGTGTGGCCAATCTTGCAGGTAAACATCTTGTGAAAGAAATAAAAGCAAAGGCTGAACTAGAAACAATGCTTCGGGCCACAGAATTAAAAGCACTGCAGTCTCAAGTAAATCCACATTTTTTATTCAATACGTTAAACACCATTGCTCGATTAGCAATGTTAGAAGGAGCGAATCAGACCCAAGAAGTAGTCTATGCTTTGTCTGACTTATTGCGTAACAATTTGCGGGATATAGAAATATTACGAACCTTAGATCAGGAAGTAAAATCCATTAAGGATTACTTGTTGATTCAAAAGATTCGCTTTGGTGAGCGTATTCAGACCTTTATTGATGTAGATATGTCAATAATGGAAACAAAAATCCCCCCGCTTACCCTTCAACCTTTAGTAGAAAATGCGATTATCCATGGGCTTGAAGGTAAGGTAGAAGGAGGGGTGGTTCATATTATTGGACGTCTTGAAGAAGAGCAGGTTGTTCTCATTGTCAGTGACAGTGGCAGTGGTGTATCATCCGAGGATATCGAAACTATCTTTCGTGCAGAAAAACGTAAGCAAATTCATGGACAAACCACAGGCTTAGGAATTATTAATGTTCACAAGCGAATTCAGCATTACTTCGGTAATGAATACGGTCTTACGATGGAGAGTAAACTAGGGGAAGGGACCAGTATTTATATCCGTCTTCCCTACTGTCCAATGTAATAGCAGTGTAGCAAGGAGAAGAAAATGTACACATTATTGATTGTAGATGATGAACAATTAGAACGGCAGGCCTTACATTTTATTGCTAAGCAAAAATGTCCCGCTATTAGGGTGATAGGCGAAACGGGAGATGGAAAGAGTGCTGTTAAGATCGCTGAAGTAGAAAAACCAGATATTGTACTAATGGATATTCGTATGCCGGAAATGAACGGGCTAGAAGCGGCCAAACGTATTCGTGCGTTATTGCCCGATACAGTGATTATCATGCTTACAGCTTTTGATGAATTTAGTTATGCAAAACAGGCTTTAACCATTGGGGTGGTAGAGTATCTGTTAAAGCCTGCTCGCCCCGATGACATCTTGCGTACTTTAGAGCTTACGATAAAAAAAGTGGATGAATTGAAACGCAAAAAACAAGAAGAGGCTTCACTCCGAAAAAGTGTAGAGGAAGCCATACCTTTTATTCAAATGTCCTTTGTCTATGATTTGATTTCTGGCAACATTAAAGAAATTGAACACTTTAAAGAACGATCTCGTTTTTTAGGTATGAAAGTAGATCCGGGAGTAGTCTTGGTTGTAGATATTGATAATTTTAAGCAGCTTACCTCTAGTGATAGCGAACTAGAAAAACAAATGATCAAGCAAAGAATCTACAAGCTTATTTGTAGTGTAGCAGGCAATTATGCTTTGGTCACGCCATTTGGCAGTGATAATCTAATTGTTTTATTGGGCTTTACAGAAATAGAAAGCATGGAAGTAATAAAAAACAATGCGCAGAATATAGCCGCAGATATACGAGAGTGTATTGCACAAGAAATGGATATCAGTATTACCATTGGAATTGGCAGGTATTACAGTGATCCTCGAGAAATTCATAAGTCCTATTTAGAAGCCCTGCATGCCCAGCGCCAGCGGTTTTATCTAGGGGATAGTCAGATTATTCATGCGGAGGATGTGCCTTATTTAAGTTCAGGGCCTTTTAATTATCCCTTTCACTATGAGCGAACTGTATTAGATAAGGTGCGATGTGGCGATCGAAAGCAAGCAAAAGAGGCGCTGCATGAATTATTGGATGGAATATTTGCCAGTAAGGCTAGCATAGATACTATTAAAGCATGTGTGCTGGAATTGTTGATCGTATTATCTCGCTCTGCGGTGGAAGGTGGTGCTAATTTAGAACAATTGACCTTGTTGAATTTGAATTGTATTAATCACTTGCAAGAGTGTAACAATAAATCACAGGTAGAAGCATGGATGTTTGAATCTTTAAATCACTTTATGGACAATATGCTGGAAAATAGAAGCAGTACGAATCTTAGGGTTATTAATAAAGCCTGTGATTATATTGTGAAAAATTATCATAAAAATATATCGTTAGAAGAAGTTGCCCAAACAGTACACTTAAGTCCTTTTTACTTTAGCAGGCTTTTTAAACAGGAAAAAGGCTATAATTTTGTAGATTTTCTAACAAAAGTAAGAATTGAAAAAGCTAAAAAAATGCTGCAAGACCCTGATTTTACAGCAGTGAGAATTGCCGCAGAAGTAGGGTATCAAGATGCTAGTTATTTTAGTCGTGTATTTCGCCAAACAATGGGAATGACGCCGAATCAATATCGTAATGAAATACGAAATAGTAACAAGAATAACGAAGCCTAATCAGATAGAATTTTAACGAATAGAAAAGTACAAGATTTTCCTATAGTAGGGCAAAATTTGATGAGGATCGTATTGCATATAAATTGGATAATTACAAATAATAAAGGACTGCTAAATAGCAGTCCTTTATTGCTTTTATAGTAAAAAAAATGGAAGAGTAAAACAAAAAAATCCTATATAAAACAGTGATAGGGATGTTCCTAAAATATGGATTATAAAGATGGAGCAATTATGTACAGTGGCTAAGCAATAAATATGCAAGGTAAAAAAGTAAAAACGGGAAATATTTATAATTGTCAAACTAATGTGAGGAATGAGAGGGAATGGTATGACGGCAGAAAAGCCAAGAATGGTTCAAGAATACGTACCAGGTAAACAGGTGACATTATCACACCTCATATCAAATCCTAAAAAGGAGTTATGCGAAAAACTAGGGCTAGAAACTACTTCAGCAATTGGAATATTAACCATTACACCTAGTGAAGCTGCGATTATTGCAGCGGATGTAGCTACAAAAGCGGCAGCTGTACAAATTGGCTTTATGGATCGTTTTACGGGATCACTGGTATTAGTGGGGACAGTATCTAACGTGGAAGCGGCTCTTAAACAAGTAACCAATCTTTTAGTGAATAGTTTAGGTTTTGCTGGCCCTAAGCAAACGAAGTCATGATATGAAGAAAGTGATGCTAGTTGGAGCCATAGGAGCGGGAAAGACATCTTTAATTCGTACGTTGCAAAACGACTGGAGAGCAGCTGAGAAAACACAAAGTATTCTATTTTCAGATGGGGCAATTGACACACCAGGAGAATATGCCCAAATACCACGTTTTTATTCTGCATTAATGGTAACAGCTATGCAAGCATCTATTGTTGTTGTTGTGCAGGATGCAACGGATTTGAAAGTCACTCTTCCTCCTGGTTTCGCCAGTATGTTCTCTCGTCCAGTTATCGGTGTAGTAACGAAAATCGACGTTCCTGGAATTGATCGAGATAAAGCCAAAGCTCGCTTAACGCAAGTGGGCGTTAAAGAACCAATCTTTTTTGTTTCCTCTCGTACAGGAGAAGGGATGGATGAATTGGTCGCATATTTTGGGGAAGGGAGGTGTATATTATGAGCGAAGCGTTAGGGATGATTGAAACAAAAGGACTAGTAGGTGCGATTGAAGCTGCTGATGCTATGGTGAAAGCTGCAAATGTTCAATTAGTGGGTTATGAAAAAATCGGTTCTGGCCTGGTGACAGTGATGGTACGTGGTGATGTTGGCGCGATAAAAGCGGCAACAGATGCTGGTGCTGCTGCTGCTCAGAAAGTTGGTGAAGTTGTATCCATTCACGTTATTCCGCGGCCTCATATAGACGTGGAGAAAATTCTTCCCAAGATAAAGTAGTTTGATTCGGATGAAGTGTTAGCCCTGAATCCTAATTCCACTTATCCTTCGTATTTAATCAACTTAAGGGATATTAGAGCGACTCGACTATCGGATAAAATAGGTATTAATTTGGAGGTAGAATTATATGCAAGATCAATTAATTGATAAGGTTATGGATGAAATTAAGAAGCGGATGGAAAATAACACACCTGCGCAAGGAACTCAAGAGAAACCAAAAGCTTCCACAAATCCTGGTATTACAGAATTTGTGGGAACTGCAATCGGCGATACTATTGGTTTAGTCATTGCAAATGTAGATCCTATGTTGCATGAAAAAATGAAAATTGATCCCAAATATCGTTCCATCGGTATTCTAGGGGCTCGAACTGGGGCTGGCCCACACATTATGGCTGCTGATGAAGCAGTAAAAGCTACCAATACAGAGATTATATCCATTGAATTACCTCGTGACACCAAAGGTGGAGCAGGACATGGTTCCTTGATTCTATTTGGTGCCGAAGAAGTATCCGATGCACGCCGTGCAATCGAAGTCGCATTAAAAGAGCTGGATCGTACATTTGGCGATGTATATGGCAATGATGCTGGACATATCGAATTACAGTATACAGCTCGTGCAAGTTATGCTGTCAATAAGGCCTTTGGTGCTCCAGTCGGCAAAGCTTTTGGACTGATTGTTGGTGCTCCGGCTGCCATCGGCGTACTTATGTCAGATGTTGCCGTAAAAACAGCCAATGTTGAAGTGGTTGGCTATGGCAGCCCGGCAAGTGGAACAAGTTTTTCTAATGAGGTAATTCTTCAGGTTACTGGTGATTCTGGTGCTGTACGCCAAGCAGTACTTGCCGCTAAAGAAGTAGGCGTTAAATTATTGGAAGCTATGGCTGGTCCGGCTCCATCGTCAACTAAACCATATATCTAAAGCAGGGAGGGGAACACAATGAAGAAATCAAAACGTTTTGAAGTCTTAGCTGCCCGCCCTGTAAATCAGGACGGATTTGTAAAAGAATGGCCAGAGGTTGGTCTGATCGCTATGGGCAGCCCCAACGATCCAGTACCAAGTATCAAAATTGAGAATGGCAAAATCGTGGAAATGGACGGCGTTGCTCGTAGTAATTTCGATTTTATTGAACAGTTCATTGCCGATTATGCCATTGATATAAAGATTGCTGAAAAAGCCATGGCAATGGAAGCTAGCCAAATTGCCAAAATGCTTGTTGATGTCAATGTATCTAGAAAAGAAGTTGTTGATATTGTACGTGGTTTAACCGCTGCCAAACTTACAGCTGTGTTTAACACTATGAATGTAGTTGAAATGATGATGGCTATGCAGAAAATGCGGGCTCGTAAAATTCCTTCCAACCAATGTCACATTACTAATGTGAATGATAATCCAGTCTTGATTGCTGCTGATGGTGCGGAAGCTGCATTGCGTGGTTTTGATGAAATGGAAACTACCGTTGCTGTTGTACGTTATGCTCCTTTTAATGCCTTAGCTTTATTAATCGGTAGCCAAGCTGGTCGAGGTGGTACACTGATTCAATGTGCTTTAGAAGAAGCAACAGAATTGGAACTTGGTATGCGTGGTATTACCGCCTATGCAGAAACCATTTCTGTATATGGTACAGAAAATGTATTTGTTGATGGTGATGATACACCTTGGTCAAAAGCATTTCTTGCTTCCGCCTATGCTTCACGGGGGCTAAAAATGAGATTTACTTCTGGTACAGGCTCGGAAGTGCAGATGGGTTATGCAGAAGGAAAATCCATGCTGTATTTGGAAATTCGCTGCATTATGCTTACTAGAGGTGCTGGAGTACAAGGTCTACAGAATGGTTCTGTAAGTTGTATTGGTGTACCAGCTGCTGTTCCATCCGGTATTCGTGCCGTATTGGCAGAGAACCTTTGTGCAGCTATGCTAGATATGGAAGTAGCATCCAGTAATGACCAAACATTTACTCATTCTGATATTCGTCGTACAGCTCGCACATTAATGCAATTTCTTCCTGGAACAGACTTTATCTGCTCAGGTTATAGCGGTGTGCCCAACTATGATAATATGTTTGCTGGCTCTAACTGGGATGTAGACGATTATGATGATTGGAACATCATGCAACGAGACCTCAAAGTAGATGGCGGTTTGCGTCCAGCATCAGAAGAAGAAGTGATTGCTGTTCGTAATAAAGCAGCTAGAGGGCTTCAGGCGGTATTTAAAGAATTGGGCTTCCCAGCTATTACAGATGAAGAGGTGGAAGCGGCAACCTATGCTCATGGTAGTAAAGATGTGCCAGCACGTAATGTAGTAGAAGATTTAAAAGCTGCTCAAGAATTAATGAGCCGTGGTATTACAGGTATTGATATTGTTAAAGCATTGGCTAAAAATGGCTTTAATGATTTAGCTGGTCATATATTGAATATTTTAAAACAACGTATTTCGGGAGATTATCTCCACACTGCAGCGATTCTGGATAAAAACTTTAATGTTATCAGTGCAGTAAATAGCCGAAATGATTATAGTGGTCCAGGAACCGGTTATCAAATTAGTGATGAACGTTGGAATGAAATTAAAAACATCAGTCAGGCAATTAATCCGTCTGATTATGATGCTTAAGTTTGGAAAGAGAGGTGTAGTGTAATGCAAATTAACGAGCAAATGATTCGTGAAATCATTGTGCAAGTAATGCAAGGTATGGAACAACCCAAACCTACTACGAATGCAGTAGCTACAGGACGTCCCATGACTTTGGTGGAAAAAGGGGAAGCACGTCCAGGAACAAGAGCTGATGAAGTAATAATTGCCTTGGCTCCAGCTTTTGCTAAGTATCAAAATAAAACCATCGTAAATATTCCCCACAGTGATGTACTTAGGGAAATGATCGCAGGTATCGAAGAAGAAGGCCTAAATGCCAGAGTAGTGCGAGTATTACGTACTTCTGATGTGGCCTTTGCTGCCCATGATGCGACTAAGTTGAGTGGTTCAGGGATTGCGATTGGCATACAATCTAGAGGTACCAGTGTAATTCACCAAAAAGATTTGCCGCCCCTTAGTAATCTAGAACTTTTCTCCCAATCTCCTTTACTCGATTTACCAGCCTATCGTGCTATTGGCCGTAATGCTGCTAAGTATGCGAAAGGCGAATCCCCTACCCCTGTTCCAACTAAAAATGATCAGATGGCTAGACCTAAGTTTCAGGCAAAAGCAGCAGTGCTGCATATTAAAGAAACGGAACATGTGGTTCAAGGCGCTAAGCCAATTGAAATCGAAGTTAAATTTTAACTAAGCGGAGGTGATCGAAATGTCTCAAGAAAAAATGATTGAAGATATGGTTCGTGAAGTATTAAAGTCTATGAGCAAAGGGGCATCAGTGGCACAAACTCCACAAGCAGCTCCAATAGCGCCGTCTACCCAAGGATTAAATCCAGATAGAGATTATCCCTTGGCTACCAAACGGCCTGAATTGTTAAAATCTCCTACTGGGAAGAAACTTTCCGATATTACCTTAGCGAATGTATTAAATGGCGATGTTAAGGCTCAAGATGTGCGTATTGCTCCAGAAACGCTACGTATGCAGGCAGAAATCGCTGATGGTGTTGGCAGAACGCAGTTTGGTGATAATTTGCGTCGGGCTGCTGAATTAACGGCTATCCCTGATGAGCGGATACTGCAAATCTATAACGCTCTTCGCCCTTATCGGTCAACTAGAGGAGAATTAATAGCCATTGCAGATGAAATGGAAACGAAATACAATGCAAAAATAAATGCCGCTTTTGTGAGAGAAGCTGCAGGAGTGTATGAACGGCGTAATCGTCTCAGAGCGGAGTAAGGTGGAATTTTCATGGCTATAATTGCAGGTGTAGATATTGGAAATTCTACAACAGAAGTTTGCTTAGCTGCAATGGACTCAGCAAAAGTCACAAAGTTTTATACCAGTAGCATTGTCAAGACTACAGGCATAAAAGGTACGCTGGCAAATATTCCAGGCATTGTTATTGCTTTAGAAGAAGCATTGAAAAAAGCTGGAATGACAATGGCGGACTTGTCTGAAATCAGGTTGAATGAAGCAACACCTGTAATTGGTGACTTGGCAATGGAAACTATCACCGAAACAATTATTACTGAATCCACAATGATTGGACATAATCCGTCTACCCCAGGGGGTGTAGGCTTAGGTGTTGGGCAAACCGTTTCTTTTACTCAGCTGGAAAGCCTCACTTCTGGCGAAAAAGTGATTTGTGTCATTCCCGTAAACATTGATTTTGAAGATGCTGCTCGCGCTCTAAATCAAGCCTTGGCACGAGGTATTGATCTTCAAGGAGTCATTGTACGGCAAGATGATGCTGTACTGATTGCAAATCGTTTGCAGAAAATAATACCCGTAGTGGATGAAGTTACAATGATTGAAAAGGTTCCCATTGGGATGCTGGCAGCTGTAGAAGTGGCAGAACCGGGGCAAACCATTAGAACCTTATCAAACCCCTACGGAATTGCCACAGTATTTGAATTATCAGCTGGCGATACAAAGATGGTGGTACCCATTGCTCGTGCTTTAATTGGCAATCGTTCAGCGGTTGTTGTGCGCACCCCCCAAGGTGATGTAAAAGCACGAACCATCCCAGCTGGATTTATCACCATCTTTGGGTCAAAGGGTAAAGCTGATATTGATGTTGAATCTGGGGCTAATAAAATTATGGAAACGGTGGAACGAGTGCAGCCAGTTCTTGATGTGCAAGGGGAAGCCGGCACTCATGTAAGTGGAATGCTAGAGAGAGTTCGCCAGGTTATGAGTGAACTTACAGAGCAGCATCTTGGCGATATGAAAATACAAGATATTCTGGCTGTTGATACTTTTGTGCCGCAAAAAGTACAAGGTGGTTTGGCGGGAGAATTTGCTCTGGAAAATGCTGTAGCTTTGGCAGCTATGGTAAAAACAAGTCGTCTTCCCATGGAACAAATAGCTAACCAATTGAGAAGCAATTTGGGCGTAAAAGTGGTCATTGCAGGGGTTGAGGCAAATATGGCTATTGAGGGGGCATTAACAACCCCCGGTACAGATAAGCCCTTGGCAATCCTTGATATGGGCGGCGGATCAACAGATGCGGCTATTATTACGCGGGATGAACGTGTATTATCCATTCATTTAGCCGGGGCAGGTGATATGGTTACCATGCTGATCAATTCTGAACTGGGATTAAATGATTTCGATCTAGCAGAGGATATAAAAAAATATCCATTAGCTAAAGTCGAAAGTTTATATCATATCAGGCTGGAAGACGGAACCGTGCGTTTTTATGAACAGCACCTTCCTCCACAAGTTTTTTCTCGTGTGGTAATTTTAAAAGAAGGCGAAATGGTTCCAATCCCCAGTTCTCATCCTTTGGATAAGATTCGTCACGTAAGGCGAGAGGCTAAAAAACGCGTGTTTGTAACAAATGCAATTCGGTCTCTAAGCCGTGTAGCGCCTACAGGCAATATTCGTCATATTGAGTTTGTTGTATTAGTAGGAGGATCTGCCATGGATTTTGAAGTAGGAGATATGGTGACCGATGCATTGGCTGAATATAGCATTGTATGTGGACGAGGAAATATTAGAGGTTCTGAAGGTCCGCGCAATGCAGTAGCTACTGGACTGGTACTGTCATATCTTGACAGAGAGGCGTGATGCTATGCTGCCAGATCAAAATAAACCTTGCATCCTCATCTATGTAGCTCCTCATCCAGGCGGTGAAGAGAAGCTACGAGAAGTGCAAGCGGGAATGGAAGAAGAGGGAATACCTTATACTGTGGTGCAAAGTAATGAAACAAATGCCGCAGCACTATCTTATGAAGGGGCTTCTAAGTCAAAGCTGGGAGTTGGAGTCGGAATTGGACCAGAAGACTTGTGCATTCATTATGCCAAACTGCCTGCCCAAAATCCGCTCTTTTCCTTACAAGAAGTCGGAAATCCTGCCCAGTGGCGTCATTTTGGCTATAATGCTGCACGTTTAGTAAAAGGAATTCCTTTTAAAGACCGACCGTCGAAAAATGAAAGCTATGAAACAAATCGGGATGACTTATACCAGGTAGTCTACCGTATCGTCCAAAAGGTTCTTCAGGAAAGTGCACAAGGCCATGGGGAGGTGAAAGCATGGTCCAAAACGCTTTAGGTCTCATTGAAATCGTTGGATTAGCTGCAGCATTGGAAGCCGCTGATGCGGCACTGAAAGCAGCCAATGTAGAGTTAATTGGTTATGAGATGACAAAAGGTGGCGGAATGGTAGTTATTAAATTGACTGGCAACGTGGGTGCAGTCTCAGCTGCTATTCAAGCTGGTAAAGCAGCTGGCAGTAAGGTAAACAAGGTATTCGCTACTCATATTATACCTAGACCCCATGAAACGTTGTCTGGCATTGTAACAACCAAAGATACAGTGGGATTCAAAGAAAAAAAGAGTTTGGTCATCGAGAAAGAAAAAGCTGAAGAAAATCAGAAGAATAAAGAGCTTGTTGCAGTAGATGAACTGCAGTTAGAAGTGCAAGAGGAAATCGAAGCAGCAGAAAAAAAAAAGATAGAGTCGAATGAACAACTGCCAATTGCAGTGCAACCTAAAAAAGTATCAGGTTACTGTAATATTTGCGGTGATCCTGCTTGCCCTAGAGTCAAGGGTGATCCTAAGATAACTTGTATTCATTATGATAGAAATAATAAGGAGGCGGAGTAATATGCGCGGAGAAGCTTTAGGAATGGTAGAAACAAAGGGTTTGGTAGGTGCAATAGAGGCTGCTGATGCAATGGTTAAAGCAGCTAATGTAACATTAGTGGGTTATGAAAAAATTGGGTCTGGTTTGGTAACTGTTTTAGTGCGTGGTGATGTGGGAGCGGTAAAAGCAGCCACTGACACAGGAGCTGCAGCGGCACAAAGAGTAGGTGAATTGATTTCTGTTCACGTGATTCCACGTCCTCATACAGATATTGAGAAAATTCTTCCTAAAATTGATGAATCTATATAAGTAGTAGAAAATAATAGGCAGATTGAGGTGTGAGGATGGAAAAAAATATGTTGGATGAAGTAGTGAAACAAGTCATGCAGGCTCTAGAAAAGGCTACCTCACTAGAGAAACAAAATAGAGACATTCCTGTAGGAGTATCTAATCGCCACATCCACCTCTCTGCCGAGCATATTGAAATATTGTTTGGTGCAGGTCATACCTTAACATGGCAAAAAGATTTAAAACAAGTTGGAGAGTTTGCCGCTGCTGAAACGGTTACCATGGTGGGACCGAAAGGTGTGATTCGAGGTGTTAGGGTTTTAGGACCCGTACGCAAGAATACACAAGCTGAAATATCCCGTACAGATGGCTTTAGCCTTGGTGTTGTGCCTCCTTTACGTGATTCAGGCGATATTGAGCAATCAGCTAGCATTACGATTGTCGGTACCCAGGGTTCAGTTACGTTAACAGAAGGTTTAATTTGTGCAACCAGACATATTCACATGCATAATGATGATGCTCGGCATTTTGGTGTTTCAGATGGAGAACGTGTATGGGTAGAGACTGGTGGAACTAGAGCAGTAACGCTGAAAAATGTGTTGGTACGTGTTAAGCCAGACTTTTGCCTAGAGTTTCATATTGACACGGATGAGGCAAATGCTACTGGTCTAAAAAATGGAGATATAGTAACTATAGCCCGATGTCAGGAGGTGTAGCGTGTATAAGGAAGAAATGGTGCAACTGGTTACGAAAGAGATCATGCGCCAATTAGCACAAATGCCCGTTGCTACTCATAGACAATCTATCCCGTCCCAAAAGGCTTTGGTTATTTTTACTGGTGGAACCATTGGCTTTGAACAAGGTTTGGCAGAAATAAAAAAACTACAGGACCTTTGTGTAAGTGTAACAGTAGTTTTATCGGCGTCTGCTGAAAAAGTTTTGGGAATCCAAAGGATAACAGAAGAACTGGGCAGTCACATACACATTGTTACTGCCCAGTCTCCTTATCCCGGAAATATATTGCGGGAAACAGATATTGTGATTGTTCCTGTGCTTACTCAAAATACGGCAGCAAAGCTAGCCTATACCTTGTCAGATACCATGGTCTCCACGTTGATCTTGCAAGGATTAATGATGGGCAAACCAGTCATAGCAGCCTTTAATGCCGCCGATCCACTAGATAGTTGGCGAGCTCAGTATAAGATGGGAGAATCAGCCCCAGGGCTGGTGCAGGCTCTGCAGGCAAATCTAAAAAAACTAAAAGCGTATGGTATTCAGCTGGTTCCAGTGCAAGATATTGCTGGAGTCAGTCAACAGTTATTGCACCCCAAAGAAGAACAGGCGGCAGTAAATAGTTTAACAAATAAGAAAACGATACTCGATGCTGCCTCAATACAAACTGCTGCACAGAATGGTTCTACGAGTATTACCGTTCTCAAAGGAACGATTATCACACCACTTGCGAGGGATGTTGCTCGAGATTGTGGTGTGGAAATTGTACAGGGATGCGAGAAAATGACAATACCCGAGTTAAACAGTTTTACTCGAGGAGTAGTGAATAATGAAAGTTTATACAAAAACAGGAGATGAAGGAAAAACTAGCTTGCTAAGTAAACAGCGAGTTTATAAGGATAGTTTACGAGTAGAAGCTTATGGCACAGTAGATGAAGCCAATGCCGCCATGGGATTAGGGAAGTCATTGATTACTCATTCACCCTGGGCTGTTGAAATGATCCAGCCCATACAAAAGGAATTGATTTCCTTAAATGCAGATTTAGCAACGGAATCTATAGAAATTGCTGACTATCGTATTACTGAGGAACATGTAGCTCGAATAGAGTCACTCATTGATATATTAGAAGAGAAACGGATTCCACAACATTACTTTGTAACGCCTGGTACTTGTTCTGCAAGTGCAGCATTAGATTTGGCACGAACTATGGTACGGCGGGCAGAACGCTGCGTTGTTCGGCTGAAAAAAACAGAGAACGTTACCTTGCCAATATCCTTATATTTAAATCGTCTTTCCGATTTCTTGTTTGTTTTGGCACGATGTGTAGAACAAGAAGAGATCATTGTGATTGTTAAAAATAAGATAGCAGGAGCATTACAGAACGAAAAAAAACAAGATATCGCAGAACATGGAACGATATTAGGGAAAGCAAAACAATTGATAGCAGCAGCCGAACAAAAAGCTATCGAAATCGGAGTCCCAATGGTGATTGCAGTAGTAGATGTAGGGGGAAATCTGGTAGCGCAGCATCGCATGGACGACGCTTTGTTGGCCAGTATCTCCTTAGCACTGGATAAAGCATATACTGCCGTTGCATTAAAAATGCCTACGAATGAAGTTGCTTCTGTTGTAACCCCTGGGCAGTCACTATTTGGCCTGAATACAGCAGGTAATGGGAGATTTATCACTTTTGGCGGAGGATTTCCTCTTATAGCTGGAGGGCATGTGATTGGTGGCTTAGGTGTAAGCGGTGGTACGGTTGATGAAGATATAACAGTTGCTAGAGCTGCTCTGGCTGCTTACTAAGTAGTAGAGTATTAGCAGGAGGAGATTATATGAGTATAGATCAAGCTCTGATTGAAAAAATCACATTGGAAATTCTAACGAAAATGCAAGGAGAAAAAACGCCATCTTGCCATGGAGGCGGTATTTTTGATACAGTTGATGAAGCAGTAGCAGCAGCTCGCAAAGCATATCAAGAGTTGAGGGCTCTATCCATAGAGAAAAGAGAAACCCTCATAAAAGCAATGCGAGATGTATCTTATGCAAACGCCACATTACTGGCCCAAATGGCTGTGGATGAATCGGGTATGGGACGAGTATCCGATAAAATTATTAAAAATCAATTAGCTGCCCGAAAAACTCCCGGTACTGAAGATTTGACGACACAAGCCTGGAGTGGTGATAGTGGATTAACCTTAATCGAAATGGGGCCTTATGGTGTCATTGGTGCCATAACACCTACCACCAATCCAACAGAAACGGTTATTTGCAATGGAATTGGCATGATCGCGGCAGGAAATGCTGTATTTTTTAGTCCACATCCGACTGCAAAAAATACTTCCATGAAAATAATAAGATTGCTGAATGAAGCCATTGTTAAAGCAGGTGGTCCCAATAATTTATTAACATCCGTAGCAGAGCCTTCCATTACAGCAGCCAATGAAATGATGAAGCACCCAGGAATCAATATGTTGGTAGCAACGGGTGGTCCTGGAGTGGTAAAGGCCGTGTTATCTTCTGGCAAAAAAGCCATTGGTGCAGGTGCTGGTAATCCTCCGGTTATTGTTGATGAGACTGCGGATATTGAAAAAGCAGCCAGAGATATTGTTGCTGGTTGTTCTTTTGATAATAATTTACCTTGCATTGCAGAAAAAGAAGTAATTGCCGTAGGATGCATTGCCGATCAATTAATTGCCTACATGCAAAAATACGGGGCATATCTCATTTCAGGTTCCAATATAGACCGTCTACTAGAACTTGTCATGACAGTAAAAGAAGAGAAAATGGCAGAAGGTTGTACTGATAAACCGAAAAAATCCTATGGTATTAACAAAGATTATGTTGGTAAAGATGCCAAGTATATATTAAGCAAAATTGGTATTGACGTACCTGATAGTGTACGTGTCGTTTTATGTGAAACTTCAGCAGATCATCCTTTTGTTATGGAAGAATTAATGATGCCTATATTACCAGTAGTGCAGGTGAAAGATATTGATGCCGCCATAACACTAGCTGTTAAAGTAGAACATGGAAATCGCCATACAGCAGCGATGCATTCTAAGAATGTAGATCATTTGACTCGATTTGCTAGAGCCGTTGAGACTACCATATTTGTAAAAAACGCTCCTTCTTATGCAGGGATAGGAGTCGGCGGTGAAGGCTTTACCACCTTTACCATTGCAGGTCCAACAGGAGAGGGGCTAACCTCCCCACGCAGCTTTACTCGCCAAAGACGATGCGTTCTTGTTGATGCTTTTTCCATCATCTAAGTTGACATATGAATGGTTGGGAGAGGATAGAAAATGCGTGATGAGATTGTTGCCGCGGTAAAGGCAGCGGGTGTAGTGGGAGCTGGAGGAGCCGGCTTCCCCACCCACGTTAAAATTAATGCCAGTGTGGAAATTGTGATTGTTAACGGTGCGGAATGTGAGCCACTGCTTAGGGCTCATCAGCAGATCATGGCTGCAGAAAGTACAAAGATGGTTCTGGGGTTGAAGACGGTCATGTTAGCAACAGGTGCAAAACGAGGCTATATTGGACTAAAACGTAAATATGAAGAAGCCACGCAAAACCTTCAGGCCGCTATACAGCAAATGGGCGAACAAGGAATTGAATTATTCTTTTTACCTGACATTTATCCGGCAGGAGATGAACAGGTCCTAGTTCATGAAGTGACTGGCAGAATTGTACCAGAAGGGGGTATACCCCTCCATGTAGGCGTAGTAGTTGCCAATGTAGAAACCTTGGTTAATATAGCTAATGCTCTTGAAGGTAAAGGCGTAGTTGAAAAATATGTTACAGTTGGTGGCGCTGTGGCAAAGCCAGTAACCCTCAAAGTCCCCATTGGTATGAAAGTGCAGGAACTGATTGCTTTGGCAGGGCGGGCACTTGTGAATCCCTATGCTGTCATTGACGGTGGTCCTATGATGGGTAAAATCATTACCCCAGATGCACCTGTTACAAAAACTACAGGTGGCATTCTTGTTTTGCCTGTAGATCATTCTTTAGTCACACAGAAAAATACAACTTGGCAGATGATTGCCAATCGGGCAAAAGCAGTATGCTGTAATTGTTTAGCCTGTACAGATGTTTGCCCTCGCCATTTATTAGGTCATAGTTTAGAGCCACACCGTATCATGCAGGCCATTGGCAAAGGGCAAATGGGTCAGTCAGCCATTTTTTCTCGTGCTTTATTGTGTTCTGAATGTGGTGCGTGTGATACCTTTGGTTGCTCCATGGGCTTATCGCCCCGTAGAGTGAATGCGGAGTTGAAAAAACAGCTAGGAAAAGCCGGGATAAAAAATCCTCATAATAATAAGCCTCAACAAGTTCTGACAAGCCGGGTCAATCGGTTGATTCCTACCAAACGTTTGACGGCACGTTTAGGAATTTCTCAGTATGATGTAAAAGCACCACTTAGTGTCAAAGAAATTATTGTACAAGAAGTAATGCTACCTCTTTCACAGCATATTGGAGCACCAGCAAAGGCCATTGTGAAAGTAGGAGATAAGGTTAGGAAAGGTGATTTAATTGGCGTTATTCCTGAAGGAGCAGTGGTAGGAGCTAATTTACATGCTAGTATCTCTGGACAGATTATTAAGGTAGATACGAGTATTGGCATCCGGGCAGTTTAGGAGGGGGACATTTAGATGAAACGTGCCATAGGTTTATTAGAACTCAAAAATATTACTAGAGGTATTTTAGCAGCAGATGCAATGCTAAAAGCAGCTAACGTAGAAATACTCATGGCACAAGCCATGTGCCCAGGCAAGTACGTTGTCATGGTAGCAGGAGATGTAGGAGCTGTACAAAGCGCAATAAAGACTGGGACCGCAGTGAGCGGCAGTGAGAATGTTGTAGATGAATTTGTACTTTCAAATTTACATGATAGTATTTTTCCAGCCTTAACAGGCTGTACGGACATTAAAGAAGTACGATCATTGGGTGTAATTGAAAGTTATTCAGTAGCCTCAGCCATTATCGCCGCCGACACTGCGGTGAAAGCCTCAAATGTAGAATTAATTGAAGTTCGACTAGCTAGGGGAATGGGCGGAAAAGCCATGGTGACTTTAACTGGTGATATAGGGGCGGTAACTGCTGCAATCAAGGCAGGCAGTAATGCCATACAGGATAGCGGATTTTTAGTCGATCAACTTGTATTGCCAGCACCTCACAGTGCTTTACATAAAGTTTTATTCTGAAATAAGAAATGTAAACAGGGATTTGATAGACTTACATATAGGAAGATGTAATCACGGTGGATATAGTTCAACTATGCAATATTTTTTTGATCAAATAGATTGACAGGTAAAAAACCTAATGATATACTAATAAAAAATTAAATAGTAAGCCGATTGGAAAACCAAAGGCTAAGGGTGTCCCCTATTTAGGGCGGACATTCTTAGCCTTTTTTGCTTCTGTAGCGTTTACCACTTTTAGCAAAGTATAAATCTACTAATTCAATCTTTTCTCTCTCAATGTAAGTCCAAATATCCCTCTCATTCCAATGCTGTATGGGATGTACCCGAATATGATTGCCTTTGGAGAAATCTGTCTTAAATTGATCCCATTAGAACGAAACGGGAAGTTTGTTTTGATGAATTTAAGAACAATCAAAATACAGGAAGATTCGTTATTGTACAAGCTTTGTTTTATTTGAGGAAAAATACCCACTAGGAAATTTAGAGGGGATGATTTTGTAAGGAGAAGAGATATTTTATGGAAAAGCAAGTTATAATTCATACAGATTCCCAGCAGCTAAGTAGTGTGCTGCATATACCTCATTGTAATGAAAATGAGAAAAAACCTGCCATCGTCATTTGCCATGGTTTTATTAGCAGTAAAGTAGGGCAGCATAGACTATTTGTTACATTGGCTCGTAAGCTGTGCCTTGCAGGATATGTAGTTTTACGTTTTGATTTTAGCGGTTGTGGAGAAAGTTCAGGAGAACATTGGCAAATTACGATTACCCAGCAGATGGAGGAAGTCATTAAAGCGATTGACCTGTTGGAGGAGCATCCTCAAGTTGACTGTAACAAAATTACGTTACTAGGTCATAGTCTAGGAGGTGCCATTGCTGCCAGTATAGCAGCATCGGATAGAAGAATTCATCAACTTATTTTACTATCTCCTGTAGCGAAAGCCTTTGACGATATTGTAAAGATTGTGGGCCTAGAACGCTACGAGAAATGTTTACAAGAAGGCGTGGTTAATTATGAAGGCTTTGAATTAGGGAGAGAGCTATTTCTATCTTTGCCTCAATTACGTCCTCTGGCTGAAATTCATAAATTTCAAGGTAATGTACTATTGATACATGGAAGTAAAGATGTAGAGACACCTTTGGAAAATGCATATCAATATCAAGCTATACTGGACAAAAGGCTAGAAAATCGTTGTGAGTTGCAGATTGTAGACGGGGCAGATCATACCTATAATTCACCCTTATGGGAAGCGGAATTACAACAAACCATTATACAATGGCTTGCGTGAGCTAGGCTATAATATAGAATGCTAAAAAAGCTGCCTTGCAATGAGGCAGCTTTTTTGTAATAAATATTTACAAAAGAATTTGTGGAACCCTTGCTTTTAGGAAATTGATCCATTGCTAAAGGGTTTCTGGTATTGGACAGGTTTTAGCTTTACCTCGATTTGTCTCGTAGCGTAGTTTGCCTTCTTCAAACCTAACACGTTCAGCATCAGATGTAAGTTCGAGAGTGGGAACAGCACAGGTATGACCGCCTGCGTTTAAAGAGACCATGGTAAAGAGTGCAGTTAGTGCACATTTACGAGGAGCATCTTTAAAGAGATCTTCTACCTCAACAACTACAGAAACTTCCATAGAAGATTTTCCTACAAAAGTTAAATAGGCATGGCAATTTACTAAATTACCCACATAAATAGGTTGATGAAAGGTTAGTTCATCTACTCTTGCAGTTACAACATTGGAGCGTGCATGTCTGTGTGCAACTACATAAGCAGCATTATCCATGAGCTTCATTATTTCTCCACCATGTACATTTCCAGCAACATTTGCTTGATGTGGCAGCATGACCATAGAGATATCTACAGCGGAGTCACCAATTGTTTTAGTTTGCAATTATCATTACCCCTCTCAATTAATCTCTTAATCTATTTAGAGTTAAGATTGATGAAGTTGTAAATCCTATGTAATCCCTCATTTCACAAAAAATATACAGGCGAAAAGGAGATAAAAAGCTCCTGCATAGACTAGACGCATAGGTGATAGCTTGTCCCGCTTTAGAGTAATGAATAAGTAAGTGACTGAAACAAGGGTCATGATTCCCGCCCATATCAGATGAAAATCGAATAACCAGGGAGTGAAAAATAATCCAAAGGCAGTTGGAATCGTGGTTTGTATCATCATAGCTCCACTGATATTACCAAGAGCAAGAGTCTCCTTACCTTGTCTAACCCAGATCACTGCATTTAGAATTTCAGGCAATTCGGTAGCAATCGGACTTATCAGTAGCGATACAATTAACGGGGACATATTCCAAGCAAGACTCAGCAACTCCAAATTTTTAACGAATAAATGTGAACTTATAAAGATAAATAATAGGGAAATAAAGGTCTGGGCTAATACCCAGAAGACAGTAGGGTCTTTTTCCTTTGGTCGAAATATTAAGGGTGCCATAGCGTCTTCAGAGATAATACATTCAGCACCCATTTCTTTATAAAAATAAAATGCATAGGCTGCTAAAAACAAGACACCTGCAAAAGGTTTAATACTAAAGATAACAAGTCCCATTAATACCTTGAATATAAAAATAGATACAAACCACAGTTGATCGCGGCTTAACTTGTTACTATCAATATCAATTTCTGTCCCTAATTCCCGTTTCTTACGGAAAAAGATAATACAGAGTCCTACTACGGCATAGGCTATTGTTCCAAGTACAAGAGGGCCACCTAAAGCGGCTCCAATACCAATATCTTTTTGCTCCGGACTGGAGTTAAAAGCTACTGCCATTAAGGTTACAGCGCTTTCCGGTAAAGCTGTGCCAAAGGCTGCAAGGATGGTTCCTACTGCACATTGAGCAACATTAAACTTTTTACCGACCCATTCGATAGCGTTGACAAAGAGTTCACAGCTATAATAAATGACAATGATAGCTACTAATAGTGTTGCATAAAGACTAAGCATACAAATACATACCTCCACTATAATATAGAAAGGGAAAAAAGAAGAGACCTTTGGTGCTTTTTAAAAAGCACCAAAGGTCTCATTACGCACAATAGCGGATACTACCAGGTTATTACACCATTATGTTGATAGTACCTATATTAATTACTCCCCTTTGATACACTAAGTATAGTGCTTTTTCTTATTATCGTCAAGATAAGCCATAGTTATACAAATTGGTAAAGGGTTAAACTCTTAATGTATATTGCATCTTTTTGAGAATGAGTATCTAGTAGAAGCTTCATAATTAAGTGTTTCAAAATGGTTAGAAATGTGGTAGAATTTTTCATAAAGTCGCGTCTTTTCTGATCGTTGTCTTAGCAACTACGATTTGATAAGAAATGCGACCTTTTAGTATTTAATCAACACCTGTGAAAAATAGAATTTAAAAGCACAATTAAAACTCAGAATATAAATACTTATAATAATAACAAAATCATCTGCATGCCATTTTATAGGAGAAATAGCATTTACTGCAGTAAAATAGATATAACAGACAAAAGAGGGATTATAATGAAAGCAATTAGCATTGGTATACTAGCTTCTTTCTTTTTTGCATCTACTTTTCTTTTAAACCGTGCTATGGACTTGTCAGGGGGAAGTTGGATTTGGAGTGCTTCATTACGGTACTTTTTCTCTTTACCCTTTCTGGTGTTGCTAGTTATGCAGCGCCAGGACATGAAAGCACTTTGGGATGAAATGAAGATAAGACCATTAAAATGGTTGATTTGGAGTACGATTGGTTTCGGATTATTCTATGCTCCACTATGTTTTGCTGCTGCATATGGTTCGGCATGGTTGGTTGCAGGCACATGGCAGATTACCATTGTTGCAGGTTCTTTGTTAGTACCAATTTTTTATGATGAAATCAAAACGGCACAGGGAGTAGAAAAAGTTAGACAAAAAATTCCGCAGAAAGAAATTTTCACATCTTTATTTATTTTGTTAGGAGTAGGATTGATACAATATAGTAATAATGAGCAGGTTGATGATATAGGGACATTAATACTCGGAATAGTACCAGTATTGGTTGCTGCCTTTGCCTATCCATTAGGTAATCGAAAAATGATGTTTATATGTAAAGGGAAGTTAGATGTATATCAGCGTGTATTAGGAATGACAATCGGGAGTATGCCCTTTTGGCTACTATTATCTTTATATGGTACTGCTACGGTTGGTTTACCAAATCAAGATCAAGTCATGCAGTCCTTTGTCGTTGCAATTTCTTCTGGTGTTATTGCTACCGTGTTATTTTTCATGGCAACGGATATGGCCAAAGGCAATCCTAAAAAACTGTCTGTGGTTGAGGCAACGCAAGCAGGTGAGGTACTGTTTACTGTGGCAGGTGAAATGATATTTTTAGGAGGAGCTTTGCCAATAGGTTGGTCATTAACAGGTATTATTATTATTGTTGCTGGTATGATTTTACATAGTATGAATATAGGTAAAGAATAGCCATACATGGATGAAAGGGTGTATTATAGAGGAAAGGAGGGGAATAGGTAATGGATTTTAAAAGAACAATAATTTCCGCTCTTATAGTGGGTGTTATTTTCACTGGGGCAGATGAGGTTTTTGCGGATGAAAAAGATGGGCAACAAGTGACGATTCCAGTATTACGAGAACTTCACTTATCAGCTGACCATTATATAATTGATTCAGCAGTTGCAGATATTACAGGTGACGGGGTTGTCGATAATCTTTATCTAATTGGACATAAGGAAAAGAAGAGTGATAGATTCTCTGATAACATGAGCCTTATGGTCCGTGATGGTGTGACGAATAATGTGAAGACTACAGATTTAAATAATTTTTCAGGTTATCAAGGTACAATATTTGTTGGCGATTTTACAGGTGATAAAGTAAGTGACGTCATGATTAGTGCTCCTACTGGTGGAAGTGGCGGTATAGTAGGACATCTGATTGTAAATTATAATCTTCCTGAGCCGACAATCATTTTTGATCAAAAAAATAATGAAGGCGCTAAATTTATAGGGAATTTTGTGGATGATTATAAAGCGCAGCTGATAAATGAAAATACGGGCCGTAGTATCTTCCTGGACCTTGAAAATAAAAAAGACTTCTATATACAATCCGCAGTTTATGATGAGGGTGGCAAGCTTTTGAAAGAAGTAAAGCCAATTTCTTATCCTTTTACAATATTAGAACCGATTGTGGTTAATTATGATAATGTATACGAACTGAAAGGTATACAGCGGATTATAGGTGCCTATGGCGCAGATGGTATTGGCAACATATATTCCCGTTGGAGATACGAAGATGGTCAATGGAAGATCAAAAGAATTGAAGTTTCTTCTGTATTATTTTAATAGAAGGATTGTATTTAGTAGTTCTTAGGATTAATTCTAGAAATAATTATGCAACTAATCTAGCAGACGAAAGCTCTCACTTGTAGAAGGTGAGAGTCTTCGTCTGTTTGCTTTAAAATCAAGGAGAATATGAAATAATAAAATCTTATTGGATCAAGCAGGAATTAGCATCAGATTCCAGAAATTATTGTTGTAAATGAAACAAAGGAGGACTGATGATGACAAAAAAAGTCTTAAAAGCTCTTCAATTAGTAGATCATGATTTTGAAGATTTAGAAATGTGGTATCCTGTCCTGCGTTTACGAGAAGCGGGGGTACAAGTTGATATCGTTGGCGAAAAGGCAAAAGAAAAGTACATAGGAAAATACGGCGTTCCTATAGAATCTGATTATAGCTTTGGCCAGGTAAGTGCGGATGATTATGATGCTTTATTGGTGCCAGGAGGGTGGGCTCCAGATAAGTTGAGGCGTTTTCCCGAGGTGCTACAATTAGTACAGGATTTTGATGAAAAGCAAAAACCCATTGGACAAATCTGTCATGCTGGCTGGGTTCTCATTTCTGCTAAAATTTTAAAAGGGAAAAAGGTTACTAGCACTCCCGGGATTCGGGATGATATGGAGAATGCAGGGGGAATCTGGCTAGATGAAGCTGTGGTGGTAGATGGCAATTTAATATCAAGTCGTCGCCCACCTGATTTGCCTCAGTATATGAAGGCGTTTATAGAGGTTTTATTGGATAAATAAAAATCAGACTGGCAACAGTGATTGTTGTCAGTCTGATTATATGATATCTTAGAATTTATGGTTGATACCAAATCCAAAGCCATCTTGAGCTGAGGAATCATCATATTTATCTGATTTATATCCAAAATGTAGAGCGGTTTTGCCATCCATTTTATAGTTGACGCCTGTTTGCCAGCTTGTTTCTACACTACTCGTAGTTACAGAGGCATATCCATCTAATTTTGGAGCTAAGTTTATATTGCCGCCAATACCATAGAAGAATTTATCAGAGCTATCACTATAATTGCGATCGCCAACAATCAAACGAACATTATTGTCTAATTTATAGTGGCCATAGACGTCGGTTGTATGCCAACCACTGTATTGTGATGAATAACCGTTTCTTTCAATACCGACATTAAATTTATCGGAAAGAGCATGTTCTAGATAAACACTATCATTATCTATGCTATGTCCGTATTGGTCTAAGTTATAGTGATTATATCCAATTGTAGTTTCTCCTGGAGCAAGGTCAGTAATCGGTGCAGCGTAGCCGATGCTTGTAGCTAACATGGTACTTGCCATAAGAGCTAATATTTTCTTTTTCATGAGTATTCCCCCTAAGAATTTTTAAGTGTTTTTTCTTATATCAAATGAAAAGACAAATTATTTGATATATATAAATGATCGGCTTTACATCGGGTAATAGGAGAAACTAAACTATGTATTATTTCAAAATGAACCGATGTTGTGCCGATCAGTTGATGTACTTAGAATAACATGGAAATGTGACAAAAGTGTGACAAATTTGGACTGAGTAGTCAAAAAAAAGAAAAGTTAAAGGAGGTTTCTTAATGGAGGGTATAAGCCATATCACCTTTATCGTGAAAGATTTGGAGAAAGCATCTAGTTTCTTTAAGATAATCTTTGATGCCCAAGAAGTCTATTCCAGTGGTGATAAGATGTTCTCAGTAGCAAAGGAAAAATTTTTTCTGATTGGTAATCAATGGATTGCTATCATGGAAGGAGAACCTTTGAGAGATCGAACGTATAATCATATAGCATTTAAGATAAAAGACGAAGAGTTTACTATATATGAAGAGCGGATAAAAGCACTAGGTGTAGATTATAAGCCACCAAGAGCACGTGTTGAGGGGGAAGGACAATCCTTATATTTTTATGATTATGATAACCATCTTTTTGAGTTGCATACAGGTACGCTAAAAGAGCGCTTGAAAAGATATATGGAATAGAAAGGACTTACCTTTGAGGTAAGTCCTTTCTATCAGGTGGAATGTTTATCCTAACTTATCTCCCTTTTTCACCAGTTGCTCTGGTTGGATCAATACAACCCCTTGTTGTGCATATACTCCCAATATTAAAACTTCTGACATGAAGTCAGCAATCTTTCGTGGTGGAAAATTTACTACTCCTAATACTTGCTTGCCAATAAGCTGGTCTTTGGTATAGCATTCTGTAATTTGAGCGCTGGACTTTTTTATACCAATTTCATCTCCAAAATCAACCAATAATTTGTAGGCAGGTTTTTTTGCTTTTTTAAAAGCGTCCACTTGGACAATTTCTCCTACTCGAATATCGAGTTCCATGAAATCATTAAATGTTGCCATAAACATACTCTCCTATAGTTATAATTTCATATTTAATTTCAATATTTTAGTTTTATAGTCCTCCTTTCTGTCAAAGATATACTTATCAGAAGATATTAGGTTATTTGTGGCAAAAAGATATTGAAGTAGATTTTTAAACCATATGAAAGCAAGACCTGTTCATTTTTAGAAAATAAATATGTTACAGTTGTATAGTGTGAAAGTAACCGATTCCGAGAAAGTTGCCTAGGGGCAAGAAATAAAAGTATGAAATGAACATAGGAGGTTTTACGATGAATAGACGTGTAGTAATTACAGGGATGGGAGCCGTATCTTCTTTAGGGTGTGGTGCAGATAAATTATGGCAATCAATAAAAAAGGGAAAAAGTGGAATTAGTAGAATTGAGAGAATTGATGTATCTGACTTACCCACACAAGTAGGAGCAGAAATCAAAGATTTTGATCCCAATCTATTTCTAGAAAAGAAAGAAATCAAAAGGATGGACCGCTTCTCCCAATATGCTATGGCAGCTACGCACATGGCAGTCGAAGAGGCAAAGATTAATTTTGACAACATCCATAAAGCACGTATAGGTGTGATTATGGGAACAGGTATTGGCGGAATAGAGACTATTGAGCAGCAGCATAGCACGCTTTTAGAAAAGGGAGCGAATAAAATTAGCCCTTTTTTGGTGACCATGATGTTGCCCAATATGGCTGCGGGACTGATTGCGATTAAATATGGACTTAAGGGATTTACAGAATGCGTTGTTACAGCCTGCGCCTCATCTACCAACGCTATTGGTGATGCTTATAAAATTATTCAGCGAAATGCTGCTGACGTAATGATTGCTGGTGGAACGGAAGCATCGATAACAAGATTAGCATTTGCTGGGTTTTGTGCAATGAAGGCAATGACTACTAACCAAGATGCCGCGTCTGCTTCTAGGCCTTTTGATTTAGAACGGGAAGGATTTGTACTAGGGGAGGGGGCAGGTGTCCTTGTAGTAGAAGAACTGGATCATGCTCTGCAGCGCGGAGCTAATATTATTGCAGAAGTCGTCGGATATGGCTGTACGAATGATGCATATCATGTTACTGCACCTGCTGAAGGTGGCGAGGGTGCTGCTCAGTGCATGAGGCTAGCAATAGAAGATGCAGGTATAAATCCTTGGGATGTTGGATATGTAAATGCCCATGGTACATCAACTGCCCTAAATGATAAAAATGAAACAGATGCAATCAAAGCTGTTTTTCAAAAGTATGCATATGATCTTCCTATCAGTTCTACGAAATCAATGACAGGTCATTTATTAGGAGCAGCAGGAGCCATAGAAGCGATTATAACCGCTTCTGCCCTTAAGGATGGATTTTTACCACCAACGATCAATTACAAAACTCCAGATCCAGATTGTGATTTATACTATATTCCTAATATAGGGATAGAAGCAAAGCCTTCTTATGCATTAACAAATTCCTTTGGTTTTGGAGGGCATAATGCAACATTGGTGTTAAAAGCGTTTTAAAAAATGTGGGGGTTGTCAAAGTTTATGATAGATATGAAAGAGATTGTAGCAGCATGTGTGAATTACATTGAAAGTAATATCTATAATAAAATTACCTTAGATGATATTGTTCTACAGTCAGGAATATCAAAATATCATTTGCATAGAATGTTCAAATCCTTAACCGGTGAATCCTTAATAGAATATGTTCAGTCACGAAAGCTTTCATCAAGTATTAATGAATTGCTTCATACTAACATGCGAATTATTGATATTGCTTTAGAATATGGATTTGATTATGAACAGTCCTATATCAGGGCCTTCCGGAAAAAATTCGGCTATACCCCCCTAAAAGTACGTTTAGAGGATAGATCCTTAATCATTAAAGAAAAGCTGAATATACACGATATTTTATCAGTTAATAATTCAATTATATATAAACCGTTTTTTGTCTATAAGCCGAAGATGTATTTAGTTGGTAACCAACATAAGATAGTAAGTAAATCGGGAGACAAGACTGCTAATATTCACGGCAATGAATTTTATTATCATCATACAGAGAAGATTAAGAATGCAATCAATCCACAAGTTTATTTTGGATATACGGATTGGAGTGGCAACGGAGAGGGATATATCTATTATACTCCCTCTCTTCAGGTACAGGACTTATCTCATGTACCTGAAGGCATGAAAGGTATTTCAATACCAGCCCATAAATATGTAGTTTTTCGGTTTATTGGTTTTTTTCGTCCCAATGATATTAATGGCAGGCAAGTGGGACGATTGCTAGTTCACATGTATTCCAAATGGATTTTTAGATCAGGCTTTAAATTTGCGGATACCTTTCGATTTGAGTATATCGATACCTCATTATCAAAAGATGATTATTGTGAATTAGATATATATCAGCCTATTATGGATCATCAGAGTAATAGATTGACTCTTGTATAGAATATTTTTTTAGTATACGCGAAGGCATACAAAGAACAGGTCGGGATATTATGATTATTTCTTTACTTCATAGTCTTCGCATTTCAAAATGCTTTTTCTATGAATACGCGGTGTGTTTTATAAAGAAAACTAAAGTCAGAAAAATCAGGGGAAGGTATATGTACTTTATAGCAGAATAAAAAGAAGAGTATATGTACTAATTTGTATGAAAGAGGTTTGTTCATGGATGTAAAATTAAAGCTATTGTATATTTTTATAGATCTTTTGCTTCCCCTCATGCTGGGATACTTTCTAAATCAAAAGCAATATTTAAGCGAAAAGAATTGTGATAGAATGATTACGTTTAACATATTGATTATTTCTACTGCCTTATCCATTCTGAGTTTCTGGACTTTGCCGTTAAAATGGGAATTAATTTGGTTACCCTTTTTGGGGATATTCCTAAGCCTTATCCCAGGCACTACTGCTTATCTAATTTCAAAGAACAAGTATGATAGTAATTTGGAAAAGGGAAGTTATTTAGTATCGGCGATTCTCTCTAATATTGGGACATTGGGTGGACTTTGTGCCTATATTTTATTTGGCGAATCGGCCTTCGCTTATACACAAATCGTTGGTTTATCTCAGAGTCTGGTGCTGTTCTTGTTCTGTTTTCCTATGGCCCAATATTATAGGCAGCAAAGCTATAGGGGAGAGGATAAGCAAAAGCTTACTTTTTCCACTATGTTTTTGAATCGGAATCAATTACCAGTAGTGGGACTGGTAATTGGTATCATACTATGTATAAGTGGTGTGCCACGACCTGTCTTTTTAGGTGCAGTATTTGATCCGTTGGTTCATATTGCTGCGTGGACCGCTTTAATTCCAGCAGGTTATTGTATTAATTTCGCAGGAATGAAAGAATATTATAGTAGGACCCTTGACTTACTACCTATCAAGTTCCTTATTACACCTGTACTGGGATACCTTGTAGCCCGAGAGTTCTTTAACGATCAAGTATTGTTAGGTACTATTTTAATATTAGCCAGCGTACCCACAGGAATCAATGCTATTGTGACCTCCAGGCTTTACGGACTAAATTTACATGTATCTGGTGCAGCTTTTGTGGTAACGACAGCAGTCTTTTTAGTACTCGTTTATCCTATATTATTTTTTTGGATTACAACGAATAGCTTGGTTCATTGAATCTTTAATTTTGGCTTGCAACAAGTCTCAGGTAAGGTGAAGGCCTTGTTCTTATATTAATTGGAAAGTCGTATACAGTCTGATTCCATAAAAAAGCTTGAACCATTTTGAATATGGTTCAAGCTTTTTATGTAGTATGAAAAGGAGACTATTTGCCCTTTTGTGCCATTAAGTTGGATACTTTATTGGCGAAGCTGATTGGATCTTCTGGGAGCAGACCTTCAATTAGCATTGCCTGTACATACAATAGGTCACAATAATCTTTGAAGGCTTCTGAATCAGGTGATGCTTCATGCAAATTCTTTAAAACATGAAAGACATCGTGATTTGGATTTAATTCTAAGATTCGGCTAGCTTTATACATGGTATTATTCATTTCAGATAAAATTTGCTCCATGGAAAGACTAATGCCGTTATCATCACTCACAAGACAAACTGCACTGGATTTTAAACGATTGCTAATCTTTACATCGGCTATTTTGCCTTTTAATTGTTCTTTAATATCCTTGATTAAGGACTCATTTTCTTTTAAAATGGCTTCCGTGTCTTTTTTAGCTTCAGGAGAGTCGATATCATCTAGGTTCAGTTCCCCACGGCTAATAGATTGGAATTTTTTCTCTTTATATTCTTGGAGAGCATCAATGGTAAATTCATCGACTTGGTCAAAAAGGTATAACACTTCAATCCCTTTTTCTTGCAGTAATTCCATTTGAGGTAAGCGTTCGACTGAAGCGCGGTCTTTACCTGTAGCATAATAGATTACTTTTTGATTTTCAGGCATACGTGTTGTGTAGTCCTCTAAGGTTGTTAACCCCTCCGTAGCATGGGAAGAAGAGAAAAGTAACAAATCTTTGAGTTTATCACGACTTTGGAAATCTGTATAAGCGCCAATTTTAATGGCTCTGCCAAACTCTTTCCAGAATTTTTCATATTTCGTCCGGTCTTTTTTCAATAAATTTTCTAATGTTTTCAGCACGCTTTTCTCAAGATTCTTACCAATTAGTTTCAATTGCTTGCTATGTTGAAGAAGCTCGCGGGAAATGTTAAGAGAAAAGTCTGGAGAATCTACTAGTCCTCGGACAAAACGCAAGTATTCAGGAAGAAGATCTTGGCAATTGTCCATGATAAAAATCTGTTTAGAATATAGACTAATGCCAGACGTTGATTTTTGACTATAGAAATCAAATGGTGCGCGGGAAGGAATAAACAATAGGCTGGTATATTCTACAGTACCTTCAGCTTTGGTATGGATAATCTCTAGGGGTTCTTCCCAGTCATGGAAAAGATTTTTGTAGAACAGATTATATTCTTTCGCTGTGATTTCATTCTTATTTCTAGTCCACAAAGGAGTCATAGAATTTAAAGTGCGTACTTCTGCAGTTTGGGTCACAGGAGAATCTTCGATAATTTTGCCGTCTTCATCCCGCTGCTTTTCTTCTTTAATGAAAGTCATTTTGATAGGATAACGAATATAGTCCGAGTATTTCTTAATTAAGTCCTCAATAGTATGACGGTTTAAGAAATTCTCGCTAGGCCTTTCAGCAGAACGGAATTCTTCATTTAAGGTTATAACGATTGTAGTACCACGTTTTTCTTTATCAATCTCTTCAATAGTATAAGTTCCATCGCCACCAGATTGCCATTTGACGCCTTTAGCTTGTCCTGGAGCGCGGGTGATGAGGGTTACTTTTTCTGAAACCATGAAGGCAGAATAAAAACCAACACCAAATTGTCCGATTAATTCTTTATCCGTAGATGTTTCTTTTTCTTTTAGCTTTTCAAGAAAAGACTTTGTTCCGGACTTTGCAATGGTACCGATATTTTCAATAACTTCGTCATAAGTCATACCTATTCCGTTGTCGGAAATAGTAAGGGTATTGGTAGCTTCGTCAGGATTAATCAGAATTTCATATTCGGAGTCCCCTTCGAGTAAATCATGATTGGTTAAGGATTCGAAACGGATCTTATCGATAGCATCGGAGGCGTTGGAGATAAGTTCCCGTAAGAAAATTTCCTTATTAGTATAAATGGAATGAATCATCAAGTCTAATAATTGCTTGGTTTCCGCTTGAAATTCTCTGGTTTCCTTATTGATTATTGGTTCTTGGCTCATAGAAGAAGTCTCCTTTTCATAAATAATTTACTATGTAAATTGTCTTTGTTAGCACTCTTGCTATTTGAGTGCTAACTTTCTTTCTTTATAATACCTTGATTGGTATTTGAAATCAAATACTTTTCTATCTAAATTTGCGCAATAATAGCATTTTTTTACCATTTATATTGTATTTGCTATTATATTTAAATTATTTTTTATGCGCTTACATCTAGGTAGTAGGTCAATATAAACAACGTAGCTATGGAAAATAACTTAATTATTAGAGCAACTGCCATCAGAATTTTAAATCCTAACGGCAGTTGCTCCTTGTTTAGTATTATGAGTTTAATTAGGTGCAGATTCTACTAATACTGCTTAGCGTAAGTTGGAAAGAGCTCGCACGATTTTATGGGCAATATCTGGGTGGGAGTGGAAGAAACGTGGAAAAGCCATACCCGATAATACTAGTATTTCTACAGGGTTAATAGCAGCTATGTCCTCCGTATGCTTATTGTGCTCCGTTAAGCCATTTGCGCCGAAGTGCTGTCCAGGTGATGTATACTCTTTAATAGGGTGATGGAATGTTAATGATTTTAGCTTTCCGGAAAGTAATATATTGTAGGAATAGCTAATATCACCTTGAGTAGTTATGATATCTCCTGTATCACATTGTACAAGGCTGCCACAAGAGTGAAGAAACTTTTTTGCTTCTGCTTCTGATAATTCACGCAGTATATGTATTGCTTTAGTTGGCTGTTTCAAACCTTTGCATAAGATTGACCATAATTCTTCTTCTGTAACTAATTGACTATTTATCTTTGGAGAATTTCTTATGAATTTTTCATAAAACCATTCGACTGCCTGCGTGTCTACGTTTTCTCTTTTACGTGCTAAGCGAAAAAGTGGGGAACGTATTGTACGTAAATGTTGAATATCATTTAAAACAAAGATAATAGGGGTTAATAAGCCGTAACCAGGATAAACAAAGTTTTTGCTATAACGATGGAAGCCCATTTGCTCATAGAGACGCAGTAAGTGGAAATTGCAAGCACAATAGACAAATTGAGCCTGATTATGGAGAGAAAGTTCATAACATTTTGCCATGAGTAGGTAAAGTGCTGGTGAGCTTCGATAAGAGGGAGTTACAAATAATTTTGCACAATAAGAAAATCGCTGGTCACCATTGTCTACAAAATAATTTTTGAATCTGTCTAGAGACAGAAATTCTACTACTTTTACTGGAAAGTCTGAAAGAATACCAATATTGATGCGTGCAGTGGCAATTAGCTTTGAGTTAATTTTTGCATATAAAAGAAAACCCCATTCATCAAGATCATCATTTAGTAGTTTATTAGTATAGTCTGCCTCCTCAATATGCTTGGACATTTCCTCTACATAGGCTTGGAAACGATAATGATAGATTTCTCTTTTTTCTTCTGGGGTAATGGCTATACCAATTTCAATAGAGCCTTCTGAACCTTCTGTTGTGCAGGATAGTGTTTTTTGACTGTTGTTTATCATGATTTTCTCTCCTTTATAATAGTTAATAAACGTAAGAGTTGTCTAGTAAAAGACTACGTCCTCATAACTACCACCCCCTTACCTAAGGGATACGGAGAGAGTATTTATAAATCCTTGTAAAAAATGTAAAAAAATAGAATTTAATGTAAAATTATATTAAATTTTGGCGTAAAAAAACCTTCTTCAGATAGATATTTACTGAAGAAGGGAGAAATATTGTTCTATGATAATGTTGGATTAAAGTAAACAAAAAAAGTGGTTCCTTCAAAGTGAGTATTAATTTTAATAGTAGCATTGTGCCTGTGGGCTATTTGGTAACAGATAGGAAGACCCAAACCTGTACCCGTATCTTTTGTAGTAACAAAGGGTGTTCCTAACTTATCAAGCACGTGAGAAGGAATTCCTCCTCCTTGGTCAGTGACGGACAAGACAACTTGGTTAACTTCCATGAATGTGCGAATATTCAAGTCACCACCTTTTGGCATGGCTTCGATGCCATTACGCACTAGATTCAACAGTAATTGGCGAATTTCATTTTCATCCAGCTGTAATTCAGGTATGGAGATAAGATCAAGATTTACACAAACCTTAGAAAAGGTAGCATCTGCCTGGATTAAGGGAAATAATGCTTCGATAATAGTGTTTAAAGAGCATTGTTTTAAAATAACTAATTTTTCACGGGATAAGGAAAGGTATTCTCGAATTATGGCATTGGCTCGATCTATTTCTTCGACCATTAATTTGAATTTATCTTTATCCTTTAGATATTCTTGCTTTCTACCCATCACTTGTAAATAACCCCGTACCGTAGTCATGGGATTTCTAATTTCATGTGCGACAGTGGCAGCCATACTGCCGACCATATTCATCCGATCAAATAAGGAGGACATTTGTTCTAATTTTTTTCGCAAAGTGATATCGCGGATGATGCCCTGTAATGCTGAGAGATGGCCCTTATCATCATAGATCGGAACACATTTCTGTTCAATCCACAGAATCGTTTTATCTTTTCGAATCAGGCGCAACGTAAGTGGCAATTCAATAGAGTAAGGGAGAGTAGTAATGAAATCGTTAAGTAAAGAGTTATCATCAGGATGTATCAAATTTAAGACTAGTTGATCATTAGTGTAATATTCATCAGAGGAATAACCAGTAACTGTAAGAATAGAGGGGCTTATATACTCTATTTTTCTTTCAGGAAGCAGTTGATATGAATAGATTATATCAATGGCATTTTCAGCTAATAAGCGATATTGAGTTTCCTTGTTTACCAAATTTGTTCTAGTTGTCTCAAAATATACCATTAAAGTACCGATAGCAATCGCTAAGCGTAATATTCCACCAAGTGAGTAACCCCAAGGAGGGAACCATGAGCCAGTGAATACAAAAGGCATACTTAAGCTGAGAATGCTCCATAAAATAAAAGCATAGCCAGTAATTAAGCGACCAATGCCCTGCAGTTTCAAGTGGCTGATAAAAGTTAAACCGACCCAAATGCCGATGGAGCAACAAGCAAAGATGGGCAGCAACAACTTATAAGCCAAAGATGAACAAAGAACATTTATTATAGCACTTACAATAGAGAGGCTGACAATGCCATATAGCCACCATTTATTAAGAGGTTTGTTTATAAAAATATGAGTACCCCAGACAAACATTAGAGTGCTGATAATAGTTATCAGCTGAAATGTGGTCAAACCTAAGGTAGAATCTTTCCAAGGAAGTAAACCTGAATCGAAAAGAACAAATCGTGAAAGAAGGATGAGCCAACTTATTGACCATATGCCCATGTAACGTTCACGATATAATAAATATAAATATATGTAGATAAGAACTATCGCAACCGTTCCAATCAATGAACCAATTAACGATAAACGCACAATATCCATAATTACTCCTATGTTTGTTATTTAATACATATAAGCTATCCGTTCTACAAAATGCATAGATAATCCTTCCTAAAATTTAACATTTTATGTAATAATAGATAATTATATGCCTTAATACTGATTAATAGGAGGGGTTATTTTTACAGATGACGAATGCTTTTAGTAACTTAGCTTAGACTTTCCTAATGTGTGTAAATAATCGTTATCTAATAGGGGGAAAAACTTTGGATATAAGAAACTTAGAATGCTTTATAGAGGTAGCACGTCATAAGAACTTTAGTAAGGCTGCTGAAATGATGTATATTTCACAGCCATCCATTAGTAGGTCAATTAAAGAATTGGAAAGCCAATTCGGAGTCGTTTTATTTTATCGTGATACGAAATCGGTTGAGTTAACAGATGCAGGAGAAATTATTCTTACGCAAGCTCAACAAATCGTATCATCTTTTCAGAATATAACCTCTCAGCTAGGAGACTTAAAAAAAATGCAATCGGGGAAAATTTATATTGGGTTACCACAAATTACTGCGATTACGACTTTTTCTCATTTGCTTAGCTCCTTTAAAAAGGAATATCCTAATATTCATATTCATCTATACGAAATTGGTCCGAAGAAAGTGGAAGCGTCTATTCAAGAAGGGCTTTTAGATATTGGTATATTTACTCCAGCTGAGGATCATGATCTTTATGATAAGGTCTGGTTTGAGCATGATACATTTGAAGTAATTATGCATCCGACCAATAAGTTGGCTCAATATAATGTTATTGATTACAAAAAGCTGATGGATGAAGAATTTATTCTGTATAGTAATGATTATAATTTACACGATATGATCATTAAGGGATGTAAAGAAGCTGGGTTTGCCCCCAAGATTATTTTGGAAACTTCCCAACGGGAATGGATGACACAAATGGTAATGGATAATTTAGGTATTGCATTATTGCCCAGTAAGATATGTAAAAACCTTGATGCCAAGGTTATTGTATCTCGACCATTTTCAGATCCGCAATTATGGCTACGATTGGCTTTAGTATGGAAAAGGAATCGATATCTTTCCTACGCCGTTCGCGAATTTATAGACTTTGCCAAAAAACACTACGATTTTGACCAATAAACGAAGATATCTGTAAAGCAAGCTTTTTAAAAGCTTGCTTATTTAATTTCTAAATACATTAGATGCATAATGCGTATTTCACTAATGTAAATGGATTTATTAAAATGAAGATAGAAGATTACTTTGAATAACAAAGAAGATCTTCGTTGTTTTACATTTACATTACATGAAAGGAGTTTGATTATATATGAAAATGTCAGCACCCCATTTAAAAAAGGAAGCTAATTTAAAAAAAGGGAGGCAAGTTAATGAACAAAGTGTCAACAAAACGCTACAGGGTCAGTTGATAAATAAAGCCACAAAGGATAAAATAGTACTGGCAGATATTACGAAGGAACAATGGTTTTGGGATACGTCTGTACCATCTTAAACTAAAGGAGAATTATTAATGAAGATTGATATTATACTTTTGCCAAAAGAAACTACTGCTATGGATCTTTCTAATACTGTTTGTATAGTTTTAGATATATTTCGAGCAACGACTTCAATTGTTACTGGGATTGCCAATGGGTGCAAAACAATTGCTCCCGCTTTATCCATCGAGGATGCTCAAGCTCTAGCTAGTCAAATGGGACCAGTATTGTTTGCAGGAGAGCGACAATCAATAAAGATTGATGGTTATGATCTTGGAAATTCACCTTTTGAATTTTGTCAGGACACAGTAAAGGATAGAAGTATTGTCATGACAACAACGAATGGTACTATTGCCATAAAGGCGACAGAAGGGGCATATCGTACCTTAATTGGTTCATTTGTGAATGCTCAGGCTGTTTGCAGGCAGGCAAAACAATATGGCAAAGACATTGTAATTGTATGCGCTGGAACAGATGGTCTTTTTTCGCTAGAAGACACCCTTTGTGCAGGATTATTAGTTCAGCTATTAGGTGCAGAAAGTGATCTCATCCTTAGTGACTCAGCCCAAGGCGCCTTGTTAATGTATTCTGCTGCGAAGGACAATCTAGTTGCGACTGCTGCTAAGAGTCGTAATGGGAAACGATTATTGGATATAAACCGTATGAAGGATGTAGAATATTGTTTGCATGCCGACCAGTTTGATATAGTGCCTCAATACATAAAGGGAAGAATTGTACTAGAGAATCAATAAGAATAAGTAGAACATAAGCCCTGTACATTATGTGCAGGGCTTATGTTCTACTTATTTAAAGAAATATTTGCTCTTAGTTCCCGAGAAAAGAGATGAGTCTTAGAGGGAAGGATAAAATCAAGATAGTCGAACTAACTAAAAGGATAACAAGAAGGCACTAACGAATAAAATGTCCTATAAAATGGCAAACTTAGAATAAAAAAGGATAAGTGTCAATAATATAATAAATAGGGGTGATTTTAAAATGGGTTTATTGGTTAGAGAAGCATCCATAAGTGATAGTGCGGTTTTGACAGATATATCATTTGCGTCAAAGCAGTATTGGAATTATCCAAATGAATATTTCGACATATGGAAAGACGAACTCACAATTAGCCCGTCGTATATACAAAACAATATGGTTTATGTAGCGGAAGTAAAGGGGCGGGCAGTAGGATATATTTCCTTGGTAGAGCTCGAAAATGAACTTTTGGCAGGGAATATGGTTGCTAATAAAGGCTTTTGCTTAGAGCATATCTTCATTTTGCCTGAATATATAGGAAAAGGAATCGGGTCAAGATTATTTGCATTTCTTAAAGAAAGATGTAAAGAAATGAAGATTGATCGAGTATCTATTTTTTCTTATCCTAATGCAAAGGGCTTTTATGACAAATTAGGGGCTTATTACTTAGGTGAAGTATCTTCTAATATTGAAGGAAGAATAGTGTCCCTTTATGAGTTACATATAAAGAAGAGCTGATTCGGGGTTTAATACATCTGAATCTTAGTTCCACTAATCAAGGAAAGTGGGAGTGGACAAGTGAGCTTTTAGTGGTCTATTGGTAAAGATGAAAGGCTGGAGGCATAAAGTGTGATAATACGTGAAATGTTGGTAGAGGATATTCCTGCATTAGCACAATTATATAAACAATTTTGGAATGAGGACGCTTGTCTCGAAACAATGCATCATCAGTTTAACAAATTATATAAAAGAGATACACATATATTACTAAGTGCGGTTGAGAATGAAGAACTGATTGGTTCTGTCATGGGGGTGATTTGTGGGGAGCTATACGGAAGATGTCACCCCTTTATGGTTCTGGAGAATATGATTGTTCACAGTAAATGTAGAAACAAAGGTGTGGGTAAAGCGCTGCTATCTGAACTTGAAAAAATTGCTATGCATAAAGATTGTACACAAATTATTTTAGTCACAGAAAGTGATAGAATGGATGCTTGTAAGTTTTATGAATCCGCAGGATATAGCCCAAATACCCACAAGGGCTTTAAGAAGAAGTTGAAGTAATTCTGTGCAAAAGCCTAATAGTTTCATGTGATGAAGTATTAAATAATCAATTCAATAAGGGGTTAAGGTAATCGAATAGGCATATATGTTACCCAACCTCCAATGAATTTACTATTATAATCAAACACATACTTATATGTTTTTTCATCTAATTGAACCATAAAAACTTTAGTATCTTCATAGATGTACCATTTTCCCCATTCTTGATAATAATAAGGCACAGGGTCATCAGTGGACTCCCAGCCCCAATTCGCATGAGCGGCAGTGTGAATAAAAAATGAAACTGAAATAATAATAGTTAGAATTATAAATAGTTTCCTCATTGCTATTCCCCCAATTAGGAATAGTTATTTCCAAAATATATAATTTATAAACAATGAGTAAATATAAGTTGGGAAATATTGTTACAGCAAAAAAATGAAGGTTTGCCAAATTTCTGCAGGAGAATAATATTCTGTGGCGAATACATGCTTGGTTTATGAATAAAGCTGCTCTAAAGATTCAGCTTCTATGGATAGAAAAAAGGGTTACTAAGTCGAAACAAAGTTGGTGTAAAATGAAAAAGTTATGGCAAATTATTTACAGTATTATTACGCTATTTTGTGCCCTTTTCCTGAGTGTGCCGTCTGTAGAAGCGGCTTCGGTACAGGAACTGCAAGAAATGATAGCGCAGCAAGATATGGTTGTATTGGTGGAAAAATCCGTTAATAAAATGACTATATTTTATCAGGGAAAACCTCTGAAAGGTTTTATATGTGTATCGGGTGTAAATTCCCAAGGTGACAAGCAAAGGCAGGGGGATAATCGTACTCCGGAAGGGATGTTCTTTATCACGGATAAGGAAGTATTAAATAATGACCCCTACTTAGGTCGCAAATGGATAAGCATAAGTTACCCTGATTCAGTTCACGCTCAGAAAGGGCTGGAAAACAATCTCATTACTTTCAAGCAATACCAAGAGATTGTTTGGGCTAATGATCAAAAAGTGCAACCTCTCCAAAACACTGCACTAGGTGGCTGGATTGGTATACATGGAGGGCGGGAGGACTTAACGCAAAGGGGCATAAATTGGACGGAGGGGTGTCTTGCCTTGCAGGACAAAGATTTAGAAGAATTATATGGGATGATTCAAAATGGAACTCCAGTTATTATTGTTGCTTAATCAAAAACAGATGCAATACAGCTATTAATTGTAAAGCAGACTTGATTTTGGTGGAGCTTTAACTTCAGTAGAATCATAGAACGACTTTATCGGATAATTTTAGATTACTAAAGAAGGCTTCTGCAAACTGATGTTTGACAGAAGCCAAATCTTTTTCTAGAATTATACATTGTTTTGTTGATAACTTCCCAGCTTGTATGTATCCTTTTATGAGATAGGTAATTATTTCAAAAAACTTGTCTGCACGGAGCCTAAAAGTCCTTCAACACCTGATTTATCTGCTTTCATGGCCAGGATAGATGTACTTGACAATAGAAGTATAATTAACATAATGGCTATCCAAAGATTATAAAAATGTATGGATAATTATAGTCATCACCTGCTGTGGGAATGTTCTCCTGTAGCCTGAAAGGAGAATTTAAATGCGCATCTTAATTATGGTCACACTGTTACTTTGTTTCTTGCAACCTGCTGTTTGGGCTGCAACTGAAATTCACATTAATGTACCTGAGCTAATGTTACGATTATATGATAACAATAAGCTGTTAAAAGAATACCCAGTCGCTTTGGGGACTACTTATGAAAGAACTCCTGTGGGGAATTATAAAATATCCTCTAAAGAAAAAGACCCTACATGGATTCCAGGCTCAGGGTTTTCGGATAAGACACCTGTTCCGCCGGGGGCTGACAATCCGCTAGGTAGCAGATGGATGGAATTTAGTCCTGCTTTAGGAATTCATGGCACTAATAAAGATTGGGATATTGAACGTCCTGTTTCTGGCGGCTGTGTTCGTATGCATAATGCTGACGTTGAGGAGTTATACGGCCTAGTAGATGTTGGGACACCTGTGACGATTACCTATCAAACTTTAATGCTAGAAGAACGTGATAAGTCATTGTATCTTATCATTCTACCGGATATATATGATCATAAGGACGGAAGCAGAGAAAAAGTGTTGGAGTTATTTAAGCCCTATGCTAAGAAATACAAAATTCTGAATGGCTGGGAGCTTCCCAATGATCGTTTGGTTCGGAACGAAGTCAAAATCGGGGTAGCTAGGTAATGTGAGCATTGACGCTCTTACCATAGAATGATATAATGTTACCAATTTAATAACTCACTTTAAATGATCAGAAGCACTGAAGTTTAGATTGGGTCCTTTCAGGGGACCAATCTAAACTTTTTTATTTTGTCGAAAAATTAAGTAGAAAGAGGTGGGGGCCTATGAAAATAGCTGTTGTTGGAAAGGGTGGCGTAGGTAAAACTACAATTTGTGGTTTCTTAGCTCGTGCATTTGCGGTTCGACAATATCGTGTATTAGCGGTTGATGCTGACCCAGATGCTAACTTAGCCTCCGCATTGCCATTAGATAAGGCGAAAGCTTGTGATATCATCCCATTGGCAGGACAGAAAGAACAAATTCGATTAATAGTCAACCCCGAAGGGCAGCTTCCAGAAGGATTGTTATTGTTAAATCCCGATGTGTCAGAACTAGTATCTTCTTTAACTGTCACTTGGGGAGGGGGAAATCAGCTTCTGGTCATGGGGTGGCATAAAGGTGGTGGTCAAGGCTGCTACTGTGAAGAAAATATTGTACTACAACAGCTCTTGTCCAAAGTAATGACATCTACTCAGGACGTTGTGTTAATTGACAGCGAAGCTGGACTAGAGCATTTAAGCCGAGGAACTATCAGCCCTGCAGATGGTGTAATGGTCATTATTGAGCCAGGACTACGTAGTGTAGAAACGGCGTTTGTGTCTAGAAAGCTTTGTCATGACTTAGGTATCAAACATGTATATGTAGTATTAAATGGATATGAAAATTCAGATGAAATTCATGCCGTGCAAAAGTTACTGGTAGATTGGCCATTACTGGCTGCCTTTCCCCGAATTCAGGAAGTACGGGATGCGGATTTGCAGGGGAAAGTACCAGAAATCAGCGGTTCTATGCGAGATTTAACAGATCATATTATAGATACACTGAAAGCAGATATTGGAGGATAAAATCACTGTGAAGCAAACGAACATAAATGAAATCAGAAAAAGTTTTCCTACCAAACAGCAAGTACTGGAACAAACCCCTGACCCAGGCGTACGAGAAATGTTGGAACATTTAGCGAGTAAAAACATTGAAACGGTCTTTGACCGCTTTGATGCCCAAAAGCCTCATTGTGGTTTTGGTATGGCTGGCACTTGTTGCCGAATCTGTCATATGGGTCCATGCCGTATCACGGAAAAAAATCCTCGTGGTGTTTGCGGCGCAGATGCTCACGTTATCGTTGCGCGTAACATATTACGTTGGGTAGCGGCTGGTACAGCTTCTCACGGTTCCCGTAGTCGAGAAGTATTATTGGCATTGAAAAAAGCAGGTGCAGGAGAGCTAGATATTCCCATACGAGGTGTAGCAAAAGTACAAGCTGTTGCAAAATCATTGGGAATCGATGATAGTGAAAAAAACATAAACCAATTAGCGGAAGAGGTTGCCGATATTTTGTTAAGTGACATGTCTCGTACTGTACCAGGTACACATCGCACCATTCAGGCCATGGCTCCTAACGAGCGTATTGAGGTTTGGACAGAGTTAGACATTCTTCCCATCAGCTCTTATCACGAAGTATTTGAGTCATTACATCGTACTAGCACTGGTACTGACGGTGATTGGGAAAGTATAATGAAACAATTCTTACGTTGTGGATTAGCTTTTGCCTGGAACAGTGTTGTTGGAGCAACCACTGCTGCAGATTGCCTTTATGGCCTGCCTCAGCGCAGTACCATCTCTACTAATTTTGGCTCCCTACAAGAAAATTACGTGAACGTCGCCATCCATGGTCATTCACCTGTGTTTCCAGCAGCAATCGTAAAGGCATCCGCTGATCCTGAACTGTTAGAGTTGGCAAAATCCGTTGGAGCAGAGGGAATTCGCCTATACGGCATTTGCTGCTCGGGTCTTTCTGCTTTATATCGCTTTGGTAATGTACATCCACTGAGTAATGCATTAGGTGCGGAACTCGTTATGGGGACAGGTGCTTTAGATGTTTGGGTGGTTGATGTACAAGATGTATATCCATCTCTTACTCAGGTCGCTGAATGTTTCCATACTAAAATTATTACAACCAATGATTCCTGTCATTTACCAGGAGCTATACATATGGCATTTGATCATCAGCATTCTAATATGGATCAAGCAGAAAGCATGGCAAAACAAGTCATTCGTCTTGCTATCGAAAATTATCCCTTACGGAAAAGAGAAAATATCTTTATTCCTCAAACCACAATTGATGCGGAAATTGGTTTTTCAGTAGAAAATATTGGTGAATCCTTTAGTGGTTTAGAGAACCTATTGGACTATTTAAAAGATGGAACCATTAAAGGGATTGTAAATCTTGTAGGATGCAGCAATCCAAAACTTGTTTATGAACAAGCCATCACCCAAGTAGCAGACGTATTATTAGCGAATGACATTGTCGTATTAACCAATGGATGTGCTTCCTTTCCGTTGCTAAAGTTAGGTTACTGCAACTCAAAAGTGCATCGGAAACTAGGGCCGGGTTTGCAAAAAATAGTGGATAGTAAAAAGATCCCTCCTGTGTGGCATATGGGAGAATGCTTGGATAATGCTCGTGCATCCGCATTATTTCGCGGCCTAGCAGATAAAGCAGGTCAACCCATAAAACATATGCCTTTTGCTTTCTCTAGTCCAGAATGGTCCAATGAAAAAGGAGTGTGTGCTGCTCTTAGCTTTCGTTTGATGGGGATAAACTCCTATCATTGTATCCATGCACCTATTATTGGCTCTGATAAAGTAAATCAGTTTTTCACCCAAGATACCTTTGGCTTGCTCGGATCAGTAGCAGTTACCGTTACAGAGCCGCTAAAACTTGGAGAGCAGATTGTTGTTGATATACAAAAACGTAGAGAGCAATTGGGTTGGCAATAAGGAAGGAATAAGTCGGAATTCATACATTGAGATGAAAAGGAGATAGATTATGCATAGAAGAGATTTTATTAAAAATAGTCTTTTTGCCACTGGATTAATAGCCGGAGGATTAACATTGGCAGGATGCAGTAAGCAATTGTTCTCGAAGGAAAGCTCTACTGCCGAGAAACCTATTTTGAAAATTGGGTATTTGCCGATTACAGATCACTTGACTATGATTGCACATGGACAAACTCAATATAGCCGCTTTATCCTAGAGCCAGTTAAATTTTCCAACTGGGCAGAGTTATCAGAAGCCTTAAAGAACAATGCGGTACATGGGGCTTTTGCTTTAACCCCCATTGGTATGGCCCTAAGGCAGAAAGGAGTACCGGTAAAGGCGGTATTTCTTGGACACCGAAATGGTTCTGTTGTCACAATGAAAAATGCACCAGCACTAAGCAAAGTGGAAGATTTAAGAGGAAAAACAATTGCTATTCCCAGTCGTTTTTCCACCCATAATATATTGATTCAAAAATATCTTAGCGAAAATAACATTCCGGCTTCGGAAGTGAAATTTGTTGATATGGCACCACCTGAAATGGTTAACGCCTTATCAACAGGTAAGATTGAAGCCTTCATTGTCGCTGAACCTTTTGGTGGACAAGCAGAACTGCAAAATATAGGTAAGGTGTTAGTACTAAGCAAAGATATCTGGCATGATCATATTTGCTGCGTACTTAATATGCAAGAGTCTGTAATTGCACAATATCCTGAGAGTGTAGAAGAATTAGTAGGTAGTTTAGCTAAAGCAGCTACATTTATTGATAATAATCCAGCTGAAGCTGCGAAGCTATCTGTAAAATATTTGGGACAAAAGCCAGAAGTTATTGAACATGTCCTAACCCAGCCTAAAGGACGTATTACATTCAATGATTTGATTCCACAACTGAAAGATTTTAATGCTACCCAAGAGTACCTTCTCAAATTTGGTATTGCGAAGGAATCCATTGACATAGTCCAGTATGTTGATGATCGTTTTGCCAAGAAGGCATATGGCATATGAACAATAAATGCACCCTTTGGCTTGGGAAGAGTCTGACATTACTTATCTTTGTGGGAATCTGGCAGTTTGCCTCTACCTTTTATTCTCCTGAACAGCTTCCGGGCCCTATACAAGTATTCGAAGGAATTGGAGAATTAGCTGTTACAGGAGTACTTTGGGAGCATATTCAAGTGAGTTTAATGCGATTTTCTATATCCTATATTTTGGCTGTCCTAGTAACGGTGCCCCTTGGTCTACTGTTAGGATGGTATACTTGGTCATGGAAAGCCCTTGACCCTTTAATACAAATCTTGCGTCCCATATCACCTATTGCATGGTTTCCATTAGCCATTCTCTGGTTTGGTATTGGCAATGCTCCTGCTATTTTTATTATCTTTTTATCCGCCTTTTTCCCCATTCTATTAGCAACTGTCAGTGCTGTGCGAAGGGTAGATGGTCTATATCTGCGTGTCGCAGAGAATTTTGGTGTTGGCAAATGGACACTCTTTACGAAGGTAGTCATTCCAGCTGCGTTCCCTCAGATTATGATTGGACTTCACATTGCGGTTGGTACGGCATGGATTCATTTAGTAGCTGGTGAAATGCTAGGTGCTCAATCAGGATTAGGATATCTAATCGTAGATTCTCGTAACTTTCTGCGTACAGATTGGATTATGGGCGGTATGCTGTTAGTAGGACTACTAGGACTGGCAATTCATGTTTTAATGGGTTTAGCAGAAAAGTCCATCAATCGACGTTGGGGAGTGGAGTAGGATAACATTATGGAAAAAGTAATCATTGAACAGGTCAGTAAGACTTTTATTTCAAATAGCAATGTGCCCCAAGAAGTACTATCGGGCATTAATTTAACGATAAACACAGGTGAATTTCTATGTTTATTAGGGCCTAGCGGCTGTGGCAAGACGACACTCATGAATCTCATTGCTGGATTTGAAAAACCAACAACAGGCTCGGTCAAAATCGACGGGAAGCTAGTCACTCAGCCTCATCCCAAGCATATCACCATTTTTCAAGATTACGGTTTGTTTCCTTGGCGAACTGTACTAGATAATGTTCTTTTCGGGTTAGAAGCAAAAGGAATTAAGGGAAATAATGCGATTAATCTAGCTAACGAGTATCTAGAATTAGTTGGATTATTAGCAGCAGCAGAACAATTTCCCAGGCAATTATCTGGAGGCATGAAGCAGCGGGTAGCAATTGCTAGAGCACTAGCTGTTGAGCCAGATATCTTGCTAATGGATGAGCCCTTTGGTGCATTGGATGCCTTTACTCGTTATCGCCTACAAGATGAACTAGTACGTATTTGGCAAAAGAAGAAAACAACAATTGTTTTTGTTACTCATGACATTGACGAAGCAGTGTATTTGGGACAAAACGTTGTGATCATGTCACCCAATCCTGGAAAAATTAAGACCATCTTGCCTGTTAAACTTCCTAAGCCTGCTGATCGTTCAGGAGAAGAATTTGGGGCATACAGGCGGGAAATTTTCCGTGCCTTTGAGATGGTACAAGAAGAATCCGCTGAATACATGATATAGTTTCCGAAGCTGTAAAAGTAGCTTGTGTAAATCATTATGAGGGTCTATCAATGCTATGATAGACCCTTATAATGAATGAGTTATAAAATTCTGGCAAGGTCTTATGAAAAGGCCTTGCCAGAATTTACTTTTAAATGTCGATTGATTTTTTAACGAAGTACATTTTTAAGTCTGAATTAAAATCATTTTCATACTATCTCCGTTTGTACTTTTCCTTAATAGCTGCTCTTGCTTGCTTCATGCCGCCCATGTCGCCAAACAATCGATTCATTTTTTCATGCTCCAGTTGCCGCGAGGTCATTCCTTGATAGCTCATTTCATTTTGCAGCTTTTGGTAGCTGCTAAGACGTTCGGCAGAGAGAAGTGTTTTGCTAATGGCCTCCTGTACGGCACAACCTGGTTCCCTCTGATGTGCACAGTTTGAAAAACGGCAATTTGATGCCAATTCTTCTATGTCAGCGAAAGACTTAGAGAGATCAGCTCTTTCAATTTGCAGTTCGCGCATACCCGGCGTGTCTATGACCACGCCACCTGTTGGCAGAATCAATAATTGTCTGTGGGTTGTGGTATGCCTTCCCTTATCATCAGCACCAATTTCCTTAGTAACAAGCATTTCCTTGCTCATCATGCGATTGATCAATGTGGATTTGCCGACTCCAGATGAGCCGATGAAGGCTACTGTTTTTCCTGTATGGATATACTTGCTTACGCCAGTATATCCATCATGGTCCATGCTTGTGGTTACAAGTACATCAACGCCGATGGCAACAGAATATACCAAGGAAAGCTTAGTTGATATGTCGTCGCAAAGATCAGACTTTGTCAGTACAACAACAGGAGTTGCCATACTGTCCCACGCAATGGATAGATATCTTTCTAAGCGACGCAAATTAAAATTGTTATTTAACGACATGCAGATAAAAACAGTATCAATATTGGCGGCTACGATCTGCTTTTGGTTGGATGTTCCTGCCGCCTTACGTTCAAAAGCACTTCTGCGACGAAGGATGTGGAGGATGATGGCGTTGCCTCCATTGTCATCGGCACGGTCAACCATAACCCAGTCACCGACAACGGGATAGTCTGAATGATTCCTAGCCATAAAGCTAATTTTTCCTGAGATCTCAGCCTGTATTTCGCCATGTTCAGTAACAACCTTGTATAAATCCTTGTGTTGTACCGAAACCCTTGCAAGGTATAAATCTTCGTAAAGAGCTGCCTCCTGCGCAAAGCTATCGGTAAGCCCAACTTTATATAAATTTACTTTTTTCAATTTGTTTGTCCTCCCATAGTTTCTTGTTGGAAAGATGGGGGAGGGCAGATAAGCTACTTTATAAGCACCTCCCCGTACGATACCGACTCAGCTTTATATGCTTTAAACACAAGATCAGCTCCTTTCATATTATTAATAGTATATCATAGTACGAGAGAAATACTGCAATCGGAAAGTAGCAGTATTATCTATTAAATGAGCAAAATAGAAGTAATATGATAGAGATAATTTCACGAGGGAGTATTATGTTTTTGTTTAAGGGAGCATGGAGCGTAAAATTGTGCGATAAAAAAGAATATGTACGTTCTTAGAAGCTAACAATAAGCTAAATGACAAGGAGTGATTTTTTATGGATAAAAAATATATAATGGCTCTTGATGCAGGTACAACAAGCAGCAGAGCGATTATTTTTGATCAAAGTTCGAATCTGATTGCAGTAGCAGAAAAAGAATTTACACAGATCCTCCCAAGAGTTGGCTGGGTAGAACATGATGCAGATGAAATTTGGAGTACGCAAATCGATGTTATAAAGCAAGCTTTAGAAAAAGGGAGCCTTAGTGCTTCTGATCTTTCTGTTATTGGTATTGCCAATCAAAGAGAGACGGCAGTAGTTTGGGATAAAGCTACTGGTCGACCTATTTATAACGCAATTGTTTGGCAATCTCGTCAAACGATAGAAATCTGTAATGATTTAAAAGCAAAAGCGTTAGAGCCTGAATTCCAGCATAAAACAGGCTTGGTCATTGATGCTTACTTTTCAGGCACTAAAGTAAAATGGATTTTGGATAATGTAGAAGGTGCTCGTGACAGAGCGGTAAAGTGTGAATTGCTGTTTGGTACCATTGATACTTGGCTTATCTGGAAATTAACGAATGGTAAAGTGCATGTTACAGATTACTCCAATGCATCTCGTACCTTGATGTACAATATTCGTGAATTGAAATGGGATGAAAAACTTCTTGAATACTTAACAGTACCTGCCTGCATCCTTCCAGAAGTAAAGTCTTCTAGCGAAATATATGGAAAAACAGATCCAGGAATTTTTGGTGCTGCAGTGCCTATTGCGGGTGCTGCAGGTGACAAACAGGCAGCATTATTTGGGCAGACTTGTTTTAAACCTGGAATGGCTAAGAACACATATAGTACGGGCTGTTTCCTATTGATGAACACTGGCGGCGAATTGTTTGAATCTAAAAATGGTTTGTTGACGACGATTGCTTGGGGTCTAGATGGCAAAGTAACGTATGCTTTAGAGGGTAGTGTCTTTGTTGCAGGGGCTGCTATTGAATGGCTGCGTGACGACCTAAAAATACTAGAAGCTGCACCTGATTCTGAATACTATGCTCAAAAAGTAAAAGATACTGCTGGCGTATATGTAGTACCTGCTTTTGCTGGGCTTGGCGCACCATATTGGGATATGAAAGCTTGTGGTGGGATTTTTGGACTAACTCGTGGAACTAGTAAGTCTCACGTTGTTCGTGCGACACTGGACTCTATTTCTTATCAAACAAGAGACGTACTGAGTGCTATGGAAGCCGATTCAGGTATTAGTTTACAATCCCTGAAAGTAGATGGTGGTGCTGCTTTAAATAACTTATTAATGCAGTTTCAAGCTGACATTTTAGGCGTTCCTGTTGACCGTCCTAAAATAACAGAGACTACAGCTCTTGGTGCGGCCTACCTTGCGGGCTTAGCTGTTGGCATATGGGAAACAAAGGAGGAACTTATAAAAACATGGAAGCTTGATACTCGCTTCGAGCCTACTATGGATACTGTAAAAAGTACAGCTTTATATAAAGGCTGGCAAAAAGCCGTTAAACGCGCTATGCATTGGGACGACTAAATCTAATGGAGTACTAGAAAAAATCTTAAATCCAGGTGAATTTTATAGTAAGATTCACCTGGATTTTCTTAAAAGTAAAAAATAGGCCTTATAGGGCTTAGTTTTATTAAATATATGCTTTTAAAAAGAAAGATTAAGCCATTATTCTCCTTTCTCTCTGATGGCTAATTTTCGGCCAATAAGTATAGGAACTAAAGGGAACCATTTTAGTTAGAAATCACCTCTGGCGTGAAATTTTATGCTAACTGTATAGGTTTCTACTATACCAATACTAACAGAGAACAAAAGTAAAGCAAATAGGGTTTAAAAACCCTATTGACAGTTAGGTATAATTAATAGATAATATAAACATACCGACTGGTAGGTACGTTGAGGGGAGAGAGAATTTTGACAAAAGACAATATAATCTTAGCCGCTTTACGATTGTTTTTATTGCGTGGATACAGAAATGTGTCTCTCATGGATGTCGCAAATGAGATTGGCATTACCAAAGGTGGAATATACCACTATTTTGGAAGTAAGGAAGAGTTATTCCATGCAGGCATTTGCTTCCTATTTGATTATTTTGGAGCAAAATATAGTGAATTCATAAGCAAGGAAAAAACTTTCCGAGGGGCTTTAAGCTTTCTGTTAAGTGGAGAGCAAGACAATTATATTGAACGTTTACTTAATATTAAACAAGGGGATTATCGTGCTAATAATGCAAGTCTTGCATTAGAGGTTATGCACAATTTCCCAGAGATTCAAGAACGTATTGATATTGGTCAGTTAGGATTACGAAATGTAATTAAAGAAAAGTTTCAAATGGCTCAAGAATCAGGGGAAGTCAGGCCAGACTTAGATGCCGAGGTCGTGGCGACTATTGTACTTTCTATTTCCAGCGGTCTGAGTGTTTTAGGCAAAAATCTAAGTACTCCAACTATGTATCAGCAGGCGATAGACTGTCTATGGAAACTTATTGGGGTCAATGATTTAGAGGAATGAATAGATTCCTTTGTTAGCTACATACCGACTAGTCGGTATGTAGGGAAATAAAAAGTAGTAACTTAAAGTTAAATATGATATTGACTTAGGAGGGCATGTTGATGAAGGGTTTCAAATTTAAATATTGGATTATCCCAATAGTGATATTTATTGGATTACTTGTTGTATTTCGCAGTGGTGCATTTTCCAGTGGAAAGACTCAATTGCAAACTAATACTACTGGTGTAAATGTGAAGATTGCAGATGCACAATCTATAGAAACAGTACCCAAATTGATGTTAAATGGCTCAATTGAAGGAAAAACATCGGCGGCGATCAGTGCTAAACTTGCAGGACGCATTGAGCAAGTTATGGTGCAAGAAGGACAGCACGTTAATGCTGGTGACGCATTAGCTAAATTAGAAAGTGTTGAATTGGCGAACTCTGTGCGGACTGCACAGGATGCCGTAAGTAAGGCTCAGATTAATTATGATTTGGCAATGACAGACTACAACCGTTATCAAACACTCTATACCCAAGGCGCTATATCACAACAAACGCTAGATACTGCTGAGGCTAAAAAGAGAACTGCCCAAGCAGACTTGTCTAGTGCAGTATATAATCAAAGCAGCGCAGAACAGCAATATGGTTATGGTGTGATTACAGCTCCAGTGGATGGTGTGGTTGCTAATGTAACAGTTACTGTCGGCCAGGTAGTGTCTCCTGGTGCCGCGCTTATGGTTGTTGAGGATATTGGCCAAGTATATGCAGTTGTTAATGTTGAACAGAAGGATTTAGGAATGGTAAAACAGGGGCAGCCGGCAGAAGTCACTGTTGACACCTATGCTGACAGAGTATTTGCAGGTACTGTTGATATGATCAATCCTGAAGCTGGTTCAGCCAATCGGATGTTTCGTACGAAAGTAAAGATTGATAATGCAGATGGTGCCTTAAAAGGCGGTATGTTTAGTAAGGTACAGCTTGCTACTGGTGATGCTGTACAGATTTTAACAGTACCCCAAGCGGCAATCATTCAAAAACAGGGTATTTACTATGTATTTACTGTAGAGAATGATAAAGCCACTCGCCATCAAGTCGAAGTTGGCGCTGTAACCGGTGATCGTATTGAGATTAAATCTGGACTGCAACCCGGAGATAAGTTAGCCGTAAGCAATGTAAGCCAACTTAAAGATGGTGATGTAGTTAAAATAGTAGAATAGAGGAGATTGGCATGATACTGACTGATATAAGCTTAAAACGGCCAGTTTTTGCAACAGTGACAATTCTGGCACTTGTCGTTTTAGGATTATTCAGCTACATTTCTTTAAATGTGGATGAATATCCAAACGTTGAAATTCCCGTTGTAGCCGTTACTGTCACCTATCCTGGCGCATCGCCAGAACAGGTTGAATCGAAGATTACGCAAAAAGTGGAGGAAACTGTCAGCGTTGTACCTGGGATAGAACATGTAACGTCTACGGTAAAAGAAGGGGTATCCACAACAGTTATCCAGTTTACTATTGAAACTTCGGCAGCAACTGCCGCGCAAGATGTCCGTGATAAAGTTGGCAGAATGCAGGGCGAATTGCCCGACGAAGCAGATACTCCTATTGTAACAAGATTCGATCCATCTGATACAGCTGTTGCTTCCATTGCAGTTACAGGTAACCTTAGCCCAAGGGAGTTAACCATTGTTGCCGATGATATGATTGTTAAACGATTAGAAGCAATCAATGGGGTTGCAGCGGTAGATGTGAAGGGCGGCGTGGATCGGGAAATAAAAATAAATATGGATAGTAATAAAATCGCTGCCTATAATCTAACTGTTTCTGAAGTAATGAACAGTATACGCAGTGAAAATATGGACACTCCAGGTGGTAAGGTGACTGACGGCAAACGGGAAACTAGTTTACGGTCAGTAGGAAATCTTACTTCTCCCAATCAGTTGCTAAACCTTCCTATTGCGCAGAGAAACGGAGTACAATTGTATGTAAAAAATATTGCGACTGTAGAGGATTCAACCATAGATGCAACTACTGTAACAAAGCTGAATGATAAAACCTCTATTGGTTTGGATATTATGAAACAGTCCGGTAGCAATACAGTACAAGTTGTAGAAAGTGCCAAAAAAGAACTAGAAAATATCAAAAAAGATTTACCAACTGGTGTCGAACTGGTATTGGTGCGGGATAATTCCAAAAATATTAACGAATCCATTGACGACGTATTGTTTAATTTGGTTGTGGGGAGCGTATTGGCTGTTGCCATCGTATTCTTATTTTTAGGTAATTGGCGCAGTACGTTGATCGCGGCCATTGCCATCCCGACCTCCATTATTACCTCCTTTTTAGCGATGAAAATGCTAGACTTTACGTTAAATACCATGTCTTTATTAGCCTTGTCCTTAGCAGTCGGTTTGTTAATTGATGATGCGATTGTTGTCATCGAAAATATCGTCCGTCACCTTGAGATGGGTAAGGACAAATTTACAGCCGCTTCCGAAGGGACGGCAGAAATTGGTCTGGCAGTTACCGCAACAACCCTTACCTTGGTGGCTGTATTCTTGCCAGTAGGTATGATGACTGGTATTGTGGGACAATTTTTCAAACAATTTGGTATCACAGTAGCAGTTAGTGTGCTGGTTTCTTTATTTGTTGCTTTTACACTGACTCCTATGTTGTCGGCCAAATATTTATCCAGCGATCATAAGGAATCAGGTGGAAAATTCGCAAAAACTTGGAACAAATATAACGAAAAATTTGAATATTGGACAGGCCGCTATGGAGAATTTCTAAAATATGCATTAGGACATCGGAAAAAAATAATGGTCATCGCCGGTGCACTATTTGTGGGTAGCTTAATGCTGCTGCCATTCCTTGGTATGACCTTTGTTCCAGATTCTGATGCAGGCGAAATTACGGTTTCTGCTACTGTTGATCCTGGTAAAAGCCCACAAGTTGTGGGTGAAATTGCAGACCAAATGTCACAAATTATCCGCACAGTACCAGAAGTGACTTTAACTTATAGCTCTGCGGATATTAACAATATTAATATTTTTACAAAGTTAACAGAAAAAAGTGATCGTAAGGTTAGTGACAATCAAATTGTTACAGATCTTCGAGAAAAATTAAATGGTATTGCGGGAGTACAAGTAAGCGTCTCGAAAAAATCAGGTATGTCAAGCGGTAAACCAATATCCCTTGTTATCCAGGGAACGTCTTTAGATACATTAGCTGAGATTGCGGAACAAGTTGAGCAAATTGTGGCTACCACACCTGGTGCAATTGATGTTTCTTCAAGCTATGAAGCTGGGAAACCCGACGCTCAAATCGTGATAGACCGTGACAAGGCTTCTGATCTTGGTGTGTCGACCTCCAACATTGCAACGACCCTTCAAACCATGTTTAACGGAACAGTGGTTACCCAGTATAGAGATGAAAATGATTCTTATGACGTTAGGCTCATCTTAGCACCTGGTGACCGTAAGAGTTTAGCTGATGTAAACAACATATATGCGGCAAGCTCTAATAAAGATAAAAACGGGCAGACGGTTATGGTTCCATTATCACAGGTAACTAAGATGGTATATGCAACAAGTCCAACTCAGATCAAACGTTATGATCGTCAGGAACAAATTACCATTTCAGCAAATTTAAGTGGTGTCTCTCTTGGTGATTTTAATACATCGCTAAACAAAAAGTTAGCAGAGATTAAATTACCAGATGGATATAACTTTGTAACTACTGGTCAATCACAGCAAATGAATGATGCCTTTAAAGGTATCATAATGGCGCTGGTTGCTGCGGTGCTGTTTATCTTCTTTGTCCTTGCCGCCCAATTTGAAAGCTATATTGAGCCTTTTGCGATTATGCTGGCATTACCACTGGCGATAATTGGTGCGATACTGGGCCTCTTAATTGCTGGTAGTATGATTAGTATGATGTCTCTCATTGGGATTATTATGCTGATGGGCCTCGTAACCAAAAATGCGATTTTGCTGATTGACTTTGCTAAGCAACGTATGGGAGAAGGAGTCGAACGAAATCAGGCACTAGTGGAAGCGACTGTTGTTAGGATGCGACCAATTCTAATGACAACGGCAGCTATGATCTTTGGTATGCTTCCATTAGCATTAGGCATTGGACCAGGAGCCGAAGCGCGTGCTCCTATGGCTCATGCAATAATCGGTGGCTTGATTACCTCTACCATTTTGACCTTGGTTGTTGTCCCTATAGTGTTTACGTTACTTGATGATTTCATGAAAAAAAGAATAAAGGTAGACATTGAATTGCCAACTTTAGATAAAACAACCAGTCAAGAAGTAGATCTAAAGAACCATTGAATTTAATAGAACAAAAAAACTACAACTCTTGCATAATGCAGGGGTTGTAGTTTTGTAAAAAGGGAGCTTCTATACAGGAACAGTAGTAATAGGCACAGCTGTAGTGGGGGTAATGGGAATAAGTGGGGGAAGATTTGCAATAAAATCCTTTGCTATTTGTGCAATATCTTGGGGTAGTCCGATATCAGGAAAATTATTTATGGTGTAAGATTGCAGTGCTTTTAAAGTCTCTGGCGTAATAACGAGTACGGGTGCTGTAGCGGTAGTTGGGGTAGAGGATATAGAAGTAAGAGGAGGCGTGGGAGCAGTAGGAATGATTTCATTAGAAACTACTACATTCATAGCATTCGCTGAATTCATAAGTACGGGAAGATTTGAAAAAATAAAAAATTCTAAAGTATCCTGAAAATCAGATTTTAAAGCCAAGGTAACACTTCCCTTTGATTTCAACATTCTTACTTGTATGTACTATCATACGATTATAGTTAGATAACATATGCAAAAATCATAGATTGTGTTAATATATGGCCTTGTTTTTTAGCGTATTTCCAGTGGGGTTTAATAAGGTGGTTTTCTTGTTGCTATTTGTATGAATTTGCGAAGAGGTATTTATTACCAATTGGAGAATATATGTTAAAAAAATGGAAAGTGAGATTAATTGAGATGATTACTCCAATACTGCATATTAATCACATTGATTTTAAAAAGCAGCATAATCCAACTGAGTATTCACCAAAAAAGAAATCTATAACCTCTTTTCAAAATGTATTAGATAAAGAAGTAGTAAAGGTAGCAAGTTTAAAAAAATCGTCTAATAGATAATACAAATTCCTGCAAAGAAGCCTATCATTGCAGGAATTTGTATTTTAAAAATCTACTAATCTAAGATCCACCAGCTAATTAACGAATACAGCCGAAAAAGTTGTTGCGCTGGGGATTTTATAAGATAGAACGCCCTAATATACCATATGATCTCATACTTAGTTCCTCGTTCCATAATTGCTGCTCATCAGCAAGTACTTGCATTAAAAATTTATAATACTCTATTTTAGTCTAATCAGACCAGGCCAATTTAAAGAAAGTAATATTTAATATTCGCATATTACAAGTTTTATAGGAAAAGAATAATTAAGGAGATCCACAGATAAATACAATTTGGCAAGATCCTAAATATATAGTTCTTTTGATGGTGCGTTAGAAATGCAATACCTGTCTTGTGTTGATTGGCGTCAAGCGGAGGCTGTATTATAGCGCAGACACTAACGAGGCAGATTGTTTGGGAAATCAGTCGTCATGTAATTGCTTATAGTAATGAAATAATGTAGATTTATGATTCTATTAACTAATTCATACTGGATGATATCTTGACAATATACAATATATATCATATGATTAAAATTGAATATAAGAATATGATATACATTTACGTAGAAATATTAGAATTTGCACAAAAGCTTTACAAGTTAGATTGGATGTCATGGAGGTAGATCAAATTGAATTTAACAAGGGTACTAAAAGCATTAGGGGATGAAACGAGACTTAGTATTGTTAATCTATTACGAATTGAAAATTTATGTGTATGTGAAATTGAAGCTCTACTCCAAAGTAGTCAGTCTAACGTATCTAGACATTTAGCGAAACTTCGCGATGCCGGGATTATTTACAGCGAGAAAAAATCCCAATGGGTATACTATGGTATCAACACCGATATATTAAGAGAACATTCCTTTATAAAAACATTATTGGATGAAGACCTTGCAAAGCATAAGCAATATCAGCATGATGTAGCTAAACTTAGAATGTATCGGGAGCAGAACCATGACTGCAGTTCTATTCCTATTCCTATGGAAAATACAGGTACTTAGCAGCTATCTATAAGAAAACATGATTATATCAATATTTATCATGCTTTCTTCAGTATAATGAATAAAAGGGGGAGATAGAAATGAGTAAAATTGAAATTTATGATCCAGCCATGTGCTGTGCAACAGGAATTTGTGGGCCTGGTATTGATCCCGAACTTTTAAGAGTGGCTACTATTATTAATAATCTTACTAAAAAAGGTATCTCGATAGCTCGGTATGGTCTTGCTAATGAACCACAAGCATTTATTGACAATAAGAAAGTTAATGAGTATTTGATGAAAGAAGAAGTCGAAGTATTGCCTATTACAATCGTAGATGGAGAAGTAGTTAAAACTAAGGCATATCCAACAGACGATGAATTCGCCCAATGGTCAGGACTACCTAAAGAAGAATTTGCAACCATTGCTCCTAACAAAGATAATGAATGTTGCTGTGATGGTAAATTTTGTTAATCAGTCAAGCTCGTTGGTGGAACAATTTGCTTTTATGGTATCAAGGTGAAATTATTACAAGCATAGTAGAGAAGAGGTGGGATATCCTGCCTCTTCTATGAAAACGTAGTCTTTTATTAGCAAATGAACGCTCATAAGAATTTGGATACTATTGACAAAGCGAAAATAGCAATATATGATTACAATTGAATATAGTAATATGTATTAGAATATTAGTATAACTTCTCAATCCTTACTAGGATCAAACATGAATATATTCACATATTGACATACTCTATGGAGATAATAAAAAGGTTAACGCAACCGTTCCTGCTTCTAAAGATGGCGGATGTTGTGTTCAGCAATTGCTGCTAAGTTAAAAATAGGAGGATGTTACATGTACAAAATATTTAATCCTGACAATATAAATTTAACTAAGTATTTATTTTTCACAGGCAAAGGAGGAGTTGGAAAAACTTCGACCGCTTGTGCGACTGCGATTACTTTAGCTGACCAAGGAAAAAAAGTATTGTTGGTCAGCACAGATCCAGCGTCAAATTTACAAGATGTTTTTGGTATTGATCTTGACAGTAAAGGTACTCCAATTCAAGAGGTACCTAATCTCGTAGTAGCCAACTTGAATCCGGAAGAAGCTGCTAAGGCATATAAGGAATCCGTTATTGCACCTTACAAAGGGAAACTTCCGCCAAGTGTTATACAAAATATGGAGGAGCAGCTTTCAGGGTCATGTACTGTAGAAATTGCCGCTTTTAATGAGTTTTCCAACTTTATAACAGATGAAAAAACTCAAGCAGAATATGATCATATATTATTTGACACAGCACCAACGGGGCATACCTTGCGAATGTTACAGTTGCCATCTGCGTGGAGTAATTTTATTAGTGAAAATACCCATGGTGCATCTTGTTTGGGTCAATTGTCAGGCCTAGAAAGTAAGAAGGAAGTATACAAGAATGCTGTTAATACCCTAGCTGATGGTAAAATGACAACACTCGTCTTGCTAGCAAGAGCTGAATATTCCCCACTAAAAGAAGCAGAGAGAGCTTCAAAAGAACTGAAGGAGTTAGGGGTTAACAATCAACTACTAGTTATCAATGGCGTACTAGAACTAGATGTTGAAAACGATGAAGTGGCAGATAAATTATATGGTAAACAACAAGGTGCGTTACAGAATATTCCTAAGTATTTAAAAGATATTGAAACCTATCGGATTCCGTTACGTGCGTACAATATTACAGGAATTAAAAATATAAGAATGCTATTAAAAGAAAATTATTTAGAAACGCAAAACTACAAGCTAAATAAAGAAGAGTTGCCAAAAGTTAAAGATTTAATTGAAGATCTTTACGTATCGCAGAAAAGAGTAATCTTCGCTATGGGGAAAGGTGGAGTTGGGAAAACTACCTTAGCAGCGGCTATTGCCATTGGTCTTGCTGCGAAAGGTGTAAAAATTCATTTAACAACCACTGATCCAGCAGATCATCTAAAATTTATAGTGGAAGAAGGTCATGGAATTACCGTAAGTAAGATCGATGAGAAAGAAGAACTGCAGAACTACACCGAAGCTGTTTTGGCAAAGGCAAGAGAAACGATGAGTGAAGAAGACATTGCTTATGTAGAAGAAGATCTTCGTTCGCCTTGCACACAGGAAATCGCCGTATTCCGTGCATTTGCTGAGATTGTAGATAAGGCTGATGATGAAGTTGTGGTAATTGATACAGCACCTACAGGTCATACGCTATTGCTATTAGATGCTACGCAAAGTTATCATAAAGAAATACAAAAGTCTCATGGCGATATCCCTGAATCTGTAAAGAAGTTATTGCCTAGGTTACGAGATGAAAAGGAAACAGAAGTTGTTATTGTAACACTTCCAGAAGCCACTCCTGTATATGAGGCAATGCGATTGCAAGAAGACTTAATAAGAGCAGGAATTAATAACAAATGGTGGGTTATTAATTCAAGTATGTTAATGACCAATACTCAAAGTCCATTATTAAAAACAAAATCACTAAACGAAATTCCATGGATCAATAAAGTTGATGAAATATCACAAGGCAATTTTGCAGTAATACCATGGAAAAGTGAAGAAATAAAGGGCAATCAATTAGTAGAATTAATTAAATAATGGATAGTCTTGGTAAATAGAATTAGATTTAGAGATGATCAAAAGCAAAGTATTTTGGTCATCTCTTTTTTGAAGCTTTCTAAAAGGATCGCTCTAAGTCCATGTTATTAATGCTTTACCATTAACATTTAACCTAGCTTGTAATACATGAATCTGTTAGTTTTAGGCTGCGAACAAAAGGACGGAAAGTATTTTTCTTGTTATAATAGGACCATAAGAGAAAAGACGGCATAAAGGGAGAACGTAAACATGAGAATTGTCATTTATGAAAAAAGTATGGACCCTTACGATTCAAGATTTTATCAAGAATAGGACAAGCTTTAAGGTGATTGATGTTAGAAGTAACAGTTATTTTAAAAGAGGACATATTGAAGATCCTATCAATATACCTCTTGGGGATCTTAAAGAAAAGGCTAAGAATCTTACCTAGGAAGAAGTCATAGTAGTACATTGTAATAAGGGTGTAACGGGGAATGCAGCACAAAAATCTATTAATTAATCTAGGATTTACTAATGTCTACAATCTTTCCGGTGGTTATAAAGAATATAAATTAGAGACTAAATAAGAAATGTCTGCGTTACTTTTTTATATTTATAGCGTTATTAAAGATGTCAGATGTTTTTCTGGCTAGAAGGTGGTGATCTTGAGAATGACTGATGAAAATATACTGATTACAAAAGCGAAAGACGGGGATCATGAAGCACTAAATAAATTGATTTCATACTATTGGCAGCCAATCTACAGGTTTATTTACAGCAAAATCGGTAATGAAGATGATGCAAAGGAATTAACTCAGGACACCTTTATGAAGGCATTTCGCTCACTACCTCGATATAAAATACTAGATGTTCCATTTAAAAGCTATTTAGGGAAAATTGCTATAAACTTGGTGACTGATTTTTGGCGTAAGAATGGGCGCACACCGCAGATAGTCAATATTAATGAATACCAGGGGACTATTCCTGACATAGGGGAAAATCCAGAAGAATATACCCTTCGACTTGAAGGGCAAGAACAAATAGCCAATTTGGTTGACCGTTTGCCTGAGGAGCAGCGTGAAGTGGTAAAATTAAGAGTTATTTTAGGCGTATCGATCCGCGATGTTGCCATCCAGATGGATAAGACTGAGCCGGCAATTAAGATGCTTCAGCAGCGGGCTTTGCAAAATTTACGTAAGATGTGCCTGAGTGTAGGCTTATTGAGAGGAGGAGGTGAAGTAGATGCTCAAAGATAAGGAATATAATCAGGCAGACGAACTTTCACAATGCTTAGATAGCTTGAGTGATGGTAAGCATCCTATTGTTCAGGACAAGGAAATAAATGAATTGATTGAAGTGGCCGCCTTAGTGAAACAGTCTTTAATCCAAGAAGAATTGCCCAAAGTACTAATTAATGAAATGGTTGAAGAGTTATCGACTGAACTTAAGGCGCAAAAGCAAAAACGGCGTAATCATTGGCTGTATGGTGGTCTTGTCGGAACCGCAGCAGCTTTGTTAATTGCCGCATTTGTACAATTTTTATTGCCTCAATCATCCGATAATCATATGGCTCAGCGAGTTGATGATAGTATAAATATACCTACAAAGGTAGCGGCTGTTGACCAATTTACTGATCCTACAATTGTTCAATCGAATGCAATGACTCCACAGCAGAATCAATCAGGTAATAGTAATAGTAATAGTACGCAAACACCTATATCTGTACCAGTTGAAGAAAAACCTAGTGATTCTGTCTCTAAGGTAATTGCTGAAATAATACGCGAGGCAGAACCTGAATTAGATGAAAAACCAAATCAGGTGGCAATACTTCAGCAAGAAACGCCTAACAGTATGACAATGCAAAGAAGTGTATCAATGGCACAGACAAGAAATAAATCATTACAAGAAAGCAAAAGCTTTCAGCCTGAACATAAAATTGCAACAGTGATGGTAATGCCTAATCGAAAAGCACAGTCCGTAAAGGTAGATAATACCAGCGGGATGATACAGCAGATATATAATTTAGGTAATAATGATAAAATTATTATTACTCAAAGACTATTGGATGAGGGGTTGGTAAAGGATGATAAGCAAGAAAAGGTAAAAGCCCTTGCTGAAAGTGCTGCAACTGAGCCTTTCTCTAAAAAGGAAAATGGTAGTATTAATCGCATAACTGTAAAAATTGATAAGTATGATATAACAATCGAAGGAAATATAACACCAAAGGAACTGCAGAAAATAGCTGAATCGTTAGCTGCAAAAGAGATAGATCAATAATTGAAAAAATGTAATACAATCCATTACCTTTTGGATTGTATTACGTTTATAACTATGAAATGTCACATTTGAGGTCAAATTTATTGGAGGTATATGAAAATGCTAAAAAAAATCATTCTACTATCGGCTATGGGATTACTGCTAGCCGTCCCGGTATTTGCAAATGAGGCTCCTAAAACTGTGGTACAAGTAATTGGAAATAGTCAAAAAGAAGTTATCCCTGATATGGCCCGGATCACTTTTTCGATAAACTCGGTGAATGCCAATCTAGAGAAAGCAAAGAATGGAAATACCCAAATCGCAAATCAAGTGTTTGCTAATCTGAAAGAGCAGGGAGTAACGGAGGAGCAAATCAAAACCAATACATACCAGGTTAATCCGGTTTATAACTATGAAAAAGATAAATTGCCTAAGTTGGAAGGATATCGTGTAACAAATAGCCTTCAAATTCTTACCTCGATTGAAAAAGTGGGAATTTTAGTGAATGAAATTACAAGTGCGGGTGCTAATGAGATAAACTCCATCCGTTTTGAAACAGCAAATGAAGCAGATAGTAAAAATCAAGCATTAAGAGATGCTGTTGAAGATGCTTTGAAAAAAGCGGAAGTAATCGCGACTGCACTGAATAAAAGAGTAGCTAACGTAACAGTAGTGAATGAGTCTGGTGTTTTCTATCACCCGGTCATGATGGAAAGCCGGATGTTAAAAAACGCTAGCATGGATGCGGGCGCACCAAACATTCCTGCTGGCAAAGTAACCGTAGGAGCAAACGTTCAGATAACGGTAGAACTACAATCGTAGCACAATAGATGTCACCAAGGCTACCGAAAATGCGATTACTCCTTTTGAGCAGAATTGACAGCTTAAAAAGATAATTATCATATTGTATCAGATGCTTTACTCTTTTTATCTCACCGAACCTATTACACGGAATATTATGTATTAGGGCAAAAAAAAGTGAGGAGGAAACAGCATGAATTTTCCTAAAGGTAAAGGATTCGATCTTGTATGTGGCTTAGTCATAACAGTAGTTCTTGATGATTTTGTAAGGTTGACGGGAACCTTTTTGGGCGAAATAAGAGAAAAGCATCACCACAAAAGATGTGATGAATTTCATGAGTTTATATTAATCCAATTAACATGTCCCGTCTGCGAAAAGAATGGACCGGAAATTCCTGAAGGCACGTTTTGTTCAATCAATGTAGATAAAATTCAATTTATCTTTCCTGGAAGGTGCCATAACAAAAAGCTAGATAAGTGTGATGATACATGCAATGATACATGCACATGCACATGTGATGATACATGTGATGATAAATGGGACGATGATGAGTACCATAATAAGTGTGATGATGATAAATGGTAGAGTTTCTTGCTATAGAACGTTAGTTTCTTCTCTGGTCTCTCGGTTTACTTCTAGCGGCCAAAATATTGCCTTATACAATTTAACGCTCTTGTAACAATTGAATCTTAAGTCGCGTAGAATATAGCAGAACATAAGGAGGTGAAATAATGGAAGAATTGCGGGAAGACAACTGGAATGAAAAGAAACATGATGACAACTGTAACATCAATATTTTTTGCAGCTGTAAGGACGATAAGAAGCACGATGACAAGTGTCATGAAAAGAAACATGATGACAATTGCCAAATTAACATTTTTTGCAACTGTAAGGACAGTAATAAGCATGATGACAAGGGTCATGAAAAGAAAAATGATGACAATTGTCAAATCAACATTTTCTGTAGCTGTAATGACCATAAGAAGCACGAGGACAATTGGGATGAAAAGTGCAATGAAAAGAAGCATGATGGCAAGTGCATTATCAACATTTTCTGCAAATGCAATGATGATAAGAAGCAGGATGATAGTTGGGATGACAATTGCCATGAAAAGAAGCATGAGTGCATGTGCAATAATGGGGATCAGTGGTAAATAATCAGGAAGGAGGTATGCAGGTGGAAGAAGATAACAAGCGCGGTCAGTCTCATGTGCATGAATTTGAAGGGAGCACCTTCATCGCCGAAGACAAGGAAGAGCCACATAATCACCGATTTGCTGGGGTAACAAGTGAAGTGATACCATGTGGAGATAGTCATGTACACGAAATTTTAACAAATACAGACTTCTTTAAGGATCACCATCACGAAGTGGGGATTCGGACAAGCCCTGCAATCCCAGTGAGTCCCCACAAACATGTTCATTTCGTACGCGGAAAAAGTACTGTAGATGATGAACATTTTCACAAATTTATATTTGCTACTCAAATTCAAGACCCCCTGGTATGGGATGACTAGCTTTATACAACAACAAATTCGATTGAGATAAAGAACCTAGTGCACCCCAATGAGGGTTGGATTGCAAACTAACCCTCATTGTTTTACATAATTTAAATCCGTCCAGCATTATAGTTGGAGGGATTTTTTGCGTGTAGCAGCTTTCAATTTTAATCCAAGTAGATTTACTATAGAGATAGTTAAGGTTCGAATTATAGAGACGTGCCTCTAACTTAGGAAGGAATGAAAGGAAGATGTTGAAGATAGTCATAAGTAAATCTTCTCTATTCGCATTATAACGTAACCGCAATGAACGGATATGGCAATGAAAAATAGGCAATGATAATAAAGCGTTATAAATGATTGGTAGTTTTTTTTATACTCTATGATGACACTTTTTCATCAGTGCTGTTTTGAGAGGGTTTTCTAGGGAGTATTGTCCCTTGGAAATTATGAAGTAGGAGTATGCAGAGCTGCGCATGGGTGTAGTAAGTTTTATAGGACGTGAAATGATATATGGAAACATTTCTTATAGTATTATTGCTCTTAATATTGATTGCATTTTCAAATGTTTTAAATCGGTTTATTCCTTTTGTTCCTATTCCATTAATTCAAATTTCATTGGGCACTATACTGGCCTTTCTTCCATCAGGTATACATATTCTTTTGAATCCAGAGTTGTTCTTTGTATTGTTTATTGCTCCTCTTTTATTTAACGATGGGAAGATGATACCACGAGATGAACTGTGGAACTTGCGGCTACCTATCTTATTATTGGCACTGGGATTAGTTTTTGTAACGGTTTTGGTTATGGGATATATTATTAATTGGATGATTCCAGGTATTCCCTTAGCCGCAGCTTTTGCCTTAGCAGCTATTTTATCACCCACGGATGCTGTAGCTGTTGGGGCAATGGCTAGACGTATTGATCTTCCAAAAGACTTGATGCGTCTCCTTGAAGGAGAGGCATTAATGAATGATGCTTCTGGCTTGGTTGCTTTCAAATTTGCAATTGCTGCGATGGTTACTGGTGTTTTCTCCCTAATGGAAGCAACAATTAGTTTTTTTGTAATTGCTATCGGAGGGCTTTTGAGTGGGATCGTAATTTCTTTTCTTTCCATACGTCTGGGTGTATTCGTTCGTCGTCTAGGAATGGAAGATGTAACGCTGCACATGTTAATTAAAATTTTAACCCCTTTTGTGATCTACTTGCTAGCTGAAGAAATGGGGTTATCTGGAATTTTAGCAGTTGTAGCCGGAGGTATCGTTCAAGCGATTGACCGTGATCATGCAGAACCATCCATGGCGAATCTGCAACTGGTTTCAAGAAGTACTTGGGCTGTGATTGTATTTATTTTAAATGGGATTGTCTTTTTAATACTCGGTTTACAAATACCGGATGTGATAGCGGTAATATTTCGTGATAAGACGATTAGCAACATTCAAGTAACGGGCTACATTACAGTTATTTTTCTTTGCTTGCTACTCATCCGCTTTGCCTGGAACTATTTATTTTGGGACGGTAAATGGATGCTTAATAAGAAGGGAAATAGTAATGAACCACCGTTGAGGTCGGTGGCTCTAGTTTCGTTCTCTGGTGTTCGAGGCGTCGTTACACTAGCAGGTGCTTTCTCAATTCCCTTTGTCTTACAAGATGGACAACCTTTTCCTGAAAGATCCTTAATTATTTTTCTGGCGGCGGGAGTAATTCTTTTCTCCCTCATTACGGCAAGCTTTATGTTACCTCTTCTATCAAAGAAAAGTGTAGTGAATGGCGAAGATCAGGAGGCATTAGAACAAGGCATTCGGATGAAAATAATAAAGACAGTCATCCAAGATTTAAAAGAAGAGCGAACCTTTGAAAACAAGGCAGCGATTTCATCCGTTATTTCTGACTATCAAAAAGTCATGAGATCAACATATCTAGATGGAAATGAAGATAGGCTGGGCTTTAAATCCCGCAAAATAGAAAGTGAAATACGTATTGTAGGAATTAATGCCGAACGAGAGGAAATAGAGCGCTTGCTAAAAACAAGGCAAATCTCTCAGGATGCAGCGTATCGTTTTCTAGAACACATTAACTTAATTGAAACATCGTTAGCGGATCGGTTTGAATTAAAGTCATTTTTTCCTGTTATCGCAATAAAAAGGTATGTTGCAAAGTGGTTTTCTAGAAGTCCGAAAAGACCGGAGCTGGATATGGCAAAAGCAAAGACTATAAAGATTCAAACAGCTAAAGCAGCAATTACAGCAATTAGTAGCCAAATAAGCGAAGAAAATAAGAATACATCACTAAAGGTTATTGCCAATTATCATAAAATAATTGAAAAGATAAGCATGAATTTTACTCATCCGGGAAAAAAGGAACAGTTTCGTAGACAAAAAAAAGAACTGCAATTTAAGGCTATTCAAATGGAGCGAAATGAAGTACAAACAATGTTTGAAGAGGGCTTGATCAGCCGTGAAATTGCGAATAATTTACGCAGATCAATTAATTTTCAGGAAGCGACGATGCTAGAAGAAGACATCAGCTAATACAAGTAAATATACCTGCAATTACACGTAATTCTTGCAAGAGGAGAAGTAATATTTAAGTTCATCTTTGGTCAATAATAATCAAAAGGAGGCAAATCCATGAAAGAGAAACATTGTAAAAAGCGGCATTATAAGAAGATCGCAGCTGCGATTAGTAGTGCCGTTGTTCTTGCGGCTGCGGCTATTCCTGGTATAGCTTCAGTTGCTTCATCTCTTACGACTCATCCGACTCATCCGCCAGCAACACCACCCGTTTCGCAAGAAGCACCGCCTCAAGAAGCTGACCAGCTTGCGCAAAACGTCCCATCGGAAGAAGCGGGAGCAAAGCAGGTTCTAAACATAACAGCGACCGCATACGCACCAGGACCCCATGATAACGATCAGTGGGGCGACAAGACACATATGGGAACACAAGTCAGACCTGGGGTAATCGCGGTGGATCCAAGAATAATCCCTCTCGGTTCACAAGTAATGATAAAGTATCCTGATGGGACCAAGGAATATGCAGTAGCAGAAGATACAGGCGGAGCCATCAAGGGACACCGTATTGACATTGCAAAATGGACGGTGAAAGAAGCATATCAATTTGGTATTAAGCCAGTTAAGGTGTATGTATTAAGTACTCCGTCTCAGAATAGTCAAAATCAAGCATAATCGAATATAACATTATCTAATGCTATTGTAACAAAAACTATGTTTCTTATTAGGTGAAACATAGTTTTTTATTGTATAAAACGAGCTGTAATATAGACAAGAGAATATGCCACTGTCTTAGATAATCACTGAGAATCAACAGAACGTATTAATAGTTAACCGCTGACTAATAATAGAATAAATGAAACGAGGTGTTTAATGTGCATGATAAGTTTGTCAGAGGATATATCGCGGGACTTTTAGCTAGTTTTGTGATGATGGCGATAAATTTGGTGTCGTTTTCTCTGGGGATTGCCAAGGTTAGATACCTTGATGTTTCCGCAGTAATTCTTTGGGGTGACATGCCAAAATCCTTATGGGAAGCAGTTTTTGCCCAATTGATTGCGATGTTTTTTTGCGGTCTAATTGGTATATCTTTTGCATATTTGCTCCCAAAACTAGGAACTAACTATCGGGGACTTAAAGGTGCCACTTATACGGCGGCATTTTTGTTCATTTTATACGCTATGGGTATGTTCTTCAAGGTGCCTTTGCTTGAAAAGGCTGCGCCAGAAACCTGTCTGTCGAACTTGGTATCATCATCCATTTTTGGTCTTGTGCTTGACAGGATTCTGCAGTGGGAGGAGAAACGTATAGCCAGCTTTCAACAATGTGAGGTATTGAGCAGCGTGGTGCCTACCCCTGCGTATAAGTACTTAAAAGACCCGCCAGATGGCGGTAGAGAGGAAATATGACCTCGTATTCCTGCTTTTTATGTTTATGGCTTATCATATCTTAGAGCGAGAAAAGCATTTTCAAAAGGATGAGATCTTGTACAAATAGGCAGACTGACATCGTTTTCATACGATGTCAGTTTTATTTTTATAGCTTGGTAAGCGTTACAGCTATAGATATCGTTATTGGTGAAATATATGGAAGGATATTCTTTAATTCTGTGGAACAATAAAAGAATATGGGAGGGGATTGAAAAATGAACAAAGTAAATGGTGTAGTATTTGACTGGGCAGGAACCACTGTTGATTTTGGCTGCTTCGCACCTGTACATGTATTTCTACAGATATTTAAAGCGGCAGGTGTAGAGGTAACTATGGATGAAGCAAGAGCTCCTATGGGCATGCTCAAAAAAGATCATATTAAGGCCATGCTTCAAATGCCAAGAATTAAAAGCATATGGGAGCAAAAATATGGTAGATGCTTCAATGCAAAAGATATAGACAATTTATATGCAAGTTTTGAGCCTCTACTCCTTGCTTCCCTAGCAGAATATACGGAGCCACTGCCCGAGGTTATAGAAACGGTAAAAATACTAAGGGAAAAGGGGCTAAGAATTGGATCAACAACAGGCTATACAGACTTAATGATGAAAATCGTCACAGAAGGCGCAAAAGAAAAAGGTTATGAACCGGATTATTGGATTACACCAGATTCCACAGATTCATATGGAAGACCTTATCCCTATATGATATTTAGGAATATAGAAGCATTGAGACTGTCCGCACCATGGAAAGTCGTGAAAATAGGCGATACAGCTTCGGATATAAAAGAAGGAATTAATGCTGGAGTTTGGTCTGTTGGAGTTGTTGTTGGCAGCTCTCAGATGGGAATAAGCCATGATGAATTTGAGAAATTATCAGAAACAGAAAAGAATCAAGCAATTGAGAATACAAAACAAGCATTTTACGATTATGGTGCAGATTTTACCATAAAGACAATGAAAGAACTTCCACAGTTAATTGATAGAATTAATACCTTACTAGAACAAGGAAAAAGACCCAATACAAAATAACGGGTCTTAAAGCAGTAAAGATTTGGGTTGGTAGCTCTTTAGGGGAGTAGTGTAAGAGAACGTTTATTAGCAAGTCCAATATTGAAGGAGTAGTCCGATAATCAGGGAAAAGCCAAAAAGAGTATTTGTTTGCGCAGTAGCCACCATGGCTGGGGCTAGTGATTCTGGTGTTATATTCTTCTGAAAACGTCGTGAAGCTTGGATGGCTTTAGGAATGCTGATAAAAGATATAAGTGCATAGGGAGATAGCAAATCAATTGCAACCAAAAATATAATCCATACGTAGGAAAAAATAAACATTCCCATTAAGCAGTATATTGCTTTGGTTCGTTTCAAGAGAATTGCAAGCGTTTGGCGGCCATGTTTTTTATCGTCCTCAAAATCACGAAGGTTGTTTGACATTAAAATAGCGCCAATTAGAGTCGAAGTAGATATTGAGCCCATAATCGCAATGGTGGTGACAGTACCAGTTTGAAGAAAAAAGGAAATAACAATAATTATGAGCCCCATACAAGCACCTGAAACCAGCTCACCAAAAGGCGTTGCTGAAATGGGAAAAGGGCCACCAGAATAGAGATAGCCCACAGCAGCACAAGAGAGGCCAATGGGTAGCAACCACCAACTACTTTCGTGGCAAAGATATAAACCTAACATGATAGCAGTAGCCGTGATAACTTGGGCAGTTATTAAGATCTTTTGAGGGGCAACGCCGTATCTAACAATGGCACCCCCAATCCCCAGGGAATACTCGTGATCCAATCCGCGCTTGTGGTCATAATACTCATTGAATATATTAGTGGCAACTTGTATGAGGGTACTTGATAAAAGCATAATACTAAATAGGTCCAGACGAAATGGATGAGAAGGTAGTGCTAAAACTGTACCGATAGCTACTGGGACAAAGGATGCTGTCAAGGTGTGTGGCCGAAGTAGTTTCCACCAGATACTCCACTTGTTTCCAATAAGTGGAGTAGTCTGCATAGGTTGTCTGGTTTGTTGCGGTATATGCATATTCGGACACCCCCTTCTATTTTTGGTAATTTTTATATATAAATTCCATGCGGCTAAGAAAAATCCTTTTATCTTAGTCTAGAAGATCTAATACCCTGCGGTGCTACTCATTGGAGTTTTCCAGCCGTAGCAGGGTATTTTTTTGCGTGTCACCGAACTCGGTCATGTATTTCCAGTAGCGCTTTGGCATATAGCTTATGCGGCACAGCAATCCGTCAATAAAGTTCTAACCAACCCTTCTGTGATGGGACACATAAAGGAACCTTATTTGAGCCATTAGCATTTACTGCTGAAAAAGATGAAACCGTTTATCTCTGTGCCTGTAGAAAGGGCTGTGGATAACTCGCTTATGAGTTTTGCCACAGCCCTTTCTATTTGTATGAAGTATAAGTTCAAAGATTTTTTTGCTTCTTTGATTTTTCTTAATAAAAACTAAATATATGTTTGCGATACTGGATACGTGAATAGATTATTCGACAAAAAGGGAGGAAAAAATAAATGAGTACTACATCATCAATTTCTTCGTTAACATCAACTACTTCTGGCACAACTAGCACGACAAGTTCTACTAGTCTGAATTCGGATTCATTCTTGCAATTACTAGCAGCAGAACTAAAATACCAGGATCCCTCCGACCCAGTCAGTGCCACCGAGTATGTATCTCAGATGGCCCAAATCAGCTCCTTATCTCAATTATCAACTATTAATACTGCGGTAAATAACGCTGCAGCCTATAGTATGATCGGGCAGGAGGCCACGTATTCTACTACCAACACAGCTGGTGATACGGTCACAGGCACAGGTACTGTACAGTCCGTCACTGTTTCTGGTAGCAATACTTATGTCAACATTGGCGGCTCAACTGTAGACCTTGCTTCCATTATACAGGTGGGAAGCGATTCCAGTACTACTTCTTCAACATAACATATCAATAATCAATATTTTAACCGGACCCGATAAGGGAGGTTATTCGCTATTTCTGAATGAGAGATGAAATAGTACTTAGAGATGAAACAGTAATTTAGGAGGATTTTTTCTATGGCTCTGATGAATGCATTATCTTCCGCGGTAACGGGGATCAACGGCCAACAGAAGGCTCTCGACGTAATCGCTAATAATATCTCCAATGTTAACACTACCGCCTACAAATCACAGACGGTTAGTTTCACTGATCTACTCAGCCAGACTATTAGATCTGGTTCCGCTGCTACCGCAACTACTGGTGGCACCAACGCAGCACAGGTTGGGCTGGGAACCAGTGTCGGTAGCATTAGTACAGATCTAACAGTAGGCAGCACTTCGGCAACTAGTAATTCTACTGATGTGGCCCTTAGTGGCGCAGGCTACTTTATTGTAGCGGGCGGTACGGATGGGGAATATCAGTTCACTCGAGCTGGTAATTTAAGTGTTGATGAGGATGGGAATTTAAATGTAGACGGCAATAAAGTTTGTGGTTGGGAGTCATATACTCTCGATGCTGCTGGTAATAAAGTTGTCAATACGAATGGCACTGTAGAGGCAATTAACATTTATAGCGATAATTACAGTGGGAATAAAAAGGTTATGGCAGCCAAAGCCACTACTTCTGCTAACGTTACAGGTGTTGTTGACTCCGGGGCTGATGTGGTGACTGGCGCTACACTACAGAATATTGGTGATACAGCCAATCTAACTTGGGACGCGACAACATCAATTGATGTTATGGATGAACAAGGCAACACTAACGAGGTTGGGGTCAATTGGAAAAAATGTGCTACGGATGGTACGACAACCAGTTGGTACTGGGAAGCTAGTGCTACGGGTACAACGATAAGTCCTTCCAGTGGCTATGTTGCTTTTGACTCAAACGGTAAAATGGTTACTTCTGTCACCCCCCTTACAGCGACAATCGCTGATGCCAATACTGGTTATAGTGATATTAGTGTCACTACTGGCTTGACGGCAGGTAATTACACTGTTGCTGTAGCGGCGTCGACGGCTGGTACTGGAAAATATGACGTCACGTTGACAGACCCAGACGGTACTACCTATACAACAACATCAACGGATGGCTCAGCTATCTTTAAAACCTCCTCTGGAACGGTCACTTTAGCCGCACCGACGACCCTTACAGAAGGCTCGTCCACCTTTGCAGTCGCTACAGGTACCACCTTGACTTTTGATTCTACTCCGGCAATTACCGTAGCATCAAAGACTGGCGGTACCAATGCAGTTAATGTTGAACTGGACCTATCCGCAATTACGACTACCAGCAATAGCAGTGCAACCTTGAGCGGCGACGCTGATGGGTATGTATCGGGAACACTGAGTAGTTATAGTATTTCTTCAAATGGAACGATTGTCGGTACCTATAGTAATGGGCAAAAACAGTCAATAGCCCAAATTGCTTTGGCTGTGTTTCAGAATGCCCAAGGACTGGAAAAGGTGGGGGGGAATCTTTATGCTGCTGGTGTCAGTTCCGGGGATTATAGTACTGTAGTTGCTGGCACAGGCGGATCGGGGACGATGACATCCTATGCTCTGGAGTTATCTAACGTGGATTTGGCGGCCCAGTTTAGTGCCATGATGATCAGCCAGCGTGCTTATCAGGCTAATACTAAAGTTGTTTCCACTGCTGATGATATGTTGCAGTCCCTCATCAATATGGTGGGGTAATAGAAATAACATAGCAATTTGATGTCAATAGCCGGCTAGCGGGATTATACACAGCGCAGTCGGCCTGTCATTTATTATATATTAAAGGAGGTGCGCATATGGGGTCAACTTTCGGCATATATAGCGTTGCTTATTCGGGAATGTATGTGAACCAGGCGGCGCTAGCAACAACAAGTACTAATCTTGCTAATGTAGATACCGCGGGAGCTTCAAAGGTGCAAGTGAGCAGTGCTGAACTAAATACGGTTCAGGCGAGCGGGACATCTACAGGGGATGGTGTAAGCGTGGCATCAATTATGCGTTCTCGGGATATATTCCTAGACAACACGTATCGTACGCAGAATGCTACATCCACTTATATGTCGGTAAAAAGTGGAAATTTTGAATATATGGATAAGATATTAAGCGAATATGATACGACTACTTCTGGTGTGGAAGATACGCTAGGGGCCTTCTTCGATGCATGGGAAGCATTGTCTACCGATCCCAGTTCTGAAAGTGCGCGAACAGGGGTTACATCAGCTGGTACTGATTTGGTCAGTATGCTAACCGATTTGGACGAGCAATTACAACAACTACAGGCAGATGCTGTAACTGGAGTCAAAGATGGCGTAGACAGTCTCAATGAACTTGCCAAGGGAGTTGCGGACTTGAATAAGCAAATTACTCAGGCAGAGGCAGGGGGTGGCGAGGCCAGCTACCTACGGGATCAGCGTGATGCTCTCTTGGATCAGATGTCTGCCTTAGCCAGTATTAATGTTGCTGAATCCAATGGAACATTAAAAGTCACGTTAGGTGGATCAACACTGGTGAATGGGGATAAGACTCATACACTGATTGTGGAAGGAACTGGGGCGGCCAGTGATCCGCTAACGGTAAAGTGGGCTGATTCGGGGGGCGTAGCCAAGATTACTAGTGGGAGTATAAAGGCTTATTTGGAAGATGCAGATCAAACTGGCTATGAAACCATAGACGCAAAGGACATTCCTTATAATTTTACTACAAGTGCAACTAGTTCAATTAGCACTATGCGGCACGCCCTCAATGACTTGATTACTACCCTGGCAATTAAGATTAATTCCTTGAGTAGCTCAGGTGTGGATCTTAATGGCGATGCTGGTCTGGGTTTTTTTACTGCTATCGATACCAGTCAGCCATTAAGTATTAGTAATATGCAGGTTAATCCTGTACTGCTAGCTGATTCGGATAAGGTAGTTGCCTCTGCCAACAAAGGAAGCGGTGACAATACTATTGCTGATGAAATTTGCGATTTGGATAGCGATACTACTTGCTATAAGAGTAGCGGCTTGTCTCTTAACATTACCCAATTTTATGCGGCAGTAACTTCCTGGCTAGGGACTGCTGGTGATACAGCGGCGACTAGTTATACAACTCAAGCAGCCTTGACCACCCAGATAGACAACCAGAGACAGTCAGTTTCCAGCATTTCCATAGATGAGGAGATGTCGAACATGATTATTTTTCAAAATGCCTATGCTGCCAGCGCTAGAGTGATGAATACGATTGATGGCTTGATTGGCGATTTGATTTCGGAAATTGGCTAGAATGAGGAGGTAGTGAGATGGCTTCAACTTTTATGGGGCTTAGTATTGCCAATCGTGGCTTGTCTGCCAGTCTGGTCGGCTTAGCGACGACCACTAATAATATGAGTAATATCGATACAACTGGATATTCAAGGCAAGTGGTGAGCCAGACATCTATTGGTCCAGCGGCGGTCTACAGTAGCAGCTTGGTTGGTTCTGGGACAGAGGTTACTTCTGTGGATAGGGTACGAAGTTTTCGCCTTGACCAAAAGTATTGGCAGGAAAATAGCACAGCAAGTGCATGTCAGGCTAAGTCTACTTATTTGGAACAAGTAGAGGCTGTTTTCGGTAGTACGGATACAAGTACCATCAGTACAGCCTTGGATGACTTTTATGGGGATCTAGAGACTTTGGCGACTGATCCGAGTGATACAGCAGCTAGGGCTGTGGTGTTGGAAGAAGCGAATAACCTTTGTGATACTCTTAATGAAGCTTCTGCTAGCTTGACTGCATTACGTAGTGATATCAACAGTGATGTAAAAACAGCAGTGGATCAGATCAACTCCTATGCAACGCAGATTGCCGCTTTGAACAAGCAGATTTCTGTGGCCACAGCTTCAGGTGCTTCGACGAATGAATTAGAGGATCAGCGGTGCGTATTGGTTGATGAACTTTCCGGGTTAGTTGGTATCAAGGTAACCGAAAGCAATGAGGGCTACCTTACTATTACCGTTGGAGGGGCGACCCTGGTAAAGGGTGATAAGGCTAAAGAACTGGAATGTTATACCGTTACCGATAGGGATAGCAATCAGTATGGTATGTATGGCATCCGCTGGGCAGATACGGGAAAAGATTTCGACGCAAGTGATTCTGGCGCACTAAAGGGATACCTTGAGATTCGGGATGGTAACAGTTCGGAAAATAAAGGGATACCCTACTATATTAGTCAGTTAGATGAATTTACACGGACCTTTGCCCAAGCCTTCAATGAAGGTGTTACCGTTGGCACCACCGACTACAATGGTCATGCTGATGGGGTAGGTCTGGATGATACGACCGATATCCGCTTCTTTTCCTATGATGATTTATCCTCAGCAGATTTGATGGCGAGTGGCACGGATGTGGATGGTGTATACCAAAAAATTACAGCGGCTAATATAACGGTATCAAAGGACATTCAAAATGATATCAATAAAATTGCAGCATCTTCCACAGTTGGTGGGGACGGAAATGCTGAGAATCTTGATGCCATTATCAGTATATGTGAGGATCTAGATATTTCTGGTAACTCTACAGTTAAAGATTTATACAATCGGATTGTCGCCACCGTCAGTACAGCCAGCGCCTATGCAACAACTGAATACAGCCGTACAAGTGCCCGTGCAACCTACATTGACACCAGTCGTGCTTCTGTGTCCGGGGTTTCTAGCGACGAGGAGACGATTAATCTAACTAGATATCAATCGGCTTATGATGCATCGGCTACGATGGTTAGCACCTGGAATGAAATCTATCAAACTACCCTCAACATGGTAGACGATTAGAAAGGAGGGCTTTTTTTGCGCATAACCAATAGTATGTTAACGGCAAACGCTCTAGAAAATATTAACAAGGCGGCAAATCGACTGGCAGCGGCGAATAAACGCCAATCCTCTCAACAAAAGATTCAGTTGGCTTCCGATGATCCAGTGGTGGCCACGCGAGCGGTAACCTACCGTAGCTATGTTTCTCAGATCGCACAATACCAAGATAACGTGAAAGCCGCCACAGGCTGGCAGAAGGCGACGGATTCGGCTTTGAGCGACTTGAGTGACGTTATCCAAAACGTGCAGGAATTGGTGACTCAGGCATCCAGCGATACTTTAAACGATAATGACCGTGAAGGTATCAAAACAAGTATCAAAACCTTGCGAGATCAGGCTATTTCGATTATGAATAGTACCTATGCTGGACGTTATATTTTTGGTGGTTACAGCACGAGTGAGGCACCCTATGCCTCTGTGTCTACTGCTATTGGTGACAGTGTGACATTTAAGGGGGATTACTTGAGTCTTGGTGGTGTGGTCTCAACTGCTATAGATGACGACGATATCATATCTTTCTATACCAGCAACTCCGATACTGTCTATGACTCTTTAAATAATGTTGCTTTGACTATTACTGCTAATGCTACGGCTGCTCAGACGGCTGCAGATAATGCTCCTACTGATACTATCTTAGCTACTAAGGCTGCCACAGCTAAGGCTATTTCTGATACGTTAGCGTCGGCTGTTGCTACTTATGGTGGTACTACGACGTTAAAGGATGCAGCTGCTACTGCTAAGACTGACTATGCGACAGCTAAGGCTAATGCTGCTACTGATCCTACTAATACTACGTTAGCAGATGCGGCTGCAGCTGCTAAGAATACTTCTGATACGTTAGCGGCGGCTGTTTCTAATACAGACCAAGACATTAATTACAATATCGGCTTTAGTAGTGAGGTTACTGTTAATATTGAAGGACAGGACGTTATCGGTGAAGGAACTGGTAGTAATCTCTTCGATACCTTTGATAAAATACTGCTCGCACTGAACGGGGATACCAGCTATAAGACCGCTGGCCTAGACTCGTCAGGTAACGTGACAGTGACAACCAATTCATTGGATTTAACTGATTTACTTGACGAGCTGAACACGGATTATAACCGTATGCTGGTATCCCAAGCCACCTTAGGGGCTCGTATGGATAAGGTGAGCACTGTATCTACTAGCCTAGGAAATGCATATACAGCCTATAAGACCCTTATGAGTGAAAATGAAGATGTGGATGTGGCTGAATCCATTACGGAACAAACCAGCGCTCAGTATACTTATGAAGCATCCCTTGCAGTCGGGTCTAAGGTGATTTCCAAGACGCTGATTGATTATATAGGATAATTGGTATAAGAAGGAGGCATGTAAATGTCCAGTGTATCAACAAATACGGTCAATGGAACGACCAGGGTTACTGGCTTGTCTTCCGGCCTTGACGTGGATTCCATCGTTGAGCAACTGATGACTGCCGAAAAGGCAAAAAAGTTAAATAAATTGGAACAAAAAACACAAAAGCTGGAATGGACACAGACAGCATATCGTGACATCATCGCTGATATTCAAGATTTTTGCAGTAAGTATTTCGATACAACCTCATCCAGTAGCCTGCTGAGCTCGAGTAGTTATATAAAGTACAAGGTCACCAGTAGCGACAGTGCAGTTACGGCGACTTACACCAGCGCTGCCACTGGGGGGAACCATACGATTCAAGTAGATCAACTGGCTACAAAAGCCACCCTCGCAAGTAGCGCCAGCGTTTCAAAGGATATACAAGGTTCGGCAGTAGCAGATTATAAAAGTCTCAGTGGCGAAAGCTTTATCATGACCCTTGATGGTACCAAACGGACCGTCAGCCTTGATAATGTGACGGATCTGGCAACCTTGCAAACAGCGATCGATGATGCTGTCGGTGAGGGCAAGGTTACTGTGAGTGAAGATGCTGGACATCTAGTGATGACAGCTGCCGATGACGGTGTACAGGCGATTAGCATCAGTGACCCTACTTCAGGTACCAGCGGCTTAGCCCATCTCGGCTTCGGCACTAGCGCAATCCTTTCTAACCGTTTGAACACCTCTGATGCCTTAGGGACGATTGCCAGTCAATTAAGTTCTTCTACAGCCTTGGCATTTAATAATGATGGACAGATCGAATTGACGATCAATGGTACGACATTAACCTTTGATCAAGACGATAAGCTCTCTGAAATGATATCCAAGGTCAACAAAAGTAATACCGGAGCCACGATGAAATATGACACCATTACGGGTAAGTTGGTAATGACCGCCACCGGTACAGGCGCTGGCAATTCTTTAGTAGTGACCGAGGGAGGGGACAGCAACTTCTTAGTAGTGCTTTTGGATAAGTCCACTACCGGTTTAGATGCCAAGGTAACGGTAGACGGCCAGACATTGACCCGTAGCTCCAACAGCATGACCATCGATGGAGTGACCTATAATTTAAATCAGACAACAACAGCTGATGCCACTGTCAGTGTAACCCAAGATACTGATGGGGTTTATGACACCATCAGTAGTTTTGTAGATGATTATAATACGTTAATTGGGACCATCAACGCTACCATCGATGCAACCTATGATTCAGACTATCTGCCACTTACTGACGACGAAAAAGAAGAAATGACTACAGACGAGATTACTGCTTGGGAAACCAAGGCAAAGGTAGGGCTATTGTCCGGTGATTCCACGTTAAAAAGCTTATTAAGTAGCTTGCGGTCATCCTTGATTGATTCTGTCTCTGGCCAGACAATCAGTCTTTCTAGCATTGGCATAACCAGCGGTACCTATGATGAACAAGGTAAACTATATATTGACGAAGATACATTGAAGGATGCCATTGGCAGTGACCCGGAAGCCATTATGAATCTTTTTACCAAGCAGGCTACCTCCACCACATCTGCTGGCAAGTCCCTTGCAGGAACTACGGTTGTACGTTCTTTATCAGCGCGTGATTTGAGTACTAGGTACAAGGAAGAAGGCGTTGCCTACCGTTTTTACGATACCCTGCAGAAAAATATTTCAACAATTAGGGATAGCAGTGGCAATAAAGGCACCTTGTTAGAAAAAGCTGGCGTTGAGAGCGATGCTACGGAAAATGATAACGCCCTGAGCACACTTCTTGATAAATATAACGCTCAGCTCGATGACGAAAAAGATCGACTGGATGACTTTGAAGACAAGCTTTATACCAAATACTCAACCTTGGAAACCTATATTAATACCATGAATTCAAAACTTTCCGCCTTGACATCCTACATTTCTAGTGACAGCTAAATGACTAATCCAGATCGTTTCAAGGAGTGAGAGAAGATGGAGCAGTGGGAAATAGCAAGTGGTTACTTAATTAGAAAAAGGGACATCCTTGAAAAAATTGCCGCCAAGACTGAAACCCAGTGCCGTTTTATTCATAAGGGAGAAATGCGAGGCCTAGGGCGGGTGCTTAGAGAAAGAGATGCGCTCATTGATGAACTGGTAGCCATCAATATAGAATTAGCAAGGGAGCAAGCCTGGAAAGAAGCGCAGGGCTTAAGGCCAATGATTCAGGATATTACCAATAGGGAGCAGGCAATCATCGAGCGCAGCAAGCAAGTCTTGCAAGAGGCGATTACTGAAAAGGCCCGTATTGCAGCTGAGTTAAGAAATCGTAAAGTTCAGCAGCAAGTCAAAAATCAGTATATTAATCCTTGGGCTGTAGTGGGGCGGGGAAGCCGCATTAATGAAAGAGGATGAGGAATACGGAAAGAGTTTATTTTGACTTAAGTAGATATTCGTAGGTAAAAATACGAAGGGTGGGTGTAATGGTTTGGACATTGGGAGTAATAGTGGTGTAGCTTCAACATTTCCAGGGACAGTTAAGCCAGTTAACATGCAATCAGATATAACAGGTAAGAATGAGTCTATAATAAATGCTGTAAAAGATGTAAAAAACAAACAAAATAAGGAAACTACTGCCGATAAAAAGGACTTAGAAAATGTTACCAATGAATTAAATAATTTTATGCAATCGATGAATACTGATATTCAATTTCTATTGCATACGAAAACAAGTACCTTAATGGTACAGGTTGAGGACAGAAAAACTCACAAAATTCTCAAAGAATGTCCGGCACATGAACTGTTAGATATGGTAGCTAGAATAAGGGAGTATGTTGGTATTTTCTTGGACAAGAAAGTATAGATTGCCTGCTAGTTTTGTCATGATGTAGCGCAATTCGTATAATTGCTAAGGTTGCAAGATAGAGTACATTACAGAGATTGCATCAAATTTGAGGTACGAGGGGGAATATCCATGAATGCTACCAATACTGCCAATGCCTATAAAAGACAACAAATCATGACCGCATCGCCAGAAGAATTGACGCTGATGCTATACAATGGAGCCATCCGCTTTGTTACAGAAAGCATTCTGGCTATTGACAAGAAGGAGCTAGGAAAGGCACATACTGCGAATATGCGGGCACAGAATATCGTGCGTGAATTTATGGTAACAATGGATATGAAACAAGAGATTTCTAAAAAATGGCTATTAATTGACGAATATATATTACATTGCTTAATTCAGGGCAATATCAAAAAGGATAAGGCTCAACTAGAAGAAGCAAAAAGATTTTTGGTGGAATTTCGTGACACCTGGTTCCAAGCCATGAAGCTGGTACGTGTGGAGAAAGCAGTAGGGAAGTAATATATAAAGAATAAAGGGTTGCCTCATTTTTTTGAGGCAACCCTTTATTCTTTAGGTCATCAAAGAGGATAATACTTCTAATGACAAGTAAGAATGGCTAAGGCTTCTGTCAAGTCTGAGAACTTAGCAGAAGCCTTAGTATTTTCTTATATTATTGTAACAGACTCAATACTTGCTGTGGTTGTTGGTTGGCTTTTGCCAACATAGCAGTCGCAGCTTGAGTAATTACGCTTAGTTTGGTGTATTCTGCCATTTCTGAGGCCATATCCGTATCACGGATATTGGATTCAGCAGAAGTCAAGTTTTCACTTTCAGTGTCCAGATTATTAATATTGCTTTCTAAACTGTTCTGGACCGCACCTAAGTTAGAACGTTCGGAAGAAACTCTCTTAATAGCGGCATCAATTGTTGTGATTGCATCAGTAGCACTACTCACACTGCTTAGATCAATACCTGTTGTCGAAGTTGCGCCTGCAACTCCTAGGGCGTTAGCATCCATATCGTTTAGAGAAATGGTCATTGTCTGCTTGGAATTTGCGCCGATCTGGAAGGTAAGAGCACTTGTAGCGTCTACGTCAACTTCAGCAGTCGCTACAGGACCAAGCGCTGCCAAAGCAGTAGTTGCAGCAGTAGCTGCAGTAGTGGATGTTGCAGAAGTTGTTCCTGCAGTTACTACTGTTGCATCATCGGAAGCTGCAGCTGTAGTATACAAAGCTGCAGTCGCAGCAGCTATAGTAGCAGCATTGCCACCTGCAAGCGCAGTAGTATAAGCAGTCGCTGCTCCATTGTCAGCTGTAGCTGTTGTAGCTACGGATGCACCTAGTTTTGTGACTAAATCAGCCAAATCAGTAGCAGCAGTAGCAGCAGTAGACGCCACAAGAGCAGTTGCACTAGCATAAGGCGTATTAAGTGCAGCCAATTTTGCATCGTCACCAGTAACAGTGAGGTCGAAAGCTGTTAATGAATTGCCTTTGGCAGTAGCGGCTGCTCCATTAATTGTACCTGCTGCGTCTGTACCTGTAGCAGTAACACTTGTTGCAGTATTGCTTGTTGTTGCATTAAACAGTTCTGTTAGTGTTTTATTATCAGCAGCTAATGTAATTTCAGAATCGCTACCATAGGTAGTAGCACTTAATTTAATGAATTGGTTAGCAGTGTCAGTTGTATCTAATGTGGCAGTTACGCCAGTAGTAACTGATTGGGCATTAATTTTATCAAGAACCCCTTCTAAGGTGTCACCAGATGCAATGGTTATGGTTGTTCCGTTAATTGAAATATCCCCTGCATAAGCACTTGTATCAGCAGTAGCGCCCGTAATCCCAGCAGTGGATGCGGTAGTAAGAGCTGTAGTTGCTTGGGTTGCAACTTTGGTGTAATTAACCGTATAATCACCTGTTGCTGTAGTATTTCCGGCAACCGTCTTGGAAGTATCAATGGCTGCTGAATTTGTGCCAGATACAGAAGTCGTAGAACCGCTGTTACCATTGAGTAATTTCTTGGTGTTAAACTCCGTGTCATTGGAAATGCGATCTATTTCCTGACGGAGTTGGTCCGTTTCATCTTGAATGGCGGTTCTGTCATCATCGGTTAAGGTATCTGAGGAAGCCTTTACAGCTAGTTCCCGCATGCGTTCTAGGATGGAGTTCGTTTCATCTAGGGCACCATCAGCGGTTTGGACTAAGGAAATGGCATCCTGAGAGTTACTACTGGCTTGGTCGAGGCCACGAATCTGACCACGCATTTTTTCCGAGATGGCAAGTCCAGCTGCATCATCGGCTGCACTATTAATAGCATAACCCGAGGATAGTTTTTCCAGAGATGAATTCATGAGCCCAGTGTTTTTACTTAACAGGTTCGAAGTGTTTAAAGCGGACATATTTGTACTAATTACCATTGACATAATTATTCCTCCTTGATTTTGAAAAAAAATTTAGCTTCCGTGCACCATTTTTACATTAAACGTTACTAAATGGCTCTACTTTCTAATTGGAAGTAATTTATCGAAATGAATTACCCCCCATTCCGTGGTAAGTGCCTCCTTTCTTGTTCACTCAATCTAGTATTCGAAGGGAAATATTAAGTTTTTATTTAGTAAATGACGAAAATAATTCATTATTATCGATTTTTTTAAAAAAAGGATGTTTTTTAAAAAGAAAATTCCAATGTTAATGGTTTACAATAGTAGGAAGGCAAGAATTGGTAGAGTATAGTAGTATACTGCAAGTATTATCAAGAATGGAATGTGTTATATCTTAATTCGATGCCCCCACTTCTAGAAGTGGGGGTATTCTCCATTACTTCAGAAAGAGTAGAATCTCCCATTGAAGTCTCGATGTCTGGTTTTAACTAAACGAGTTCACATAAAAAAATAAGATTTAGTTAAATTTTAATACATTATTATTAAAACTAAATAAAAGCTAAATAATAATATGTCAGAATAAGGTATAGAAATGTCCAAGGATGGATAATTTTACACAAGGTTGTGGTCTCAAAGGGTGTTTTGAATGAAACTATTACTGGTAGATGACGAGAGTAAATTAGTTGAAGCACTGTCGTATTTGTTAAAGAAGAATGGCTTTGTAGTCGATGTTGCTATGGATGGTGAAACAGGCATCGAAATGGCCTGTACAGGAGTCTACGACATTATCATTTTGGATCGTATGTTGCCCTATTTAGATGGTATTTCCCTGTTGAAGGAATTTCGTAAATTGGGATATAATACTCCTGTCCTCTTTCTAACAGCCAAGGATACCCCTGACGATCGGGTAGAAGGTTTAAATGCTGGTGCTGACGATTATTTGGTGAAACCATTCTTCACTGTAGAATTAGTAGCAAGATTGCACGCCCTAGCCCGTAGAAAAAACAGAGATATTGTGGATAATATCTTAATTTTTGATGATATTATATTTGATCCCCAGCGTGCTCAAGTAACGAAAAAAGGCAGGGCAATTCAGTTAACGTTAAAAGAATCACAACTTTTAGAACTATTAATACGCAACCAGGGTCAAGTTGTTACCAAACAAAGGATCATAGAAAAGGTATGGGGTTACAATTCCGATGCAGAAGAAAGTACAATTAACATATATATTCATTACTTGCGCAAAAAGATTAACATAGCCAATTTGAAAACGGTACGAGGAATTGGCTATTACTTACAGAAAAGTAATATTTCAAAAATCGCGAATTGAGATATGTTGGAAGCAGAAAAGGTTACCTAGTACAAGGTAACCTTTTCTGCTTTTAACATAGCCGATATTTTATATCTTTCTGGCTTATATAGATTTCGATTTCAAGATGAAGTCTCTCCATGATAATTTTCCTCACCATCTCCTGCACCTCTTTAGCATTTTTTTGAACACCCTCTTCTATGGATAATACAAGAGCATCAGCTTGTTCGCGGGAAAGATTTGGCGGAACTATCAAATTGAAATTTCCTTGGAAGGATTTAGTGGCATAGTTCTCGATAAAAAATCTCATTCGGTTAGCAATACAATTTATAAAATCCCGATCTACTGTTATCTCGGCTAGATATGTTCGTATATGTCTATCTAGTTCCTCCAAAGGGCTTTCGACTTGTGTAGGAAATGGGATAATCTTTGTGGACAAAATAGCACCTCCATCGAATAAGAATGACTAAATTTTTCCCTATATAAGGGTTTGGCATAAGTTAAATTCTCATAAGTTCTTCTTCTTGCACATACTTAAACTTATCTTCATAGATCTCCCCACGGATAATATTGATGGATTTTGGTGCATCTATTGCCAGTCGTAAGTCTCCTTCATCACTTTTGACGACCTTGACCATAATATCTTTTCCGATCATAACGTATTCTCCAGGTTTTCTTCCTAATACCAGCATAGCGCTTTTCCTCCCCGCATAAACAGTACTTGTACATTATTATCATCTCATTCTTTTATTTAGTTAAGCTTAAATTATCAGTAATCGGATTAACTAAGATAAAGAAATTGAAACGTAGGAATGGTCTGGAGGGAAAAATGATAGTAACCTCTATATCAGTAAGATGCTAGATGATATCCAAGGATGTTCCGAATTACTGAGTGATGACTCTTTTACTAAATTTGATAAGGGTAAGCATCTTCCTAGAAAAAACAGTAGACCAATTATCAATTAGTCTGTTATTTATTTTTACGGGGACGTTCCTAATATGTCACATGGAATAAAGTGACATTAGGAATGTCCCCGAATTTCTTTAATTGTAACATGGGCTGATGGCGCGCATAAAATATTATGACATAATAGATGAAAGGAGTCTTATGGTGATAAATTCTAGATTTATCCTTAAACGATTTAAGCAACTGGCGCTTAATGCCACTGTTCCAGCAATGGCCATAGCCAATCTGCCTATGTTGCTCTCGATTGGCGATTGGCTTTTTATAATGAAGCAAATACAAAATGGTAAAAAGTCGGATGTACCAAACCATGGGGATCAAGGGAATTTACGTAGTAAACATAGAAGTAGCATTACCTTCAAAGATGTGGAAGGTGCTGATGAAGCCAAGCAGGAATTGAAAGAAATTTTAGAGTTTATCAAGCATCCCAAAAAATTTGATAATTTGGGTGCTCGCATTCCTAAAGGTGTGCTGCTATACGGCCCTCCAGGTACAGGAAAGACACTATTGGCAAAGGCACTAGCAGGTGAGGCAGGAGTACCTTTCTTAAACATCAGCGGTTCGGAGTTTGTGGAAATGTTTGTTGGTGTTGGCGCTTCACGGGTCCGAGATTTGTTTAAGGAAGCTCGGAAGAAGGCACCATGTATCATCTTCATTGACGAGATTGATGCAGTTGGGCGGCAGCGTGGGGCAGGTGTGGGTGGCGGAAATGATGAACGCGAACAAACACTCAACCAATTGCTAGTAGAAATGGATGGATTCGGTGCTAATAAAGGTGTCTTTGTTATTGCAGCTACCAATCGAACAGATATTCTTGATCCAGCACTTTTGCGCCCAGGAAGGTTTGACCGCCAGATCGTAGTTGATCGTCCAGATCTTAAAGGGCGCCTTGGCATATTAAAAGTGCATACTAGAAGTAAGCCTTTAGCAGATAAAATGGATCTTGAAGTCTTGGCCCGCCGCACCCCTGGTTTTACAGGTGCTGATCTCAGTAATGTGGTGAATGAAGCTGCAATTCTTGCTGCACGCCAAGGTAAAACGTGTATAGAGATGTACGACCTGGAAGAAGCGGTGGAACGCGTAGTGGCTGGACCGGAGCGCAAAAGCCGTTTTATTAACGCAAGAGATAAGAAACTTACTGCGTACCACGAGGCCGGTCATGTTTTAGTAGGAATGCTCTTGAGGCACGCCGACCCGATTCATAGGGTGTCCATTATTCCGCGGGGCGAGGCTGGTGGGTATACTCTTACTCTGCCTAAAGAAGATCGCTGTTATTTTACTAGGTCGGAAATTTTCGATCAGATTAAGATCCTAATGGGGGGGCGAGTATCTGAAATCCTGATATTTAATGAAACAAGCACGGGAGTCCATAATGACCTAATACAGGCCACCGATCTTGCACGTAAAATGGTCTGCGAATACGGCATGAGTGAGATATTGGGGCCAGTCGCTCTTTCACGATCTAAGGAACAGGTCTTTTTGGGTCGTGATATTGCTCGCGGTCCCAATAATAGCCAGGAAGTAGATTATACTATAGATAAAGAAATACACCGGATACTTGAGGACGCTTGTGGAAAAGCCGAAGAAATAATCAAAACGAATCTTCATAAGCTGCACCTTATTGCGACTACACTATTAGAGCGAGAAAAGTTGGATGGCGAAGAGCTAAGACAGTTACTGAAGGAAGAATGAATTAGATTTTAGTTACTCAAAAAAATCGGCCCTAAGTCAAAAGAATGACTAAGGGCTGCTTTTTTTGCCCTTCTGCGCATGTTGATTAGCTACATCATATAGATAGAATCAAAAAGTATAATTGGTAAAATTATACTTTAGTATAGTATCTAAAAAGAATAATTCACTTTATGATTAAAGCAAATTATTCTTTTAAGTTGGATGATGTGAAAGTTTATAGTTGCCTCACTTGGCACAACCGATGGAGGACATATTCTACTGGTAGGTGGGATATACTGTATTAAATTCATTTATATAAATTGATGTATATTCCTATGTTTTTAATGAAGCATAAATTTGATTTCAAAATAAACATGTCCGTTTTTTTCCGGACATTTTATATAAATTTACTTAAGACATATATGTGCAATTAATTTTTAACAATAGTGGATAGGAAAAGTTTTATGAGGAGGAAAGACAATGGCTAGTATGCAAAGGACATGGCAACGTGCCTGGAACTGTGAAAAACCCCCATGGCAAAGTATGGCACGGATTAATTTAGTGAGAGGTCGCAAAAAAACTAGAGGCAAGGTATATAACTTTATAGCAAGACGTAAGAATATAACCAAACAAATTGCGGCAAGTATCGTAGCAATGCAATTGTTGGGCAGTGGGATGAGCTTGGATAGTGTTTACGCCGCCAGCAATATCACCACTGACAATAAAACAGCTACTCAGGTAGACATTGTAAGCAATGTTACCAATATACATACAGATACTTTTAGCGCTAACGGCGTAAATGCATTTAACTCCTTTAAGGATTTTAATGTAACCCAGGGTGATATTGTCAATTTGTACTTTTCCAACCTCCAAAATACAAAAACGGCCACCAACCTGCTTAATTATGTTAACGGGGGAAATGTAACAACCATTGATGGTATGCTAAATGGCATAAAAGACGGTAAAATTGGTGGCAATGTATATCTGCTTAATCCCAGCGGTATAATGGTGGGGACCACTGGTGTGGTCAATGTGGGCAATTTAACGCTTAATGCTTCAAACCCTTTATTCGCAAATCAAATTAATCCAGAAATGTCAATTGCCAGTATCCCAACGGGTATACCTAGCGGTGACATTACCATAAAGGGAAAGATTAATACTATAACCGGTACAACCCTATTTGGTAAAACAGTGGCTAATAACGGGGTTATTCAGACTGGTGCTGCCTTTAGCAGCCGTAACGTGGATTTTTCTGATATAGTCAATGCAAATGATTTGCAGTATGGAACAAAGGTTAATGTGGAAAATGGCACTATTGTTATTGGTGCAGGAGATAGTTTTATCAATACCGGAACCATCAGTGCTCATTCCACTTCAACCAGTGATGTTGTGAGTGTTTTTGCTCCAACCGTGACACTAAGCGGCAATATTCTAACCGGCGGAGCAAGTTTGGATGTGAAGGCTATTGATAGCATTACGGTCAATAATGATGCCGTGATCTCGACACGAAAAGTGAAAGAGAATAGTTCCCAGGCTGAGATCAAAAGCGGAACGGCCACAGGTGTAGGCAATGCAGGGAACGTGAGCATGACAGTCAATCATACGACGTATAAGGATAAAGCCAATATTGATATCAATAAAGGGGTAATTGATGCTTCAGGAACAGGTGCTAAGGGGACTAGTGGTGATGTATCGATTGTTGCCTCCAGTCAGGATCAACTGTTTGCTTGGGCGATGACTGGACCAGATGCTAAGGTAACAGTGACTGATGCAACGATTAAGGGCAACAGCGTTACTATTCAGGCCGTGGCTAAAAATGATGCCTCAGATAGTCCGACCTTCAATGACCTCAATGATCCTAGTAATACAGCTTCATTAGAAGAACTGAAAAATAGCAGTAACAGTCTAGTCAGTACTTTAGGTAATTTGCGAGTAGGCGTATCCGTGACTAACGTACATGCCAAGGCTGAGGTAACTATTGATGATAAGGCCAAAATCGAGGCTGACAAGGATGTAATGGTCAGTACGGTAGCATCATCAGCAGTTAAATCGATGCTGCTTTCTGTTGTTGGAGGTGCCGGAGTTGCCTTTTCCGATGCCCAGGCATTAACCAATATTAACAGTGGTGCTGCAATTAAGGCTGGTGGCAATGTGGATGTACTGGCAGCTACCAAAAATACCATAAATCTAAATACTAAGTCCATACCCGTCGTAGCCGGTCTGACACCGCTAAACATGATGGTGAGCTATGCTAACATGACATCCAATGCTTCTGCCGTAGTGGGGGCAGGTGCTAGTATTGATGCTGCTGGGGTACTTGATGTCAAAGCTAATAGTATTAAGGACATGACTGTTGCAGCATCGGCAGCAGCTGCCGGGGGATATTTTTCGGCTGGCGTAGCAATTAGTGATTCGGATGTGAATGCCAATGCTGAAATTGCTGGCAAGGTGAAAGCTGGTAGTGTCGCCGTGGATGCCAAGGTAGACACGGTGCAAAATAACACATGGTCGGAAGCTAGTGTTGGTGATGGAGAGCCTGGTTCAGGGCTGGATTTGGCTGTTGACTGGATATCCAATTCTTTCGGCACTTGGGCAAAGGGAAAATTAGGCTTAGGCCAGCCTCCCAAATCTGTTCCCCCGTCAGTAGGGATTACGGGAGCGGTAGCCATTACCTTGTCGGAGGACAATGCCAATGCTAAAATTACCAGCTCTGGCAAGGCTACTTTGGCTGATGGAAGTACAGTAGCCAATGCGGTACAGTCTCTCGGTGATATTACGGTCACTTCTGACGTTACTGAAGTGATGAAAACTGCTGCCATTGCCCAACAAAAGCAGCGTGAAGAAAATAGTGTATTAAACAATCCCACCGATGCAAATAAAAAGGCAGCTGGTGTATCGGCTGCAGTTATTTATGGTAGCTATAATAATACCTCCAATGCCTATATTGGTGATAATGCTGTAGTGGATGCCAAACAGAAGCTAAGTGTAAGTTCCACTATCAATGTTCCCTTTGTGAATAATTGGGCAAATACAGACAAGGTTGTAGACAATCTTTCCAATGCCTTTCTGAGTTCAAATTTAGGTTTGGATAAAGCCATGTTTACCAGTTGGGCCCAGGCCAGTAGCGATGGCGATGTAGGTACAGCGTCAGCATCGGTTGATATCATGAACTATAAAAATGAGAGCAAGGCTTATATTGGCAAGGGAGCCCTTATTAACCAGGATACTGCCTTTAACAGTGATCAATCGAAAAACGATCTCAGTGTTACGGCAAAGACCAATATAACCACCCTTGATCTTTCTGGCATGTTGAAATCGCCCCTTGACGATATGATTAAAGGAGCAAGAGATAAGACTGACCCGATGCTAAGCGCTTTTGGCAGCACAAGTGGGGGATCAGGCGTTGGCGGTTCAGTGCTGGTTACCCTTGAAGACAATAGTACCAAAGCATATATTGATGCAGGTAGTAAAGTAAAGGCTCATGATTTGATGGTAGATGCTGCTACCAATGTCAAAAACATTTCAATTGGGGCAGCAGGTGGTAAGGCCGATAAGATTGGCTTTAATGGTACGGCTACAGTTAATATGATAAAGGATACCACCTATGCCCAGATTATCAATGCTACTGATATTACCGTAGCTAACGATATAGGGGTAAAAGCCACCGATACTATCTACAATATTGATGCTGCCGGCGGTGTTACGGAAAGTAGTAGTGTTGGGGTTGGTGTTTCTATCGCCTACAACAATATTACGCGTGATACTCAGGCTTCGGTTAGCGGCAAACTAAATGCGGCTAATAATCTGGGAGTAAATGCCGAAAATGCAGGAGGTATTGTTACCGTATCTTTAGCCGGTAGTGTGACTGCGGACAAACCAACACAGCCAACAACTGAGGATAAAGATAAAGATCCCGTTGAATATATCCGTGACTTGTTTGCCGATGAAGCAGCGATAGATCCTTTGGCCAAGGTTAAAGCAAAACTATCCATACTTACCAATGACGCATCTGGTAATAAGTCTCAGGCAGGCCTTAGCGCGGCGGGGAATGTTTCAATCAATGTTGCAGACGAAAAGGCACTAGCCTTTGCCGGTGATAATAGTGAAACAGAAACACCCATAGTCACAACAATTAAGGCCAAAACCAGCAACATTGAGGCAAAAAATGACTCTGGTATTTATGCTGTCTCTGGAGCTGTCGCGGTGGCAGCCAATGCTGATCCCAGTTCCAAAGGGATCGCTGGGGCATTTATGCTAAATAAGGTAAATGAAACTACACAGGCGTATGCAAATAATGCAACTATTGAAGTGACGGGCACCGCTGCTAGTGATGCTTTAGCCATAAAGGCGATAAATGATGCTGATATTGTAAGCATTGCCGCCAGTGGCGGAGTTGCGCCAACTGGATCGGCAATAGCAGGCCAAGTCAGCTTAAATATGATTGACAACACGACTTCCGCCTATGTCAATAATGCTAGGATTAGTACAGCTAACGATATGACCATTGCGGCGGAGGATAATGCCACCATCACAGCGGTGGGCGGTGCTGTTTCCTACGGAGGTATAGCTGGTTTCGGGGCATCTATTGCCGTGAATCTGATGGATAACACCACCGAAGCGTATATTAACAACTCCCAGGTAACTGGCGTTAACAATGAAAGTGATATCAGCGTAGCGGCTGCGGAAGAAAGCACAATAAGAGCAGTATCTGCAGCCATCGGTGCCAGTAAAGGGTCAATGGCCGGGACTTTTTCTGCATCTGGTAATGCCCTCACCAATACGACTAAAGCATATATTGCCGGTGGCCAGTATGGCAGTACCGCAGTTGACACCAAGGGTAGTATAGCTGTTGCCTCAAACGACGAGGCTGATGTTACTTCTATTGCCGGAGCAGGTGCTTTGGCCGGTGGCAGTAGCGGCGTGGGCTTTGGTGCTTCTGCCTCAGTACTTGCAACGAACAATACGGTAAGCGCCTATATTGGTGATAATACCAATATAAATGCGCAAGGCTTGAATGCTGGCATTACGGTTGAAGGTAAAACCATTGCCGGTCTAGCAGTAGCGGCTAAGTCAGCTGAAGAGGTAGTTACCCTGGCAGCTGGCGGGGCTGGTGGTGGAACAGCAGGAGTAGCTGGTTCAACTTCAGTTAATGTATTGAACCAGACAAGTAAGGCCTATATCGGTAAAGACGCAGTCATTAACGCTGTTAATACGGGGGCGGGTGCTGCTCAGAGTGTTAGTGTGACATCAGTCAATACCACCAATGTGACTGGGTTGGCCGGTGCCTTGGCTATTGGTAATACAGCAGGCATTGGAGCAGGGAACAGCACAGAAGTAATTACGACGGATACGGAGGCCTATGTTGATTCTGGTGCGGCAGTTGCGGCCAAAAATAATGTCATCGTCTCCGCTTCATCAGCGGAAAATGTGACTTCCTTTGCTGGTGGCTTAGCCGGTGGCGGCGATGCAGGTATTGCCGGGGCGGCCAACGTACAGGTAATGAATACTACTACCCAGGCATATATAGGGCGCGTAGGTGATACTGCTGCTAATAGAACGGATGTGAGTGTGGACGGTAGTGTGGTGGTGGCTGCCAATGATGATAGTTCCTTAAATCTTATCGCTGGTACAGCAGCATACGGTGGTAGTGCCGGAATCGGTGCATCGGTTGACGCAAATATCGTTACCAAAAATACAGCAGCCTATATCGGTGATTATGCTGATGTGCAGGCCAAGGGTCTGGGATCTGGCGTAGCTGTAGCAAATGGTACCTTTGCGATTACCTATGAGGATTACGCTGAAGACAGCGTTAAGGTTCCAAGTATCTCAACCAATGGGAATGGAAGTCTTGATGACAGCGCGCTGGTTAAAGAACGGAAAGCTACGGTTAAAACGAATACGGTTAAGGGTGTTGCTGTGGCGGCTACCAGCCAGAATACGATAAGAACGGTAGCGATCGGTGCGGGTGCTTCGGGTTCTGTTGCGGCTACCGGTTCTGCCAGTATCAATGTGATAACCAATAATACCAATGCTTATGTCGGTAAGAACGCCAACATTAATCAGAGGGTGGGCACCAGCGAGCAATCTGTATTAGTAGCAGCAGGTAGTGACTACTTCAACCTAGGAGTAAATGGAGCAGGATCTGTCGGCACCGGTGCTGCGGGTGTGGGTGCTGGTGCTGATGTATCCATGCTGAAAAATACAACCAAAGCGTATATTGACGATGGTGCGCAGGTAGCAGCGGCAAAAGATATTGCAGTCAAGGCGTACGCAAAAGAAGAAGTGATATCCATAGCAGCTGCCCTTGGTGCCAGTGGTGAAGTCGGAGTAGCCGGTGCCGTGGGAGCAAATGTAATAACAAATGAAACCGAAGCGTTTATTGGCAGCAAGGCTGTGGTTATAGCCAAAAATAATCTTGCTATAAGTGCCCAAGATGATACCAGCGTGGTCAGCATAGCAGGCGGTGCAGGCATTGGCATAGGTACGGCCGGCGTAGGCGGCTCTGTTAGTACTGGGATAATAAACAAAGATACTGCTGCCTACATCGGCAGTGCTGCAATTGTTGATGCTGAGGCTCAATTAGCTGATGACCAGCTTACTGTTTACACAGGGAAATATGATAGCAATGGTAATAAACTGAAAAAAAATATCAGCGGTTTGTCTGTTAATGCCCAAAGTGAGGAAAGAATTACCGATGTAGTAGCCAGCGGCGGCGGCGGTCTTTATGCCGGCGTAGCAGGTGCGGTAGCTGTTAATATTGACAAATCTAAAACACAGGCCTATATCGGGGAAGACGCAAAAATTAATACGGCTGACCAAAGTGTCGCTAATGGCAAACAAAGTGTCAGTGTAACGGCGGTAAATGATGTTGATATGCTGTCGGTAAGCGGTGCGGCAGGTGGTGGAATAGTCGGTGTGAGCGGCGGGGTTGATGTTGGTGTAGTTCAAAATGACACAGCTGCTTATATTGGTAACAATGTTCAATTGAACGCTAAAAATAATGCTGGGATTATAGCTATAGGCGACAAAGATATCTCCAGTAATGCGGTCAGCATTTCCGGCGGCGCCGTTGGTGTAGCAGGCAGTGTTTCCGTATATGCATTGGGCACCAACCTAAGTGCGGACGCTCAAGCCAGCTTAAATGCAAAAAAAGATAGTTCCGACGCCAATAACCCCAAGGAAGATAATGTACAAAACTATGTGGACGGACAGATTAAAACCGATAAATATAGCAATTTACTGCAGTCTTATAATGATCAGAATGTGAAGACTGCGGCGGCAAGTGTAAAGCAAAGCACCCAAACGATTAACCTTTCCCAAGTTGTAGAAAATATTACTGCTGTACCCGGCGGAACAGCTGCTTTTACTGGTACTAATGCCAAAATTAATGTTGGCAATAACTTTGACATTAACGCGACTGAAAAACTGAATTTTAGCAGCAAGGTAGGGGCGATAGCCCTTGGTAGCGTAGCTGTTGGCGGGGCTGTCAGCGTAGTATCGGCTGATAATAATGTGGATGCCCATGTGGGTAGCGGTACGGAAATCACCGCCAGTAACGATGTGATGGTAAATGGTAGCTTAAATACAAAATTTGATGCTAAGGCACTTGCTGGGTCAGCAGGTATGAGCACTGCCTTAGCGGGCTCAGGCGTTTACGTTAGTGATAGCAGTACGGCAACAGCATATATGGACAATGTAGCTAAGCTGATGGCAGCCAACCTAAAACTGAATGCTGAGAGTGTTCACAATATCACGGGCAGGGCAATAGGTGGAGCTGCGGCTTACAGTGGTTTAGCTATGGCGGGCGCTGCTGTTGTCGGGGATTTAGACGGTAGCACAACAGCTTATCTGGGAAATGGGACAAATAACAGCAATAATACTATCGTCGTCAGCGGCAATATCGATATTGCTGCTGATACCACGGCAACTTTAGATGGCGAGGTTATTGCCCCAGCAGTCGGGTCCTTTGCTGGCGGCGCAGGTGTAGTGAACATGAAAGACAACAGTGACACTAAAGCTTTTATTGGCAAAAATATGTCGATTCAACAAGCAAATGCGATAAACCTTACAGCTGAAGCTACACCTAAACTATCTGCAGATGCTACTGTAATCAGCGGTGGTATTGGTGCCCTTGGTGCATCTATCGCTATAGTTGAGGCACAAGGTAGCAGCGAGGCTTATGTGGGTGAAGGCGTGCAGATAGGGCAAGGAAGTGGAAAAACGGTAGGTTCTCTTACTGTGCAAGCTAAACAATCAAGACAAAATAATGAGAAAAATGCGGTAGCGACGGCACGCGGCGGTGCAATCGGTGGATTAGCTGCACAAGGCATCGTTGCAAATGTGAAGGTCAGTCCTAATGTGACTGCTTATACCGGGCCAGATGCCAAAATATCTACCACGGGTAAGGTCTTAGTTGAGGCCAGCGCTGACTCCCAGGGTAAAGCGAACTCAACAGGCATTAATGCTGGCGGCGTGGCAGTCGGTGTATCGACGGCTACGGCAGAGATCACACCTGTAATCACTGCGGCTATTGGTAAAAACAACACGGTTGCTGCTAGTAATCTTACCATCCAGGCTCAGCTATTACGTCAAAATGGCGCTAATTCTGGCGAATCGGGGGCAGTAGCCGCAGGTGGCGGCCTGCTGGTAGGGGTCAATGCAACAGTCAGCGAGACGAATAGTGAGGCAGAGGTTACCAGCGCGGTAGGTGATGGTAGCACACTGACTATTACTGATGCTGTAGAGGTTAAAGCTGGTGCTGATACGAAACAAACCAGCCAAGCGACCTCTATTGCAGTCGGATTTGTAGCGGTCGGTGCCAACATTGCAAGTGCCTCATCTGATAATAATGTGCAGGCCTATATAGGGAAAAATGTTACTGTTAATGCTGGTCAAGATGCGCAAAATAACATCAAAAAGAGCGGTCCAGTCAGCGTAAAGGCCATAGGAACAGATGAAAATTTTGCCTCGTCGAAAGCTGGCGTTGGTGGCGTGGTTGCAGGATCGGCAGCGGTGGCGACGACTAGCACCAAGGGCACGACCAAGGCTTATGTTGACGAAGGCACCAAGATTGCAGCAGCCAGTCTAAATGTCAACGCGGCCCATACTTCCCTCTTTAATGGCACAGTTGACAGTACTTATGCCTCACTGTACAGTGCTAGCGGTACCGTCGTTAAACATACTGTTGACACTGATGTATTGGTTGATATCGGCAAACAATCTAGTGTAACTACGTCAGGAGACGTAACCTTGTATGCTGTTAATGACAGCCGTAAAGATTGGTTGGGCGGGGCCGCCAATGGCGATGATGCTGCCTGGAATATTACGGCGGCAGGCGGTGGCGCTATAAGTGGCGCCGCAGTCGTGAATACCATAAATATCACCCAGGATGCAAAGGTAACTGTCGGCGATGGTGCAAATATTGTTACAGGCAATACCAATAATAAAGGCTCCTTGATTGCCGATGCCATAAGCAACATGACAGTGCATGACAAGGCCAGAATCAATACCGGTGGAGCCATTAGTGCTGCTGTGGTAGACAGTAGAATTGATGGGAAAAGCAATACTAGCGTTGCTTTTGGCGAGGCTGCTAGCGTGAATAGTAAAAACGGCGCGATTAAAGCAGGTACTAAAGGCAGTGCTGATCTTGACAATCGCGTGGCGGTGGACGTATACGGCCTTGCTGGTGCGCCTGCTGGAAAAGCTTATAGCAACTATACAGGCAGTAATACACTGATTGTTAAACCAAACGCTAGCCTTACCACGGATACCGGTGATATCATCCTAGCGGCAGGTCAGGATACGACTGGTAACTCAGGTAGCGTTAGTGCTAACGCCGTGGTCAATCTGTGGAACAAGACGGTGGTTCCTATTACTATCACGCCTGATCCGCAGGCTAATGTTATCAATAACAGCGCGGTGGACATTCAGCCAAGCTCAATGGTTGGCAGCTCCCAAGATATTTACCTTACGGCTGACAAAGGCAGTATCAGTGCAACATATACTGGCGTGGGTAAAGACCTTTATCGCGAAGCCTTGGCTGAAGTCGGCAGCGCTATCAGCAATTTATTTGGCGGTGGCGACGTTAATCTTGATATTAAAGGCGGCTCGCGTTCGGTAAACGGGGCAGCCAATGTTAAGGTTGACGGCACTGTCGCTACGGGTGTCAAGCGTAACCAGGAGATGATTATCGGTGGCAAATATGTAGAGACTAATGGCGGTTATGCCTGGGTGTCTGAAATAACTACTAGCGACGGTGTTAAATATTCGGTTGTGAACAAAGAAATCAGTCAGGGCATGACCGAACGTTTACAAAAGCTATATAACCTCAAAAGCCAATATGCCGGTGACAGTGTAGCGTGTGCCGCTTATGACGCAGAAATACTGTTCTTGCAAGAGAAAATGGTTGCCATGGGCTTGGCATCATGGGATATTACCAGCGGCAAAAAGGTCTTTTCTCCAGGTAGCAGTGCTGGTAGTGGGGCGGTTAGCCCTAAAGACGCTGCAATCAGTGCAAAGACGTATTTGGAAACAGAAAAAACTGCAGTGGCTACTAAAGTTACTACGCAAAGTGGTGTGGTAAAAGCAGCCGAGGACATTCAGACATTAGTTAATAATCGTGATACAGCGCAGAATACGTTGAATGCAAAGAACGTAGAACTTACGAGTGCTTTCAAACTGTTATCCAGTGCTGATCAACAGCTCGCTCCTGCCGATATAGCAGCAAAATATAACCCTAATGATTCTGCTACTAATGGCTACAAAGTTTACGCGGAGGCCTATAGCGCGGTCACTAACTACACAACCATTGTCAATCGTTATAAAACACAGCTAGGCACCAATGCCGATATGACCAAGGCGGTTGCTGATAATGCCGTAGCTGATGCAAGCACAGTTCTAACACAACTAACAATTCAGCAAACGCAAATCAATACTAGTCTGGATAGTGTTACCGCCGCCCTTAATGACACCGTTAATCCTTTATCTACCGACATACCCCAAGGCCCAACGGCTGATTTCATTACTGTTGCCGATGTTACTGCCCAGCGTGGTGATATCAAGGTGAAGGCTGACAACTTACTAGGCAGCGGCAAACTTAATGCCCCAGGCGACGCATCCATCACGATTACCAATAACAGTCCGAATTTCCTCACGACAAGTAATCTATCCATTGGCGACGGCGGCTCCATCTTGCTGAATGGCGCAGTCGTTGACAATTCGGCTAAAATCAATGCTTTTAACGTAAGCAAAACTGGTGCCAATTTCTCTGAAGTCGTTACGAAGAAAGACACAGCTAAGCCTGTGATTAGTATTAAGAGCAATTTTAATCCAGATGCGCATAAGGTGAAGATTTTTACAACAGATAGCCAGGGCAATAATGTTGACACAGGGATGACAGTAGCGATTGCTCCAGCGCCTGACATTACGCTAGCAGGCAATATAAAAAACTTGGAGGGCACAGTCGAAGTTAAGAGCGAGGTTGGCAGTATTTACGCTAACGGCAGTATTAGTGCTGGTACTGTAGATATTAAGGCTAATAACGGTGACTTTATTCAAAGCTATGTGAACGGTTTTGATCATATTGGCGGCGATCCTAGCGGAATTTATACAGGTACTAGCCAGCCGGGCGGTATTGTTGCCAATGGCAACATCTTTATCAGCGCTAGATATTTAAACATTAATGGTCTGATTCAAAGTGGCATTGCGGACTGGAACCTGACGCTGCCTAATACGAATCCTAAGTTAACTGCGACTGGGGCAGAGCTAGGCCTTAGCGGTACAGCTAATGTCACAAACAGCTACGGTACTGCTGTTTATAATAGCTCCACCCAAATGTTTGAATTTGATAGTAACTATGCCAAAGCCTATGCCGCCTCAAGTGAAGGTAAGACTAAGGTTCCTAGTGCCACTTACGCTTTGGTTCTTACTGGAACTGATAATATTAGTGCAGGCTACGATGTCGTAAACGATCGTTATGTCCTTAATGGGGCGGAAGTTCACGGTGGCTATGTGCAGCTTTATGGACAAATCATGAATACCGCTCAAGACGGAGCAAATACCGGTAAGATCAAAGCCCTCGACGGCTACGGCACCATCAATATTATCAATCATTCCGGCAAGGATATAGTTATCAGTAAACTGGATACAGGCAGCGGCATTGCAGGGATTATTGATATAACAGATATTCAGGATAGTTCCGGCAAGGCTATTCATACCCGTTATACAAGCGAGCAAGGTATGCTGAAGACAGAGACAACAGGCAAATGGAACGGAGGTACTTTTGACGCTGGTTATTCCAGTACAACGACTACCGCCCCTAGTACAGCCGGTGGTCGTGTCACCACTACCTATAATCCTCAAGATAAATTATTCTACAGCTGGACGACTGGTACGGATAAATCACAGACCGAGTTCTACCACTATGAAGCAAAGGATGTATTTGGCTTTGAGTATAGCAACCAGGTTGTTGGCTGGTTAACAGGCATTAGTTATGGAGAGACAAAAATGTTGGATAATGGTAGTTATTTAACAACTGGTACTCGTCCTTATTCTAGTGATTTAACCGCTTACTTTACAAATTCTATTAAAACGATTGCTAATGGTGATGTTGGGTACGCTAAAATTCGTGAGTGGCGAAAACGCAACTGGTGGTCCTTTGGTATTACCGGTACGTATTATCAGGATTATCAGCTAACTAGACCGCTTAAGGATATTACCACAAATACGGTAAAGGCCAGTAATCCGATTGGTATCGAGTTTTTCGGCGCCAATAGCGGCACAATCAATGTGACAGGCAATAATGCCAATGTTCTCCTTCAAGGTGTTATCAATAACAAGGCGGGCAACACCTCAATAAGTTCTGGCAAAGATATCTTGCAAGCTAAGGGTGATGCGCTGATTACCACGAATGTTTTAAATCTCACTGCTGGTAATATTGGCAGTGATACCAAGGCCGTAAGAGTAATTGTTGGTGATGCTCTTAATGCCGCCGCGACTAATGGCAGTGTTAATGTCAGCCAGGTATTAGGCAACCTGAATCTAGGCAATGTTACCGCTGATAAAGGAACCCTCACCCTTACCGCTGACGGCAATATCATCAATGCACCCGGCAGTTCAACGGTACGCGGTCAGCGTATCGAACTGACCAGTACCAACGGCATGATTGGCGGCGGGGTCAATACTCCACTAGTGCTTCAGACAGGTGCGACTACGTCCACCGATGATGCAGTACAGGTTAAGTATGGTCTAAAAGCGTCTGCCCTTGGCAATATAAACATCGAAAACAAAGCGTGGTCTGGTGGTGATAATGCAGGAGGGAATCTGTTGATTGATACTGTAACATCAACTACAGGCGATGTGAAACTCGCTACTCCCGGTCAAATGATTGACAATAATATCAACGAACAAATTGATACGCGTACTTGGGACCAATTGACAAGTTATTGGGATTCACTGCAACTTAGAAAAGGAGAAGCCAGCAATACTGAAAAACAGGCACAGACAACCGCCAGTTATGCCAGTGGAAAAACAGCTGACTATCAAACCTATTGGCAATTAAAGTCCCACATTGTAAACGGTAATTACACTTGCACCGATGCTGAAAAAGCCGTATTAACATCCCAAGGCGTTAATGCAGACGCTTTTGCGGCTAGCCAAACAGCAAAATATCAACAGCTTGAAGCACAAGATGTAGGTTCTTGGAACAAAGGTACATATGATACAGCCTTTACCTATACCGTAACCGATGGGGAAAAAACGCAATTGCTGAAAGGCTCCAATTGGACTGACCGTGAACTAGCTATTTCTTTATCACCCGGCGCCCTTAAACAGCTTACCGATACTAACCCCGTAATTAAAGCACCAAATGTAAAGGGTAAGAATGTCACCTTGGCAGCCGGTGCAGGGATTGGCTCTAATGTGAATTTAGCAGGTATTGATGCTAATACTCTCCCGCAAAACTTAACACCAGAACAAAAGGTGGCTTTAGCGGCGGCCGAACGCAACGATTTATCGATTGTCAATAATATTATAACCATTACCCAGCGTAAACCAGTAAATATAGAAGCAGCGGGCGGGGTATTAAATGCTACAGCTGGTACCTATGCTTACCTGGGATCGGAAAAAACTGTACAGCTTGACCAAATTACTGCTGGTGCGGGTGATGTCAGACTAAAAGTTGGTGGCAGCATCCTAAATGGCGATACAAGCAAATATAATATTACTGGACATAATATCATCTTAGAGGCTGCTACCGGCAGCATCGGTGCAGAAGATGCCTTACTGAAGCTCAACAATGACGGTACTCTAACCGCTAGGGCGGCTGAGGATATTTTCCTGCAAAAAGATGGTGATATTAACATTGATTCCATATACTCTCTGAAAAATGTCAGTCTTGATGCCACAGGCGATATTCAGGCGGCTGATAATAATGATAGAGTTAGTATTATGAGTAAGTCACTCAAGCTAAAATCAACGCAGAGTGTCGGCACTAGCGTCAAATCACTAGGTATTTCCCTTGCTGCCGATGGGCAACTGAGCGTTGCAGCGGAAAAAGATATTTACTTGAATAATATAGGCAGTAAGGTTACTATCAGCGAAGCCACGTCTAATAGCGGCAATATTGATATTAGTGCCAACCAGGATATGACAGCTAATAATATTAAGGCCAAAGGTGGCAGTATCAAACTTAATGCCACTGCCGACTTAAAGGCTGACAATGTTCAGACATCTGGTGTGATCAACCTTATCTCTGGCAAGGACATGATAGCTGCTAATATTCAGACACCTGGTGTAGTTACTCTTGCTGCTGGCAAGGATATGATAGCTAATAATATTAAATCCACAGTAGACGATATTAAGATTACTGTCGGTGGAGATATGACCGCCAATAATATTGAGTCTGCAACAAAAAATATTGAGATTACTGCTGGTGGCGATATTTTAAATGGTGCCAGTGATAGCAGTAGCATTAATCTGACTGCCCAAAATATTGTCCTGACATCTAAAACTGGCAGTATTGGTCAAAATGATAAACATGTGACAGTGAATGCAAGGGGTACAGTTACCGCTGCAGCGAAAAATAATATTGACCTGAACAGCAGCGGCACTTTCACCGCGGACCAATTAACAAGTCAGACCGGGGCTGTTAATGTAAATGTAGCGGCCGGCAGTAATTTGCATATCCACGAAACCAATGTAGCTAATGGAATGAACCTTCGAGCGGACAACGTAGAGCTTGATAATGTAATCCATACGGGCAATTCCCTGCTTACCCTGGATATCAGTGGTTCAACCAAGCCTATGGCTGATACAGTGAAAGTCAATGTATCTTCGGCGCAAGGGGTTCAATTCAACAATCTCATAGCCAATGAAGCCGCGATCAAGGCCCAGACCGATAAGCTTGCAATGCATAACACTAATATTGGAACTAGAGCTGAGGTGACAAACAATTACTATACGGTTGTGGCCGATAATAATCCGCCACGGACTTTATTAGGCAGTGATGTACTACTTCGTCCCCTTGATGCTCATTATGACCTGTCAATGGATGGAAGAAATATCTCTACAAACACACTAATTGTAAATTCTCAAGGTGGTATAGCAATAAACGGGTCTGCCACTCAGGATACTGCGGTTACTATCGCGAATAAGACGATCAATCCACCGGCTGTAACAGGAGGGACAGAACTGGGAATACCAGGAGTTTTAATGCGAAATAGGGAAACCATTATGCAAAACTACTCAACCCTGGCAAACTTAGTTGATACCACTCAGATTATGAATTCTCAAACTGCCATAGATGCGTCTAACATTGAGGCTCAAGAAATTCAAGTGCCAGATCAGGAGGATGTTCTTAAGTAATAGTAATGTGAGGCATCTGGCGAGGTAAAATCGCTGGATGCCCTATGCTTGATTGGCTGAAGATGACAAGGTAATGAGAAAGGAAGAGGTGAAGTATGCTGAAGAAAACACTGTTCTTAGCGATGACTGCACTATGCTTAAGCAGTAACTGTCAGGCAGCAGTATCCGACGCAGGCACGGGAGAGTTTAATAAAAAAGAGAAAGAATTGTATCAGGAAAAAGTTGTGCCGAATCAGGGTAATGTGGTCAATAAGACTACAACTGAAACAGAGACGCACCAACAAGACAGCGTAAAAATTACCGTCAGTAAAATTATAACGAATCAATCCGAAATATTGACAGCAGAAGAAATCCAGATGGTTGCAGCAAAATATGAAGGACGGGAATTAGAACTGAAAGATTTATATCAGGCAGTGGGCACCATCAACGAGCTTTACAAAAATAAAAGCTATATTACTGCCAAGGCTATTTTGCCGCCTCAGAAGATAGAAAACGGAGTTGTAAAAATCCGGTTGGTGGAAGGTCGTTTCGGTGAATTTTTGATTGAAGGCAACCAGCATACAAAACGCTCTTATGTTCAGAAAAGAGTCTCGCTGCACAGTGGCGATTTAGTTAAGCTAGACCAACTGCAAAAAGATATCTTTTACTTTAACAACACCAACGATATAGCTATGAGAGCAGAACTAAAGCCAGGGAAAAAGGTGGGAACAACCGATTGTATTCTACACTTGCAAGAGCCGGATGAATGGCAGACCACGCTCTTTACCGATAATGCGGGGAGAAGTGAAAATGGTCTTTACCGCACTGGCATGGTCATAGTAAACAATAGCCTGTTTGGCAACCGGGAGTCTTTGGTTTTCAATCCGACCTGGACAAAAGGTACGATGGCAGGGTCAATTTCTTATACCGTTCCGGTGGATAACCTTGGCACCAGAATGGGCATTAGTTATAGTAAAAACCAGACGGATATTATATCTGGACCTTACCAAAGTATGGATATAGCAGGCAGTTCAACAGATGTAGGCCTGAGTATAACCCATCCCTTTATTGTGGAAGCCAAGCGGAAGGTGGAGGGCTATGGCGAATTTCATTGGAAGGATTCCAGTACCGACTTTTTTGGTAATACCTTACTAGATTCAAAAGTGAAAACAGCTACGGTAGGAGGCAATGTTCGCATCATAGATGATAAGGGGATTTGGTATAGCCAATATAGTATTACAGGCATATCGGCTAACAAAAAAGATGCATATAACGACAGGAACTTTTGGCGGTTTAATCTTTCGGCTGTCCGTCAGCAAGCACTAACCAACAACAGGAGTCTTATCTGGCGCTTGTCCGGCCAAATGACCGATAACCGTGAACTGCCGTCTTCGGAACAGTTTTCTCTGGGCGGTATGTCATCAGTAAAAGGATTTACCGAAGGGCTGTTAAGTGGTGACCAAGGCTATTATGCCGGTTTAGAATATGATTTTCCTCTGCAATTTTCTAAACAGATAAAAGGGCTGGTCTTTATGGACCATGGCTGCACCTATAACTCTTTTAACAACGGTGTACATAGTAAGGACTACTTAACCAGTGCTGGTATTGGTATGATATTGAATTATAGGTCGAATTTTTTTGGGAAAATCGTAGTTGGATTTCCTCTAAATTCATCAAAAGAACGAGATACAACACGGATTCACTTCTTTTTGCAAACCAATATTAAATAAAAGGGGACGAACATATAATGAATCAAGATATTTTTGTTGATGGGATTAGTAACATCAACGTAACAGGCAATATTGTTCGAATAGACCTGGCGGCTCTGCAGACCCAGCTAAAAAATCAAAATGGACAGCCGGTATTTGCCACCAGCCAGCGTATTGTAATACCGCTTGATGGCTTTCTCCAGGGAATCGCACTGCAACAAAATATTGTACAACAATTAATTCAGGCTGGTGTATTACAAGTGAATGCCGCACCGGTAGAAGCGGCTGCAACTACTGAATCAACTGTACAAGACCGCTCCAGCAGAGAAACTAAGCAAGGCATTTAAACCTAAAGCCTAGTATGGTAGAATAAAGAATAGCTATATAAGATAAGAAATATTTCAGGGAGTAAATAAAAGAAATTAAAGAAGTTTTAAATAAGATCTCAGAAAGGAAACTATATATAATTATTCCGAAAAATATCAAATAAGCTATAGTGCAATAAAGGACGGTTATATTGATTTCCATGCAGGGGATCAATATAATTGTCCTTTTGTTGTGCCTAAAAGGTGATGTGAAAAAAATTGTAATCGCCTAAAAAATAGCAGGCATATGGCTATAGCATACAGAAATAACATGACAGATTTGTAGTATGGTAATACTAACAAAACAGTGAGTTAGTAAATCAAAACATATAAGCTTTGTTACTCTAAAGAGAAGGTAAAGCTAGGTGATGCTAGGGCTTGCCAACCTGACACCGAGAGCTCCCGGGGGGGATGTTAATGCCAAAATATAACACATCGGTTCTATATATGCGCAAGTCGTTTATTCAAATTATGAATAAGATGGGGGACTATCCGTTAACCGTCGTGGAAGCGCCGATGGGGTATGGTAAAACTACAGCAGTGAAAGATATTTAAAAGACTTCAGTGCTATCGTCTTATGGCAAACCCTAGCAGATAATTCGGTGGACGGTTTTTGGCATGGCTTTACGCGTTTATTTAAAAAGATAGACCCTAGATGTGCAGATTGCTTGGTCAAACTGGGAGTTCCTAATGACAGTATCCTTATGGAAGAGGCTATGGAGCTTATTGAGAGTGCGGTCCTCAATAAAACAGTTATCGTAATCGATGATTATCATTTGTTATCATCCGATACTATTGATAGATTTATTGAACTTTTGGTAAAGAATGCCCATCCCAATCTTCATATCGTGATCATATCACGGGCGATATTTGGCGCTTGCTAAACATGATGAACTGATTATGCTATTTGTGGAAAATGGTGAAGGTATCATCAAGATCCTCATTGAATTGGGAAAAGATAGACAATACGCTGAATTTGTTGCCAGCGTAAGAAAGCTTTATTTACCGTTTGTTCAAAATGTTGAGGCCATAAAAACCAAAATGGAAGGTAGTGGTAGTATCTCTAATCTTACTGCCAGAGAACTAGAAATTGCCAAACTAGTAGCAGCTGGATTATCTAATCACAAGATAGCGGAAAATCTTCATATTGCTGATATAACCGCTAAAAAGACACTGCAGAGTATCTACTCTAAATTGGGCATCAGCGGCAGAACAGTCCTTACGAGGATGGTGATGGAAGAAAAAGTAAGTGGAGATGGGAATACACACTTATGTTGCTAATAGATAAGTTATCGTGAGTAAGTTTCTGCATACATAAAGAGGTGCATAAACACTATTTACTACTTAAAATGGAAATAGAACATAGATGAATGGAAAATTAGGACGATAACTGACTAAGCATTTAGTTGATAGGCATGATTTGTTAGAAATCGACTTAATTTTATAATAGATATAAGTTAATTTTTTCTACAAGTCAAGCCTGTCTTCTATAAATTACAAACCTCCTGCAAGGGTTTAATCCTGCAGGAGGTTTGTACTTTTATGCTGATATATTAGTGCAATTCTTACTAAGAGTGAATCAGCGTATTCTTTTTGTCATGTTTTCCAAAGGATAAAATGGGATTAATAATATATTCTGCTATTAAGAAACATAAGACAACAGTGATAATAGACACACCTATATATTTTACCCATATATTTATTCCTAGCTTTTGCACGATACATCCTATAGGAATGACAACACACTGGTGAATGAAATAAATAGTATAAGAGTTAGCGGAGAGCCTACGCCATAAGTAGGAATTACTATGAAAAAAACGTTGAAATAAAGCGATCAGTGCAAATGTAGCGGTTAGAGAAAAAGTAGCGTGGGTAAGTGCATGACCAGCCTTAAATAGTATAGGGACATCAGGCATAAAGGTAAACGTCACTCGGTAAGCCAAAAAAACAAATAGCATAATAATCGCCAAGATGCTCCATGTAAGCAAGCGAGGGTTATAACCACCCTGAGTAAACCAAGAATGCTTCCATGCATAGACCCCTAGCCCGAAGTAACAAAGGTGTAAAAGTAATCGTACTGGCTGAACCATGAATACGAATTTCACATTCACCCATGCATCATTCCAAAAAAATAAATTGCCACTAAAAAAAGATGCCGTAGTAAGTAAAGCAAAGGCAGGGAAAAACCATATAGGGGGAATGATTATTTGTTCTGACTTTTTAAAGTAAGTGGGATTGAATTGATAGGCAATCGTTAGTAATAAAAAAAATAGAGCTAAGATTCCCAGAAACCAGTAATGAGCCTGTTGATAATATTGACCAAAGAAATCATTTTTCCAGAAGGACAAATAATTGGGCGGCATATCCATACGGCTGAAAAAAGAACTATAAGCAATAAGGGGAGCAATAAGTAAGACTCCTCCAATCCAAGGAAGAACAATGCGCTTAATTTTATCCTGCCCAAAGATAGCTATTCCCTTCTTATCTAAAGCCATAGGGGCAAAATAACCAGCGATCATAAACATGATTGGCATAATATATACATCTGTTTCTAGCACAAAAAAATCAAAAAAGATATTTTTTTGTATGTCATTTACAGTCCACCATTTAAGATCCCAAGTCGTATACCCCATTGCAATATGAAATACAACCATTAACAGAATGATAAAAGCTTTTAGATTATCAAAAAAATACACTCGTTGCTTGTTTATGGCTTGCATGTTCACTTTATACCTCCTCAAATCATGACGTTATTTTTACTTTTCAACACATATAGATAAAGACCTTTTTTCCAACTGAAAAAAGTAAATGTTGTGATACATTTTTTCAGTTTACAATCCCTTGGGGCATAGGAAAAAATGTGCTATATCAAGATATGTTCAATTTACCAGACGGTACTATACCTTATTCCGTAATTTGGGTAGGATATTCAGTCGATGAAACGCAATTTATCGATAGATATGATATGAACAAAGTTCATTATGAAAAATGATAAGGTGAAGTTTAAAAGTAAATTAAGGGGGCTGTCTCAAAATAGGTTTTTAAACTTATTTTAAGACAGCCCCCTTTGGATTTGTTGTAAGTGTTGTTCAATGCCCTGTAGATCCAGTGGCTTTTATAATAATTGTTCCGCAAAAGGAAAATAGCTAGTAAAAGAGGAAGTATGCTACCCAAGGGGTTAAAGAAATGATAGATGCAGTCATTTCAGACTTAAATAAGGCTCATTTGTTTAGTACTAATGATATTTTGTTTAATGGGAATGGATGTGGTATAACTTACTATACAATCCAGCTGCATTTATTAGTTCATCATGCTGGCCGTGTTCAACAATTACCCCTTTTTCCATTACTAGTATTAGAGCTGCTTTTTGCACGGTAGATAAGCGATGTGCTATGACAAAAGAGGTACGACCCACCATTAGCTTGTTTAATGCTTCTTGCACCAATGCTTCACTTTCAGTATCCAGAGCAGAAGTAGCTTCATCAAGTATCAGTATTTGTGGATTTTTTAAGATGGCACGGGCAATGGAAATACGTTGTCGTTGACCTCCTGATAATGTTGAACCTCTTTCGCCGATGAAAGTCTCATAGCCATTTGGCATTTCCATAATAAAGCTATGAGCATTTGCGGCTTTAGCTGCCTCAATAATAGCGTCCTGTGATGCATTAAGATCACCATATAAAATATTTTCATAGACTGTTCCGTTGAATAGTAATGTTTCTTGTGGTACAATGCCAATTTGCTCACGTAATGAGTTAAGCGTTGCTTCTTTGATCTTTACCCCATCAATTGTTATATATCCAGATATTGGATCGTAAAAACGAGGAATAAGGTTGGCGATGGTTGTCTTACCAGAACCGCTTGGTCCGACTAAGGCAACCATTTGTCCTGGTTTGGCCTCAAAAGAAAGATTTCTTAACACGGGTTCGCCTGGATGATACTCAAAGGTAACATCATGAAAGACAACATGTCCATTAACGGGGGGCAATGTTGTCGCGGTGAGCGAATTCTTAATATCAGGTTCCATATCGATGATTTCAAAGACTCTTTGGGCTGCAGCTAATGCCTTTTGAATATTGCCGTAAACACTGCTGAGACGTTTTATAGGGGTAGTAAGATTAATGGCATAGGTTAAAAAGCTAATGAGTGCTCCAGACGTCAAGTTGCCATCAATTACTTCATGGCCTCCAAACCAGACGATTCCAGTAACGCCAATTGCGGTAAGAATATTGATAACTGGGGTTATGATAGAAGTTACTTGCACGGTTTTCATTTGTGCACTAAAATTTTGATTGTTTTCGTTATCAAAACGTTTTAATTCGTAGTCTTCACGTACAAATGATTTAATAACTCGTATTGCCGAGAGTGATTCCTGAAGAAAAGCGGTGATATGCGCTGCTCTTTCTTGCAAAACTCGACTCTTTATACGAAGTTTTCGACCAGAAATATTAATAGCTTGTATGATAAGAGGTAAGCTCGCAAAAGTAATTAAAGCTAATTTCCAATCGAGATAAAACATAAAAATAATGGACCCAATCAATACCACAGAATGAGTCACTAATTCAATAACATTATCTACCAATGCACTTTGCAAGGCTGCAACATCATTTGTAACATAACTCATAATAGTACCAATTTGACGAGTTTCAAAAAATAAGAGAGAAAGCTGCTGCAAATGCTGATAGATTGTCCGGCGAATATCAATGATAACTTTTTGCCCCACATACGCCATAAAGTAGGTTTGGCCATATAAAAAGATACCTTGGAGTGTCATAAGCAGAATGATTCCTATAGCAATTTGATTCAGTGCCAAAAGATCCTTCGTAGCTAATACATTGTCAATGATATCCCCTACAATCTTTGGTATATATAAAGTTGCTCCTGCAGCTAGAATGGTGCAGAGTAATGCGATAACAATTCGTAGAACATATGGTTTAACATAGCTAAGTAAACGAATATATAGGTTCATGTATCCTCCTATTACTACTAATCTTACAGAAATGACCTATGCTGTAGTATAGTAAAAAGCCCTTCTAGGGAGCCAAATGACACTGTTTGATGTGACCCTTAATTTACATGATAACCAAGCATGGCTTTTGCTATACCCTGTAAGATTATTTTATAGATGGATAAAGCATTGCATTGCCTCCTCCTAGTGGACAAAAAGGATATAGGGATAGTAGAATGGAAATAGAGGGGTGAATAGATAGATTTTCTAGAAAAGCTAGACAAGATTAAGAAGCGGGATGCAAAAAACTAGAAATCTAAAGAGTTATTCTCGAACTCCGGGATGTGTCCCCATTTGTAGTTTGGTAGGATATTTACCCCCGTCCTATCTGCTGTATCAAATACCATTTCTCTAACAGCATAAAGGGGGTTCTGAAATCATTAGTGTTACTGGCATCTTACTTTGTATAAATTTTTTTTGATTCAATATGGAATGAAAGGAATGTTCAAATATGAAAGATGTATATTCTGAAACAATCAATCCTTTGTGGTTAGAATTTATCAAAGTTGTAAAAAAAGAGGTAGTGCCAGCTTTAGGATGCACGGAGCCAATCTCCTTAGCGTTGGCTGCTGCTACTGCAGCCCAGAGGCTGGGGAAACCAGTTGAAAAGATTGAAGCCAAGGTCTCGGCGAATTTGATGAAAAATGGTATGGGAGTTACTGTACCGGGAACTGGTACGACAGGACTCTTAATTGCGGCTGCTGTAGGTGCTATTGGCGGCGACCCGGAAGGAAAGCTGGAGGTGCTGAAAAATCTGACAGCAGAGCAGGTTGCAGAGGGCAAGCGGATGATTGCAGAAAAACGCGTTCAAATTGCGGTTGCGGATGTACCCCAAATTTTGTATTCCGAAGCAAAAGTAATACATGGAGAAGAATGGGTAACGGTCGCTATTGCCGATACCCATACACAAGTGATACGAATTGAGGAAAATGGCACAGTGGTTTTTCAATTGGAGCCCGAGAATCATGCAGCCGGTATTAAGGAAGGCGAATTTTCCATGGCTGGTGTAAGAGCTCGGGATGTATTTGATTTTGCTATGGAAGCACCTTTAGAGATGATTGGTTTTATTCGTGAAGCTGCTGTCTTGAATGATTCCCTAGCGAAAGAGGGAATGAGTGGACGCTATGGATTACATATTGGAGCGACAATGGATCGTCAGATGAACCAAGGGCTCTTGTCGGATGGTCTTTTGACCCAGGTACTAATGCGTACTACTGCAGCTTCTGATGCGCGAATGGGCGGAGCAACACTGCCAGCTATGACCAATTCAGGTTCTGGTAATCAGGGTATATCGGCAACTATGCCTGTTGTAGTAGTAGCCGAGCATGTAAAAGCGAATGAAGAAAAGCTCACAAGGGCTTTAATGCTGTCTCATATGATGGCAATCTATATCCATGACAAGCTTCCTAAGTTGTCAGCACTGTGCGCCGTTACGACAGCTTCTATGGGAGCAGCAGCGGGAATGGCTTGGTTGCTTAAAGGAGAATTTGAGACGGTTAGCATGGCTATTTCCAATATGATTGGTGATGTGGCAGGGCTCATTTGTGATGGTGCATCCAATAGCTGTGCTATGAAGGTTTCTACTTCGGCTATGTCTGGGTACAAGGCTGTACTAATGGCTCTTGAAGGAATTCGGGTTACGGAAAATGAAGGGATCGTCGCTGAGGATGTGGACCGATCAATTGCCAATTTGGGAGAATTGGCCTGCCAAGGGATGGTTCAGACAGATGGACAGATTTTACAGATCATGTTAAATAAAAAATAGTGGTTATGTAGGGTGTCATAGCGCAATTACTCTATGATCCTGGTTTTTAGCTAAGATGCAGAGGGAGTTAAAATTCTACCTGCATCTTAGCCTATTTTTATCTCTTCATTGAAAAGTAATTGGAAAATATGGGGAAATATTATTTAACAGCAAATGATGAATTCCAAGAGATATCTTCTAAAACAGTAAAAAGTAAAATAGTCTTTCAAAAAAAGTAGAACATTTATTGGTGTTTGTATTAAGAAAAAATCTTCACTATATTTCCTCTGATTTAATTTGAAAATCCGGAGATAATAATATCGGAGGTGATAAACATGAAAGAACAAAAATGTAAGCAAGACAAAAAAGAAAATAAGAATGTTGAATTTGCAAAAGAAATTTTTAACAATGAAAATAAGAAAAATGAAAAGCAAAATAAAGAAAAGTGCTAAAATAAAAAAAGGTGGCGTTAAGCCACCTTTTTTATTTTAGCCTGCTATATCTATCAAAATGGCCAATTCGAGTTGAAAACTAGTATAAAAATAGAATAGAAGCTGTATTTATATACTAGGCGGAGTCTCAACATACTTTAGGAGCGCGAAATGAAATACAGTCTGAATATTCATTGCAATAAAAAGTATCGGCATAATGCTGATACTTTTTTTATATACTAAATACAGATGAAAAATGTTGATTACTAGCGAAAGATGATATGTAAGAATAATTGATGGATCGGTGATTGCAGGCGAAATGATACCTTTACATCAAATTAAAGAAGGTGTTAAATTGGGTGAAAGTAAGTGCCGTTGTGGTAATACTACATTTGAGACGGTGGATGTCACGCCAGTTGGAGTGGTAGATAGAAAAGAGTTTACCCGATGTTCCAAATGTGGCCTTGTAGTAACCGGTTCCGACGATCAATTTAAAAGGAAAAGCACTTCAAAATGTTCCATATTACGAATTGTTCATGACGCATTAGAACGTGATAAGAAAAATCTTTAGAGCCTTTGGGCTCTTTTTCGTATCTATAAATAAATACTCCTTTTTTAGATTTAGTATAATTGGATGAATTAAAAGAAGGATTTTTGACGAAAAAGATTAATCTCTATTCTTTATTAGATTTTTAAAATCAATATGGTAGGGTAGGTCTTTTTTTCGTTATAGAGATCGTAGTAATTTTTGTAAAAGAGGTGCTTTGAAGTGAAATTAGCAGTGATTGGTATGGGAGGTATCGGTGGCTATCTTGGTGGACTTCTTGCAAAAGCGGGGGAAGACGTAGCTTATATCGCCAGGGGTGAAACACTGGAAACGATCCGTACTAAAGGTCTCCAGGTGCATAGTGAACTACATGGTTCCTTTAGTGTCCAGCCGCGAATTGTTACGCAAGATGCAGAGGTGATTGGCATTGTGGATGCTGTATTTGTATGTGTAAAAGGGTATTCCATAGAATCCGCATATAAATCCATTGCGCCTGTCGTTGGAGAAAATACATTAGTCATACCATTGCTAAATGGTGTTGGCATAAGTGCCACATTGAAAAAATTATTGGGGAAAGGGATTGTATTGAATGGGTGCATGTACATAACTTCCGAAGCTATAGCACCTGGGATTATTTCTCAGAAAGACAAGTATAATAAGATTGTCATTGGCGGAAAAAATTTAGATGCTGCAGCTCTGAAACAGATTGAACAATTAGCAGCAATTGTTGAGCGAAGTGGTGTACAATGTATAGTCAGTAATGATGCTGAAGCGGATATCTGGGCGAAATATAATTTCAACTGTGCATTTTCTGTTGTAACGGCACTGTATGGTATTAATGCTGGTGAATTGCGTGCTGATCCCAAGAAAGTTGAAATGTTGCAGGCCTTATCACAAGAGGCGGCACAGGTTGCAAAAGCCCTTGGCATTTCTCAGCCACAAGATATTGTGGAACGCAGTATGAAAATTATGTGGGTTATGAAGGATGAAGGTACAAGTTCCCTCAAACGTGATATACAAGCGGGCGCCACCAGCGAGATTGAACTTTTCAGTGGTGAAATTTGCCGTCTTGCAGCTACGTGCGGTATTGAGGTGCCAGTAAGTTACAGAGCATATGAAGAACTTAAGTGTAAAATCCAAGAAATTATAAGTAAATAGGCAGACATAGGGGAAGGTACTACTACCAATACGATAATAGTGCCTTCCCCGCGTCTTGTAGATACAGAATCAAATACAGGTAATAATAGTTTTAAAATAGTTAAAGAAAATTATAATAAAGAAGGTCATCATTTTAGAGTAATAAGTGCAATTCACAGGAGAAATAAAATGGAGAAATTTTATACAAAATCAAAATTTGCAATTGTAACGTTAGCTGTAATAATGTTTAGCTTATTATTATTAACGATAGTTACCTATTGGCAATTTAATAAGGTAATTGAAACTGAACTCATTGATACCATGACTGCACGCACTGGAGAATCGGCTAACCATATCAACACATGGTTGGTAGGGCAACTAGGAGAAGTACGCGAAACCGTAAATAGCCCGATGATTGATCGTGTTTTAAGTTTAAATCCACAGTTTGATTTAACTCAGGATGATGATTCTAATAAATTAATAGATGAGCTTAATCTAGCTCGCTGGAAATATGTTGCTAGTGCATATCCTGATCAATATGCAGCCTTACATATTATTAACTATCTGGAGCCTGATGAGTGGAGCAATCCAGAAAAATTAGGTAAGCTTACAGCTCGGTACTATAATGTGAAGGATGGAACGTGTAAAACCGATCTTTGGGCTAAGGCAGCTGCAGATGAGGCTGGAGAAAGGTATTCCAAAACTGGAGCAGCTTATGACGCGATATTTAAACCGGCGTACTCCCAGGCATATGGAAGAAATATGGTACTCATGCTGGCTTGGCGAAAAGATGATCAAGGAAGAGTATTAGCTGGTGCCGCAGCGAGCCTAACGATTGAGACAATACAACAAATAGCTCAACAAGCAAACTATGGGGAAAAGGGGTATGAAATTTTACTAGCCCAAGATGGTACTTTTGTTACCCATCCCAATCCCGCATGGGCGATGAAAGAAAAAACTTTTTCTGTTAACGATAAAAACATGCAAAGAATGGGAGAATTGGTTGCCAGCGCTCACCCAGGTATATTTCGCTTTATTGATAACGGAGAGAAAAAAATTGCCTTTTATAATCCGATTCCAGTGGCAGGCTGGACATTGATTAGCGTTGTTGATGAAAGTGAATTATTCGCACCAGCAAACAAACTACTGGTTCTCATGCTCACAATTATCGCTATAATTATCATATTTACCTTGATGTCCGTTTACATTGTATCGTTAGTTATGAATCTCAAACGAAGTCATGCGGCTAGAGAAGAATTAAAAATGCGCAATATAGAATTGAACACTACAAAAGAGCGGTTACGGCTTCAAAACCTAGAGCTGGAAGAAGCGCAAAAACATCTATTAAACTTGGATCGAATGAAAAATGAATTTTTAACAAAGACTTCTCATGAATTGAAAACACCACTGCATGGAATCATTGGATTAGCAGAATGTACAAGGGATGCATTGTCAAATCAATCTGCTATTGAATCGGAGAAGAATCTTGATTTGATCATCAAGAGTGGCGCAAGATTAGCAAATCTAGTGGATGAAATTGCGGATTTCTCCACTTTGAAAAACAATCAAGTATGTTTAAATAAAACGCCGGTTCATCTTCAAGAAATTGTACAAATGGTATTAACATTGGAAAGATTTCTGGTGAAGAACAAAAAAGTGCAATTGCAAAATCGAGTTTCACAGGACTTACCGCCCGTTTATGCTGACAGTGAAAGATTGATGCAAATTCTACACAACCTTATACGAAATGCAATTAAGTTTACCGAAGTGGGACTGGTATCGGTGTCGGCTCATGTAGAAGGCGACAAGGTACTCATCTCCGTTCGCGATACTGGCATTGGTATATCCCAGTCGCGACTAAGATCAATTTTTAATCCGTTTGAACAGGGCGAATCACAAAATGGAAAGTTTCATGATGGTTTGGGTCTAGGCCTTTCAATATCTAAGAGTTTGCTGGAATTGCATGATAGCGAGCTTTCTGTCGTTTCAAAACTAGGTGAAGGATCTTGTTTCAGCTTTACCTTGGTGCAGTGGCATGGTAAGGATAAGCATAGTGAAGCAATCACTCCAAATAATATTGTCTTAATTCCCAGCCACAGTCAAACTCCATCCACGATGCCGGTAATTGAGTATATTACAGCAGAGCAACCTCAGGAAGAACAGCCCGGGAGTAAAAAAATATTGGTTGTTGATGACGAAGAAATTAATCTTGTAGTTGTAAAAAACTGCTTCTATGGAATGAACTACAAGGTAACCTGTGTAAAAAATGGAGAAGCCGCATTAGCAGAGATCGCTAAGAACGATTATGATCTAGTTTTACTTGATATGATGATGCCGGGTCTTAATGGAATCGAAGTATGCCGTGAAATCAGAAAAAAGTATTCTGAAAACACGTTGTCAATTATCATAACAACGGTTCGTAACCGTCCAGAAGACATTGAATTAGCTTTTACAGTAAAAGCTAATGATTATATTGCAAAACCGTTTCATAAGAAAGAATTACTTGCTAGGGTTCAGGCACAATTGTATTCTCAAGATGTATATGAAACTGAGCGAAAAATATATCAGGCGGAAATTTCTGCACTACAAGCTCAAATCCAACCACATTTTTTATATAATACCCTAAATACGATTACCGCGTTCTGCCGGACAAACCCTATGAAGGCAGCAGAAATACTGGAGGAACTAAGCAATTACTTGCAGGGAAAGTTTCGATTTAACAATATGGCTCTTATACCCTTGGAACAAGAACTGGATCTGGTTAAATCGTACCTGGCAATTGAGCAAGTTCGGTTTGGCAAACGTCTACAGGTTGTTTTTTGTATAGAAACGGACTCTAATCCTCTTATTCCACCGCTTATTCTGCAGCCATTAGTAGAGAATGCCGTAAAACATGGTGTTTATCCCAAAAGAGAAGGTGGGACCGTTAAAATAGCAATTGAAAAAGCTGAGAAAGAAACCATTATTACCGTGACAGATGATGGGGTAGGTATGACGCCAAATAAACTAGACTATTTACTAAATGACAAGAAAGCGCAAGAAGTAGGGGTTGGCATCCAAAACATTAATAAAAGGCTGCAAAAACATTACGGATATGGGCTCAGCATTCAAAGCATTATAAACAAGGGAACGATAATTACCGTAAAAATCCCCAATAAACGAGGTGAATATTTTGATTCAAACCATTTTAATTGACGACGAAGAAATAGCAGTAACACAACTCGAGTATCTTTTGGAAAAATATCCGGAGATCCATGTTCTGGCGACATTTACCGACCCAGTAACCGCCCTTGAAAAAATTCACTTGTATCAACCAGATTTGATATTCTTGGATATTAAGATGCCTGAAATCAGCGGGTTGGCTGTTGCCGAAGAAATTATGCGAATTCTACCTGAAACCTATATCGTGTTTGTAACGGCTTATGACGAATATGCACTGAATGCATTTGATTACAATGCCATTGATTATATTTTAAAACCTGTTTCTCTTAAAAGAATTGATCGAACGATTCAAAAAGTGCTTTCAAAGTTTAGCGGTGGCAAGTTAAAAACTTCATTGGCATCAAAACTATCAAAAATCGGAAAAATATATGGTAAGGGATTTAACCGAATCATTGCGGTAGAAGAGGAGGGGAAAATCATTCTGTTAAATCCTTCCGATGTTATCATGTTTACTCCTCGAGGTCATGGCGCAATAATTCATACGCAACAGAAGACTCATAACACGAAGCAATCAATGAACTATTGGGAAGAGCGGCTAATAGAATTCAATTTCTTTCGTTGTCACAAAAGTTATTTAGTGAATTTTGATAAAATCGAAAAAATTCTACCCATGTTTAACAATACATACTTGCTAAAAATCACCGATTATCCCGACGAAATTCCGGTAAGTAGAAACAAAGCAAAAGAACTTAGTCAAATCTTGGGCCTATAAATAGGCCCAAGATTTTTTGTTTATTGCCAAATATAACTGATAATTTCAAATTTTAACACTAAACTGCGAATTTATAGCGGAAAAATAAGTGTTTGCAATATACTTTTCAATAAAGAGGTCTCATTATTATGATTCAAATTTCGTAACAGATAAGGAGGTTAATAGGGAGTAATTCTATGCATGGTTAGGTTTGAATTTTTCGAAATGGCCAGAAAATCAACAAGTTAAAAGAAAGAAGGGGTCAATGATGACAAAAATAATAAAATGTGGAAAATTATTTTGCGCAATCGATGAAAGCGTACATGAGAATGCAGTAATAATTATTGAAGATAACAAAATAATTGAGGTGAAAAGTGCGGAGGGGTTTGTACCTGAAGCAGGAGACGAAGTCATTGATCTTTCGGATAAGTTTGTCCTTCCTGGCTTGATTGATACCCATGTGCATCTAGGATTTGGTGGAAAAACATCCCTTGTTGAGGTAAATGAATCACCCGAGCTTGTTGCAATAAAAGGGATTAAAAATGCTCAACTAGATCTGCTTGCTGGATTTACTACGGTTCGTGATGAGGGATACCCTACCATAACAGGCTGCAGTATCTTACGTGATGCAATTAATGCAGGGATTTTTCCAGGGTCGCGTATTTTCACCAGCGGCATGTATATTACCCAAACAGGCGGACATCTGGATTTTCGCTATCCTGGAGAAGCATTAGGATACAATACCTTTAAGCCAGGTAATGTTGCAAATGGTCCTGAAGAAGTTCGCGCAGCTGCTCGTCTGGTGCTAAAGTATGGCGCAGATCAGATTAAGGTAGTGGTTACAGGCGGTGTTTTGAGCCCCGGCAATGAACCTGGAGAGCAAAATATGAGTGTTGAGGAAATCAGAGCGGCTGTTGATGTAGCTCAAATGCATGGTAAGATTACCTCTGCCCATGCCCATGGTACAGCGGGCATCAAGGCAGCTGCCCTTGCAGGTGTCTCCGTTATAGAACACTGTACACTTGTTGACGAGGAAACCATAGATATCATGGTGGAAAAAGGTATTTCCATTGTTCCCACATTTATTGTTTTAAAGGTTATTTCAGAAAAAGGTGTTGCAGCGGGTATTCCTGATTTTGCGGTAAGAAAGGCAGCAGCTTTAGTTGATTCACATCTTTCCAATATAAAAAAAGCATATGATGCAGGTGTAAGAATTGTATTTGGTACCGACTGTGGAACTCCTCTTACCCCCCATGGTACACAAGCGGGTGAATTTGAGTTAATGGTACAAGCTGGTATCTCGCAAATGGAGACTCTGTTGAGTGCTACACGATATGCAGCTGAACTGCTTCGTTGGGATGATAAAGTTGGGACCATTGCTCCTGGAAAATTTGCTGATATTATTGCGGTTGATAAGGACCCCTTAGAAGATATCTCCATTCTAAAAAATGTTACTTTTGTTATGAAAGATGGAAAAGTGTATAAGAGTTAAATCAATCATCATGGAAAATTTCTGTCACAAATAATGAATTGGAGGACAATGGAATGAGCAATAAAAAAATATTTTACGGCTGGTGGGTTGTAGCTGCGAGTGTTCTAATGATGGCCGTATTGCACCCACTAATAACGACTTGTTGGGGGCTGTACGTTAAACCTGTTACTGCAGATATGGGCTTTAGCAGAAGCGCATTTGCAATATGTAGTACTATCATTTCTGGAGTAACTGTGTTCCTATCACCTTATTTGGGTAAATGGCTGGCTCAAAGGAATACTCGGCTAATTCATGCTATCTGTGTTGTTGGTTTGGCCGGGTCCTACGCTAGCTTTTCTCTAGGGGAAAACATTACCCATTTTTATATAAGCGCTCTATTTATGGGTGTATTTTCCTGCGGTGCAGTAGCGTTGCCGATTTCTATTGTCATTACCAACTGGTTTGTCAAGAAAAGAGGTTTAGCGATCAGTATTGCCCTTGCAGGCAGTGGTTTCGGTGGTGCTATTATCAGTCCTATAATGGCAAATATTATACAAAACTATGGCTGGAGAATGTCGTACATTGTATTTGCTGGTGCTATGCTGGTAGTTTGTTTGCCCATGTTTTTTATTATAAAGAAATCTCCAGAAACTATGGGTCTTAAGGCGTATGGAGCAGATGAAGTTGACGTTACTGCTAAAAAGAAGACCACAGTGCCAAAAGTTGAGCTTAACATGACTCTTGAGGAAGTAAAAAAACATAGCTTCTTCTGGATTTATTTGTTTGGCATGTTTTGTCTTTGTTTTGTAGGTTTTGGTTCCTTAAGCCAGCTTGCAGCTTTCCTAGCAGATATTCACGGAACTGCTTTTGCTGCATCAGTACTTTCCTTTTTTCTGATTATCGTAACCCTGGGAAAGATATCTCTTGGGTGGGTTTATGATAAATTTGGCACCAGAATAGGTACTAGCTATATCTGTATCGTTTTTGGTCTTGCGATCACTTGCATGTTGTTTCCAGAATCTAAACCGCTTATGTATGTTATGGCTTTTCTTTATGGTCTGGGGATTTCTACAGGTACGGTTTGCCCGCCAGTAATCACTGCTGGAATGTTTGGCTCAAAACACTACGGTGAGATTTATGGCTACGTAAATCTGTTTGTCTATTTAGGTGCTGCCCTGTCCGTTCCTGCAATCGCAATAGTATATGATAAAACCGGTTCCTATCAGGTTGCATGGATTCTTTGTATTGCATTGGTTATCATTGCTCTTATTGCCCTTATTTACAGCGATATAAAGTGCCGTTTATTAGCTACTGATCAAATAAACATGCAGTCATCCAATAGCACCAAAGTTGTCTAATATAATTTCAAAATCAATATTTGCGCTAAGAGTTTCACTAAGAGTCGAGGCAATCGAGATTGTTTTATTTTAGTAAAATTTAGTAAAGCCTGTCTAGAAATCGGAAAGTGTATTCTCCCAATATCTAGATAGGTATAGATTGTAAATTAAGAGAGGTTATCATTAGTGAAAAGTTCATTTAAAGTTAAAATGCTATTAGGAATCTTACCATTTGTAATTGTTGGATTCCTAGTGCTTACGGGAGTTGCTTATTGGAATTATAGGGATACCTTGGAACATGAAATAATTAGTTCAATGGAAGAGCGAAATTTGCAAGCGGCTAGTCATATTAATACTTGGCTTACAGAGCGGCTGGGCGAAGTACGTGAAACAGTCCAGCATCCAATGGTAAGAAATATTATAAAAATTAACCCGGAACTTGATTTTAAACGTAACGATGACTCCATAAAAATGATAGATGACATTAACACAGCACGTTTTAAGTACTTAAATAACGTACATCCTAATGAATATGCGGCATTGCATTTTCTAAACTATTTACAGCCCCAACAATGGGCTGATAATAGTAAATTGAGCATGCTTAGTGCACGTTATTATAATGCGAAAGCAGGAATAAGTAGGACAGATCCTTGGGCTAAAGCAGCGGCTGCAGAAGTAGCTGAGCGGTATGTAAAAAATAGTGGTATTCCATATGATATCATTTGTAAACCAGTCTTTTCCCAAGCTTATGACACTAATGTAGTCCTTATGATGGCATGGCAAAAAGACAGCCAAAATAACGTAATAGCCGGAGCAGGGGCGAGTGTAACAATTGATACCATTCAGCAAATCGCCTCTAGTACAAAATATGGTAACAAGGGATACGGTGTTTTGATTGCAGAAGATGGTACCTTTATTGTTCATCCTAATGAAGAATGGGCAATGAAAGAAAAAATAAGTACCGTTGCTGATGTGAATATGAATAAACTGGCTGAGCTAATTGCTACCGGAAAGCCAGGGGTATTCCACTATACAGATGGTAAGGATAAAAAAATTGCATTTTACAATACGATTGGTATTTCAAAATGGGCATTGGTCAGTGTAGTAGATGAGGATGAACTCTTTGCAGGCGCAAACAAAGTATTATCGCTAATGCTGATTAGTGCGGCTATTATCATCATTTTAGTGACACTAATCATCAATTGGCAATCTGAACGTATGACCGGACCTATAAAAAAACTGGCTGCATTTGCGGATACTATTGCCACTGGTGATCTTACAGGTTCCATAGATCTGGATTCTAAAGATGAAATCAGTAGACTCGCCGATACCTTCAACAACACGATTCATAATTTAAGGAACATGGTTAGTTCTATTAAGGACGAGTCACATAAAGTCTACACTCTTTCAGAGAGCCTTGCGTTATCCTGTGAAGAGAGCAGTAAAGCGACAGAGGAAGTGGCAAAGGCCATACAGGAAGTGGCACAAGGAGCCAGTAAGCAGAGTGTAGATGTAGCTTTTTCCTCTGAAAAAACTTGTGAAATAGCCTATTCTGGCAAAAAAGTTTCCAGTAAATGTGAGGAAATGCTTGGGGTAGCAGCAAAATCCCATGAGGTTAGTGCCGTTGGTTTTCAAGCTGTAAAAAAAGCCGTTGAAAGTATGGAATTAATTGTGCAACATAATAAATACAATCTAACGGAAAGCCAGTTGCTTCTTGGAAAGTCTTCGGAGATAGGAAGTATTGTTCAAGTGATTACTGATATTGCCGGCCAGACAAACTTGTTGGCACTTAATGCTGCCATTGAAGCAGCACGTGCCGGTGAACAGGGACGCGGATTCGCGGTTGTTGCGGATGAAGTAAGAAAACTTGCCGAACAGTCTGGTAATGCTGCTAAACAAATTGCTGCATTAGTATCTGGCATTCAAGAACAGATTGATGCAATAACTGATGGGATAAATAGGGGCTCTGAGGAAATTTCACAAGGGAAGGATATTGTCAGTACCGCTGGAACTCATTTTGATGATCTAGAAAAAGCCATAGGAGATATTGATAATGTTGTGCAGCAAATATATTCTTCTACAGAGGAAATGATTAAGACAACTGAATTTACATTATCATCCATGGGAAATATTTCAGCAATCGCTCAGGAAACTTCCGCAGCTACAGAAGAAATATCAGCATCTGCGGAAGAACAGTCCGCTAATATGGAGGAAATTTCGGGTACCGCACAAAATTTATTAGATCTATCGGAAAGGCTTGGGGAAATGGTATCAAAATTCAAAGTTTAAAAAATGGAAAGCAAGCAATGAATGAAGATATTGAATAGCTAGTTGTAAGTATTAATACTAAAACCACTATTTGTCTTTTGCAGATAAATAGTGGTTCTTTTCTGTCTACAGCCTCATGCAAATCTTTCTGGGAACTGTTTTATGATACCATTGGATAAGTCATCTGCCATCATTAGAGCCTCTTCTTCAATTTGTTCAAATATTGCGATGCTTTTAACATAATCTTTGGTAAGGATCGCAACTGCTTCTGACTTAGTTAATGATAAATGTGAATACCACATTTTCTTCATACATTTCTCAGACCAATAGCAATTGATGTGAGCTAAAAAAGATACAATGTCATCAGCATTCGCATACCAGCGCTTCTCAGCATTTGCCGCTGCTTTGTTTTGGCCAGCTTTAGCAGCTTTTACAAGTTCAGCTGCGATAACTAGATGGTCCGTGATCAAGCTACCAAATTCATGACCTGCTTTACAACCAAAAAAGTGATTAAAGAGCATTTCAAAATCCTTGGCATTACGGAGGAGACGTTTTGTGGTAGGTTCTTCGTCAGGTAAATTATTTGCTATGCTTATGATTGTCATTCGTGTCCAATATACATGTTGACTCCAAAGCAGGCGCATATAATCTCTTAAACATATCATTTCTTTAGTAAAACACTCTTGAGAGCATTCCCAATTTCTGTCGTCATCTTCACATTCAATAGGGGCTCTCCAATAGGGATTTTTAATCATAATGACCTCCCTCTTCTATTTGCTAAATCTCAATACATAATATGCTGGCATTAGTAATTTAGGGAGTAACTTAACCTAAATCATTATGCAATAAAACTCTATATTTTTAATATAGAGTTTTATTGTAATTGTTATATAACATTTCATAAATAGTATTCATATTATAAAACAAACGTTAAGTAGGAGGAATTGAAGTGTGTAAATGCCATAGACCTGCATGCAAAAGAAGATGTGTTAACACATTTACTGAGCAATATAAACTATATGAAAATTGTTGTTATAGTTTATACAAAGTATGCTCTTGTTGCGGTCATGAATTCGATTATCACCGTCATAGTATGTGTCCTAATTGTGGAGCACAAATGGGTGATCCGCCTGGTGACCCGCCAAGAGGTGGCAGATTCGGCGGCTTTGGAAGGGGGGGCTTTGGTAGATTTGGTGGGTTTGGGAGAGAACGTTTCGGTGGATTCAGGGATTTTGATAGATTTGGTTTTCCATTCGCTTTTTTACCATTTGACTTTGATGATGAGGATTTTTAAAAGGGTAATATTAAAGCATGTGTGTCGTCAAAGAAGGGGTAAATTATTACAGATAATGTAGACAGAGTAACGGAAATAGCCACTCCCTTATCGGGAGTGCTATTTTTACATAAGTATGTTTTATCCATGTGCTTAACAATGCTAATAATAATCATAAATACCTTTTGCTATTGCTTCAGCTAACTTTCGTTGATGTTCCGGTGACTGTAATAGAGTGCGTTCTTCCATATTAGTGATATAGCCAACTTCAATGAGTGCAGCAGGAATCTTGTTGCGACGCAATACGAAAAATCCCGCAGAATTAGGGGTTGGGGGAACCTTTACTACTTTACCTAGTTCGCCTTGAATAAAATTTGATAATGCTTTGCTAGTTTCGGATTTAGCATAATAAAAAACCTCTGCGCCATGCTGCTTGGAATTGGATACGGCATTGGCGTGAAGACTAATGAATAAATCTGCATCTGATTCTTCGGCCATTTCTACACGAGCAGTTAGATCACGGTGGTAACGTCCTCTGACCTTCTCATTGTCACACTCAGGACTAAGCTCTGTATCTGTCTGACGAGAGAGTACGACTTTGGCGCCATATTGATTAAGAATAGTTTTAAGTTGCAACGCTATGGCTAAGTTAATATCCTTTTCGAGAACACCTGGACGGTTTGCACCAGGGTCAATGCCACCATGTCCGGCATCTACAACAATGACTTTACTGGACAATTTGTGTGTAACATCATCATGTACATGCAGCGTGCCGAGCAATAGCGTAGGAAATAACAACAATAGAATAAGCCTACATTTGGCAATATATAGAATTCTCATACATATGCACCTCTTACAGCAGATATATGCAGGGAGAGGTTTTAACAGTATGTTTTTATTGTATTTATTTTAGGATATATCAGCTTTTGCCTGCTGATATATCCTCTTATTATTTAAAAGGTCATAGATGAATATTTTAACAAAGGGATAATTCAATAATTAATTTAATATTTAATTAATTATTGAAAAGAAGAAAAGCCTTTGCTATAATTATGCTGTAATGGGAAATATCCAAATTAATCCAATATGATATATTTCTGTATGTATTAATTTGAAAGCAGGTGATGGAGGCAGAGAAAAAATAGGTGGGTTATGGTTGCATACTATAAAAAATAGGGGGAATTTTCAATGAAAAAAGCGTTGTCCCTACTACTTATGCTTGTTATGGTATTGTCATTAACAGCATGTGGGTCAAGTCCTACCTCAAACTCTAGCTCCAAGAAAAAGGTAGGTATTGCGATGCCTACAAAGTCATCTGCCAGATGGATAGCGGATGGTGATAATATTGTTAAACAACTACAGGCCAAAGGGTACGAAACAGATTTACAGTATGGTGAAGACAATATAGAAAATCAGGTGGCCCAAATTGAAAATATGATCACTAAAGGTGCTCATATTTTGGTGATTGCATCTATTGATGGTGAATCTTTGACAGATGTACTGCGAAAAGCGAAAGAGAAAAATATTCCAGTCATAGCATATGACCGTTTAATTAAGAAGACTCCGAATGTAGATTATTACGCAACTTTTGATAATTTCAAAGTAGGAGTTCTGCAAGCTACATATATTGAAAAAAGTTTAGGATTAAAAGATGGTAAGGGACCTTTTAATATTGAGTTATTTGGCGGATCACCTGATGACAACAATGCATTTATGTTCTTCAATGGTGCAATGTCTATTTTAAAACCCTATATTGATTCTCAAAAATTGGTTGTAAAAAGTGGACAAATGGATATGGGCGTATGTGCAACATTAAGATGGGATGGCGCTACTGCTCAGGCAAGGATGGATAATTTATTAAGCAAAAATTACACTGCTGCCAAAGTAGATGCAGTTTTATCACCTTATGATGGTATCAGTATTGGCATTCTGTCCTCTTTAAAAGCTGTTGGATACGGAACGCCAGCTCAGCCAATGCCGATTGTTACTGGGCAAGATGCTGAAATACCTTCTATTAAATCAATTATCAAAGGTGAACAATCCCAGACTGTATTTAAGGATACGAGAGATCTTGCTAAAGTAACTGTTGATATGGTGGATGCACTTTTAAGTGGTAAAAAGGCAGAAACCAATGATGACAAGACCTATAATAATGGCGTAAAAGTAGTACCTTCTTATCTCTTAGTACCTGTTTCAGTTGATAAATCAAACTATACAAAAGTACTGGTTGAGAGCGGATATTATACTGAAGATAAACTAAAATAGTCGTTTTTAAATAGTGTTATCAGAGGATAAGAGTAAAGTAGAAAATGTAGTGATGGCTAAAAGGTCATCACTACATTTATATATAGCGTATTGGAATAGGCTACACATGGCAAGGAGTTGAAGCTATATGGAAGATGTTATTTTAGACATGAGAAATATCACTAAGAGTTTTCCAGGTGTTAAAGCTCTTAATAATGTGAATCTTCAGGTGAAGAAAGGTGAAATTCATGCATTAGTGGGCGAAAATGGTGCAGGTAAATCAACTTTAATGAAGGTTTTAAGTGGCGTATATCCCAATGGGTCCTATTCGGGAGAAATTCATTATAATGGGAAGCTCTGTGAATTTAAGGATATTAAAGAAAGTGAAAAGTTAGGTATCGTCATTATTCATCAGGAATTAGCTTTAATTCCCTATTTATCCATAGCAGAAAATATTTTCCTTGGGAATGAACAAGGAAAACATGGTCTTATTGACTGGCACGCTACGACTGCCCATACGAAAAAGCTACTTGTAAAAGTCGGACTACATGAATTGCCAACCACTTTGATTACCAATATAGGAGTTGGTAAGCAGCAATTAGTTGAGATTGCAAAAGCTCTATCTAAAAAGGTTCAATTGTTAATTTTAGATGAACCTACAGCAGCGTTAAATGAAGACGACAGTGATAATTTATTAAAGTTATTACTAGCTTTTAAAACGCAAGGAATATCTTCCATTCTTATTTCTCATAAGTTGAATGAAGTTTCAAAAATTGCAGATACCATTACCATTTTACGGGATGGGTCGACAATAGAGACTTTACATGTTAGAGAAGATAATATTACGGAAGATCGAATTATCAAAGGTATGGTAGGTAGAGAATTAACAGATCGTTTTCCCAACAGAGAGGCAGCGATTGGTAATGTTATCTTTGAGGTGAAAGATTGGAACGTTTACCATCCTTTGCATGGCGACCGAAAAATCATTCATAATGCTTACCTTACTGTTAAGCAAGGTGAGGTAGTGGGAATTGCGGGACTCATGGGGGCAGGGAGAACGGAACTGGCAATGAGCATCTTTGGCAAATCCTATGGACAAAAAATAAGCGGTTACATTTATAAAAATGGCATAGAGATACATGTGGACGATGTAAGTAAGGCTATTGAGCACGGTATAGCCTATGTGACGGAAGATAGAAAACAATATGGCCTAATTTTAAATGAGGACATTAAACGAAACTCCACATTGGCAAACTTAAAAAAAATATCCAAGAACTTTGTAGTTGATGAAAATCAAGAGATTGTGGTAGCGGAAAAAAGTCGTCAACAAATGAATATTAAATGCTCAAGCATTTTGCAAAAGACCGTGAATCTCAGTGGAGGAAATCAACAAAAGGTAGTGTTAAGTAAATGGATCTTTACCGAACCAGATGTGTTAATTCTAGATGAACCTACAAGAGGTATTGATGTAGGTGCAAAATTTGAAATCTACTCGATTATTAATAACTTAGCGAAGCAAGGAAAAGGAATTTTACTAATTTCTTCAGAGCTTCCTGAAATATTGGGAATGTGTGACCGGATCTATGTTATGAGTGAAGGAAAAATTATGGGAGAGCTGGACCAGAGTGAAGCATCACAGGAAAGAATCATGAAATGTGTAATGAGTAAATAGAGGAGGGATAGTCATGGAAACATTGAAGCATATGTTTAAGAATAATATCAGAGAATATGGCATGGTTATTGCATTAGTATCCATTATGCTGTTTTTTCAAATTGTCAGCAAGGGTGTTTTGCTGATGCCATTAAATGTGACAAATCTAATCCAGCAAAATAGTTATATACTAGTACTGGCGATTGGCATGTTATTAGTTATTGTGGCCTTTCATATTGATCTATCGGTGGGTTCTATGGCTGCTTTTATAGGTGCTATGTCTGCAATCCTCATGGTAGACAACCATATAGGGGTTGTGTCTGGAATTATTATTTCTTTGCTCTTAGGTGGCCTTGCTGGAGCATGGCAGGGATACTGGATCTCCTATTTTAAAATTCCATCTTTTATTGTTACATTAGCCGGAATGCTGACCTTTAGAGGTTTGACGATGACCATCTTAGAGGGACAATCCAAAGGACCTTATCCGGAAAGCTTTCAAAAAATTAGTAATGGATTCATACCTGATGTATTTGGTGGAACAGGAATCCACATTACAACTCTTGTCGTTGGGATTGTTTTATCATTGATCTATATTTACTTTGAAGTAAGTCATAGAAAAGCCAAGCGAGAGTATAATTTCGATGTCATTCCAATGCAATTTTTAATTATAAAGTTAGTTACTGTTTGTTTAGCAATCAATTGGTTCATGTACTTACTTGCCTTATATAAAGGGATTCCTAATGTATTGATATTGTTATTTGTGCTAATTGTTTTCTATACCTTTATTACTACGAAAACCGTTGTAGGGCGTCATATTTATGCTCTTGGCGGCAATGAAAAGGCAGCAAAATTATCCGGTGTAAAAACACAGCGCATTGTATTCTGGGTTTTTGTCAATATGGGAATATTAGCTGCCCTTTCCGGACTGGTTTTCGCAGCACGGCTCAATGTGGCAACACCTAAGGCTGGTATGGGGTTTGAATTGGATGCAATTGCTGCTTGTTTTATTGGTGGAGCGTCTACCGCAGGAGGAATTGGTGTTGTTATGGGAGCGATCATTGGCGGACTGGTCATGGGAGTTATGAATAATGGTATGTCATTAATTGGTGTTACCATTGACATGCAGCAAACTATTAAGGGATTGGTGCTATTATTGGCTGTAGCTTTTGATATTTATACAAAGTCTAAGCAGTCATAAGATTTGCACAAATAGGCGCAAATGAAAAGTCCATATTGATTAAATTAAGAATTTAATTTAATATTATAGAATAGTTTAAATGAATTTTCAGTCTATATATAAGAATATAGGTAAGATTTATAGGTTTTCTGTTGTAAAAAAAAGATGAAAGCGAAGAGCGTAGGTGTGTTATGGAAGGTGTAAATACGACCAATTTTAAGGCTATGGGAGGCGTAAATGAATCTCTGGTCTTTAATACCATCCGGAGGCGTGGGCCCATATCCCGTGTGGATATTGCAAAATTAACAGGTTTGACTGCACCCACCGTAACGAATATATCCGGCAAATTAATTGAATCGGGGCTCATTCATGAGTATATGGTTGGTGAGTATAGCGGAGGAAGGCGTCCAGTGCTTCTTAAGGCAAATTCGGAAATCGCCAACATGATTATTGTGGATATTCGATCTAAAGAAATGATTGGCTATCTGATTAATGGGGCCTTAGAGATTAAGGAACAGACATGTTATGATACTAGGCAGTTGGATAAAGATGAGATCTTATTACTATTGGAAAATACAATAGCAACATGTTATTCATCTGAGAATGGTCGATTAGCATTAGCTATTGGTATTATTGTGCGAGGACCTGTTGTATCAAGAGAAGGGCTTTCCTTGTTTTCCCCTAGTACTGGTTGGCGTAATGTGCCATTAAAGTATATTATGGAGGAACGGTTTCAGCTGCCGGTTTTTGTAGAGAATGATATGCGGGCTATGGCGCTGGGAGCCTATCATTATGGTCCATACCGAGATATTAAGAATGCGGTATTCCTAGGAGTTGGGGGTGGAATTGGCTCTGGAATTATTTTAAATGGCGAACTCTATCGGGGATTAGGGGATAGTGCAGGAGAAATTGGTCACACCGTTGTTGATGCTGACGGTCCATTATGTAGCTGTGGCAATCATGGTTGCCTTGAATCCATGGCATCAGAGTCAGCTCTAGTAAATTTGATGGTGAAGTCAATTGTGGCAGGAGAAAGTTCTCTGGTATCAGAAATGGTAAAAGAAGATTGTAGTGCAATTAGACCAGAACATATTTATGTTGCAGCTGAGGCTGGTGACCCACTTGCTTTAAAGACACTTGAACATGTTGCACATTATCTGGGGATGGGGGCAGCCAATATTATTAATATTTTTAATCCACAGTTAGTACTTATTGGCGGAGGCATTGTGAAAGGCCGAGAATTTATTGAAGAAACAATGATGCAAGTCATTAAGGAAAGAGCTTTGGGCAGTAGCTATTCTTCAACTCGTATTGAGTTTTCTTCTGAAGGGAGAAAAGCTGCTCTTAAGGGAATTGTTGATTTGGTCATGGAAGGGATTTTTCTGCGATAACATAAGCTGTAATTGTGCTTATAAGATAAATATAAATGCTCTCTGTATAGATAAGGGTAGTGCGGCCTCAAAATATCTATGCAGGGAGCATTTTATGCGTTTTGAGGACTTGGTACAAGCCAAGTCTCTTTTTATAAAAAAAAGAAATTTCCGATTATTTAACTGCTAAAAAAAGGATGTAGGAAGATAATGACGAATATTATTAATTAAATAATTAATTAACTTATTAATTATTTAATTAAGGATGATATTGCTTCATCCCGCATAAATCTTATTAACAGTAAGGAACCAAGGCTTTATTTATTAACATAAAGATCATTAAAAGGGGGGACGCGATGTGGAAAAGAAAAAATATAGTATTGGTATTGATTATGGTACTCAATCAGGTCGGGTATTGCTTGTAGAGGTGGCAACAGGTAAGGAAGTGTCAAGTACAGTAGTGCCTTATGCTGAAGGTGTGATCGATGAACAACTGCCTGGCAGTGATCGTAAGCTGGAGTTTGATTGGGCACTGCAAAATCCTGACAATTACTTAGATGTTCTACGCCAGGGAGTACCACAAGTTTTAAAGGTCTCTCAGGTAAAACCAGAAGATGTAATCGGATTGGGCATTGATTTTACGGCTTGCACCATGCTGCCAGTGGCTAAAGATGGCAGAGCCTTATGTCAGATAGACGAATATAGAAATCATCCTCACGCTTGGGTAAAACTGTGGAAACATCATGCAGCACAAGATGAGGCAAATTGCCTAAACAAGATTGCAGCAGCGCGCCAAGAAGCTTTTTTGACTCGTTACGGCGGAAAGATATCCTCTGAGTGGTTGATCCCGAAAATATGGCAGATTTTAAACGAGGCACCTGAAATTTATGAGGCTGCGGATAGCTTTATGGAGGCTACTGACTGGGTGACCATGCAGATGACCGGAAATGATATCCGTAATAGTTGTACTGCTGGATATAAAGCAATATGGCATAAGCAGGATGGTTATCCGGGAAAAGAATTTTTTAAAGCGTTAGACCCACGATTAGAAAATTTGGTGGAAGAAAAGTTAAATAGCCCAATTGTACCTATTGGAAGCAAAGCTGGTGAGTTAACAAGTGAGATGGCAAAACAGATGGGGTTAAAAATAGGTACAGCTATAGCGGTAGGCAATGTGGATGCTCATGCTGCAGTTCCTGCTGCAGGTGTTGTTACTCCAGGCAAAATGGTCATGAGCATGGGAACCTCCATTTGTCATTTACTATTGGGTGAAGAAGAACAAACAGTTGATGGTATGTGTGGAGTGGTAGAGGATGGCATTATTGCCGGCTATTTTGGCTATGAGGCTGGCCAGTCTGCTGTAGGTGACATTTTTGAGTGGTTTGAAGAAAATTGTGTTCCTAGTAATTATGTTGAAGAAGCAAAAGTTAGAGGAGTAAATATTCATCAATTTCTAGAAGAAAAAGCTGCCAAACTGCTGCCAGGCGAAAGTGGTTTAGTGGCCCTTGATTGGTGGAATGGCAATCGTTCCGTTTTGGTAGATACGCATTTAACGGGTATGCTTTTAGGAGCTACTCTTCTGACAAAACCAGAAGAGATATATCGGGCACTTATTGAAGCTACCGCATTTGGTACGAATATGATTGTCGAAACGTTCACCAATGCCGGGGTAAGAATTGATGAACTATATGCTTGCGGTGGTTTATCCCAAAAGAATAATATGCTTATGCAGATTTATGCAGATGTTACTGGAAGGGAGATTCATATTGCGAAATCGCTGCAGACACCCGCATTGGGGGCTGCCATGTTTGGTGCTGTTGCTGCTGGCGAGGAGTGTGGAGGCTATGACACTATCTTAGATGCAGCAGCCAAGATGACGAGTATAAAACAGACTTATAGACCTATTCCAGAGAATGTTACTCGGTATAAGGAAATATATGCAGAATATAAAATCCTCCATGATTATTTTGGTCGTGGTGCTAATGATGTTATGAAGAGGCTTAAGGAAATAAAAAAAAATGTAAGAAAGTGTAATGCATAAGAGTTGAAAAATTACGCTGAACCCTTGATGTAGGCAAAAGGAGGTTCACATGCTTAGCTTAAATGAGCTTAAAAAAAATGTATGGAAAGCAAACATGGATTTGCAAAAATATGGCTTGGTGGTGTTTACCTGGGGAAATGCCAGTGGTATAGACAGAGAACAGGGGCTGATTGTGATTAAGCCCAGCGGCGTAGAGTATGACAAATTGCAACCAGAAGATATGGTAGTACTGGATTTAGAGGGAAATCAGGTGGACGGCACATTAAATCCTTCTTCTGATACAGCAACTCATTTAGTGTTATACCGTAATTTTACTGAGATTGGTGGTATTGTCCACACTCATTCCACCTATGCTACATCTTGGGCCCAAGGCGGTAAAGCGATCCCAGCCCTTGGTACGACACATGCAGATTATTTTTATGGGGATGTTCCTTGTACTCGCCAGCTAAGCCGAGAAGAGCTGCAAGGAAAATATGAAGAAGAAACGGGCAAGGTGATTGTAGAGTGTTTTCAAAATATAAATCCCATTCATGTTCCTGGGGTACTGGTAGCCAATCATGGTCCTTTTTCCTGGGGAAAAGATGCCTATGAGGCAGTTTATCATGGGGTAGTATTAGAAGAAATAGCAAAAATGGCTCTAAATACTTGTTCTTTGAGTCCTAATGTCAAGTCAATGGATCAGATGCTCTTGGATAAACATTTTTTAAGAAAGCATGGTCAAAATGCCTATTATGGACAAAAAAAACCTGATGTAATGAAGTAAAAAAGGACTTTAAGAGCTTAATTAAGAAAAGGACGGTGGAGCATAATGTTTCATAATCTACAAGAAAAAGAAGTATGGTTTATTACCGGCAGCCAGCACCTTTATGGAGAAGAAACGCTGCGTGAAGTGGCCCAGCACTCTCAAATTATCGTTCAGGCATTGGCGCAAAATGATAAAATTCCTGTAAAAGTTATTTTTAAGCCCATATTGACAAATCCTGAGGCCATTTATGAGCTTTGCCTTGCAGCCAACAATGCAAATAATTGTATTGGATTAATTACCTGGATGCATACCTTTTCACCAGCAAAAATGTGGATTGGTGGCCTTGCCATTTTAAATAAGCCACTGGCCCACCTTCACACCCAGTACAATCGCGAGATTCCTTGGTCACAAATCGATATGGATTTTATGAATACTAACCAATCGGCTCATGGAGATCGAGAATTTGGTTTCATTTGCACCAGAATGAAGAAGGCTCGCAAGGTAATTGTTGGATTCTGGCAGGATGAAGATGTAATCGACAGGCTGGCTTCTTGGTGCAGAGCAGCTCTGGCCTGGAATGACTGGCAAGGAGCTAAGTTTGCTCGGTTTGGCGATAATATGAGAGAAGTGGCTGTGACCGAAGGTGACAAGGTTGAGGCCCAGATGAAGCTTGGATATTCTGTAAATGGCTATGGTTTGGGTGACCTTGTAAAATATGTGGATAGTGTCTGTGATTCCGAGATTAGAGAATTGATTACTGAATATGAAGAAATCTATTTGGTACAAAAAGAACTATCTGCCGGTGGGGCACAAAGGGCCTCATTAGAAGAAGCGGCCAAGCTTGAATTAGGAATGAAGAGTTTCTTGGAAAATGGTCATTTTAAAGGATTTACCACAAATTTTGAAAATTTGTATGGTTTATCACAGCTGCCAGGTTTAGCATCTCAGCGCCTAATGGCGGCAGGCTATGGCTTCGGTGCCGAAGGCGATTGGAAGACTGCTGCTTTAGTAAGAGCAATGAAAGTGATGTCTTATGGCCTTGAAGGTGGAACCTCTTTTATGGAAGACTATACCTACCATCTTGAAGAAGGAAACATGAAAGCACTCGGCTCCCATATGCTGGAAGTGTGTCCCACCATTGCCCAGCAAAAGCCATCTCTAGAAATACATCCTCTTTCCATCGGCGGTAAGAATGATCCTGCACGTCTGGTCTTTAATGTAGCAGCTGGCAAAGGATTGAATGCCACGATTCTGGATATGGGTAATCGTTTTCGCTTGTTGGTAAATGAAGTGGATGTAATGACACCAGAATTTGATCTACCCAACCTTCCTGTAGCAAGAGCCCTATGGGTGCCACAACCTGATCTAAAAATAGGTGCACACGCGTGGATTTTAGCGGGTGGAGCCCATCATACTGGATTTAGTCAAGCTGTGACGAAAGAGCATTTGGAAGACTTTAGTGAAATAGCTGGTATTGAATATATGTTAATTGATAATGATACTAGGATTTGTGATTTCAAAAAAGAACTTCGTTGGAACGATCTATATTATCATTTGGCGAAATAAAATGTTAAGTAAGGAAATAAAGAATGAATAATTTTATCTTTTAGAATCCTAATAAAATTTATCTTTGGCAAGAGGGCTTAGCAGCAAGCTGTACAGATTCTTGCAAATAAAATGGAAAATTTATACAAAATAAAAAGGAAGATGTGTTTGCTATATTGAAACTAGCAGAGGGGAGTACTTTACTTTAATAAAAGGGAGAGTCAGCTGCGAATTATTGTATCCAAAGAGCTTGGCTGGTTTTCTTAGTATCTCAGAAGCGGGCTAGGATGGTGCAATGTTGAGGGAGTTAAACCGATTTTTTAAGGGAGAGAACATTCGCTCTAAATTGTTATTATACTTTTTCACACTGATTTTATTGCCCATTGTTACCTTAGGAGTTTTAGGAAACGTAATCTATAGCAAATCAATTGAAAAGCAAGCGAATGATCATACTGGACAAATGATTGAGCAGGTTACCCGCAATGTTGAGTTTTACATCCACGATATGGAAAATATAGTTTCATACCTTATAGATGACCCTCAGGTCATTATTTTCTTGCAACGAAAGAAAGAAGAAGACAACAATGAGAAGCTTACCAACGAGATTAGGAGCATTTTAAAAACCTATACAAATGTTCATCCAGAGATTGCTGGGATACTTATTGTAAATGATAATAATCTTTATATTAGTAATGAAATGCACCGTATTTCACGTGATCCTCTTACTGATGAGGCTTGGTATAAAAGGGCAGCTGCATCGCCAAAGGCAATGCAGCTGTTTAGTAAGCCCATTGGTCGTAATATAACCACAACTCGTAACTATAGCGCAGACGAGGTTGTTTCTATTGCCAAGGCAGTTATTGATCCTGTAACAGGTCAACGTCTTGGTGTTATTCTGATTGATCTGAAATTAGAAAAAATCAAACAAGTAATTGAAGCTATTACCTTGGGGAAAAATGGGTTTCTTTATATCATGGATGCAAATGGGGGGATCGTATATGCCCCAGTCAATCCCATTGTATATCGAGTAAAAAATGAGTGGCTTACTGATTCTGCCAATAGTATTGTGAAAACAATACAGGGCAGTGATTTTCAGATTATCTATAAAGATTCTTTCTATACTAATTGGAAGATGATTGGTGTATTTTCTCTTAATGAAACCTTAAAAGAGGTAACCAATCTGCGCCATTATTCTATACTCATTGGTCTTGTGACGTTAGTACTGGCAGTAGTTGCCGCCTTCTTTTTTACCGCATCCATTGCAAAGCCTTTGAGTAAGCTGCGGAGCTTAATGAAAAAGGCTGAGGAAGGAGATTTGAGTGTAAGGTTTAACAGTAAATATAATGATGAAATTGGACAGCTTGGCAATAGTTTTAATAATATGATTAAAGAGATTAGTAATTTAATTGATATGGTGTATACGGAACAAAGACGTAAGCGGGAAGCAGAATTAAAAACCTTGCAAGCCCAGATCAAACCACACTTTCTTTATAATACTCTTTATACAATTCAATGGATGGCTGAGGAACATGGTGCGAAGGATGTTGTTCATATCTTGGGTGCACTCGCCAATTTGTTCCGCATTGGCTTAAGTAAAGGGAAAGAAATGATTAGTGTTCATGAAGAACTGGAACATGTGCGTAGCTATTTAACCATTCAGAAAGCTCGCTATGAAGATAAACTTATTTATGAAATCAATTATGATGAAGATATATTGAATTACAGTGTCCTGAAACTGATATTACAACCTCTCGTCGAAAATGCGATTTACCACGGAATTAATGCCAGACGAGGGGGAGGTAAGATAACAATTACTGCTCGAATTGACCAGCAAAAATTATATTTTTGCGTTGCAGATAACGGCATAGGGATCATGCCGGAAAAATTAAAAGAAATAAGGAATGTATTGAAAAATAGTCATGGCAAATCAGCAAAGACAGGTTTTGGCATTTTTAATGTAAATGAACGAATTAAATTGTCTTTTGGCTCGGAATACGGATTAACCTATACTAGTGTTTATCATGAGGGTACGAAAGTAGAAGTTTGGCATCCAATACGTTGACTAGGGAGTGGTTCGATGTTGAAGGTATTAATTGTCGATGATGAGCCTAAAATTCGCCGTGGTCTTAAAAGTCTGATTGAGAGAGCCAATCTTGATATGGAGGTAGTAGGTGAGGCTGAGGATGGTGAAATGGCTTTAGAAGTGGCCAAAGAAACTCTTCCAGATATTTTATTAGTGGATATTTGTATGCCCTTTTTAAATGGGTTGCAGTTTATTGAACAACTGAATGGTGTGTTAAAGGATTGCATCATCATTGTCATTACTGGGCATGATGAGTTTTCTTATGCCCATCAAGCAATCAAATTACAAGTATTTGATTATTTATTAAAGCCCGTCTTGGAGAATCAATTAGAAATAGTGTTAAAAAGGGCAGAGCAGCAATTGGCAAGTTCTCGCTTACAAGATCATTATCTGAATTGGGCCAATCAGGAAACTAAAAGGCATTTGCCGATCTTACGAGAAATTTTTTGCAAAGATTGGGTCAATGGTCAGTTAAGTGAGGAATACATTGCTGCCCAGCTACCTTTTTTGGAATTAGATTTGCCGCCAGTCTCAGGAATGATTGTGCTGAAAGTGGCTGGGCAGTACACTAGAGGACAGCTACTAAAAGACTGGGAGCGAGAATTGTTGGTATTCTCCATAGAAAATATTTGCAGGGAAGTAGTAGAGCAGTGGCAGCCTTACATTATGTTTCATGATAGCACCGATAATCTGATTGCTATCACGCCAATACATAATCCAAGCGAGTGGTATGAACTTAGTGTTTCACTGCAACAAACAATAGAGCAGCATTTGGAACAAGTCGTTATAGTCGCTCAGCGGCCATTAATTGATTTGGCAACAAGTGTTTCTACAACTTATCGTGAGCTGCTATTAGAATTAAACCGAAAAGCCAGTTGTACCCCTGTAGTACTTCTCTCGCAAAAGCATATAGAAACCTATTATTATAAGGAGGATTTTTCTCTTCAAGATTTAGCAGATATGATGAAGATTAGCCCAACTTATTTAAGTCGATTGTTAAAAAATGAAATAGGTGTTTCTTTTATCGAGTATCTAACACAGGTGAGAGTAGAAAAAGCCATTCAAATGATGAGTGATCCTACAATGAAGCTCTATGAAGTAGCTGAAAAAGTAGGGTATAGTAATCAACATTATTTTAGCACAACCTTTAAAAAGGCAGTGGGATTATCTCCGGCGGAGTATCGTAAAAAAGGCAACTGGCGGTGATTGAGGTGTTAAAAATAAAGTTCAGTATGATATTCGCTCTGATTATGATGATACTTACAGGATGTGATCATCATCCAGCCAGTCAAGTAGCAAGTTCTGATCAGGTGAAATTTGTAATTGGTGTATCCCAGGCTAATTTGATTGAGCCTTGGAGGGTTATCATGAATGAGGAAATCAAAGAAGAAGCACTAAAACACACCAATATTCGGATTGTTTTTACGGATGCTGTGCAAAACAGTGAAAAACAGATCAGAGATGTGGGAGAATTGTTAGATCAAGGAATTGATTTATTAATTATTTCGCCGAATGATTCTGCGGAGCTGACACCAATTGTTGCTAAGGCTTATAAAAAGATTCCTGTTATCGTATTAGACCGAGCGGTGGAAGGATATGCCTATACTTTATATATTGGGCCGGACAATAAATCAATTGGTAAGGAAGCAGGGCGATATATAGCTGAGCTTTTAGGAAATGCAGGGGGAAATGTGGTAGAGATTCAGGGGCCATCAGGATTGCCCTCTCTTAGGGAAAGAAGTGCTGGCTTTCGGGAAGTTCTTGGGCAGTATGACAACATTAGAATTGTTGATACTGTAGTTGCAGATTGGCAGAGAGATAAAGCTGAAGATGAAATGGAAAAACTGCTGCAGCAGCACCCTAAGATTGATGTTGTTTTTGCTCATAGCGACTACATGGCATTAGGGGCTTATAAGGCTACGAAAAAAAACGGAGTCAATGGTATAAAGTTTGTCGGTGTTGACGGTTTTAGTGGCCCTAATGGCGGGCTGCAATTAGTCGAGAAAGGCATATTACAGGGGACTTTCACTTGTCTTACCGGTGGACGAGAAGCTATTCAATATGCACTTGATATCCTAAATCATGAAAAAGGGATACCAAAGAAAATTATTCCACGGAGCAATAAAATCACCCTTTACAATGTGATGGAGTATATAAAGGCTGCAAATGAATCTAAAAAAGATAATAGTAATAAGAAAATTGTTTTTGGCTTTTCTCAGCTTGGTGCGGAGAGCGATTGGCGTAAGGCAAATTCCCAATCGATTAAGACTGCTGCAAAAGACGCAGGCATTGATCTTACCTTTCTGGAAGCTGACCAAAAACAGGAAATGCAGATTAAAGCCATCCGATCTTTCATCACCCAAGGCGTTGATGTAATAGCTTTTTCTCCTGTGGTAGAATCGGGGTGGGATGAAGTATTAGAAGAAGCTAAAATGGCGGGAATTCCTGTTCTTTTGTCCGATAGGGCGATTAAGCCTGATGATAATTCCTTATATGCTACCTTTATCGGCAGTGATTTTTTAGAAGAAGGGCGAAGAGCTGCCCGCTGGCTTGTGGGAAAGGGACTGAATACGCCATTGATCAACATTGTCGAACTGGAAGGAACAGTTGACTCGGCACCAGCGATAGATCGAAAGAAAGGTTTTTCTGAAATTATTGCAAATTATCCTGAATTCCAAGTGGTTTATTCTGCATCTGGAGATTTTACCGAAGCTGGTGGTCAGGAGATGATGAAAGCTGCCTTAGCGATTTATGGCAATCAGATTCATGTAGTTTATGCCCATAATGATGATATGGCCCTTGGCGCAATTAAGGCGATTGAAGAATATGGACTAAGGCCGGGAAAGGACATTCTGATTGTTTCTGTTGATGCTACAGCAGCAGCCTTTAGAGCAATGATGGCAGGTAAGCTGAACTGTACCGTGGAATGTAACCCCCTTCTTGGACCTCAACTGATGCAGGCAGTGAAGAGTTTGATGTTAGGCAGGCAATTGCCAATGAGGATTATTACTTCAGAAGGAGTATTTCCAGCAGAAACGGCGCGGCAGGATCATCTGAATCGAAGGTACTAATAGACTTTTAAAAATCAGTGCGGAAAAGTATAAGAAATTACTGATTATTCTAAATACTAGATTGGTACTGCCACCCTATAATAGAACTAGTACTAATAGTTCCAAATAATGAGGAGGGTAAGAAACATGTCAAAGTGGAGAAAACTTACAATTGCCTTGAGTGTCGGGATTATGATGTTTACACTGGCAGGCTGTGGGGGAGCTAAGCAGGAAACGGCGACTAAGCCAGCCGAGAAAAAAATCGTCCTAGGATTTTCGCAAATTGGTGCTGAAAGTGAATGGCGAACAGCAAATACAGAATCTATAAAAGCTTCGGCACAAGCAGCCGGAATTGAACTGAAATTCTCCGATGCGCAGCAAAAACAAGAAAATCAGATAAAAGCCTTACGGTCATTTATACAACAAAAAGTGGATGTAATTGCTTTTTCACCTGTTGTTGAAACAGGCTGGGATGCTGTGTTACAAGAAGCGAAAGCTGCTAAAATACCTGTTATTTTAACTGATAGATCCATTAAGATGAGCAGTGGGAATGCAGAAGAGTACTATGTTACATTTATGGGTTCCGATTTTGTGGAAGAAGGCAGAAGAGCTGGTAAGTGGTTAGTTGATACAATGAAGAAGGATAAAGATCCTGTAAATATTGTAGAACTACAAGGTACAGTTGGCTCGGCTCCTGCAATTGATCGTAAAACAGGCTTTGAAGAAATATTGAAACAAAATTCTAATTATAAAATCATTAAATCACAAACTGGTGACTTTACACGTGCCAAAGGGAAAGAAGTTATGGAATCTTTCTTGAAATCAGCAAAAGCTGATGGACAAAAAATTGATGTCCTGTATGCTCATAATGATGATATGGCAATTGGTGCGATTCAAGCCATTGAAGAAGCTGGCTTAAAACCAGGCAAAGATATTATTATTGTTTCCATTGATGCTGTTAAAGGCGCTTTCGAGGCCATGATCGCTGGAAAATTGAATGCTACGATTGAGTGCAGTCCATTACTGGGAGATCAATTAATGGCAGCTACAAAAGATCTGGTAGCAGGCAAGAAAATTGAAAAGCGGATTGTAACTAAAGAAGGTGTATTCCCTGCAGAAGTCGCTGCCAAGGAATTACCAAACCGTAAATACTAAAATTATAATGTTATACCTGTCCACCCCAGAGTTCTATTAAAAATAGAAACAATTAGGGGTTATCTCCCAGAGATAGCCCCTAATGGAGTGGATTTTTCTTTTACCATTGCACGTATTTTGATATGGAGGTGAATGGGCGGTAATGGCTGAGGCAAATTTATTATTAAAGGCCAAGGGTATATGTAAAGCCTTTCCGGGAGTTAAGGCTCTTGCCAATGTAGATTTTGAGTTAAAACCTGGAGAGATTCACTGCTTGATGGGAGAAAACGGAGCTGGCAAATCCACTTTAATTAAAGTGCTGACTGGTGTTGAAATTCTTGATGATGGAGAAATTTTTTTAGGGAGGAATCCCATTGCACCAAGTTCTCCTCATCATGCACAACAATTAGGAATTAGTACTGTTTATCAAGAAGTTAACCTTTGTTCGAATCTATCCGTTGCCGAAAATATTTTTATCGGTAGAGAACCATTACGTTTTGGTAGTATTGATTGGAAGGAAATGAATCGTAGATCACGGGATTTATTGTCGAAGATGAGTCTAGATATTGATGTTAATCAACCTCTAGAGCGTTATTCCGTTGCGATACAGCAAATGGTAGCCATTGCTAGGGCACTTGACATATCAGCTAAAGTTTTGATATTAGATGAACCTACTTCCAGTCTGGATGCGAAAGAGGTTGAAAAACTTTTTGGGCTTATGCGTAAATTAAAGGCTGAAGGATTAGGAATTATTTTTGTAACCCATTTTATTGAGCAAGTGTACGCCGTTTCTGATCGGATTACTATATTGCGAAATGGTGAATTGGTAGGTTCTTATGAAACAGCTCATTTACCTCGTGTACAACTGATTGCAAAAATGATTGGTAAAGCTTTTGATGAGCTTGAAAATAGCTGCAAGAAAGTGAAAGGTGATCTTCTCCAAGAAAGTAGCAATGCTTTTTTGCGAGCTCGTGGTCTTGGACATAAAGGTTCTATTCATCCATTTGATCTTGATGTTAACAAAGGAGAAATTCTTGGTCTTGTAGGATTATTAGGATCAGGACGGACTGAGGTAGCTCGTACTATTTTTGGCATTGATAGAGCAGATAGCGGAGAAATATTAATTGACGGACAAATCGCTAAGATCAATAGTCCTGCTGATGCCATTCAATTTGGTTTGGCATATTGTTCAGAAAACAGAAAAACAGAAGGGATCATAGAGAACCTTTCCGTAAAGGAAAACATTATTTTGGCATTGCAAGCCAAATTAGGGTGGATGAAATATATTACCAAGAAAAGGCAGGAAGAAATTTCTAATAAATATATTGAATTATTGAATATTAAGACATCAGGACCGGAACAAATCATTAAAAATTTAAGTGGGGGTAACCAGCAAAAAGTAATATTAGCCAGATGGCTACTTACAGAACCTAAGTTATTAATACTTGATGAACCTACACGGGGGATTGATGTAGGTGCTAAAGTTGAAATTCAAAAATTAATACTGTCTCTGGCTGAAACTGGCATGTCTGTTGTATTTATTTCATCTGAGCTAGATGAGTCAGTTCGATGCTCTAGCCGTATGGCAGTTTTACGGGACAGAGTAAAAATAGCGGAGATTTCGGGTGAAGAGATGGAAGAAAAAAATATTATGCAGACGATAGCAGGGGTGTAAGATGATGGAGAAGAGAGGGTCTACTTGGAATCGGTTTACGAGTTCTAAGCTTTGTTGGCCTTTGGCAGCATTGTTCTTTGTATTACTTTTCAATTTCTTTTTTACGAAAGATTTCTTCGCCATTGAAATTAAAGATGGACATTTCTATGGAGTTACCATTGATATCCTCAATCGTGCGACTCCTCTAATGTTATTGGCCATTGGTATGACCTTGGTCATAGCCACGAAAGGAATTGATATATCAGTAGGGTCTATGATTGCCATTTCTGGAGCAGTGGCAGCTTCTTTAATTGGTGGAAAACTTGAATATGTTGATGGCGTAAAAACACTTGTTACTCTCGTTCCTATGCCAGTTGCCATAATCGCTGCACTCTTGGTTACAACCCTTTTAGGAATGTGGAATGGATTATTAATTTCGAGGGTGGGAATTCAGCCCATCGTTGCCACACTAATATTACTTGTTGCAGGTCGGGGAATTGCCCAGCTGATTACCCAAGGGCAAATTATTACCGTATATTATAAACCATTTCAATTCATTGGAACTGGATATGTGTTAGGACTGCCCTTTTCCCTTTTTATTGTAGGGTTGGTTTTTGGAATTACCCTATATGCAGTGCGCAAAACAGCCTTAGGGATGTTTATTGAATCCATTGGCATTAATGCTATTGCCAGTAGGTTTTCTGGAATCAATGTAAGTAAATATATTTTTTCTGTATATGCCTTTTCTGGTTTATGCGCCGGACTGGCTGGGCTTATTATTTGTTCCAATGTAAGTTCAGCGGATGGAAATAATGCAGGATTGTTTATAGAATTAGATGCTATTTTAGCAGTTTCTCTTGGCGGCAATTCGTTAGATGGTGGCAGGTTTTCCTTGATCGGGAGTCTGATTGGTGCATTAGTCATTCAAAGTATCACAACGACAATTTATGCACTTGGAGTACCACCAGAAATTACACTTGTGGTAAAGTCTGTTGTTGTCATTATCATCTGTTTACTGCAGTCTGCTAATTTCCGAAAAGTGGTATTTTCTAAATGGACGCAGAAGAGGGGGATTCCAGATGCAAAGAATGCAGCTAAGTTATAAGTACATCAATTTAATGATCACGATTGTATTGTTTTTTGCTCTGTTTGCAGTGGGATCAGTCTTGTATAATGGTTTTTTTTCCACTCAAGTGTTACTCAATATGCTAATTGATAATGCCTTTCTTATAATCACAGCCATCGGCATGACATTTGTACTCATTATTGGCGGCATTGATATTTCTGTCGGTTCCGTGATTGCGTTAGTATGTATGCTATCAGCATATTTACTTGAAATGCAGCATCTTAGTGCTATGATTGTAATTCCTGGAATGCTACTTATGGGATTTATCTTTGGGGTTGTGCAAGGTAGTTTTATTCACTTTTTCAATATACAGCCTTTTATTGTAACTCTTGCAGGCATGTTCTTAGCCCGAGGATTATGCTATGTGATTAGTATTGATACGATTATGATTACAGACCCTTTCTACCAATTTGTGGCAACGTATCGAATACCATTACCCTTTGATAATTTTATTTCGATCAGCGTTGTTATCGCATTTGCATTAGTATTGGCAGCATTGTATCTAATTAACTATACCAAATTTGGGCGTACAATATATGCCATTGGTGGCAATGCACAATCGGCAATGCTGATGGGGTTGCCAGTTGGTAGGACGAAGGTATTGGTTTACGGTTTAAACGGATTTTGCTCTGCCCTAGCGGGTATTGTATTTAGTTTTTACATGCTTTCGGGTTATGGATTACATGCCATGGGCCTGGAAATGGATGCCATCGCATCTGCTGTTATCGGTGGAACTCCTTTAACAGGAGGTGTAGGGTTTGTTACAGGAACACTTTTTGGAGTTTTGATCCAGGGGGTAATCCAAACCTTAATCATGTTCCAAGGAACATTAAGTTCTTGGTGGACAAAAATTGCCGTAGCATTTTTACTATGTTTATTTATTGTATTGCAAAGAATCGTTGTTTCCAGAAAGGAGCGTACTAAATCAATTTTATAATTGGATGTTGCTTCTGAAGCGATTAGAACAACTATGTTTAAAAAATAAAGAGTTTTTTGCAAATAATAATGAGCTTATTGCAAAACTAAAGGATGAACAATCTGATGTATATAGGGCAGCACGAGTAAAAGAAAAAGAAAGTCTTAGAGCTTTATAGAAAGTTGAGCGAACAGTCAGAAAAGCATGTAGCAGTGACAATATTATAGATATGTTAAATAATGTTAATTTATGGGTAGAAGCAGCGGAGTTTTATCATAAAGATGATACATATTAATTAATAAATATAAAAACAGACATAAGTAGAAGCACTAAGTAGCTAGTGCCTTTACTTATGTCTGTTTATTTATAAGGATCGCGCTAGGCCCATATTATTAACGCGACTCCATTAGCAATTGAAAATATTCATGTTTTCGGTAACAACAATATAGCCAACGACAAGAGCGTTATTGAGGAGATATACTATGGCTATTCATGAGTAAGTTCTTGTCTTGCAAGGTGTGCTGAATCGATAGCCTTCTGTATCGTTTCACGATTAATCGCTTCAGTCCATTTATCGAAATAGCACGGATAGTTCGTTCCGCATTCCCTACATTCTATATATTGCTTGGTGTCCTTTTGTTCACGCTGATCATACATATGGGGAAGAAGCTCTTTCGTATTATTAAGCCCAGGAGCGTTTGAATCTATGATGTATGAATATTCATATGTGGCTTCGTGTTTTAATACAAAATGGTCACCGTTGCAAACCGGACATACAATGTGATTGATATGATGCATATTTTCACCCCTATTGTAATCTATTGTTGCTTCTAACAACAGAGCCAATCCCTCAAGAGAGAGAATCATTTATTTGTATTATATCCATTTTTCGCGGGATCAATCAGTGTAATCTGACAATGGGGACGTCAAATTGTCTGTAGTTCAGTGACAATTTAACGTCCCCATTGTCTTTGATGCCTCTGCATAACTTAAACGAAATTTTAGCAAAATACTAGCTTTTATATAATGATATTATCTATTTAAACGTAAATGATATTCAGAATATATGTACAAAAAGCATAATAGTTTATAAAGTTGCGAAGATTGATCTATAAAACGACAAAAAACTAACAAATATAGACAATAATATGGTATAGTTAACTTAATATAGTAATTAATGGAGGGAATGTATCATTATGGATAAGCAGGGATTTTGGGGTATGCGAAATAGACTAATTGCATCGTTTATCGGGGTTTTAATCGTTCCTTTGCTGATAATTAGTATTTTTTTGGATACAACAGTTAAGAAGCAAACTCGGGAGGATTTTATTGACGCTACTACCAGAGAAGTAGTTCAGGTAGATAATGCAATTAATTTGTTCTTAGAAGGGGTTAAAGGCAATACTAAAATGCTGGCCATGAATTCTCTAACAAGGCAGACTGATGGGAAAATTACTACTTACATAGATAAAAAGGGCGGGGCAGATGGAATGGTATCCATGACACCATTAGAAAATGGAGGTTATGAAGCCGAGCTCTATAAGAAATTTGAAGAAATGGTCAAAGCGCATCCGGAAGTATCGGTAATATCCTTAGGTACATCTGATGGTGGATACATACAGTGGCCAGCTATTCCGCGTAAAGCAGGCTATGATTCAAGGAGTCGGGATTGGTATAAAGATTCGGTTGCTTCTCCAGATAAACTGTTGTTAACAGATCCTTTTTTAACATCTAAAGGAGTGCCAACAGTCGGTATCTTTACCACTGTTAACAATGAGGCAGGCAAACTGAAGGGCGTATTTGGCTTTAATATCGATTTACCTGTTATTACTGATCTAGTTAAGAATATCAAGATTGGCAATACTGGATATGTTGTGCTGGTCGATAGCAAGGGAACAATTATTGCCAACCCTAAAAAGCCAGAGTTAAATTTTAAAAAGATTACAGAGATGAATGTAGAAAAACTTAATGACATAGGGAATTTATCAAATACTAATATCGAGGTAACCTTGGATGGCGTAGAGCATCTAGCCAATATTTATAGCTCGCCAACAACTGGATGGAAATATATAATATTAGTTGATAAAACTGAGTTAATGGGAAGTTTAGGAAAAATACGGAGTATTATGGCAGTTGTGGCATTAGTATCCATACTACTAGTATTAGGTGTAGCATATTTCATCTCCAATCATTTTTCACGACCGCTGATTGCAGCTGTAAAATATCTTGATGAACTTGGATCTGGAAATTTCAAGGTTGCAGCGTTGAAGGAGTACAGTGGACGCTCTGATGAACTTGGCAGATTGTTTAAAGCCATTGAGGGAATGCAGGCTGATATTACAGGTTTAATTGGTCAAGTTCAGCAGGTGGCACAAGGTGTTGGCCAAAATTCGGATAAAATGAAGGTCATGACTGAGCAAACCAGCCAATCTATTTCGGAAGTTAGCTTATCCCTTGGTCAGATTGCGAATGTATCTGTTGATCAAGCAAAAGACATGGAATCTGGCATGGGGCGCATGAGTGAATTAGCAGATCATGTTAAGATTGTAGACGTCTATACAAACGAGATGAACGAATCCTATAAGGACATGTGTATGTTAAATGATAAAGTGTCAGGTTTTGTCTCTGTGTTAACTGAAAAGATGGTCGAAGGACAACAATCGAATCAAGCTGTAGATACTGTGGTAAAACAAGTCCATGAAATGACTGGACAGATTGGTTCTATTACTGCAACCATCGAGCAAATTGCGGCACAAACCAATTTATTAGCCTTAAATGCATCCATTGAAGCGGCACGAGCAGGAGAACATGGTAGAGGCTTTGCTGTAGTTGCTGATGAAGTGCGGAAATTAGCAGAGCAGTCAGGTATTGCTGCCAATAATATTAAGGCGTTGATTCAGGATGTACAAGAGCAATCCAATGTGGCAGTAAATGCCATGGGTAAGGCAAAAAATGTTGTTCAAGAACAAGAAGAAACAGTAAAGACCATATGGACCGTATTTGAAGAAATCACACTATCAGTAAATGTATTAAATAAAAAAGTTGCGGAAATGCAGAAAAGTTTTGTGGTTATGAGTACTAAGAGCAATGAAGTTGTGGATGTCTTTAGTAGTATTTCAGCAGGTGCTCAAGAAACATCTGCCATTGCGGAAGAAGTCAATACCCTTACAGAACGACAGATGGACGATATTGCAGAAGTTACAGATTGTGCTAATAGCCTTTATGAGATGGTTGGTCTATTGCAGGAGAAAGTTTCAAAGTTTGTAATTTAAGATTGATGATAGGAAAAGACTTAGCTTATGCTAAATCTCAGACTGTAGAGGAAAAGGTACTTTACGCTTTGCGTAAGGTACCTTTTCATGGTTAATGGATGGTAATAAGTATTCTTATAAAACTATAAAGATTATAATCTTACAATGGAAGCAACGCCGAGTAACATAATAATAATGCCTGAAATTTTATTGATGAGGACTATGACGCGCGGTGTCACCCTGCTACGAAAAAGACATACGACACTGGTGAGGGTAATCCACCAAAGTGTTGAGCCAATAAAGACCCCTAAAGCGGCTAAAGTTGTTGTAAACAAATCTGTTACAAGCACGGCAATACCAAAGGATGAAAAAATGGCTATAAAAGTAAAAATGGTGACGGGGTTGGTCAAGGTAAGGAGAAATACCCCTGCAAAAAGGCTATAAAGGCTGCGGCCAGGATTTTTTTCATCGGATGTGTTTTGAGGGGCTGCACGAAATGTTGCAAAGCCAAGAAAAATAATGAAAAGTCCACCTATCCAGCGAAAGGCAACGTCGTATTTTAGAATAAAGTCAGTCAAAACACTCAGTCCTGCCGCTGCTACACAACCATATAAAACATCAGCAAATGCTGCTCCCATTCCTACAATAAGCCCGGGTACACGGCCTTCACTCAAGGTGTAGCGGATGCAAATCAGATTGACCGGCCCGATAGGAGCGGCGAGGAGAAAACCGCTAATAATACATTTAATTAAAAGAATATCATTCATAGATCGGTCTCCTGTAAAAGAATCTAATATCAGTGTCGACCAAATGCCTTGCAGATATACTTTGATTTTTAGTATGCATAAGAGCTATCAGTTCGGACATAATTAGAAAAGGATTATAAAAGTGAGATTCTATCAAGGTTATAGGAGAAGGTTTATGATTGCAGAGGTTATTGATAAAACGCTGCGGCGTTTTGAAGAACATAACTGTCAGCCGGCGGTAGTCAAAAGGGCTGGCAATTTTTTTGGTCGCATTATGGAATCTGGAGTGAAGCCAGAGCTAATTGTCGCCATCCAAGAGCGGCGATTGCGTAATACGATGGATTATGTGTATGCGCGTTCGCCCTTTTATCAGCGCATGTTTGATAAATGTGGAGTACGCCCGGAAGATATAAGGGCGGCGGCTGATTTGCACAAGCTTGCCTTTACTAATGGGAATGATATACGGCAATGGCAGGATTTCCTCTGTGTGCCGGAAGATAAATTATCTGCTGTATTTACTACTTCAGGGACAACAGGTGAGCCCAAAAGAATGTATTACACGTATCGTGAAATACAGATGCTGTCCAATCTTTATGGCATGGCAATTCGCATTGCTCACGCAGGAAGGCTTGTTGCTTTAGTTGCTCTGCCTATTGGGCATGGACTGTGGATTGGTGGTGCCAGTGTACAGCGCGCAGTAGAACGGGCAGGCGGATTACCGCTCAACGTTGGTGCTGACAATCCGCGAGAAACTATCAAATGGATGAAACGCTTTTCACCCAACGTCATTTTTTCCTCTCCGTCATATATGACAGCTTTGACCCATGAGGCGCAACAGGTCGGCTATCACTACCTTCTTGATAAAATTATACTCGTTGGTGAACTAGTGACTTTGGCGCATAAAGAATTATTTTCTGGATATTGGGGTGCAGCTGTTTTTGATAGTTACGGTTCAACGGAAATTGGCGGTGCCCAGACTATTGCTCTGCCGGAATGCAGTGCTTTTCATCTTAATGATTTGCATCTTATCACAGAAATTATTGATCCTGTCACTGATAAGCCGGCTAATGAAGGAGAACTGGTATTTACCACCATCCGCAGGAAAGGGATGCCCTTAGTTCGCTATCGTTCGGGAGATAAGGCAAGCTGGGCGGAATGTACATGCTGGCTGCCTCTGCGAGCTATCAAGATCAAAGGACGCACTGATGACATGATTGTTGCTGGTGACATGAATCTTTTTGGCCGTGTAATTGCTGATGCTGTAAGTACAGTATCCGGTGCTACGGGCCGGATACTATTGATGGTAGTCAAAGACGGTCTTGCTGACAAATTGACGATAAAAGTAGAAGGCATACCGTGCAAGTAGGCGGTGCAAAACGCATTAATGGCGGCATATCCAGAATTGACAGTCAATGCGAAAAATGGAAATTTGGATTTAATTATTGAAACGGCAATGGATCTCGGCTCTCAGATTAAAGATATCAAAATAATTGATTCACGTTGATTTTGCTGGCCTGTAATATCTAAAATAAAAAGAACCTTTGATTCTAATGACAAAAAGAAAAACTTACATTTGAGTGTTATAATAAGAGAAAATGAGTGTTTCAAGAATACTTAATTGTAGGTGTAGTTTTATGGATATAAGATTATTTAAGACATTTTTATTGGTAGCTGAATTACTGAATATTACGAGGGCCTCAGAACAGCTTAGTTTCTCACAACCAGCTATAACTGCTCAAATCTGTAGTCTAGAAGATGCTTTTCATGTGAAGCTATTTGAGAGAAACGGAAAAAGGTTAGCATTGACTGACGCAGGTAAGAAGATGACAGGCTATGCGGAGCGGATTGTAAGCTTGTATGAAGAAACAAAAAATGTTATGGCAACCTTTAGTCACACGACTGAAACTATTAGGTTAGGTGTATCAACCCAAATGATAAATTATTTTTTGCCTTCGATTTTAAAGGAGCTCCAAGTACAAATGCCATCTCTTAACATTAGTGTAGAGATTTGCATGAATACTCAAGAAGTTTTAAAAGGAATAATAGAATATCGTTACGATTTTGGTTTTATACATGGACAAAATACATTTAAGCAAATTAGACAGCATGGAATATGGACGGAAGATGTCTTATGGGTAGCAAGTCGAGATTTGATAAAAAGTCATGAGGTAATAAAAGATAATAAGGACTTTCCTATTATCAATTACACTGAAGGCAGTGTATTTAGGGCAAAACTTGATGAATTTACTGGACATAAAGTTTTACAGTCGCCAATTGAGTACAGTGATTCCGAGGCAATTAAACGTGCTGTTATTGCTGGACTTGGTATTTCTTATTTGCCAACAACATTGATAAAAGATGAGATAGCAACGGGGAAGTTAGTTGTTCTTGAAAGAAACCCCTTAATACAGTTGCGGATATCGCTGGTACATCATCATGATAAAGCCTTCACACTGCCCATGTATGCGTTGTTATTATCGTTGGCGAATCAACCTTGTGCAGATAAGACAATAAAAGAACTTCTATAGCCAATAATAAGAATATTCTATAAGTAAATAAGTAGCTTGAATTTCCTTTTTACGTATAAATTTTGTAGTATAAATTTATACAATGAAATTTAGGGGGAATTCAAGTGCTAACAGTTGGAATAGTAGGCGGAATGGGACCTATGGCAACAGCAGATTTGTTTGAAAAGATAATCAAAAGTACTCCAGCAAGTACGGATCAAGAGCATTTAAAGGTCATTATTTATAATAACCCCCAAATACCTTCACGCATTGATGCTATTATAAATGGAACAGAAAGTCCCTTAAAAGAACTCATATCTTCGGCACAGTTACTTGAAAAAGCAGGTGCTGACATTTTGGTGATGCCATGCAATACAGCTCATTTTTGGTATCAGGACATTCAAAAAGCTGTGAATGTTAAATTAATTAACATGATTGAAAATACAGCAGATTATGTTAAAGCCCATAGGTTAAATAGAAATGAAAAGCAGATGTTATTTGCAACTGCTGCAACGGTCAAGACCCAAATGTATCAAAATGCATTTTCAGCAAAGGGAATGGCTGTACTTACTCCAAGCATTGAAGAGCAAAAGATTGTGTCATTAGCAATTGACGAGGCAAAGGCAGGGAGAATAGAAGACAACTCCAATATAAAATTACTTTCGGAAATAATTCTAAAATATCAGAGAATGGGTATATGTTCTTTCATTGCGGGTTGCACAGAAATACCTCTCTTATTTCCCTACACTAGTGGAAATTATCAACCAATTGACCCAACTAAGATATTGGCACAAACAGTTGTTGAGCAAGCAATGAAAGAGAATATTTAGACGAGACATTAAAAGGAACACTATGTGGTGTTCCTTTTAATGTCTCGCTAAGTCTAAAAGAAGGACGTTGCCTTTAAATACTTTGTTCTTAGGTCTAGTGTTATTTGTATTGGGGTTCTTGTTTCTCAACGTACTTTTGCCGATCTTTTAATGTATCAACAGCATTGTCAAGGGTTTTGGCTAATTGTTCAAATGTTTGTTTTGCCTGCTTATCCTCAGTTTCCAATGAGAATGTCTTCATAGTGGCTGCAGCATTTTGAACAGTTGCAATAGCCCCAGTCATTTGTGTACCTACTGTCATTTTTGTCACCTCCTTTATACAAACATTTTTAGTTTGAATAGAAAGTATATACATCCTTTTTATCGACATAAACACGACTAAGGATTCTGCCGTAACGCGCCCAGATGGTGCTCATGATGAATTCGACATGAGTGGCGTAGCATATGTTCGTATAAGGATTGGTACAAGTAAATTCTTATTCTATCCTTTGGGTTTACATAGTAAAGCTGACAAAAATCCAAATATAATCGCCGCTGAAATGCCTGCGCTGGTGATTTTAAAAATACCTGTTAATACGCCGATCATGCCCGTCGTTTTTGCCTCCTGGAGGGCACCTTTTACCAATTGATTTCCAAAGCTGCTTATCGGAACTGAAGCTCCAGCTCCTGCAAATTTGACTAAATCATCATATAAGCCAAATCCTCCTAAAACAGCTCCAGATACTACCAGTGTGACCATTGTATGCGCAGGAGTAAGTTTAAGACCGTCCATAAGGAGTTGTCCAATCACACATATAATTCCGCCGACGATAAACGCTAAAAAAAACTTTTCCAAAAGTCTGCCTCCTGTTTTACATTTCTATTGATACTGCATAGGCGATGCACGGTATGGTCTCCTTTTGCTGGTAAGACATAGGGGAGAGCAATGCGCCCGTAGCTATAACTAGAATTCGGTTTAGTTCCCCTTTACGCATACGATTTAAAAGATGCCCGAAGGTAGTTGTAGCAACGCAGGCACAGCCACTGCCTCCTGCAAAAACCGGTTGGTCTTCCTTGTACATTAAAATACCGCAATCGGTCAATTTTTCTATAGGGATGTCTATTCCATGCTTTGTAAGCAAATCACCGGCAATTCGGTGACCTACCTTGCCAAGGTCGCCAGTGGCAATAAGATCATAATGTGATGGATCTATGTTTAAATCCCTGAAGTGAGCTTCTATGGTATCAACCGCAGCGGGAGCCATGGCTGCCCCCATATTAAAAGGGTCAGAAAGCCCCATATCTATTACACGTCCAATAGTAGAGGCCACAACATGTGGTCCTTCACCTTGCTTTGCAACAACTGCAGCACCTGCTCCTGTAACAGTCCATTGTGCTGTAGGAGGTTTTTGTGCACCATATTCAGTAGGATAACGGTATTGTTTTTCACAGGCTGCATTATGGCTAGAGGTACCAACAAGTGCATTCTTTGCAAACCCACTATCAATAAGTAAGGAGGCTAGTGAAAGACCTTCCATAGAACTTGAACATGCTCCATAAATGCCTAAGTAGGGAACAGCAAGTGAACGTGCAGTAAAGCTGCTAGGCATAATCTGGTTAATTAGGTCACCACTGAGAAAAAACTGGATATCTTCTTTTTTTAGTCCTGCTTTCTTAATAGCAGTCTCGCAGGCTTGTTCCAAAAATTTTTTTTCCGCTTGCTCATAACTATCCTGCCCAAGCCATATGTCACCGTGAAGCAAATCAAAATCCTTTGCTAGATTGCCCTGTGCCTCAAAAGGTCCGCCTATAGCAGCAGAACCAATAATCACTGGTTTAGATTCAAAAGCCCATGTTTGATGACCTTGTAGCATTTACACTCCACCTAACGACGTAATGATTACACTTACAATAGCAACAATAAAAGCGGAAAATACACCAAACACAATTACTGGCCCTGCGATCTTAAACATATTTCCTCCGACGCCTAATACAAATCCTTCACTTTTATGGTCGAGGGCAGCTGATGTAATTGTATTTGCAAACCCTGTAACCGGAACTGCACTTCCAGCGCCAGCCCATTGAGCAATATGATCATATACTCCAAAGCTGGTAAGTAGTACAGAAAGCATAATTAGAACTGCAACGGTTGGGTCTCCTGCTGTCTTTTCATCAAAATTAAAATAGTTTATGAAAAACCATTGTATTCCCTGACCAATTGTACAGATAATACCTCCACCAATAAAGGCTCGTAAGCAATTGGCTAATATGGGACGTTGTGGCTCTCGGGCACGAGCAAAATCTTGATACTGCTGTTGCATCGGGGATAGGTTCTTTCTTTTACTACTTGACAATATAATCCACCTTCTATCGTAATAAATACGGCTTAAGCTTTTCCAAAATATGTTCTAACTTTTCAGCATGTTCCGAATACATTCTTTTAGCGGCTTCATTTTCGGTCTCTAGCGCAAAGCTCATGAGGTCAGCCTGACTTTTTTCAAAATTTGCATACAGCATTTCCTTAACTTTGGGCTGTGGTATTTGTACAGAGTCATCAAATAGATCTAGGTATAAATCACCGGAAGAATCAACCTGCCCGATAAAAACATTATCTAAGGATACTCCTGCGGTTTCCAATTGGATACCGATCCATTCTGTATTAAAGCCTAAAGAAAAGAGGGGCTCATTTAAGATATTACCATCCAGTATAACTGTTTGTGGCTCCGCAGAAGGTGCCACTTTGATCCCTAAATCATAGGATGATACAGGCTTTTTATGGGATTTCATAAATACATTTATGTCTCCCGTATCTTCCATCACAGCAAATTCTACATCTGCTAAATTAAAAGCATTCTTAGAACGAAGCTCTCGCAGAAGTTCTTCTCCTGTTAAGCGCGTTTGTAGAAGATTTTCTTCCATGATCTTTCCATGCTTGATTAACACTGTTTCTTTCCCATTAATAATGTCATTGAGTCGCTTACTTTTTAGGGACAAATAGTCTAATGCTATAGGAAATAACACCCAAACACCAAGGGCAATAAATCCGAAAGCAAGATTGGGAATTAGATTTAATGACATTAATGCTGTGATTACTGAAATTACTATGTAACTTACAAATCTAAAAGGTGTCATTCGGGCAATATTTCGTTTTCCCATTAGCCTGATTAAAATGAGTGACACAAAGAATAATGAAGCTGAGCTAATTAATATCTGTATCCATGCCTGCATTTTTTCAATCTCCTGACTAGTTCCCTTTATATTGTGGCTCTTGATTTTCTAAAGTCTGCACTCTACTCTCAAGGTCGTCTATAATGATTCCTGTAGTTTCCAATATTTCACTGTAAACTGTCTTGGTTTCTTCATCCCTCGTCTGGGTGGCATATAATCTTAATGTGCCGTGATTGCCTTTTAGAGTAGCTAATGTTTTTTTGACTTGAGAAGCAACTGTCATGTATATTACCTCCATTTACCGTATTATTATTACTTCTATTTTCAATTTTAATGCGGCAAAGAGGGTTCCAATTTGTGGGATAAATTCTAAATTTAACTCATTGAAGAGAATTGTATATGCGCCATGTGTAACTAAGGCCGAAAAAAGCAAGAGGCAATAAGAAAGATGTGGCCAACTGTTTCATGAAAAAAAGATCGCCTAATATTGAAAGGGTAATGCGTGAAAAAGGGTTTTTTGAGTGAGTGTTTCGTAGGGCTGTAATCATTATTCCATGTGCAGATGTCCCCGTTTACACATTCCTCTAAAATGGGAATAAGAGAACGCCCTGTCTCAGATAAGGAATATTCTACTTTCGTTGGAATTTGGTGATATTCGTTGCGGATGATAATGTCATTTGCTTCAAGCTCCATTAATTTTGACTACTAAGCATTGTATGTGTAATTCTGTTCATATTATGTTTTAGTTCGCCATATCTTATAACATTACGTTTTGATAGCTAAAACATAATAGTCATTTTCCATTTACCACCGATTATGGATAGCGTATATTCCAATGGGGCAGAAATAAACTTCAACTTGTTCAAACATTTTCATTACTCTCTTTTTGGGTAGTATTGCACAGAAAAGTGCGTACTATGACTTTCTTCTGATTTATATTATTATGTATATATATGATTTTTGTAAAGTAATTGAAATAAAGGAGACTATGTTATGACCGAATTTATTGAAATCAAACCTGAAGACTTTAAGCAGAGCCCGTTTGAATTAATAGGAAAAGGCTGGATGCTCATTACTGCTGAGAAAGATAGCAAGGTGAACACAATGACGGCCTCTTGGGGGGGCTTTGGTGTAATGTGGGGAAAAAATATTGCCTAAATTGTTATCCGCCCACAACGTTATACTAAAGAGTTTGTAGATAACGCAGATACATTTTCACTTACTTTTTTTGATGAAAGCTTTAGAGAAATGTTAGGTTACCTTGGAACAAAATCGGGTAGAGATGAAGATAAAATTGAAAAATCGAATCTAACTGTTTTTCATGCTGATGATACTCCAATTTTTGAAGAAGCAAATATAGCCATTTTGTGTAAGAAGCTATACGCACAAGACTATAAGCCTGAGTGCTTCATTGATCAAGAACTTAACGAAAAATGGTATCCTGATATTGACCATCACACGCTATATATTGCAGAAGTAACAAAAATTCTTGTTAAAAAGTAGCAAGCATTTAAATTCCTGCCAGATGCTGTAAAACTGAATTATGGTTAGCGAACCATGACACCAATACCTCCATTTGTAGGAAAATAAAACTATGAATGGGGGTATCGTTATGTTAGAAAAGAAAAGGTGTACACATCTTGAAGTATTAGGAATTGAAATAACAAAAATGCTCCAGGCTTTGCGGTTGTATCACTCTGCTTACCTGTTACATAAGATGAAGAAAATAGAATGAGCGGAAGTGAGAACTTGCTGGCGGTTTGGCAGCAAGAGGCTCAATAGTCCATTAAAATCATCTTATTTGGAGAGAAGATAATGAAAGCTATTATTGATTGTTCAAAAAGGTGTAAAGCAAATTGTTATTTAGGTAGTGAACAACCCTATATCTTTAAAAAAGTAGAATATACATCACCGCCACCAGGATATAAACCTATATATATTAACCACCTTGGCAGACATGGAGCGAGATACCTCGCAAACGCTAGGGGGATTAATTTAGTTTACAGAATTATAAGAGATGCAAGGTATAAGAATTGCTTAAAGGCTGAGGGGTTTCAATTAGAAAGGGACATAGAACGATTTATGGCAGTTCAAGCGGGGAATTACGGGCTGCTAAGCAAAAGCGGGGCGCAAATGGAAAGAGGAATTGCCAGGAGAATGTATGAGAATTATCCTGAGGTTTTTGGTAAACAAGTCATATCCGTGTCAACATATGTTGAGAGAACAAAAGAAAGCATGGCAGCATTTTTGTCTGAATTAAGTAGGTATACAGCCCGAGAAATGTTTAATATATCTAGCAATGGAAAAGTTGATCCAATTCTAAGGTTTTTTGATTTGAATACGGAATATTTAAACTATAAAAAGCAGGGAGATTGGAGGCTGCAAGTAGCGGCATATGAAAAAAGAAAAGATTATGCAAAATGTATACTTGCTCAGTTTTTTGAAAAGCCATATTTAGACAGTTTAGATTACCAAAATGCCATAGTGACAAACATCTATTCTTTTTATACAAATCAATTTGATGTGGGAGAAAATGTGGGACTTAGAAAATACTTTACATGCAAAGAGCTGAAGTACTATTGGCAAAATAAAAACCTTGCTGCTTATTTAGAAAAGGGACCAAGTAATATAGGTCAAGATTTGCCAACTAATATTGCATTTGCATTATTAGCGGATTTTCTAATTACTACGGATTATGGGATCAGAACGAATCGAGTTTCTGCAAATTTAAGATTTGCTCATGCAGAAACAATCATTCCTTTTGCAAGCATTTTAAAAATAAGCTGCTGTTCGGTACAAACAAATAACTTGAATAAGGTAGAGTGTATTTGGCAGGATTATAACGTAGCACCAATGGCTGCTAATATTCAGTGGATATTGTACCGAAGGGAAAACAGTTATTTAATAAAGATGTTGTACAATGAAAAAGAGATTGATTTTCCCATAGATAGTCCAATAAAACCTTATTATAAGTGGGAAGATATAGAGAAATTTTATTTTAGCGAATTAAGAAACTTAAATCTAGATTTAGACGAAAATATTGTTGAACTTGTAAAAAATTATCAAGTTTATTGAGAATGATAGATTGTAAAATGAAGTGCGACAGATAAAAGAACAATAAAAAATGCTCATAGAGCTAACCTTCGTGTAGAATGAAATCACCACAACACCATTCGACGAAGGTTATCCTATTACGATGAAAAAATATTTCAAATGGTATTTTTATAGTAATTTTGATAGTTCCGTATTTTTAATTAACTCTCCTAATGGAATGCTCTTTAATGGTAATTCATTACAGCCCAAGCAGGTTTTAGCTGCATTGATCAGTACCCTGATATCGTATTGGCTGGGATAGACAGGGTCTATCTCTTTGCCTAATTCCATAAGTCCATATACTGCCATCATCGCACTGCGTACGGAATATTCAACTGTAAATACGCAATCATTCGGTATTTCCGAAAATTGCCCTAAAAAACCAAAGTTCTTGCTGCCTGCCGGAATTACCTGAGGCCTGTCTCCTGCAACACGCGGCATAAACTGTGAAGTGATATAAGGCATCATACTTGGAATTACATTCACAGTATGGGATAATATTTCAGGGATTCTATCTTTGAGTCCCATGTGGTACAATAACTCCTCAAACATTTCTTGTCCGGTACAATCAGAAATGGTCTTGCTGATATAGTCTCCCTTTACATCCATATTTAAAGCATAAGCCCAAAGCACCTTCACATTATCCGGCTGATTGATAAAATGGGGCTGCTTTGGTACAACCCAGCTCATAAACCAACTGGAATCCTTAATAGTGACTAAGCCGCCCATGCCTGGTTTATCTCCTGAGAGCTCCAGCAAATAGGGAAATACAATATTATCGCCTTTTAAAGTAATTGTAAATGATAACCATTTTGTTTTATCAATATCCCCACAAAAAACCTCCGGATGGCCGAAGTCTGGTGATTTTCTTGCAATTTTCTCCCATACGCTAAAGCATCCCTTATCTTCCGAGCGGTTAAGAACTGCAGGGTGATGCAGATCGCCTCTGGTTGTATTTTCTGTCATGGATCCATTGGTGAATAAAACAATATCGTCTTTCTTTACAACAATTTTCTCTTCAGTCTGGCCTTGTGTATAGTAAACTGTAGTCGCCACTTTCTCTTGATTGGAAAAATCAAAATCAATATCCGTTACCTTATAATCCTTCAAAAAATTAACCTTGTGATCTTTTAGCCAGTTGATCAACGGCAGGATTAAAGAATCATACTGATTATATTCCGTATGTAATATTCCTTTTAACTGATTCATCCCCCCAATCAGGTGCATAAACCGTTCCATATATCTTTTTACTTCCACTACACTGTGCCATTTTTCAAAAGCAAACATAGAGGCCCAAAAATACCAAAAGTTTGTTTCAAAAAAGCTTTCGCTAAAATACTGTTCAATGGTAAGAGGTCCCAGAGAATCTTCTGTCAACATATGCAATTTTGCAAGTTCCATGGCATTTCCTTTTGAAAGACCCAGACTGGAAAAATCTGCTTTCTTACCTTGTTTTTTTACCAGGCGACAATGAGATTCAATAGGTTCTTCCAGGTTAAGTTCTCTAAACTCATCCAATACGCTTCTGTTTTTATCTTTTAAGGACGGAATGAAACTAAATAACTCCATGAAGCATTCAAAATGCTCCTCAATTTCTCTTCCTCCTCTTGCTGTGTATCCTTCTTCTGGCGTGCCTGCGCCATCCATAGAACCGCCAAGCACTTTTAATTCCTCTAAAATATGAATATTTTCTCCCGGCATATGTGCATCGCGGATTAAAAATGCTGCTGCAGCCAGTGAACCAATTCCGCCTCCGATTAGATATGCTTTTTTTAATTTAATATTTTTCGGGGTAAGAGGCTTAATTTTTTGATAATTACTCATATACACTATTCCTTTCATTGACAATAGTCTGGTCGTCTTTGAAACTTGGATTTAGAGAGTATTAGGTAAATTTAGTGTAAGCATTATCCAAAGATTTATACATAATGAAGCCAGTCTGAGCTACTCGTCGAGTGGAACAGTGGGTATGTGCGAAGTTATAGGGAAAAAGAACTAGTTTACTGGGAACTAATGAAACCTAAGAATATGGTGTAAGAGTTCAATCAGAAGATTTGAGCCTCTAGAATTATTCCTGAGGATTTCTTTGAGATTCGATTAAGCAGCATGTCATGGAAGGGAAGCAAAGAGTTGTAAAGCGGGATAACTTCTAGGCTCAGGCTTCCTCTGGTTAAGAACGCTTGTTCTTCAGTGGCATGTTATAGAAGTAAATTGAGAATAGGCTTTTATAAGCTGATTCTGTTGAATTAGTAAAATTGGTGGAACTATAGAGACTGTCCGGTGTAAATGGTTGACTTTTACCAATAAGGGAATAAGCGTCTTACATCTCGGACCAGGTTAGGACGGACTTAACAGAAATAAAAAAACAACAGCGTTGCTAGAAATCTCTGGCTCACTGCGTTTGGACAGTTGGATTTTCTGAATACAAGGCTGTTGTTTTTGGTTATATAGTAACTTTCTTTCATAACTAGGCTATTTGCAAGTAGTGCAATTATTATTTGAACTTATAAAAAATGACGAACTAACCATCCAGTAATTGCTCCAAACATAACAGAAGGAAGAAACGTTTTTATTATCTTAATTGCAATTGCTGTGGACAGACAGCCTACAAGAACAGGAAATGAAATAGCTAGTTATCCATTCATGGGGACTAAAATTTGTTTGATGATTAGTGCTGACATAATTCCAACAGGAACATAATTAAAGTATAAACGCAAGGAAGAATTCATTTCTCCAACTGCCATTATTTCGATGCCGATGATTCGTGATATATAAGTGAAAACGGATAGTAACCCGATTAGAATCCAATTGTTAAGCATTTTGAGACCTCCTTTTAAAATAGAGACCTATAAGGGGTGATAAAACACCAGTAATAATGAATCAGTATGGATGCCTTAGCCAAACAAAACGGGGCTAGTAAATTAACATTGCTCAATATTGAACAAGGGGAAGGCAATCCCACCTTGTCTGTGATCTAAAAATCGCCAATGATTCCATTCGTTTTAAAGGTGACCATCCCCATAAGTATGCAAACCCCTCTTCCTCCTTAACAATTTTACACTTTGTCATTTCTTATTATAATCGTTAGATATAAGCGGTTCTGCGTATTTTAATAGTTTGAAGTTGGATGCCGTCGGCTTAAAAGTTGATGAGATGATGCGAGTCTTCATCCTTGTAGAAAAGATTGAGGCTTGCTTGTTCGTAACTTCTGAGGGATCTGGATTTCTGATTCACACGTAAAATAGACATTAGACAAATTATTGCCTAATGTCTATTTTATGATTTCACTAAGTAACATGGCATGTAATGGAAGAGACATGTAATCATTATTTTGTTGCGAATACTACTTTAATGATATTAACATTGAATTAATCATTCAATTATGTGCATATATCGCTGTGGCTAGAGCGATTGCTTTATTAAATATTTACCTAAGTGAGTAATTATTGGTATAATATACAAAATACGATAAGAAAGTAATACTAATTAGATATTACGTGCTATGGGGATTTGAAATAGTACTGTTACAATATGCTATTCTGATATAAAGACATAGTTATTGTTCTTAAAGGGTGGTGGATGAACAATTAATACGATGCTTGCGATTCAGATGAATATTTTTATGGTTATATTATTGTCAAGCATTGCTATTCATGCTTGGCTTAAGCTAGATAGAAAAGAGAACATCCATAGGTTATTTTTAGTAATAATATTCTTAACCATGTTAATATTGATATTAGAAATTTTGAGTGTATTATTAAATTCTAGCAATTACATTAGTTTCATCACTGCACATAAGTTGGTTGATACATTAGGATTCACGCTGGCACCATTGGTGCCAGTTTGTGCAGCACTATATGTATATAAAAGAACGAACAAATACAAAAGAATAAATATTAATAAGTTTCTATGGGTGAGCGTGCCATTTGTTGTAAATAGCATCCTATCAATAGGTAGCTTTAAATTTAATTGGATATTTGCTGTAACTAATGAAAATATTTATGTACGGGGACCACTGTTTTTTGTTTCACCAATGACAAGTTACTTTTATTATATTATAAATTTACTAATTTTATATGAAGCTCGAGAGAAACTCAGTAGAGAAGAACTAATTATACTTAGTTCGTTTACAGTTATTCCCTCGCTGCTGTCTATTTTTCAATTGTATTACTTTATATATTTAACGATTTGGAATAGTGTAGCGATTACTGTTGTAATCAACTATATTTTTATTGTATACAGTCAGACAAAGCTCGACACATTAACAAGATTAGGTAACCGCATAGCTTTTGAGGAATGTCTTACAATTTTGAATAGGAAAAGTAACATTGTTTTAGCAGTGATAAATATTGATCTGGACGACTTTAAAATTATCAATGATGTTTTTGGGCATCATGAAGGCGATAAAGTGTTGAGGTTATTTGCTAGGCAACTGGAAGAAGTATTCGAAGGAAAAGGAGTTTCTATCCGTTTGGGTGGTGATGAATTTATTGTCTTGATTAACGAGAACCAAAGTGAAATATTAGAGAAGTATATAAAAACACTAAATAATAACATCAATGCATATAATGAAGGCAGCAACATGTCTTATCATATTAAATTTAGCTATGGAATGGCGATATTTAACAATACGTATAATAGTATACATGAGCTCATTCAGCATAGTGATAAGCTCATGTATGAAGAAAAGAAGAAAAAAAGAGGGAATTTCAAAAGCGAATGCAATCGTTGAATGGTTAAAAATTAATGGACGATAGTAATGCGTGTTAGGGAGAGATAATGAAAACTATTGGCAGGAATATTTGGATACAGTTTTTGCCTGCTTTGCAAAAGAGTAAAATAGCAGACGGTGTGGTTTCATCGAGTGACTTGTCAATTGTAGGGTAATATATTCCTATTGAATGATGTCATCCAAGATGCTGCTAAGGGTTCTGGGTTATTAGAATGGACATTAATAATTTTATTATCTGAATATCTACTTTCATTGGTTGTTGATTTATTAATTAATAAGTTTTAAGGATTTTTAACACAGGAAAAAACATCATTGTTGAGAAATAAAAAACGGAATAGTATTGAATATTTTAAAATCAGAGACTATAATGTTAGTTGCAATAACTAACATAGGAGGTATAAAATGCGCGATGATGCATTGATAACCGCGGATAGAATTATATTATCAGCAAGTGAATTATTTCAGGAAAAAGGATTTCACTCAGTGACTATGAAGAATATTGCATGTCGGGCTAATGTTAGTGAAATGACAGTATTTCGCCATTTTTCTTCAAAAAAGCAAGTTTTAGAAGCAGTTATAAAAAAAATGTCATATATACCGTCTTTAAAAGAAGTATTTGAAGATAAAATTTGCTGGAATTTAGAAAATGACTTGTTGCTAATTAGTGAAACTTACCTAGAAATGATGACAGACAATCAATTGGCTTTTTTAATCACTTTGCGAGAAGAAAAAACAATTCCTGAAGTTAGTGAATTTATACGTCAAGGACCACCACAATTTAAGTCTTTCTTGGAAAATTATTTTGGCTTGATGCAGGATAAGAAAAAAATAGTAGAAAGTAATATTGAGGCATTGGCATTGGCTTTTATGGCAATTAATTTTGGCTATTTCTTTTTTAAGGTATGTGGACATGAAATGGCTAACATTTCAGATAAGCAATATATTGAAACCGCAATCCATTTATTTGCCAAGGGGATAAAAAAATAATTTTTTTTATTATTTATGTTAGTTATACTAACTAACATAAATAATATTGGAATAAGGAAAAAAATCAGATTTTAAAATGTCAAATGATAAGGGGTACACCATGAATTTAAAAGAAAAATCATTACGTATGGGAATTGTATTTTTGGGATTGCTTTTCGTTGCTGGTATACTATTGGTGTTTACAGGAAATGATGCTGTCACAATAGCAATGGAAAAAAAGGAAGGGATTTTAACGGCTGAACAGGTTAAAATCGCTTTTGAAAACGTCGGAGGACGTTTGGTGAATGAAATGGTGCAGGAGTCGCAAGAGGTCAAAAAAGGTGACATCCTTATGGTTCTTGATAGTGTAGATGTCGATCTTTCCATAGAACGTCTGCAAACGCAAATTAACCAAATGGATGCTCAAATTAATCAGTTGAATGGTAGTATTCAGATTGGGTATGCAAAAACATCAACCAATGAATTACAGACCTATCGTCAAATCGAACAGCAAAAAATGGCACTTGATGCAGCAAAGGCTACTTATGAAAATCAACAGCTGACTTATAACCGTAATAAGGCCCTAGTAGCTTCTGGGGCTATTTCGCAGTCGGAACTTGACCGTGCTCGGATGGCACTAGATGTTGCTACCGCTAATGTAGGAGAGCAGCAACGGATGCTCGAAAAAATGCTTGCCGGAACTAATGAAGCAGCAAGAAATCAGGTTTTGGCTAGCGGTAATGCCAGCAATATCTCTTTGCCGGAAATTAATCAACAACGTCAAGATTTGGGAAATAGCGAATATGGTGTCCAAAATCTTATTCAACAAAAACAGAACATGCTTGTGCAGCTTAAAGAGCTGCAGGTCAAAAAAGAACGTCTAACGTTAAGAGCGTCAGAAGACGGAAAAATACTGAAAATTATCGCTAAACAAGGTGAAATGGTTTCTCCAAATGCACCAGTTATTCTGCTAGAGAGTAAACGTTTTTATTATGATATATATTTAGATGAACAGCAAGCCTCCTATCTTAAAACTGGGGATCAAGTTACTGGCAGCGCCGTAGCTAACAAGAAAGCCGTCAATGGGATCATTCGCTTTATTACAGCTGCCCCTGGTTTTGCCGATTTGAAAATGAGCCGTGAAAAAGGGCAAGCAGATCTTGCAGCGTTTCAGGTTAGGATTTATGCTCAGCCGGAAGAAAATTTGCTGCCGGGCATGACGATTGAGGTGAAAAAAGATGCATTCCTTAAAAGATGAGCTTACTTATTTCTTCTCAGGCAAAGGTATGCCGTACGCTAAAGTTTCGTTGATAATTGCCGTCATTATGGTTGTGGTATTTTCTGCGATTAGTTCTGATAACTATATTAAGGATGGTAAAGTTGCGGTTATTGATTTGGATAATTCTAAGTTTAGCCATGAATTTATCGAAGAAATCAATACGTCCCCTTATATTAAGGTCAAGGATGTGTTAAATGTTCCTGCCGATCCCCAAAAACTTTTATATCAGGATCGCTATCTTGCTGTTATTTATCTTCCGGCCGGGTTTGAGAGGAATCGCTATAGTGAAGGTGTCAATAATATTGGTGTCTTTTATGATAATATCAATAATGCTCAAAGCGGCAATCTTAAAGAAGCGCTCAATATAATTATTGCAGTCCAAAATCAGAAGATTGGTTTGCCTCAGATACAGGCTCTTGGCCTAAATGGTGAACAGACAGCGGCTATTATGAACAATATTTCCCTCAATGAACGATTGCTTTTTAATCCAAATAGTTCTTCCAGTAATAATGGAACATTAGGCTTCTTATTCTTTTTTTCTTCCATGTTTCAGGTTTTTGCGACCATTGGTATGATTTCCCGCCTGCGCCTGGAAAAGAAATGGAATGCCCAGCTTTTGGAAGGAAGCCCTTTCGATCTAATGCTGCGCCTGATTCCGTATATTATCTGCTTGACAGTAGCCCTTATTGTCGGCCTGGCTCTATTACGAGTAATTGGTGATTTGAGCTTTAATGGTAATTTTTTTACATTGGTGCTGTCAATATTGCTGCTGGCGATATCCAATGGTTTTATGTGTATACTCTTTGGTTGGGGAGCAGCGAATCCAGGCGTTGCTGCAAGCAGGATGATTTTGTTTGTGCCAGCTGGCTTTATTCTCGGCGGGATGTCAGGCCCATTAGATCTTCATCCTGGGTGGGTACATGTCGTGTCTAATGCGTTTCCGCTAGTCTGGGTGTATCGTCTTGTCAGGGACATCATTTTGCGTGGTGCATCCTTTATGGAGGTTTCCCAGGAGTTTGGCGGGTTTATGATTTACACGGGTATTCTTGCGGTAATTGTATGCATACGCTTTTATCATGAACGCAAAGTATTATTGTCCCAAGAGGCTACTGCTACTGAAAAGCGTAAGACAGTAACGGATATGCCTTAATTCTTAAAATTTGGGTATCAGCACTTAAACGGCATAAAGTAGGAGAATTACCGATCGTAGATTTTTGTCAGGAGAATAATTATGATTTAATCATCATGGGTAGTAGAGGCCGAGGAGCTGTGAAACAGCTGTTAATGGGCAGCGTAAGCAGTTATGTTTTATATCATGCACCCTGTCCGGTATTAGTGGTTAAATAGGTGTCTTATTATTCCTTACGGTGCAGAGGGGACATCTGTCAACGATCAGGAAGCTGAACGTTGATATTTACGAGAAGAAGGAGATTATATAGGATGTTCAAGAAGAAAACATATATAGCAGGTCTCATTTTGATCGCTTTTATGATATAGCAACGTCACCAACTTTTGCTGCCGATACCGTAGCAATGGCGTTAGATGAAAGTATTAATTTAGCTCTCAAAAATAACGAGCAGATAAAAGCTGCTGCTAGTGGTATGGAAGTTGCCAAATAGAATCTGGAAAAGACCAAAGGTGCAAAAAATATTTCGGTTGATTTCTCTCATACTGATGCAAAGATAGGCGGTGAATACTGGCAGATTTATCACATTAATGATTCGCCTTCAGACTATTTTATCAATTCCCTTTCTGCTTCCTTACCGCTTTATAAAGGTGGACGTATTGAAAATACAATCAAACAAGCTAAATTGGGTAGTGAAATCAGCGAACTTCAACTTCAAAGTATAAAACAAGAAATAAAATATCAGGTAATGCAAAGTTACTATAATATTTCAGCCTGTCAAAACTTTCAGCAACCCAGAGAAGAGGCCGTCAAACAGCTCTCAGAACATCTTAGAAATGTAGAAACGTAGTATGCTGTCGGAACAGTTACTAAAGCGGATGTACTCCGTTCTGAAGTGGAATTAGCAAATACTAAGCTGGGCTTGGATTTATTGAATTTTGAAATTTGTAAACAGTATTTAAAGTGACAATAGTGCCATGTGGTAATAATGTCACTTGATCTTGATAAGTAAATGTTGTTTTTAGTTCTTAATCAATATTGCTGGCGTAGGCAAGTCATGAGAAGGAATGAAAATAACGAATCAATTTTAGAATGAATTAGCAAAGCTTGGATCGATCGGAGCTTTTGTATCAATAAAGTAACATTTTTGCTTATAGTAGCTTCATATACCACTTACATTGCGGCGATATATAAATTTCTGATATAATTAAAATTGCATGAAGGTCACTCCAAGTACCCGTATCCCAGTTTGGGGCGGGTACTTTTAATCGTGTGCTTATAATGTAAGATTAGGAGCTTTCGAAAATGATAATTAGACGATATAAAACAGAAGATTGTCCTGAAATTATTCAACTCTTTTATGATACAGTTCATACAGTTAATGTAAAGGATTATAATCCTGATCAACTTGATGCTTGGGCATCTAAAGATGCTGATATTAGTAAATGGGACAAATCACTTTCTGCAAATTACACGATTGTAGTAGAAAGTGATAGTATTATAATTGGATTTGGAGATTTGAATAGTACAGGATATTTTGACCATCTTTTTGTCCATAAGGGTTTTCAGGGGCAGGGTATAGCAACGTTAATTGTAAATGAGATTGAAAAATATGCAAGAAAAAATAATGTATTGATTATCACAACAGAAGCTTCAATTACTGCAAAGCCCTTTTTTATAAAACGAGGCTACAGAGTAATTAAGCAACAAACTGTTGAGCGTAAAGGTCAAATGCTGATTAATTTTTTAATGAGGAAACAGTTAGGAGTATAGCCAAATAATTTGATAAACCAGCCTGAATAAAATAATAAAAGTATTTAAAGAGATAACTCAATCCATTCATGGGGAATAGGTTAAAAGGAGATTTAGTATCGTTATATTTATGCAAAATACGACAAGGGGTAGGAAAAATCAATGTTCGGTAAAAATACTGTTGGTAGCAAAGATGATGCTGTTTGATACTACTTCTCATTGATGGTATGATAAAGATAATATGCGTTATTCTCTTAAAAACAAGCTACAGATAATGTAGGAAATACACATATAAGAAAACATTTGAGGAAGGACTAATGCCCAATGAAGATTATTGATGCCCACATCCACTTCTGCCAGGAACCTTATTTTGACCAGATTGCAGAATTGGCGGGCCATAAAAATACCAGTGCGCATCTGAAAGACCAATATGCTGCGCATAACATTGTTCATGGTGTGGTCATGGGCAACCGGAGTCTGGAGCTACACGAACACGATTACCCTGATGATCTTAGCTATTGTATCGGGCTGGATAGCACCTGCTTTAAAGTGGAAGAGGTGGTGCAGCAAGCTTATTTAGTAGAAGAACATTTGAAAAGAAAGAATTGTGTGGGCATTAAGCTATATCCGGGCTACAATCATTTTTATATTTATGATTCGGTGGTTGACCCGATTTATCAGCTGGCAATGCAATATAAAAAACCAGTGGCCGTTCATACCGGATTGACAGCCACCAGCAATGCCCTGTTGAAATACAGTCATCCTATGACCTTGGATGAGGCAGCAGTGCGCTATCCTCATGTTCAGTTTGTTATGTGCCATATTGGAAATCCTTGGATTGTAGACGCCATCGCGGTCATTGAAAAAAATGAAAATGTAGCTGCCGACCTTTCGGGAATTTTGGAAGGCCGGATCGATAGCATGCCGGATTTTTTTGAAAAAAAGCAGGGCTATATTAACTTCTTAAAAGTATGGCTGGAATACCTGGACAACTATGACCGCCTGCTGTATGGGACAGATTGGCCATTGGCTAATATCTCCAACTATATTGAGTTTGTTGCGCATATTATCCCTGCAAAGCATCATGATAAAGTGTTTTTTGACAACGCTAACAGGATTTATGATCTTGGTCTTTGACAGGTATCAAAGTTTCGGATCATTTTTTGTTGCTATAGTCTAAACAATATCGCAAATCCCGCCAGTCTAATATTTAGACTGGCGGGATTTTGATGTTTTTACTTTGGATATTTTATTGTTAATCCTAAATATAAGCCCGCCAAAAATATAGTAAATATTGCTACGATATGAATTACAAAAAAGAACCAATTCCCAAATCGAAAAGCATCAATGTTTAATGGTTTCCGTAAATGTGGAGGTATAACTTTTCCGCCAATCCATTCCATAAGTATAAAGAAGCCCCACCAAGTAGTATAAGAGTCCCAAAAATCCCATTCAAAATCATAATATATAAGACGTGTCATATTCTTTAGTACGGTTTCAAGAAGCACGCCCGTGTTAACTAATACCCCGTAGAAAGCAATCTTGTATACCCAACTTTTCGGACTATATCTTACACCTAATATCACGTAAAAAGGAAAGGCTGTTAGAATCGCGATTAATGGAATTTTTAAAATGGGTAGGAAAATATAGGGAAAATAATAGAATCCAACTTCAACAAAGAGATAGCAGAGTAGATTGCCTATAATTCCTGCTAGTAGATATAAAAGACCATACCGCTTCCAGTCTAGTCGCAAAATGAAATAACTGCCAATTAATGCAATGACAAGACTTACTATTGAGATATACATTTCTTTGCTGCCATCTAAAAAGTTCACTAATTATTATTCTCCTTTAGAAAATGCTTCCTAAGAACTATTATTTACGGTAAAAGGAAGGTGTAGTCAGAGTAAAAGAAACCCACTTTTACATGAAATTATATGTTTACCCGAAATAGACAAAGGACTTTGCGTAAAAACGTAGAAAATTACCAATATAATCCATATTACAATGTTATCCAGTTTACTGCTGATACTTAAAAAGAAGCATATACTTATAATGCAAAAATATAGATTGGAGGGGCTGAAATTTTGTAAACAAGGTGTGACAGTGGTAAAATTTATTAGATGAGGAGTATGCATATGAAAAAGGTAGATTTTATGAGTCATGAACTGCAAGTGCCTGAACTTACGCTTCGGGGAATGTTGCTGGGAATGTTAATTACAGTCCTTTTTACGGCATCCAATGTTTATTTGGGCTTAAAAGTAGGGCTTACGTTTTCGTCCTCTATTCCTGCAGCAGTTATTTCAATGGCGGTTTTGAAGATGTTTAAAGATTCCAATGTCTTGGAAAATAATATGGTACAGACCCAGGCATCGGCTGCGGGAACTCTTTCGGCAGTTATATTTATTATTCCCGGATTACTGATGCTGGGGTATTGGCAAGGATTTCATTTCTGGCAGACTTTGATGGTTTGTGCTTGTGGCGGTAGCCTTGGCGTGTTGTTCACCATTCCATTGCGCCGTGCTATGATTGTCAATAGTGATTTGCCTTATCCTGAGGGGCTGGCAGCCGCAGAAATTTTGAAAGTAGGCAGTGGTAATGCTGCCGGAGCCAAAGAGAATGGGATAAAAGATATTATGGCTGGTGGTATTGTTGCGGCTATAATCAGTTTGTGTGCGGATGGCTTTCAAGTGATTTCATCGGGAGTGCATTATTGGTTCACCTTTGGCAGAGTTACTTCACAGCTGCCTCTTGGCTTTTCTTCTGCTTTATTGGGAGCGGGCTATTTGATTGGTATTGCCAGTGGTATGGCAATGTTAGTAGGTACTATTTTGGCATGGGGCGTATTGGTGCCATATCTTACATCTGTGATGTCACCGGCAGCTGGACAGAGCGCCAGTGCGTTTGCATCTGCTGTGTGGGCACAAAAGGTACGGCTTATCGGTGCTGGTGCGATTGGTATTGCTGCAATATGGACGCTGATCACATTAGTAAAACCTATCATAGAGGGTATGCGCATTTCGATACAAGCTATGAGGAGTTCTGAAACAGGAAAAGGTTTGCATCGTATGGATACAGATTTGTCCCCTAAAACGACAGCGATGATATTGGGCATTATTGTTATCGGCTTATTGGGAACATTTTATTCCTTTATTGCGGATGGGAATTTGTCAGCAGGTGCCACCTGGATGTTTATTATTGCAGGTGTTGCTGTTGCAATTTTAATGGGATTTTTTGTAGCTGCTGCGTGTGGCTACATGGCCGGATTAATTGGTACATCGGCTAGCCCGATTTCGGGGATTGGCATTTTGGGGATTATTGTATCCTCACTTGTCGTATTGGGCATCGGTACAGCGGTCAGCCTCTTTGACACGGAAGCAGGAAGTAAATTTGCTACTGCCTTAGCTATTTTCATGACAAGTGTTATTGTCAGTATTGCCGCTATTTCCAATGATAACCTGCAAGACTTAAAGACTGGTTACCTCGTTGGTGCTACGCCATGGAGGCAGCAAGTAGCCTTATTGTTGGGCTGCCTTATCGGAGCTTTTGCTATTGCACCAGTATTAAATTTATTATATGAAGCATATGGTTTTGTCGGGGCTATGCCGCGCGCTGGTATGGACGAAAGCCAGGTTCTATCTGCACCACAAGCAACTTTGATGACTACGATAGCCAAAGGAATATTTAGCCATAATTTAGATTGGAATTATATTCTTTTCGGCGTAGGAGTCGGGATTGTGGTCATTATTGTAGATTTACTATTGAAAAAGAACTCGACAAAATACTACCTGCCACCGTTAGCTGTAGGCATGGGAATTTATTTGCCGCCTACATTGGAAGTTCCACTTATCATAGGTGCTGTCATGGGTTATTTTGTGAGTCGTTATCTGCGCAATCGGGCGATGGAACGGAGTCCGAAAAACATTGAAGAAGATGTGGAAATTTGCAATCGCCATGGTGTACTGTTTGCCTCTGGACTTATTGTTGGTGAAAGTTTAATGGGAGTTATCATTGCCATTATCATTGTATTTTCAGTGACAAATGGTGGTAGCGATTCACCGCTGGTACTCGTAGGTAAGGAATTTGGCCCCACAGCGGATTGGCTTGGATTGATCCTATTTATCGCGGTGCTTGCCACATTTGTTTATCGCGTTGTTAGTGTAAAATTTGAAACCAATTAATGAGTCAAATGGAGCTGTATCATCTATAATAGCGAAAACTCCTGCAAAGCACGGCTTTGCAGGAGTTTGTATTTTAATAGTAATAGAGTAGGTATAGGATTTGTTTTCCTTTATGTGATTTTGCTCACAGTCAATCGATACAGTTTTCGTTAGAATAACATCAGAAGATTTAAATAGCACTGCACAATATAAGGGGGATAAATATATGTCAATGTTTTGTTATCAATGTCAAGAAACAGCCCAAGGTACTGGCTGCACCATGCGCGGTGTCTGTGGAAAAACGGCTGACGTATCTAATCTCCAAGACCTGCTCATGTACACACTAAAAGGGATTTCGGTCTATGCACTCGAGGCTCGTCAGGCTAAAATTGCTACACCAGAGGCTGATAAGTTCATAATGGAAGGCTTATTTGCTACCATTACTAATGCTAACTTTGATAAGGATTACTTTATCATACTCGTAAAACAAGCGCTGATTGTAAGAGATAACGTGAAAGCTTCTTTAATAAAAGCTGGTGTAAAGGTAGAAGCTGCAAATGACAGTACGAAATCCATCTGGCGGAGATTGACTGACTTGTTCACAGCTGATGGAGTAGCAGAAGCTTCTCATGACAGCACTCTGTGGTTTGCTGACAATGTGCCAGAATTTGATAAGAAGGCTGCCTCAGTTGGAATTTTGACAACTGAAAATGAAGATGTCCGTTCATTACGCGAGCTGCTAACCTATGGCGTAAAAGGAATGGCGGCTTACGCCGAGCACGCCTACACACTAGGCTATATAGAGGATGGTATTTTTGCCTTCATGCAAAAAGCGTTAGTTGCCACTATTAACGATAAGCTGAGTGCTGATGAATTGGTTGCTTTGGTGATGGAATGTGGCAAATACGGTGTTGATGTTATGGCCTTATTGGATAAAGCCAATACCAGCACCTATGGCAACCCGGAGATTACCAAAGTCAATATTGGTGTGAAAAACAACCCTGGTATCCTTATCAGTGGCCATGATTTAAAAGATCTGGAAGAATTATTGGAACAAACCCAAGGGACGGGTGTTGATGTATATACGCATGGCGAGATGTTGCCGGCGCATTACTATCCAGCCTTTAAGAAATATACCAATTTTGCTGGTAACTACGGCAATGCCTGGTGGTTGCAGGACAAAGAATTTGAAACCTTTAACGGACCCATCCTGATGACTACTAACTGCTTAGTGCCGCCGAAATCCAGCTATAAAGACCGCGTATATGTAACTGGTGTAGTCGGTTTTGAAGGTCTGAAAGAAATCGGTGAGCGAAAAAATGGCAAACCGAAGGACTTTACGGCTCTTATCGCTCACGCTAAAAAATGCCCACCGCCCAAGGGTCTGGAACAAGGGGAAATAATCGGCGGCTTCGCTCACAATCAGGTATTAGCTCTGGCTGATAAGGTTGTGGATGCAGTGAAAAGCGGCGCCATTAAGCGTTTCTTTGTTATGGCTGGCTGCGATGGCCGCATGAAGAGCAGAGATTACTATGCCGAATTTGCTAAAGCATTGCCTAAAGATACTGTCATACTGACAGCGGGCTGCGCCAAATACCGCTACAACAAGCTCCCGCTGGGTGACATTGGCGGAATTCCCCGCGTACTGGATGCTGGTCAATGCAACGACTCTTACTCGCTAGCACTTATAGCTTTGAAACTTAAAGAGGTTTTTGGTCTGGATGATATTAATAAATTGCCGATATCGTACAATATCGCCTGGTATGAGCAAAAGGCCGTTATCGTACTCCTGGCGCTGTTACACCTTGGTGTGAAAAATATTCATCTCGGACCGACACTGCCAGCCTTCCTTTCACCGAATGTAGCCAAGGTGCTTGTAGAGCAATTTGGCATCGGCGGCATCAGTAATCCCGAAGATGATATCAAAATGTTTATGGCCTAAGCAACTGCAGTATTTAATTTAGCAGTTTGCTGAAATTTAGAGATATTTAATAAGTATATTTGTATTCGCCTAGACTTTAAGTCTAGGCGAATACTTTTGCATGAAATTCTACAATCTATCCATGAAAGGACAAGGGGAGGGAGGTGGTGTCTGCCAATGGGATGTGGAAGAGACGGGGTGACAATTCAACCAATTTTAAAGGTTAGTGTCAATAACCCCGTCCCTGTGACACCTATTTGTAGGAGTTTGAATTTTAATAAAAATAAAGTATGATATGGATACATCAAATTTGACGTACAAAAGATATAACACGAAATATAGTAGCAAAAAAATGACAGAAAGAAACGTTTCTTCTGTCCCTCAAGGACTAGTAGTAAAAACGTAGTTGTGAAGGCGGTTATAAGAAATGAATGAAAAATGGACTATAGGTGAAGTAGCAAAACTTTTCGACGTATCCACTGATACATTGCGATATTATGAAAAGATTGGTATACTTTCATCGCATAAAAATGGTGACAATGGATATAGGTATTATTCTTATGAGGAAATTGTAGTCCTTATGGATATATTGTTTTTTCGTAACATGGAGCTAACTGTTAAGGATATTAAGCAGATTATAACGAAAATGGATGTTAGCGATATTAAAAATTTACTTTATCAAAATCAAAGGATAGTAGAGGAGAGGATACAAAAATTAATTAAGCTAAAGAAAATGATTACCCAAGTTACTTCTCAATATAAACTGTGTGAAGAGCGAATAGGCAGGTTTTTGATTGTTTCTGCACCTGACTTTAAATACAAACTTATTGGCAAGCAGGCGGATGACCTAGTTACTGTGATTTGTAAATATAAAAAAGAAGATTGGATAGATGATCGCATACGATATACTCTGTTAGTCTCAAGAAGAACTTCTAAAAAATGCAAATTTCTTTTCGGCTCAAGTGGGTATTAGCATTGATGTAGAGAATTTGTATATGTTGGATTTGTCAGAACAACAGGAACTTTCATCCTTACATAATGTGAATTATTTATATACAATAATAGGAACAAGCTACTCGGAACAAGAAAATGATACATTGAATAAAGCGTTGAATTAAAAATGAACCCCCTGTCAGGTAGACAGGGGGCACTTCATATAACACCAGGGATTGAGGCCATTGTTTTTTTGTGAACTTAGAGAGAATGGTTTTTTTGCCATAATTACCCTACTAATTATGGAAGACAGGGAATCATTTCTTATAAAATTTAAAATTTAAAAAGAAATACAGTGAATAATTTTCTCTTATAGGTTCAGACTGTTTATATGGAACATTTTATCATTTATGGATTATTAGGCTGGTGTCTTGAAGTTATCTGGACGGGTGTAGGCTCTCTGTTAATTGGGGATGTTTCCTTGACAGCTAGAACCTATTTATGGATGTTTCCCATATACGGAAGTGCCATATTGTTTGAGCCTGTGCATAAAAAAATACGTATATGGCCGGTATGGATGCGCGGCACTATCTGGATGATACTTTGTTTTGCTGTAGAGTATCTTACAGGTTGGATACTGCGCGAGACACTCGGCATGATACCTTGGGATTATTCTCAGGCAACCTTCAACATCCATGGGCTAATTCGTTTAGACTATGCTCCTGCTTGGTTTACCGCTGGTCTATTATTTGAAAAGATACATGATAGCTTAGAGCGGGTTCGACGATATCGGTAATTTTAAGTCCATATTCGAATTAATTTTCTCTTTAGCCACAGCCAGCATTAATTTGATACGGTTTATCTGGTTAACTTCACTGGCGCCAGGATCATAGTCGATAGGAATAATATTGACATTTGAGTAACTGTGGCGCAATTCTTTTATCATTCCTTTACCTGTTATATGATTAGGTAGGCAGGCAAATGGCTGCAGGCACACAATATTTTCTACACCATCGTGAATTAACTCCAGCATCTCACCAGTCAATAGCCAACCTTCACCTGTGAGATTACCTAAAGACAAATGCTTTGACGCCAGATTAGCAAGGTGTTCAATCGTAAGGGGAGGTGAGAAGCGATGGCTGTTTTTTAGTGCTTTGCGGAGATGACGACGGTAAAATTCAACAGCTTTGATAAAGAGGTTGCCCTTCAGTTTATTCATCCAGGTCCCCGATAACAGTTCATAATGCACTTTGTTATCATAAGCGCAGTATAAGAAAAAATCCAGCATATCAGGAACAATGACTTCCGCGCCCTCTCTTTCTAGCATTTCGACAATATGGTTGTTAGCTGTTGGGTGATATTTTACCAAGATTTCACCAACCAGGCCAACCTGGGGCTTAACTTGCTGATCGTCAATTTCCAGATTATCAAAATCTCGGACAATGCTAAAGATATTGTTTTTAAAATTGTGATTGCTTCGTACTAACATATCTTGCTTACACTTGTTAGCCCAATACTCGTACAGTTTTTGCGCTGAACCAGGATGTTTTTCATAGGGACGTATCCGATGTAGTACCCGCATTAACAGATCACCGTAAATAATACCTATTAGTATATTTTTGAACAGTTGCAATGTTAGAGGAAATCCTGATTCGTCATTTCCTCCCAAAAGAAAAATTGGCACGTGAGGTATGCCTGCATCATTGAAGGCCTTACGGGCTATGGCAGCATAATTGGTTGCCCGGCAGCCGCCACCGGTTTGGGCTAATATAACTGACGTGTTATTTAGGTCATATTGTCCGGATTTCAAAGCTGTCAACAATTGACCAATAACAATAATGGTTGGATAGCAGGCGTCATTATGAACATATTTTAGCCCTTCATCAATTGCCGTTTTGTCAGGTGTAGGGGCTATTATTAATTTATAACCAGCAGTTTGAAAGGCGGGTTCTAAAAATTGAAAATGAATGGGAGAGAGTTGTGGTGCTAATATGGTATGGCATTTATCCATTTTAGTGGTAGTAGCATCATGATGTGTAGCAGCAATTTCTGTTAGCTGCTTAATAATAGAAAGATTATCTCTATTATTAAGAGTTGCTAGCAGTGAGCGTACCCTGATTCTTACTGAGCCGAGGCTGCTGATTTCATCTAGTTTAATTACGGTGTAAGGTCTATTGTGATTCTCAATAATTTCTTTTACCTGGTCAATGGTGACAGCATCCAGACCACAGCCGAAGGAGTTAATCTGGATTAACTCCACATTAGGCTGCTGGATCACGAAATCAGTTGCTGCATATAGCCTAGAATGGTAAGTCCATTGATCAACAACCCGTAGTGGGCGATTTACTTTACCTAAATGCCTTACTGCATCTTCCGAAAGTATAACCAACCCATAGGATTGGATTAGCTCAGGTAACCCATGATTAATCTCTGGATCAATGTGATAAGGTCTGCCAGCCAGAACTACGCCTTTAATATTGTTGTCCGCCATATAGGTAAGCGCCTCTTGCCCTTTACACCGGACATCGGCTTTGTACCGATCTAGTTCAATATAAGCCTCATCAATCGCATTCATAAGCTCTTTCCGAGAAATATTTTCCAACTTCAGTTCTTGGGCTAGTCGCGCGACTAATCGATCACGATCATTTAGCGGTAAAAAGGGATGAAGAAATAGTACCTCTTTATCCCGCAGAATATCCATATTTGCCTTAATATTTTGTGGGTAGGAGGTAACAATTGGGCAGTTATAACAGTTATCTGCTGTCGGATCTTCTTGCAGGTTATAGGGAATACAGGGGTAAAATATTTTTTTGATGCCCTTTTTGATCAAATCGCTGATATGCCCGTGCACTAGCTTGGCGGGATAGCAAATTGAATCAGAAGGAATGGTTTGCATACCCAACTCATATAGTTCCCGTGAAGAACGTCGGGATAAAATGACTTGATAATTAAGTTTTGTAAAGAAAGTAAACCAGAACGGGTAATCCTCATACATATTGAGTACCCGTGGGATACCAATAACTCCCCGATGGGCGAGTGAAGTTGTTAATGGCTGATACTTAAACAAGCGTTTATACTTATACGTATAAAGATTAGGCAGGTCACCACTCAAAGTGGTTTTGCCAATACCCTGTTCGCAGCGGTTACCAAAATGATGCTCCTGGCCATTGGAAAAGTGTTGCGTGGTAATTAAGCACTTATTGCCGCATATTTGACAACGATTACTGGTAGTATGGGTAGCAAAACTATCTAGTTCCGTTGCTGATAATAGGGTGGTAACCCTATCTAACTTGTACTGTTTTTTTGCGATAAGCGTTGCACCGAAAGCACCCATAAGGCCTGCAATATCAGGTCGGACAACCTCTCGACCAATGATCTGTTCCAGAACCCGCAGTACAGCATCATTGTAGAATGTCCCACCCTGGACAACAATTTTATCGCCTAATTCGTCAGTATTTTTTAAACGAATCACCTTAAATAGGGCATTCTTTATGATAGAAATAGAAATTCCAGCCGAAATATCACTAACCTCGGCACCTTCTTTTTGTACTTGTTTGACTTTAGAGTTCATAAAAACAGTACAGCGGCTACCTAGATCAGCTGGTTTTCTCGATTTTAAGCCAAGCTGGGAAAAGTCTTTAATACTCATATTCATGGCTTGGGCAAAATTTTCAATAAATGAGCCACAGCCTGCCGAGCAAGCTTCGTTGAGTGTAATGGAATTAATTATGCCATTTCGAATAAAAAAACTTTTCATATCTTGTCCACCAATATCTAGCACAAAGGTAACGTTAGGTGAGAAGTGCTTGGCCGCTTTAAGGTGAGCTACTGTCTCGACCTCGCCAATATCGACCTGTAAAGCAGCCTTGATGAATTGTTCTCCATATCCGGTAACTGCCGAATGAACAATCTTTGTATTATCATTCAGACGTTGGTACATATCTTTAAGCGCTATTATTACTGTTTCTAACGGATTACCTTGGTTACTCCCATAATAGGAATACAGAAGGCTTGCATCCTCGCCAATAAGTGCCAGCTTAGTTGTCGTTGATCCAGCATCAATTCCCAAATAAGCCTTACCCGCATATTCTTCAAGGTTTGCTCGTTTAACAGCATGCTGATTATGCCGATCGACAAATTGCTGATACTCTTTTTCACTTGTGAATAGTGGATCAAGTGATTCTTCATTTTCCGGGCGAAGTTCGGATACCTTGAGAGCTTTCTTATGTAAGAATTCATAGGAAATAGGTTCTTCTTGTGGAGCTAATGCTGCACCCATAGCAACAAAATATGGCGAGCATTCAGGACTCAATACCCGGTCATGGGTAAGATTCAAGGTTTCAGTAAAACGCCGCAATAGTTCAGGTAAGAAGTGCAAAGGGCCACCAAGAAAGGCTACTTTACCGCTAATCGTTCGGCCTTGAGCTAAACTGCTAATTGTTTGATTGACAACTGCTTGCAAAACAGAGGCAGCAATATCCTCCTTGGAAACTCCTTCATTCATTAACGCCTGCACATCGGTTTTGGCAAAGACGCCGCAGCGAGAAGCAATTGGGTGAATAGTGCTATAGTTTTTAGCAAGCTCGTTTAAGCCCAAGGGATCGGTATGTAATAGTGCAGCCATATGATCAATAAATACACCAGTGCCTCCAGCACAAACACCATTCATACGCTGCTCCACCGTGCCGTCGAAATAGGTAATTTTAGCATCTTCGCCGCCAAGCTCAATTGCTGTGCCAGTAGTAGGAATGATATGCTTAATAGCGATGGTGGAGGAAATTACCTCCTGAATAAATGGCAGATCAAGAACTTGAGAGATGCCCATTCCTGACGAGCCTGTAAACATAACTGAGAGCCGTTTTTCATGCAGGAAAGGTTGGGCTATGGATATGACCTCCTGAAAAGCAGTTGTGATATTCGAAAAATGTCTTGTATAGTGCTGAAAGACAACACTATTTTGCTCATTGAGAACAACTATTTTTATAGTTGTTGAGCCAATATCAATACCAACACGCAAAGTACTATTCATTTAGTATTCCCCCTATTACCTCACATTAATTTCGAAAGTTGCAGCAAAATGAAGGCTCATAAAAAGTAAATATAAATACTGTTTAAAGGAATGGGGAGAGCCTGATTGTCCGAGGAGCAATAAAATTGCTGAAAAGGCAGTGCCAAGTTCTCGTGCATGATAGACAACTCGCCGCTGTGGAGGATTCAAATAAAAATAATTTTTAAATTCACCATTATTTTCATCAAATTCTTAAAACAAAATGATGGTGTATGGATCTAAAAAGAATATAATTCATGTGCAATATAATTTATATTTACCTCTAAATTATACATGATGATTAGTTGGCTAGACAATTTAATTTTCTACCTTCAGAAGGGAGATTAGGATCGTTTTCAACCACTGAAAAAATCATGAGACGGCAATGATGTCCCTAATCATGTTGTAATTAAGAGTGAATATACCATGATTATGCAACTTACTTCTCATAAAGAAATATCATTAACGGTATTGAAGGAGTTTTTAAGTTTGAAAACAATCGCAATATCTTATTCTTCTACCATCGCAACACAACGAACTAATCATGCTGAGCCGCCTTTTACTTTAATCGGGAATGCACACACAATTACATAAAGCATAGGTAAGATAACTGCTGGTAAGAATAGATGTGAGGTGAATGTATTGTATCTGATATCGCGCAAGTATCAAGAGTAATGAACGTCTATGTCCCTAAGGCGTACTACGAGGGTAAGTCAATCGGCAATTACACCGCCGAGACAGCCCCTATATTCTTACCGAATATGGTCGGCGGCTATAAGCCCGGAGTACCCCGGAGCCCTGGAGCGGGCCGGGAAACTGGTGGTCCGAATTCCGTATTTGGCACTGCGACCATTAAAGCTCAGCACTTTACTCAGATTGGCAAGGAACATAGTACGGTGGATGGCTATCCTGGCCACGAAACTGATAAACAATGGATACGACGTTGACTTCGCGCTGCCTTGGGAACGGCCGCACAGCGGAGATTACGACTTAGATGAGCTTTTCAACTGGATTAGCAAGAGTTGCGATACATCAGCATCAAAAGCTTCTACGGTCGTGCTGGGGTTTGCACTCCTGGCTATGATTTTCCGAGGTAAATTAAAAACAAGAAAGTAGAACCTTTATGCGGGATGAAGCCTCTAATTTCTAGTTGGAAAACTGTACAATAAGCGAGCCTTTAAATACAGAATCCTTTCGTCTAATATTTAAAAATCGTAGCTGTGGAATTTAGTAAACTTGCAACTGTTAATCTTAACTATGGCTAATTCTAAGCGGTTATAGCGTTGGTAGATAAGGAGAGAATAAAGTGAAAAGATTATTTTCAACTTTAGCGTTATTAGTAATGCTTACAATGGTAATCAGTGCGTGTTCCTTTGCACCTAAGAGACAAATGGCGACGGATAATACACATATAAAAAGTGTTACGGCAATCACTGAGGTATTTGGGGATGGGCAAAAATTAACTGCTGCAGCAATAGAATACGACAAAGATATTGATAATTCAAAGCTGGCAGCATCTACTTTTTCAGTTGATGGTAGGACCATTACAAAAGTATACACCAATAACGCAGCTACAAAGGCGGCACAAGGCACTAGCGGTAGGTATGTCATAATAGAGCTTTCTGAATCTGATAAAGACGCGTTAACATTTGTTCAACAAGGACGAACCAGATGGGACATTAAGGTTTCTATAAAACAGCTTGGTAATGTTAGGAGCACTGATGGAGAAAAGTATGTTCCTAATTCGAAAGTAATAATAAGTAACCAGGTTATAAATACAGTAGTTGATGATTTTCTAAAACTTGAATATAAAGATCCTAAAACAGGGTATACCTTGAAATACAATTTGTTTGTGCCTAAAAATTACGATAAGAATACGTCATATCCTCTGGTAATGTTTATTCATGATGCGGGTGTAACCAGCGAAATTACTGATACAACTTTAATTCAAGGACTGGGGGGCACAATTTGGGCAACTCCCTCAGAACAGTCAAAACATGAGTGCTTTGTACTTGCGCCCCAATATGCAAGTGGCATTGTTAATGATAATTCTGAAACGACAGAGGGTTTGGATGCTACAGTAGGTCTAGTAAACTCAATAGTAAGCCAATATAATATTGATAGAAATAGATTATATGCTACCGGCCAATCAATGGGGTGTATGTCCGAAATTGCAATGAGCATAAAGCATCCTGATATGTTTGCAGGATTGATGCTTGTAGCAGGTCAATGGGACCCGCAGGCTATGACTGTTTTGGCTAAAAAAAATATGTGGATACTTGTTTCAGAAGGGGATCAAAAAGCTTTTCCTGGTATGAATGCTAGTTTAGTTAAAATGGAGGAGGCAGGAGCCAAAGTCAGTAGGGCAGTATGGGATGCTCGCGCAGGACAAACTGAAATAGCATCTAACGTTAGAGAGATGATAGATGAAGGCAACAATATTAAATATACGGTGTTTAAAGACAGTACGGTTGTACCTAAAGGTCAGGACCAGAGTTCTGGTAGTAATCACGTTAATACATGGAGAGTAGCCTATACTATTGAAGGAGTAAGAGACTGGCTGTTTACTCAACAAAAAACGCCCAAACCTTGAGTTTAGCTTCAATGATACAGTGTATTTTAAATTCATACTTACAGTAAAAGCCCAAAGGCCTGACTCCGCTACTCCATTGGAGCCAGATCTACAAAGTAAAAAGGGGAGGGAACGAATTTCATAATTCGTATACCTTGGGAAAAATAGAGAATTGCAATAAATAAAAGATGCAAGCTGGTAATGTAGCTTGCATCCGGATTAATTGGCTGGAAATAAGGTGGTCACTGTGGAAAAATATAGCTGTTAATGGTGAAATACGTCTTAAAATGTAACGATTTGACTGCGAATAACTATTCGCGTGGAATTTCAGTTAAAGGAAGAGGAGAGGGTTTTATGAAAAAACTGTTTTGGACATTTTCGTTTCTCGTTTTTCTAATCGGTTGCACTTCTACTGTATACGCTGAAGTTAAAGTTACGTCGAATATCAAGTATGGCTCGGATGAGGCTCAGATAATTGACGTATATCAACCCGACGGATTTCAACAAGGCAACAAGTACCCGGTCATGATTTGGATTCATGGCGGCGGGTGGCGTAGTGGCAGCATGCATGAAAGCATATATCGTGACATAATGACAACTTGGGCAAAACAAGGCATCGTTGTGGTCGGTGTTGACTACAGATTGTCCCCCAAGTATATGCACCCCGTTCTTGTGCAGGACGTTGCAGCCGGAATTAATTGGGTTTACCGCAACATCGCCAGCTTTGGCGGCGACACTAACAGGATGTCCCTGATGGGACATTCATCCGGCGCGCACCTTGTTGCCCTGGTCGCGACCAATCCAAAATACCTTGGAACCTACGGATTATCACCAGGAAAAATTCTAGCCAATGTTTTTCCCATCGATACCGCCGGTTATGATCTTACCGACCCAGCGCAGTCCAGTAGGAAATTAATTCACGATGCTTTTGGGACTGATCCGCTTGTTCTGAAAGACGCTTCTCCATTATTGAACGTTCAGATGGGAGGCAGTTACCCGCCTTTTATTATGGGAGTAAACAAAATTCGTGACGACGCGGTGGCACAATGCCAGGCTCTACAGAAAAAATTGGAGAATGAGGGAGTAGCAGCTGAGGTCATAATAGTCGATTACCCCAATCTTGCCCCACTCGTCGCACATATTCAGATTTGCAAGGAGATCGCCAATCTTGACTGCGACTTAACGAGGACTTTGCTGCGTCGGGTATTGGAGAAAAACTAGTTGCCTTTGCGCCCCACTTTTTATCAGCTCTTTACTTATTGTTATAAGAATGAAATATAGAAGAGGTGACTTCTCATGAATAAAAACAAGGCGATATTAAACATGTGGCAATCTATTACGTAAGTCTAGAGATGAGAAAAGGAGTACGATGACGTACTCTCTAAACATCGTGATACCTTATTAGCCATTGCTAAGGTAAAGGGGTGTAAAACCCAATAACTTATGGATTTAAAGCCTTCTCCAATTAAGAAAGCTTGTCCTTCAGTGACATTTTATATAAGAGAATTGGAAGAACTCCTAATGCAGATGAATCTTGGACTCATCGTTTAATTGCATCTTGTTTTTTTTCAATGGCATGTAATGGAATGAGAAATGACATGTCATGCAGCAGACAGTAGAACCTTACAGGGCTTGCTTTTACTGTCTTTTCAAAAATTGTAAACAGTGTTTTAAGTGACCTTGGTGCCATGTCCATAAAAGTAATAAATTTGTTTATAATAATCTGCTGAAAGCAACATAAATCCTGCATTACTTATAATAAGTGGTGCAGGATTTTTACTTCAGTAATAGAAGCTGATAAATAGAGGGGGGAATAACATGGACATACTAAAAGTAAAGGAATTGGTTATACTAATCAATATCCTCATCCACGACCTTGTAAATCGTGATAGAAGGTTACTGAATGGATGAAACTATAGTTTTTAAATGTAATTCGGATACTGTTATTATTGTATTGCATGAAATTTATGGGATTAATAATCATATTAGAGGCATCTGCGAAACGCTCGCGAAAGAAAAAAATGACGTGATCTGTCCAAGTCTGCTATTGCCAGGTCAATCGTTTAGCCTCGATGAAGAGGTTATTGCTTACAATAATTTCATACAAAACATAGGGTTTAGTTTTGCGCAACAAAAGGTTGAAAATTTGTCATTGGAAATTCGAAATGATTATAAGTACCGCTTCATTATTGGTTATAGTATAGGAGCTACGTTAGCTTGGCTATGTAGTCAGCGGGAAGGTCTGTATAATGGAATAGTTGGTTTCTACGGTTCGCGAATAAGGGATTATAAGGATATCGTCCCTAAGTGTCCTACTCTGCTTTTCTTTCCGAGGAACGAAGAAACTTTTGATATTAATAGCTTAACGCAAGATCTATCAATCAAAGAAGATATTAGCATAGTACAAGTTAATGCATTACATGGCTTTGCTGATCCATGGTCCAGTAAATATTGCTCAGAGGTAAGTGAAGAAGCAAGAAGGAAAACTATTGATTTTATTAATAGAAAAAGGCAATAACTTATAAGTGGATATGGACTGGTGTAGAGCTTCTTAACAAATAAGTCTTATGCTAGCCCCCTTTGTTATGTATCTAATTAAAGAGTAGCATGTTTTATAAGTTAATATATTCTTATTAGTCATACTGTCTTAGTTGATTCTTGGAGTTATGGGTGATTTTGATTCACATTTAATTATACAGTGTGGCATATTGCAGAAGAGAATTGGAAGAGCCTCTAAGGTAAATGACTCATGGACTCATCGTTTAAAAGGATTTTATTTTTTCAATGGCATGTAATGGAATGAGAAATGACATGTCATGGAACAGACAGTAGAGCCTTAAAGGGCTAGGTTTTACTGAGTTTTCTAAACTTGTAAACAGTGTTTTAAGTGACCTTGGTGGCATGTTCGTAATAGACACCAAAATGGTGAGTTTAAGATTAACTGGAGTGAACCGTATCATTTGTAATAACGAAAATAAATAGAAAAGCTATTTGTCTGTAAGTAAACCTAAAATACGATTACCAGAATAGAATAAAACCTTCTCCCTATTTTAAAATAAGGAGAAGGTTTTTACTTGTTATACATCAATGGATGTATAATGATTTTCGGCAAGCTTTAATCATAAACGCAATTCCCAAATTAGCGGCGAAAATTTGCTTCATTAACTCACTTTGAGAGGTGTCAATAATAACACTATGGGGAAAAACCAACATTTCTGCACTGATTTATAATTTCATCATGTAGGCTGAAATCTTCACTATATAATACAAAAGATTCGTTAGCTAATAATGGTAAGTATTTTTATTTATGCATTTCCTTCATCAAAGATATAAACAAACGGGCTGCTTTAGAAAGATATTTTCCCTTTCGATAGGCTATGACAGCTGTTCTCGTATTTGGTGATTCTTCTATTGAAAAATAACAAGGCTGCTCGGACATATGCCTAAGTCTAACTAATGTATCAGGAAGTAATGTGGCTCCGAGTTCAGCTATAACTAAAGCTTGGGCTGCTTCCATGCTTTGACTTTCAAGAATGATTTTGGGTTTAAATCCAGCTTGTGCGCAAAGATCAAGTAAAGTCTGATGTAGTCTTTGACCGTGATTCATCAGAATAAATGGTACATCCTTTAACTGAGAAATTTTTATTTTTGGCCAGGGAGGCTGATTAGAATTACTACCATTAGTTCCTTTACTTAAAGGATGGTTTGGTGATAAAGCAATTAAAAGTTCCTCCGTTAAAATCGGTTCATATGCAAAAACATCTTCTGCTAGTGGTAGGAGTACGATTGAAAAGTCGGTGGTGCCATTAAAGGCGAATTCTTCTAATTCCGCTGTAGTGCCTTCAGCTAAAGTAATTTCAATACCTGGGAATTGTTTTTTGAAAATAGGTAGCACTTGTGGCAGGAGATAAGTACTTCTAAAAGGGGAGCTTCCTATGGCAATACGACCTGTTTTCAAATCCGCAATATCATCCATTTGTTGAATAAGCTGATCGTTTAAAGCTAAAATTTGTTTAGCGGTATCAATATATCGTTCACCAGCAAAAGTAAGGCGCAAGGGAGTAACCGCTCTATCAAACAATAAGACACCTAATTGCTTTTCTAGCCGTTGAATACATTGGCTTAAAGAGGGTTGGGCAATATATAACTTCTTAGCAGCTTGAGAGAAACTTCGTTCCTCTGCTACTTTTAGTACATATCTCATTTGACGATATTCCATATTGTACTCCTTTTACTTACAATGATATAGTTTTAAAACTATAAGACATATAGATGATTTGATATTAGACCTATTAAACATTGTATAATACAATACCATTAAAAGCAATAATGACTGAATATATTGAAAATGCTAATTTCCAGAAAAAGGATGTTCTTGTTTTCTTAAAATGTTGGACGCATGGATTTTTATTGCTAGTAAGCAATAGGTGAGGTGCCTAGGTTTTATTCTATCCGTGTGGTTTGGCAGTGGTTAATGCGGTAGAAAACACTTGATTTGTAGTAAGAAATGATACGAGGGGGTTATTACATGAATAAAGAAGAAAAAATACAGGCGATGACAGATATTATGACCAAATTTACGGGTTATATGGGCAAACATCTACCTGATGACGTCACAGCTAAACTGAAAGAGTTACGCGAGCAGGAAGATACCTATCTGGCAAAGGTAGTGTATGATTCAATGACTGAAAATCAAGAATTGGCTGCTAAGCTGAATCGTCCGTGCTGCCAGGACACCGGAGTTGTTCAGTATTTTGTCAAGGTTGGATCGGAATTCCCGCTCTTAGCCGAGGTGCAAGATATCCTGCGCACAGCAGCTCTACAAGCCACGAAGGAAGCGCCGTTGCGCCATAACGCTGTACAGATTTTTGAAGAGAAAAATACTGGCACAAATACGGGTGAGCGTATTCCTTGGATAAATTGGGAAATCATTCCGAATGAAAAAGGGATCAATATTGAAGTATATATGGCTGGCGGCGGTTGCAGTTTGCCAGGACAGGGGAAGACACTGATGCCTGCAGCAGGGTATGAGGGAGTTGTGGAGTTCGTTTTTGATGTGATGACTTCCTATGGAATCAACGCATGCCCGCCATTGTTGGTAGGGATAGGGATTGGCGGTTCCATCGATGTGGCGGCAGAACTTTCGAAAAAGGCACTGTTTCGTCCACTAGGAGTACGTCATTCTAATTCGCGGGGCGCAGAAATGGAACGATTACTGGAGAAAGGTCTCAATGATTTAGGGCTTGGACCACAAGGGTTATCTGGCAAAAATTCCGTCATGGGCGTTCATGTTGAATCGGCTGCTCGCCATCCATCAACCATCAGCGTAGCTGTATCCATAGGATGCTGGGCTCATAGAAAAGGCAATATTCAAATCAATGAAGATATGACTTATGAAATTACTTCACACAGGGGGGTAACACTGTGAAAAAAGTTTTAACAACACCAATTCAGAATGAAGACCTTGAGCAATTGACAGCAGGAGACGTTGTATACTTAAATGGATATTTAGTTACTTGTCGTGATATGCCTCATCGCCGCCTTATCGAGCTAGGACAGAAACTGCCAGTCGATTTGGCAGGATTAGCAATTTTCCATGCTGGACCGATTGTTGTCAAAGACGGTGATGGTTGGAAAATGATCTCCATTGGCCCTACTACCAGCATGCGGATGGAGAAGTTTGAAAAGGAATTTATCGCAGAGACTGGGGTAAAATTAATTGTCGGTAAAGGTGGCATGGGTCCGAATACAGTGGAAGGGTGCCAAACTCACAAAGCAGTTCACGCAGTATTCCCTGGAGGCTGTGCGGTACTTGCTGCTACTGAAGTTGAGGAAATTGAGAGAGTAGAATGGTTGGAACTTGGAATGCCTGAGGCACTTTGGGTATGTAGAGTGAAAGAATTTGGTCCGCTTATTATTTCCATTGATACTAAAGGAAACAATCTCTTTGAAACGAATAAGGCAATATTCAACGAGAAGAAAGTACCAATTGTTAAAGATATTTGTAGTCAAGTTAAGTTTATTAAATAGTTAAAGTAGCCAAAATAGGAGGAGTTTGTGGGAAAGATTCCTGCAAACTTCCTTTATTAGAAACCAAACTGAAAGAGTAGATATAAAACAATGATTATAGGAAATTTGCTAAACATAAAAAAGGAGATAAGTTTGTATCCCTCTGGAATACAGGCTGGTCTTAAATTTCTCTTAGAAACAGATCTTTTCTCCTTGTCATTAGGGGAACACGAAATCAAAGGCAAGCAAATTTATGCGAAAGTTACAGAATATGAGACTGAACCGAAAGAGCAACGTAGACCAGAAAGTCATGAGAAGTATATAGATATCCAATATATTTGTTCAGGAGAAGAAATGATAACCTCAGCTCCGATAGCAGGAATTGGTGAAATCGATGAAGATTGTTTGCATGAGCGAGATATATTATTTTATAAGAATGTTGCTGCAGAAACTCAGGTTATTCTCACACAAGGAATGTTTGCAGTATTTTTTCCATGGGACGTTCATCGTGCTAATTGTAATACTAGTGAACAACCTAATAAAATAAAGAAAATTTTATTAAAAATAAGCATGGATGTACTTAACTTTTAGGTGTAAGTCAGATTCGTGGAGGAATCTTTGGGAGAACAATCTACAAACTCGTTTTTAAATAATGAAGAAAGGGTAGTGTAGATTTGTGTGTTAGCAAATCTACTAGGTGGATTTATGAATATGACCAATGATGTTACACAAAATATAACTCCTTCTACAGTAAAGAAGACGAATGTCCGCTGGATAGTCGTAGCCATATTGTTCATTGTTACTATAATCAATTACGCCGATCGTGCTACGATTGCACTGGCAGGCCCAGAAATCGCAAAAGACTTGCATATGGACTCTGTAGCGATGGGCTACATCTTTTCTGCCTTTGGTTGGGCATATGTTCTTTGCCAGTTACCAGGAGGATATTTATTAGATCGATTTGGCTCAAAAAAAGTGTATGCATGTAGTATTTTCTTTTGGTCTTTATTTACATTATTTCAAGGTTTCGTTGGTTTTCTAGCTGGATTTACTGCAATTGCTACTTTGTTTGCTTTGCGATTCATGGTTGGGGCTTCTGAAGCACCTTCATTTCCAGCAAATAGCCGAATTGTTGCGGCTTGGTTCCCTGCTTCAGAGCGTGGTACTGCAGCAGCCATTTTTAGTTCAGGTCAAGCTGCTGCTACCGTTGTGTTTGGGCCAATAATGGGATGGCTTGTATTCACTTATGGTTGGCACTATGTCTTTGTGGTTATGGGTGCGCTGGGAATGCTCTTCACATTGGTATGGAATAAGTTTATTCATAATCCTAAAGATCATCCGATGGCGAATGAAGCTGAGATTCAATATATTACAGAAGGCGGCGGCTTGGTTGATATGGATCAAGCAAAGAAAGATGGAGTTAAGCAAGATGGACCTAACATGAACTATGTTAAACAACTGCTTAAAAATCGTATGATGCTAGGAATCTATATTGCCCAATACTGCATTAACGCTACGATATATTTCTTTATTACTTGGTTTCCAGTTTATCTAGTACAGGCTCGTGGAATGACGATTCTCAAAGCTGGCTTTGCGGCATCTGTACCTGCCATATTTGGTTTTGTGGGCGGAATTTTGGGTGGAATGTTATCCGATTTCTTGCTCAAAAAGGGTTATTCCCTTACTATTGCTAGAAAAATACCGATTATAGTAGGGATGTTATTAGGAACCACGATAATCGCCTGTAATTATGTGGACACGGAATGGGTAGTCATCGCTGTCATGTCTGTAGCCTTCTTCGGTAAAGGGCTAGGTCAACTTGGTTGGACGGTCAATTCCGATACTGCACCAAAAGCAATGGTTGGTGTGAGTGGCGCTGTACTAAACATTTTTGGTAATCTTACCAGCATTATTACTCCCATTGCAATTGGTTATATTATAAAAATAACAGGATCATTCAATGGTGCGCTAGTTTATATTGCTGTACATTGTCTTGTTGCTATTTTCTGCTATTTGTTTGTTGTTGGAGAAATTAAGCGAGTTGAGCTTAAGGATTGAACTGGAATAAATGAAACCCAGGGACTTATCTAGCCGTTCTTAATCCCCACTTGCATAAGTGAGCCTTGGATTCGAAAATCCTTAGAGCAAACTTACTTTGAGTTCTACAGTCCAGTTCCCTGATCGTCGGAATCAGAAAAATACCAGACTGTTACGAGAGTAATAGGGCAGTATTGACTTGCTTATTTGACGTAAAACAAATTTCGTCGTTATACCCGATACGGAGAACCGTATCATTTATAATTATTAAAGAACTCCTGCCAAATTTTTGAATAAATTTGGCAGGAGTTCTATGGATTTTATGGAAATTTATAGATCATCAGATATGATGCTATGGGACAGACTCGGTAGAACCGTCGCTGTGAGTGGGGGATGTCAAAAGGAGGGATGAAAGTGTTTCGAGATACTGCTTTTCTAAACAACAAGTTTAGCCCAGTGAGAAGCTTAGTGAAGGCATTTATTTTGTGGCAGATACTTCAGTTTGTAAATATTTTTTCGGTATCACCATATCCCACGGAGGTGTGGTTATTCGGATCGTTAGCTACATCCATTACATTTTCCATATTGTTTAAAAAGCCATCTGAGTTGATATATGGAGTTGCCATAGTCGCCTGGGTCAGTTTTATTCATAGGTTCAATGAAGTTTTCCCACTATTGTATTTTGGATGGTCGTTTTATAGATTCGATAAGATGCATTCTCAAGACATTGTGCAGATTGATGATTCTACTTATTCATCGCTGGCAATAGAGTACGGCGGCTTTTGGCGGCGTGCCATGGCATATGGCATTGATTGTTTTATATTCATATTGTATTTAATACCAGTATCTATTGGTGTGGGGGGCTTGAATGCAGTTGTGCAACCGGTTAATCCATACCATCAATCAATAAATATGATTTTGGTGCTTATAATCTGGCTTATACTATCTATGATGGAAAGTTCAGTGTTTAAGGCAACATTGGGTAAGAGAGCTTTAGGTCTGATGGTAGTCGATTTGAGTGGAAGCAGACTTTCCCTTACAACCTCGTTAATGAGGAATTTTATGAAAATACCCTTGTGGGCATTGCCCCAATATATTTTTCCTGAGTCAGAACTGTTGGGTTTATTATTCATTGGCCAGGTTGCTATATTTAGTGTAATCATCCTTTCCAGAAAGAAACAGACTGTTTATGACATGCTGGCGAAAACCCTAGTCATAAAATCGTTTTATATACAAGGTGACAGGCATAATGATTCTATTATAGCACTTGAATAATCAGAGCTATGAACTTCTGACAGGATACAATTAGCATGAATCGTAGCCCCTTCGGTAAGTATAGAACTTTGCTCATGTTCAAGGTGTGTGCCGACAAGAGAGGTGTTGACCTTATTGGGATAAAAACTTAGTCAAGAATAACTTCATAATTAAAGCTCCACAGGCCTATTACTTGCATAATACAAATTAAATATAAGTAGGGAGGGTTATAATGAATAAGGAATCAATTATTCATTCTTATGATGGGGTTGAATTATATTGTCGGCAGGATATTCCGGAAAATCCTAAGGCTATTGTAGTAATTGTACATGGTTTAGGTGAGCATTCAGGGCGATATAATTATGTAACCGAAGTGCTTAACGTTTCTGGTTATGGTGTTCTTCGTTTTGATAACAGAGGCCATGGAAAGTCAGGAGGAGCACGAGGTTATTTGAAAAATTATTGTACTTTTATTGAAGATACTGATTTTATCGTTGAGTTGGCAAAAAAACAATTTTCGGACCTGCCAACCTTCATGTTGGGGCATAGCATGGGCGGATTTATTACGGCTTCATATGGTATAAAATATCCTAATAAACTAAGAGGGCAGATATTCTCGGGCCCGGCGATTATCCCGCTCCCCACGCTTGAAGAAATTAAAAAAATAGATGTAGAGAATAATTCCCTCATGTCAATTCCAAACGGATTGTCTCATTTAATCTGCAGGAGCACAAAAGTGGTTGATGATTACAATAATGATCCTTGGAACTTGCGGGCTTTTACCCTCAAGCTTTTGACTACTTTTAGTATTGAGGGGATAGACTGGCTGGAAAATACCATTTCTACTTACAACTATCCTTGTCTAATTATGCATGGAGAAGATGACCAGATTGTACCTAAAGAAGCTGCTGAGTTCCTTTACAATCAATGTTCTTCTGCAGATAAAACGTTGAATATATATCCTGAATTGTATCATGAAATTCTTAATGAAGAAGTAGAAAAAGTTGAAATACTAAAAAGAATCACCGAATGGATTCGTGAGCGGATATGAGCAGAAGCTCTAATTATAAGGCAGTAACCTGAAAATTATATGGATGTAATTTTATGACAAGATTCCAGACTGCGTGAAAACATGAAATAAGGATGAATGACCATGCTCAGTCGTATAATTTAGATGGCGGCAATTCTATTCTCGAGTTTATTAAAAGGGGGAGTGCCAGTGCCCATATAACTTGCCCTAAGAATATTCAAACTAGTAAGGTATATTAGATGTGTGAGATAGCTTGCTTTTTTGCTTATATTGAGAAAATAGATTGAAAGTTTGTTCTCTGTTAGTCGATAAAGGTTAGTAGAATATGGTCGGGGGTTAATTTGCAGAAACCTTCATGGATGAAATTCCCATGAAGGTTTTATTCAATTATTGAAATAGTAAGGAGAAGTTTTGCTAGTAATAGTGATGCAAGTTTTATTTTGTTGTTGCAGAAGGTAATAAAGAGCGAAATTAACAGGACGAACTTATTTACTATATTGGGTTCTTTAAATAGAGAATACTTTACGAGTGATGCTGAAATTTAGGTATATAGTTGTTAAATGATTATGGAGGAAATGAATTACAATTGTTGAATCAAGGAGAGGGTAAAATATGGGGGTAATTTGGCAAACGGTAATACATACCCCTTGGTGGGTATATTTATTGTTGGTTTATCTTATTACCGTAGGTTTAAAAGCATCAAAAGCGCGTGTTATTCCGTTCTGGAAGATTTTTGTTCTTCCGACTATTTTTTTATTTATGTCGATACAAAATTTAATGACTATTGAAAGCATAGAATACTTGAGCATAGGCAGCTTGATAGTTGCTATGATCGTCGGAAGTTTATTTGGCTGGTGGCAAGTAAAACGTTTAGATATAAAAATCGATAAAAAATATTCACTCATTCAGATACCTGGTTCATGGGATACATTGCTAGTTATACTTATTGTTTTTAGTGCAAAGTATTACTTCGGATATGAAAAAACTACAAATCCAGTATTCGCAGAATGGTGTTAGTATAATCCTGTAGACACGAAAACCCGAACGCTATAAAATTATAAGCCAAAGGAAGGGAGTGTCTACGAATGGCAAAGGGAACTAAATGGTATACTGAAGAATTTAAAAATACAGTCGTTGAACTTTATAATAATGGTAAGAATTTAACAGAATTAAGTAGCGAGTATGGCATAGCAAAATCAACAATAACTGGGTGGGTAAAGAAAGCAGAACCAATATCTATGGATAATGGTCAAGTCATCACCAAAGCAGAATATCAGGCACTTATTAAAAAGATGGCTCAGATGGAACAGGAAAATGAAATATTAAAAAAGGCTATGGCTATATTCGCTCGAAAGTAGAAACTATTTATAAATTTATAGATGAACATAAAAAAATCTTTAATATTAAACCTATGTGTAAAGTTCTAAAAGTCTCCAGAAGTTCTTATTACAAGTTTTTAACTAAGCCTGAGAGTAAGAGGTCTATTGAAAATAAAAGCTTTGAGGAACAAATCCTAGCTATATATGAAGAATCTAAAAAGCGCTATGGTGCTCCTAAAATCTATGAAAGTCTTACCAATGGCGGCGCTACTATTAGTCTCAAAAGAGTGCAAAGAATAATGAAAAAGCTGGATATAAAATCTATAATTATAAAAAAATTTAGACCGCATTCATCTAAACAAAAAATTGAAGAACGAGAAAATATTTTAAAACAAGACTTCAGTACCACCACTTTAAATGAGAAGTGGTCTACTGATATAACATATGTGTACACACTACGTCATGGCTGGTGCTATCTAGCTTCAGTGCTCGATCTATGTACGAAAAAAATCATTGGATATTCTTTTTCGAAGACTATGGATACAAAAATGGCCATAAAAGCGCTTAATAATGCTGTAAAAGCCCAAAAACCAATTAGCCAAATCATACTGCATAGTGATTTAGGCTCACAATACACAAGTTCTAAATTCAAAGACTATGTAGAGAATAACAACATAATTCATTCGTTTAGCGGTAAAGGAAATCCTTATGATAATGCATGCATAGAGTCTTTCCATGCTTCTCTAAAGAAAGAAGAAGTAAATTTGGTTACCTATTATGATTTTGATGTTGCTAGATTGGCGATTTTTGAATATATTGAGTCCTGGTATAACAGGAAAAGAATTCACAGTAGTATAGGATATCTTACTCCTCAAGCATATGAGGACAGGTTGAAAAAATCAGCATAAAAAGTTCGAGTTTTCGTGTCCACTATATTGACATAGATCCAACTATAGCAACAAGATTTTATACTCTAAAAAAGATTATGAAATTGATTTAATAATAGATAAGATTAAGAAGTTTTCTGATGTTTTTGAAGTGGAATACGCAATAAAGATTAATAATACAGATGAAGTTACAGAAAAAGTTAACGATAGCTTTTTTAATCCAAAATCATATTGGAAAGTAGCATTATCTATGTCTACTTATATTATCGAGTATGATAGGGTGTATAAAACTAGTTCTGATGCAGGAGCAGATATTATGGATAAACTAGAATCGAGTGTTTTATTATTACAAGAAGATGGATCTTTAGTAAAAAAACATAAGAATTATGAATTAACGGATCATCAATCATTATGCGCAATATTTGCATCAATAAATAGAGAAGTATAGCTCCATGATTATATATTAAATAACTAGAAGATGAAAAATAAGGTAAATGAGATCAGAACTGTTTCACAATGGAGGTGGATTTCTTGAATTGGCAGCATTTTCAGACTTACAATGACGCACCAACGCATGCCTTTGAAGCTATGTGTAATCAATTATTTGAATTGTGGTGTAGACGAAATTATTCAGATCAAATAAAATCTTTTACTATTGTAAATGGGGCGGGTGGAGATGGAGGTGTAGAAGGCTATGCTGCTTTAGCAGATAATACTGTAGTTGGCGTTCAGTCCAAGTGGTTCCTCGAAAGTATAACTGATAGTCAATTTAATCAAATCAAAGGGTCTGTAGAAACAGCTTTATATATTCGACCCAATATTAGAAAATACATTATTTGTATTCCAAGAGATTTATCTTCTGAAAAAGTTGGTAAAGGTAGGAAAGTTGTTAAAAATACAGAAGCAAGCCGGTGGGAAAAATTAAAAGTAAATTTAACACTAACTTTCCCTGAACTAGACATAGAGCTATGGACGGATACTACATTATTATCGGAACTTCAATACTCAGAAGCCTCAGGTATTTATAGATATTGGTTTGAGAAATCTGAGATATCAGAAGAAGTAATTATATATTCATTTGAGAAACAGAAAGCTGGTTGGTTAAGTCAGAAATACACACCAAGTTTACATAGTAAAGGAATAATCAATACGACAGTTGAACAATTTGTAGGGACTTTTGAACAAAGAGAAATTATTCTTCAAACTTTAATAAAAATAGAGAACAACTATCATAATCTAAAAAAACAGACTAATGACTATTTGGCTATTATAAATTGCTCTGCAAATGAAGAGATTGTGGGCGTTATAAAAAATACCATATTACAAGTCGATAATATTTTACATCTGATTAAAAAAGTCCAAGAATTTCTCATAACAGATAGTCCTATATCCTTAGTCTCTAATTACGCGGATTGGTGGATTGACTTTAGTCCTATTTTAAGCCATCTGGAGGCAGGACATCGTATTAATGAAAATTACTTTCATATTTCTGCTTTTAAAAAAGCAATAAATTCTATAGAGAATTTATCGATTTATGATATAGTTTCATCTCTTTATAAATATTTGAATAATAATAGACTGCTAATTTTAGGTAATCCAGGAACCGGAAAAACGCATGGGATAGCAGATATAGTTAAAAATATAAATCTCCAGAAAAAGCATATTGCTCTGTTGATACAAGCAAAATCTATTGTGAAAGATGCATCTTGGCGGGATATCATCTTAAAAGTTCTTGGATTATCATCTGCCTGGAATGAAGATGAGATTTGGCAAGGATTAGAAGCTTTATCTTATAGAAATGAAGTGAACGAGGTCAGTCAGCAAACGGAGAAAGAATGCTATGTTACTCCCAAAGTATTAATTTGCGTTGATGGGCTTGACGAATCTCGTCCTTATGAACATTGGATAGAACGGCTACGAGAAATTGAAGCAATTTCTAAAAAATATCCTCGCATACGATTTTGTATTACAAGCAGGCCACATGTTTTTGACAATTTGGTAAATAAGGATAACCTATTGTACAACAACATAGTCTTACCAGCTGATGGAGATGTATCAGTTAAAGATTTGTTTGAAAAATATATAAAAGATTTTGATGTTAAAATAAACAATTGTACCTGGCTAAAATGGAGTATAAAGACCCCATTGGCATTGCAGTTGTTTTGTGAAGTGTATTCAGGTCAATCGGTGGAGGGATTGTCAAGGTCGGTCGTAACAATTACAAAATTACTAGAAAAGAAGATACAAAGGATTGATGATGAGTTTCGAGTAGCGTGTGACAATGATTATAGTTCGAATGACTTTATAGTTAGAAAAGTAATTGTATTGTATCTTTAGCAAAATTCTTTTTTGAAAAAGATGAAATTGCAAGAAACGAACTAATCAATATGATCTCTCAAATCCCAGATTTAGCAGTGATTACTTTGTCCCATAAAAATAAAATTATTGAGCATTTAGAAAGCTATGGAGTTTTACAAAGCTATACTGTAGAAGCACAGGATATTTTGTCATGTCCTACTATTTACTATACATTGGGAATACAGCCGATTTTTGACTATTTACTCGCAGTCTTACTTGTTAAGCAAAAGGAGGATCCTTTACAAATTAGCCTTTCTGACACTCTTAAAAATAATCAAGGCACATTGCAAATGGCCTCGATCATTCTTTTAGAGGATCAACAGACTTTAGTATCAGAGATTCCTTCTTTTCAAAGCAAGTTAGATAAAAGAGTCTTATTTAATTTAGCATGTTTTGCGTTATCAAATGTTTCACCAGTAGCGACAAAGAAATATATTCCATATGTTATACAGATTATAGAGAAGAATGCATCTTGTCTTAAAGAAATAGTAAATAGGGTTATACTTCCAGTATCACGAATAGATGGGCATCCACTAGGAACCAAATTTTTTCATGAGTATCTTTTAAGTTTTGATGGTGTAGCTAAAAGAGATATTATTTGGTCAGTTCCTAGTCAGTTAGATAGCGACTGGGACGCTATCTGGAATAGTCAGGTTCAACTAAATTTACAAAATGATATTTACAGACTATCAGAAGAAGATAAGGGAGACGGACTGCCTTTAGTATATGCATGGTCTTTGACGACAGTCGATAATTTGCAAAGAGCGTGTTATCGAAAAGAATTGATGAGATGGGGACATATGTGTCCATCAGAGTTTTACACTATGTTCGGAAACGTTTATAACACAAATGATCCTCAAATGAAAGAAGATCTTATGGGAATTGCTATGGGAGTTATATTTTCTATAAAAAAAGATGATAGAACTATTGATCTTTTAGGAAAATGGGTATTAAAAACAATTTTTGCTCCGGAAAAAATCGTTGATGTATATGATGCGGCTATTCGATATTATGGGAGAGCTATTGCTGAACGATCATATGCATGTGGATTCATGTCGATAGAGGAATTGATAACTTGCAGACCTCCATACAAAATGGGATCGCTGATTTCAATGAATAAGGAAGCAACCCAAGGGACGCGTATGGGAGGCTTTGGGCCTATTGATTATGATTTATCTCGATATGTAATTTGTGATTCCATTGATCGTAAGTTCTTTCGTAGAATTCGTGAAAAAGATATTGACTCTAAGGATATAAGTGATATAAATTATACGGAATATTTTACCATAGAAGAAGTTGAGAGAGTTTTAAACGATCAAGAAGCTGTATTAGTAGAATCCTGCCGTGAAATTTTATCTAGTGTTTTGCTTGAATTAAAAGAACAAGAGTTATATCGTTCTAACTTTGAAGTAACTCTTTCATATGATGAAGAAGATGCAAAAGAAAAAAAACAGGGGGATTTACAAATTCCGATTGAGTTACCTGAGACAAATAAAAAACGCTGCACTACAGAGATAGAAGATTTCTTAAAGTCTCATGCAATCCAATTAAATATGGATACTATCAATTCAAATCAGTTTGCACTTGCTGCATGTTTTGCCTATCTTATCTTCCAAGGATGGGATGAAAAGGAGTTTTATGGTCAACCCAACGGGGGAAAACCCGGAGAGCGGTTAGGCGTTGATTTAGCCATTCGTCGAAAATATCATCCTGCGACACATGGGACAAAAAGTCGTGTTATGACTTTTTGTGAAAAATATGTTTGGTGTGCTCTCAATGTCATATATGGATATCTTTCAGATCGTTTGCCTCTTTGTGATGACGATGATTATAATTTTGTGGAAGATTATGGAATGTTAGATGATTTTACGAACCCAGCCCAGGAATTAAATCAAAAAGATCCAGATGAATTAATGCAAAAACACGAATGGTTTATACCAGAATTACTATCACCTCCAATTGCCTCATTGGGAAATACTTATGATGATATTATCCGCTGGATAAATGAGGCCCCTATTCCAGATTTCAAAAAGTGGATTTTAATAGATAGCGGAATCTATTCGCCGCTTGAGAATGAAAAAAAGGACTGGCTTTCATTATATAGCTATAATTCTATTATCGAACAAAATGTAGGTGCGGAGTCTATGATGTGGGTATCCTCTGCAATAATGGAAACCAAAGATTTTCATTGTTTATTAGAGGATTTAGCAAGAAGTCAGGAATATATTATAAGAGAGCTAGAGAATCCGGAAGATTTACATTCTTCAACAAAATCCGATGTATATATAACCCCAAAAGAAATTTGTTGGATGAATTGGAAAAAAGACTGTTACAATGTGATTCGTAATGCAACTATTAATAATGGAAATATAAAAAATTATGAAATTACAAAGGCCGTTGAAGAATGTACTGTAAATTATACTGAACATGGTGATGTCCACTATAAATTACCATCACGTACAATCAGAGAAATGTTGAATATCATAGATGGTAACGGGCGCCAATATTTTGATAGTGCTGAGAATTTAAAAGCTATATACTTCGAATCTGGAGAAAGATGGGATGACTCTCAGATGTTTTTATGTATTGATAGAAACAGTTTAGATACTGCTTTAACAATGCAAGGAAAAAATATTTTTTGGATAATAAGATTGTTAAGAGAGCCATCGATAAAAGCACGAGAAAGATATAGGAATTTGCATTTAAGAAAAGATCGAACCTGGATCGTGTGGTTTGAAAATGGAGAAATTAAAACCCAATTATTTGTCGATAGCACAGAAGCCTGAGTATTCGGGAAGGGATAGTTAATATTAAATAAAATGAAATTCGCAAACCTACATGGATAATTTATCCATGTAGGTTTTGTCCAATTATTGAGATAATAACAAGTAAATCTATATTATCGGGAGGCGTTATTCATGGAAAATAAAACCTACTACGACCCCAAAACCAAAAATCACGACATACACTGAATAATATTCTCTAGTTGAGCCACGCGTGCGATTTTTGAGAGCCACTATGTGCATGCGCAGAACCACCTGCAAATAATGGCAGAGAAAATGGATTTCTCCCTGCTCAGAGCAAATTGTATCTCCTTCCACCATTCAATCAAGGGTACGCTGCGCCGAGTGCAAAGAGCGCACTCGCCCTTGACTGAATGGCTCCAGGAGATGGTACATAGCTAACAGGGAAAAATCCAAGAGACTAGGAATCAGCATAATGGCCCTCGTGATGAACACAGTGGCTCCATTTGATGCACAGGGTGGCTCTCGCAAAATACACACGTGGTTCATTTCAAACATAATATTCACATACACAGCCAAAACACCAATAAACCTAATCGTTTAATTCACGAGAAGTCCCCATACTTACTTCAACATGCCAATAATCCAGTAGACTGGTATCCATGGGGGGCAGAAGCGTTTCAGAAAGCACAGCGTGAGAATCGACCTGTATTTTTGTCCGTAGGCTATTCCTAGTTATGCTTAAAATAAATGATAGGATGTTACTTTAATTTACATGCCATTGGTGCCATGTTCATAAAAGTAACATTCTCGTTTTGATTAGTCTGGTAGAAATCACGCCATTAGTTGGTAGATAACGCTAATGCATGATAACTATAAACCGTGATAAATCCAGGCCGATAATATCGGAGGGGAAGGAAAGTAGACAGTGGTTTTTTTACTCTTCTTGACAATTGTTAGATGTCTAAGTATAATGGGGGCATGAGAAAAAATAATATTGTCGCACTTACAAGCAGAATAACAGAAAAAGCTCACAAAATCATCATCCGAGAGCTTGAAGGTCAGGGGATTAATGGCATAGTACCTTCACACGGAGGCATACTTGCTCTTCTATTTAGCGGTGAGAAACATACTATGAAGGATTTAGCCGAAAAGATTCATAGGACAAAACCGACAGTGACAGTGTTAGTTAATAAACTCGTAGAGCTAGGCTATGTCACGAAGGATAAAAGCTATGAGGATAGCCGGGTGACGTTCATCACATTAACAGAGAAAGGATTAGCGTTAGAATCAATGTTTACTGCAATTTCAAATAAGTTGAATGCAGTGGTCTATAAGGATCTTTCAGACTCAGAATCTGCATATCTTGAGGAAGCATTGGAAAAAATCAACCGCAATCTAATTAGTTAAATCTGTGTACCGATTAACTAATTTAATAAATAAAAAGTTAGATATCGAATTAAATTTAGGAGGATTAAGTATGAAATACCTTATTGTGTATGCCCACCCAAACCCCAAGAGTTTTAACGCTGCTATTCTGGAAACGACAGTGAAATCACTAGAGAGCAAGGGGCACCAAGTTACTGTCCGAGATCTGTACAAGATGAATTTTAATCCAGTGTTAGCGGGAACTGACTTTGAACTGTTCCAAGCAGGTAAGAAACCGGCTGATGTTGAGCAGGAGCATGGTTATATCGTTGCTGCTGACGTGATTACATTGATTTATCCGATATGGTGGACCGGGATACCGGCCATCTTAAAAGGTTACATTGATCGGGTTTTCTCCTACGGTTTTGCCTATAAATATAGTGAAGAGGGTTTCCCTGTTGGGCTACTAGCAGGAAAGAAGGGATTCATTATTAATACCCAAGGAACTCCAGCTCAATATTATGATTCTACAGGTATGACAGAGGCAATGAAGAAAACTTCTGACACAGGTATTTTTGGCTTTTGTGGAATTGAATCAGTAGGTCATGTTTTCTTTGGGGCTGTACCTGCAGTTGATGACGCTACACGTCAAGGAATGCTAGAAACATTGAAGGACAAATTAAACGAGATTTTCTAACCCCTTATCATAACCTACTGGGGAAGGTATTGCATCTTCCTCAGTAGTTATATTCATAGACATCGATGTATTTGTAAAGATAAATTTTTTTATGGATACAGTTAGATATCTAACTATATCCATAAAAAAGGACATTGCCAGTTACAGGCGAGCGTCAGGGCTTCTAAAGATGAAAGATTTAGTAGAAATAGTGTGCTCATGCACTATGAATATAAAAAACAGTGGAGGTATTTAAAATGAAAGAAGTAGTAAAGTTTTTACAAGACAACATCACCGGCTTTTTGGCAACCGTAGAGGAGGGAAAACCAAAAGTCAGACCTTTTCAATTTATGCTAGAAGATAATGGGAAATTGTTTTTCTGCACCAACAATACAAAGGAGGTATTTAAACAACTGAAGGCTAATCCTTATGTGGAGTTTTCCAGTTACACTCCTAAATTCGCTTGGATTCGGCTTAGTGGTAAAGTAGAATTTAGTAATGACGTAGAAATCAAAGAAAAAATTCTAGAAAACAGTGGTTTGGTGAAATCTATTTACCAAACAGCAGATAATCCAATTTTTGAAATATTTTATATTGAACATGGAACTGCTATACTTGCGGATTTTTCCGGTCAACCACCTAAAACAATAGACTTTTAATCATCAGACATAAAAATAAAAGCTTAAGAAAGCCTGATGATTCTATCGTCAGGCTTTCTTTCCAATCTGTGGAGCTGAGGTTAAATATGAGAAAAATTTATTCGAAATTAAATTTAAAAGACTATCGTAGTGCGGTTCAACTGGATCAGGTATATGAATTGAGAGATTTTCAACTGTTATCAAATAGCGAACGAGTGGAAGTCATCGGTAGTTTGGTCAATTGTTTGGCTAACGAAGCCAATATTATTACCAATAGAGAAAAGAAAGCTGATTATCAGGAAAAGCGTCAACTCCTCCGAGCCTTGCTGAATGTAAGAGCGCCAAAACCGCTGGACTTAGACCTTTTACATCAGCTAAACCGATTATTACAAGCTGAAGCCCATGAAAAAGGGATAATTAAAGCAATTTCGCTCAAATCGATTTCCCAGACAATACCTTGCACTCATGGCGAGAACAGGGAAAAATTCGTGCTGTGGCAAGGCGATATTACTCACTTGGAAATCGACGCCATTGTAAATGCAGCCAATAATCAGATGCTAGGCTGTTTTGAGCCCCTACACTCCTGCATTGATAACGCCATCCATTCAGCTGCTGGTCCACAACTTCGAGAAGATTGTCAAACCATTATGAGAATTCAAGGGAAACCGGAAAAAACCGGACATGCCAAGATTACACGCGCTTACAATTTACCATCGAAATATGTGCTGCACACGGTAGGGCCGATTGTACCACAAGGAACAATGGTTAATACAAGGAAAAAAGAGGAATTAGCCTCTTCTTATGTATCATGCCTGGAGTTGGCTAGCCAAATAAAAAATATAAAAAGTATCGCCTTTTCTGCTATCTCTACGGGAGTGTTTGGTTTTCCTAAAAAAGAGGCAGCTGAAATTGCAGTAAATGTAGTGAACAACTGGTTAGCCAAGAATCCAAATCAATTCAAGCAAATTCTTTATTGTGTTTTTGGCGAGGAGGATTATCGTGAATATGTCAGAGTCTTTCAAGGAAAATGATATAAAATATATTGCTGAATGTATTAGGAAGGCCGACCGCGTCTTAATTGGAGCTGGTGCGGGATTATCTGCTGCGGCTGGGATTGATTATGGTGATACGCAAATTTTTGCTAAGCTATTTCCGCAAATGGTGAGAAAAGGATTTGGGTGTCAGTACGAATTGATTGGGTACGATGATTGGAGTGAAAAGGAAGAGTGGGCTTATTGGACTACCCATGTGAATTATGTTCGTTTCCAATTTCCACCAAGTCCTCTATATACTACTTTATTAGATATAGTAGCGGATAAGAATTATTTTATAATTACTACCAATGTGGACGCCATGTTTTATAAAACTGGCTTTGATGCGGAGCACATTTTCACGCCCCAAGGTGATTATGCCCGTCTGCAATGTGTAAAACCGTGTACTACGGAGACCTGGCCGACGAAAGATGTCATTGATAAGATACTACCGAATATTGATCAGGATGAATTTATCGTAAAAGATTCGGTGCTCATTCCTCACTGCCCTCGATGCGGTGGCCGTGTATTTTTAAACGTACATTTAGATTCAGGGTATAATCATGAGCCGTATAGAGAACAATCATATAAATATCAAAAATGGATGCAGGAGGCAACGAACAAGAAGCTTGTTATCCTGGAACTTGGAGTTGGATATAATTCGCCAAGAGTTATTCGCTGGCCTTTTGAGAGGATAGTACAACGGCTTCCAAAGGTACAATTTGTAAGAATAAATGAGAAGAATCCGGAAGTGCCGGAAAGTATAAAAGATAGGTCACTCTCTATCAAAAATGATATTAAAGGCGTACTGCCAGCTTTACGGGCATATATAGGAGGAAAACCATAATGACAAAAACAGAGTTAGCAAAGAACAAAGAACTTGTACAGCGATTTTGGAAAGTTGTTTTTAATCAACATGATTTAGCTACTGCGAATGCCCGGATATCAGATGGCTATATTCAGCATAATCCCCACGTTGCAACGGGGCGAGATGGTTTTAATCATCATTTTAGTAGAGTATTTCAAAATTTTCCGGAGCTTAGTTCAACTATTAAAAGGATTATAGCTGAAGATGATTATATAGTTTTGCACAGTTGCACTCAAAGAACTCCAGCCGTTAGGGGGAAAGCACACATGGATATTTTTCGGATTGATAACGGAAAAATAGCAGAGCATTGGGATGTTATTCAGGAGATACCAGAGGAATCTGCGAATGATAACACTATGTTTTAATGTTGTTACAGTAATGTATCAATATATCTGAAGTGCGGTAGTAATAGTAATCAGTTAAGAGGCCCCGCGATTGATCCATATACTTCTATTAATCATACTGTTTCAGGTGATTCTTGGGGCTATAGGTGATTAGTTCTGGTGAAAGCAAACGCAATAAGATACAACAGTTATTAACGCATGTAGATGAAGGATACTATGATACTATGATGGTGTACTGGTTATGGATATTGACAGACTAGGGCGGGGAGAACACGCTGAATGGGCTAAAATCTGCGAAGCCTTTCTAAATAATTGGAAAAATGTTAAGCCGGATTTAGAACGATATTCACGATTAGATTTATTTGGTAGAAATAACGTAGAAAAAATAATAGAAAAAAGCAGATAACATTAAATAACCAACTGATTAGGAAAAATGGACAAGGTATGTTTGGTCATTAACGATGTTTTTAAAATTGCATCAACTCCTAAAGGAATGCTGGATGTAAAACAGGAACGAACAAAATAATTTGTACTTACTATCTGCATGGATATTATTTCTATGCAGGTTTTAGTGCGTATATCTTCATAATAATGGACAATCTAACCATATATATTTTAGGGAGGCGTTATTCATGGAAAATAAAACCTACTACGATCCAAAAACTAAGAATCACGATATAAACAGTCAAAACACCAATAAACCTAATCGCTTAATTCACGAGAAATCCCCCTATTTATTACAACATGCCAATAATCCAGTAGATTGGTATCCATGGGGAGCAGAAGCGTTTCAGAAAGCACAGCGTGAGAATCGGCCTGTATTTTTGTCTGTAGGCTATTCTTAGCTGTGCTTAAAATAATGTAAGGATGTTACTATGATTTACGTGCCATTGGTGTCACGTCATGGAACGAGAATGTTTTGAAGATCAAGAAGTGGCAGATTTGTTGAATCAGCATTTCGTTTCTATTAAGGTTGATCGGGAAGAACGGCCAGATGTAGATGGAATTTATATGGCCGTATGCCAAGCTCTTACGGGGCAAGGTGGATGGCCGTTGACAATTATCATGTCTCCAGATAAGAAGCCGTTTTTTGCTGGTACTTATTTTCCTAAACATAGGGGTAGGGGAAGGATGGGGCTACAAGAGCTTTTAACTGTACTACATAAACAGTGGGAAAATAATCGGAGTGAAATCGTAAATGCTGGTAATGAAATTGTAAATATTCTTAAGAGGCCTAAGCCATCAGAGGACAAGAGGCAGATAGGGAAAGAGCTACTTGAACAAGCATATTTGGAATTGGAAAATAGCTATGACTCTAAATATGGGGGCTTTGGCTCTGCACCCAAATTTCCTACACCTCATAAGATGACGTTTTTACTTCGATATTGGCAGCATTTTAAAGAAGCAAAGGCTCTTGCTATGGTGGAGAAAACCCTTATATCTATGTGGCAAGGGGGGATTTATGATCACTTAGGTTATGGCTTTGCCAGATATTCTACGGATCAGAGATGGTTAGTGCCTCATTTTGAGAAGATGCTATATGATAATGCTTTATTATGTGATAGCTATCTAGAAGCATATCAATGTACTGGAAACCAGGAATTTGCTAGAATTGCGGAAGAAATTTTGACCTATGTGATGCGGGATATGATGGATCAAAGTGGTGGCTTTTATTCCGCAGAAGATGCTGATTCAGAAGGTGTGGAAGGTAAGTTTTATGTCTTTACTAGAAAGCAAGTACTAGATGTTTTAGGGGAAGAAGAAGGAACTCTTTTTGCTGATTTTTATCATATATCTTCCCATGGGAATTTTGAACATGGCACAAGTATTCTAAACCTTATTGGTCGTGATTTAGAGGCATACGCCAAAAGTGTACATAAAACAGTAGTTGATTTAGCAGAGCTACTAGAAAAAGGACGACAAAAATTGTATCAGGTGCGAGAAGAACGTATACATCCTTATAAAGATGATAAAATACTTACGGCATGGAATGCGTTGATGATTGCTGCATTTGCGAAAGCAGACCGCGTACTACAGCAAACGAAATATTCTAAAGTAGCGGAGCAAGGACTTCAGTTTATTTATGCAAAACTCATGGGTTCAAATGGCCGCCTACTAGCGCGCTATCGTGAAGGTGAAGCAGCCCATCTGGCCTATCTTGATGATTATGCTTTTTTGCTCATGGCTCTTATTGAAGTCTATGAGACAACCTATAATGATATCTACTTACATCAAGCCGAAAAAATAGCTAGTGATATGAGAAAATTATTTGGGGATAGTACTGAGGGCGGGTTTTATTTTTATGGTAATGATGGTGAAGAGCTTATTACACGTCCCAAAGAAATCTATGATGGTGCGATCCCTTCGGGAAACTCTGTTGCGGCGTTAGCATTGCAGAAATTAGCTGGCATTACGGATGATAGAAGTTTTAGCGAAACAGCAAAACAATTGTTAAGTCATTTTGTTGGAGAAGTAAGCAGATATGCGGCAGGATATACTTATTTCATGATGGCCGTAGATTATTATTTAGCAGACAATATAAAGATTGTAATAGTTGGTGACCGGGAAGCTGCGGATACGAAGACGATGTTAGCCACAGTTAATAGTTTCTTCTTACCTACAGCAACGATGCGATTTTATGATAGATGTTCCGAGGAGATTGGTGAGTACAATGAAATTGATAATAAGGCTACTGCGTATGTATGTAAAAATTTTGCCTGTCAGCCGCCTATTAATGATGTTGCAAAGCTACGAAATCTACTTGAAGTAAAGTAATAAGGATAACAGTTAATAACTGTTATCAATAAATAAAAAAAACATATTGATAACAAATGAGAAATATGTTAAAATTAACCTTATCAAACATGTAATTGTTTTTAAATGAAAGGGGTATATAAAATGATTAGTACTAAACTTCAAGATGCAATTAATAATCAAATTCAGGCTGAAATGAACTCTGCGTATATTTATTTAGCAATGTCTGTAGAGTGTGAAGAAAAAAACCTTAGCGGTTTTGCTAGTTGGCTTAAAAAGCAATACCAAGAAGAAAATAGTCATGCTTTTAAATTAGTAGATTATTTATTAGAGCGGGGTGGCAGTGTAAAGCTACAAGCTATTGAGGCTCCAGCTACTGAGTATGGAACGCCAGTAGAGTTATTTGAGAAGGTATTGGCTCATGAAATACATATTAGCAATTTAATTAATAAATTATATGAAGTAGCATTGGAAGAAAAAGATTATGCAGCTCAAATCTTCTTACAATGGTTTATTGCAGAACAAGTGGAAGAAGAAGCAAGTGCTTCCGCCGTTTTAGAAAGATTGAAATTTGTTGGTGATAAAGGCGGATCCCTTCTTTATATCGATAAAGAACTTGGCAAACGCGCTTAATAGAATGAAGAAAAGAATCCATCTCCTAGCGGGATGGATTCTTTTTCATTATTTAAAAATGCATAAGACATTACATGATGGCAAATAGTATAAGTAGATCTTCAAAAAAATAGCTGGAGGTAATTAGCATGGGTAAGGTTATGTCGGAAGAAGCTAAATATAAATTAGCCCACGATCTTGGCTTCGGTGAAAAAGTAGAAGATGGGGATTGGAGCGATGTAACCACGGGGGAAGTTGGCTCCATGGTGAGAGAAGCCATTAAACGTGGCGAACAGGCTATAGCAGATGAGGCTAAAGCTAATGGTGAAGTACATCAAAATGTAAAGTAGACTGATTCCCGGAACTGCACTGTTCCGGGAACTTTTTTGTATATTGAAAACCACGCGCTAGGCGTGTGGTTCCAAAAAGCTTACAGCTATGAGCAGAAAAAAGAGATCTCCTTTATTAGGATAAAGGAAGGTTTGGCGATCACATTAACTGGCAAAGGAGGAACATCCAAAATAGATAATTAGAGTTTAACAAATTTAAATCATACTGTGTTATATTGCGGGTTTATAGAGCGTAAACAATATTTGAGCAATTTCAAGATAATGATGTAAATATCAGAAGATGAAAGGTTATAACAGATAAGTTGAACAAGAAATGCAATAGATAAAATTCGGTGGTGAGTCTTGAGACTCAGCCAGTACCATGCCCTTATAGGGCTTATGCAAACCACCCGTTAGACGGGTGGTCCTGATTTGTATGGTGTATTGAAAAATTATGCAGGGGGCAGATGTATTGTAGTGTCATCAGCTAATAAGATATCCACCGGATAAAATTCCTATTAGCTGTACTGTTTCAGGTGCTTCTAGAGGTTCTGGGGGATTCTGAATATCGCCTAGAGCTTCTTTTTTTGTCTTATAAATGTGTGAAATAATCAAATGCACTATGGAGAATAAACAGTGTGATTGAATTTGATGAGGGATGCTGATTGTGCGCCATCTGGGTATTAATTTTGGTACAGGTCGAGTTTGTGTACGGGCTGGGATTAGGAGGTTTTAAGTTGAAAAAAAAATTTAAACCTATACTTTTTAGGCCTAAACTGTACGGATAAATATATAGAAGGGTAAATTCAAATTCCATTGCTAAGGCCTGCGGGCCTTTTTTTGTTACCCTAAAAAAATACCAAAAATAAAATTTAGACATTAAAGCTTATAAGAGGATGGGAGGATGAGGTTGTGGGATAATTTTGAACGAAAATCAGATAGAAAGGTATTGTCACTCATCGTAACAGGTATTTAAATGCTTTACCTCAGCGACATTTGTCCCAAAAGTCTGAGTGTTTGTGTATCTTTTTGAAGTTATACAATATTTTGATCGCTGTTTTTGATTTAGAATGTAACATAAAAGTATTACTGATTATTATGCAAGTCAAGATTGCCAAATTAAGGACCCCAACTAAAGTAGATATAATATTTAGCATTATTTGTTTGAATGTTACCGCATGCAACAGATAACCTGTATTTATCTTTGTGGAAGCTAAGACCTCTTCCATTATTATCTTCTCCGTATTTTTCGATTTTGCCATCCCACTTCCAACCGTTTTTCTCCGTCTCTTTTAAGTAGAAATCACTGATTTCATCCCAACTTCTATTAACGGTATAATTATAATCTAAACTTACGCCCTCTGGTTTGTGCACATCCTGTTGATGAATTAAAGTAGAACCAGGTAATATGTTCAATTCCTGATATTCTTGTTGTAAATCTTTATAAGCCTTATTTGACAGTGGAGCTAAGAAAAAAAAGCTATTCAAAATATTTAAAACAACGAACGCATATATAATGTTTCTGAGTATTTTCGCTATATTCATGGTTACCATCCTTAAAAAATATTCGTTAATAGCAAGATGATTCAGGAAAGCTAGACTATCTAATTTCATTATTAAATTATATATAAAAATTGTATATTTAGATACTATAAATTTTATAACTGGAGGTTATCATTATGACTGTAAATCCTAGTATATTTGGTGTTTTTAGCTATGTTCATGACCGAATTGACTATGTTACCTTCTCTTGTGGAAAATTCAGAAGTGCAACTCTTACAATCGACAGATATGGTGATGTATATATAGGGGGAAGTAAAGACGTATTGCCCTCTTTAAGTCTAGGGCCATATACCTCTGTAACATTTGGACGAATTGCCATGGATTTTACTGATATGGTACCTGTCAAACAACAAAACGAAATACACAATTTTCTTTCTGGACTTGGAAGTGACTTGCATGTAGTAAATCTAGTGGGTACAGGAGTAGCCACGAACTTTAGCGGTCAAACGGCAACGGAAGCAATAATAGCAAATGGATTTACCTATGGTGGAAGCGGTGGAGCGTCATACCAAATTTTACATAATAGTAACCCACAGGGAACTGGGATATTTGATAATGGATTCTTAGGGGCCTTAGATAGAATAAAATCAATGGAGTTTAGCGATGAATTGATAACATCTAACCCCATGGTCCAGAGTATTAAAGACATGGTAAGCGGCCTTAACGGCATAATTGATTACCTTGGTTTTGACCATCATGGAATAGGTGAAGGTAGTGAAGCTGACTCTAAAAAGGCAAAAGAAATAGCACAAAATTATGAGCGCACAGGGAAACTTCCTAGTCAAACAGGTGTCTCTAACGCTGGCGATATCCAGAAAGAACAGTCCGTTACCGACTTTACGAAGGGATGGCAATATAATTTTCAAACAATTTTAGGCCCCACTAATCCCGCATTTATTGATGCGACACTAAATGAACAAAATATTAAAGATAATTATAGATTAGACTATAATCCAAATGAAGTGTTATGGAGGGTTGATACCGCCGGGATACCACACCCGGATGATTTAGACCAATATTTTGAACAGCAAAGAGTAATTGAAAGTGCGACTAATCGAACAATTGTTGAGATGCAGGCTGGCAGTGTTTACCTGTAGCTTAATAATTACAATAGAACACGTTTTAAGGTGTTGGCTATTATAATAGCAGTGCTAAATTCTCTTCGTTTTTTGCAAAAAGAAAAATATTTTTATTATATAGGCCAGCTTCTTATCGAGAGGCTGGCCTTTTTATCATATCATGTATAAAAACTTTGATGTTATACTGTTTTCTTTTTACACCTTTATTGACCCATGCACGTCGAGTGTGTACAAAGAAGAAAAAGCAAAAAAGGTTTTTTATAAACATCTCATTGGAGCGATGTAACCACGGGTGAAGTTGGCTCTATGGTGCGTGAAGCAATAAAACGTGGAGAGCAGGCCATAACAGAGGAAGCTATGCAAAATGGAAAGTCACACCAATAATAGTTACTGTGAAATAAGGTAGCCCAGAAGTCTTATGCAAAGACTTCTGGGCTACCTTATTTCACAGAAGCAGATTTAATATAATAAGTGTCTATTTATAGAAAATTCACCTGACCGTTGGAAAAAGAACCGATGCGGGCTAGGGACTCGACTCGATAGCCGGCTTCCGTTAGCTTTTTCGCACCTGGCTGGAAAGATTTTTCGATTACAATGCCTATTCCAATTACGGTAGCATTTGCTTGCTGAACAATGTTAGCCAATCCAGCAGCAGCCTCCCCGTTGGCTAAGAAGTCATCAATAATTAAAACATGATCTTCCTTTTCAATAAATTGTTTTGAAACAATAATGTCATTACTCTCTTGTTTCGTAAAGGAATAGACTTTTGTATAATATACATCTTCATTAATAGTAACAGATTTTTTCTTTCTAGCAAAAACTACTGGTACTTTAAGTGCTAAACCTGCCATCACTGATACTGCGATTCCAGAAGATTCAATCGTCAGTATTTTAGTAATCGGTTCTCCCTGAAAACGGTGAGCAAACTCTTCACCTATTTTCATCATAAGCTCCGGGTCAATTTGCTGGTTTAAAAAGGAATCCACTTTAAGTAACGAATCATTTAAGACCAGTCCATCAGACTGAATCCGTTTTCTTAATAACTCCATATAGCCTCCAAAATTTTAATATGATAGGAAAAAAAGTCCTGACAAGGATATTCGCTTTGTAGAAAATGAGCGAAATTTCCCCGTCAAGACTACTATCTTTCCGGTGTAGTGTTACACCTGTACCTTAGTTATTACATCCTCAAAATCTACAGAAAACAATCATGTTTTTAGTAAATTTCTAAGTATTATGGAACGTTAGATACACTTTCACTCGTAGACAGGCAATTAACGGTTGCTAGTAGAAACTTTTGGACCATATCCCCCAAATTATACGAGAATATTAACATGTGGTTTATTCTAGCAGTCTCAACTAGCATTGTCAATGAAGATAAATAATATTAAGAAATGCTCACAATTACAGAGGGATTATAAAAGATTCTTCCTGCTCAAAATTGTATGAATATATCTACTATGGGGAAGAGCGAACGTAAATTGTGCATTAAATTAATATGGCTATTTCCCGGAAATGTCGGATAAGAAAATGTTTGGGAAGAAAATCCTTACATTAATAGACAAAATTAATTGAGGTGAATGAAATTAGTTTTTAAATCACAAATATGACAAGTTTAGCTGAATTCTGACTTATTTTATTGCAAGACGATGGTATTTTTATAGAATCTATATCTTTAGGTAGAGGCATTTATTAGTAGAATATTTTATATTAGAAGTAATCGGTTTCATGTATCAGCAAAGGGTATGAAATATAAATAGCATATCATGTCGAAAGTAAGTCTACTATTTAGAGTGAAAAAGGGATTACTAGGATAAATGAAGAAATAGATACTAAAGGTGGAAGTACTTACAGTAGGAGGGTAGTGGCGTGTCAAGAATAGTAGATATCATAAATAAAGCTGAGAGCATTCACTCTTTAACAAAAGAAGAAATAGTGGATTTACTGCGGTGTGATGAGCATGATCAACAATTGTTTTTAGCCGCTGATAGAGTACGGAGCCAATTTGTGGGAGAACAAGTACACTTACGTGGTTTAATTGAATTCTCGAACATTTGTCAACAAAATTGTTATTATTGCGGTCTAAGAAAAGAAAATGCTAAGGTTAAGAGGTATAAGTTATCCCCAGATACAATTATTGATCTTGCTAATAAAGCAAAAACCTATGAGTATAAGACAGTTGTACTGCAATCTGGTGAGAGTCAATCTTATACAGTAGCCGAGATGCAGTATATTATTACAAGTATTAAGGCATTAGGACTAGCAATTACGTTAAGTCTTGGTGAGAAAAGTAGGGAAGAATATCAAATCTATAAAGAAGCTGGTGCTGATCGGTATTTGCTTAGAATCGAAACGACTAACCCCAAATTATATGAGACATTACACCCAGGCATGAGTTTTGAAAATAGGCTACAGTGTTTGAAAGATTTAAAAGATATTGGATATGAATTAGGTACAGGATGTTTAGTCGGACTTCCTAATCAGACAATGGAAGATTTGGCGGATGATATTTTGTTTTTTAAATCTATAGATGCTGATATGGTTGGGTTAGGTCCTTTCATTCCCAACGTTGATACACCACTAGCTCAAGAGAAGGGAGGCGCTTTTAGTGTTAGTATAAAGGTGATGGCGATTACTAGACTGCTATTGCCTGATGCTAATATACCAGCTACTACAGCTATGGAAACATTAGACAAGAATGGACGTATTATCGCCCTGCAAAGTGGTGCTAATGTTGTTATGCCTAATGTTACAGAAGGTGAGTATCGGGAATTGTACATGCTATATCCCGGGAAAATTTGTATTAATGATACGCCAAAACACTGCAGAGGCTGCATTACAGGTAAAATCCAGGGGATTGGTAGGCAAGTTTCCAGAGAGTTTGGCTTTCGAAAAGCAAAAAAATAACAAAAATATTGCAGGAATATGCAGAAAAAAAAAGAACTATGTAAAGGTAGATTGTGGATTTGTTATAAGTATATATACTAATCGGAGATGGTTAGTTTTAGGGGGATCTGAATTTTGGAATTATCAACAGTAATTGGTATGGTCCTTGGAGTAGTGGCTGTTGTCGTAGGGATGGCGCTAAAAGGTGCAAGTCCCATGGCATTAATTAACCCAGCAGCGTTTATGATTATTTTTGCTGGTACGGCAGCTTGTTTATTAAATGCGTTTCCAATGGAAACTCTTAAGAAACTTCCGACGTTGATTAAAATCTTGTTTAAGAAACCTGAATTTATGTTAAAAGTTGATATGCTAAAAATGTTTGTAGAGTTATCACAGACAGCTAGGCGTGAAGGCATCTTAGCACTTGAAAGCAGAGTGGAGGAAGTACCGGATACTTTTCTTAAAACTGGTTTGAGCATGGTTATTGATGGTCTTGACCCTGATTTTGTTGGTGATGTGTTAGAGGCAGAAATCCAGGGCATGGAAGAGCGCCACCGTGTTGGTGCATTAATTTTTACACAGGCAGGAACCTACGCTCCGACACTTGGGGTACTTGGTGCGGTAGTTGGTTTGATTGCTGCATTGGGAAATCTGAATGATATTGACAAGCTGGGAACTTCGATCGCCGCCGCATTTGTGGCTACGCTCCTGGGGATATTTACAGGATATGTGGTATGGCATCCTTTTGCGAATAAATTGAAGATGATGTCTAAAAAGGAAGTGGATGTAAGAAAAATGATGGTTGAAGGTATACTGTCACTGCAGGCAGGTGACTCCCCAACGGCTATTGAAGCGAAACTTAAGGTGTTTATTTCCCAGACAGAGCGGGAGCAGATGAAGGCTAAAACGGAGGAAGCGTAATGTCTAGACGGAAAAAACATCATAATGTCCATCATGAAGAACATGTAGATGAGTCCTGGCTGATTCCTTATGCGGACATATTAACATTGTTACTGGCATTATTTATTGTTCTGTTTGCTTCAGCACAAGTAGATCAACAAAAATTTAATCAGATGGCTGCTTCTTTTAACGCTGCTTTTAGTGGAAGTCCTTCTGTTTTTGATAATAATCGAACCATAGCTCCCGAGGCCGATGCTTCAAAGCCAGACCAAAGTAAGATGGAGAATCCTCAAGGACAGGCTCAATTGCAGGAAGCGGCTCAGCTTTCTGAATTAAAGCAGCAGATAGATCGTTATATTCAAGAGAATAAATTGGCGGGTGATTTGAATACCATACTTACAGAAGATGGGCTAATGATTCGTATTAAAGACTCTGCATTATTCACATCAGGAAATGCTAATTTACGTCCTGAATCTTTGCGTGTGGGAGAGGAAATAGGAAAAGTATTAGTTCCTTTATCCCAAAAAATTGTTATTTCAGGGCATACGGATAATATACCTATCAATACCTTTGAGTTTCCTTCTAACTGGGAACTTAGTTCCAAACGGGCTATTAACTTTATGAAGTTTATCTTAGCTAGTGAAAAAAAATTACAGCCCGAACGCTTTAGTGCGATTGGGTATGGTGAATATCGCCCACTTCAACCTAATGATACGATTGATGGGCGAGCCAAAAATCGGCGAGTAGAAGTACTCATTATGAGAAATTATAGGAAATGAATACAAATGAAAGACTTAGCGTGGAGCTAAGTCTTTCATTTTGTGTTCAGTCGTTAGACTTTCCCATTTAGATACGTGCAACTAAGGCACCTTTCTCCTGAATTGGCACAAGCCAAGTCTTTTCGTATATTTACTTGTATGTATTGGCAAATGGCAGTTAATACTGGTACAATGCATAATAAAGGGTAATATGGAGTGAAGTTAGTGATTATTGGTACAGGGATTGATATTATAGAAATTAATCGTATTAAAGATGCTATTATACGCCAATCTTTTGTAGAAAAAGTGTTCACCTTACACGAACAACAATACTGTGAAAGTCGGGGAGTGCAAAAATCCTCTTCTTATGCAGCAAGATTTGCTGGTAAGGAAGCTGTCATGAAGGCGTTTGGTACAGGAATGAAAGGTGGAAAACTACAGGACATTGAAATTTTTCTTGATGAGAAAGGTTGCCCTCATGTTAGATTAAGTGGTCAATTTGCTGCTTTAGCTAATGATATGGGAGTCAGCACTATTCATATATCATTGACACATGCGCGGGAATATGCCGCTGCTCAGGCGATTTTATGGGGAGGTAAATAACATGAAAGTAGTAACAGTTGCTGAAATGAAGAATATCGAAAAGGCAGCAATCGAAGAATATGGTATCCCTGGTATTGTACTCATGGAAAATGCGGGTGTAGAAGTAGTAAGGCAAATGGAGAGTATATTAGGGAATTTATATAATAAGAAGATTTCTGTGTTTGCTGGTACGGGTAATAATGGTGGCGATGGTTATGTTGTTGCTAGGCATCTTCATAATCAAGGAGCTAAGGTTAAGGTTTTTTTAATAGGGAGTAAAGCTGCTGTCCAGGGAGATGCTTTGAGGAATTTGCAAACCATTACTCATATGGGAATTGATATATTAGAAGTGGCGAATCAGCATGATTGGGATAAAGTAAAAATTGCCATGACCTTTACGGATTGTCTGGTAGATGCATTGCTAGGTACGGGACTTACTGGACAGCTGAGAGATAACATGACTCAGGTAGTAGAATGTATTAATAAAATAAATAAGGTTATTATTTCCATTGATGTACCAACAGGTGTTGATGGAGATACAGGACAAATTCAGGGGGTAGCGGTAAAGGCGAGTCACACGATTACGTTTGCTTTGCCTAAACAAGGACTTTTGTTATATCCTGGTGCTTCTTATGTTGGTGGATTATACGTAGCTGATATTGGAATTCCTAAATTGCTATTGCAGGATCGTAGTATTCAGCAGAACCTTATTACTAGCACAGAGGCAGAAGAAATGTTTGTCAGAAGGCAGCCAGATGTTCATAAAGGTAGTTGTGGGAAGGTACTAGTTGTAGCAGGTTCTAAAGGATTGACTGGTGCTGCTGCTCTTTCAGCAAATGCTGCCATGCGGTCAGGTGCTGGTACAGTAACGTTAGGAATTGCTGAAAGCTTACATGATGTCATGGAGGCGAAATTGACAGAAGTTATGACAAGTCCTTTAGCAGAAACGACTTTTGGTTTTGTAGGAGAAGAATCTTTTAGCGAAATTGAAAGACTTTCTTTGCAAAATGATGTAGTGGCAATTGGACCTGGATTAGGACGCAATGTAGAAACCTTATCTCTTGTGCGCAGAGTGATTCAAACGATGGAAAGGCCTTTAGTGATTGATGCAGATGCTTTATATGCACTGATTGGCCATACTTCTATATTAACAGAGGCTAAGTCCATGCCCATATTGACACCTCATCCTGGAGAAATGGCGCGGCTTGTTGGTTTAACTCCCGAGGAGGTAAATCAAGATCGAGTGTATATTGCTAGGCAAGCAGCGATGGAGTGGGGAAGTATTATTATTTTAAAAGGGGCCCGTACAATAGTCGCATTTCCAGATGGTGAGGTATATATTAATAGTAGTGGTAATGCTGGTATGGCTACTGGCGGTGCTGGTGATGTGTTAACTGGCGTAATTGCAGGATTAATTGGTCAAGGGCTATCAAGCCACGAAGCGGCATTGACTGGTGTGTACATTCATGGTTTAGCTGGAGATATTGTCGCTAGAAGTGGAATGATAGGTATGATAGCAAGTGATATTATTAAAGCATTGCCAGCAGCAATATTTGGTATTCAAGAAAAGGACTAGGCATAAATTCGTCTTGTTTTATGCATACTTAATGATAGTGGGTTTATTTTCAAATATATGTGCAGCTGGTCATCATTCGCCAAATGATAAAAAGGTGTATAAAAAAATTGACATTTGTATATAAAAAAACTATAATCTATCTATATGAATGTATGTGTTACTGGCGGGGGTGAAAGCGTGGCAGAATTGAGGCGTATTATGATTAGTATCCCGAATAGCTTGCTTCAAGAAGTAGATGGTATTATTGCTATAGAAAAATTGAGCCGTAGTCAATTTGTGCGTGATGCCATGCGACTTTGTATTGAAGAGCGTAGACGTAAGGCAATATATGATAAAATGCGTAAGGGATATCAGGAAATGGCTGGAATTAATCTGACATTAGCTGAGGAAGGATTGCTGGCTGATGCAGATCTATTTGAAATGCCTACCCTGCTGGCGGAGCGTGAATAAAGATGGTGGTAAAACGTGGAGATATTTATTATGCCAATTTAAGTCCGGTAGTGGGTTCGGAACAAGGAGGGCATCGCCCCGTTTTGGTCATTCAAAATGATGTTGGTAATAAATATAGTCCGACCATTATCGTAGTAGCTATTACATCACAGATTTCAAAAGCCAAGCTGCCTACTCATGTGGAGATTAACTCAAAGCAGTCTAGTTTAGAAAAGGATTCGGTCATTTTATTAGAACAATTGCGAACCATTGATAAACGACGTTTAAAAGAGAAAGTTTCTCATTTGAGTGAAGATATTATGAGTTTGGTTGATGAATCTATAAAAGTGAGTTTGGGTTTGGTTGAGGTATAATTTGTGATCATAAAGAAGGCTTGATTCATAGGGAGTTTTATCTCCAGTTGAATCCTAGTCATATTTATCCAGGGATTTGGTCATCGGATAAAAAGATACTGTTTTTAAATTTTGGAAAGCAGCTAAGACTTGGTGTAAACCAAGTCTTTTAGTTATGATGAAAGAATAATTCGCTATTCATGCAATCAGGGTGAATGGGCACTCTTTAGGAGGAGATTATGAGACGTAAATGGTTATCGATACTACTAATCGTGATTGCCATGGTAACTACAACAGCGTGTAGTAAAGAAAATGGGAAATCGGTCAGTCAAGGGCAAGTGAATTCTCCTCTCGTTGTGAAAGTGTTAGATATTGGGCAAGGCGATGCTATTCTAATTCGGACGGCAGGGCAGACTGTATTGGTGGATACAGGAGATATTGGTACTAGAGATAAATTAGTAGCATACATAAAAAAAGAAGGTATTACAACGATTGATAAAGTTATTATTACCCACCCTCATGCGGATCATTTGGGTGGAATGTCTGGTATATTAGAGAATTTTAAGGTTGGTCAGATTTATGATAGTGGGCAAACTACTACCACGGCATTGTATCGTAAATATTTATCCTTAGTACAAAGTAAGAAGATACCTTTTACAGTTCTTACTGCTGGTACAGAAATTGTGATTTCTAGTGATGTAAAATTGAAAATTTTTGCACCTGAGAAGCCTTTTATTGGAGACTCAGATTTGAATAATAATTCTATCGTCGCAAAATTGATTTATAATGAATTTTCTATGCTGTTAACGGGTGATGCAGAAAAGGAATCTGAGGAACGTATGTTAAAGACCTATAAAGCAGAGCTTAAAAGTAGTATTTTAAAAGCTGGTCATCATGGAAGTAATACATCTTCATCCCTTCCCTTTTTAAAAGCAGTAGCTCCTGAGGCGGCAATTATTTCTTTAGGTGCTAACAATGACTATCATCATCCTCATCCTTCCATATTGAAGAGATATGGTGAGGCCAAGATAAAGGTATATCGTACAGATACAGACGGTACGGTGACTGTTAACAGCGATGGTAAAACCTATACCATAACAAAGGAGAAATAAGAGCATGAAGGTTTTCGTTGTTATTGATCGTTTCGAAGGCAATAAAGCAGTATTATTGTTAGGTGATGAAGAAATTCAAGTAATATGGCCCCGAGAAAGTTTGCCAGATGTGGCAAAAGAAGGGGACATGGTGACCATTGAACTTCAAGTAGATCATGAGGCAACCAGTGCAGCAAAGGCAGAAGCAGATAGACTATTAAAAGAAATAATAAAGAGAAATCAGGAAGGCTAAAAGCCTTCCTGATTTTTTTATATATAGTACAGTTTGTAGGTGTAAAACAATTAAAAATGCAGCGAAAAAAGTTAAAGTTTCAATTGCAGCTATTTCCCATACTTTAAATGGAAAAGACCGAGTATCCCGTTGTTGGCAAAACGTGTTTTGCTAGCAATCAAAGAATTACAATACCAGCTCAATAATGTGGCAAGGGATTAAAGTTAAAGGAGCCTTGTTATGGAAAAATCAGGGGAAATTAGTGTTTTCTGATTTTTTATGCTTTATAGCCTAAAGTCCTGCAGGATTTTTATTTAATAGGCACGAAATTTAACATAATATATCAGCATATACAATTTTTACAGATATTATGTTTGATAGATTCATGGTGTCTATGAAAAATATAAAAATTTGTGGTGATACGGAGGTGTTATAGTTGCGTCGATTATATTCTACTTTGCTAAGCCTATTATTGATGTTACTTTTTGTGCCCCAGATTGGTATGGCGGCATTAAATGATAATATACCAGAGATTAGTCCGGCAGTAACTGTTCCTGCATTAAAAGCAGCAACTTCTGTGAACCAGACAAGGCTTTCATCTAATAATCAGTTAACAAATGTTCGTTGGATAGTACATAAAGATGCTGTGGAGGGAACTAGTAAGTTACGATTAGTAATTGATACAAATGATACTGTAAAAATTAATAGTAATTTGGATGACAAAACAGGTTCGCAGCTAATCATTAACATCAGCGGTGCAGCAGTGGGGAAACTTGATGATTCTGTAGTCTTAGATGGAAAAATTGCTGACAAAGTTAGGTTTTTTAAAAAGGACAATAAAAATAGTCAAGTGGTAGTTGATTTATCCACTATGATTGAAGATAGTGATTATAAGGTTTTTACATTAAAGAGTGATGCTATTAATAATAAAACCTTTCGTGTGGTAGTTGATATTAATAAAGTAGTGCCCAAGGTAGAATATAACTTTACTGCTGGTTTAAAAAATAAAGTGATTGCTATTGATCCTGGGCATGGTGGTAGTGATCCTGGTGCTATTGGTCCTAATAAGTTGCAAGAAAAAAATGTAACTTTGGCAGTGGCCCAAAAGGTACAGGCTTTATTGGAAAAAGCAGGGGCTAAAGTGTTAATGACGAGAAAGACAGACGTGGATGTCTATGGGCCGAATGCTAGTGCAGTAGAGGAACTAAGTGCTAGAACCATAAGTGCGAATAAAAATAAAGCAGATGTATTTGTTAGCTTACATATTAATGCATTTACCAACCCTGCAGTAGGCGGCATAGCTACTTATTATTATCAAAAAAGCAAATACGACGTGTTGTTAGCAAATTGTATTCAGGAAAATTTGATTAAGGAAGGCGGCCTACAAGATCGTAAAATCAATGCAGCAGGATTTTATGTAATAAAGAAAGCCCAAATGCCATCTGTATTGGCTGAGTTAGGCTTTATTTCTAATCCTGATGAAGAAAAATTACTTAGTACTCCCCAATTTCAACAAAAAATGGCACAAGGAATTGTGCAAGGATTGGATGACTTTTTTGCCCAAGCCGCTAAAAAGGGAGGTGGCTTATAGTGTTTAGTAAAAGAATAGTCTTAGTAAGTATGTTGCTTTTGTTATCGATAATGCTAGGTGGTTGTGATAATGCTGCTCCTCAGGCACCAACAGCGCCTAATGTACAGAATGAAAAGTCAAAAGCTGGAATAGAGGCTGATAAGGCTGCGGCCCCAGGAAAAGATACTATGACCATGACGGTATACTTTGCGACAAAAGATGCAGCCAATTTAGTTGGCGAGAAATATGTGGTTCCGAAAAATAGTCATCCAGCGCAAACAGTTATGGAATTATTAATAACAGGGACGAAGGACCCTGCTTTAGTATCCCTAGTTCCGGCTGGAACTAAATTGCGGAATATTTCGGTCAAGGATCATATCGCCTATGTTGATTTTACTGATAGCTTAGTTAAAAATAATAAAGGTGGCTCTGCATCGGAGATATTACTGGTAGCTGCCATTGTCAATACATTGACAGAATTTCATGATATACAAAAGGTACAAATTTTGGTGGAAGGCAAAAAAATTGATACCATATCTGGTCATATGGATATTGGGGAGCCTTTAAGTCGTTCTGAAAAGATAATAAAGAAAAAATAAATAAATAAATAAATACATAAAAAGCAGCAGTCTGGCTCCAGATTGCTGCTTTTTATGTATTGTACAAGGTAAGTGTAGTAAATAATAAGGCAAATAGCGTTGATAGTAAATAAGATTTTGAAATTATTTCATGGAAGATTGTTACTATATGCAGGATTTTAGGGTTATAAAGCAGAATTTTAATACATTTATACTGATTGACTGATTGACTGAGTGATTGATAATTAGGTGGTGTCAAAAATGGAACTTAAGCAATTAGGAGAATTTGCTTTAATTGATCTAATAAAAAGAGATACTATTAATAATAAGAAAAATGTAGTTGTTGGCATAGGTGATGATGCAGCAGCTTTCATCCCAGCTCCCCATCAGCTACAATTAGTAACTACAGATATGCTGGTAGAAAAGGTTCATTTTGATTTATGTACAACAAGTGCTAGACAGTTAGGGTATAAATCGATTGCAGTAAACTTAAGTGATATTGCAGCAATGGGAGGCGTGCCAAGGCATGTTGTTGTGTCTATTGCTTTGCCTAGTTACTTAGATGTAGACTTTGTTGTATCTTTATATGAGGGTATGAAAGAAATTTGCCATGAATTTGGTGTCAATATAATCGGTGGCGATACGGTATCCAGCCCCCACGGACTGGTTATTAATGTAACTGCAATGGGTGAAGTGGAACCTGAAAAAATGCAGCGGCGGTCAGGAGCGAGCGTAGGAGAATTACTTGTGGTAACTGGCACATTGGGTAATTCAGGATGCGGCTTAGATCTTTTATTGCGGGGTAAATGGGAGGAGTATGATTTTTTCCAGCCTCTGGTTACAAAACATCTAGTGCCAAAACCTCAGATTAGAGCTGGCACTATGCTAGCCTCTTTAGGTGCAACAAGTATGAATGATATTAGTGACGGATTAGCAAGTGAAGCCAATGAAATCGCTAGAGCTAGTAATGTTGGAATGCGGATATATAGGGATAAAATTCCTTTGTCTCCTGAGGTGCGTTCTGCAGCTTTTGCTCTTGGTAAAGAAGGAATCGATTATGCTTTATATGGTGGTGAAGACTATCAATTGGTATTTACCATTTTGCCAAAAGACTTTGAATCCCTATTCCAAGCGGATATTGGCATTGATATAACGGTCATTGGTGAAGTGATAGAACAAAGCCAGGGCGTACAATTAGTAGCTAAGGATGGTACGGCATCTTTGTTAGAGCCTAAAGGATATAATCATTTTCACCTAACAGATTAGGTAATTAGGAGGAACTTTTTCTTATGTTGGAATTTAAAACAACCTCCCCTGATGAAACGTTTACATTTGGTAAATGTTTGGCTAAAACTTTATCAGCAGGGCAGGTAATATGTTTAATAGGGGATTTGGGAGCAGGAAAAACCTTGTTAGTACAGGGATTAGCGGAAGGCTTAGGTATAGCAGATAGTGTACATAGTCCAACTTTTACCATTTTAAACGTGTATGAAGCTAGCTTTCCTATCTATCATTTTGATTTGTATCGCTTAGAGGAGGCTGCTGAATTATTTGATATTGGCTTCTATGAATATACGGAAGGAAGTGGACTTTCTATCATTGAGTGGGCTGATAAGTTTCCAGAGGAACTTCCTAATGAATATTTGTGGATTGAGATCGTTTCTGATTTAGAAAAAAATAGTGGTAAGAAAAATGAGCGGGTTTTGCAGATACGTGCCATTGGGACTGCTTATGAACGCCTTTGTGAGGAGTTGAAACAAACATGCCTATTCTTGCGATAGATACTGCGACATTGGTTTCCAGTGTAGCTTTGGCTACTGCTAATACATTATTGGCTGAGATTACATTACAGACAAAAAAAACACATTCCGAATTATTAATGCCTCATATTGCTAAATTATTGGATATGGCAGAAGTAGCTAAGTCCGATGTTAAGGCAGTGGCTGTTAGTATTGGACCAGGCTCTTTTACTGGTCTTAGAATTGGTTTATCTACGGCTAAAACCTTAGCTTATGCTTTGAATATTCCAGTGGTGGGAGTACCAACATTGGCTGCTATGGCTTATGGCTGTCCTGTGCCTGGAGTAATTTTGGCTCCTATGCTGGATGCGCAAAAGGGAAATGTGTATCAGGCTTTATTTGAATGGCAGCAGGGCGAGCTAAAGGAAATACAGCCAGCAGTTGTGGCTGAGGTTACTACCGTTTTGGAGAATTTGAGTCAATATGATCGTCCTGTAGTAGTAATGGGAGAAGCAGCGGTTATGTACCGTGACAAGATAGAACAGGTTGGTAAGAATCTAACACTTGCTGCACCACATGTTATTATTCAGCGAGCCAGTAGTGTAGGTGGTTTAGGACACAAACTTATCAAGCAAGGTATTAAACACGATGTGATGAGCTTAGAACCAGTATATATTAGGCGTTCAGAGGCCGAGGTTTTGTGGGAATGCCGCCATGGAGTGGGTAAATGACCCAAACTATGGTGCGGCGTATGAATACTCTTGATATAGATGGTGTACTTGCTGTAGAACAGCAATCTTTTACTACTCCCTGGTCTCGCGAAGGTTTTGTCAATGAAATGAGCAATGAATTATCCTATTATTTGGTGCTGGTAGAAGCAGGTAACATTATTGGATATGCAGGTATGTGGCTTATTGTAGACGAAGCACATGTTACAAATGTAGCAATTTTACCAGAATATCGGGGCAGAAAATTAGGGGAAAAATTAATGGTAGCCCTTCTTGAACATGCTAAAGTTCGGGGAGCTACTCGAATGACCTTGGAAGTGCGAGCTTCGAATGAAGTCGCCCAAGGTTTATATAGCAAATTTGGCTTCACTGCCCAAGGCAGACGGCGAAATTATTATACTGACACCAAAGAAGATGCACTTATTATGTGGTGTGAGAAGTTATAGGGAAGACTTGATTCAGAGATAAAAAAAAGAGCCACTTTCGTGGCCTATAGGGTGATTGATGATACTTACTCTATGTAATAGAGAGCATATATGTGACTATTATCATATTGATCGTAATGATAGAAAAGATGGAGGCCTTTGTTTTGGAAAATATTCAGCAGGAAATAAAAAAAACTTGTTTAACACTGGCTTTAGAAACCAGTTGTGATGAAACATCCGCATCAGTAGTTGCTGATGGACGCATTATTTTATCAAATGTTATTTCCTCACAAGTACCAGTACACCAGAAATATGGTGGAGTTGTACCAGAGATTGCTTCTCGTAAACATATTGAAAATGTGCTTCCTGTTGTGGATCAGGCGCTTTTTGATGCTGGGGTAGCATTAGCCGATATTTCAGCGATTGGAGTCACCTACGGTCCTGGTCTGGTAGGTGCATTATTAGTTGGTGTATCAGTAGCAAAAGCCTTATCTTTTGCTACTGATATACCTCTCGTCGGTGTAAATCATCTGGAGGGACATATTTTTGCAAATTTTTTAGCACATCGTGAACTAGAACCGCCCTTTATGGCTTTAGTTGTATCAGGTGGACATACTTCTTTAGTACATGTTAAAGGATATAATGAATTTGCATTGCTAGGGCAGACTCGGGATGATGCAGCTGGAGAAGCTTTTGATAAAGTAGCAAGAGTAATGAAGTTGCCATACCCAGGAGGTCCTTATATTGATTCTTTGGCTGCAAAAGGTAATCCAGAGGCAATTGCTTTTCCTCGTGCTTTGCCTGGAAAAAATAGTTTCGAATTTAGCTTTAGCGGACTAAAATCCGCAGTATTGAATTATCTAAATAGTGCGGCCCAAAAACAGGAAGAAATCAATACTGCTGATGTAGCAGCCAGCTTTCAGGCAGCTGTTGTAGATGTACTGGTAAGCAAGAGCCTTCAGGCGGCGGCTACATGCGGTGTAAAGCAGATTGTAGTTGCAGGAGGCGTAGCAGCCAATAGTGGCCTTAAAGCAAAATTGGGATATGAATGTAAAAAAGCTGGGTTCTCACTACATTATCCAGATCCAATATTGTGTACAGATAATGCTGCTATGATCGCCTGTCGGGCTTATTATCAACATATAGTTGGAGATTATGCGGATTTGCACTTGAATGCCAAGCCTTCTTTAAAATTAGGTCACAGCTAATACGTGATATATGTAAATTAAAAGTTTGAAAATTCTACAACAAGGAATTTTTATGGAATAAGTGGAATAAGTATGTAAAACAATAAATTACATGGTATGGAAATCATTTTTGGTGATGGTTGGAGGTACAAATGGGAGTGGCTGGAGATATTTGTCGGAGAATAACTACATTAGCCCCGGCACAAATTGCCGTATTAGACACTATTTGTGCTGTATTAGGGCTGGCAAGTGATTTGGCTCATGCCCAGGTTACCTTATATACCAAGGCTCGCAATGAAAACTTTTTGGTAATAGCCGCTCAAGTGAAACCGAATACCAGCTATGTGCAGCATAAACCGAATTTATTGGGGACAACTGTTTATGCATCAGAAGAACCGCTTATCTGGCGCAGTATTTCTATAGGAGAAGCAATTCTTGGGCAGCGAGAATGGGCGCTAGGTATGTGGATGGAAATGCAGGTTTACCCCGTGCGAGATGCTAGCGGAAATGTGATTGCTGCTGTTAGCTTTGAAGCTAGTTTGGAAGAGGCCCGTATGGCAGGTCATCAACTTTTGGTAGAAACAGCACAATTGCTTTTGTCGACAGTAAAAATACCAAGTAGCAGCAAGCATTATCGCTCCTTATCAGCAAGTGATGGTATTTTGATTGTGAATGAGCAAGGTAAAATTGTTTTCGCTAACTCAACAGCCGATAGTATTTATAAGGTTTTAGCTGTTGGGAATATCGTTGGAAGGCGCATTTATGAACGCCAGGCAAATATGGGATTAGCCCAGAAGGCTATGACAGTTCAAGAACCCTGTGAGGCGGAGCTATCAGCCGGTAATATGGTTTTGGTGCAAAGGGCAATTCCCATTGTTGTAGATCAAGTGAGTATCTGTATTGTTGTGATTTTAACAGATGTTACTGAACTCAAGAAGAAAGAAAAAGAGTTATTAATAAAATCTGCGGTGATTCAGGAAATACATCACAGAGTAAAAAATAATTTACAAACCATTGCCAGTTTGCTAAGGCTGCAGTCAAGGCGTACAAAATCACAAGAAGTCAAGGCGGCTTTGCGCGAAAGTGTCAATCGCATCTCAAGTATTTCTGTTGTTCATGAATTTTTATCGCAACAAGATGCAGAGTTTATTGATGTAGCAGAAGTGGCTAGGAACATTCTTGATTTAGTAATCCAAAACATGCTGGAACCTGATTTTAATCTGCAAACTATCTTTAATGGTGAAACAGTAGTGTTTCCTTCGGAACAGGCTAGCAGCTTAGCACTTGTCATTAATGAGCTGATTCAAAATTCGATAGAACATGGTTTTGTTGGACGGCATGAAGGTATCATTGGAGTAGATATTACCACACTAGAAGATGAATATAAAATTGAAATATATGATAATGGCATTGGAATGCCGCCAAGCTTTAATCCTCAACTGTCTAATAGCTTGGGCTTGCAAATTGTGCGAACGCTAATTGAAAGTGATGTTGGCGGTAGTTTTGCATTATATACAGATAATGGCACTCACGCTTGTATTACTATTCCCCGTAAGGTGGAGGGAGGAGTTTAGAATGGAATCATTGCGAATTGTTATTGCTGATAATGAATCTATTATTCGAATGGATTTAAAGGAGATGTTAGAAGAAGCAGGACATGCGGTTGTAGCAGAAGCTTCTGATGGGTCAAGGGCTGTTGATTTGGTCCGGCAATATCGACCTGATTTGGTTATTATGGATATTAAGATGCCTGAAATGGATGGTATTACAGCGGCAAAAATAATTTCCAATGAAAAGCTTGCTCCAGTATTATTGCTGACGGCTTTTAGTCAAAAGGATATTGTAGAAAAGGCTAAGGACTCTGGTGTACTGGCATATTTAGTCAAGCCTGTTAAAGAAGCGAATTTATTCCCTGCCATAGAGATAGCTTTGTCACGGTTTCAAGAGTTTGCTGAATTAGAGCAAGAATTAGAAAACGTAAAGCAATCTTTAGAGACGAGAAAGATCCTTGATCGTGCCAAAGGTATTCTAATGGATGCATACAATCTTAGCGAAACAGAAGCATATCGACGCATTCAGCAGTATAGCATGAGTAAACGTAAGTCCATTAAAGATGTTGCAGAATCTATAGTAGAAGCGGCAACGAAGAGAATATAACTATGCTTGGAGTGCCTTTTTAGGCACTTTTTCATTAATAAAGGGATAAGAGAAATGGTTACCTTTATAATTAAAGGTGCTATGATGGATAAGTTTATATATTTTTTTAAAAAAAAGGCTGATTTTTCTATTAAACACTTGCTTTTTTCTGCTGAATTTTATATCATAAATTATGTGGTTAGCACTCGCTAACAATGAGTGCTAACAATATTATTATCATTACACATCATGGAGGAGGAAATTTCAATGATTAAGCCATTGGGTGACAGAGTCGTCATTAAGGTTTTAGAAGGCGAAATGAAAACAAAGAGTGGTATTGTATTACCTGATACTGCTAAGGAAAAGCCACAAGAAGGTGAAGTTATCGAGGTTGGCACTGGCAAAGTATTAGAAAATGGTCAGCGCGTAGCTCTTGATGTAAAAGTTGGCGATAGAATTATATTCTCCAAGTATGCAGGTACTGAAGTGAAGTTTGAGGGACAAGAATATCTTATCGTAAGTGAGAGAGATATTTTAGCAGTTGTACAATAATAAAATTATTTGGGAGGCGTACATAAAATGGCAAAACAAATTTTATTTGATGAAGACGCACGTCGCGCATTAGAAAGAGGCGTAAATGCACTTGCGAATGCGGTAAAAGTAACATTAGGACCAAAGGGTCGTAATGTTGTTCTTGATAAAAAATTCGGTGCTCCTACCGTTACAAATGATGGTGTAACCATTGCACGTGATATTGATTTGGAAGATCCGTTTGAAAACATGGGAGCCCAGTTGGTTAAAGAAGTTGCTACTAAAACCAATGATGTTGCTGGTGATGGAACTACTACAGCTACCCTTCTTGCACAAGCTATGATTCGTGAAGGTATGCGCAATGTTGCAGCAGGCGCTAACCCTATGATCATTAAAAAAGGTATCGAAAAAGCAGTTAAAACATTAGTAGAAGAAATTAAAAAATCTGCTAAAAAAGTGGAAACTAAAGATGCTATTGCGCAAGTTGCTTCTATTTCTGCAGCTGACGAAGAAATCGGTAACCTGATTGCTGAAGCTATGGAAAAAGTGGGTAAAGACGGTGTTATCACTGTTGAAGAATCCAAAGGTATGGGAACTAGCTTAGATGTGGTAGAAGGTATGCAATTTGACCGTGGCTACATTTCTCCATACATGGTTACAGATACTGACAAAATGGAAGCAGTTTTAAATGACCCTTACATTTTGATTACAGACCGCAAAATCGGCGCTATTGCAGATCTATTGCCTACTTTGGAAAAAGTGGTACAACAAGGCCGCGAACTTTTGATCCTTGCTGAAGATATTGAAGGTGAAGCATTAGCTACTTTGGTTGTTAATAAATTACGTGGTACCTTCAAAGCAGTAGCTGTAAAAGCTCCTGGTTTTGGTGACCGTCGTAAAGCTATGTTAGAAGACATTGCTGCTTTAACTGGTGGTACTGTTGTGACAGAAGAAATCGGTCGCAAACTTGATACGGTAGAGCTTGTTGATCTTGGACGTGCTCGTCAAGTGCGTGTTTCTAAAGAAGAAACTACCATTATCGATGGTGCTGGCGATGTAACTTTAATTAAAGCTCGCGTTAGCCAAATTAAAACACAAATCGAAGATAGCACTTCTGATTTTGATAAAGAAAAATTACAAGAACGTCTTGCTAAATTGTCTGGTGGCGTAGCTGTCATTCAAGTAGGTGCTGCTACTGAAGTAGAACTGAAAGAAAAGAAATACCGCATTGAAGATGCTTTGAATGCAACTCGTGCTGCTGTTGAAGAAGGCATTGTCGCTGGTGGCGGTACTACTTTCATTAATATAATCTCTTCTCTTGACAGCATTGAAGTAACTGGTGATGAGAAAACTGGTGTTGAGATTGTAAGACGTGCAATCGAAGAACCTGTACGTCAAATCGCTAACAATGCAGGCCTTGAAGGTTCTATTATTGTTGCGAATGTGAAGAAAGCTGGTCAAGGCATGGGCTTTAATGCATTAACTGAGCAATATGTTGACATGATTGCTGCAGGGATCGTTGACCCAGCTAAAGTTACTCGCTCCGCATTACAAAATGCAGCTAGTATCGCCGCAATGGTATTGACTACTGAGACGTTGGTAGCTGATAAACCAGAAAAAGACGGTGGCGCTGCTGCTATGGGCGGCATGGGCGGTATGGGTGGCATGGGTGGAATGGGCGGCATGATGTAAAAAACGACTAACAGCCCCTTTGCAGGAACGGGCTGTAGCCGTTGAAAGTGCCGATTAGTACCATTTTAGTACCATAATTAATTAAAAAAATTAGAGGTTGTCCATGAGTGCATCAAACTTGTGGGCGGCCTCTTTTTTCATATCTTTTGTAACATGTAGATATACTTTTCTTGTTGTGTCGTCATCAGAATGCCCTAAGCGTTCCATTATTTCTTCGAGACCAACATTAGCCTCTGCTAGTAAGGAAGTATGTGTATGGCGCAGGCTGTGTGGTGTTAATGACTCGTTTAACTCTGCTATCTTTAATATCCTTGCCATTCTAATTTCAATCATTTTAATGTAAATTGGATATCCTGGGTATTTATCTGCACAAAATACAAAATCTTTATCATGCCATCTGTCGCGGTTTAACATTTTAAATTTACTTTGCTTTGCACGATGTATCTCTAATTCCTTAATAACTTTATTACTTATCTTAATTGTCCTACGTGATGATTTAGTTTTAGGCGTTTGTATCTCATATCCCATAATATTGTTTTTAGGATTGTAATAGGTTCGAGATATTTTAATAGTATGCTCTTTAAAGTCGATATCTGCCCATTTTAAGGCGCAAAGTTCACCTGCCCTCAGTCCAGTATAGGCAAGGAGTAAAAATATCGTGTAGTCGAATTTTAGACCAGCGTCATGTGCTACTCGCAAGAAGGTTGCCAAATCTTCTTTTTCTAAGAATTTAGGAATATCTTGCTCATTTTCAATATCTTCTAGCGTTTCTACTTTTCGCGGCGGTCTAGCATATTGAGTTGGATCGTTTTTTATTACATCTAATTCAACGGCTTTTTTGAATATCATCCTAGCCGTACCGTGGACACCTGCAATTGTATTTGCAGCAAGTCCTTTTTTCTGCAAGTCAAGTAATGTTTTTTGATATTGAGATTTAGTAATATCTTTGAGTTTAATTAGATTAAAGTGTTCTTTTAATTTCGCTATTTCATGCTCTCTGACTCTTACAGTGCTTTTTTTTACTTGCAAAGCGTAAGCACTAATCCATTCCGCTGAGAAATCTTTAAAAGTAATATCTTTTTCTATTACAAAAGTATTGTGTAGTAAGTCATTCTCTACTAACGTAACTGCATCTTGAGCGTCTTTCTTGGTGCGGAATCCACCGCGTTTTCGTTTTTTACGTTCTCCGTTCTCGTCTTTGCCAATGTCCATGCTGTAATACCATGTCTTACCGACTTTAAAAAATGAAGCCATAAACTCTACCTCCTAAAGATTTAGCCAGCAGCCTTGTGGGTTGCTGGCTAATTTATTTTTGTTCCTCTAGCTCGTAGGCTCGAGAAAGTAACGATGTTTTATCTTTTATATTTAGTGATTTGAAAATTCTGAGCAATTCTTCCTCTTGCTCAGTTAGTTGCTGTATTTCTGGACTTCCTTTTCCTGTTGAAAGGTATGTTAAAGATACGTTTAGATAATCAGCTATAGCAGACGCTTCATCCAAAGAGATATTGCTATTTCTATTTTTCCACGTACTAAAAGTTTGTCTTTTTATATTGGTATTTTCACATAGCTCTTTTTGTGAAATACCTCTATCCTCAATAATTTCAACTATTCTTTCGATTACAGACATAAAATTCACACCCTAAACATAAAAATATTCAAAAACATATTGACTAGTACTCAATTTCGTACTATTATATGACTATACCAATTTAAACGTAATAAAAAACACACCTCCATGCGAAAATATTTTTCGGGAGAAAAATTCGGGGATATGAATTTATTATTTCCTCAACAAGAATAATTTATCATAAAACCGAACTAAACACAAGTATTAATTCACATTTTTGCATTAATTAATACGAATTTATGTATTGATATCCGAAATTATGAATTATAGAGGTGTGTATAAAATGTTGCAGAAAAGGGGTGAGTAGTTAGGTTTTCAAAGTTCAACTATATTTCGTTAAATCAGTTTCTTAATAATAAATTTGGAGGTATTTTAAATGGAAAAACTTTTAACTTGTGATGATATTGCTGAAAGGTATGGCGTTAAGAAAATTACAGTTTGGGCTTGGATTCGCGAAAAGAAATTAAATGCAATACGACATGGAAGAAGTTACAGTATCAGGCCAGAAGATTTAAAAGCGTTTGAGGAAGCACGATTTACCAAACAGCAATTTGTCGGATAACTCCCGACTATTAAAAAAATGTACAAGCTATAGACAGCGCAGACTTCCCCATCATATCATCCCCATATTCCGCTGTAATTATACATAAGAGGTGAAAAAACATGGCAGGTCGCTACACAACAATCATGGCCCTGCAATATCACAAAAAAGTAATCCATAATCTCAGCCGCATGAAAAGTCCCGAAGTAAGCAAGATGATCAAACGTCATGCCAAAATAGTGGACAGGCTGAGCAAGAAAATTAAAACGAAAGGATGGTCGATAGCGTGACGTTATCCATAATTGAATATCAATCAAAAAGAGTGCTAACGACTCAGCAATTAGCAGAAGCCTACCAAACAGAGCCAAATAATATTCAAATGAATTTTGCCAACAATAGAGAGCGTTTTCTAGTAGGAAGGGATTACCACTTCTTACAAGGTGAAGAGTTGAAAGACTTCAAGAACTATACCAATGATATTGGGTTAGTTGGTCAACGTGCGCCAAGTCTTTATTTATGGACAGAACGAGGGGCAAACCGCCACAGTAAAATCCTTGACACTGACAAGGCTTGGCAACAATTCGACTTGCTAGAAGAAACATACTTCCAAATTAAAAACGTTCCACAACTATCTCAACTAGAAATCCTAGCACAATCCGCACAAATATTGCTTGAGCAAGATAAAGCCATTAAACAACTTACTGCCACACAAACCAAGCAGGCAGAAGAGTTGCAAGGAATGCGTGATGTTATCTCTCTAGATACCACTAGCTGGCGCGAAGACACTAAAAAGCTACTCAATAAGATTGCTCACAAAATCGGTGATATTACTCAAGTTAGAGAACTGAGGGCAGAAAGCTATAAGTTGCTTGATTTGCGAATGGGTGTAAGCCTACAAACTCGCCTCACTAATAAAAGGCGCAGAATGGCAGATAACGGCGTTTGCAAATCTGCAAGGGACAAGCTCAACGTTATTGATGTGATTGCCGAAGATAAAAAGTTAATCGAGGGTTACACCGCAATCATTAAGGAAATGGCGGTTAAGTATGGGTGCTAAAATCATGACACTATCAGAATTTAAAGCAAGAGTAATTAAAGACCAGCAGCATACAAAGCGTATGAAGTTGTGGCAAGCAGGTCACACAGATGCAGAAATTGCCGCTTGTTGCAATGTACACCGTAGGTCAATTCAATCATGGCGCACAGCTAACGAGTTGCCAAGAAACATTATTAATACAGGGAAAGGTTATAAAGCTGAAATTAGTAAGGGGTATCGCTTCAAATCTAAATTTGGATAAGGAGGCACATATTATGAAACCTGCACGAATTGTAGACAAGACGAAGCGCATTGCATTTATGGTCATGGTCTTAGAGAGTGCAAGAAAAATAAAAGCAAGGGGGTGCTAAGAGTGGGAAGAATTCAGAACACAGTGATAAGGCAACGGTCAAACAGCCAAATCATTGACACATGGTTAGAAAATATAGCCTTGTTCGTAATCTTTCTAGCGGTACTATTTTGGGTACCTGGGAATTGGTAGAAATGAGAAAAAGCCCACTTTGCAGAGTGGACTTCTTCGGGAACTTAGGTAATTAGATTAGCGTTATTATATCACAAAAATATTAATGGGGGAATGAGAAAGTGAAATTACTAGATTTAAAACTCACTAACTTTAAGGGTATTAAAAACCTAGAGATAAATGCTGATGGCGAAAACTTAGATATCTATGGCGATAATGCAGTCGGAAAAACAACTATTTTTGATGGGTTTCAATGGCTGCTATTCAGTAAGGATAGCCAAAATAAATCCGACTTTGGCATTAAAACGCTAGATGCTAGTGGAAATGAGCTTCATTATCTAAATCATGAGGTAGTAGGCAAATTCGACATTAATGGAATTGTAGTAGAACTTCGCAAAGTGTTTACTGAGAAATGGACTAAAAAGCGTGGTAGTGCCACAGAGGATTTTACAGGTCATATTACAGACCACTATATTGACGGTGTTCCAAAATCAAAGAAAGAGTATGACGGATACATAAATTCAATCATATCTGAGGATAAATTCAAGCTACTTACCAATCCTGATTACTTCAATAACCAGCTTCATTGGCAAGAGCGCAGGAAGATTCTTTTACAAATATGCGGTGATATGTCAGATGCCGAAGTTATAGCCAGTGATAAGGCTTTAGATAAACTTACTGAGATTCTTAATGGTAGAGCAATTGAAGACCATAAAAAAGTCATTGCAGCTAGGCGATCCAGAATTAATAAAGAGTTAGAAGAAATTCCAGCGCGGATTGATGAAGCAAATAGGGCTTTGCCTGATGTATCTGGGCTTAGTAAAGAAACTTTGACCGCTGTCATAAGTAACCAAAAAGCGGAAAAGCAAGCGAAGGAACTAGAAATAGGACGCATTCAAAACGGTGGCGAAGTTGCCGAACAACAAAAACTTTTAGCAGAAATCAATTCACGAATTACCGATATTCAAACGAGATTTAGGACCGAGAATAGTGATAAATCTTTTGTGAAAAAGCAAGAGTTGCAAGAATTACAACTTAATTTCAATAAGCTAAATAACGGTATATCTACTCTCAATATGCTGATTGAAGTTGAAAATAAAAATACCGAAAACCTTACACGATATCGTGAAGAACTTTTAAAAGACTGGCACAACATCAACAATAGTGAATTTGCCGTTAAATTAAACGATACATGCCCAACATGCGAACAACCATTGCCATTAGAGCAATTAGAAGATGCTAAAAACAAGGCACTAGCAAAATTTAATCTTGTTAAATCTGAAGATTTAGCTACCATCTCTGCAAAAGGTAAAAAAGTAAAAGAAGATTTAGAAGCTATAAAAAATAGAATTGCAGAAAACCAAGCCAAAATCGATAAGTTTATTACTGAAAAAGATGATTTACAGTTATCCATATCCCTATTGGAAGCTGAAATAAACGGTGAGACTGGCGAAGTTGCCAAGATTGAAGATGATTCCGAGTATGTACAGGCAATCAATGATAAGCAGTCTATTGCTGAAAAAATTACCGCTTTGGAAGTTGAGTCTCAGTCTGTGATTGATGCTCTTAGAAACAACATACAGAGTATTCAAATGGATATAAGAAATAAAGAGGCAGACCTAATAAAATTTATGCAGGTTGATGGAGGACAGAAACGAATCACCGAGTTGTCTAATCAGGAAAAAATGTTAGCTGCCGAGTTTGAAAAACTAGATTCCGAATTATTCTTGATTGAATCATTTATTAGGGCCAAGGTTGGGCTTCTAGAAGATCGAATCAATAGCAAATTTAAGTATGCAAGATTTAAACTTTTTGAAACTCAAATCAACGGTGGATTAAACGAATGTTGTGAGACATTGATAAAAGGCGTTCCCTTTGGATCGGGATTAAACAATGCTGCAAAAATCAATTCTGGACTAGATATTATTAATACTCTATCCAAGTTTTACGAATTTCAGCCAGTAATTTTTGTAGATAATGCCGAATCGGTGACCGAGTTAATTAAAACTGATGCTCAAGTAATTAGATTAGTAGTGTCTGAGCCAGATAAAATTTTAAGAATTGAAAGCGAGGCTATGTAAATGGCAAATGAACTATCAACAGTCCAATCCCTTCAAGGGTTAATGAATAATGTAGGTGTTAAAAAACGCTTTGAAGATATGTTAGGTAAAAAATCTGCAGGGTTTATGTCCTCAATTATGACTATCACAAATGGGAATGCACAATTGCAGCAATGTGATGCAAAAACGATTCTTTCTGCCGCTGGTATTGCGGCAGCCTTAGACCTTCCAATTAATCCAAACTTGGGATTTGCAGCAATTGTTCCATACGGAAAAGAAGCAACATTTCAGATGATGTATAAGGGATATGTTCAGTTAGCTATGAGAACAGCACAATACGAAGCACTGAATTGTTCCGAGGTATATGAAGGAGAATTAGTTTCAAGAAATCGTGTCACTGGTCAGATTATCTTTGATTTTGATAGGAAAACGTCTGATAAGATCATCGGTTATTGTGCTTACTTGAAAATGACTAATGGCTTTGAAAAGTACTTATATATGACCATCGAAGAAGTAGAAGCCCATGCTAAAAAATACAGCCAAACTTATAAAAGCAACAAGGATTTTGTTAGAAATAAAAGCAAGTGGACAACCGACTTTGATGCAATGGCCCTCAAGACAGTCCTTAAACTTCTAATTAGCAAATGGGGAATTATGAGTATTGATATGCAAACTGCTGTATTGGCTGATCAATCAGTCGTAAAGCAAGATTCGCAGGGTAACGTTGTTGATTATAAGTACGCTGATAATACGATTGATGTATCTGCCGAAAGTGCTAATAGTGAAACAATTGATATTGATCAACCAGAAAATACTTCTACTGCCCAAAATATAAAGACTGAAACGGTGACAATTGATGTTGTTGCGGAAGAAGATCCGTTCTAATGCAGATAAACGTTTTCGGAAGTAGTAGTAAAGGTAACTGTTATCACGTTGATAGCAGTTCACCTCTCCTATTAGATGCTGGATTACCATTCAAAGAAATTCAAAGAAGACTAAATTTTCAAACATCGAGTATTGCAGGTGTGTTAATTACTCATCAACATATGGACCACTGCAAAGCTGTAAAAGATTTAATCAAAGCTGGAATAGATTGTTATATGAATCAAGCCACGTATGACGTTTTAGGGGTGGTTAGCCACCGCGCTAAGGTCATTGCACCAATGGAGCAAATAAAAATCAAAGAGTGGTCAATTTTGGCTTTCCCGCTGGAACATGATGTGGACAACCTTGGATATTTAATCAGTAATGGCATAGAAAAAATCTTGTATATTACAGACACCTCATTTTGCAGGTTTAAATTTAACGACGTAACAAGATTATTGATCGAAACAAATTACAGTTATGAAATTCTAAAGCAGCATATAGAAAATAATCAAACAACTGGCAAGGAAAATCGTTTAATAAATACACATTTTGCGCTAGAGGATGTGAAAGAATTTCTAATGGCTAATGACTTATCAAAACTTAAAGAAATTATCTTAATACATCTGTCAGATGGTAATAGTGATGCTGATTTATTTAAACGTGAGATTGCGGAATTAACTGGAAAGATGGTTTTTATCGGAGGTGTATCATGCTAGGCAAGTATAAATTCACCGATAAAGAACTAAAAGTTTTGCTTGATAGCTTGACCGTCATAATCGACACCAGAGAGCAAGAGAACTCCCACATAACCGAATACCTTAATAAGAAAAAAATACCCTACAAAGGGCAAAAGCTGGACTTTGGTGACTATTCTTTCATGATACCTGCCAATGAAAAATTATGTATCATGCGAGACTTACACTTCACGGACAATATCGTAATTGAACGAAAAGCCCACTTGAATGAAATTAGCGGTAATCTTACGGCTGATGGTGGTACTCGATTTGAGCAAGAGTTGATTAAGTCGCAAGGGGCCAAATTTTATTTAATGATCGAGAATGCCAGTTATGCCGACATAATCAGTCATAACTACAATACCCAGTATGAGCCTAAAGCATTTGTGGCCAGATTGAAGACTTTCGAGAGCCGGTACGGAATTAGCATTAATTTTGTCAGTAGTAAATGTAGCGGCAATTTCATTTATCACACTTTTTATTACTGGTTGCGTGAACAATTAAAGCGTGGTGAATTGCATGGATCAACCTTGTCTCTGCCACACCTGCCAGAATAATAAAGGCACTTGCATCCATTACGGTGATTGCCTCACGACTTGCGATAAGTGCGACAAGGTAACGCATTGCGATTGTGTTAAGGAGATTTTAGGGGCCTCAAAACCACTAGACTCCATAATATAAGCATACCCAATTAGTTTTAAATTATGCGAGGTGAATAAAAATGGCAGTAAAAAGACCGCCAACAAAAAAATGCGGTGACTGCACACATATAGACCGTGAGTCTTATAAGGGCGCAAGAGTTTCGGTTTGCTATCTAATAGAGAAGGTAAATGATGAACCTGTGGCAATTACGGTTACAGATAAAAGGGCTGCTTGCGGATATTATAGGGAGTCAAAGTGATAGTTAGGTGGTGAAATTGTGGCAGACGATAAGAAATATTATTATTTAAAACTAAAAGAAAACTTCTTCGAGAGAGAAGAAATCACAGTAATTGAGTCAATGCAAAACGGTTATAAGTATTCAAATATACTACTTAAAATGTACCTCAAATCATTAAAAAGAGAAGGAAAGTTAATGGTAACTGATTGCATACCATATAACCTTCAATCTTTGGCGGCAGTATTAGGACATGATCAGGATACCGTTAATTCAGCAATCAATTTATTTAAGGATTTTAAGCTGATTGAAATACTTGATAACGGTCAAATTTACATGAATGAAATTCAAAATTTTGTAGGCTTAAGTAGTACAGAAGCCGATAGAAAGAGGGAATATAGAGCTAAAATTGATCGTGAATTGAAGGAATTACCAGAAGGACAAATGTCTGGACAAAAGTCCGACAAAAATCCACCAGAGATAGAGTTAGAGATAGAGATAGAGTTAGAGAAAGAGATTATACCTTATCAGGATATTATTGATCTTCTTAATCAGAAAGCTGGAACTAAATTTAGAGTTACTGATAAGCATAAAGAGTGTATTCGCGCTAGATGGAAAGAAGGTTACTGCCTTACTGATTTTATAATCGTTATTGATAAAAAGTTTAAGGAATGGGCCGGAACGGAGCAAGCGAAATACATAAGGCCAATTACCTTGTTTGGCACTAAGTTTGATGGCTATTTAAATCAAGTGGAAGGAGGCTCAAAGTTTGGAGAAAATCGGAAATTCACTGGACAGGCTAAAACAAATGTTACTGCAAAATCCTCCACTCCTTCACGTAGCCGAAAAGCTAGTGAGTGGGAAGATTGATTGTCCACACTCTATAAGGCATTGCGAGACATGTGAGGATGGCGTGTACAACGATTATCAAGGAAACCGCATTAAGTACTTAACTAACGAATGCCGTAAGCAGCAAGTAAAAGAAAAAATGATATCTGAAAGCGGATTGATCGGCAAGGACATTACGGAAACTTTTCAAAAGGCCAAGATCGACAGCCATAATAAAGGTTTTTATAACTACCTGCAAAACAAGTGGAATCGTGCTGAATGGCTGTACATTTGGAGCCATGAAAACGGTACAGGTAAGAGTTATACCGCCAACTCCATTACTAATATGCTGCTAGACGAAGGTATGCGCACATTGGTAAAGCGTGAGGTAGATATGGCAAATGAAATACAAGAGACATTTAGCGATAAGTCCGGAGAGTGTGAATATGCGCTAATGGGAAAGTGGAAAGGCGTTGCGGTTTTGATAATTCAGGACGTTGGTAAATATGGCTGCAAGTCTGAATGGTGGCCCCAACATCTATATGACATTATCGACTACAGAGTTATCAATAATAAAACTACCGTTTTCACTTCAAATTACAATATTGAGGATCGGGATGTTATAGAGCGGAGACTTGGAGAAAATCATGGGAATGCAATCTATTCAAGGCTTAATGGGCTGTGCAAGATATGTGAAATGAATGGGATTGACCGAAGAATAAAAATTATTAAATAAGGATGGTTAAAAATGGATCAAAAATATTACATATGGTCTAAGAAACATACACACGGAATTAATTGCGTGTTTTGGGGGCCGAATCACAGCGGATACACAATAAATTTGGATGAAGCTGGAGTTTATAGCCGGAGCGAATTGCGGCATGACATCCCAGTAATGACACCACAAAACTTTGGAAAATTATATCGTGAGCCAAAAAACGATCAATCATATGCGATAGCTGTGGAAGATATTGAAATGTTAGGTAAGAAGATGGTTTGCATATTAAATTAAATTTAAAGGATTGTAGATAAAAATGAACTTAGAAAATAGCATCAAAAATACAGATTCTATCAGCTTAGAACAAATTAGGCTAATTAAACATACAATCGGTTTTGACCGTAGGAAGGTAAAACGTGGTAAATATATAGCTTGGCGCAATTACTATGTAGCAGATCGGGAAATGAAAGATTGGGAGTCTTTAGTTGAATGGGGAATGGCTGTAAGGTATGAACGTATGGATTCGATTTGTTATTGCGTAACTGATAAAGGATTTGATTTATTGGCTAGCATTTTGGAAATTAAAATTATAAAGGATGATGAATCATGAGTAATCAAAATACAATTTCAGGCAAGTGCTGGGAGCCTACCACCAAATATACACCAAATGGCATGTGCATTACCGAATTTAGCGTTTCGGTTTATGACGGTAAAGATAAAACTACTCAAAAATCAAAGTACTTCAATGTTAATTGCAAAGCGTTTAAAGATTTGGCTGAGAATATTGCTAATAGCATCAACAAGGGTGATGAATTACTGATTGTTGGCAGAAATACAGTTGAAACATGGGAAAAGGATGGAGTAAAGCATTTTAAAAATGTGCTGATTATTGATGAAATAGGCAAATGTATTAGCCGCTTTGCTGGACAGGGAGCGAATACAACACCAGCTAAAGGCAGCGGCTATGATGTGAGTTCGTTCGGGACGGAGGTCTTCCCTGAAGAGGAAATTCCATTTTAATAAAAAGGGAGTTGCAAGATGGCTGCTACTATTATGCACATGGTCGGGGTGTTAATAGTTTGTTACGTGGCGGTTACAGCGGGGATTTATTTATCTTGGATTAGAGAGTTTATAAAGCGGAGGTGATAGGATAATGAGTAAACCAAACAATGATTATCTGGAAGATGCTATAGAGTTGATTAAACTGGATGATTTGAATTATTTAAGCTATAAAAAACTAGCTAAGTTACTGATTGAGTTAAAGGATCGTAGAGAATCCGACCTGCGACCTGCAGATAAGTTTTTGAATGCTACAGAGTATCAACAATTTGATCATGTTGAAAGTGAATTTTACGAAACTCAAAGAGAGTTTTACAGAATGATTGATGATAGATTTAGTAAAACGTTTAGAGAAGAATCAAAAATTAAATTAATTAGTGAATTAGTTGATCTGCAAATGTCATGTGAAACGATGCTCGCAAAATTAGGACTTGATGAACAGCAAAGGCGCGAAGAAAGGCGCAAAGTGATAGATAAAAATAGAGTGCGTGGCTATTATGAGGTGGCAAAATGACCAGAATCACAATAATCAATGACGTTACTGTCACAGTGCATGGTGAAATCAGTAACGAGGAATTAACAATATATCTAAATATGTACCAAGCTACACGCAAAGAGAAGATGGTTAGGGCTGTAGTGAGCGTTACAGCTTTTGATATTGGCATTGAAGGGTATAGTGACAACGGGGTTCAGTTCGAGCGTATACGGAGAATTACAGGGTATCTTACTGGAACAACTGATGGTTGGAACGATGCTAAAAGGTCAGAGGAAAAGGATCGGGTTAAGCATGGGATGGGAGGCGCGAAGTGAAATTAGAGTTTATATTTCAACATCCTGAAAGCAAAGAGTTTAAAAGTAAAATAGTTGCACTAGATCGCATTTTGCAAGATGGCCTTACTATTGATGAAATAAAAGATAATATAACTTGCAATTGCCAACCAGTAGGCGAGACTAATGTAGTTGATTGTAATTGTGGCGATTACTACGATGAATTTCAATTGGTTGAAAAACGTGTACATACTGGAACTAATGAAAAACTAGGCCAGCGTATGGAGTGGGTGAGTGTGGCGGAGAGGTTACCAGAAAACAGTAACGAGGTTGATGCTTGGGTAAGGACTTCACTAGGTGATGTGCATAGGATACCAAATCTTAAATTTGTTAAAGATCATTGGGAAGTTTACTATGATGAAGTTGACAGATTTGAACCGTTAAATAGTTTTTATACGGTAACCCACTGGATGCCCCTACCGCCGAATCCTGGGGAGGTCGAATTATGTGAGTAATGTCACAAAAAAAGCTAAAAAAGATAAAATAAGAGCCCAAATTACTGAACTGTTAGCAAAACTTCAAATTCTTCAAGAAAAAGTTAAAGAACCTCCCATGAAAAGTCAGTTTAATTTATTAAATCGCTCTGTATTACATCGTGAAACTTACGCACAAATTTGGAATTTAAAAAAGAAAATTGATATTCTTGCTCGGAAGCTAAGAGTATTGGAGGCCGAATGATGGATGCTAAAACAACAGTAAAGCCACAACGGGAGTTGATAGTTCCTAGTGCCCAAGGATGGTACAGTTCCGCACATGATTATAGTGGTGAGCATAATTACAGTCCGGGCGAGAGATTACTCTTTATGGAAAACGCCTTAAATCATACAGAAAATGCTTTATTTGCAAGTAACCAGAAATTAGCCGAGCAAGAAAAACACGTTGAGTTGGGGCGGTTGGCGGTAAAAGTGAATATTTGTAATGAATTATTTAGTTACGGTTCTACTAATTGTTTAAATCATAGATGTTGTAAAGATGAATATGATTTCTGCCAAAAAAGAGCCGAATTGCTGACGAATAAATAAAAAATAAGTGAAAGGAGTAAGAGGTTTGGTCGACCGATAAACACGTGTTTACTCTGAGTAACGAAAATGAAAATATTAGTAGCTTGCGAAGAAAGCCAAGCAGTAACGATTGAATTGAGAAAATTAGGGCATGAAGCTTATAGTTGTGACATTGAACCGTGTTCAGGTGGTCATCCTGAATGGCATTTACAGCAGGACGTTGCGGCGTTATTAGAGGGGAAATGGGATATGATAATTGCTTTTCCTCCCTGCACTTATTTAACGAATGCAGGAGCAATGCGTCTCCGTGTGAATGGAGAAATACAAGAGGACAGAATGGAAAAGGCGCGAGAAGCAAAAGAGTTCTTTATGCAATTTTACAATGTGGATTGTCCATTGGTCGCTATAGAAAATCCAGTACCTAGTAAGATACATGGACTTCCTCTTTACACTCAGATAATTGAACCATATATGTTTGGAGACCCGTGGAAGAAACGAACTTGCTTGTGGCTGCGTGGATTACCGCAACTCAAAGCAACAAAAACAGTAGAACCAAAAGGGCTTTGGGTTGGTAGTACATCTTCTAGACGGGACTCTCGCATATACAGTCGATACGAACTAACGTCAAACAGAGACGCAAAAACAAGGTCAAAAACATTCCCAGGTATCGCTAAAGCAATGGCAGAGCAATGGGCCGGAAGAATATAAAAGCGGAGGTGTGATCATGCAAGCTAATAAATGTAACCATGTATGGTGTTTAAATAATAATGCTAAATTTGGCATTTGGTTTAATTGTGAAAAATGTGGACAGAAGAAAAGGCCTAATTATCTTAATGAGCTAGAGGCAGCACTCCAAGAGGCGCAGGATAGAATTAAACAGTTAAAAATATCTGTTGATGATAGAGGAGTTAGAGAACGATATTCCGCTAACTGCGCTAAAGAACTCAATCAACAAGTGGTCAGTTTGAAGAAAATTAATAAGGAACAATTAGAACAATCCCAGGACAGGGAGCGAGTTTTGCGGGAGGCGTTGGCTAAAATAAATGATTTAGCATGGGATGTCCTTTCAACACTGGAAAATGAGCGCGGAGTAGTAAAAGGCCAATTGGAATATGATTATCTCAAAGATATTGAAACGATTATTGATAAATGTCTCAATCAAGAGGCGAAATTATGACCGACTTTGTGACAAATCAAGCAGCACTAGACTTTTACCATGAGCCAGCTGCTAAAATAAATGATTCACTCTACAAGGCAAGGCAGAGGGCAGATGATTGGGCGTTGCGGGATGGTAAGGTGTATGCCGTGGTTGATATGGGCAATAAGAATTATCAGATATGGCCTAAGTCGCAGGTGGGCAAAGAATATAAGATTGTACATGAGACTGGGGGACAAGCCTCATGAATAAAAAGTGTGGCAATTGTAGCTTTCATAGCGATAAATGCAAAAATCCAGACAATAAAAACTATAACCAATATAGAGATAAAGAGGATAGATGTAGCGGTTGCAAAGTAGAGGATACTTGCTTAATTAAAGAGGAGAATAAAACGTGGTTAAGGGGAGGCGTACATGGCTAAACAAATAAATTGTGGGATATGCGGCATTCATGGGGAAACGGTGGCAATGCAGCTTAAAGATAGTTTCTTTAAATGTCCTGAATGTGGGGCTGAGACTCATATAAATGATGATGGTGATGATAGTTTTATCCGCAACTGGCAAAGACAGCAGCAGTATGTATCAAGGAGCTTGCAGCCAGGAACCCATATAGTAGGTGGCGGTGATCCTGTGGGGAAATCGAAGAAAGAGGCTATGGGTAAAAAGACAGTCTCAAGACTGGCAAGTGAGTTAGGGCCACAAAGGTATTATTAATAGTTTACCGTCTGCCTTTTGGTGGGCGGTTTTTATTAATGGTAATATTTATACAAAAAGGAGGAATTGATAAAAAATGTAGAATTATGTATATATCAATGATTATGAGGAGGGTTTTGAATGTTAAATTATACTATGGAACGATTGATAAATGGGGAAAATGATATTATTAATAAATACCGAATAGCAATAGGATTATGGGATGGAATTTTCAAAAAGGCCGAGTCTAATACTGTTGATGGATTGGCAGGGATTTTATGGAGTGAACAAGGTAAATTTGAAAATCAGTGCGGAGGCAAATCCATTGGTCAAGAAATAATGGTTGCATCTGGTATATATCAATTTTATAGCACTGCTAGTTGTTTTGGAGATAATTTAGAGCGTGCCCGATTAGTCGCCAATGCTTTTAGAATAAGTAGGTGCAGTATGGAAGTTAAACATCATGCTCGCGAGATTGCAACGGCATTGTCTATATTTGAAGAATAAGTTAAATCTGATAAATAATAGTGTTGACAATTTGACAAAAGTAGATTATCATAAAAATGTACACGTGACACTAAAAGGATTTTAACAAATTTAATAGTAATTTATAGGCCGTCCAATTGCTGGACGGTCTTTCTTTATGCCTAAAAATGAAGGAATAATTTTCCTTTTATCGAAGAGTGTAAAAAAATGGTAAAGGGAGAGACGAGCATGGATATTATGATACTGTTTGACCAACAAAATAAAGGGGTATTATTAAAATGAAAATTCTACTCAGTATACTATGCCTAATAGTTCTGTTGACTAGCAATTGTTTTGCTGAAAAACTATTTGACAAGGATTTTACGCGCCAGGTTGCCATTGATAAGTTGTTTGTGGGTCGAACGATTGATCCCATTGAAGGAATTTGGTACATGGATAAGAATGTAGAATTTGCAATCGTGCAAAAGTCCTTAGTTAGTTTTCAGAAAGATAAAGAAAAGTACGCAGATTGCGACTATACTGTCATAAGAATCAAGGATGGTGGTATATATGCTGGATTGAAGAAAACAGATATTCCTTATGTCTATGATGGTGTAATGTCATCCAAATATAGTATTATAGAATGGCGTCAACTAGCTACAAGGGCACTACAGATAGGGGGACCATATAGCGGATTGTATGGGGAATTGCGGGAATCCGGTTTTAAAAATGATTTTCTAATGCGAATATATCCTGAAACGTAATTCTGATGCAGGAAGTATTTTTACCGCCAAGCACAATGCACGGCGGTTTTCTTTATGTGTATTTTTAAGTTTATAAAAATGGCAACTACCTTTAAAGCCGTTTTCTCCTTGCGGTTGGTAGTTGCTCTTTTTATGGGCTTAATTAATTAAAAAGGGGTGAATGTGGATGTGAAAGCGTGCGAAGAATTTGCGCAGAAGCAAGATGTTTCAATGTCTCAGTTCTTGAGCGAATGTGATATTTGTGTGCATTATGGAAAGTATGGGTGCAAGATTCATAGCGTTAATAATAAGACTGCTTTAGTGCATGGTTATAATAGGCCGTCTAGTGGTAGAAATAGAAGGGTATTTAGGTAAAAGTTAGGTGCTAAAACAGCACCTTGTAGAAATGACCGTCAAGCCATGTGGCGTATAGCCTCGCAGGTTTTCGCCATGTAATTCGTTTATATATACAAATAAGGTGCTAGTTAGAAGGTGGGTGAGATAAACAATAAATGGCTTGATTTCCTCAATGGCAATAATAATGTGGCTAAAGTTGAAGTTATTATTTCTAGAGAGAAAACAAACAACGGACCAGAGTTGATTCATGTATCAGTTGGGGATAGAGAGATATATCAATTTTGGCACAACCCTAGTAAGAGTAAAGAGGTTCAACCTAAGCATACAGGCGGCAAGAAGCCTTACCTAATGTTGATGATTGGACATTTAGAGCAGTTGAGGAAAAGCAATATTGGGAATGTCGAGGAATTGATTGGCTTTATTGTCTGCCTAGGCAATAACATTGAATGGAATACAGGCAGGTTGATCCATAAGCGCAGTAAGAAGCAGCTTAAATATGAAGACCTGCAGAATATGTTTTCATGTGGTAAGAGGAAGCTAGATAGGATAATAAAGGATTTAAGAGATAATGACCTGCTGACTAGCAATCAGGATGGTTATTTTATATCTGGTGATTTGATTAAGAAGGGTAGGAAGAAATGAGGTGATTGATAATGAATAAAGTGGATTATAGCAATGGCCCAATGTGGGCTTGGTTTGGCTTATCATATGCTAGTTATTTAGTATTACCTAGAACGTTACTTTGTGGGTTGCCTACTGATTTACAAGAAGAGTTAATTACCGTATTAGATAAAATTAGTAATGTGTATGATTACAGTAAGATTGATGATAATTATTCAGTGCAGTTGAGAGGGAGTAATGGCAAGTTTATGAAAGATCCATTAGCTAATTATCGGCATCCTTCTGAGTTACCATATAGTGTTGAGAAATAAATTAACAATGCAAATAAGAAAGTAATGAGGTGATAGTATGGCAGGAACACCAGGCAATAAGGATTTATATAAAAGGTTAGACAATGTTATTGAACCTGTCATACCTGCTGATATAAAGGAATGCGATTTAATACCTATAGATGATAGTGGTATTACACCATTTGAAAAGTTAGATGCTAGACAACAACGTTTCATTGATGAGTATATGGTTGATTTTAATAATACGAATGCTGCTATAAGGGCTGGATATAGTCCTAGGAGTGCTAATGAGACTGGTGCAAGGCTGATAGCGAGTGATAGTATTCGCGCACATGTTGACCGCCGTCTCGCTGAAGCTAGCAAGCGTACTGGCGTTAATGAACTGCGTATAGTTAGAGAATTAGCGCGCATATCGTTTGCTATCCCTTCTAATGCTTTAGATGGTGACAACAATATACTAGATAGTGCTAGTGAGGATGATAAGGCAGCTATACAGTCAATTAAAGTAAAGAAAACAGTCGGTAAGAACGGCACAACTACAGAGCGCGAGGTTCGTTTTTATGATAAGAATAAGAGCCTTGAATTGCTTATGCGCCACGCTGGAATGCTGATAGAACGCAAGCAGGTAGATGTTCACCAGACAATAGAGACAATGACCAGCGAGGAGCGTGAACGTAAGATTCAAGAGCTACTAGCCAAGCGAAATACGATAGATATAACTCCTGAACAGTTGTAAATTTTAAAATAATTACTAGTTATAATTACGCTTTAAAAGAGTCAAAATAAGAGTAAGGATAGGCCCTAAATAATTATCTCAATGTTCACTAACGTTAAGTTATCGAACATTGAGAAATGGTAATAATTAGGTAAATGTTATCTATATTGATTGCTAAAAACCCCTAATCTTGAAACGTTTTTTAAGGATTGTTATTTTTCGCCCCGTCAACACACTCTCTATTACGTGTGAAGTTTTTATATAATAGAAAATCATAAATCTGAATAATTTCGCTCAAAAACCAGATTCAAAAATTTATAAAAATATTTCCTACACGTGAAGGATTTTTGCTGTAAGATATAGATAAAAAAGATTAGGAAGTGGAGCAATGAAAAAGGTTATTGAAGGATACCCCTCTCTAGGCGGTAATGGTGCTGTACTTTTATTTGATAATCCACCAGAAAAAAGAGATATTGACAATAATATGTTTCGCTGGCAAGGAATAGAAAAGATTCTGGAACCGTTTACTGGCAAGAAAGTCCGCATTACGATTGAGGAAGTGGAATAAATATGTTGGTATTACTTAGAAATGTATCAAAATTGGATATAGATAATCCTAGTCATTTGGATGTAATGAATGCCGTGAATGATGCTGGTCTGGTAAGTTATTGGCATGAACCGTTTGGTATCGTTTTTTCAGTAGAACGTATGCCTCGCAATACCGTACTAGGGTTATTTGAAGCACTGTGTTAAGCATGCCTATAATTAATTAACATGTCGGCGCGGCGTGGTGGTGCAACCATACTGTGATAGTTACCTTGCATAGCCGGTTAAGGCGCGGAAGCCTAGCGAGTTAAAATCTTGCCGCCGACTTATATATTAAATCAAACCGTCCATTTGGGCGGTTATTTTTGTTGGGAGTTGATTTTATGGATAATCCATGTATAGCTATTATTGCATCTCACGACATATATCATTGCCGAGAGTTTATAAAGCGAAATGGTCTTAATCCAAAATGTTTTAAAATGATTGATGATCCAGAGAAATTGCAAGGTCTAGATCGAAATATTCCACTTATTATTACATGTTGCAAATGGGCAAACGATGGATATTACAAGGCAATGATCGAATCAAGGTTTGCTAGCGTTCGATATATCGATTATTAATAAAATAGGCGTAATAAATGGCACTCCTAGCTGAGTGCTTTTTTCTATGCCTATTTGAAAGTAGGTGATACCATAGCACTAACCAAAGAAGAAGAAGACATGCTCCTTGAGCTGCTCGACAAGCAAGCTAAACAAGCTGAGATAGAAAAGATGTTTTTACCTCAACCAGGACCACAAACAAAATTTCTTGAAAGTGATGCTGACATTGTGTTATTTGGCGGGGCAGCAGGAGCAGGGAAAACAAGGGCATTACTATTGACAATCCTTGAACATATTGAAAATAGTCGATTTAATGCGGTGTTCTTTAGGCGTAATGCTACACAAATAACTGCTCCTGGCGGTTTATATGAAGCTGCAACTCACCTATATACTTTTAAAAACGCAGTCCCAAAACTATCACCTAGACCTACTATGACATTCCCGAGTGGATCCAAGTGTTCATTCTCTCATTTACAGTACGAATCAGATATTTTTGCTTGGCAAGGTGCGGAAGTTCCTTATATATTATGGGATGAACTTACTCATTTTTCCAGAACAATGTTTCTATATCTTATGTCGAGAAATCGGTCAACCATAGGGGTAAGATGCCGAATGTATGCTAGTACGAATCCAGACAGTGAGTCATGGGTACGTGATTTGGTGGATTGGTGGATTGGAGACGATGGTTTTCCAATTAAGGAACGTAGCGGGATTGTTCGATATTTCTCCATAATTGATGATAAATTTGTTTGGGGTGATAGCCGTGAAGAACTTTTAGAGAAATACGGAATTGATATTGAGTTATCAAAGTCATTCACTTTTATAAGTGCTTCAATTTTTGACAATCCTGCATTATTGAAAGCCGATAAAGGATATCTTGCAAACCTTAATTCGTTAGGTACAGTTGAAAAAGGAAGATTACTAGGCGGCAATTGGGACATACGACCAAGTGCAGGTATGTATTTTCCTAAAGATAAGGCTAAAATTGTTACTTCTATTCCTGGAAGAATTAAGAAGCTATGTAGAGCATGGGATTTAGCGGCTTCCGAACCTTCAGCTACATATCCAGACCCCGATAGTACATCTGGCGTGTTGATGGGTAAGTTGGATGATGGTAGGGTAATAATTTTAGATGTTGTTCGTGGACAATGGACTTCAAATGATGTTAGGAAAAAAATATTAGAAACTGCTAAAAATGATAAATCAAGATATGGAAGGGTTACAATTCGGATTCCACAAGATCCAGGAGCAGCAGGTAAGGAAGTTGCACAATCTTATATAAAAATGTTGGCTGGTTACATTGTTAAGGTAAAGCGTGTTACAGGTGATAAGATTACAAGGTGTGAGCCAGTTGCTTCACAGTGGCAAGCTGGAAATGTATTGCTGCTTGCAGGCCCGTGGAATACTCAGTATATCAATGAAGCTGATAGTTTCCCTGATGGTAAGCATGATGATAATGAAGATGCTACAGGTGATTCCTATACCGAGTTATTGACAGGTAGGAGCTGGGCAGGTGTAACATCATAGAAAGGTAGGTGATGAAATGGCAAGAAGAAAAAATAATAAAAATCAAAGAACAATAGTAAAAGAAGTTAAGCGTTCAGACGGATTCAATAACTCGGTCATAGGTCACGGCAACAAGCAAAAAGATGCAATGTCCAATTTTGGCTATACCTTAAATCAGATTATGGGTGACGGACTCCTTGCTAGTTTGTTTATCGGCAATTCATTAGCTGCTAAAATCGTATCGTCACCTGCAGACGAAGCGACCAAACACTGGATTACAGTAAAAGAAGATAAAGATAAATGTATTGAAAATACGCTTGACCTTTTAGGGGCTGAATTACATTTTGCTGATGCCTTGCGCTGGTCTAGGTTGTATGGTGGTTCTGCAATATTGATGATCGTCAACGATGGCGGCACACTGGAAGACGAGCTTAATGAAAATAATATCCAAGAAATTGAAGGACTCAGGGTTTTTGATCGAACGCAAATATTTTGGAATGATGCTGTATTGTACGATAATCCAAATAGTAAAAAATATGGAAAGCCAGAGTATTACCAAATAAATCCCATTAGCGGTATGCCGTTTATGGTTCACGAGTCAAGATTATTGCTATTCACAGGCGACCCGCTCCCTGAGTTATACAAAATATCACAACAGGGTTGGGGGAAACCTTGCTTACAGGGTATGTTTGAAGAAATAATTAATAATAGCCACTCTCATAAATTGGCTATATTGATAATGGAGCGTATGGGGCAGGCTATTTTAAAGCTTGATGGACTTCTTGAGGTGCTTGATCAAGGAGAAGAAGGTGAACGGCAAGTAAAAACACGTCTTGACCTTATCGACATGGCTAGAAGCGTGTTAAATACCATAGCGATTGACTCTAAGGACGAATTTGAAATCAGAAATATATCGGTATCCGGCATACCTGACCTAATTGATCGGTTTGGATTCGCATTATCTGCCGCTTGCAACATTCCTTTCGTTATTCTGTTCGGTCATAATCCAAAAGGTAGCGGACTTAATCAATCCGGTGGTACAGACTTAGAAAACTGGTATAATTTCGTTGGTCAAATCCAAAAACGCCAACTTAAAAAGCCACTTTACCGACTGATAAAACTGCTAATGTTGAGTAAAAAGGGCCAATTTAAAGGCAAAGAGCTTGCACGCTGGAGCATAACTTTTAATGCATTGTGGTCACCTAGCGAGCTTGAACAAGCACAGGCTAAAGATGCTTCGGCTTCTGGCCATTTACGTGATGCTCAGGCAAACGTATTAATGATTCAAAATAATGTCAAGAGTAGGGCACAAATACAACGTGAAGCAGGATATACACCAGAAGAAATAATTAATATCAATAAAGAAATTAGCAAGGAGTCTGAAGAGGATACTGCTGATACGATTGGTCATAGTTTTAGTGATGTTCACAATAATCCACCTTCTGATGTGGCTGTATAATGGCAGATGAAGAGATTTTACAAGCCAGAGCTGAGTATATAGCCCTTTTAAAATTGCTTGACGATAAAAGCAAGGCAATCATGATAAAATTCTTGTCTATGGTCGAGAATGATGTGTTACAGAGTAGTTCGACGAAAGTTGATATGATAGCACTAAATAAGGCTATAAAAACGCTTAGAACGCAATATACTGAGCTAATTAAAACCAGTACAGGCAAGGCTGTTGAATATGGTGTGAAAATTAAGGATATTGAGTTCGAAAAGTATCTTTCAAAGGTTGAAAAAGTCTTAGCTGGTAAAAATATCCCTGACATCGAAAAAAAAGCCATCACTAGCGAAATAAAAGTGCAGTTCGGCGGCGGTCTTGAGGCAAAGGTCATTGATTCTGTTTGGAATAAGATATGGCCAGATTCTTTAAATGTGGATGATCGGATTGCAAGGTTGAGCCTAAAAGTCAAGCAATTTACCGAACAGGCTATAAAACAAGGGGTTACGACTGGTGATAGTGCTGCTAATATTGCTAAAAAACTACGAAATCATTTTGAAATTGAAGGAATGGAGAGAAAAGCGGCCTTTCGACTAGGAGCGCACACTGCTAATATGGTTTACCAAGCTACACAAGCTGAAATAAGCATACAAGCTAAGTTTGTAATGGGTATACGCATTGTGCGTGGCATGTGGGGGAACATAAGCCCTAATTGCCCTATATGTTTAGAACATGGTGGCACGGTGTCAAAAGAGTATTATAAATCATACTTTGGTGGTCGTGATGTTGATTTGTGGGTATTGGCAAATATGCCGCCTTATCATAATCACTGTAGTTGCGGTATTGAGCAGATTATTGAGAATGCTATTGAGTTTATCAGAAAAGCTAGGGAAGAATTTGCCCTGAAAAATTCTTAAAAAGAACTCTTCTTAGTGCCAAATGAAATGTAAAAAGGATGTGTGAAAAGTGGAAAAAGATATAATTCTTAACATGAAAATGCCGCTATTATCTGCCACATTAAAAGCAATTTCTAAACATGCGACCGAGCTTGCTAATGAGTTAGATATCATAAATAACACGCTTTGCCCTAAATGTGGTGACAAATTAAAGCCTAAGAAGAAATTTGCTAAAGGTGGAGTAATATATTGCACCTGCCCACGCTGTGAATATACAGGATTTCATAAGGTTGAATTTTTTATTGATTTTTACAAAAAAGAATTACTGCATTAAGGGAGGTGGTCAAGGTGCTTAATAAACACCTTCAATAAGCATTAATAAAAACTATATAAAGGATGTGGTTATCATGTGACCACTTGCCAGCACTCTAAGGAGTGTTATTTTTATGTCAGAAAAGAGGTGATCATACGTGAAAACAGTCCAAAGAAATGATTCTGTAAGCTTAGAAAAGGCTACTTTTACACCAGAAGGATTTCTTCGAGACACGCCAATAATTGCACGAACCGGTATTTTAGAATATAAGAATCCTGATGGCAGTATTAGGCGTGAATATCGTCCTTCCGAAGAGGTTTTTAAAGCTGACAGCCTTGCATCATTTAAGGGTAAACCTATTGTTATGGGACATGGTGCTGGAATGATTAGTGCAGACAACGCAAAGCGTGTAATGATTGGAACAATGTTGTCAGATGGCATACCAGACGGCGAAAATGTAAGGGCTGACTTAATGATCCATGATAAAAATGCTCTTGATAGTGGTAGAAGGGCTTTATCAGTAGGTTATTCAGTTGATGAAGACTGGACACCAGGAGAATATAACGGCATTAAATATGATTTAGTGCAAAGAAATATTAAGGTTAATCATTTGGGGCTTGTAAATAAAGGGAGGGCTGGCGAGTTAGCTAGATTAACCTTAGATGGTGACCAAATAGATGAAGATGGGGAGGAAATAAAGTTAATGAAAATTAGATTAGACAATGGCATTGAATATGATGCTGCACCAGAGGTAATTGCCGCTATTGACTCTATGAAAGTAGATATGGCGAAGATAAAAAATGATGGGATAGAACTTCAAAGGAAACTTGATGAAACTGAGGCAAAGGCTGATACCCTGCAAGCTGATAAAATTAAACTTGACGAACAACTTAAAGCAAGTGATAAAAAACACGCTGACGGACTTAATGAAGCCGTAAAACAGCGTGTTTCTTTATTGAGCGTTGCTGCTACTCATAAACTTGATAAAGCTGATGAAATGACAGACCGACAAATTAAGGAGGCTGTAATTGCAGCGGTTCGCGGTGATTCAATTGATCTTGCTGGTAAATCAGATGATTATATTCAAGCTGCTTTTGACATGGCATCTGTTGATGGTGGTAAACGACTTGATAATATGTCACAGCAACGTCAAACACTCAACAATTTTAACAATGAACGTAAGGATGAAGCTATTGTCAGTTCTAGTGATGCTCGTCAACGCATGATCGAGCAGCAACAAAATGCATATAAGGGAGGAAAAGCATAATGCAATTAACGTATAGTCAATATTTTGAACCTGCTATTGCTGGTGCAAGAGTGGATTTGTCAGATAGTGAAATCGGTTCTTATGCAGCAGAAAACGCCATACAACCAGGATTCGGTGTTATTGACGGAACAATTGGAGGCAAACAAGTAAAAATGCCTTCTGGTGCTGTAACTAGCTTTCGTGGGATTGCATTGCTTAGGAGTAATACGGAGCAAGATTCTAGCGGTTTAGTGCAATATAAAGCGAAAGATTCTGTTTCCGTACTTGAGCAAGGTCGCGCATGGGTTCCGGTCAAAGGTGCAGTTGCGTGGGATGCTGATGTATATCTAATTCATACTGGTGCTGATGCTGGCAAGTTTACTAGTGGCGCAGGTGCTAACCAGACAATTATTGCTGGTGCTAAATTCAAATTTGCAACTACTGGTGATGGGTTATCCATCGTAAAATTGAAATAAGGAAAGGGTGATTATATGAAAAATGTATTACGTTATGACGAAAGAGATTATGCGGTTATTGCTGCAAGTCAAAGGCTAGATGCAGGAGAAACACTTTTCTTTGCTAGAGAACTGGAGAGTGTCAAAACCAAAACATATGATAAATTATATGCAAATCTCACAGCGAAATCAGTCATTCCAGTTTCTAACGAGGCTGATCCTGGGGCTGAGACGATTACATATTACCAATATGAAACTGTCGGCTTTGCCAAGATAATTTCTAATTATGCCGATGATTTACCAAGGGCAGATGCTAAAGGGAAACTATTCTCATCTGTAGTAAAAGGGCTTGGAGCAAGCTACGGTTATTCTATTCAAGATATTCGAGCTGCCAAAAAAGCTGGCAAGCCATTAACACAAGTAAAAGCTAACGCAGCTAGACAATCGATTGAACAAAAAGAAAATCAGCTTGCTTATTTTGGTGATGCTGAAAATAACATTGTCGGTCTATTTACCCATCCTAATGTTACTACCTACGTTCTGCCTGCTGATGGTACGCTTAACGGTGCTACCGCTAGTACTAAATTGATTGATAAGACTCCTAATCAAGTATTACGCGATCTTAACGGCATGTCAATTAGACCTAGCAAGTTAACTGGAGGCGTGGAAAAACCTGATACTTTATTGTTGCCGCTTGACGTGTACGCAGACCTAGATACAAGGCCGCGCTCTGACAATTCGGATACGACTATACTTGAATTCTTTTTAAAGAAAAGCCCCAACATTAAGGAAGTAATACCGATTACAGAATGTAGTGGTGCGGGAAATGCTGGTGCTGATTTGGCATTTATGTATACGAAAGACATTGATAAAGTAAGTTTAGAAATTCCGCAGCCTTTTGAGCAATTTACTCCACAAATGGAAGGCTTGGAATTTGTAGTGCCTTGTCATTCTCGATTCGGTGGGATTATTTCCCCATACCCATTAAGCATGATTAAAGCAAGTGGAATTTAAGGAGGTACTTATATGTTTTTAGCAACAAATAAAGGTAAATGTGTAATTTGTATAGGTGATAAAGATATCATCCCTGGTGGCAAACCAGTGGAGCTCACCGATGAAGAAGTTAATCACCCTGATATTAAGGCGCATAAAAAAACTGGTGATTTGGAATTAGTTGAGGTTGACGAGCCAGAAGGCGTAAAAGAGGATGAAACCACCAATGCCGCCGATGCCACCAAAGAAACAGCCGACAATTCAAAAAAAGGGTAAATAAGCATGAATGAAATTGAAGCACTGGCGACTATGAAACGCCAGTGCAAAGTTTTACCTAAAGTGATGCAGGATGATGAATTGATTGGCTTCCTGAATGACCATAGAGTTGATGATATCCCACCTGATCCGTTACCTGATCCATACATGCCAACCGCAACATATAACATTCGTAAATCAATTTATGAGGCGTTAGGTAGTGCAATGACCGTCATGGACCAATCATTTGATCGTGGCGGCGTTGCCTCAACTAAAGTAGACTTACTCGCCTTGCGCAAACAGTTTAGACCAAGGGTGGTGACTGCTATTGTACGAGATTGATTTTCCAGAGGCCAAGCCTGCAACAGTGCAAGAAATGATTTCAATTCAAAATGAAATGGGAGAAATAATTTCAGAATCATGGGAGCCAATAGGAGAAATTAACGCCGAAATATGGCCTTTGCGTGGCAATCAGTCGCGGGGGAAAATGGGCGTTACCGACAAGAGTACTCATGAGCTTTTTACTTCTGATACTGTCAAGAATAACACACGAATTGTCAGGGGAGTTGAAACTTACCTTGTAGGCCATGTAGATGATTGGGATACACATAGAACTGCCATTCTTGAGAAGGTGTTTTAATGGCCCGATTAATTTCGCATCAATCCATCGGCATGAATGACCTCTTAAAAAATATTGATATCTATAAGAATGCTGTAATTACAGGCGTAGCGGCAGGGGTTGCGGCAGTATGCGTTGACGTAGCTAATCATGCAAAGGTTAACCATACCTTTACCAATAGGACATATAATCTTGAGAATGCCATTGAGCCTGTGCCTGTTAAAATTAACGGCACAATCATTGAAGGTGCAGTAAAAGACTCAATGTTTTATGCTTTTTGGGTTGAGTTTGGCACATCAAAAAGTGCGCCTTATCCATATATGAGTCCTGCAATTGAGGCTAATAAAAAGAATCTACATGATACCATTGAGGCGGCTATTGCAAGGGGCAAATTAGCTATAAAGGTGATTTAATGAAACAAGTAAAGATTGATATATTCAATGCGCTAAAACTGACTAAAGAACAGCTAAGAGAAATCAACGATAAGCCAGAAATAGAAAAAGCATTGATTGATATTGTGGCCTCAGATAGTAAAGGAATAAAACAAATTTTTACTGGATGGCCTCCAATAACGGCAATTTATCCATGTGTAGGTTTTTATCGTATTAGTGGAACTCGCGGGATTGCTGACGGCAAACTTAGTAATTTTGATGAATTGTATAGTATTGATGTATTTGCATCTACCATGACTGCTACTGAGGACGCATTAGAAGCGATTGATGAGGCAATGGACACGCTGGAATACATTGTTAACCGTGAAGGCGATTTGGATTTATACGAAAAAGACACAAAGGTGTTTCACAAGGTGCTGAGATACCGAATTAAATAAGGAAGGATGATAAAAAAATGACATTAGCTAAATCTAGTGGCGTGGTTGGGGTAAAGAACCTCAAAGTAATTAAAATGTTAACCGATGCAGAAGGGGAAGAACCAACATATGACACTGTTGCAATCAGCATTCCAGGGATTAAATTTCTAAAAATGTCTAAGAAAACTAAAGAGGTCGAATCTAGAGGGGATGAACGTCTGAGGGATAAAGAAACAACCTTTGATAGTCTCGATGTTTCTTGGGAAAATGAAGAAATTCCGATGGATGCCCTTGTAATGATTGGTGGAGAGGCCGCAATTAAACATGTTGCCGCAGGTGTTGGCCCTGTAACTCCTGAAATGAATCAAGTTATTGAGTCTAGTGATTCTGTTGGAGCTTATTTTAAAATCCAATGTGATACTAAGCGTGGTAGCACAAGTAAGGGCGTAAAAAATGTAGGCGTTGAAATATTCAAGGTGCAAGGAAGTTTAAGTTACGACTTTGTAGGTGAAGGTTTTGCAACATGCTCTTTCAAAGGCACAGCTTTTGCTTGTGACGGTACAATTGACGGTGTGAAACATCCATATCGCAGACTTACCTTTGCCGATGGGGCAATCACATATGATTAATAATATAGGCGGGGTAACACCTGCCTTTTCTTTATAAGGAGGCTTTATGAAGCTCACGGAATTGTTTCCCGATATGCCGAAAGTTATATTAAATGATAAAGAATATGAAGTAATTTTTAATACTCGTTCAATGCGACAACTTGAATATGATTATCCCGACAAAATGCAAGATGGAAAGGAAATAACTTCTCCTGAATTAATCTTGAATGCTTTAAATAGTGCTTTTGGAATGATGAAAACCACCGATTTAATCAATTTGCTGCACGCGGGACTAATACATACTAACCAGTTTAATAAAGAAACTTTGGTCGATGCAATGCAGCCATGCTATTTCCCTGTTTATATGGACCATATAATTTTAGCTTACCAACTATCAAAATCAACACCTGAACAACTTGAAAAAATGGAAGTAATGTCTGCCGTAAATGGGTCAAAAAAAAAGATGGAAGAAGAGATTATGCCGCAGAATATGCCTATTATCGAATAGAGTGTGGACTGAGCAAGGAAGAGTATTTAAATAGTACTGAACGCGAACTTATGGCTTTATCCATTAGTAATAGCGAGATGAACGGTGCTAAAACAGAGTATGACGATATTGTAGATTTTTAAAACAAGGGGGTGAATATGTGGCAGATACGGAAGTTGGCGGGATTGTAGCCCCTGTTAGGGCAGATATAAGCGACTTTATAAATAAATTTAATACAGTGAACGAGAAGGCCAATGTTGTTAGTGGTAATTTAGTTGCCAAGATTGAGCAGGTAATGACCGCGCAGCAAAAGTTAAATACTCAAGGGAATAGCTTTAAAAATAATATCTTCGCCTCTCAGGATAATCTTTCAGACCAAACGATTGCTAGGCTGAATAGGGTTATTGTAGCGCAGGAACAAGTATCAAAGCGCAGCAATCAATTATTGAGTGATGTTGCAAAAGGCAGCGGTAGTGATGCATTGGTTAGGGACGTTAATAATGTTATAGGTGCAAATAATAAGCTCAATGCGGCTTTGACGGATGGTGCTACAGGAACAAGGCGACTGGCCCAAGAACATGGGAATTTAGGTAATGTGTTAAATTCCAATAATAAATTATTTGAAATGATGCGAAGCCATTTAACTTGGTTTATGACTGGCGGGGCCTTGGTAGCTGCATTCGCCTTGCCTATGGAAACGATTACCAAATTGAAAGAGCTTGAGCAAGCAATGGCAGGAGTCAAACAGGTTATTCCTGAAATTGAGCATAATCAAGCGGCAGCCAATCAACAGCTAATTGACTTTGCAAGTATAGCGGGTAAATATGGCGAGGCTAGCCTAGAGGTAATTGAGGCTGGACGGTCATGGGGACGTATGTACAAGGAAGTTGATGCCGTTAATATTCTTGTGTCTCAATCCGCTAAAATGGCTACTGCTGATAATTTCCCTCTTGCTGAGTCTGTAAAAGGCGTAGAGTCTGCAATGGCTCAGTTTGGCATGAGGTCAGAAAAGGTAAATGACATTACCAATAATAGCAATCGCATATTAGACGTATATACTAAAGTTGCTCATACAGGGGCGGCTAGTGCTAATGACTTGACTCAAGCCACAGAACGAGCCGGAACATCTGCACATCAAGCAGGTGCTAGTTTTGAGTTTTTCAATGCTCTAGTTGCTACTGGTGTTCGTAACACCGCTAGAAGCGGGGCAGAGATAGGACAATCTTTAAAATCATTATTTGTGTCTATAAACTCAGATAAAGCCATTAAAGAAATGGATAAGTTAGGCGTTGCAACATATAACTACAAAGAAGATGGCACAAAATCTTTCAGAAGCGTACAGGACAGAATACTGGACTTATCCTTAGCCATACAAACCACTGAAAAGGATACATCTAAATTAGAACTGGCCCTAAGTGGTGGCAAGTTCCAAGTATCTAAGGTTACAGCAATTCTTTCCGATTATCATGAAATAATTCGTATGTGGAAAAATGCAGTAGATTCAAGTGGTTTTACAAATGAACAAGTAGCAATTCAGTTAGATACCATTGCAAGAAAGATGGCAACTACTAAAACGCTGTTTGATTCGTTGGTTGGTGGTGCAGCTAATGCAGGATTAGCAACTTATATCAAAGAGCAAATTCAATCATTTAATAATTTTCTTACTGGCTTGACTAGCATATCATCAAATATGTATCAGGCGGCAGGAAATACGGCGAAGTGGACAATAGAACTATATGCCTTATATAGATTGACTACTAGCCTGTATACCGCGATAAAGTCAATCGCTGCTGCTACTGCTGCAAAAACGGTTATAACTACAGCGGAAACAGTAGCTACAGAAGTTAATACAGGGGCAAAAATAGCAGCTACGGCAGCTACCACCAATCTTGCAAGAGCGCAAGCAATAGGCGCGGCAGTAATGGGTAACATCGTACCTTTACTAATCCTTGCTGGTGGTGCAATGTATACTTACTCTGAAAGCATGGGTGAGGCTAATAATGCGGTGCAAAAACAAGCCGATGCAGAAGCAAACCGCATTGAGACATTAAACCGCAAAGTTGAGAGCATTAAGCAAGAGAAGGAATTCATTCTTTCCGTGTCAGATGCTTATGATAAGCAGGCCGAAGCATTAAAGAAGGTTGATGAAACGAGCGAGAAGGGCCAGAAGATTAAAAAAGATTTGGCTTATCTTGAATCCGTTATTACTGATGAACTTTATAAAAATAATGATGCTAATACTCAAAACTCTGAAAATGTAGTTGAAAACGGTAAAATAAATCGTGATGTTATTGATAGAAACTTGAAGGCCAAAGAATTACATAGCGCAGAACTGGCAAGGGCTTTGCTTCAAGACGGTGAGAATTTAAGAGCCGATGCAAAGAATAATAAAGAATGGGCCAATGCCAAAATAACCAACATGGAAAATGAAATTAAGATGTTGGGAGTTTTGGAACGTGCTTACTTGTCTTATCTTAATTTCATGGCTGGTGTTTATAATAAAATCGCTGATTACCAGGAACAAGATGTAAATGATCCTGACGTATACGCTGGTGTATCGGTTGAGAAGACATCAGAACAGAAAGCGGCAAAGTTAGCAGCAGCCCAAGAATATAGGAATAAAGCTAACCAATATACTCAACAAAGGACTTCTACTTACAGCGACTACGTAGGGGCAAGCCAAGCATTGAGAAATGCAAACGATCAAGAGTTATTATCTGCAAAAATCCGTTCTGACTTCGTTGCTAAAAATACTGATGGCATGGGCGGTATAGTCGAAAATAAAGCCGGCAAGAAAGAAAAGACGGTTCCTGGTGCAAACATGAAAGAGCCTGATGATAAAGTTGAAAAACAGTTTCGTGACAATCTCAAGCATGGTGTAAATGGTAGGTTTGACGAAGATAAAATAAGTGCGGATAAATACGCTATGGCCCTTGATCTTATCAATACAAAAGAGAGTATCATGGGCGTGAGTAATGACATAGTTAGCCAACGTCAAGAGCTTACTAAAAAGCGTGTCAGTGAGCTTCTAGGAACCTCTATGGAATATATGGATATGGCTGGTGATTTTGAAAGCCAAGCGCAAGACATTATTGATAAAAATGCCGAATTGAAAGCCGATCTTGACGAAAGAAAAACTAGCTGGAAGGATATGACCAAGGAACAAAAAGAGTCTTTTAAGGAGCAGCATAAAGACTTTCTTGAGGCTAATAAAGATATACTTGCGTTGGACGATGCAGCCAGTCGCCTAAAGGTTAAATCTGCTGAGTTATCAAAACAAGCCAGTCAAGCGGCTACAGAGGAATTAAAGAAGCAGCTTGCAGATCAAAAGGCTCTCTATGATAAGGCCATTCAGGATAATAACCTCAACAAAGAGAATGATCTACTTAGCTTAGGTAATGATTACACGAAAGAACAAGCCGATGTTTTAGAGTTAATGAACGCTGTAAATAATTTGCACTTGGCAAAAGCAAGATTAAAAGAAATTGAGAATACATTAGGCAAGGACTCTGTAGCGTATAAGCAGCAGCTTGTTACTATAGGGCAGCTAACTAACCAAGTTGATACTCTAGGCGATAAAACAAGAGTAATCCGGCAAAACATGGCTACTATGTTTGATGGTATGATGCGACACACTACAACGTTCAAAGACTTTTGGAAAAATGCTTGGATGGATATGGCTACTGAAGCTATTAATAATATTTGGAAGGTCAATAATGCGGGTAGTCAAAGTTCTTTCCTTGGCGGTATATTTAGCAATTTATTTGGCAGTAAAAAAAACCCTGCTACATCAACGACCACAGCAAGCGCAATGCCTCCTATTCCTAAAAGGGAAATGGGAGGGCCAGTTAAAGCGGGGCAACCTTATATTGTCGGTGAAAAACGTCCTGAGCTATTTGTGCCTGATCAAAACGGTACAATAATACCTGACTTGAGTACTGTTAGGTCAGGTAGCGGTGCTGTAAGTTCTAATGCATCTACTGGCGGTGATACTAGTATAAAAGTAGAAATAAATCCAACCTTTCAATCTCTTGACCCCGCAGCAGGGCAAGCCATGTTTAAGGCTCAAATACCACAGATGCTTACAGCGGTAGAAGTTGCCCTGAGAGAAAAAACTAGCATGAAGAATGCAGCTAAACAGGCGGTGAAATAATGGCATTAGAAACATTCAATATAAAATATAATCGCGCCCATTCTTCGGCAATTGAGTTTAAAACCGAAGTTGATAGTGAGTACACAGCTCACGAACAAAGGGCTTGCTTACGAACAAATGAGCGGAATTATTGGACATTAGAATTTGAGAAAACACCTATTACATTTGAGGCCATGAGGTCTTTTTTTATTGCCAGAAAAGGCAAGTTGAGGGCATTTAATTTCCAGTGGAAGAAACAGGATGAAAACGGCAGACCTCTAGGAGGCAATGATCAGTGGTACATAGTGCGCTTTGATACTGATAAGTTAGATTTTAAAATTGATCAATTAGGGTATAAGACCTTTAGCGTACCGATTGTGCAGGTGATGTCAGGTGAGTAAGGGCATGAGTCCTGAGTTAGAAGCGGTAACACAAGCAGCGGAAATTATCCCGCGAATGCTGCTAACTATCTATGCAGAGGATAATTTGACGTTTAGATTCGTTGCTAATGACAATGTGGATTTAGTTTTTGAAGGTGAAACTTACACTTCCGCCGACATAAAACGAGGCGAAATAAAAACCACCGTCGAGGGAGATAAAGAAAAAGTATCTCTTGAAATGTCTAATAAATGGCAAGAGTGGGCCGCGTATATCGCCAATAACGGTAAGGCTTTAAAAGGTAAGCGGTGCAAAATTCAAGAGGTTTATATTGATCATCTAGATCAAGGGCCAGTATGGTTGTTTGAGGGCATATTGAATAGTCTACGAATGACTATAAGCCAATTTACATGCAACGTAGAACGTGACACTGTGGATTTTACCCAAGAAGGCCCTGTAATGGATTATGGTCCTACTTGTCAATTTGTTTATAAAGGGGCCGATAATCGTTGCCGTAGTACTAGTTCTCTAACTTCTTGTGATGGGACCTTGACCGCATGTATCGAGCGAAACAACGTAACAAGATACGGAGGTCATCCGTCAATACCAAAGCAAATGGTAATAAGAACATGATAACTGACGATTTAATTAAACTCATTGGTATGCCCTACGAGCAATTAGATTCAGGTGGTAAGGCGTTAGGGTGCATGTTGCCAGTTTACTTAATGTATCCTGAAATACCTCGCTACGACTGGCCTCCACAAGAGTCGTTTACTGAATACTTCATAGGACTATTAGAAAAGCATGGAACGCGAATACCCCTTGAGCAAATGCAATCGGGGGACGTAATCGCTATTCGTGCTTTATTTAATTTTCTCCATGTCGGGGTTTATATAGGCAATGACGAAATTGTCCATTGTATGGCTGGCGAAAGCTTGGAAAAGTGCAGATTGTCGTTAATTTCACGCCGCATAGAGGGGGTATTTAGATGGCACACATAGCCGCCAATGCTTTTTGGACGTTTGTTTGGAAAACAGTAGAAAGTTATGCAATCAGCGCGATAACGAATAAGTTATTCGGTGCTAAGTCCAAAAACGCTAGTCCTACATATTCATTCGGTACGCTGCAAACGCAAACCAATTCCAGTATGGTAATGGCCCTTATATACGGAGAGGTAAAGTGTGCTGGAAATGTAATTTGGGCAGATGATGGTAAGACGGTTCAAAACAAGTTAATTAGTTTTGGCGTGGGAAGAATAAAAGGCTTTTCCGATGTGCGATTGAATGATAATGGAATTTTAAAAATTACAGAAACAAGAATGATGCTCTCTGTGAAAAATACACTCGATCCAAATGCTACGGTAACAATCGGCGTAGAGCCGTTTAGCGGCTTTGATCCTAACAAAAGAACAACATGGGTTACAGAGTTGAATCATGACACAACAAGAGAAATTCGTATTATACATAGAAATATGACGGTACAACAATTATTAGATGCTATAAACTCACACAGTGGATGGGTAGCAACCAGTTATTATCCAAATGAAAAAGCTAGTGATATCCCTGGACTAGAAGTAACTGCTTGCTATAATACAGCAATTACTTTGAATAAAACGGTTGTAACGCAGGCTGGATTGGAAGGATGCTCATACACCGCCTATATAGGTGATGGCGAACAACCAATAGATAGCCGTGTTACTGGCGCGACACAAGAGGATAAAGCTAAGCTGGTCGGTGGCCTTAAATATGATGCTTATTTGGCTATTACGGCAACTTCAAGCGAAAAAGTGAACGGTGACTATAACGTGACTACCATAGTAAAAGGCCGCATAGTTAAAATTTATACCTCACCAACTACTTACTATGAAGATTGGACAGATAATCCTGCATGGTGTGTGTTAGACTACATGACATCTATTGACGCTTGCGGTATGAGCGTGAATGAGGCCGATATATACGGTGTGCTTAATGCTGCTGCTTATTTTGACCAAATAGTAAACGGTAAGAAAAGATTTACTGTAAATTTGATCCTAGATGAAAAAAAAAGTCACCAAGACTGGATTAATGAAATATTAGCTACTTGTAGAGGTTACCGAACCTATCAGAGAGGTATGCATGGGATTTTGGTAGATAAGCCCGAGCCTGTGAGCCAGATTTTTAATGTTAAGCCTGACGAAGATATCGAAATATGGTGGCAAGATTTAGAGGAAGACATTGAGCGGTTACAGATTACTTATATTGATCCTCAGTATGAGTACTCAAAAGTTATAGCTCAAGCTGACAAAACGGCAGTTGCAGGACAGCAGCAATTTAGGAATAAAATGCCGCTTATTAAAAAAATAGAAATTTACGGAATCAACAATTTTGAACAGGCTAGTCGTGAAGCATGGTTTCACCTCAACAAAGCCCAAACCTGTTCCGAGTGGATAAGATACAAGACTAACAAAAGGGCGTTAAACCGCACGATTGGTGATGTAGTAGGCATTTATGATCCTATCACGCAAGTAACCGAGCCAGGACTTGCATATAAGCGTTACCGCATTATGAGCATGACTGAACCGCAAGGGCTAAGTATTGAAATGGTGATGCAGGAATACAACCCTAATCTTTACAACGACACAATGGGAAGCGTTGCGCCTGTAATAAATATAACTAAACTTGCCAATCCGACCTCTTCACCACCTGATGTATCAGACATACAGCTTGCACAAGTTTATTATCGTCAGGCTGATGGAACTATAATATCTTATATAACGGGCGCTTGTGCTTTACCTAACTACGGAAACTTTAGCGAGGCGAGATTAGAATACAGCGTTGACGATGGAACAACGTGGGCTGATGCGGGTAAAACAAATTCAGACGGTGCTTTTATTGTAGATAATGTTAAGACAGGATTGAATTATATTGTCCGCATTAAGGTTGTAAATAGGATGGGTATTGCATCGGATGGGGCCGTTTCCGATCCTATTTATATCACTGGCAAAGACGTGCCTCCATCAAACGTGCCAAGCCTAACCGTTACAATAGATGCTACCGACTCTACCAAAATACAGCTAAGTTGGCCCGCTGTTACTGATATTGATTTGCGTGGATATAAAATATCAGAAGGAAGTACTATATTAACTCACACGCCAATATTAGACACACGGTACACGTACACCGCTGCAAGTAGTAGACAGTATAATTTTAGCGTTGTTGCAGTAGATAACAGCGGCAATCCATCTGAGATTCCAGCCGTAAAATCAATAGACATTACCACTGAACCAGCTCAAGTAGCTGGTTTTTCTGTTACTCCCTTGGATAATGATAGGTCGCGCTTGCGTATGCAATGGACAGCGAATACCGAGTCTGACATTAGTTACTATGAGATTAGACTTGGGAGCAATGGATGGGACACAGCATCTATTATAGCGACTCAGTTAAAGTCAACGGTATTCGAGACTACACTGGCAACCGCTGGCAGTATCACATACATGATTAAAGCTGTCAATGTAGCAGGAAAATACTCGGTAAATGCAACGAATATAACAAAGCAATATACTTTGACACCTAATGCACCAGCAAGTGGCAGTATTACACAAGACTCTAATGACCGCACATACTTGGTAATCACATGGTTGCCTATTACTGACAAAGACTTATCTCAATACGAAGTAAGGCTAGGCACTAACTGGGATACAGCAACGGCAATCACAGCAACAAAGGAAACTACGGTACGATACAAAGTCACTGCTAGTGGAAGCTATAAGGTCATGGTAAAAGCCAAGAATGCCGCTGGCTATTACTCGACTGCATTAAATCTAAGTATCGAGGCCAGCATTGAGGCAATGGATGTCACTGGTTTTGCTGCTGTGCAATCCATATCAGATCATAGTAGAGTTACGCTCTTTTGGGACCCGCCAAGTGCATTGGACGTGGCATACTTTGAGATCAGAAAAGGCACAACATGGGATGTAGGTGCAATCATTGGTAAACGTGTCACAGGAGCTTACTTTGATGTCATTGTTACCGATGAAACCTCACAGACTTTCTGGATCAAGGCTATCAATATAGGCGGCGTATATTCCCAATACCCTGCAAAAATAGAAGGCATATACAATCTTAATCCATCGATGCCAACGAATCTAGTGATTACTCAGAATTCCAATGACCGATCAGAGTTAATCATTACATGGGATGGCATTCCAGAGCTAGACCTTTTCGAGTACCAATTGAAAGTTGGCTACACATGGGAAACAGGGGATTACGTAGCAAAAACCAAGGAGCTCAAGGCAACCTATAAGCCCACGGTTAGCGGAGATTGCAAGTTTATGCTCAAGGCTAAGAATAACAGCGATTTCTACAGTGACGAAGTATTTGAGCATTTCTACGCAATCCTAGAGCCTTCGAATGTAACTAATTTTCAAGCTTCGCAAAATGGCGAAAATGTATTACTAACATGGACCAAGGTAGCCGATGCTGACGTTGTAGCCTATGAAATCCGTGAAGGATCTACGTTTGACAATGGTAGCATAATTCAGACAGGCGTAACGATGGCGATGTATCAGTTTCCTGTTGATACTGAGATTACAAGGAAATTCCATGTGAAAGCTATCAACCGCAGTGGTAGATATTCTCAGGAAGAAGCAATGGCAAGCGTAACGATATCTAATCTACTGCCCAAGAATGTCATTAGCACCTATGACGAAATTGCGTTAGCCACTGGCACACATAGTAACACAGAGTTTGGACAGTCTCTGTTTACCTATGCGACATTGCCAGGAAAATTTAGCGATTATCCTACGACTAAGTTTAGTGATATCGGTGGGGCCAGTGTACTAAAGCTTGCGAGACACAGTTTAATACTAAACTCTAATGTGCCAGTTTCATCAAATGCGTATTTAATTAAGGCATATACGCTTTCTGAGGATATCATAGAAAACCAAACATACACCATGATTATAAAAGGAACTATAGGCGCAAATCAGAAGTTTGGTTTATGGCAGAATAGTGGTGCTATTCAAAAGGGTGTGTTTGCTTATGATGCTACTCGGGGGGTGTATTCCTTGACATTCGTAGCATCACCAACAACGACTGGCAATGAGCGTATTGTTAGTATTTATAATTTCCCATCAACAGGTACAATGGGCGCGACCATTGAATGGGTTCAGTTTGAGCGTGGCAGTACGTCAGGTTCGTTCGCCTCATCAGGCATATACACCTGTGCTCGCAAAGATATGTCAAGCATAATCACAGCCAACATTGCAACCATATTTCAGCCGAGCATCCTCTTCACCTCAGGGACTACGGCAACCTTGCAATTCCGCACTTCCCAAGACAGTACAGTATGGACAGAGTGGACAAATTTTGCACCTATCCAGGCTACATTTAGGTACGCTGATTTTAGAGTACTCTTAGCGACCACTGATATTACGCAGACACCAGAGGTCAACCAATTTACAATCAGAGTAGATGTCCCTGATTATAGCGGCAGAAAACTTACTACTGTTGCAGTGGGTGGAACTGATATACCATACGATCATACTTACTATCAGCAGGTTTACCCTTTGCCAACATCTATAGGCTTAGGCTTAAAAGCAGAATTAGTTAGTTATACCTTATCATCTGCAAAGGTTCGGATTGTAAATATTGGCGGGACGGATGTTGGTGGTCAGGCAATTTTAGATTACACAGGATACTAAGGAGGTTATACAATGGCATATAATGCAGCAATCCCAGCGGATACTCAGACAATCGCCGCTGGGCCAAATGATATCAGGACAAACTTTGAGGGACTTAGGCTTGGTCAGATTGTCAATGCAGGGACATTGAAGGGGCTAAGTCCTGGCAATGCCACAGGAAATATACCTGTTGCCAATGGCACTGTATGCACCAATCTCAATGCCGAGAAGGTAGGAGGCAATCTACCTAATGCCTTTGCTACAGCAGGGCATACACATCCTGTAGCTACTCAGTCTAGCGCAGGACTTGAGTCAGCCGTAGATAAAACCAAGCTAGATGGGATAGAAGTAGGCGCACAGGTTAATCAAATGGCATTTAGTAATGTACTCGTAGGATCAACGACGATACAAGCAGATTCGGCTACGGACACATTGACTCTCATTGCAGGTACAAATATTGCACTGTCACCCGATGCTGCCAATGATGCAGTGACTATCGGGATAACTGGAAAAGTCGCAAGTGCTACCGCCGCTGATACGGCAGCAACTTGTACAGGTAATTCAGCCACAGCTACTACTACTACAGGAAATGCTGGAACAGCAACTAGACTTGCGACAGGCAGAACGATTGCTATAAGCGGTAAGGTTACTGGTGCAGCGACCTCATTTGATGGAAGTGCTGCTATAAGCATTCCCGTCACTGCAGTAACAGCGGATAGTTGTACTGGAAATTCAGCCACAGCTACAACCGCTAGTGCTTGTTCGGGCAATGCGGCTACATCTACTAAATTAGCTGCCGCAAGAAAAATAGCAGGGGTTGCTTTTGATGGAACTGCGGATATAGCTATCCCTTATAGTGGGTTAATTGGGATTCCAGCAATACCTACTGATACCGCTTATGACGCAGGACATTCGTTTGCATCAAATGGTTATCAAAAATTAAGTAATGGATTAATACTGCAATGGGGAAGTGTTACAGCAGATGGGAATTATACTTTCCCCATTGCTTTTCCGACGGGATGCTATTCGCTAGTCTTTGGTGGATCAGGAGCATCAAATGGAGTACCTAGATCAAATTCTATATCCAATACAGGATTCGGTTATTATTCAGCCAACATTGGGAATGCTCCAGCAAAATACTTCGCGGTTGGAAATTAAAAGGAGGCAATTAAATGTACTATGGTAATTATGATAATGAAGGTAAATATATAGGTTTTTATACAAAAGATATTCATGGTAAAAACATTCCTGCACCTAATATAGAGTTGTCAGAAAAAGAATGGCAAGAAGCCTTAACAGGAGACTATAAGGTGTTAAAAGGCAAGCATACATACGCGCCTTATGTGCCAACAATAGACGAAATAAAGCAACAAGAGTTATCTACATTGGATGCTGAATACCAACCGCAATTTGCTGAATTATCTAGTGCATTAAGTATGGCTACACTGTCAGATAATACTAATTTACTAACTAGCATCAAGGCTGACTACGCGGCTTTAAAAGCTGAGTACGATGCAAAGCGAGGTGAGATAAATGGTTAAACGGTGCTTTATCTGCGGGGCTAAAGAAAACGATGGTAAATGTACAAATCAAGATTGCAGCAGGAGCAAGTAAGAGCCAAGAGGCTCTATTTTTTATAATAATTTGGGGGTGGGGTATTGTTAGAATACTTAAAATCAGCGTTAGAATACTTAAAAATAGAACTCAATACCTTGGTCACATGTTCCGCTATTGGCGGGGCATTTTCTTTTCTTGTGGGGGGCATTGATCTTCCTATTAACTCCTTGTCGACCTTAATTTGCGTAGATTTTCTAACTGGCATGTACGCAGCTTGGATTACCAATACGTTGAATTACAAGATTGGCATAAACGGTCTAAAAGGCAAAGTGTTTATCCTTGTGATGGTGGCTCTTGCGAATCTTTCAGACAATTCAATGGGGATGAATCATACTCTCAGAACGATTATGATATTTGGTTATGGGGTAATGGAAACACTTAGTATCTTTGATAACTTTGATCGTATAGGCTGGGGGCAATATGTTCCTGCTATTCTACGCAGTAAGCTATGCCAAATAAGAGACGAAAGGGGAATTAAATAAATGACAAATGAACAACTAGCAAAAGAAATTGCACTTGGAATTATCAATACTGGCGTGGAGGGTGGATATGATAACATTTGCTGCTCTACAGCAGGAGATTACCCTTGTATGGGCGTTTCATCTTGGGAGGGTATTGGCGGTAGAGGGGATAGCCTATTAAGTTACATTGACGGTGGCCATAAATTTATGGGCCGTACTTATTCAGGCATTCGAGATAGCGGAGAAAAGCAAGAATTAAGAAATCTCCTAAACTCAGAACAAGGCCAAGCAGCACAGCAAATAATTCTTGCTCAAGATTGCCTTGAAATGTATGTCCCCTACCTCAAGCAAGTAGAGACTTTAGACGATACACGTTGCTTTATCTATGCCGGTATTTGGTGTCCTACCTCTCACGTTGTGGTTAGAAACTTTCTAAGGAAAAGGCAATGGGATTACAATATTCGTGACCTTGGGACGTTGCGAGATATTTTTAGAGATCAGTATTATATTGCTGCCGATGTCGGGGAAGAAAATGCGCTAGGCTATTATAACCGTGCAAAAAACACATTCCATTACGTCTCAGCATTAAAATTATGGTAGGAGGTCTAAATATGTTTAAATCGTTAACAGCGAGGGGGAAAGTTATCCTCTCGCTTATTATTTTTATCGTTGTATGTGCTGCTGCTGTATGCTTTTCTTATCAGTATTTCCAACCTACACAGCTTGTAGCAGCCGAAAGCCAAGTACAGGCAGAAACTAGCACAGGAATTAGTTTGGCGGCCCACAATGCGAAGGTTGGGATGATGCAAGAGCAGTTAGATTCAGCAGCACAGCAAATTGCAGAGTTAAAAAATAAACCACCTGACACGATTATAAAAACAGTGCCAGTGGAAGTTGAAAAGGTAGTCACCAAATATATAGAAAAAAACGGCGCCGACTTTGCAATCGTGACCGATCCTAATAATCCTGATAAGGTAGTTGATTTAAAAGATGTTGCCAACCTCCCTGTAAGCACTGACATAACGCTTAATCAATATAATGTATTTGCCTATAAAAAAGTACTTCGTGACATAACTATTTATCCTAGTTTTACAGGCATTACACCAAGCGGCATAGACGAAGTTAGTTATGGAGTTAGTCGTAAAATTACTAAGGATGGTAAATATTTAGGTCTGGTTGCAGGATATGAATTTGATGAGAAGAAACCCAAAGTAGGATTACGTGTAACATTTTAAACTGTCCATAAAATGGTAATTAAATTACATATATGGTAAAGTTATCCACATTGAAAGTGTATTACTAACAGATTTATCCACACAAAGGCCGCCTTGCTCTTATGAGTTTGGCGGCCTTTTTTTATTTAAGAGCTGTCTACGAATTGGTAGACGGTTTTTTGTACATTATTTATATACAGATGCGTAGCTTACTTATTAAAAAGTTTTTCATTCAATTTTTTGGTTAGCTCGATAGTAGCTTTTTCGCTGGGTGTGTCTAATACTACGATGCACCCTTTTTCATAGAAATCTGCAGTATAATAAAGTTCTCGTACACTCATTAAGTAAGAGGCAACAATAAACTTTGCTTCTTTTTCATTTGATGCACGGTATTGAGATTTAAATCTTATGCCATCTTGTGATCCTGTCAGTTCAAACATTTTGCCACATCCTTTTCATTATCATTATTTAACTATTACAACAAATAACATTATATTCCTGCTTATGAAAAAGAAAAAGCCCAGCGCGATGGCTGGGCAAATGCTTGATTGAAATTTACCTATTATAATGAAGGAAACTTTTTTTACTTGTTTATAAAAAAGAAAAAACTTACCGCTGCTTCAGTCAGTAAGTTCTTCTTCCAGTTCTAATTCTATGCCGTATTTTTTTAATAAATCGCTGTACGCTTCTTCTGCTAATCTAGATATTGGAATCCTTGTGTCTTTGGCTAATTTTCGAACTTTCTTAGCTTGCCAAATTGGTATTATTGTATTTAAATATGTTCTATTTTTCAAATCTCCCATAAAAATCCACCCCAAATAAAATATATCATTTAGAATGGTTGTTGTAAGCTAGTAATAGCTAACGTTAGCTAGTAATAGTTTTTTATGTTTTTCAGAATTTTCGTGCAGGTATTTAAATTTTAGTCACGAAATATTAGTATTTTGTAAAGAAATGATTCTTTGTTTTTTAGGGCAAACTATTTTAACCATCAATACATTTCCGAGAGGAGCATATGTATAATCGGGTTAAGATATTGCGGCAACAAACAAAGATTGAAGGCAAGAAACTTACACAGGCGAAACTAGCAAGTATGATTGGAATGAACCGTAGTACTTTAGCGGAATTTGAATCTTTTAATGGGAGCATTTCACCAGAAGTTGAAGAAAAGTTGATTAAAATATTTAATCTCGCCGATAAGTCATTTCTTTATAAATAAAAATAAAGGAGATGTAATGATGGATTATTACACGTGCGATTTTGGCGACCTATTCCTTATCGGAGTAGGTCGCTTATGTTTTGTCGAATTATGTAATAATATAAATTAATTGTGTGTGTGATTTTGAAAATGATCTATGTTATAATGTAATAGACCAAACATATGTTCGATTTAAATTATACTAGGAGATGGGGAAATGATAAAATATGCAGAGAAACAAACTATAAAAGACATTATTACTAATAATGACCTGAATTCCAAAGATGTTGATTTCGCTTGGCAAGAATTCGTCAACAATAGGCAAGGTAGTTTTGAAGATAATAATGAATCTCTTGAAAGAATAGAAGGACTTTTAACTTGTATTGGTGAAAGACAGCTAATAGAAACTGTTATAGATGCCGTTATTGATAGAGAATGTAAAGTTGCATTTATTCGATATAATAAAGGTTTTTTAGATGGGATGAAACTAGCCTTAAAGCTAGGCAGATTATAACTTCAAAGTGTGTGGCGGTACTAATAATGAAAATTAAGCAAATGGTACCGCGATAGTACCTTAATTTTTAAAAATATATTTTGATTACCTACCAAACTATTTAGAATTAGTAATATCATATAACGATTATGACATAATCAAAGCAAAGGGAATTTTTTACAAAGAAAAATTCCTTTATTTTCAAGATGGCAATTAAATGTTTTGAATATATTCGTCTGGTTATTTCTAGTTGCGAAATAAAATACATGGGCGGCATGATGTAATATGAGCCTCAAACCCTTTTGCAGGAATGGGTTTGAATGCTGGTAAACATCACATGTTACCATTTTGTCACCAAAACTAGTAAAAAAATAGAGGTTGTCCATAAGTCTATCGAACTTGTGGGCAGCCTCTTTTTTATGTGTAAATTATTAACAAATTATCGGGAAATAAATGAAGGGATTTTATAGGGTTACACGAATAATAGCAAAAAGGTAAGTAAATGGATTATAACGTACATGAAATTTACTTACTCAATAGGTAAAACCTAAGGAATTTTCTAAAGATGGACAAGGATAGGAAAGGTTAGTGAAAAATGAGAATAGGGCGTGGGCAAAAGGGTTTTATTTTAATAGATTCTTTAGTCGGAATTATCATATTAACCGTTGCATTGTTAGCAATTTTACTTACCTATAGGCAAGCAACCATAACGGCTGTATCAGCAAAGAATTATAATAATGCAGTATATCTTGCACAACAGGCAGCGGAAGAGTTAAAAAAGAATGATGGAAGGCTAAATGTTGACCCGAAGATAGAAAAGTCAGGAACCAAATTTATAATCACACCAACCCCATTAACGATAGCTGAAGTAGAAACAAATACAGATTTAAAACCCTATAAAATAATGGTAACCTGGGATGAAACCATCAATTCAAAAGTTATAAATAGGACAGTAGAAATTGTGGAATATTACTATTTACTTCCTACCCAAGGCGGGACCTGATGATGAACAAAAAGGGCTTTACTTTAGTAGAAACGTTGATTGGCATGATGCTGTTTGTTATTATACTAGGAGGCATTGGCATAATCTTACCCTCCTCTTTGAAGCTATATAACTATTCTTTTCAACAAGGTGTCAATCAACAAGATGGTAGACAAACTTTAAATGAAATCACAAATGAACTTCGCTATGCTTCTTCCATTTCAAGTATAGCAGAGGATAAGATACAATATGATACTAACAAAATTATAACTTGTGATAAGGTGAAAAAATCCATTACGATAACCAAAAATGAAATAACCACTAAGACATTAGCTAAAGGACGTGTTAGTTCGCTTGTTTTTAAAGATGATTCTGACACTGATAGCAAAAAAAAAGAAATCAAAGTAACCATTACCTTTTTATCGGGAGATGTTATAACTACAAAGATTATGACATTAAATGAGATTTAAATATGAATTGAGGTAATAGTATGGGACAAAGGGGATCAGCCACTGTCATCAGCATAGGAATTATGATAGTCCTATTAATCTTTATTGCTGGCTTAATGCCGATGCTAGTCAATGAAGCTAAATTTGGCACAATAAACCGAGATGCCATCGAAGCACAATATGCCGCCGAAGGAGGGGCAAAGCGTGCCATTACAGAGTTTAATCATACATCGCCTGATTGGAGCTGGCTTAACAACGATAGACCTTTTCTAGATGATGTGAATACTAAGAGATATAAAGTTATTGTTTATTCAGCTTCGGATGCCAGCCATACGCCCATTTCTTCTCCAAACCTTACGGCTGCAAATCATTACGTTATCAAATCGACGGGAACGGTGGGAAGAGTGTCTAAAACTGTTCTTGTGTCTGTTGATGTCTCAGGTAATAATGGTAATGTAAATATTAGTGGCAATGTATTTAGCAAATATACTACATTTTCAAGAGGAAAACTCCAAATTGATAATAATCCTACAATTACGGGAGATGTTGGTTCTGGTAGTACAATTACTGTTAATAGTTCGTCAGAGCTTATTCATGGAATCGCATATACTCCCAATATTCCAGTCATGAATCAAGATGCTTGGAATCGCAAAGCTGTTGCAGGAGGATATCAATTACCTACTTCGCCAGACACTTTGGAAATCGCTATTCCAGCCTTGCCTGTCATGACAGCAAATGGTACAAATTTAGCTACTGTAACAGGATCAGCTACGTTATCAGGAGGAAATTACTATTCTTCTGGAGATTACAAAATGAGCGGTACTTCTTTAACAGCGACAAAGGGAGAAGCAGTAACCTTATATATTAACGGTAATTTAAATTTAACCAGTGAAAAGAACCCAGGATCTAATATTATTGGTGATGATATTACCATTTATGTAACTGGTAACATTATGATGGATAATGCGAGTACGATTCAAGCTACTAATAATGGGAAGGTAAAAATATATACACAAGGTTCTTTACAGCTTACTAATACTGCAGCTATAAATGGCGAAAAAGTTACCATATTAGCCCAGAGGGATATTAATTTAAATTCGAAAAGCTCTATAAATAAAGCTTCAACTTCAGCTATTACCGAAATTTATTCTAATGGGGCGGTTCAGTTTACAAATGACTTTAAGATGGGAGGAAATGCTGCGCTGGTTGCGACTAGTAGCAGTATTAATTTAAATAGCACTGAGTCATCTAGCAATACAGTATTTGTGTCTGGGAGTGGTAAATCAGAAATCACTAATCATGTACAGCTCGCCGGGTTTTATACCAACGGGTCTTTAAATATAAATTCACAACCGACCATTACTTACAAAGAGTCGGTGATAACAGCGTTAGGACTGGGCAACAGTAGCAGTATAGGAGGAGGGGGAGCAACTTCGAAGATAACTATAAGTAATTGGAAGAGCCTATAAATAGTCCAGTAGTGTTAAAGTAAGAATGATTAATTTCATAGATTCTTTTTTCTCTTCATAATTTTCACCTTCAACGCATACATACTATTGTATGTGGTGGGAGGGGGAAGATTATGATTCTTAATTTGCGGCGATTATTTCATCATCGGCATTTATTTTATGGCATGGTGGGACTCTTTGCAATTGGTGCTGTTTATGTGCAAGTGGCAGAACTTATTTCAGGAGGGCCAATGGCAATTGCTGGCACGCGAACAGAACGCAAAGTAGTTGCTTTAACGTTCGACCATTCCTGGGGGAATAAATTTACACCATCTATCTTAGATACATTAAAGCAACATAATCAGAAAGCGACTTTTTTTATCATGGGGCCATGGGCGCAGAAATACCCAGAGGTGGCAAAACGTATGGTCACGGATGGGCATGAGATAGCTAGCCATGGTTATCGTCATGAAAATTATGGTGATCGAACAAAAGAATGGGTAACTGAGGATATCCAAAAGTCACATAAGTTAATTAAAGAAATAACAGGTGTAGATGCTACTTTGATTCGTCCTCCGAACGGTCATTATAGCCAGCAATCGTTAAAGGCCACAGACGATCTAGGATATAAAACGATTATTTGGAATATTGACTCCTTAGATTGGAAAAATCCTGGTAGAGACGTTATTATAGAAAGAGTAATGAAGCGTTTAAAACCTGGTGGAATTATTCTTATGCATGCATCGGATACTCCTGTGCAGACAGCAGATGCGCTACCGATTTTATTAGACAAAATAAAGGCAGAGGGCTATGAAATCGTTACTGTGGGCGAGTTATTGAGTCAGCATGCTGAAAATGGAATACTAAGGCATTGAGAGATTGCTTGCAGGCAATCTTATTTTTTTTTGCATTTTGGGGCAGGGAAAAGGTTATAATATCGCGAAAGATTATAGGTTGTATAAAGAAAAAACGATTATGGGGCAAACTACCATCATAAGATGATGAGGTGGAAAGAAAATGACTAGTATAGAGATAGCCGCAAAAAAAATAAGTAGCGGTGGACGGTTGAATTTTACGGAGGCATTGGCACTATACCAACAAAATGATATTTTAAAGTTGGCTAGTTTAGCACGTAGTGTTAAAGAACGTAAATCAGGTAACCAGGTGTATTATAATGTGAACAGGCATATTAATTTAACGAATATTTGTGTGTCTGGCTGCCCTTTATGTGCCTTTGGCTGTAAGGCGGAGCAAGACAGGGCTTATGTCATGGAGAAGGCAGAAGTAATAGAAACTGTAAGTAAAACAGTAAAAGAAATCCCTGATCTTAGTGAAATACATATGGTGAGCGCTCTGCATCCTGACAAGCCTTTTTCTTATTATATGGATATTGTTGCTGCAGTAAAAGCTACTGCGCCTCAAGTACATTTAAAAGCCTTTACTCCTGTAGAAATTGTACATTTTTCTGCTATTTCAAAGTTAAGTGTACGTACAGTGTTGGAGCAATTAAAAGCTGCAGGCCTTGATTCTTTGCCCGGGGGTGGGGCAGAAATTTTGGATGATGATATTCGAAAAATCATTTGCCCTAACAAAGCCTCAACAGCAGAATGGATTGATGTGATTACGACTGCTCACTCGTTAGGGTTGCCTACGAATGCGACCATGTTGTATGGCCATATTGAAACAATAGAGCAGCGTATTAAGCATTTAATCACATTGCGAGATATTCAGGATCAAACGGGCGGGTTTCAAGCTTTCGTTGCCTTTCCTTTTCATCCTGCCAACACTGGATTTGATCACCTGCAGCGAGTATCTTCTTGGGAAGATTTAAAAATGATTGCTTTAGCACGACTGATCTTAGATAATTTTGAACATATAAAAGCATTTTGGATGATGCTGACTTTGCCTATTGCCCAATTAGCGTTAGCCTTTGGTGCCGATGATTTAGATGGAACTGTAGTAGAAGAGAAGATCATTCATGCGGCTGGTGCTACGACCAAAACAGGTATTACTAAAAAAGAAATTATCAGTTTTGTAGAAGAGACTGGTTACCTTGCGGTGGAAAGAGATACTTTTTACCGTCCTCTTACTATCTCAAGTGGAGTGAAATGATATGGAGAAGTTAAGTTTAGGAAATATCAAGTTTATTAATTGTCTGCCTCTACACTATGGGTTATCTCATGGCGGATTTAGGGAAAATGTTCATATACATTCGGCGACTCCGGCGGAACTTAATCATCTGGTTGTTAGTGGAAGATTAAATGTTAGTCCTGTATCTTCCATTGTTTATGCACAAAATAGTGATAAATTAGTATTGTTGCCCGATGTATCCATTAGTGCTGAAGGAGCATTGGAGAGTATTGTATTAGTATCTAAATGCCCTATTGAGGAGTTGAGCCAAGAGCGTATTGCACTGACAGCAAAATCGGCTACCTCCCATGGTTTGTTGAAAATCATCTTACATCATGCCTATCAAGCTTCTCCAGAATATTTTATTAGTCCCCTATCTCTTAATGAAGGGGTGCTGGATGACGCTCAGGCAGTACTATTTATTGGTGATGATGCTCTTTCTGCTTATCATCATCGATTGCCGGGTTATTATTATTATGATTTGGGAGACGAGTGGAAAAAGCTTACGGGACTTCCCATGGTGTATGCGGTGTGGGTGGTCAATCGTGAATTTGCTGCATGTCATAATGAGGCTGTACAAATGCTTTATGAGAAGGTAACGGGCGGATTTGCTTATGGTTTATCCCATATAGAGGCAGCGGCAGATACTGTGCAAGGTAAATTTTCCTTAACAGCTGCACAAATTGTTCATTATATTGGTTTATTAAACTATCAATTTACACCTGCTCATGAACAGGCGTTATTGACATATTATAAAATGGCTCATGGTTTAGGGCTAAGCCCCAAAGTACCAGAGATTGAATTTGCAAAGGTGGTAAAATGAGTAGTATACTAACAACGAATCAAGCTGTAGAAATGCTGTCTACTGGAGATATTTTAGAACTAGGACAGGCAGCAAATGCAATGCGGCAGAAAATGCATCCAGGAGATATAGTTACTTTTGTTATTGATCGCAATATAAACTATACGAATATATGTACTAGTGAATGCAGATTTTGCGCTTTTTTTCGTAAGGAAGGCCATCCTGATGGCTATACTTTATCTCAATCCATTGTCTTTGATAAGCTGAAAGAAACGATTGAAGCAGGCGGTACGCAAGTCATGCTCCAAGGAGGTCTGAATCCAGCCTTGGGTTTGAATTATTATGTTGAATTACTAACTTTTATCAAAAAGAACTTTAACATTGTCATTCACTCTTTTTCGCCTGCTGAAATTTTACATATTGCAAATAAGGAAGGTCTGTCCATAACAGAGACATTACAAAGACTAAAAGCAGCTGGTTTAGACTCGCTGCCAGGTGGTGGGGCTGAAATTTTGGTGGATGAGGTTCGGCAAAGAGTAAGTCCTAAGAAAATTAGTGCCAGTGATTGGCTAACAGTTATGGAAGCAGCTCATCGTGTTGGACTTGAAACGACAGCTACTATGGTAATTGGTATGGGAGAAACCTATGCCCAGCGCATGGAACATATGGAAAAAATACGTAACTTACAAGAGAAAACGGGTGGTTTCCGCGCCTTTATCATATGGTCCTATCAGCCAGGTAATACCCAGATGGGTGGGGAGAGAATCTCTTCTTGGGATTATTTAAAGACCTTATCTGTGGCAAGGCTGTATTTCCATAATATCAAACATATTCAAGGTTCATGGGTAACCCAAGGGCAGAATATTGGGCAATTGACACTGGCTTTTGGTGCTAATGATTTAGGCAGCATTATGCTAGAAGAAAATGTGGTCAAGGCCGCAGGGACGTCCTATCAAATGTCAATTGACAAGATGGTAAGTCTTATTCATGAAGCGGGTAGAAAACCAGCACAGCGTAATACTCAATATAATATTATAAAAACCTTCGAGTAATATTTTAATCCCAAATACATAAAGAGGATGGATAGAATGGATTTACAGGTTGAATATGCAGTAATTGGTGGTTCAGGAACCTTATCGAGTAATTTTCCTTTAGGTGCAAATGATCCTGGAGTCGTGCTAATTGATGATCATGTGCAGTTTGCTACACCCTATGGACTAAGCCCTATTTTTTCCTTGTTTAGTGTAGATGATCAGCAAGTGCTTACTTGTAAAATGCATGGCTGGCGCAGCGGGGTAAGCCGGGCTGATGCTTCCAGGCAAATCTTTTGGGTATTTCGTAAAGTGGGGGTAAAGCGCATCATTAGCGAAGGTGGTGTGGGTACAGCAAACCATTTATTAGATCCTCGAGACTTTGTGATACCTGATGATTATCTTGATTTATCCGTGCGTAAAGATGTGGAACTAGATGGAAAATATCTATTAGTTATGCGAGATGCTTTGTGTGCCGAAATACGCAGCTCTTTGGTAGAGGCCACTCATAAACATTATAGTGGTCGTGTTTTTACACGAGGCATTTATGCGAATACAGATGGCCGTCATTTCGAAAGCCCGGCAGAGGTAGCGATGATGAAAGGACATGCTGATATTATTGGTCAAAGTATTTGTCCAGAAGTGTATTTAGCAAGGGAAATTGGGGCATGTTATGCAGGATTGTACTTTGTAGTAAATTATGGTGAAGGGCTAGTAAAAGAATGGTCTCATCAGGATTTGAAAGATATTTTCTATGATGATGCGCCTATGGTTAGCAGGATTATTTTAGATACGATTAGAAGCTTGGCTGCAGATGGAAAATGTATTTGCCGTGATTTACGGAAAGAAACTTTGCTAAAGGGCATTTACAATAAGTAGCATTATGTGCTATATTTTGATTTAATATCTCATGTAGGAGGAATCTTTTTTACTATGGAAAATAAGCAAAACCAATTAATTCTAATTATGGACTTTGGTGGTCAGTATAGTCAGTTGATTGCCAGACGTATTCGTGAGTGCGGTGTGTACTGCGAAATCGTGTCCTTTAAGACATCCATTGAAAAAATAAAAACGATGAGCCCCGTTGGTATCGTTTTTTCCGGAGGCCCATCTAGTGTATATGCAGATAAAGCACCTAAATGTGATCCTCAAGTATTTGATCTTGGCATTCCTGTATTTGGGATTTGTTATGGTATGCAACTCACTGCCCATACCTTAGGTGGCGTAGTTGCCCATTCCGATTCTCGTGAATATGGCAACACTCATTTGACTATCGACCAGAATACGGATGTTTTCACTGAATTGGGTTTAGAAACACAAGTATGGATGAGTCATGGTGATTACATTGAAACTCCTCCAGCTAATTTCGTGGTTACAGCACATACTGCTAGTACCCCAGTAGCAGGAATGGCAAATGCGGAACGTAACATTTATGGCGTGCAATTTCATCCAGAGGTAGTACATACACCAGAAGGCATGAAAATGATTCGCAATTTCTTATTTGATATCTGCCAGTGTCGTGGCGATTGGAACATGGGGTCTTTTGTAGAGCAAGCCATTGCAGCCATTCGTAAGCAAGTGGGTAATAAACGTGTATTATGTGCTTTAAGTGGTGGTATTGATTCTTCCGTAGCTGCTGTATTGGTACATAGAGCTGTTGGTGATCAATTGACTTGTGTATATGTTAACCATGGCTTTATGCGTAAAAATGAATCTGAGCAGGTTGTTAAGACCTTCCGTGAAGGGTTTAATATGAATCTAGTATATGCAAATGTACCAGAGCGCTTTATGAACCGTATTGCTGGAGTTGTTGAACCGGAAGAAAAACGCAAAATTATTGGCGATGAATTTATTCGCGTATTTGAGACAGAAGCAAATAAATTAGGCGAAATTGACTTCTTGGTACAAGGTACTTTGTATCCTGACGTAATTGAAAGTGGCACGGATACGGCTGCTGTCATTAAGAGTCATCATAATGTAGGCGGCTTGCCAGAAGATATGAAATTTGCGTTGGTAGAGCCATTGCGTGATTTGTTTAAAGATGAAGTTAGAGCATTAGCTAGAGAATTAAATTTACCAGAAGAAATAGTATGGCGCCAACCTTTCCCTGGTCCTGGTCTTGCTATTCGTATTATTGGTGAAATTACTGAAGAGCGTTTGGAAATTTTGCGGGAAGCAGATGCCATTGTTCAGGAAGAAATAAAAAATGCTGATATGTATCGTAAAGTGTGGCAGTCCTTTGCGGTCTTGCCTGCTATGAAGAGCGTTGGTGTTATGGGTGATGAACGCACCTATGCCTATACAGTGGGATTGCGTATCGTGTCCAGTGAAGATGGTATGACTGCTGACTGGGTAAGAATGCCTTATGAAGTACTAGATCAAATTTCTCGCCGTATTGTAAACGAAGTAAAGGGTGTAAATCGTATTGTGTATGATATTACATCAAAACCACCTTCTACCATTGAATGGGAATAAGAAACAAAAAGCCTGTAAAATCTTGTATCAAATCAAGGTTTTACAGGCCTTTTTTAATATATCAGAAAATATAAGGGTTATATGTCAAAGGTGAATCTTGCTGCTATAAGCATCGCGCCGTTAATATATAATCGGTGGTAACAAAAGTGAAATGCAGAAATACTTTACTATTGTTATCAGACTCGATAGGTTAATTAGGGTCTATTTTAGAATATCATAAGCATCTGCCTTAAATAGACCATTACGTAAGCATCACGTATATGTTATATTTAAGAGGGATGCTTATACTAGTAGTCATGCTTATCTAGGAATAATTAGTAAGAGGGGGAGAATAAAATAGATATAAGAGAGATTTCTGCAGAAGAAACATGGAATTTAAGACATAAAGTCATGTGGCCAGAAAAAAATATTGAATATGTGAAATTAAAAGATGATAGTATGGGAAGGCATTTCGGTTTATTTGTTAGTGATGAGTTAGTTTCTGTTATTTCTATTTTTGATAATAGGAGTAGTGTTCAGTTTCGTAAATTTGCAACGTTGCAAGAATTGCAAGGTAAAGGTTATGGGACCAAATTATTGAATTTTGTATTGGAAGAGGTAAAAGTAGGAGGTGCGAAGGCACTCTGGTGCAATGCAAGAAGAAGTAAAGTGGTTTTTTATAAGGGATTTGGCTTGGAAGAAACAGGAGAGACTGCTACAAAGGAGGGAATAGAATATGTAACCATGAGTAAGAATTTTTAGTGGTTTTCTTTTTAGAAAGAGATGAAGCCATAAGAGGTTTTTATCGATGATAGGAGCCTTAGTTTGTCTTAGATATTGGATAAAATCAATAAGGCTTGGGATAATAAAGCCAGTAGTATTGCCGTGGGAATTTCAGGAAAAGTAGAATCTCATACTGGGAAATAGTGTGACGTGTGTTTAAAGGTAGATGTTCCTTCTAAACGGATGGATTATGATTAAGAGGAGATGATTGTGGTAGAAAATAGTAGGAGAATGACTCCATTGCAATGGGGAAGTCTTTGGAGAGATTCTATTTTTATTTTATTCATAGCATTTATTAGCATGGTATCTGTATTATACATATTTGCAAAATCAGTGCTGATACTTTTATTTGTCACAGCATTGTTATTTATTTTACTCGATCCTATTGTGATTCGGCTTTCCCGGTCCCTTTCTCGTGGGATGGCGGTTTTTTTTGTTCTTATTGTTTTTTTTGGTATCCTAGTAGTGTTGATGAGTATGGTTTTTCGTACTATATTACCTGATTTAGCTGGCTTTGCTCGAGAATTTCCGGCCTTTATTATTCATTTTGATTCTTCTATAGTAGTGAATATGTTGCCACCTGAATTTGCAGAGTATGGCAATCAGGTATTGAGGGATGCGGTTGCTTTTGCTGTAGATATTGTTAAAGAATCAGTTATTCCTCTGATTCGTGCTTTTTCAGGGATTGCAGAAATGATTGCTGTACCATTTTTGACGTTTTACTTGTTAAAAGATGGGCGAAATATTGCATCCTCGATAGCTGATTTCTTGCCACCCTTACAGGTTAAGCGTTTTTCGGCATTCTTTGGTGATGTATACATTGTACTAGGAGGTTATATTAGAGGACAGATGCTCATTTCCATTTTTTCAGGTGCTGTCGTTTATCTAGGCATGTATGTCCTAGGGTTACCTTATGCTCATGTTTTAGCATTAGTGTCTGCATTATCTGAATTTGTGCCTGTTATTGGCTCTGTGGTGGCTACTGTTCCAGGGACTTTAGTTGCGTTGTCCTATTCACCTTTATTAGCTTTAAAAGTGCTGTTATTTTATATTGTTTTACTTAAAATAAATCATAATATGATATACCCCAAAGTGGTCGGTAAAGCAATTAAGGTCCATCCTGTATTTATTATGGTTACTATCTTGCTTTTTGGACATCTTTTTGGGATTATTGGTATGCTAATTGCTGTACCGGCTGTTGCAATAGGTCGAGTTTGGTTAATACACTTACTTGATAGATCAAATTCCCTTCATGAGTGATCTAAAAAGAATTTATGGATGAAAAGGATGATTATAGTAAGACAATGAGACTTACAACCTAGTTACTAGGCTGTAAGTCTTATTTTTTAGAGTATATGCATTACGAGAACTTGTCTCCAGCTTAATAAGAACACAGTTTCGCAGCAAAATGAATGATCTTTAGATAGGGGCTGAGGTGATGAATTTGGATTATTCTGCAATAAATAGGAAGGTTATGGATAAAAAATGGCGAAACTTGTATATAAGAATTTAAACGTTTGATACGCAGGAGGAGAATAGCTGTGAAACATACAGTCTCTTTTACTTTACTAACTGTGCTAATTATTACGTTTTTATTGGGGGGGACGTTCATTTTGCTATGCAAACAAGAATTAGCAGGAGAGATTCCTCTGTCGGGGTATAAAGATGTCAATATTATACATTCAGCAGCTAATGGCAATATAGAATCTTACTATAAAGATCGAAAAGAGATCCTGGTTCTTCATTCCTATCATTCTGAGATGCCTTGGGTGAAATTAGAAGAACAAGGTATTAAATCGGCCTTTCAGCAAGAAAAGCAAGCGATACTTTCTTTTGATTATATGGATACAAAATATAATATTACTCCTGGTTATTTAGATAGCTTATATACATTTTATGAGCAAAAATATAAAGGGAAGAAATTTGATGCAGTGATTGTTACAGATGATGCAGCCTATGATTTTGCAGTAACATACCAGCAGAAACTTTTTCCCCTCACTCCTATTATCTTTTGTGGCGTTAATTATTTTGATGAAGCGGATATAAAGGACAAAGAATGGGTAACAGGAATCATTGAAGACGTTGATATAAAGAGTACTATTGATGTTGCTTTATCTTTGCAGCCTCAGGTGAAAAAAATTGTCGTCATTAATGATGAGACTGCAGTTGGTAAAGCCAATAAACAATTACTAGAAAATATAATGCCTGCCTTTAAGGAGAGGGTGCAATTTGTATTCTTAGAAAAGATGGCCATGTCAGAAGTATTAGAACAGGTAGCTGCTCTTTCTGATGACACAATAGTCCTACTTATGACTTTTAATGTGGACAAGAATGATACTATCTTCAGTTATGAGGAAAGTGGAGACTTAATTGGTGCAAAAAGTCGGGTACCAATATATTGTTTCTGGGATTTTTACTTACAACATGGTATGTTGGGCGGGAAAGTAACTAGTGGGTATAACCAAGGGAAAGCAGCTGGTGAAATGGCCCGAAAGATTGTATTTGAGGGTACAAAACCAGCTGATATGCCAGTGATAAAAGAAAGTATACAGCAGTATATGTTTGATTTTAATACATTACGCAAGACTGGTATTGAGGAAGAGCAATTACCAGCAGGTAGTGTTATCGTGAATAAACCAGTTACCTTTTATGAAACGTATAAAGCCTTAGTTTGGTTTTTGGTGGTACTATTTGTGGTATTGCTGTTATTAGTAACAGTATTGGCGATTAACATAAGTCGCCGTAGAAAGGTTGAGGAGGAAATTCGTCAGCTCAATAGGGCGTTAGAGACTCAAGTCTTTGAACGAACCCAAGCGTTACAAGATACTAATTCTGCCTTAAGGCAGACCTTAGATGATTTGCAGCAAGCTCGTCGTCACTTGGTAGAGTCAGAAAAAATGGCCTTATTAGGTGAATTAGTAGCAGGGATAGCACATGAAATAAACACGCCTGTAGGAAATAGTATTACAGCAATTTCTCACTTGGTAGTGATAACAGGGGAGTTTGATCAAAAATTTTTGGATAGCCAAATGAAAAAATCGGATTTAGAAAACTATTTGGACTCTTGTAAGAAAGTGAGTACAATTATTTCTACTAATTTGGAGCGTGCTGCAGAATTAATCCGCAGTTTTAAAAAGGTAGCCGTCGATCAACTTGTTGAAGAGCAACGGGATTTTGAAGTAGGAGAATACATACAGGATGTCTTGGTAAGCTTGAAGCCTCAATTTAAAAAGAATCAGCACAAGATAAATGTGACTTGTCCTGAGGGCATTAAAGTCAATTGGTATCCTGGTGCATTTTGGCAGATTATCTCTAACATGCTTAATAATTCCATATTGCATGCCTATGAGCCAGAGGAGTCTGGTACGATTAGTATTACTATTTCTTATGCTAATGGGATTGTTACCTTGACTTATGCAGATGATGGAAAGGGCATGGAGCCAGAGGTGGTGAAAAAAATATTTGAGCCTTTTTTTACAACTCGCCGTGGTACTGGCGGTACTGGTCTTGGAATGCATATTGTCTATAACTTGGTGGTTTTTAAAATGGAAGGCACTATTGAATGTGCCAGTCAGTTGGAAATGGGTACTGTTTTTACGGTAAAGCTTCCAGAACGTCTTCAAGCTAAAGGAGAAGGGAATCATGTATGATGAATTATTATTTGCAGAAGAGACAGATGTATTAGATACTAAGATAGCTGACACGATAAAGGTTTTGATTGTTGATGATGAAGAAGAAGTACATATTGTTACCAAACTAGTGCTAAATGGTTTTATTTTTGAAGGAAAAAAGATAGAGCTTCTTAGTGTCTACTCTGCCAGTGAAGCTAAGGAAATATTAATGAAGCATGAAGACATTGCTCTTATTTTATTAGATGTGGTCATGGAGAGGGCCGATGCTGGATTACAGTTAGTAAAATATATTAGGGAAGTCATGGATAACAAATTAGTACGGATTGTACTACGTACAGGGCAACCTGGAGAAGCGCCAGAAGCAAGAGTTATTGTAGAATATGATATTAATGATTATAAGGAAAAGACAGAATTAACTGCACAAAAATTGTTGACAACCTTGATTTCTGCACTACGCTCACACAGGGATTTAATGACAATTGCTATGAATAAAAAAGGATTAGAAAGAATTATAGAGTCTTCACCTGAGATTTTTCGTATGCAGTCGATGCAAAATTTTGCAACTGGCGTATTAATGCAGTTAATTGCTATGTTAAGACTAAACGAGAATAGTTTGTATTTAAAGGTATCCAGTTTTGCCGCTACGCGTAAAAAAGATGGTGAAATTAAAGTTTTGGCGGCCACTGGTGACTTTAATAGGGGGAACTATGAAAATCTTTCTCAAGATATTCGTAACAAATTAGATTACGTTTTGGCGGCAAAACAAAGTATATTTCTGGAAGATTATTTTATTTTATATTGGCAGAGTGCAGATGACTATGTGTATCTAATTTATATGGAAGGGGATCAAAGGCTTAGTGATTTAGACAGACGTTTATTAGATGTTTTTTGCTTAAACGTTTCCTCGGCATTTGAGAATTTAAAACTACACTTAGAGATGTATGATACACAGCGAGAAGTTTTTTTCCGCTTGGCAGAAGTGGCGGAAACTAGGTCGAAGGAGACGGGAAATCACGTAAGACGAGTGGCTGAGTATGCGCGTCTTTTAGCAGAAAAACTTGGACTGCCAGAAAAGGATGTAGATACGATTCACTTAGCTGCTCCTATGCATGATATAGGGAAACTAGGTATACCAGATGGAATTTTAAATAAACCAGGAAAATTAACACCTGCAGAGTTTGAAATTATTAAACTTCATGCTAACATTGGGTATGATATGTTAAAGGGTTCTCATTTACACATGTTGCAAGCAGCTGCTGTTATTGCCAAAGAGCATCATGAACGTTATGATGGAAAAGGCTATTCTGAGGGATTAAAAGGTGATGACATTCACATTTTTGCAAGAATAACAGCCATAGCTGATGTATTTGATGCATTAAGTTGTGATAGGGTATATAAAAAAGCTTGGCCATTAGAGAAAGTGCTGGCTTATTTCCAGGAAGCTAAAGGTGGGCAATTTGATCCTGTATTGGTAGATTTACTGTTTAATAATTTGAATGAATTCTTAAAGGTAAGGGAAAAATTTGCAGATGATTTTCGACATACAACGATTTAAAAAGAGGTAGAATAATTGTAATGTATGTATTAAAAATGATATAATATTTCGATGGAAGAATGGAGGGCAAAACAAATGAGTCTACATATTAATGCAAAATCAGGTGAGATTGCTAGCACGGTGCTAATGCCTGGCGATCCGCTAAGAGCTAAATTTATTGCTGAAAATTTCTTAGAAAATGCAGTTTGTTATAATGAAGTACGGGGTATGTATGGGTTTACTGGATTCTATAATGGAAAAAAGGTGTCTGTCCAGGGTTCAGGAATGGGTGTTCCTTCTATATCCATTTATGCAAGTGAACTAATGACAAATTATGATGTGAAGAATATTATTCGTATTGGTACTTGTGGCTCTATACAAGAAAATGTAAAAATCAAAGACATTGTTATGGCTATGGCGGCTTCTCATGATTCTAATATTAATCTACAACGCTTTGCAGGTATGACTTATGCACCTACTGCAAGTTTTCAGTTATTAAAAAAAGCGTATGATATTGCTCAAAACTTAGGTATTGAGCCTAAGGTGGGAAATGTATTAACAACAGATACTTTTTATCATGATGATCCAGAGGATTGGAAACGCTGGATGAAATTTGGTGTTATGGCTGTAGAAATGGAGACAGCAGGGTTATATAGTCTAGCTGCCAAACATGGAGTTAATGCTTTGACCATTGTAACTGTAAGCGATAGCTTAGTGACGGGGGAAGCTACAACAGCTGCAGAACGCCAAACTACCTTCACACAAATGATGAAAATTGCGTTGGAAATGGTAGAATAGAAAAGGTTAAAATAAAAAACCATTGCACTTAGAGGCGATTTATACTATACTTTAGTCAATTGAATAACAATGCTAGGGGAGCCGTTTGGCAGAGCGGGAATAATATTCCTGACCCTTTGAACCTGATATGGTTAGTACCATCGTAGGGAAGCTGTTTTATATTTTGTTAGATATTTATAAAAGCTTATCCTCTTTGGGTAAGCTTTTTTTAGTTAATATAGCTTAATAGTGCCATGGTGGTAAAAAATTGAATAATAATGCTAGGGGAGCCGTTTGGCAGAGCGGGAATAATATTCCTGACCCTTTGAACC